>NZ_OZ034763.1:0-1348666 GCF_964028265.1 Wolbachia endosymbiont (group A) of Gastracanthus pulcherrimus | reverse complement strand
ATCTATTCTATTTATTCTTTTGTATATTAAAGTATAGTAGTAATAATAGTTCTATCAATAACTTGTTACTAACTTAAAATTCAGTAAAAATTGGCGTTATTCAACTTGTGGATAAATATGTGAGTAACTTTCGTATATTATTGATTTTCTGTTATGATTTATGTGTATAAGTAAGGTGTTTAGAGTGTTAGTAATTTTCTTTTATGGAAAATACTTTACCATCATGCATTGTTACACAACTATGTATGTGTTGTTGAAAAAGTTGTTGATCAATTGTTGGTATTTTATATCAACAAATAATTCACAAATTAATTTGACATTATTCACATGCTTATTAAACATTTAATAACAGTTTTCTTGATAAATCTAATCTGAAAACGTTTTTGCCATTACAGGGAATAAATTGAGTAAAAAAAGAACCTTAGTAGAAAAAATAGCATATAGAATTTTTCTCTTCCTTTTCAAAAAAGCTTCTGTGTTGAAAAAGTGTGCGACTGAGGCATTAATGAAAGATCTGCCAGACCTTAATATATTTAATGGTCTATTAAAATTCCGCGATTGTGGTATAATGGATATAATGACTCCACGTACAGAGATATGCGCAGTAGACATTGAGTCAAGCGAGCGTGAAATAATAAAGAAGATAAAAAACACTTGCCACACTAAAATACCAATTTATAAAAATAACTTTGATAACGTAATAGGCTTTTTTTATGTAAAAGATGTTATTTTTAATAGGGATAAAAATTTTAATCTGAAACATATTATACAAAGCGTAATATTTGTTCCACCCTCGATGAAGACAACTAATCTTTTTGTTAGGATGAACTCTTCTAAATCATGCTTAGCTATCGTATTGGATGAATATGGTGGAACTGATGGTTTAATTTCAATGACTGATCTTATAGAGGAACTAATACCAAACATTGATAGTGAAAACGAAATAAATTCAGAATATACCATTACTGAATTGTCTCAAAATAAGTTTGAAGTATCAGCAAGGGCTCTTATAAAAGATATAGAAGAGGATCTAAAAATAGAATTACGTGACCCTGAAGAAGATTATGTTACACTTGGTGGTTTGATTCTTTCGATTGCTGGTAAAGTGCCTTCTGTAGATGAAGTCATTAAATATAAAAATGGTATGAAGTTTATCATCAAAGATGCAAATGAGCGCTACATTAATAAAATAGTACTAGACTTAAGTGATTACAAAAATTAGATTTGGTACCCCTTGTCGGGGAATGCCTTGACACGAAGAAAAAGTTGTAATAACCAAATATGCAACTCAAGTTATAGTTAAACCTATTTCCAGCAAATTATTTTCGCAAGTATAATGCATTTCAGTGTTATAGTACTCTAATAATAAAGAGGTCATATAGATATTAATATCTTTTGTATTTAAATTAGTGTCATTTTTTTTGATTAATTTGTCTACTAATGATTTGCTTATTGGTTTGTGTTCATTTAGAATTTTTATAGTTAATAGCATTTTATCTTCTGTTTGACTCAATAAAACAGATACTAGTTCGACTTCCGCCACTGCACTGGCTATAGTTAGCACCATATTGGAAATTATCTTATTTATCTTTTCAATTAAATCTTCCTTATTTTTTGCAGAGTATGCGTCTATTTTCCACGTAAGCTTTACTTTTTTTTTAATAAATAATTTTCGATATTAGATTTGGTCTTATCAAAGCTATAATTATCCATTGAAGAAGAATATGCCTGCTTCATAACTTTATGTTTATATATTAAATCATCGGAGCTTTCTTTAAGAAACAACAACGCTTCCTTCTGCGCATCAGCATCATTCTTATCTATTACTTCAAGCTCTTCTACGCCAAACGTTATTCCATTCATAGAGTTAGCAAAGTCATGAAGCAGCCGTCCTGATAGCAGTTCCGTTATTAACAGTATGTTTTTGGTATTTTCGTTCATTGGATAATTATAAATGATTTAAGTTACCCTATATTGGTAAGTATATAATAGTCAATTAAGAGAAAGTTTCGTTGCACTTTTTATATCAAGGCATTAATATAGTATTAACAATTTTAAAATTTATAAAAGGATTATGAATACTTATACCAGATCAGGAATAGATATTGAACTATATAATAAGTTAATAAAAGAAGTCAAGCCTATTGCTCAAGAAACTACTAGAGAAGAAGTAATCAGCGAAATAGGTTCATTTTCTGCGTTATTTGATTTTGCTGCACTAAGTAAGAAGTATGACCATCCAGTACTCGTTTCCTCAACTGATGGAGTAGGTACGAAACTGTTGATAGCTCAAGAAGTGAATAAACATGATACTATAGGTATAGATTTAGTTGCAATGTGTGTAAATGACTTACTTGCACAAGGAGCAACGCCTTTGTTTTTCCTTGATTACTTTGCAACAGGCGTTTTGACCAAAGATGTTTTATTATCTGTGGTTAAGGGCATTGCAGAGGGGTGCAAGCAAGCTAAAATAGCATTGGTTGGTGGGGAAACTGCAGAAATGCCTGGAATGTATGGTAATAATCACTATGACCTTGCAGGGTTTGTGGTTGGTGTAGTTGATCGAAAGCAAATTCTTCCAAACTGTAGTATTATGAAAGCAGGTGATTATATAGTTGGCTTAGAGTCAAGTGGAATTCACTCAAATGGGTTTTCTTTAGTGCGCCATGTTTTCAAAAGCTTAGGTATAAATTATAACGATACATCTCTATGGAATAATAAATCTTGGAATGAAATACTACTTGAACCAACAAAAATATATGTTGATTCTTTGCTGCCTATCATGTCACAAGTAAAAGGTATTGCGCACATCACGGGTGGTGGTTTGGTAGACAATATTCCGCGAATTCTTCCAAAAAACTTATTTGCAAACATAGACATTAATTCCTGGAAATGGCCAGATATATTTTTATGGCTAACAAAGGAGGGTAAAATAGAGAAGAAAGAAATGCTAAAAACATTTAATTGTGGTATTGGTATGGTATTGATCGTAAGTTCTGAGAATATGCAAAACGTGAAAAATCATTTCCAAAAACGTGGAGAAAAAATTGAAATTATTGGAAAACTTGATGAGGCATGTAACCCTCCACTTGATAGAGTAGTATTTAGTTAACCTAACTCTACTGACAATCTTTCCGCAACTTCTAAGTATGCTTTTTTCAAGTTGCCTAAATTCAAACGAAAGACGTCTTTATCTAGCTTTTTATAAGTATTTTTATCCCATAACCTGCAGTTATCAGGGCTGATTTCATCGGCTAAAATGATTTTAGTACTGTCATTTATCAATCTGCCAAATTCCAATTTAAGGTCAACTAGATCTATGCCTGCATTTGAGAATAAATCAATTAGGATTTCGTTGATCTTTAAAGTTGTAGTTTTTACTTCATCCATTTCTTTGCTAGATAGCCAATCAAAATACAGTATGTGATTTTCATTTACCATTGGGTCGGCTAGGTCATCATTTTTGTAAAAAAACTCGATTATAGGAGATGCAAGCCTCTCACCTTCTTTGATATTAAAACGTTTGCAAAAGCTGCCAGCTGCAACATTCCTCACTACTACTTCAAGAGGTATGATTTTGAGTTTTTTGACTAGCTGCTCTCTTTCATTCAGAGTTTTTATAAAGTGTGTGCTAATTCCTGCTTTCTCAAGCTTTTCCATGATAAAAGCACTAACATGATTATTAATTATTCCTTTGCTCTCAATAATTTCATATTTTTCCTTATTGAATGCTGTAACATCATCTTTAAAGTGCTGTATAACAGTTGATGAGTCTTCAGTTTCAATAATGGCTTTCGCTTTACCTTCGTATATCGTTTTATTCAGTGACATGCTTAATTTAACTATATATTATATCAATTTACTGTTCTTAGAGTATAGCCCCAAATAACTTAAAATAAACCTTAATGGCATTCAATGTTACAATATTAACCATATTTCCAGAAATGTTCCCCGGGTTTTTGAACTATTCTCTTGCCGGAAAAGCGTTAGAAAAAAAAATATGGAACCTTGAAGTAATAAATATTCGTTCTTTTGCGAAAGATAAACATTCAACTGTGGATGATGTTCCATATGGAGGTGGAGCAGGAATGGTTATGCGTTCTGATGTAGTTGGTGATGCAGTAGATAGTATGCTCTCTGTTCATAAAAACACTAAGTTTATTTACATGACTCCATCTGGAACTAAGTTTAATCAGAATATTGCCAGAGAATTATTAGAGTTTCCTCATATAACAATATTGTGTGGTCGATTTGAAGGTATTGACCAAAGGATAATTGATGCGTATACTCCTTATGAGTTAAGTATTGGAGATTATATACTTTCAGGAGGTGAGCCAGCTGCAATGGTGGTTCTTGATGCATGCATTAGACTTCTTCCAGGTGTAGTAAATAATACCGATAGTATTACTGAAGAAAGTTTTAATTATGGTGGTGGTGTACTTGAATATCCTCAATATACTAGACCTGAGCAGTGGAAGAGATATAAAGTACCTGAGGTTTTGTTATCTGGCAATCACAAAAAAATAAGTGATTGGAGGCAGAAGCAGTCTCATGTTATAACAAAAAAGCGTAGGCCTGAATTATTGAATGGAGAGATAAATGACAAATTTACTTAAAAAATTTAACGAACAGCAAATGCAAGTGTTAGCTAAAGAAATACCAGAATTTCGTCCTGGCGATGATTTGAAGGTCACTTTTAAAGTAGTTGACGGTACAAGTGAACGTATACAGATATTTGAAGGTGTATGTATATCAAAAAGGAACCGCGGCTTACATTCTTCTTTTGCAGTCAGAAAAGTGAGCCATGGAGAAAGTATAGTGTCTCAGTTTTTTGTTTATTCTCCTGCACTGGTTTCAGTGCAAGTGACAAGAAAAGGAAAGGTTCGTAGAGCAAAACTGTATTATCTGTGCAAACTATTTGGAAAAGCTGCAAGGATCAAAGAGCGTACTACTTATGTTAAAAAGAAATCTAAGTAGATACAATAGGGAGTGATGTCAATTGTGTCATCTCAGAACTCTCTCTTGTCATCCCAGTGCGTGACACACAACTGTACGAACATTGTGTTTGCCTCCCGCTTTGGTGTCATCCCAGTGCTTCGACACTGGGATCCAGCATTCATTATTCTCCTTTTGGTTTGTGCTTTCATGGAAAATGTAAAAATTATTTGCAGGCAAAGCCTGCTGGATCCCAGTGTCAGCTACTTGCATGACAAAAAAGGGGAAAGTTTTTTCAAATCCTCGTGTAAAGAAAAGTAAATGAGTATAAAGAAAAAATTCCTTAAATTACTTCAGTCAAGGCGTGTACATGCTCGTATAAAAAGGAAAAATAAAAAGAACAGAGCGCTACGCTTTTGTTCTTTCACGGCGCTAGTTATCTCACTTGGCTGTCCTGTGTGTATATTGTTGAGTATATTAGTTAACTCTTACAGTGCCTTAACAGTAACGAAAATTTTATTGCCAGTTGAAATAAATGCTGATCTTGCTTTGGCGAGTAATCCTAGTGATTTGCGGTATAAGTCCATTGGCTTACTCAACGATTCTTTACGTAAGGTGTTTGGAGGAACTGATTTTAAAGACGGTGACGAAATTTTAAGTCGTAATTCTTACAAAGAACTAGAGAAATTTTTTCGTAAGAAAGTAAAAGATAGTGGTGAATATGAGATCTGGTTTACCGCGTCAAGTATAATTAATTCAATAAATAAAGATAAATATTTGAATGATCGTTATGCTAAATTACTTGATTGGCTAAAAGAAAAGAGGAGAGTGAAAAAATTTTTTAATAAGTCTTTATTCCTTAAATCTGACTCTCGTGAACCTGAAAATGCAGGGATTTTAGGAGCGTTTATCGGTTCATTAATGACAATTATAGTGTGCCTAGCATTAGCATTACCAATAGGAATTATGTCGGGCATCTGTCTTTACGAATTTATGCCTAAAAATAGGCTAATGACTAATATTGTAGAAATTAGCATAAATAATCTTGCTGCAGTGCCTTCAATAATATTTGGTGTAGTGGGCTTAACTCTCTATCTTGGCATATTTGGGCTACCACGCTCTTCACCACTTGTTGGTGGAATGACTCTTTCATTTATGATGTTACCTAATATTATAATTGCAACAAAAAATGCCTTTGCGAATGTTCCTATTACGATAAAAGATGCAGCGTTTGCGCTTGGTGCACCTCACATCAAGGTGATATTAGATCACTCTTTACCGATTGCGTTACCAAGAATAATACATGGTACTGTGCTTGCAATTGCAAGGATTTTAGGTGAATCTTCTCCTTTACTTATGATGGGTATGGTGGCATTTATTGCTGATACACCTACGTCCTTTTTCGATCCGGCGACTGTTCTACCTGTGCAAATATACATATGGTCAAGCAATCCTGAAATTGCATTTGTTGAACTTGCTGCTATCGCAATTATAGCTTTATTATTGGTGTTATTTGCGTTAAATTTAGTAGCAAATTTTGTAAAAAGGAAATTCGAATTTTTTAATTTTTAGCAATTCATGAAAATCACAGTCCTATCTGGTTATGGCTTAAATTGCGAAAAAGAAACTGCATTTGCATTTATGGAATGCAGCAGAAAACTTGGTATTGGTAATATTGAAGTAAAAATCGTTCACATTAACGATATCATAGATAATCCAGGTGAACTGAAATTAAGCAATATACTTGCAATTCCAGGGGGTTTTTCCTATGGTGATGACACTGGTGCTGGTAATGCGTTTGCTTTACGTATTAAAAACAACTTGTTGGATGAGTTTCAAGAGTTTTTATCTCAGGACAAGCTGATTATAGGAATATGTAATGGTTGTCAGATATTAGTAAAATTAATTCCAGAATTCTCTAGTCTAGCTTTAATCCATAATGATATAGGCAATTATCAATGCCGTTGGATTAGAGTGAGAGTTAATTCAAAGAGTAATTCTGTTTGGCTACGGGGCCTGAGTGAACTATATCTCCCTATTGCTCATGGGGAAGGCAAATTTTTTATGGATCAAGATATTTTGAACCAATTGATTGAGAGCAATTCCACCGCATTACGTTACATTGATAAAAATGGCAACTATGCTAACCTACAATTTCCTTACAATCCGAATGGATCTACATACGACCTAGCAGCTTTATCAGATAAAAGTGGAAGAGTGCTAGCTTTAATGCCCCATCCAGAAAGGGGAATATTTTTTACTCAGCAAGATAATTGGCCCCTTGAAAAAGAAAAGAGCAAGCGTTTAGGTGTTGCTGTGCCAAAATATGGCGATGGAATGCTTATATTTGAAAATGCACTAAAGTATTTTTGTTAAAATTTATTGATAGGGATTTATGGTCGAAATTATCCCCTGATATTGCAAAAAACTTGCTTGACAAGCCTTGCCAGTCCCCTTATCATGAAACTGAAGCTATTTATTTATCTTCGCAATCTGTGCAGGTTAATGACAAAAAACTTAGGGTATTTGGCGTCTCATGTTTAATTTTTCGCACTACGTGCATCGCATGTCTTTAAAAATTTTTAGGTTTTTATCTATATAAGCCGAAACGCGCTTACAAAGCGTTTAAGACAGCAAAAAACGTCAAATTGACAAGGGAGAATTTGAATGCTAGCTACTACGGGGTTTCTTTGCCTTTTTTCCTGCTTAGTAAATTTCTTAAACACTTGCGGTGTAGGTTAGTTGCAAGTTAAAAGCAGCTAAATCGTATCCGTTAAGCGGAGTGGCAGAATAAGGTAGACAAGGTGATCTAAAAAGATAATCATAGAGCAAAAGTGAAATAATATGGTAAACCTTTTAGAACTTTGCAAAAATTTACAGCAAAAAATAGAAAGGTTAGAAGCAAAAATAGAAAGATTGGAAAAAGAGAATGAAAGTTTAAAAGCAGAAAATAAGGCTTTAAAGATAGAAAATGCTGAGTTAAGAGAAAGACTCGGTTTAAGCTCAAAAAATTCATCAATACCAAGTTCCAAAGAGTTGTATAAAATAAAAAAGAATAAGCCGAAAAGCGAAAGGAATATTGGCGGTCAGGTTGGTCATAAAGGAAGTTTTCGCGCCAACATGGATGCAGATAAAGTAGTAAAGATAGAGTTGCCTAATACTTGCGAATGCGGAGGAGAAATTGCAATATGTGAAAAACCATATATTCATCAGAAAGTTGATCTTCCAGAAATCAAGCCTTATGTAGTGGAATATCAGTTAGAACATGGCCGTTGTCGGAGATGCGGAAAGAGAAGAAGTAGCAAGTTACCGGAAGGTGTTACGCCAAATACATTTGGTCCAAGGGTTAAGTCAATAATTGCAGCGTTCAGCGGATTCTACAAAAATTCAAAACGCGAAATAGCGAGTGTCGTAAATGATATCTTCAATTTGAACATAAGCGTCGGTAGCATATCAAATAGTGAACATAGAGTTGCTTCAAAATGCAAAAAAATGTATGAGCAGATCGAACAAGAGATAAGTAGGAGTAAAGTTCTACATATTGATGAAACGAGCCATTATAACAAAGGTAAACTCGCTTGGTGTTGGATGTTTGCAAGCAATACGGCAAGTTTTGTAAAATTTACAGAGTCAAGAGGAATGAAAGTTTTACAAAATAGTAAATTCTGCAATCGCAATAGCTTGGTAATAACTGACAGGTATGCAGCATACAATTATTTTGCCGATAAAAACAGGCAAATCTGTTGGGCACATTTATCAAGAGATTTTGAAAGATTAGCACATAGTTGGAATATTGAAGTTAAAGTTCTGGGTTGTTACTTGAGAAACGTGGCCACTGAATTATTTGCACTAAAAAAAGCTTTACTAAAAAGTGAGATAGATGTTTTGAGGTTTGTCAGACGTGCCAGAAAATTAAGAAAACGTACAAAGTATTACTTGAAGGAGATATCTCGTTTACCTGAAGCAATTGGAGCCTCTCGAGTTGCAAAAAATGTTCTGAGATCTGAAAGAATGATGTGGAAATTTTTAGATGACCCAGAAAATATTCCGCTGACAAATAACCACGCTGAACGGCAAATTCGGCATTATGTCGTTTATCGCAAAAACTCATATTTTACACAATCAAAGCGGGGAAATACATTCCTTGAGCGGATAATTTCATTATACTTAATTTGGAAACAAAGGGGTCTCAATCCTTTCCAAAATCTCCTATCTATTGTTTCTTAAACCACTCTCCTGAACGGATACAAATTATTTACATTTTTATACTATGCACATTACATCATGTGTTATTTAACCTTACAATAATTTTTTTATTCTTGCTGCTTCTTCAAATTCTAAATTTTCAGCATGCTCTATCATTTGCTTTCTCAAATCATCCTTATTAGTATTTACTTTCGGTTCTGCTATTGCCCTCTCCTGTAAGGTGTTTGATATAGGTTTTATTATAGTCTTTGGGACAATATTGTGCAATATATTATGTTCTTCTTGTTTTTTTCTTCTTCTTTCGGTCTCTTTTAACGCACGATCCAGAGAACCAGTGATTTTATCTGCATACAAAATTACTCTACCTTCAGCATTACGCGCAGCACGACCGATCGTTTGAATTAATGAAGTTTCCGATCGCAAAAATCCTTCTTTATCAGCATCCAAAATTGCAACCAACCCACACTCTGGAATATCAAGACCTTCCCTCAGCAAGTTAACACCTACTAAAACATCGATTTCTTTAGATCTTAATTTACATATAATTTCTATTCTCTCCAGCGCACCAATATCAGAATGCAAATAACTCACTTTCATATTCAATTCACTCATATATTCAGCTAAATTTTCAGCCATTTTTTTCGTCAATGTAGTGATTAAAACACAAAATCCCTTCCCTATTGTCACTTGTGCCTCATGAATTACATCATCAATTTGACTCTCTATTGGTTTTACAATGCAGATTGGGTCCGTAAGCCCTGTTGGACGGATAACTTGCTCTATAAATACATTACTGGTCTTTGCCAACTCATACTTTCCTGGAGTGGCTGAAATGTAAACAGTCTGCGGCCTAACTCCCTCCCACTCTTCAAATTTTAATGGACGATTATCAAAAGCGGAAGGGAGCCTGAAGCCATAGTCAATCAATTTCTTTTTACGCGCCTCATTACCACTGTACATCGCACCAACCTGAGGAACGGTGACATGACTCTCATCAACAAATAAAATTACTTCTTTGGGTAAATATTCAAACAAAGTAGGCGGTGGATCCCCAGCTTCCATTCCATAGAGATAACGCGAATAATTTTCAATACCTTTACATATTCCTGTTGTTCTCATCATTTCGATATCAAAATTAGTGCGTTGCTCGAGGCGCTTTGCTTCAACAATCTTGTTTTGCGAGTAGTAATAATCCAAGCGTTCATGCAGCTCTTTTTTGACTAGTTCAATTGCCTGCAACAAAGCCTCACGCGGGGTTATGTAATAGCTATTTGGAAAAATGGTGATTTTATTTACGCCTTTGGTAACATTGCCCGTTATAGCATCAACTTCAGAAATTTCTTCTATTTCATCGCCAAATAACGATAAACGCCAAGCTTTATTTTCATAATGGGAAGGAAATATATCAACAATATCGCCGCGCACTCTGAAATATCCTCTCTCAAACCTGGCATCAGAGCGCTTGTATTGAAGATCAGTTAAGTTGCTCAGGAAATCATTAATACGAATTTTATTTCCAACACTAAGCGGTATGATCATGCTGCGGTAGCTCTCAGGCGAACCAAGACCGTATATGCAGGAAACACTGGCAACTACGATCGTATCCCTGCGCTCCAAAAGGGAGCAGACGGTGGAATAACGCAGCATCTCAATTCTTTCGTTAATTGCAGAATCTTTTTCGATATAAGTATCAGTTTGTGGTAAATAGGCTTCAGGTTGATAATAATCATAATAAGAAATGAAGTATTCAACAGCATTATGGGGAAACAATCCTTTCATTTCCTCATAAAGCTGTGCTGCTAAAGTTTTATTGTGTGCCATAATTAATGCAGGCCTGTTTGTCCTTGCAATAACATTTGCCATAGTAAAAGTTTTCCCAGAACCAGTAACTCCAAGCAAAACCTGATCTCTTTTATTGCTATTTAGCCCTGCAATTAAGCTATCGATTGCCTGTGGTTGATCCCCAGCCGGTTGAAAACGTGTAGCGATTTGAAATTCCATAGACTTTACTTACTATCTTTGATTCATTGTATAGTAAACACTATATTGCTTTTAAGATAAGTTGTATAGCTATCGTAAAGCCATAAAACATTAACCAACAATGTCATGCAAGTAGCTGACACTGGAATCTTGTTTCAATGTTAAACAAAATACCATAGAATTCAAGAAGACAATTCCTAAAAAATCCCTACATCCAAAAAAAGGCAAAATGCTGCTTGAATAAGCTAAATTTTTTTAGATGCAAAAACAATAAAACATAGTTGATACTAAAGTTATAGTACTCCTATGACAACGTTACAAAAATTAAGGAAATGGATAGCTCTGATCAATTGGAATAGTATTTTCAGGTACCGGTGGTCAATATGACATTTTTAAAATAAAGATTTAGAACCTGTTTAAAATCTTCTCAATAGAAGAGAAATGAAGGAAAGAACGACCATTTGTAGGCTAGTGTTAAGTTTTCGCTCGCAATTTTTCCACAATCGTCTGCATTTTTCTAACCAAGCGAAAGATCGCTCTACAACCCATCTTTGTGGCAATACAGCAAAGGAATGTAATTCACTTCGTTTTATTACTTCTACAGTTGCTCCAATAATCGTTTTTATTTGAGTTGCAAAATTTTCTCCTGTATAACCTGCATCGACCAGTATATTTTTAACTTCCGAGAGGTTTTCTTTTGCGCTTTCAACCATTCTCACAGCACTGCTAACCCCAGTTGTAAATTAGAAAAAATAGAAAAGGTAAGGAAATAGGGTAAACTCCGAGGTATTTGATATTCATTCCTAAAATAGGAGGTTACCAATGAAAGAGAAAGTAACAGAAATCTTTTGTATAGTCGATGATTTTTGCAATACAGTCGATGAAAATTTTGCAGAAAAACTTCTACCAAGTGGCAAAAAACCAACCAGGACGCCAGAGATTACGCATTCAGAGATTTTTACCATAATATTGCTATATCAAGTGCGACAATTTTAAAATTTTCTATGTGCATTATTTGAAATTATTATACGAATCAGCGTTTCCAAAATTGCCATCCTATAGTAGGTTTATCAGGCTAAAATCGCGGGTTTTATGGTATTTAGCGCTCTTAATGCAATGGTTTTGCGAACAGTCAAAAGTGACAGGGATTTCGTACATAGATGCAACATCTATCGCTGTTTGCCATCCAAAAAGGACCTCGAGAAACAAAGTTTTCAAAGGGTTGGCAAAGATTGGAAAGACTACTTATGGGTGGTTTTTCGGTACATCTAGTAATCAATGAAACTGGCGAAATTCAAGGGGTTACGGTGATAAAAGGCAACGTTGATACCTGTGCCAAATTTAACTAAGAAATTGACTGGATTATTGTTTGGAGATAAAGGATATATCAAAAAAGATCTTTTTCACGAATTATTCGATAGAGGGTTAAAGCTTGTAACCAGTATAAAAAAGGGTATGAAAAACTCATTAATGGCGCTAAATGAGAAGATTTTGTTAAGAAAAAGATCGATTATTGAGACAGTTTTTGGCTCTCTGAAAAACAAATTTGAGATTGAGCATACTCGCCACAGATCACCGATAAATTTTTTGGTACACATTTTTTCTACGCTTGTTTCATATTCCATGCAGCCGCTGCATTTCTGAGCTTTACTTCGTTGGCTAATCCGCAACTGGGGTATATAGGGTTGACACCAAGGCAATATTCTTCTGGAGAAGTTGATCGGCATGGCAGCATATCAAAGATGGGACCAGCGGAATGTAGAAGTATGTTATATGAAGCTGCACAAACAATGCTTACAGTTACCAAGAGGACATTTAAATTAAAAAACTGGGGTTGCGAAGAAAAAAGGAATGAAAAAAGCAATTGTAGCAGTAGCAAGAAAATTAGCTGTATAGCCTTTCTTATAATAGTCCGAATGCGATAAGATATGTGTTTATGGCTATAGCAGGCCAGTAGCATATTACGGTCTGTTCGGATTATTGTAAAAAGAGCTATAATTATGCATAGGATGTTGGTTGATAAAACAGAATTTTATTATCAATAAACATCAAAAGAGCATAGGACAATAATTTTATTGAAAATAAAGATAGCAATGCCGATGGAAGGGACAAGCAAGAACTTAGTTAGACTTCGTGGTAAATATGTTGCCGTCCACTTCCGCCTAACAAGTATAATGCGGCTTGACAAATTTATTGTCATCTCAGACCGCGGAGAGAACCATATGCTACTTTTAACTTATGTAAAATTACCAAGGATTATGGAGAAGATATGCTGTTTTGATTTGTGTGAAAATTATTGTTGACTTATGTGCAATTAGAGAACCTAATACCAATTCCCATTACAGGGCAAACAGATGGACAATGATGGAAGAAAAGCCATACTGAAGTAAGTAAAATAGCGAGGTTTAAATGGCATTAAGATCAAAATTATTGGATGAAAAAGTAGTAGAATCAGCAAAAGAAATGCTGAAGAAAGTAAGGAATAATGCATATGTTTCAAAAAAACTAAATGCTGTAATTGCAGCAAAAAAGTACAGTATAACGGCTGTAGCAAAAATATATTGCATTTCAAGAAGCGCACTAACTTCGTGGGTAAAACTCTTGAAAATTGGCAGAGAAGAAAAACTGTTTGCTCCTTCACAACGTCGTAGAAAAACTAAATTAAATCAGGCTCAACTACAGCAAATTGAAGAGTGGATAGAAGAAAATCCTAATATCACCATTAAAGAAATGAGAATAAGAATCCAGGAAAAGTTCGGATTAAATATCAGCAAATCTACAGTACACCGCCATATGCAAAAGATGAAATTCTCATATATTACACCAAGACCAGTTCATAATGGACAAGATAAAAGCAAACAAGAGGAATTCAAAAAAAAATCTCAATTGAGCTATTAGCAAGTATCCAGAAAAAGAGCTATTTTTCTTTGATGAATCACGGTTTGGCACACATTCAAAAGTTGGACATGGGTGGTTTAAAAAGGGGATTAGAACACAGGTTAAAACAAAATTAGGTAGGCAAAATTTCTATCTCTATAGTGCAGTTAATCCTAGAAATGGAGAGAGTTCTAGCTTATTTGCACCAAATGTCAACACTGATTGCATGAACATATTTCTTGAGCAAATTTCGCAATATCTAGAAACACGAGAGGCTTTTCTCGTTATGGACTGTGCTAGTTGGCATAGGTCAAAAAATTTAAAGGTACCTAAAAATATCGACATTATATACCTACCTCCATACTCACCTGAGCTAAATCCTGTTGAGAGGCTTTGGTTATATATAAAACAGAACATTTTGCGCAATAAAATATACGATACAATTGCTCTACTTGAGGGTGCTTTGTGCAAATTTATTACTTCTCTTGCCAGCTCCACAACTAAACAACTCTGCAATGTTTCCTATTTGACTGGACAACAATGAGAATTGGTATTAGTTAAAAAAAGTTTGGGAATAGAATGTGAACTTATGGAGCCATTGACATGTACCATCAAAGCAAGCTTTTTCTAAAGCAAGGTATAAGATTTGCCATACAGGCTTTCAAGAATTTAAGCATCCAAACAGCCTATCAGGATGAACCTGAGTTGGAGAGGCTATAGACTTATTGCAGCAGATGGTTCTGGTATGAGATTACCCAGCTCTGGGGAAATTGTATCCGAGTTTGAACCAAATGGAACAACAGGCACCATTGGCAATTTGTTTGTTGATTTGTGTACTTCGCTGATTTGTAGTGCTCGTCTTGCAGCTTGGAATATAGGTGAACAAACGTTGGCGGCAGAGCAATTACCCGAAGTTATCACTCAAATGCGTTTATTAAATCAAGAGAAATTATTATTTATCTATGATCGTCTTCAGTAAAATTCATTCAGCAGCATTATGATTTGGAAGTAGATTTTATTTTTCGCTTGCAAAAAAGAAATTATAGTAAGCTATGGGAACGCTGGCGAATTAGATTTTGATTTTATATTAGAAAATGAAAAGCTAAAAAATAAAATGAAAGGACAGAAAGTAAGAGTTATAGTGCTGACATTAGCCAACTGAGAAACAGAGTTTTTGACCGAGACTTTGGAGCAAAGCTTATGTGCTAAGGTGGCACATAGAGGAAACGACTCAAAGTAGGAGCAGAGTTAGAGAATTTTTCTGGAGAGGCTGTATTACAAGAATTTTGGGCAAACTTGGTCATGTGCAATATATTATCGCTTCATATATGTGATGCACAAGGGCCTTGGAACCCAGATCAAATTACTGAGTATCGTTTAAATTTTTCAGTTTTATTTAGTGTAATGAGACAGAAACTCTATCAGGTACTTATTGCACCAAAAAACTTTCAAGCCCTTTTTAAGTATACGCGCTAAAGTTAAAATCCGACCGGGACAGCCGCAATAAAGTAGATAAGCCTAAACGCCATCATGTCTTTAGGAGAGTTTGCTAATGAAAGTTCTTAAGTTGACGTCATTGACTGTTCCGATTCGTTATATGACATAAGAGCATCATATATTTCATGCAATGTATTTGAGATGTTTTTTTCCATATGTTGATTAATATGCCCATATATTGTCGTCTCTTCCGAACACTCTGTATCTTTATGTATATGATTTTGTTGCTTTAATTCTTCTCTATCTACACTCTCTATTCGCTCTGACACTAGCATAACTACCCCATATTTTACATAACGAAATAAAAAATTCTAACTGTAGTATGCTTATATAATCTACGAAGTCAATAGTTAAATTGAAAAGTTTCGGTTATAATTTACTTCATATAGAACATGCCCTTGAATTATGCTAAAAATCGCCATAGTAGGCCTACCAAATGCTGGAAAATCGACCCTATTCAACAGATTAGTAGGAAGAAAAGCAGCAGTAGTGAGTAACATTCCAGGAGTGACAAGGGATAGGCGAGAGGGAATGGGGAGAATTAGCGATTTGGAGTTTAAAGTTATAGATACAGGAGGATGGAACGACCAAACTAATTTTTCACTACAAGTTATTGAACAAATCGAATTTTCTTTATCCAATTCAAACATAATTTTCTTTCTTGTTGATGCAAAAGTGCAAAATGAGCGAAATGAAGAGTTTGCAAAGTGGCTGAAGAGAAAAATAAATAAACCTGTAATACTAGTAGCAAATAAATGCGAGAGTCATAAATCCGAAAATGTTGATTATTTGCAGTTTTTTGATTTTCTTGGCCCGGTGTATATCTCTGCCGAGCATAATCTTGGCATGGTTGATCTTTATGATGCATTAGCTGGTGTTATTGAAAATTTTAACGAGAACACTGAGTTACCTAACAATGAACTGAGTAGGCTGAGGATCGCGATCATCGGCCGTCCGAATGTTGGAAAATCAACTTTTTTAAATGGTTTACTTGCAGAAAACAGACTAATAACAAGTTCAGAGCCAGGTACCACACGTGATTCTGTGGATATTACATATGATCATGATGGAGAGTTAATTACTCTAATTGACACTGCCGGAATCCGCAGAAAGGCGAATGTTGTAGATGGCTTAGAATCAAGATTTGTTGAGAAAAGCATGGAATCAATCAAGCGCTCTCATGTGGTAGTTTTAATGCTAGACTCCCTAGTTGGTATTGAGCAGCAGGATTTATCAATTGGTGAAGCTGCAATTAAGGGAGGGAAAGGGATTATTGTTGTTTTAAATAAGTGGGATTTAATAGGTAAGGATGACAGAAGCAGGTTAATAAAATTTGTCAAACAACAGGAAGTAACCAGGTTATTCTTGGAAGTGCCAACTATAACAATTTCTGCGTTAAAAGGCATGCGCTGCGGTGATGTGATAGATAAGTGTCTTGAAGTGAGTGAATCCTTGAACAAGAAGATCAGCACTGCAAAACTGAATAAGTGGCTCATAGATGCTGTAGGAAAACATTCTCACCCTCTTGTAAAAGGCAAAGCAGTTAAAATGAAGTATATCGCTCAAATTGGTACTAAACCTCCAGCTTTTTCTTTGATATGTAACATACCTGAAAGTGTTGATGAAAGTTACAAACGCTATTTAATTAACGATCTCAGAAAAAATTTCTTTGCAGACGGTGTGCCAGTTAGATTGCTTTTGAAAAAAAATAAAAATCCCTATGTAAAATGAATACTCTGCTTTATACTTTCAGGGGTAATTTACTTAAAGTTATGTGTAATAATTCCAGAATTCCTGCAATCTTTCTGCTGTCGAGTGCCGCTGCTCTAATTTTTGCATATGTGCTAGAATATTTTTTCAACATGCTGCCATGCAAGTTATGTACATACGAGCGAATAGTTTACTATATCGCCGGATTACTTGCAGTAGCGTGCATGCTTAAAGACAACAAAATTCTAATCTATGCAATGTTTTGCAGCTACCTCATAGGTGCAGTAATATCTTTTTATCATGTAGGTCTTGAACTCCACTTATTTCATGATGTTTTAGGTTGTACAGAGCAAGCAAGTGGTAACGTTAGTATAGAAGAGCTCAGAAATAATCTACTAAATCCTAATTACTCTCCATCTTGTGACAGACCTCATTACGTTCTAGGTGTTTCCTTAGCAACATGGAATCTAATTTATCTCATAGTAGCTCTGTTCGTATCAGGTAAGGTGTATTGTGGAGAAAGAAAGAAATCTAAATAATTTAAGGTACAGCAACAATCAGTTCTTGCAACAGGCAATTAGAGTAGATCACGCTGGAGAATATGGAGCTATTTGCATTTATTCTGGTCAAAAATTTATTCTTAAGAAATCTTCTATAATCAATGAAATAATTGAAATGGAAGAGCAGGAAAAAAAGCATTTTCACTATTTTAATGAGAAAATCAAAGAGCAAAAAGTTCGTCCTACTGTTTTGTTGCCTGTTTGGCGTGTTTTAGGAGTGTCGCTTGGCGTTGCAACTGCCATTATGGGCAAAAAAGCTGCTATGGCTTGCACTGCTGCAGTTGAAGAAGTTATCGGGGAGCACTACAAAGAGCAAGTTTCACATTTAGAAGATGGGGAATTAAGAGAAACTATAAGTAAATTTCGCGACGAGGAGTTAGAGCACAAAGATATTGCAATTCAGCACAATGCTGAAAGCGCATTTGGCTACAACATTTTATCATCATTCATAAAAACAGGCTGCAAAACTGCTATTTACTTGTCTAAGTTAATTTAACTAAGCAGCTTTCTTAAAGTGTTTTAAATGTTCTGATAACAACAGAAACCAGGAAGGAATTCAAGTGTAACAATTATTTTATAACTATATTTACATATCACCATTATTAATAAATAATTAGTATTTGTAAATTAAATACATCTAAAGTATAGACTGCAAAGGAGGCAAAAGTGCGTTTTAATTTAGAAGAGGGAAATGCTCTTATGTAATACCTGCCACAGGTTCACAACTGTACGAACATTCATTTTTGAAGGTAAATTGCACAGCAAATGGTGTCATTCCAGTCTGTAATCCAGAAATTTTGCTTATAACTGAGCTGATAAGCTAAAGGTAATTGTCTTACACTAAAACAAACGTTTTTAATTAAGTTGCATAGAAACAGTGTCTGGGCACTGGGATGACACCCCACTGGTGGTCCAAACTACAACGTTCGTACAGTTGTGGATTCCAGACTGGGATGACACCCTACTGATGGGCCCAAATCACAATGTTCGTACAGTTGTGGGTCAGGCTATAGGATGACAGAAGTTGACTTTATTAGCTATAGGTGGTATGACACTTAGTCAGTTTAAGTAAGCAGATGATCTTAGCTACAAAAGTATTTTTTACCTCATTTGTTTTTGGGTTCATTCTTTTTCCCTATTTTATAAAGCTTCTAAAAAAAATAAGCAAAGATGGGCAACCAATTAGATCATGTGGACCAGAAAGTCATTTAATAACAAAAAAGAATGTACCACCTATGGGCGGAATAATAATACTGATTTCTTCTTTATTACCAATTTTACTCTGGGCTCAGTTAACACCAGAAATTTTGCTGCTGATATTGATAACTCTATTTTTTGCTCTACTTGGATTTATTGATGATTATTTAAAATTGAAGACAAATCACTATCGAGGTTTAAGTGCAAAAACCAAAATACTTATTCAGTTTATTGTTGCTCTGGTTGGTGTGTTTATACTTAAGCTATACTCTGCTGAAGGTTTTACAAAAACGTCCCTATTTAAAGGAGTAATAATAGATTTTGGCTATCTATATGTTCCGTTTGCTGCGTTTGTAATTGTCGGCTCTTCTAATGCTGTGAATCTCACAGATGGTTTGGATGGCCTTGCTGCAACTCAAGTTATCACTTCCTTTGCTTTTTTGGGGCTAATTGCATATATAACTCAGGCAGATATGAATATTACTTTATTCTGCATTGCATTTATAGGAGCTATTCTAAGTTTCTTGTGGTTTAACACACATCCAGCAAAAATATTTATGGGTGATGTTGGTAGCTTGTCGGTAGGTGCGGCTTTAGGGTTAACTAGTGTCCTAATTAAAAGAGAAATGCTTTTTGCCATTATTGGAATAATCTTTGTAATAGAGACTCTATCTGTTATTATTCAGATATCATATTTTAAATATACAAAGTTTAAATATGGAGAAGGAAAAAGAGTTTTTCTTATGGCACCAATACATCATCACTTTGAGAAGAAGGGATGGTCAGAAAATGCAATCGTTATGAAATTTTGGATAATTTCTATTATCTGTTCAGTTTTTACTATAACTTTCTTATTATAAAAACCTATGAAATACCCAGACTTTACATTAGAAAATAAATTATCAGGAGTGATAGCAGGAGTGGATGAAGTTGGAAGAGGTCCGCTAGCTGGTCCAGTAATATCCGCAGCCGTAGTGTTTATTGATAGAAATACAATTATTGATGGAATCAACGACTCGAAAAAGTTGACTCCTCAATGTAGGCAAGTCCTATATGAAAAAATAATATCCGTTGCAAAATTTGGTATAGGAATGGCAAGCGTAGAAGAAATAAATTCATACAATATCTTGCAAGCAACAAAACTTTCAATGAAACGTGCGTTGATAGACTTGGACCTAGAGTTAGATTATGTGCTAGTTGATGGTAATCAACCACCTGAAGTGAAATGGCAAGTGAAATCCATAGTAAATGGTGATAATTTGAGTACATCAATTGCAGCAGCTTCAATCGTTGCAAAAGTTACGAGAGATCGGCTTATGCAAGAATTGCACAATAAGCATCCTGAATATAATTGGTATAAAAATAAAGGATATGGGACAAAAGAGCACCTTAACGCTATTGGCCTTTATGGAATTACAGAACATCATAGAAAAAACTTTGCACCCATATCTCGGGCATTATAGCCTTTAGATAGTAATCACTTACCTTTTTTGAAAGGCATGTTTTCATTAAATAGGCAAACTGTACTCGATCCATTCCTTAAGGTAAATACTGAACTTACCCTTTCGATTATCAGATAGGTGTCAACTGTACGGAAATTTACTAAAGACTCATATCCTGCAGAATCAACCATAAAAACTGCCGGGAAATCAGAGTTTATTTTATTGAATTGTAGATATGTAAATTTTCCATCATCAAAAACCTTGATTGGTATTATTGACTGACTGCCTTTAACGTGCGAGATGGAATAATTAAAATTTAAACCCTTCTTTACAACTTCAATATCGTTTATATCAGGAATAATGGTATGACTAGCTTGTTCGAGGATATCACCGTTATTTGTTGTGTAAATCTCATCACTGCTAAATAGTGGATAAAGAAACCTTACTTCATATGCTAATCTTGGATCATCTAGTCCAGTTGCTTCTTCAGCATGAAGTTCAAAGTAATAAACTCTTTTATTGGTAATTATAGTTGCGTTGGTATCGGCAATATCATCTATAGGCTTAATAAACAATCTGTTACCTTGAGGAAGGAGTTGCCAACCAGTTGAATCACCCATTGAAAGGTTTTGTATTACCTCCCCTGGTTCAAACAATATACTGGACTGATAACCATAAAAACCCGTATACTTATGTATAGCCTGTGGGTTATAATTTATTACCTTTATGTGATTATCTCCAGCTATTGAACGTGGCTCCTGTTTTGCAAGTGCATCACTACCACAGAGGAACAATAGTACGGCAAACAGTAAACCAATCATAATATCAAAATGAATTGATCTTCATTTTATCATTAATAGACATGCACTGCAACTGTTAAGGCACTTTCTATACTATAAACCCCAAAGCAAGCGGTAGAAAAGGCAAGAAATAAGGCAAACTCCTTAAATACTTTAGAACTACAGGAGGCTTTACCTGAACGGATATACTTGGAATCCTGCCATTTTCACTTTATAAACATACCAAGAATTCTGTCCATTATTCCACCCATATTTGCTTCAGCTTGAGTATACTCTATTTTACCACCATGCAAGATTAGTTTAATATCTGATCCAGGTGATATATTAACAAATTTACTGCCAACAACTCCACTGCTAGTGATCAGAGCTGAACTATCAATTGGCAATTTTATGTCTTTGCTTATACACATATCGATTCGTGCTACGTAGGTAGCTTTGTCAAGTGATACACCAGTTATGCTTCCAACATCTACACCAGAGATCTTGACACTATCACCAACTCCTATACCGTTAGCGTTAGCAAAAAGACCATATATTTTATAGCAATCCTTATAGTTTTTCTTTATGTAAGATAGCTTATCAATAGCAAAGAAAATCAGAAAAATAGTAAAAATTAATACAAATAATCCAGCGGTTATTTCAAGTATATTTGACCTTCGCATCTTTAGTTATCAGGACTCCAGCTTTTATAGTAATTTTTCACTTTTTGGTTTGGATAGTATGCATTTTTTGTACCCGTTAAATTAGGAGTATGTTTTACTTTTCTTTTTTTATTATTAACTGGTACTACATTATCAGTATAGTGAAGCCATATATGCCATTCCGGAGGCACTGTTGTAGGCTCAGAAACACTGCTATACATAACCCACCTTTTTCCTTTACTTGATTCATAGTAAGAATTTCCATTTTCATCTCTTCCTACAAATTTATCTTCTCTTCGTAATAGGCGTTTTATTGCATTACAAATTTTAGATAACATAAGGGTATTAAAACAAAAAGTATTATATATACTAATACTTTAACGATATATTAACAACAATTTAATGCAATTACCAATCTTACAAGTTATTATCCCAATAATTGCATCAATGTTTTGCTTTCTTGCCAAGAAACACAAGGTATCTTGGTTTATTTCTTTTATTGCAACAACAATCACTCTTATCATTTCATCAATACTACTCATTAAAACATATAAAGGTGAAATTATAACTTATCACCTTGGAAATTGGGCTCCTCCGTATGGAATAGAGTTAAGAATCGACGTGTTAAATTCCTTAATTCTAACCCTAGTGAATTTTATAGCGCTGATTAGTGTGCTTTATAGCTTTTATATTAACGAAAAAGAGATTAGCAAAAACAAAATCACTGGTTTTTACTCTCTATTTCTACTGTGCTTAAGCGGACTGCTCGGGATTCTAGTAACAAACGACATATTTAACCTTTACGTTTTCTTGGAAATTTCATCTCTTTCTTCTTATGCATTAGTTTCAATGGGAAGGGATAAAAAAGCCTTGGTTGCAGCATTTGAATATCTAATTAGTGGAACAATAGGTGCAACATTTTATTTATTTGGCATCGGGCTCTTGTATTCAATGACTGGAACGCTCAATATGTCTGACATGGCTGAAAGAATAGTTCCATTATACGATAACAACATCATAAAACTTGGCACGTTGTTCATTTTTGTTGGTCTCTCAATCAAAATGGCACTGTTTCCATTAAGCAGGTGGCTGGTTAATGCATATAGTGAGGCGCCAAGTTTCATTAGCATATTCTTTTCAGGCACAGTGACAAAAGTGATGATATATGTTTTCATCAGAATCTTTTATACTGTTTTTCATCAAAATTTTTTCTTGTTTAAGCCGCTACTGGACAATGTGATAATTATCCTCGCACTTTGCGCTATTGTATTTGGGTCGATATTTGCAATAACCGCAAAAGACATAAAAAGACTGCTTGCTCACTCTAGTATTAGCCAAATTGGTTATATAATTTTAGCACTGAGTTTTAACTCAAAAACAGGTGTATTTGCAGCAATTCTTCACATAGTAAACCACAGCATAATAAAAACATCTTTATTTATGGCTGCAGGATGTATTTCTTACAAATTTGATACAACAAAAATAGAGAATTTATCGGGACTCAAGAAATCAATGCCTTATACAGCACTTGCGTTCACTCTACTCAGTTTAGCATTAATCGGTGTGCCTTTAACAAATGGCTTTGTAAGCAAGTGGTATATAATGAAAGCAATTATCGAATCTCGCGCGTGGATTTCCCTGATAGCTTTTGCTGCCGGTTCTTTTCTTGCACTAATATACATGTGGAAGATGGTAGAGAAAATGTATTTTGAAAATGATGCAACGTCACGCACTAGAATGACACTAGGCAAAATTAATGATGTGCCATTTCCTATGCTTTTCTGTCTATTGTTTATGGCAGCTTTAACAGTAGTAACTGGAATATATAGCACTCCAATTCGGTTAGTAGTTGAGAAGTTGGTTTTTTGATTTTTATCTTTGTTTCATATTTTACTATACTTTAAGGTTATAAGGTCTTTATTGTGGGTAGGCTGAAGAAGATTCATTGGTTATTAGTCATTAATGTGATAGCGCTGTTTTGCGTTGGCATTGTTGTTCAATACTCTTCTGCTGGAGGAAAGTGGGTGCCATTTGCGATTCACCAACTGGTCATATTTTCCTTCTTTTTCCTACTCGCTATAGCTATGTCATTCATAGAGCTAGATTTTTATTTGAAGTACGCCTACTTTTTTTATATAGCAGCAGCGATTTCACTATTAGCAGTAAATTTTTTTGGCTCACACATAATGGGTGCAACAAGGTGGATAAGAATTGGATCAATTAGTTTGCAACCATCAGAATTTGCAAAAGTAGGCTTAATACTTGCGCTTGCTCGCTATTTTGATAAGCAGAGTGTATATAAAGTGATGGAATTTAAAAGATTGCTTAAGGCACTTATAATTATTTTCTTACCCGTGTTCTTGGTGTTAAAACAACCTAATTTAGGCACAGCTATGATAATGTTATTTATAGGGATGTCAATTATATTCACAGCAATAATAAAAAGATCTCATTCGATAATATGTGGAACGCTTGGCATTTTTGCAGTACCAGCTATTTGGCCTTTTTTACGTCCTTATCACAAGCAAAGGATATTGTCATTTTTGGATTCATCAGTGGATCCACTTGGAATAGGTTATAATGCGCAGCAATCTCAGATAGCTATTGGTTCAGGAGGTTTACTTGGTAAGGGCTTTGTTAACGGAAGTCAAACTCAACTTGGATTTTTGCCGGAGAAACGTACGGATTTTGCTTTTGCAGTGCTGAGTGAGGAGTGGGGCTTTTTAGGTAGCATGGCTTTAATTTTGCTTTATACCTCATTACTTGGAATAATTTTCTCTATCGCTTATAGGTCGAAAAATTATTTTTCTAAGTCGGTATCTATCGGCATTTTCTCCTTTTTTAGTGCTCATTTCTTTATAAACATCGGAATGACAATGGGCCTCTTACCTGTGATAGGCGACCCATTGCCATTTCTGTCCTATGGAGGAAGTACAACTGCCGCAAGCTTAATATGCATAGGATTATTGCTGGCAATAAAAGCAGATGAACAACAAAATGCTTGTATTTTACCTATGCTAAAGTAAAATTAAATTTTACTTAATAGTTTTTATGCTAGATGAAATGCGTGAGGAGTGTGGGGTATTTGGTATAAGTTGCAACCAAAGTGCTGCTTTTAACTCTATACTTGCTCTCCACGCTTTGCAGCATAGAGGTCAAGAGTCTTTTGGCGTAGCAACCAGTAACAACGATAAGCTGCACTCTTATCACTTTCAAGGTCAAGTGAGCAGCGTATTTGATGATATAGATGAAATAAAGAAATCCTTACCTGGAGATTGTGCAATAGGTCATGTTCGATACTCAACAAGTGGTAGTAAATTTGGAGTGCAGCCCATGTTTGGCAAAAGTGGCAAATTTGGGGATTTTGCCATAGCACATAATGGTAATTTAATTAATATTTCTCCGATACGCGAACAATTAATTAAACAAGAGTGTGTTTTTCAGTCAGATATTGACACAGAAGTAGTAGTACATCTGACAGCAAGCGGTGAAAAAGATAGCTTCTTAGAGAGTTTTATATATGCATTAAAGCAAATACAAGGTGCTTATTCTTTTGTGGCAATCAATCAAGAAGTAGTTATTGGAGTACGTGATCCATCTGGAATCAGGCCTCTTGTTTTAGGAAAGTTAAACGGTTCTTACGTTCTTGCATCTGAAACTTGTGCTCTTGATATAGTAAATGCAGAGTTTGTTAGAGAAATAGAACCAGGCGAATTAGTTACCATCAGTTTGGATAGTAAGCTAGCCTCAATGTTTCCTTTCCCACAGCAAAAATCAAGTTTTTGTATTTTTGAATACGTTTACTTTTCGAGACCAGACAGCATAATGGAGAATAGGTCTATATACGATACAAGAAAAGAAATAGGAAGAATACTTGCGAAGGAAAGTCCACCAAAAAACAATGTGGATATGATTGTACCAATACCTGATTCTGGAATACCTGCAGCTATTGGATATGCAAAGCATTCAGGGTTACCTATGGAACTGGGAATAATTCGTAATCATTACATAGGAAGAACTTTTATACAACCAACCGCTGAAGTACGTAAAGTTAGAATAAAATTAAAATTCAATGCTAATAAGCACACTTTGAAAGGTAAAAACATAATTTTAATAGATGATAGTATAGTGCGTGGTAGTACGTTAACAAATATAATAGTTATGCTAAAGGATGCAGGAGTAAAAGAGATTCACCTCAAAATTTCAAGCCCACCAATTAAGCATTCTTGTTTTTATGGAATAGATACGCCAGAGTGCAAAGATTTAATTGCTGCAAATAAATCTGTAGAGGAAATTAAGGAAATTATAGGAGTAGATAGCCTAGCCTTCTTGAGTATTGATGGACTATATCAGGCTGTTAAAGGAGAGGTGCGTAACAATGCTACACCACAATATTGTGATGCTTGTTTCACTGGTGATTATCCGATTGGCAAATAGTCTACGCAAGGTCTTAAGTTTAGAAAATCTTAAACCGCCAAAATTTCTCTTGGCCTTTACTAATTCCGATTCTCGGAGTGCAAATATAACCTGGTTTGAGGTGGGATTGGCTTTGTTGCATCGCTACTTATGAAAGGCTAACTATAATTAGGATTATAAGCAACTTATTGAAAATCTTGTTTTTTTTGCAATCGATCTGATCAAATTTAAGAATAGTAACTTGTTATTTATATTAATAAATTTAATTCTATTGAAAATAGCTAAAGCATTGAAATTCTTGAATTTTAGCCGGATTAGTGAGTGGTAGTGAAATTTCTTTTACTCAAATTTAGGTATTCACTGACCGTTCTTGTTATAAATACCAGAATAATAAGCTACTGATATTCTCCACCTTTTTTATCTTTAATCCATCATAGCTAGCGATGCAACAAAGCCCACTGGGATCCAGAAGACTTAATTTCAACCAAGTGGCTGCATAATAAAGGCTGGATTCCAGTGTCTAGGCACTGGGATGACACCATTTGCTGTGGAAATTGCTCTCAAATCACAATGTTCGTACAGCTATGGATTCATTCGCGGTATAGATTCCGCTAACTAGTAGCGGAATGACGAATTTGTTGTTTTAAAATTGTCAGTAAATCTAAGTTAGTTTAGCTATATAGCACGAACTAAACCACTAAGCAGCAGAAGACCTTGCATGACCTCCAAAAAATGCTTTTACTCTTTCAAGATAAGTAGGTGGTTCTGCAGGGATTTCTATTTCATCTATTTTAGAATATATTGCCGCGTCTACGACTTCATCCGTTATTAACTCCCTTAACCTTTGTTTTATCTGCCCTCTCTGAATATGCTCCCCATAGTCGTTATAAAACTTTACATATAATTCCTTAAACACGAATTCTTTTATAGCATCTCTTGTATAAGAAATGCCGTCCTTTACTTCATCACTCACGTTGCTCAAATCCACCCCAGAACTTGGTGAATACAAATTATCAAAATTTTCTTTCAAAACTTTTATTTTATGGTAGTGCTTATCCACATATTTCTCAAGAAATCTTTTAGTAGCATTACCAGCCAACTTCCCCATTAGCTGAGGCTCCAGTTGAGCTGCAAAGTTGTTTTCTGCTTCAAGGCCACTTAATGCATAAATAATACGGAGAAGCATTCCAGGACCACATTGGCGGTTACTTTCTTCAAAGCGAACCAGTAATATAGATTTCAATAGTTCTACGTCTGCATTTTGCTCTCTTGCCGCAATTAAAACTAAATTTATAGCCTGTGTCAATGTCAATCCGGTTTGTGAATCTACCCAATTTACCCACTCCCCAGTTTCATAACCATCCAATCTTAGATAAGGTTCTATCATTCGTTTTTGCTGACTTGTTAAACCGCTTATATAACTTTTAAACTCTTCATCCAACTCATTTAACGGCGTACCATGTTCTTCCTTTAATTTTTTGGCACATTCAATAACGCTTTGCTGAAAACTTCTAGTATGAACGCTCTGACTACTAGTACCCACATCACTTACATTAAACAAAAAGCTTAGCTGCTTTACATTCAAACCCAAAGGTGAAAAGAGTTTTACTGATGGATATTTTATTAACTCAAGAAGTGCTACTGGAATTAGCAGTGCATAATTTAACAATAATAAACAAAAATTAAATATAAGAAACCCACGTAGAGCTGATACCTTTGATGCAATATACAAAAATGGAAGCTGTAGGTAATATATCAAGCGTATACTGAAGAATAAGATTTTGTCCTTTAATTTTATTGTTGGATCTTTATAAACCTCAAACAACATGCTATTGCTATCAATATTGTTGTTTTTAAAGGAGGTATAGTTGTTTATGATCTTCTCTTGCAAGGGAAGAAGCATTTTATTCAGGCAAATAAACGCAGCAATAACAATAAAACCTGTAGCCAAAAATGCTAGTGCAGGGCTAGAAGTGCTTGTAGATAAATAGGCATAAAGACCATCAACAATTAAGTTTTTGTATAATCTTTCAAAGGGACGAACTAGAATCGGGTCAAGGATATAGTTAACAAGAAGATTTAAATAATACATGAGAAACAAAAGTGCAATCAAAAATGCAATAATACTACAAACAATCAAAAATGCTTTTAATCTCGGATTCATAACCCCCTCTTAATAATCTGTTAATATAATCTATTTTAGGAATAAATTGAAAAAAATGCAAGTTTTTATGTTAAAAGATCAATTGAAATTTCTGAGTTTAGGGTATATTGTTAATCTATTTAGATAAGAATTATTGTGTCAAATAAAATAGGTTTTTGGGCTATTTTTGCCTTAGTGATTAGCAGCCAAATTGGCTCTGGAATTTTTATGCTTCCAATTAGCCTTGCTCCATATGGCACGTATAGCCTTATAAGCTGGATAATATCAGGGCTTGGTGCTATATCTCTTGCTTTAGTTTTTGCCTCACTCTGCGCAAAATTTCCGGAAACGGGTGGCCCTCACGTCTATGTAAAGCATGCTTTTGGCCCTGCTGCAGCTTTTTTTGTTGGTTGGACGTATTGGGTGATCTCATGGGTTAGCACAACAGCCGTAATAGTTGTGGGTGTTGGTTATCTTACACCATTTTTCCATGAAGATATTCAAAACGTACATCTGTTTTTAGAGATGTTATTACTTACAATTATTACACTAATAAATTTTAGAGGAGTAGCTACTGCTGGACGTGTTGAGTTTTTATTGACGGTGATAAAAATTTCTGTATTGCTTGTAATACCTATAGCAGCATTGTTTTTTTTTGATAGAAATAACTTCATCATAAGTGAAGAAATATCAAATCTTACAACATCGCAGATTCTTGCCCGTTCTACACTTATTACTCTATGGGGTTTTATTGGAGTTGAATTGGCAACAGCACCTGCAGGGTCAGTTGATAATCCAGCTAGAACAATACCAAGAGCTGTGGTACTTGGAACAATCTCTGTTGCTGTTGTGTATTTTATCAACAATCTTGCAATTATGGGATTAATAAATGGCAATGATTTAGCAAGTTCAAGAGCACCATATGTTGACGCAATAAAAATTATGGCCTCTGGCAATTGGCACTTGATTATTTCTATAACTGCGTTCATTTTTTGTGTTGGTACTCTAAACGCTTGGGTACTAGCTAGTGGACAAGTGGCCCTTGGCCTTGCAAAAGATAAACTGATGCCACAGTTTTTTGCTCAAAGAAACAAGCACGGTTCTCCTTTCTGGGGCATAACAACTAGCTCAGTTGGAACTGCAACTTTACTAATCCTCACTTCAAGCAACAATTTTGCTAAGCAGATCACATCAATTATCGACTTTTCTGTAGTTTCATTTTTATTTGTTTACCTTGCATGCAGTCTTGCTTTTCTCAAAGTTATTGTGCAAGAAAAGAGTTGTTACAAATTTTTAATTGGCAGTATAGCAACAACCTTTTGCTGCTGGGTAATATTTGAAACTTCTGTGAATACCTTGCTGATCGCAAGCTTATTCACTGCAAGTGGCGTACCTCTTTATTTATTTTGGTATCGCAGAGTTTCTGTATAGCAAATGTTATGTATCTGTTCAGCAGAGTGGCAAAATAAGGTAGACGAGAAAAGACAACTATAGGAAGAAATGGGTGTCATGCCAGTGCGTGACACTGGCATCCAGTTCTTTCGCGCAGTTCCATCAAAAACGTTGTAAAGGATTAATCGCTTTCGTGTTTACCAACTTAGTGCCCAATCTGGATCCCAGTCGGCTTTGTTGCATAGCAACTGAAAAATCTGGTGGCTACTGACAAAATTCATTATAAATAGCGATTTAACTGTTGAAGAAAAAATATGCCACAAAAAATGAGGGTCAGTAACCATAGCGAATATAACAAATTTCTAGAAAAAAGAGGAAATATTTTTCATTATACCAACGAAGCCATAGAAAAGTGGTACGAGAATGGTCCAAAAATACCAGGTGGCAACAATATTTATAGCGATAAAGTTGTAATTTTGGTGCACATAATAACTTGTTTATTTAGAATAGGCCTGAGGCAAACAGTTGGGTTTATAGCAGGATACCTTGAGCAAATTGGGAAAAATTTGCAAGTTATCAGCTATTCACAATCATCAAGAAGGTTTAAGAAACTCAATATTAAGATCAATGATTGCAGAAAATAATATGGAAGATATCGAAATTGCTATAGACAGTACAGGAATTAGTATATACAACAACACTCCTGGTCATAGCAAAGAAAATAGCGAAGATAGAAAGTATCGCAGCTATGAACAGACAAGAAAATTGCATGTAATGTTGAATACAAACAGCAAAAAAGCCATAGCTGTAAAATACAGTAACGGTGTCTACTCTGATCACTATGGAGCTTGTGATTTGCTAAAAGAAGTCGATTTTCAGTATGTCATAAAAGTACTATATGCAGATAGGGCATATGACAGAGAAAAGCTCTATAAGCTGTGTAATCAATATGGTATAAAAACGAAAATTCCTCCGAAAAACAACGCAGCAGAGCATCCAAAATTGGATTATATGCTTGATAGAAATGCCGCTATTCAGTTAATGAAATTACATGGTGAGAATGGTATAAAAAGATGGAAAGAAGAAGTAAATTACGGAAAAAGATCGTATATTGAAGGATTTTTCTCAAGGTTGAAGCGAATATTTGGGTTTAGTTTTAGGAGCAAATCTGAAATTAATCGTGAGAAGGAACTGCTACTCAAGTGTTATTTGCTTAACAAATTTACTGAAATAGGCATGGCTAAGTTTGAGATAGCTTCATGAATTTATTGTACGTTACCTACTATCCGAAGAGCGATGCAACAAAGCCATCCCAGTGTCTAGGCACTGGGATGACACCATTTGCTGTGCAATTTACCTTCAAAAATGAATGTTCGTACAGCTATGGAATGAATCGTGGTATGACGCGTTAGCTATAGCTTTGTCTTCCCTTTTCTGAATGGCTTGCAAGCTGCTATCTCTACAAAAACTATATTTTTCTTCAGAAGAGAGTTATATTGTAACTATGGACAAAATAATCATAAAAAAATTTGGTGGGACTTCGCTAACTGATTTAAACCGAGTTGCAAATTTGATAAAAAACGATATTGAGAAAGGTTGTAATGTAATCGTTGTTGTATCTGCTGTTGCAGGATTTACTGACCAAATGGTTTTTCAGGCTAGGCAAATCTCAAATTTAAGTTATAGACAAGAGTTATCAGAGTATGACGTTATGCTTTCAGCAGGAGAACAAATCTCTTGCGGTCTATTAGCTATCACTCTCCAATCGATCGGAGTTAATGCTAAATCGTGGCTTGCCTGGCAGTTACCAATTGTAACTGATGATTTTTATTCTGAGTCTAAAATAAAAACAATAAAGATTGAACGTGTGAAAAGATCTTTTGCTGAGGGTTATACTGCTGCGATCATTGCTGGTTTTCAGGGTATAAATGATGATAGAATCACTACTTTTGGAAGAGGAGGCTCTGATATATCAGCAGTTGCCTTCGCGGTAGCCTTTGGTGTTAGAACTTGCGAAATTTTTACTGATATTGATGGAATATATACAGCAGACCCGAGAATTGTTCCAAAGGCACGCAAGCTCAAATTTATCTCTTACGATGAAATGTTGGAAATGTCGTCATCTGGTGCTAAAATACTGCATAATCGTTCAGTACAACTTGCAATGAAACATAACATTAAAGTGCAAGTGCTATCCACTTTTAAGGAAGTAGAAGGCACCACAGTGCTACACAAAAGGGATGTACTAGAGAGATACTTAATGACTGGAATAACTTATAGCACTAATGAAGCTCTTGTAACTTTCACTAACCTTGCAAATAACTTGCGTACTTTAAGAGATATAGCAGGAGCAAACGTTAAAATTGATATGATACATGGGTCAAGTTTTGTTATCTCCAAATTTGATATTGATTTAATGGAAAAGTTACTGAATAAGAATGAAAATTATGCTATAAACGATAATGTAGCTAAAATTTCAATAATTGGTATTGGTGTTATGTCTAACACTGAAGTGATGCACCGCACACTCAAGGTTTTAAGCGAAAAAAAGATAGAAATACTTGCTATCACAACATCTGAAATCAAAATCAGTATAATTGTTCAAAAAGAATGCGCTGTAGCTTTAGTCAAAGATTTACATACTGAGTATGAGCTTGATATGCAGCACTAGGATAGGCTTGACGTCCAGTTGTCTAAGAGTATGTCTTGAAAAGGAATGAGGAAAAAAATATGATAGTGTAAGTAAAAAATAGGAGGGAAAATTGTATCCAAGTGATATAAGTGATAAGGAATGGGAAATTTTGGAGCCACATGTTGCACAAGGAAAGATAGGGAGGCCAAGAAAGCACAATATCAGAACAATTATTAATGCAATAAGGTATATAATGAGAGGTGGTTGTCAATGGAGAATGCTGCCGAAAGATTTTCCTCCATGGAAGACGGTGTATGACTATTTTCTCAGGTGACGTAGTAATGGCAAATTGGAAAAAATACATAATATGCTAGTAAAAGAGGTAAGAAAAATGTTTGGTAAAAATGAAACACCTTCAGTAGGAATAATTGACAGTCAATCAGTAAAAACCACTCAAAAAGGGGATCCAGAGGATATGATGCTGAAAAAAAAATAAAGGGTAGAAAACGTCATATTGTTGTAGATACAGTGGGCTTAATTATTGCGGCTGATGTTCATAGTGCAAGTGTTCAAGATCGTGATGGTGCTCTAAATCTTTTCACTCAAGCTAAATACAAGGCTCCAACTTTACGTAAGTTTTTTGCTGATCAAGGATACATAGCAAAACCGCTGTTTATTGGAGACAGGATACGATTACCAAGAAAGCTGTTGATGTTACAGGATTTTTCGACAATCTGGACCACAATTTAGCACTGCAGGCTATCAAGAAGCACACAGACTGCAAATGGGTCATACTGTATGTTGAAAGGTGGATGAAATCCCCTATTCAGCAAGCAGATGGCAGTAAGGTAGTTAGGGAAAAAAGGAGTTCCGCAAGGAGGTTCAATAAGCCCAATCATTTCAAACATATTTATGCACCATGCATTTGATATATGGATGAAACAAAATCACCCAACAGTACCATTTGAAAGATATGTGGATGATGCGATAGTGCACTGCAGAACTAAAAGACAGGCAGAATTTATGCGAGCAGCAATTGAAGAAAGATTGGCACAATGTAAGCTAAAATTGCAACCTGATACCAATGCCATTCCAAAACTCCATCATTATACTGCCTTAGTATAACCTTCTCACTTCTATTGTCTATTTGTTTGTTATGTAATAGAAATTGGTATGAGATTGAAGAATTAAGTGTGAACGGTTACAGAATTTTTGCCAGGAGAAACATATAGTTGAAGTAATTCAGATTTGTAAGATATGTTTATCTGCAATTATAGCTTCAACAGTAGGCAATGTTGCTTTTAATTACCTCAACATTTTCTCTTGGCAATTCTTTAATGAACCGAGAAGTGCGCATCGGTTGCCACTGGTTGTTAATTTCCCTCCTATCTGCACATGAAATGATTAACCTTTCCTTTGCCCTGGTTATGCCAACATATGCAAGTCTTCTTTCTTCTTCTAAAGCTTTACCACTTTTGTCATCAAAAGATCTTTGATGAGGAAATAATCCCTCTTCCCAACCAGGTAGAAACACGCACGGGAATTCAAGTCCTTTGGCTGCATGAAGAGTCATAACATATACGGTGTCATCGTTATTCATATTATCCACTTCCATCACCAGACTTATATGCTCCAAGAAAGTTGTGGCATTATCGAAATTTTTTAAAGATGAGATGAGCTCTTTAACATTTTCTATTCGTGCTAAGCCTGTTACCTCCTCATTTTCAAGCATTTCAATATATCCTGATTGGTTTGCTACGATTTTAACGAATTCATGCAGTGGTTTTACGCTTACTATTTCTTCCCAAGCTTTAATTTTATTTAAAAAATCGTTGAGTGAGAGTTTAATTCTTTCGGTTACCTGATTACTATTAACTAATATTTTTGCTGCCTCAAAAAAAGAAATTTTGTTATCCTGAGCAGTCGTGTATATTTTCTTTAGAGTTGTAGCTCCTATGCTTCTTTTTGGCCGATTTACTATCCTTTCGAAAGCTAAGTCATCGTTATTGTTTGTAACAAGTCTTAAATATGCAATTATATCCCTGACTTCCTGACGTTCGTAGAATTTTACGCCACTTATAATCTTGTAGGGAATTGAATATTTTATAAAATACTCTTCGAGAACTCTAGTTTGAAAAGTGGCCCTTACCAGCACTGCAATGTCACTAAATCTGTATTTATTGAGTTTCAATATCTGTTCGCTTATGAACCTTGCTTCAGCTTTCCCATCCCATAATTTTATTAGATTTACCTTTTCCCCTTCAATGTTTGTTGTCCACAATTTTTTTTCTAAGCGAGTCTTATTGTGATTGATAACATATGACGCAGTTGCAAGTATGTGGGATGTTGACCTGTAGTTACACTCTAGTTTAACGGTTTTTGCATTTTTAAAATCATCAAAAAACTTCAAAATATTTTCAACTTCTGCACCACGCCAACTATATATCGACTGGTCATCATCTCCTACACAGCAAATATTTGAGTGCTCTTTTGCAAGGTATTTTAGCCAAAGATATTGTATCGCATTTGTATCTTGATATTCATCTACCATGACATATTTAAACTTGTTTTGGTAGTAGGACAGAACTTCGGTCTTTTGATTAAAGAGCTGTATGTTATATAGCAATAAGTCACCAAAATCGACAGAATTAAGGAATTTCAACCTTTCCTGATACTGGTGATAGACCTTGAGTGCAGTTACATATACTGGCCTAAATGATTGAATATCTTCCACTTCAGATGGCAATAAGCACTTCTCTTTCCATTGCTGAATAATATTCATAATGGTCTTACATTTTTCTGATAGGTAATCAGGATTTATTTCATTGATAATATTTTTTATTACCTGTAATTGGTCATCCACACCAATGATTGTAAAATTGGGGTTTAAGCCCACAATTTCTGCGTGCATGCGCAAAATTTTTGCTGCAATTGCATGGAAAGTGCCAAGCCATGGTATGTTTGTGCCCGTTAGCTCAAGTACCCTTGATACCATCTCATTTGCTGCTTTATTTGTAAATGTAACTGCTAATATCTCATCAGAATAAGCGTGACCGTTTCTAATTATGTGTGCTATTCTTGAAGTAATCGTTCTTGTTTTTCCCGTCCCGGCTCCTGCCAGTATCAAAACTGGTCCATCTATGTTAGTTACAGCTGATTGTTGTTCTGGATTTAGCAGTGAGAGATAATCGTTCATCGTAGCCCTATAGATTATAACTTCGTAAAGTTAAACCTATGATTGAAATATTGTAAAGGTTTTATTGAATAGAACAGTTAAAGAATGCTTCACTCAAGTACTACATATTTAAACGTAGGTTTTACATCTATTTTGTTTTAGTAGTTTCAGGTGTATGTCGAGTAACAACAACTTGATTTGAGGTATTGGCACCAGAACTTCTGCTTGTTGGGTGGATAAGTGGAGTTTGGAATGGCTTATATGTACGCCTTCATTTCTATTTCTTCAGCTTTATAATAATTTAAAATGGAGCTGGAGCTTTGTAGTACAATGTTTTCAAACGTTTAATATAATATTGACTTTACCACGATAGTCACTTTAAATTAGTAACTATTGTTGCAGTTAAAGTATCGATGCCTTTTTTCTTTTATTTTTTTGCAATTCTCAGCATTTTATCTGCTGTATGCGTAATTAGTGTAAGAAATCCTGTGCATGCAGTATTATTTTTAATTTTCACCTTCGTTAACTCTGCAGTTCTTTTCATTCTCCTTGGAGCTGAGTTCATTGCTATGATGGTGATGATAGTATACATCGGTGCGGTTGCGGTGTTGTTCCTCTTTGTAGTTATGATGCTCGATATTGACTACATAAGGTTGCGCCAGGGTTTTGCAAAGCATTGCACTCTTGGTGCTATGTTGTGTGTTGTGTTTTTTCTAGTCATCAGCTTTGTAATCCGCAGCTCAGCACCGAATATAAGCAATGTTATAAACTATAATACCAATAATGTGAAAGCTATTGGTAATTTGCTGTATACCGACTACATGTACGCTTTTCATCTTTCTGGTATTCTGCTCCTTGTTGCAATTGTCGGTGCAATTGCTCTTACTTTGCAGGACAAGAAAAAAGGAGTTAAAAAACAGAATGTATTAAAGCAATTGACACAATCTTCATCTGTAAAATTGATTAAGGCTAAATTTGGAAAAGGAGTAGAATGGAAATAGGATTAAATCACTTTTTGATAGTTGCTGCTGTTTTGTTCACTATTGGAGTGTGCGGTATTTTCATCAACCGTAAGAGCATAATCAATATATTGTTATCAATAGAAATATTATTGCTGGCAATTAATATCAACTTAGTTGCTTTTTCTGCCTTTATGAATGATATAGTTGGGCAAATTTTTGTGATGTTTGTGTTGACTGTTGCGGCAGCAGAGTCAGGAGTTGGGCTTGCAATATTGGTTGTATATTATAGAAGCCGTGGCAATATAGATGTTGAACAAGCAAATTTAATGAAAGAATGAAAGTATGATGGATATACTGAAATTAATAGTATTTTTGCCACTTTTTGGTTCGCTATTTGCAGCACTTTTTAGAAAAAGTCAGTTAGTTACAACGGCAGGGATTGGAATATCTGCAGTTTTATCTTGGTATGTTTTTCTCACCTTCTCTGAAAATTATCACTTGAGTTTATTTCCTTTGTTTTCATTGAGCATCTTAAAAGTAAATTGGGCAATTAGTGTGGATGCTCTCTCATCCTTAATGCTTATTGTTATTACCACCGTTTCACTGGTAGTACATCTCTACTCTATCGGTTATATGGAGCATGATAAGGGGAAGTCGAGGTTTTTTTCTTACCTATCGCTATTTACGTTTTGCATGATTGTGCTGGTTGTAAGCGATAATTTCGTGCAGCTTTTTTTTGGCTGGGAAGGGGTTGGCCTATGTTCTTATTTACTCATAGGATTTTGGTTCCAAAAATATTCTGCAAATAATGCAGCAATTAAAGCATTTGTTGTGAATAGGGTAGGAGACTTTGCACTATTGATTGGAATCTTTCTTATTTATTATACATTTCACTCTTTGAATTTTACTGAAGTTTTTGACACAACTGATCTTCTTGGCACGCAGAACATTAGGGCATTCTGCTGTGAATTCAAAGTAACTCATATAATATGCATATTACTTTTTATTGGCTGTATGGGTAAATCTGCACAGCTTGGTTTACATGTTTGGTTGCCAGATGCAATGGAAGGGCCAACTCCTGTTTCTGCACTTATTCACGCAGCAACGATGGTAACAGCAGGTATATTTTTAGTAGCAAAGTGTTCTCCATTGTTTGAGTTATCAAATGTGGCACGAGAATTAATAGTTATCGTTGGAGCACTCACTGCTTTTTTTGCAGCCACCGTTGCAATTACTCAGAACGATATAAAGAAAATAATTGCTTATTCAACCTGCAGTCAACTTGGTTATATGTTCATGGCATGTGGGCTTTCTGCTTACAATGTTGCTATTTTTCATTTAATGACACACGCTTTTTTTAAAGCTCTACTATTTCTTGGTGCTGGCAATGTGATTCATGCAATGCATCATGAGCAAAACATTCAGAAAATGGGAAATTGCTGGAAGAAAATCCCTTGCACTTACGCTCTCATGTGGATTGGATCTCTTGCGCTTTCTGGGATATTCCCATTTGCAGGTTTTTATTCAAAGGATTTGATAATTGAACATGCTTATAGCACGGATAGCTTTGCTTTTGTAATAAGCTTAGTTGTTGCATTCTTCACAGCGTTTTACTCTTGGAGGTTATTGCTTCTTGTGTTCCACAGCCAAAAACAAAGTAAAATTAATATACATGAGGCACCAAAGATTATGCTTATACCATTACTGATACTCGCTTTTGGATCAGTATTTTCTGGAATATGGGGAGCAAATATTTTGAACATAACTAGTAATGCGTTTTGGAAATCAAGTTTAGTGATGATTGATGAGCATGGAGTTCATAATTTCTTTATAAAACTACTGCCAACCTTAACAAGCCTAAGTGGAATAGCACTTGCGTACCTAATTTACCAATATCAAGTAATTAGGCAAATTAAGAGTAAATTTTTACTTAAGTTTTTGCAGAATAAATGGTACTTTGATGAGGTGTATGAGTTTGTTATAATTGCACCGATAAGGTTTATATCTAGGCTTCTATGGAAGTTTGATGTTAAGGCTATTGATTCATTTGGACCAAATGGTGTTGTAAGGTTGGTTAATGAATGTTCAAAAAGTTCTATAAAGTTACAAACTGGTTATATATTTGATTATGCATTTATTATGTTTGTTACTTTAATAATCGGTGCTTTATATATTATTGGAATTAAATAGAAGGTGTTGTTACTTAGTATATTTTTGCTTCCACTGATAGGAGCATTGATTTTATCCTTAATCAGGATTAATCATCAATCTATACACTTAAGATTCCTTGCCCTATTTTTTGCTGTACTTCCATTTTTGCTTAGCATTGTAGCTTGTATAGAATTTGATTATAACGATGCGGACTTTCAGTTTGTCAGCTACCCAATTAGAAATGTTGGAATAGGGATAGATGGTATATCGTTGCTTTTCCTTCTGCTTACAACTTTCTTGTTTGTAATTTGTATACTCTACAACTGCAAAATGAGTTATACGACCCTAAAAGCCTATATGGCATTATTTCTACTGCTTGAGAGTGTTGTAGTCGGTTTTTTCGTTTCACTGAATGCTATAAGCTTTTATGTGTTTTTTGAAGCTGTTTTAATACCAATGTTCTTTATTATTGGCATTTGGGGAGGAAAACACAGGGTATATGCAACGTTTAAGTTGTTTCTTTATACATTAACTGGCTCATTATTATTTCTACTTGGATTGGTGTACATCTATAGCACTTTTGGGACGTTTAATATACAAAAATTAGCTACATTAGTGCCAAGCCTTGATCTTGAAGTGCAGTCATTGCTGTGGATTGCATTTTTTATTTCTTTTGCAATAAAAGTACCGATGTTTCCATTTCACACTTGGCTTCCTGATGCGCATGTACAATCACCAACTTCTGGATCTGTGATTTTAGCTGGCTTGCTTATTAAAATGGGAGGATATGGATTTTTAAGGTTTTCTATTCCAATGCTTCCTCAGGCAAGTTTGTATTTTTCAAATTTCGTTGTTGTGCTGAGCATTATTGCGGTGATATATGCTTCGCTAGTTGCGTTTGCTCAAGATGATATAAAGAAGTTAATAGCTTATTCTTCAATAGCACATATGGGGATCGTTACTGCTGGCCTCTTTTCATTTTGTGAGGAAGGAGTACTGGGTAGCATATTTCAAATGATTAGTCATGGCCTTATTTCTGCTGCTTTATTTTTGTGTGTTGGAATGCTATATACTCGAACTGGAACTTTGGAGATTGCAAAATATTTTGGCATAGTAAACACAATGCCAAAATTTGGTTTTATGTTCATTTTATTTTCAATGGCTTCAATAGGGCTACCTGGAACATCTGGATTCATAGGTGAGTTTTTGGCTATGGTTGGAATGTTTAAGAGCATAGGGTTTTTTACAGGATTTATCGCACTTGGCACTATTTTAAGCGCAGTTTATATGCTGAATTTATGTAAGCAAATAATATGGGGGGTTAGCTATTCTAAATTATTAAATAACCGTTTGGATAGCATAGAATTTTCTGTCTTAATTCTGCTTGCAGTGTTTGTTATTTTGCTTGGATTTTACCCAACCCTTGCACTGAATTATTTGAAGCCATGTATGGCAAATTTGTTAGTCAAATATAATGCGCTATGAATTATATACAGATATTGCCGGAAACGTTCTCTATTATCTCCTCGTTCGTGTTGCTGCTGCTTGGGATTATATTTAACCGCCGAACTATCAACTTATTAGCACTTGGCTGCACAGTGGTAACTTTGATTATTTTAATTCTTTCGGCAGAAAACAATGAAATTTTTCTCTTTAATTCGTTGTTAAAACTCAATTTATACATCAGGTCAGCCCAAGGGTTAATTCTCAGCACAGGAATTTTAATACTTTTGATGCTGAATTTATCAAAATATGACTATAAGTATGAATTTTCAATGCTGATTCTTTTTGCGCTATTTGGCATGATAACTTTGGTTTCAGCAAATAGTCTGATTTCTTTTTATTTAGCTTTTGAGTTGATGAGTATATCTTTGTATGTTCTTGCGAGCTTTAATAAAGATTCGATTTATTCATGTGAAGCAGGAGTGAAATATTTTACACTCAGTGCATTATCTTCCTGCATTATGCTATATGGAATGTCGCTGCTTTATGGATATACAGGACAAGTCAATTTCTCTGAGCTCGGTTCATTCTTGCAAAACCATCAGATAACTTATGGAATAGTTTTTGGGTTAGTCTTTGTCCTAATTGGTTTGTGTTTCAAGCTTGCTATTGCTCCTTTTCATATGTGGGCTCCAGATGTCTATCAAGGTGCACCTACCATAGTAACTGCGTTTTTTTCTACGGCCCCAAAAGCTGCACTTGTAACATTTTTAATTCGATTGATGAATGAAGAGTTAGTAAATGTAAAAAGTTATGTTCAGCCTATTTTCTTATACGTTTCAGCATTGTCTGTGCTTATCTCAGCTTTTGGGGCCTTACGTCAGCAAAACTTAAAAAGGCTGCTTGCTTACAGTTCAATTGGTCACATTGGTTTTATATTTGCTTCACTTTCTATTTTTACACAAGCAGGAACAGATAGTGCCTTAATGTATCTGGTGATATATATCATCACAAGCATAGGGCTATTCTCATATCTCGTACAAATTGACGATGACGATTGTGATATTGCAAATTTATCTGGTATAGGGAAGAAACGCCCAATTGTAGCATTTCATCTTTCTGTGCTGTTACTCTCAATGTCGGGAATACCTCCACTTGCAGGTTTTATCGCTAAATTTTTTATATTCAAAAGTTTAATAAATTCTGGCTTTATCAGCCTGTCCTTGATCCTTGTAATAGCAAGTGTTGTATCGTGTTACTATTATCTAAATATCATAAAAGCTATGTATTTTGATAAAGCTAGTGGTAATAAGGTTGCTTATTCTAAGGGTCTATTCATTATCACTTCAGTGGCTTCACTGATCAACCTCGTTCTTTTCTTGTACGTTTTACTCACTCATTGAACTAAAGGACTGACAAGGTGATCCCTGAGGGCTTTCATATTCATCATTACAAAGAAGTTTCAAGCACTAATAAAGAAGCGTTGGATTTAATTGATAAAGGAATATCAAATGAAACTATTATTGTTGCTGATAAACAAACAGAGGGTAGAGGGCGTACCGGAAAAAGTTGGATTTCTCCAGAGGGTAATTTTTATGCGAGTTTGGTAATAAACCTCTTTAACGATTATCTGAATGAAAGCCAGCTTTCGGTGTCATTCCAGCGCGTGACGCTGGAATCTAGAAATCAAGAAGAATGGTCAAGCACACAACTGTACAAACGTTGTGGTATTCCCACCAAGGATGATGTCATCCCAGTGCCCAGACACTGGGATCCAGAAAACTTAATTACAAATGGGCACATCAGGCAACTGTGTAATAAGAACTGGATTCCAGTGTCACGCACTGGAATGACACCACATACCACCTGCAAATTGCAATGTTCGCATAGTTATGTGTCAAGCACTGGGGAAAGTACTGGGATGATAGAAAGAGGTTTAATGAATCAAGTTAGCAAATTAACAGAATTGACTTTTGTTACTGCTCTTGCTGTTGGAAATGCTATACTGTCATTTATAAATGGTCTAAATCTCCAGTATAAGTGGCCAAATGATGTCCTTATTGATGGCAAGAAAATAAGTGGAATATTACTTGAAAAAAGATCCAATTCGAATTGGATCATTATAGGAATTGGAATTAATGTCAATCATGCACCACTTCCAGGAACAACGTGCATTAGCAATTACGGTGAATCTGTGTCTAACATGGATCTGTTAAAGGAATTAATAATAAATTTTAATAAGCTAAGAAAGCAATGGCTATTTGACGGGTTTTATGCTATAAGAGAAATGTGGTTAAAAAAAGCATTCAAAATGAATGAGCAAATCAGTGTAAAGTTAGCTGACAAATTGTATGAAGGAATTTTTGCTGATATAGATGAAAGTGGTAAATTGGTGTTGCAGCAAAAGGATGGAAGCTTAATTTATTTTGATGCAGGTGAGTTATTTATTGATAATGCATTATGAATACATATGTAATTTTTGCTTACCTTATTAGTTTTACGCTGATTGCTGGAGAGCTAATTTTTACCATTTCTTGCTATACTAAAAGTAGAAAAATTCTAGAAAGCCTGAAAGATAATCATGAAGAAGAAACATAAGCGATTACTTATAACTTCAGGAATTTTCTGCTTTTTAAGCTGCATAGTCTTTTTTATTTTAACAACGCTCAAAGAAAACATCTCATTTTTCTATACAGTAAGTGAGGCAATAGTTTTACAAAATAGTCAAAAACTAATCCGTGTTGGTGGAATGGTTGTTGAAAATAGCGTGATACGGAGCGAAAGTGAAGTAATTTTTCAAATGACAGATTTTAACAAAAGCGTTGTGGTAAAATATCAAGGGATACTTCCACCAATGTTTTCAGAAAAAAGTGGTGTTGTTGTGCAAGGTAAAATGTTTGATAATAGTACTTTTCTTGCAGATACAGTGTTTGCAAAACATGATGAGAACTATATGCCGAAAGTTTTAAAATAGATTTCCTAACTCAGCTATATTAAAATAGCATATGGAGAAGGTAACAGCCTGATATCAGGCTATTACCTTTTTTATTAAAGCAATCCGTTCTCTTCACCAGTAATATGGAGTAATGGAGGAGCTTCTCCAATATCTGGAATCGAATTCCTAAGATCTGCAAGTTCACTATCTATACTACTTGTCTTGCTGTCTATACTATCTATGGTTGATGATAATTGTGTTATTATACCACTTTGAATTGCACTATCCATATTTTCGTCATACTTATTAATGCTGTTTATCAAGCCATCATAAAAATTTTTAAGGTGCTTTATGGTCAATGTAATTTGTGGCATCTTATCAATCTCTTCTTGTGTCATATCTTTAGTTATATCAAATTCTTCCTTTGTTTTACCACTGACAATCTTCTTTATTACTGGCTTTTCGAAGCTTGGTTTATCAAACGCCGGTTTCTGAAGTTGCAATGCATTATTTGATTCAACTTCTTCACTAGAATATAATTTTATATTTTTATTCATAATAGTTACCTCCTATAAAAAAACTACTTATCTTTATAAATCATTACTATACAAATAACAGTGAGTCATTATTAATATCTACTATTGTAAAATCTGGAGCTTCTGCAATGCCTGGCATATCGTCCTTGATTTGCTTGAGCATCTCAATCATTTCCTTGTTCTGTTTACTCTGCTCGTCAAGCTTACCCCTTTCTTCTGTTAGCATGTCATTTAATTGACTGATAGAGTTGCTATTGTTATGCAATACATCATCCAATTCAGGAACGAATTTCGTGTTCAGCTCTGCGATTAATTTATCTAAAGCTTTGTGGACATAACCAAGCTGCGCTGGATTTCGCGCAACTGTTTCATCATAACCTTTAGGTTTGGTGTTAACTTCTATTTTGCTTATTACTTTAAGTTCGTTTTTGCTTTCTTGTTTACTATTATTCATGCTAACTCCTATAAAAAATTATAATTTTAAAATTAATCCAGCTACATTGAAATGGTATGTGAAAAAAGTAATAGCCCAGTGGGTTATTACTTGCTCATTTGGTGTATGTTATCTAAAATCATCTCGAGATTACGTCTTTGTATCTATAGTATATCTTCTGCCTGTGTTAGCGAGAAGTATGGCATATCTTCCTTAATTTTAGTGATGCTCTCCGTTATTTCTTTTGTTTCCTTACCTATATTATCTATAATTGTTGATAATGGGTTTATTATATCATTTTCAATACTAGAACTTATACTGTCATTGTATTCGTTGATATTGTTTACCAGGTTATCATAAAAAACTTTAAATCTAACAACATTTACCATCATTTTTTCATCAATTTCTGCAGTATTGATATCGTTGGTGAGATCAACCACTTTTTGTGCTCTATCCTGAAATTGCGGAATTTTCGGTTTTTCGAATGTAGGTTTGACAAATTTAGGTTTTTGAAGTTGTTGCATTTCTTCAGTCATACGGTCTCCTATAAAAAGTTAAAAAGTAAAAATTTTAATTATGCAAGTATTGACGAATCATAAGGATATATATCGCCATCTTCTGCTGTAAGAATTAGGTCATGTGCAGAATATGGCATATCGTCCTTGATTTGCTTGAGCATCTCAATCATTTCCTTGTTCTGTTTACTCTGCTCGTCAAGTTTCCCTTTTAATGCATCAATAATAGCTTTAGACTGATCTTGATTGCCAAGATCACCAATCACAGCTGTTACTTTCTCATAAGGCAGTTTGTGAATGATGTCTTTAAGCTCTTCTGCACCTACGTTATCCAAAAGTTCTTTAAACTGCTCATTAGACATATTGCGAGCAAAAGCTTGAAGTTTTTCTGGGTTGTCAGCTAAAGACTTAATGATAATCTGAATCCTATTAGAATCAGTTAAATCCTGAGCAATTATGCCAAGTTTATCATGATCAAGCTTATTAACTAAGTCTTTCAGTTGGTCTTCTTGCAGACTATTTACTAAAGCTTTCAACTGATCACCTTCTAATTCTTTGGAGAGTATTGTCAAGTGGTGCTCAGCTAAGTCTTTTGCAAGCACTGTAAATTGCTCGTCATTTAAAGTTTTAATAAGTGCTTTGAACTGATCCACTTTTAAGTGAGGTAAAATTTCTTTTACTTGCTCTGAATTTAATTTTCTCACTAGAGCTTCAAGCTGAGTATCATTTAAAATAGGAACAATTATTTGTAACTTTTCTGGATTTAGTTCCTGAGCGAGGGTTTTTAGCTGGTGATTGGTTAGATGATCTACTAAAGCTTGCAACTGGTTTGAACTCAGTTCAGGAATGATTTTTTGCAGTTGCTCGTTACTAAAAATATTGGTAAGAGTTTTTAGTTGGTCGTCTGTTAGGCCCTGAATAAAAACTTTGGCAAACGTGCTTGATAGCAACAGTAGCACATCTCTTATATGTCTCTCACCGTAGTATAACATAATGTCTTGTAATACCTCATTGTCAGGTGAATCGATTATATTTCCTGCTTCGTCTGAAAAATAATATTTATTGTTGCCAGTATCTGAATCTTCCCATGTTACATATTTGTATTCCAATTTTTTTGATTTAATAGAACTGCTACACATAGTTTTGAAAGGCTGCACAAGTTCTCTTGTATATGATAACTTAGCCAACTCATTACCGTAATATACAAATGTATGGTTACTTTTTACATAATCTAAGTTAGAATCACTTTTATAATCTTTGGCTACCAGATTTCCTTCATTTTCTTCCTCCAGACATATGTAACTGTCTAGGCAAGAACTGCCGCAAAGTTTTATAGGTAATAAGCCTAGTGCTACATCGTTTTTATCATCCAGCGATACAAGCTCAACTTTTTTAATAGACACTGTAGGATCATAACCTTCAGGCCACTTTATCAATTTAGTCGGGGTTTTTCTAAACACCTCTTTTCCAGGTACCATCTTAAAAACATGCTTTTTTCCACTCATAGGCGTTACCAATAAATTAATTGTTAGTATTCTAACATTTATTGATTAATTTATTGTTAAGTTGGTATATATTACAATTGTAATAACCAACATTACTTGTGTAGAGAAAAGTTACGAAAAGAAATAGGGATTTTCAGGGAAGTAGTATAAAATCCTCATAGATTAAAATAAGCTGCTTTGACAGGTTTTGTGGCGGCTAGAGCTAATATAGACTGGTGGAGGCAAGCGGGATCGAACCGCTGACCTTCTGCGTGCAAAACAGATGCTCTACCAGCTGAGCTATACCCCCAGGTAATTCTTGCTTAAAGCATAAATCACTCAGGCTGAAATGCAAGAAATATTTATCTATTAGGCTATTGCTAAATAGCGTACAAATTCTGCAGGGTGTACACACTTCTCTATTTTTTTGTCTCCTTAGCGTTATACGTCACACCATCCAAATAAATCTGTGAACTGAAAATTAACAAGAAGTTTTCCTTTGGAAATTTTTTTAAATTATTCATAGATTTTTTAACTAAATTATCACTAACGCAGTATATTATATAATTTATTTAACCACACATGAAAATTTTAGTTTGATTAAAACGGATAAAAACTGTATTGATGTTTAGTATAGCTGAAAAATGAAATGATCCCGTAGCTCAGCCGGTAGAGCAACTGACTTTTAATCAGTGGGTCACGCGTTCGAATCGCGTCGGGATCACTCACAAATTTTGAAAAACATGCTAAAAGAACAAGACAAAATATTCACCAACCTAAATGGTAAAGGAACTCCACTACTTGAGGGTGCAAAAAAACGTGGTAGCTGGCAAAAAACAAAGGAATTACTGGATTTAGGATCAGAAAAGATCATTGATGAAGTAAAGAAATCTGGTTTGAGAGGTCGAGGGGGTGCAGGATTTTCCACCGGCCTTAAGTGGAGCTTTATGCCCAAGAATCTTCCAAAAGCATATTTAGTAGTCAATGCAGATGAGTCAGAACCTGGTACATGTAAAGATAGAGATATATTGCGATATGAGCCACATAAGTTACTTGAGGGAATTCTCCTAGCCGGCAAAGCGATCAGCGCATCAGTTGCGTATATTTACATCAGGGGTGAATTTTATAATGAATATTTAGTTCTGAAAAAAGCACTTGAGGAAGCCTATAAAGAAAACTTAATTGGAAAAAATGCCTGCAAATCAGGTTATGATCTTGATGTATTTATCCATAGGGGTGCAGGAGCTTACATATGTGGAGAAGAAACAGCTCAACTTGAATCAATTGAAGGAAAAAAGGGCTTTCCTCGCATGAAACCTCCATTTCCCGCAGGTGTTGGACTTTTTGGCTGTCCAACCACAATAAACAACGTTGAAACTATAGCCATGGTTCCAGATATTCTAAATCGCGGAGGAGAATGGTTTGCATCTCTTGGTAAACCAAATAATACTGGTACTAAGATTTTTTGTATTTCAGGACATGTAAACAACCCGTGTAATGTTGAAGAAGAGCTCGGAATTCCACTACGTGAATTGATTGAAAAATACGCAGGTGGAGTGCGAGGGGGTTGGGATAATTTACTTGCTGTAATACCTGGTGGGTCTTCAGTGCCATTAATTCCAAAATCTATATGCGATACTATTGAAATGGATTTTGATTCATTAAGAACTGCACAATCAGGGCTTGGTACTGCTGCTGTAATAGTGATGGATAAATCAACTGATATAATAGCTGCAATAGAGAGGTTATCACACTTTTATATGCATGAGTCCTGTGGACAATGCACACCATGCCGTGAAGGTACTGGATGGATGTGGAGGATTATGAAGAGGATGGTGGCAGGAGATATTAAGCCTGATGAAATAGATAAGCTGCTTGACCTTACAACTCAAATAGAAGGACATACAATTTGCGCGCTTGGCGATGCTGCAGCTTGGCCGATTCAAGGATTAATAAGACATTTTCGCCATGTTATCAAAGAGAGAGCGATAATTTAACTTTACTTATACTTCTTAAGCCGTTTTGCTACTTAGCAACCAGAGCTAAAAAATATTGATTCCCTTCTCTTTTAGGTGCCAATTCTACCTTTGCGATATCTTCAGTGTCTCGAATTAGCCGTTCTAATTTTTCCAGTCCAACTTCAGTGTTTATAAGCTCTCTCCCTCTAAATCTCATTGTGACTTTAATTTTATGTCCGTGGGCAAGTAAGTCTCTTGCTTGACGCAATTTTGTTCCGTAATCGTGATCACCAATATTGGGACCCAGTTTAATTTCTTTTATAGTTAATGTTTTTTGTTTCTTTTTTGCTTCACTTGCTTTCTTTTTTATATCATACTTTTGCTTGCTATAATCCAGAATTTTACATACTGGAGGGGTTGAATCAGGTGCAATTTCCACCAAGTCTAAACCAACACCCTGTGCAAATTCCAAAGCTCGTTCTATTGGCACGATTCCGACCATTTCACCACTATGATCAACTAAGCGTACCTCCTTAGCTGTGATAAATCCATTAATTCTGTTTTTATTGTTCTTTTTAACTTGCAAACTTTAACTCCCTTAATTCAAATTAATACTTTTTAACAGCGATTCATTAGCCTTTTCCAAAGAAAAAGACTCCTGTCTTTCCGATCCTAAATTTCTTACTGACACAGTTTTACTTGTAACTTCATTTTTGCCTACAATCCACAATATAGGAACCTTGTTTAGACTATGCAAACGTATCTTATAACTAATTTTTTCATTGGTCAAATCAGTCTTGACTCTCACACCTTGTTCTTTTAAAATATTGCTAATTTCTGTGGCGTAACCGTCAGCTTCGTTTGTAATGGTCAGAATAGCAAGTTGCGTTGGAGCAAGCCAAACTGGAAATTTTCCTGCATAATTTTCTATCAAAATTCCAATAAAACGTTCAAAAGTTCCAAGAATTGCCCTATGTAACATGACAGGGTGATGCTTGTGTCCATCTGCCCCTATATAAAAAGCTCCCAGACGTTCTGGTAAAATGAAATCAACTTGTAATGTTCCACATTGCCAGCTTCTGCCTATTGCATCTTTTAAAACAAACTCTAGCTTTGGACCATAAAATGCACCTTCACCAGGGCTCAGTTCATAACTTAAGCCCGCTTCTTTAACGGCTTCAAGCAGCGCTTTTTCAGCTCTATCCCATACTTCATCATTACCTGCTCTAATATCTGGACGGTCTGAAAATTTCACAGAAATTTCATTAAATCCAAGCTCTGAATATACTTCTTTTAAAAGGTCACAAAACTTTATAGTCTCAGAATTCACTTGTTCTTCCATACAAAAAATGTGTGCATCGTCTTGCGTAAAACCACGCACTCGCATCAGTCCGTGCAATGAGCCTGAGCTTTCATTTCTATGGCATATGCCAAACTCTGCCATACGTATCGGTAAATCACGATAGCTTCTGGTGTGAGAATTAAAAATCTGCACATGACAAGGGCAATTCATAGGCTTTATTGCTAACTTTTTATTTTCAGACTCGTCAACAACGAACATATTTTCACGAAACTTATCCCAATGTCCAGATCTTTCCCACAGCTCTTTACTTACTAAAATAGGAGTTTTTACCTCAAAATAGCCATTATTTATTAGCTTCTTTCTGATGTAAGACTCAAGAACATTATATAGAATATATCCTTGTTCATGCCAAAAAACCTGCCCAACAGCTTCCTCTTGAATGTGAAATAAATCCATATCCTTAGCAATTTTGCGGTGATCACGTTTTTCTGCTTCTTTGAGGCACTCAAGGTAAGCGTTTAATTCATCCTTATTTCTCCATGCTGTACCATATATTCGCTGCAACATTGGGCCCTTTGCATCACCTCGCCAGTATGCACCCGCTACTTTCATAAGTTTAAACGCTTTAACTCTGCCGGTTGATGGTGAGTGCGGACCACGACATAGGTCAATAAAATCACCTTGCCTATAAACAGTTAGGTTTTCACCCTCTGGTATGGATGAGATAATATCAACCTTATATTTTTCGCCTATACCACTAAAGAAATCAATTGCCTGCTTGCGAGTCCAAACTTCTCGAACAAATCTGTGGTTACTTTTTACAATCTCTTTCATTTTCTTTTCTATTGCGGTAAGATCGTCCGTAGTGAAGGTACGACCTGTAGCAAAATCATAGTAAAAACCGTCCTGAATTGTTGGGCCGATAGTAATCTGAGTATTAGGAAATAGCTCTTTCACTGCCTGTGCCATTATGTGAGCAGCATCATGCCTTATTATATCTAAACCCGCTTCGTCACTCAGTTGTATCACCTCTATCTCTGCATCAGCTTCAATTTCACGTGAGAGATCATGCAACTCACCATTTACCTTAAAGGCAATTGCTTCTTTCAAAGCATCTGGTTGTAATATATCAAAGCCAATGACTTTACCACTGTATTCTTTTACTTTTTGTTCGGTTGAAAAAGTAATCCTAACCATAAATAAACCTATACGGACATGTAGCTTGAAGGCGGTTTGCTTCTTCCAACGGTGTCATCCCAGTGTCACGCACATAGCCATACGAACATTCATTTTCGAAGGTAAATTGCACAGCAAATGGTGTCATTCCAGTGCTTGACACTGGAATCCAGCTTTTTTGTAATTTCATTGAAAATGTTGTATAGTGTGCTTGTTCACAATCAATTTTACTGGATCCCAGTGTCAAGCACTGGGATGACACCTTTGTGTTTGAGGCAAAACAGGCTATAACATTTAACATACTGCCCTCGCAAACAAATGTTCGTACAGTTGTGCATCAGCTACTGGGATGACACCACCCCTAGTGGGCACTGCCCCTAAATCATAATGGATAACAGGGTTATAAGCTCTGAACATTAATAATAAGGCCTATTCTTTTTTAACCTGAGTGCAATTGCGTCTTCCCAAACTTCACCATTACGCAATAACTTTTCTTTATTGTACATTAGCTCCTCTCTTGTTTCAGTAGCAAATTCAAAGTTAGGACCTTCAACAATTGCATCAACTGGACATGCCTCTTGGCAAAGTCCGCAGTATATGCATTTTGTCATATCAATATCATAGCGCGTGGTGCGGCGACTACCGTCTTCTCTTTCCTCTGCTTCAATAACTATTGCTTGAGCAGGGCAGATAACTTCACATAATTTACAAGCTATGCATCGTTCTTCACCGTTTGGATACCTACGCAACGCATGCTCACCACGAAACCTTGGACTTAAAGGGCCCTTCTCCATAGGATACCTCAAAGTAACCTTTGGCTTAAACATATATTTTAATGTAATAACAAACCCTTTAATTAACTCTACAAAAGACCAGTACCAAGCTAATTTCTTGAGCATAAAATATTTAAAACTTGTGTCAGTCATTATAAATCATATTATCAGTTTTCAAAATAAATATTTTCACCTGGGTGACTTTTTAGGTATTTTGGTTTCTTAAGTGTAATATTGCTAAGTAGTTTATATAAATAATGACAAACACAAATGAAACTATTTTCGCTTTATCGACCGTATTTGGTAAGTCAGGAGTTGCAGTAATCAGAATTTCAGGCAACTACGCGCTTAAAGCTTTAAATCATTTTCATATTAAAAAAGAAATTAAACCAAGATTTGCTACTTTAGTTGATCTATATGATGATTCCAGTCAATTGATAGATAATGGAATAATCATCTATTTCCCTGCTCCAAACAGTTTCACTGGCGAGGACGTTATAGAGTTACAAGTGCATGGAAGCAAGGCAGTTATAAAAATCATCTTGGAGGAATTATCAAAAGTTTTCGTTATGGCCAAGCCTGGAGAATTCTCACTTAGGGCTTTTCTAAATGGTAAATTTGACTTAACGCAAATAGAAGGGATTGCAGACTTAATTGATGCTGAGACGAAAATGCAAGCTAAACAAGCGATTAAGCAGATATCAGGAGAATTGGAGAGACTATACAGCAATTGGAGGCAAAGATTAATAACGATACAATCCAAAATCGAAGCATATATAGACTTTCCAGAGGACATTTGGGCAGAAAAAAGTGAATTGGAAAAAATTAATAATGAAGTGCAATCTCTCGTGCAGTTGATACAAGAGCATTTAAATGATAATAGACGGGGCGAAAGGTTGCGTGAGGGTTTACATATTGTAATAACTGGTGAACCAAATGTCGGTAAATCAACTCTGTTTAATTTCTTAGCCAAGCGTGATATTGCTATTGTTTCTGAATATGCAGGCACAACAAGAGATATACTTGAAGCTCATATTGACATTGGCGGATACCCAATCATTCTCTCTGATACTGCTGGAATTCGTGAAAGTTCAGATCCAATAGAATTAGAAGGTATAAGTCGAGCGAAAAAGAGGTCTTTTGAAGCTGATTTAAGAATAGAGCTATTTCCTTTTGAACAACGACACGATGTCAATTATCAAGCCACAGGCAATATACCATCTGTCGTTGACACACAACTATGCAAATATTGTAATCAACAAACGGTGTCATCCCAGTGCTTGACACTGGGATCCAGATATAAAAATACTTGCAAATTATGCAATAGACAATGGATTCTAGAAACATGTGCTGAAAACAATGTTCATGATGAGATAAGCTGGAAACCAGTGTCAGCTACTTGCATGACATCAGACCAAAATGACACCATTTATGTATTGAGCAAAGCTGACGATGTTATCAATAATCACAATATAAAAATTAATGGCATAGATCTTTTACCCATTTCTATTCTAAAGGAAATAGGTACAAACAAATTGATCTCTCTCATAAAAGAGAAGGCAGGGGAAAAATTTGGGCATGATAGAGACACTCCTGTAATCACTCGGCAAAGACATAGGAATCACATGAAGAAAGCACTGGAACATTTACAACGTTTTAATATCGATAATCCAATTGAGTTGATATCTGAAGATTTGAGGCTTGCTGCATTTGAACTTGGTGCAGTGATTGGGATTATTAATGTTGAGGAAATATTGAGTAGTGTGTTTAGCAACTTTTGCGTGGGCAAGTAAAGCTTTTATAGATTGCTTAAAATCAAATGTTGTGATAGAAAAGAAATGGACGGATGGCCGAGCGGTTTAAGGCACCAGTCTTGAAAACTGACGTACGTGATGAGCGTACCATGGGTTCGAATCCCATTCCGTCCGCACAGCATCTCGCTATGCTAGCTGATTTTTAGAGCTTATTTGGACTATGTGGTTCATAACGCTGGAAATCTTATCTAATCTAGCCACATCTTTTAAAAATACATCCCTTTGTAAATTGACCTTGTTAGCGAAGAAAGCTAATATCTATAAATAGATCACCATCTGAATATGGAACCCGATATAGTAATAATAGGTGCAGGACCTGTTGGAATATTCACTGCTTTTCAAGCGGGAATGCTTGATATGAAATGTCATATAATAGATGTTTTGGATCAAGCAGGAGGACAATGCACAGCTCTTTACCCAGAAAAGCCAATATACGATATACCTGGTTATCCTGTAATTACTGCCCAAAAATTAATTGAGCAGCTAATGGAGCAAGCTTCGCCATTTAAGCCTATTTACCATTTAAGTCAAAAAGTAGAAAAGATTTCAAATAACGAAGGTGAAAACTTTACTATCATAACGAGCATAGGTACAGAGGTAAAATGTAAGGCTGTTATTGTTGCTGCAGGTAATGGAATGTTTGAACCTAACCGTCCACCCTTAAGTGGTATATTAGAATATGAAAATAAATCTGTATTTTACAGTGTAAATAAAATTTCTGATTTTCAGGATAAAACTATAGTCATTGCAGGGGGGGGTGATTCTGCGGCTGATTGGACTGTAGAACTTTCTAAAGTTGCAAAGAAAATTTATGTGATACATAGGAGAAAGGAATTTCGCTGCACTCCTGAAACTAGAAATAAATTAGAATCACTTGAAATTGATGGAAAAATAGAACTGGTAGTGCCATATCAATTACACGAACTAGCAGGAAGTAATGGGCAGTTGAGCGCAGTGATAGTAAAAAACATTGCCTCTAAGGAAGAAAAAGAAATATCCGCTGATTTTTTGCTGCCATTTTTTGGACTGTCAATGAATCTTGGTCCAATAAACAATTGGGGTATACAGTTAGAACATGGCCGCATAACTGTCGACCCAGCTACACTTAAAACCAGTAGAGATAGGATATATGCAATCGGAGATATAGCTATTTATTCAGGCAAACTAAAATTAATACTAAATGGTTTTGCTGAGAGCGCAATGGCTTGTCATAACATATACAAAGTAATCCACAATTCTCCAGTCAATTTTCAATATTCAACTTCAAAGGGAATTCACGGGAAAGAAAAACTTCCTTGACAAACCTCGCCAGCTCCCTTATCATGAAACTGAAGTTATTGTATTTGCTTTCGCCAATCTGCAGATTAAAAGGTAAGGATTACTTAATGTATCGGCGTCTTATGTTCAATTTTTTGCAGTATATAGATACTGTATGTCTTTACAAAACTTCATCTACATCTAGATTTTTATCTAAATAAGCTGAACGCGCTTATAAAGCGTTACAAGACATCAAAAAATGCCAATACTCGACAGAGATAGTAAAAGACTAGCTAACTCGGGGATTCTTTGTCTTTTTTTCTGCTTAGTAAATTTCTTAAACATTTGCAGCGTAAGTTAGTTGCAATTAAAAGCAGCTGAATTTCGCTTGTCAAGCGTTTAAAACATAAAAAACGCCAATATTTTAAAGCGGATAATAACCCCAGGGCTTCTTTTGCCTTTTTTTTCATTTGGTAAATTTCTTAAATATTTGTGGCTAAACGACAACCGTCATCCCGCTGCTTGTTAGCGGGATCTAGAGATACCGCGAATGAATCGCGGTATGACGTAGGACTGCTGTCATTCCAGTGCTCCTTTTTTTGTCATCCGAGTAGCTGACACTGGGATGGCTTTGTTGCATCGCTAGCTATGATGGATTAAAGATAAAAAAGATAGGGAATATCAGTAGCTTATTATTCTGGTATTTATAACAAGAACGGTCAGTGAATACCTAAATTTGAGTAAAAGAAATTTCACTACCACTCACTAATCTGGCTAAAATTCAAGAATTTCAATGCTTTAGCTATTTTCAATAGAATTAAATTTATTAATATAAATAACAAATTACTATTCTTAAATTTGATCAGATTGATTGCAAAAAAACAAGATTTTCAATAGGTTGCTTATAATCCTAACTATAGTTAGCCTTTCATAAGTAGCGATGCAACAAAGCCCACTGGGATCCAGGAAACTTAACTTTACACCAGGTGAATGTACAATAAGAACTGGATTCCAGACTGGAATGACACCGAAGGGGCTACTGGGATGACAGGAGAAAGAGGCACTGGAATGACAAAGAGGGTACTTGGATGACAGGAGGTAATGCAGGAAGTCTAATAGTGCAGCAACACGGAACCCCAGGTCAGGCCTGCACCTATTGAAATCAGCAGTGCCAGGTTTCCTAATTTTATTTTTGATTTTTGTATTGCATAATCAAGTGCTAGTGGGATTGATGCTGCTGAGGTATTTGCATGTTGATCAACGGTATTAATCACTTTCTCTATAGGGAAATCTAACTTCTTTACTACTGCTTCAATAATACGAATATTTGCTTGATGGGGAATGAGCCAGTCAATATCAGTAATTTTCAAATTATTGCATTTCAGAGTTTCCTCTATTAAGGCTGTTAACTTATCCACTGCATGTTTAAACACTTCTCTTCCATTCATGTATATTTTTCCAGAATCACCAGTAGAGGATACCCCTCCGTTCGTACATAGTATGTCCAAATTGCCATCAGAGTGTAAGTTTGTTGATATGATGCCGCTTCTACCCATTTCTGATTTCATCACCACTGCACCAGCACCATCACCAAAGAGTATACAAGTTGATCTATCTTCCCAATCAACAATCCTAGACATTATTTCAGCACCTATAACTAGTGCATATTTAATGCTATTGTTAGATTTGATAAGCGAGTCTGCGATTGTAACTGCATATATAAAACCAGAGCATGCTGCTTGTACATCAAAAGCAAATGCGTTTTTACATTTTAACTTACTTTGTACAATCGTTGCACAGCTAGGAAAAGTTTTATCAGGCGTTGTTGTGGCAACTATGATTAAATCAATTTCATCTACTGAAATTTTAGCTTTTTCTATAGCACTTTTTGCTGCATTTACAGCTAGATCTGACGTTAGTTCTCCTTCATCTGCTATATGCCTTTGAACTATTCCTGTTCTCTGCCTTATCCATTCATCGCTCGTCTCAACTATCGATGCAATTTCGTTGTTACTCAACATTTTTCTTGGTAGGTAAGATCCAGTGCTTAATATGAAACTTTTATTCAATATGACTTACCCCGTTAATTATCTTTTGATTTAAATTTTCACTAATTGCATTCACTGTAAATTTTATGGCATGGGCAAAAGAAATAGCATCAGAATTTCCATGACTTTTAATGATGATACCATTCAGCCCTAAAAACATAGCTCCACTTCTAATTTTGGGATTAAAACGTGTTAAAGCTCTATTTAGTTTGGATTTTAACAACAGACCAACAAGCATCTTTGTTGCCCATGAGCTCAGTACTTCCTGCTTTATTAGATTGATAAAAGTATTAGCGGTTGCCTCAGCCGTTTTGAGCATTACATTGCCAACAAAACCATCAGCAACAATCACATCTATATTGCCCTCTAAAAATTCACTTGCCTCTATATACCCTTTGAAATTAATGCCTGGAGCGTTTTTAAGCAACTCAAAAGCGCCGCGCACTGAGTCATTACCTTTAACTTCTTCTGTGCCGATATTTAGCAAAGCAACTTCAGGATTATCAATTTTTAGCGCTACTTTTGCAAATATATTTCCCATTAATGCAAATTGAAATAATGAGTCGGCATTACAATCGACATTTGCACCAAGGTCAAGCAAAGCAAAGCTTTTTGTTTTAGTTGGACAGATAGAGACAATAGCAGGACGATAAATGTTTGGTAATGTTCCTAAAATAAATCTGGAAATTGCCATCAATGCTCCGGTGTTGCCTGAAGACACCACTCCGAAAGCTTTACCTTCTTTCACTGCAACAATTGCAGCTTTCATACTTGAGTCTTTACGATGTCTCAGCGCAAAAGATGGCTTATCATTTGCAAGGACATTGTCAGAACAATGAGTAAATTCAGAATTGTTACTTACTTTTTTATATTTCAAAAGCAAAGGAGATACTTCTTCCTTATCTCCATAAATATGAAAAAAAACTTTAATGCCTGGGTCAACAAGGTTGTCTAAAAAAAAACCAGCACCCTGAATTACGGAAAGAGGCGCAAAATCGCCCCCCATAGCGTCAAGTGCAATAACTATATTATTATTGACCGTAGGTAACATATCATAATAGTCACTCCGCCTGTTGCTTAATGAAAACCCGTTTTCCTTTGTAACTGCCATCAACTGCTACGTTATGAGGCAACATGAATTCCCCAGTTGTTGAACACACCACAATATTCTTAGGCTGAATAGCATGATGAGAACGATGCATATTACGCCTTGACTTTGACTTTTTTCTTTTTGGAACTGCCAAAATTTCCTCCATTCTACTACAAAATACAATACATTAGTAACATGTTTTTTACAGGAAGTAAACAGGGATAGTAAAATAAGTAAGGTTTGCTTATGTAATTGAGTTCTATAGCTAAAGTGGCTCTACAATTTGAAAAACCGTCATTCCGCTACTCGTTAGCGGAATCTATACCGCGAATGAATTGCGGTATGACGTAGGGAAACCTTTCTTGGGTTAAGCTTTAAATTAAAACATCAAGTATATTGAACTTAAAACATATCTCAGCTATACTTTGCGATAAAGTTAATAAAATCAGTAACTCTAGCTAAAATGAATACAAAGTGAGCTTTTTTGATATAAATAGTGTTAGAATAATTGGTAGGTACTTTATCAATTTTTTGTTAAGGCTTGGTAGTGCATTCATATTTTTTATTCAATCTCTATACCACTGCCTTGTGCCACCATATTATTTTAGCAACATAGCAAGACAAATTATAGAGATAGGCTTTTTCTCTCTGCCAATTGTTGGGCTCACTGGAGTTTTTATAGGAGCGGCAATAGTTTTACAAAGTAGCTTGAGTGACCCATTAATTAACCAAGAACAGATAATACCCAAACTTGTTACGATCACTATCATTAAAGAGTTAGGACCAGTTTTGATCAGCTTAATAATGGTAGGAAAGGTTGGATCATCAGTTGCAGCAGAAATTGGTACGATGCGCATCACCGAGCAAATAGATGTCCTTACAACTTTGAACATCAACCCTTTCAAATATTTAATTGCACCAAGGATTTTAGCGTCAATCATAGTATTTCCCATACTTACAGTATGTGCAGATTTAATAGGAATATTTGGAGGATGTATCACTGCAGTCTTCGAATTTAACCACAATTTAAATATATACATTAAACACACAGCTCAGTTCTTTAATACGTATGATTTTATAACTGGGCTAATAAAAGCAACTGTATTTGGCGCCATAATTTCTGTCTCAAGCTGCTATTACGGTTACCATTGCAAAGAAGGTGCACGAGGAGTAGGTGTTGCTACAACATCAACTGTTGTTTTATCGTCCATACTGATCATTTTAGCAAACTACATGATTACTTTGATACATGCGTAACCCCATAATATCAATATTGAACTTAAGCTTATCTTTTGATGATAGGACAGTACTAAAAGATCTAAATTTTGATATATTAAAAGGGGAATCATTAGTCATACTTGGTGGCTCAGGAAGCGGCAAATCTGTATTAACAAAAACAATTATCGGCTTGCTTGCTCCAGACTCAGGGTCTGTTAAAATAAATAGTAAAAGCAAAAATAAATTTGGGGTTTTATTTCAAAATTCCGCTTTATTTGACTACGTTACAGTGTGGGAAAATATATCTTTTAATTATAAAAAGCGCTTTAATATCAGCAAAAAAGAGGCAAAACAGCTAGCAATCGAGAAGTTAAATGATGTTGGACTGGAGGAAAGCATAGCAGATATGTTTCCAATAGAGCTATCAGGTGGAATGAAAAAAAGAGTGGCACTTGCAAGGGCGATTGCACACAACCCAGAAATCATTATTTTGGATGAACCAACTTCAGGATTGGACCCAATTATGTCAGATATAGTAAACGAGATAATAATAAAATTATCTAGAGATCTTAACCCTACAATTATCACGATTACACATGATATTCATAGCGCATTTAAAATAGCTGATAAAATAGCAGTATTATATGAAGGGGAGATCATTTCCCATGGAACTGTTCAGGAAATACAAAATACTAATAACGAATATATAAAAAAATTCATTCATTATATATAGCTAAAGATATATACACTATTGCTAACAGTCATATTTTTAAGTTTTAACTTTGTAAAAGGTAGTGAACATTGGAATTCAGATTTTTTTCAAACTGGATCCTATAGCTAACACGTCATACCGCGATTCATTCGCGGTATCTCGGCATAGATTCCGCTAACTAGTAGCGGAATGACGAATTTGTCGTTTTTCAAATTGTCGTAAGTCAGTTTAGCTATATATAGGATGACAGAAATTGTTTGTATTAGCTATATTCAAAAGCTCTATTGATATTTTGCAATATTTGTGATAAAATAATAGCTTAAGGTTGAGAGTAAAAATTTATGAGTGAAGCTCAAGGTCCAAACATTGCAGAATGGCAAGCGCAGCAGCAACGCCAAGAGGCTGCTGGTGAGAAAAGTGGTTTTGGTCTTGGTCATAGTGACTCTGTTTCAACAGTTGTCGATGGAATGAAATGGTTGTTCAACTTTCATGAAGGAGCAATTGCTGCTTATAGTAACGTGTTTGAAGGTTTGGTGAGTGGTAGTAGTCTAGTAACGCTGTTTGGAAAATCAGGTAATATGTTTGGCATAAAATTTCTTGAAGGCCTTGCAGAATATTTTTCAGGTGGAGGTGGGGAAGATATGCCATCAGAAGGAATGGATATGGCTCATGGTGATGAGGGACCTCACTCAGATGATTACCCTCATGCCAATAATGAAATGGCTCATAATGCTGATGGTTTGCAAGACATGCATGATGCAGGTGATCACCATGGTCAATCTTTTTCACCTGGTCCTTCACCATCTGTTGGTGATGACCACGGGCATGAACTTGGTTAAACGCTTAAAAACTGCTGAATAGTATGCGAGAAGGCCTAATAAGAAAAGTTGCTGTTGTTATAATTAACATGAGTTTGTCTTAGTGAAAAAGGTTTCAGTTTTAGGGTCAACAGGAAGTGTTGGAAAAAAGACTGTAGATTTGCTCTCAAAGAGAAAAGAAGAATACCAAGTGGAAGCACTAAGTGCCCATTCGAACTTTGCTCTACTGGCACACCAAGCAAAACTGCTAAATGCAAAATATGTTGCTATCTCCGATGAAAGGCTTTACAAAGATTTGAAAGAAAGTTTACTTGGTACAGATGTAAAAATAGCAATTGGTGCTACAAATATTGCTACCATACCTGTTGATCTCTCAGTTGTTGCAATAGTTGGCATTGCAGGCCTTGAGCCAGTTATGGAGGTTATAGAAAGCGGTACCAAAGTCATTGCATTGGCAAACAAAGAAAGCATTGTTTGCGGTGGAAAGTTATTACTCAAAAAAGCTAAAGAAAAAAATGTACAAATAATCCCTATTGACTCTGAGCACAATGCAATTTTTCAAATTTTGCAAAATGACGACAAATGCGTAGAAAAGATCATACTTACTGCTTCTGGTGGACCATTCTTAAATTATAGTTCTGAGCAATTAAGAAATGTCATGGTAGATCAGGCGCTTAGTCACCCCACTTGGAATATGGGAAAGAAAATCTCGGTTGATAGCGCAACAATGATGAATAAGGCACTAGAGATAATAGAAGCACATAACTTGTTTAACATCAGCCCGGATAAAATTGAAGCAATAGTGCATCCTGAGTCAATAGTACATGGAATTGTAACTTATAAGGATGGGTTCAACTTTGCTGTGCTTGCAGAGACTGACATGGCAATTCCCATTTCATATGCTTTGTCTTGGCCGGAAAGATCAGCTTTAAATTGTAGACTAGATTTAACAGAGCAAGGAAAATTGACCTTTCAAGAACCAGACCATAAACGTTTTCCTGCGCTAAAGCTTAGCATGGCAGTGTTAAACTCTTCTGCTCCACAAGCAAATAGTATTGTGCTCAATGCTGCAAATGAAATAGCTGTTAATGAATTTTTGAAGTCACGAATTGGCTTTTTAAAAATAGTAGAGATAGTGGAATCAACAATAGAAAGTTTTGATAGTTATACTGATATTAATTCACTATCTGATATAATAAATATTGATTGTGAAAGTCGTATTATTGCTAATAAAATTGTTGAAAGTAAAGTTGTTGCGTATAGCTAGAGTAATGTAACCAGACTGCATTCTGTGATTTTTTTTTTAGCAAAGCACGATACACAATCGTCATTCCGCTACTAGTTAGCGGAATCTATGCCGAGATACCGCGAATGAATCGCGGTATGACGGTTCGCGGTGGTATGACGGTTAAGTAATTCGTCATCCCGCTGCTTGTTAGCGGGATCTAGAGATACCGCGGCGGTATGACGGTTCGCGGCGGCATAGCTATCTTCAAAAATATGGTTGAATAATTGTTAATAATAGTGTATAATTATTAATATTTTTAAGCACTTTGGCTATGGCTTTATCTAAGTTTCTCGACCCTAAGCTGGATTTAACCTTTAAAAGAATCTTTGGCACTGAAAAAAATAAGAATATTCTCATACATTTTTTGAATGATATTTTAGGGTTTACCGAGATAAATACTATACAAGAAGTGGAATTCCTCAGTACTATAATGGATCCTGAAATTGCCTCTGATAAGCAAAGTATAGTTGATGTTCTTTGCAGGGACTCTAGTGGGGCTAGGTATGTGATTGAAATGCAGCTCACTCGCGATAAAGGCTTCGAAAAACGAGCTCAACTATATGCTGCTAAGGCTTACTCAAGGCAAGCTGATAAATCTGGTAAGTACATTGATTTAAAGAAGGTTTTCTTTATTGCTATCTCTAATTGTAATTTATTTCCTGATAAGCTTGATTATATATCCAGCCACACTATAAGAGATGAGAAAACCAATGAGCATGACTTAAAAGATTTTCAATTTGTATTTATTGAACTACCTAAATTTCCTAAGAATAAGGAAGAACAGCTAGAAAGCATAGTGGATCGTTGGTTATTTTTCTTCAAATATGCAGATGAAACTACGGAAGAAGACTTAAGGAAAATAGCAGAAAAAGCACCAATAATAAAGTTAGCCTACGATGAATTAGACAGGTTTAGCTGGAATGAAAAAGATTTAGTAGCTTATGAAGAAAGAATAATGGATCTACGGAAAGAAGAAGCCATTCTTGAATACAGACTTGACCTTGCTACTGAAAAAGGCATCCAAATTGGCGAAGAAAGAGGCATCAAAATCGGTAAAGAGGAAGGGAAAATTGAAGGGAAAATTGAAGGGAAAATTGAAGTTGCAAAAGCAATGCTGGCTAATAATGTTGATGTCAACACTATTGTCAAGTTTACTGGCCTTTCTATTAGTGAGATTGAAGAATTAAGTGTGAACGGTACAGAGTAATTTCAAAGTGCATTTGCAGTTGGAACGGATACATTTAGAGGTTGTCCGGAAACAAGTAAATTCAAGCATATTCCCTCTTTAACATAACCCTACTCATAGCTAGGTATATGAAATTCTCAGTGGATGTTGTGAGTAAATCATACTCCTTCGATAGCCTTCTATTCCTATTAACCCAAGCAAAAGTCCTTTCTACAACCCATCTTCTTGGCTGTACTTTAAACCCTTGTTCTCTTGTTGGTAGTAGCTCAGGTGGCGTATCTTTGTGCACCCAAAATCTACATGGAGGCCTTGTAACAATTTCAATATCTATGTCATATTCTTCCTTTATGTGATTCTTTAAATTTCTTCCTTGGTATCCCATGTCAGCCCACATTTTTTTAACTTTAGTATATTTTGTTCTCATATTGTTTAATGCTATTTTAATACCATCTCTATCATTTTCGTTAGCAGCGCCTACGTAACAACCTAGTATAAAACCCTGAGTGTCTGTAATTATATGCCTTTTTCTACCCTTTACTTTTTTACTTCCATCATAGCCTTTGATCCCCCCTTTTCTGTAGTCTTTACAGATTGACTATCTACTATACAGGCACTCGGCTGCTCATTCCTTCCTATTTTTCTTCTACTATATTTTGTAATTTCATAATTCATTTTCTCAAAAATTCCCTGCTTCTTCCATTGCCTGAACTGCTCATACACAGTCTTCCATAGCGGAAAATCATTTGGTAAATACCGCCATTGACACCCTGTACGCAATACATAGAAAATTGCTTCTAATATTTCTCTTTTGCTATACTTTGGCGGCCTTCCTCCTTTCTTGTATGATACTCTGAAGTGTTTTTCTATTCTTGCCTATTCCCTTTCGCTTAGATCTGTTGGATACTTTTTTCTCATCTTTACCCCGTACTAAAATTTCAGATATTATAGCCTTTTACTTGTTTCCGGACAACCTCTCAGTATAGCCCTGATGTCATTTTTCTGCATAATACTTTGCACCGTTTTCAAATTGCAACTTTTACCCAAAGCCTTCAATTCAGCATGAATTTTAGGAGCTCCATATCTACATTTAGAAACTTGATATATTTTTTGAATAGCTTCGAGTAGCTCTTTATTTGCTGATTCTCTACTGCTTATTTTTCTTGTGGTCCACTTATAGTAGCAACTAGCAGAAAATCCTACATAATTCCTGTACTTTATAGCAGTTACTATGCTCTTTTATAAAAAAATATTTTACTCTTTTTGACTGGCCAGGGCTTTTTTTTAAATGTCTCTTTCCCTTGTTACTTTTGCTAACTCTTTCTGTAAATCAAATCTCTCTTTGTCGTAAGGAGCCATGTTACCTCTACCTGGAAATGCATCTGCTGCCGACTTTTTTTCGTTGTGTTTCTTTATCCATTTTCCTAATAAACCACCCTTTATTCCTAAATCCTTTGCTGTTTTTGTAATTGTTTGACCTACCTTTCTTTGTTCATTTGCCAGCTTAACAGCTTCCAATTTGAATTCTGCCGTATATTCTCTTACCATTTCTAATCCTCCAAAATTTTATTTTACCCAAAAAAACTCTTTTCTTTCTCTCCACTTTTTCTGGGTAAGGTCACTATTTCTTAAGTAATTTACACTTCAGAGTTTATCTGCTTTAAAGTTTACTCTATTCTGTTTCAGCATTTGTCATAAATCCTTAATTATTTCTGACTTTTTAGTTCAGTTTTTAACCATTCTTTCCTTAACTTAATGGCAGTGACAATAAGCCTATCTATCATTCTGATGTGATTTCAGTTTTGTTTACGTGCAAACTCTCTAATCCCACCTTGTAGTTAGGATAAATTAGAGAGACATTAAGATCTTTTTTAATTTTAACATTACTTACTCTCTTTGATCCTAAATAAAAACTCTGTGCATAATCTGGTAACTCAATTGGCTCTGGAGGGCTAACATTGAGAAGTTTGGCAGCATACATTACCACTTCAGATTGTGTAGTGGGTAAATCGTCTGCACAATTGTATATTTCACCAGGTTTTATGTTTTGCATGGAAGAAAATAAAATATTTGATATATCTTCAACGTGAATACGAGAAAAAAAATGCCCTTCTTTTTTCACATTTCTTGCTTTGCCAAGCTGCAAGTCAATTAACACGTTCCTACTAGGGCCGTATATTCCAGCTAAACGAAAAATATGTACAGGCAGTTTGCTATTTAGCCACTTCTTTTCAGATTTAAGGCGCTTTTCTCCTCTGATTTCTATAGGTCTTGTTTCAGATTCCTCATCCACCCAATTACCAGAGTGATCACCATAGACGCTAGTTGCAGACAAATAACCAAGCCATTTAACATTTTGCAGGCAATCACCGTATCTCTCCACAACATCATCACCATCTGGAGGAATAGAAATTAAAACGTGCGTTGCGCTTTTAAGCAGATCTTGACTAACTTTCTCATAATTAAAGAGGATTACATCTTGTATATTTTTACTTCTTGATGTGCCACTGACTTTCCAACCTAAGTTCAGTAATTTTTTCGATAAAAATTTAGCTACATATCCATAACCAAAGCAAAACAAGTGCATGAAAATTAATTTTTAAAATTCTTCTTGATAAATTCTACTCCTAATTTTATTCCCTCTTCATTAATAATATGCCCTAATGCATGAATTGGGTGTCCTTCAACATTTACTCCATTTTCTTTCAGAGCTTTAACCGCTAAGTCGAGGGACGAAAAAGGTACCACGTCGTCAGCATCACCATGGATAACACATATGTTAGGTTTTGACTTGATCTCTGGTGCAGTTTTTGAAGGTGAAAGAAATCTACCAGAGTATGCAACAACTGATGCACAGGATTGAGAGCGGGTGAGAGCTGTATGTATTGCAAGCATTGCTCCTTGAGAAAATCCAACTAAAGAAAGTTGCGTATCTTTTAAATTAAGCTCCTTTAATTTTGTATCAATGAAATGATTTACAATTGATGTAGCATTTTTTACTCCATTATATAGCGCTTCCTCACTACGATCTTCCAAACTGAACCACTGATAACCATCACCTATTTCTCTCTCAAACGGAGCATTGGGTACTGCAAAATATGAACCCAGTAAAAACTTGCTCATAACTTTGGCAAGGTGAATAAAATTATCGCCACTTGAGCCCCAACCATGTAAAAAAATAATCAAATTTTTCTTATTTCCGCCTGCACAAATTTCTGGGCCTTTAAGTTCAATCATTTCTTTTCCTTTTGCGTTTATATTTTTATTTAACACTAATTTTCAAATTTGTAAAACCAATGTGCAATTATGTACACTAGCTCATAACTGTATGAACATTGCAATTTGCAGGCAATTCGCGTGGCAGATGAAAGTAGCTGACACTGGAATGGCTTTGTTGCATCGCTCTTCGGATAGTAGGTAACGTACAATAAATTCATGAAGCTATCTCAAACTTAGCCATGCCTATTTCAGTAAATTTGTTAAGCAAATAACACTTGAGTAGCAGTTCCTTCTCACGATTAATTTCAGATTTGCTCCTAAAACTAAACCCAAATATTCGCTTCAACCTTGAGAAAAATCCTTCAATATACGATCTTTTTCCGTAATTTACTTCTTCTTTCCATCTTTTTATACCATTCTCACCATGTAATTTCATTAACTGAATAGCGGCATTTCTATCAAGCATATAATCCAATTTTGGATGCTCTGCTGCGTTGTTTTTCGGAGGAATTTTCGTTTTTATACCATATTGATTACACAGCTTATAGAGCTTTTCTCTGTCATATGCCCTATCTGCATATAGTACTTTTATGACATACTGAAAATCGACTTCTTTTAGCAAATCACAAGCTCCATAGTGATCAGAGTAGACACCGTTACTGTATTTTACAGCTATGGCTTTTTTGCTGTTTGTATTCAACATTACATGCAATTTTCTTGTCTGTTCATAGCTGCGATACTTTCTATCTTCGCTATTTTCTTTGCTATGACCAGGAGTGTTGTTGTATATACTAATTCCTGTACTGTCTATAGCAATTTCGATATCTTCCATATTATTTTCTGCAATCATTGATCTTAATATTGAGTTTCTTAAACCTTCTTGATGATTGTGAATAGCTGATAACTTGCAAATTTTTCCCAATTTGCTCAAGGTATCCTGCTATAAACCCAACTGTTTGCCTCAGGCCTATTCTAAATAAACAAGTTATTATGTGCACCAAAATTACAACTTTATCGCTATAAATATTGTTGCCACCTGGTATTTTTGGACCATTCTCGTACCACTTTTCTATGGCTTCGTTGATATAATGAAAAATATTTCCTCTTTTTTCTAGAAATTTGTTATATTCGCTATGGTTACTGACCCTCATTTTTTGTGGCATATTTTTTCTTCAACAGTTAAATCGCTATTTATAATGAATTTTGTCAGTAGCCACCAGATTTTTCAGTTGCTATGCAACAAAGCCCACTGGAATCCACATTTCTTTTTTCTAGATCCCAGTGTCATGCTACTTGGATGACAAGAAAAAACCCACTGGGATAACAAGATTGAGATAGACTAGAAATTAAACGCTACTCCAGCTTCTGCACCAACAGTGCTGTAAAGAACTTTGAGTTCCCCTTTGCCGTCTTTGTCAGTTTTATCAAAGTTAGCACCATAAGAACCGAAATAGCGAGCTCCAGCGTAAAGTTTGACTTCTGGAGTTACATCGTAACTAACACCAGCTCTTGCTTGACCAGCAAAAGCAAATTTACCATTTTGACTACTCACAGCAGTTGCCAAAGGTGTGCTAATATACGCTGCACCAACGCCAACACCAATATATGGAGTGATAGGCATATCTTCAATTGCTATATCGTAATAAACGTTAACTAGTCCTGAAATTGCTGTTAAACTGTCTGCAATAGCATCTGGCGTAAATTTTGCATCTGTAACATCATTTTTGTTTAGGTATGAATAAACTCCTTCAACATCAACCCTGATGTCGTCCATTTTGTAACCAAACGCACCACCACCAGCTATAAAAGACGCTTTTAATGGACTGTAATCACTATTGCCTTTCTTATAGGTAATACCATCAACTTTTGTGAAAAGAGGTAAAATTTCACCGTTGTATTGCAAACGAACGTAGTAGCTAGTTTCTTCATCACTTATTGGACCAACAGGATCTGAAAAAGCAGAGTTTGATAAACTTAGCAACGTTGCTAAAGCGGCTGCTGAAAAAAACTTTTTATAATGCATAATTGTCCTCGTAAAAAAAATTAAAATTCCACTTTAGCAGTCTAAGTAACAACTAAAGTTAAGTCAAGTGCTAACTTAATAACACAAAATATCCTACATTTTAACTAATTTTTAGGAGAAGACAAAGATTTTATTAATGAATAAATAGAGTTACACGACTTTTTTACTCTTGATTTTTTGGTATAGCTAACATAGGTAAGATTTACTATCGAAAGACCTCGTCATTCCGCTGCTTGTTAGCGGATGAGATACCGCGAATGAATCCATAACTACACGAACATTGCAATTTGAGTCTACCAGGAGGGCAATGCCTCTTATTCAAGTACCCTCTTCTTGTCATCCCAGTGCGTGACACTGGGATGGCTTTGTTGCATCGCTCAAGTGAAAAGAACTGGCAGTTACTGACAAAATTCATTATAAATAGCCATTTAACTGTTGAAGAAAAAATATGCCACAAAAAATGAGAGTCAGTAACTGCCATGAATATAACAAATTTCTCCAAGAAAGAGGAAGCATTTTTTGTTATATCAATGACGCCATAGAAAATTGGTACGAGAATTGTCCAAAAATGCAGGGCGGCAACTATATTTATAGTGATAAAGTTGTGATTTTGGTGCATATAATCGTCAGTTTCTTTAGAATTGGTTTAAGACAAACAGTCGGGTTTATAAAAGGGTATTTGCAACAAATAGGAAGAGATTTGGCAGTTATCAGCTATTCACAAGCATCAAGAAGGTTTAAGAAACTTAATATTAAGATAAATGATTGCAGAATTGATAAAAATATAGCTCTTTCCATAAAAGTCCGGATGTGATAGGATAAGGGTAGATGATGATAAGGAGGTTGAATGCCAGCAGCATATAGTTATGATTTAAGAAAAAAAGCAATGGAAGCGCTAGACGAAGGAGAAAGCAGAGAAACAGTGGCAGCAAGATTTAAGATTGGACGAACTACTTTATGGGAGTGGCAGCAAAGAAGAAAAGAAACAGGAGACTTTCAATCAAAAAAACTTGGAAATGGGGGTTACAATCACAAAATTACCGACTGGGGTACCTTTGCCAAATTTGCCAGAGAACACGGAGGAAAGACTCTATCGGAAATGGCTAAACTTTGGAACAACGTTAGTATCCAAACGATCTATCGAGCCCTTAAAAAAATTGGATTTACGCGCAAAAAAAGACATATGGATACAAGGAAAGAAACGAAGAAAAACGTGCTGAATTTTTGAAAATTATAGCGACAAAAGAACCTAAAAACTTAGTGTATATAGATGAGTCTGGCATTGATAACACCGAAGACTACCCCTACGGATATTGCCAGAAAGGACAGCGGTTTTATGCCTTAAAATCTGGAAAGAAAACTCAACGAATCATTATGGTTGCAGCCTTAAGTGGAAGAAAGATAGTTGTTCCGTTAACCTTTGAAGGCCACTGTAATATGGATGTTTTTAATGGATGGTTTGAGCAATTTTTGACACCGATCTTGGAACCTGGACAGACTGACCTTACCCAGAAAAAGTGGAGAGAAAGAAAGGAGTTTTTTCGAGTAAAATAAAATTTTGGAGGATTAGAAATGGCAAGAGAATATACGGCAGAATTCAAATTGGAAGCTGTTAAGCTGGCAAATGAACAAAGAAAGGTAGGTCAACCAGTTGCAAAAGTAGCAAGAGATCTAGGAATAAGGGATAGTGTATTAGGAAAATGGATGAAGAAATATAACGAAAAAAAGTCAGCGGCAAATGCATTTCCAGATGTAGCACCTTATGACAAAGAGAGATTTGATTTACAGAAAGAGTTAGCAAAAGTAACAAGAGAAAGAGACATTTTAAAAAAAGCCCTGGCCAGTCAAAAAGAGTAAAATATTTTTTCATAAAAGAGCATAGTAAACACTATAAAGTGCAGGAATTATGTAGGGTTTTCTGCTAGTGGCTACTATAAGTGGACTACAAGGAAAATAAGCAGTAGAGAATCAGCAAATAAAGAGTTATTAGCAGATATTCAAAAAATATATCAAGCTTCTAAATGTAGATATGGAGCTCCTAAAATTCATGCTGAATTAAAGGCTTTGGGTAAAAGTTGCAACTTAAAAACAGTGCAAAGTATTATGCAGAAAAATGGTATTCAGGCTATATTGAGAAGAAAATTTAAAATTAAGAAACAACAAACGGACAGTAGCTCCCAATATATTAGACCAAAACTTTATTGTCGATCAACCAAATAAAGTATGGGATTACTTATATAAAAACCAAAGAAGGATGGCTATATTTGGCAACAATAATCGATCTATATTCACGCATGGTAGTTAATGAGCAGTTCAATAAATAAACAATAGGTTATGGACTCTTTATTAATGGCCGTTAACAAGCGTAAACCTGCCAAAAATCTACTATTACATAGTGATCAAGGTTCACAATATACTTTGCAAGGTTATCAATATCTCTTATCCATAAAAAACATAGATGAGTCATAAAGGTTGTTGTTACGACAATTCTGTTGTGGAAAGCTTCTTCAGTTCTCTAAAAAGGGAGTTACCAATAGACACCTCTCGGCACTCTAAACAGCATATCAAAACTGCTATATTTGAATATATAGAAATTTTTTATAACAAACAACGTCACTATTAAGAGGTTGTCCGGAAACAAGTAAAAGGCTATAATATCTGAAATTTTAGTACGGGGTAAAGATGAGAAAAAAGTATCCAACAGATCTAAGCGAAAGGGAATAGGCAAGAATAGAAAAACACTTCAGAGTATCATACAAGAAAGGAGGAAGGCCGCCAAAGTATAGCAAAAGAGAAATATTAGAAGCAATTTTCTATGTATTGCGTACAGGGTGTCAATGGCGGTATTTACCAAATGATTTTCCGCTATGGAAGACTGTGTATGAGCAGTTCAGGCAATGGAAGAAGCAGGGAATTTTTGAGAAAATGAATTATGAAATTACAAAATATAGTAGAAGAAAAATAGGAAGGAATGAGCAGCCGAGTGCCTGTATAGTAGATAGTCAATCTGTAAAGACTACAGAAAAGGGGGGATCAAAGGCTATGATGGAAGTAAAAAAGTAAAGGGTAGAAAAAGGCATATAATTACAGACACTCAGGGTTTTATACTAGGTTGTTACGTAGGCGCTGCTAACGAAAATGATAGAGATGGTATTAAAATAGCATTAAACAATATGAGAACAAAATATACTAAAGTTAAAAAAATGTGGGCTGACATGGGATACCAAGGAAGAAATTTAAAGAATCACATAAAGGAAGAATATGACATAGATATTGAAATTGTTACAAGGCCTCCATGTAGATTTTGGGTGCACAAAGATACGCCACCTGAGCTACTACCAACAAGAGAACAAGGGTTTAAAGTACAGCCAAGAAGATGGGTTGTAGAAAGGACTTTTGCTTGGGTTAATAGGAATAGAAGGCTATCGAAGGAGTATGATTTACTCACAACATCCACTGAGAATTTCATATACCTAGCTATGAGTAGGGTTATGTTAAAGAGGGAATATGCTTGAATTTACTTGTTTCCGGACAACCTCTAACTATTGCATTCCTGAGCATTTTGATTCATCATTCTCTTTGTGAAAAACATTCCAAACTTTCTCTCCACTTTTTCTGGGTAAGGTCAGTCAGCTACTTGGATGACAGGGGAGGGAGGTGCTACCCTGACAATCGTCATCCCGCTACGTGTTAGCGGGATCTAGAGATACCGCGAATGAATCGCGGTATGACGGTCTGCAGCGGTATGACGTAGGGCTGCACTAGCTATATCATGCATTTTATTAACCGACACTATAAACAACATCCTTACAATTATGAGATTGAACCACAACTTGCTCAAGCGTTAAGCTGCTGCGTTTAGCGTCTTTACCGTGGTTTTCCCCAAGAACATTTGTTCTTTCGTGTTTTATTTCTTCAATGAATTTCTTGTTAACGCTTTCAGGGTCAATCTTTTCCTGCGAATATATAAGATTAGTGCAATTTGTTTTTCTATAATAATGTATGCCAAAACCCACAATGAGTAATGCAAGTATACCAGAACCTATAAGTAATGATAATCCTATGTTATTAGTCAAAGGGTTTTGGTAAAATTTTTGTACACCATTAACACCATGTGTTGCAAGTAGCCCTAGAGGAAACGCTATATTTGCAGCAACTACACCAGTAAATAATGCAGTAAATATTGGTCTGTCGTTAATTACTGATTTTATTTTATTAGTTCTAGTAATTACTTTTTCGTCAATGTTAGTGAAGCCTTGTTTAGCTTCCCAAGCATTAAGTACAAAATTTGAATGAGTGCCATTGCTATATTCCAGTCTTACAGATTTTATAGCTTTATCTTTTGGCTGGTGCTCCAACACCTCAGCTAAAATTTTATCCGCATCTTTTTTTTGAATGGAATGTTCTTCAGTATCTATAAATTGCCTTGTTGCAAAAAATATTGGACCAATTGTAAGCAATGCAGCAAGTGCGATAACTGGTATAGTGATATATTTTGGGCTGTTTGTAAAAAATGCAATAAATTTTGCTTTATCTTGTAAATATAATAAAGCTGCAGATATACTGAGTATAATAGCACTTGCACCAAAAATTATAAAACCCTTCTGCTGCATGGCATACTTTGCTCTTGGCAAGAATCTGTTTGTTTTTTTATTTGTTGTGCTACCTATATCAGAATTTAGTGACAAAGACTCTTCAGAGTCATCTTTGCTTTTATACGATGGTAAAGTATTTGAAGACGCACCTAAATCATCTTTTGAGTTTTGACCACCTATTCCACTGTCTAAACTCTTTTTCGAAGATTTTGCATTTGGGTCTATAGCTGCATAAATATGTTCTTCTGATCCATTACCAGATAATCCTCCTAAACCTAAACTTGCTGTTTGTGATACCCAATCATGAGTCTCACCTTTTGTTTCTTCTAGGGAAGGAGGTAGTACTTCAGTACTAAGACCAAACAAATTTTTGTCTTCTTTGTCTTGTAAACCTGGAGCTTTTGGCAAAATCGGTGGTGCTCCATCACCATCTTTTTGTCGATTTACAGATGCGTAAGTAGGATCCACTTCCTCATCATCTGATTCTTCATGTGACATTCCCTGCACACGTGGTACTACATTCAGTACACTTGAGATAGCATTTCCTGCTTCTTCAGGCGATGGTGGATCTTTTAGTGTTATCTTGCTATTGTCACCTGTTTGTTCGTAAGAAGTTAATTTTACTGTTGATTTTTCGACTGACCCATGCATATTCACTCCAAAGTTAATTACTATGCTGCATTGATTACGCTATAGTTATTAAGATATAGTAAATACCAATTTACGGATAATTATTAGTATAGAAATTGTCTATCAAAGATTCTTTCATTCAGAGGGTAATCTTTGTCAAAAAGCAAAGTGATTGTGTTCTCATGGTCTTTTTGTATTTTTATCTGTGATATATCATGAAATTCTTTGTAATCTGATACTACAAGTGCTGGACGGTTTTTTGTGTCGTTAATGTCAATTTGTACGATTGTATCGTTTGATATTAACGCTCCATTCCAATGCCTTGGGTAATAGCTATTGATAGAGGTTAATGCAAGTAAATTTGAATTTAGCGGCAAGATTGGGCCACCGGCAGAGAAGTTATATGCAGTGCTACCTGTGGGAGTAGATAATATTACTCCGTCCCCTCTAAATTTTTCTACTTTTAGCTTATCATTAATAGTGATATTCATTTCTACTATTTGGTTTGCTTTTCTAAAAACATATACCTCGTTTACCGCTATGTAGTGATACCTCTTGCCACTTGTGTCTGTTGCTTCCATTTTTAGCAAAGTTAACTGAGTTGAAGTTGCATGTTCTATATGATCAATTAAATCTTCACTGCGGCTAAAGCATTTATTCATCAAAAACCCAACATTGCCGGTATTTACCCCATACACATGCATGTTTTTATTTTCTATAACGTAATTATGCAAGGTACGCAGCATAAAGCCATCACCGCCAACAACTATCAGTAGATCAATTTCGGACTTATTTTCTTCTGTTATATTGATAAAATTAAGTTTCTTTAATAGTTTAGATACTTCCTGCGATTTTGGTGATGGAGAAACAACATAGCCTATATTTTTGTATTTATGCATGCTTCAGTAAACTCTCTAAAACTTAAAGAGGAGGAAAATTAGAAAATGCTTCCATATTTATCGTTAAACTTAGCTAATTTGCTAGTTTTACTTGCTAACCCGCTTGTCAAACTTCCAGTCCATGCAGGGTGAGTAAGAGGATCTCTATCAAGTTTTACCCTATCTCCCTCCTTTCCATAAGTGGAACGAGTTTCAAACTCTTGACCGTCTGTCATAACTATAATAATTTTATGATAATTCATTGTTGTTTATAAACTTTTAGTCAGTTAATATTCTAGTGAACTTAATTCACTAAGTCAATCATTATTCTAAAATATTGACAAAAAATAAATAAAGTAGTATATTTAATAAGGAATAAATAATAACTATCATGATTTTTGCTTTCCCCGGTCAGGGCTCTCAGTTTGTAGGAATGGGAAAGAGCTTATATAGTGAGTTTTCTGTTGCAAGACAAGTATTTAATGAAGTAGATAGCATATTGGATAGAAAGCTGTCTCATTTAATCTTCAACGGTCCTATTGAAGAATTAACCATTACAGAAGACGCTCAGCCAGCTATAATGGCAGTATCAATTGCAATGCTACGTGTTATGGAGCATGTGTTTGGCAAATCTCTTTTCACTGATCACAATGTTAAATATGTTTGTGGGCATTCAGTTGGCGAATATACAGCGCTGTGTGCTGCAGGAGCGTTAACGCTTGAGTCTGCAATCAAGCTGCTGAAAGTTCGCAGCGAAGCAATGCATGAAGCTTCACTGAAATGTAAAGGCGGAATGGTTGCGTTGCTTGGAGCAGAGATAAATGAAGTGGAAGATATATTGAAATCAGTTCAAATTGACGGAATTTGTGAAATTGCAAACGATAACGGTGGCGGACAAGTGGTTATAAGTGGCACTAGAGAAGCTCTTGAAATGTTACCCGATTTATTCAAAAACTCGAGTGTGAGGAAACTAATTAAATTACAGGTTAGTGGGCCTTTTCATTCATCTCTTATGAAACCTGCTGATGAAAAAGTTTTGGAGTTTTTGAAGGGTATTAAAATAACCCGTCCTATAGTTCCTTTGATATCAAATGTTACAGCTAAAGAGGAGAGTGATCCCAAAGTTATAAAAACTTTACTCGCCAAGCAAGTTGTAAGCAGAGTGAAATGGAGAGAAATGGTTTTGTATATGTCAAGCCGTGGCATTAACAAATTTGTTGAAATTGGCCCTAATAAAGTTTTATCTAATTTGGTCAAAAGAATTGACCAATCTATCAGTACAAAAAATATAGATAGTATTGGTGATATTGACAGCTTCTTTAATGAATCATTAGTACTAACAGCGAAAAATTTAAAAGTTGGATTAAGTTAAAACACATCTATTTGATGTCATTCCGGTGCATAACGCTGCCTAGCTGGAATGACAGAGGGTAATGCAAGAAATCAACGAACTGCCTGTCATTTCGTTTGGTTTTTTAATTCCAAGTAGCTGTAAAATAGTAGGGGCAATGTCAGATAACCTTCCGTCTCTTAGTTTTAGATTATCGCAAGACACAATAAATGGCACTTTATTTAGAGTGTGTGCTGTATGAGGTGTATTATTTTCTTCATCGAACATACATTCCACGTTACCATGGTCTGCAGTAACAATTAATGCGGTGTTGCTTGACTTTTTAACAGCATTCAGCACTTTCGCAAGACAATCATCTACAGCTAGCACAGCTTTCTCGGCTGCTTTTATATTACCTGTATGCCCTACCATATCAGGATTAGCGTAATTTACAACTATCAGTGCGAATTCTTGGGAGTGAATTTTTTCTACAAGCTTTTCTGTGAGCTCGAAGGCTGACATTTCGGGCTGCAAATCGTAAGTTTGAACTTTTGGTGAGGGAATGAGTATTCTTTCTTCACCAGAGAAAGGTTCTTCTTTTCCACAATTGAAAAAGAAAGTCACATGAGCGTATTTCTCGGTTTCGGCGATACGTAATTGTCGTAATTTATTGTCTTCTATTGTTTGTCCTAGAGTATCAGCGAAAGAAGTAGGAGGAAAAATATAAGGAATTTTGAGATCTTCTTTATACTTCATCATACTTAAAATTGAAGAGAATTTTGCTACCTTAGCGTAATCTGTTTTGCCAAGCAAAATACTTGCTAATTGTATCATTCGATCAGCACGAAAGTTAGCCAACAGCACTCCATCTTCTGGTTTTATACCTTGATAATCACCTATTACTGCGGGCCTGATAAACTCATCAGTTATGTTATTTTGATAGTTATTCTCAATCAACGATACTGCATTATCATGACAAGGTGCCTTTGCAAATGCGATAGCCTCATAAGCTTCGATTGTTCTCTTCCACCTGTTGTCACGGTCCATAGCATAGTAACGCCCAGAAACAGTAGCAATTCTTGTGTCATTTCCCTTTATACTCTTTGTAAATTCTTGAATGCATTTTTTTCCTGAATTTGGCAATGTGTCTCTGCCATCTAAAAATGCATGTATCACCACTTTTATTCCATGCTGTGATATTTTATTTGCTAAAGTTGAAATATGCTTTTGATGCGAATGAACACCGCCATCTGACACTAATCCCATTATATGGCATACTCCGTTCTTACTTTTTAGATTACTAATAAAACTTTGTAGATTTGCATTGTTTTCTATTGTTCCAATCTCTTGATTAATGCGCTGAAGGCTTTGCATTACTACTCTACCACTGCCAATATTCATATGGCCAACTTCTGAATTACCTATTTGACCACCAGGTAACCCCACATCATCTCCACAGGCGGATAAACTGCATTTTGGATAATTAGAGCTAATATATTGCCAACAGGGTGGATTTGCGTTGCTGATAGCGTTGTATTTATTATTCTCTATTCCATTTCCCCAGCCATCTAGTATACATAAAACCACTGATTTAATGTTCATATAAAATCAACACTAGAATTTCACAGAGAAACGCTCCCCGGGCCGGATTCGAACCAGCGACCAATTGGTTAACAGCCAACTGCTCTACCACTGAGCTACCGAGGAATAAACCGTTTTTAATTTACCATGTTGAACGTTGGTTGTAAACGTTTTTTGTGTAGACTTTAAGTCCAACTGGTCACAGAAACGAAAAAACTTACTTGACAAACTCCGCCAGCCCTCTTATCATGAAACTGAAGCTATTTATTTATCTTCGCAATCTGTGCAGATTAATGACAAAAAACTTAGGGTATTTGGCGTCTCATGTTTAATTTTTCGCACTACGTGCACCGCATGTCTTTAAAAATTTTTAGGTTTTTACCTATATAAGCCGAAACGCGCTTACAAAGCGTTTAAGACAGCAAAAAACGTCAAATTGACAAGGGAGAATTTGAATACTAGCTATCCTAGGGTTTCTTTGCCTTTTTTCCTGCTTGGTAAATTTCTTAAACACTTGCGGTGTAGGTTAGTTGCAAGTTAAAAGCAGCTAAATCGCTCTTAATCAAGCGTTTTAGAATAAAAAAAACGCCGATATTTTAGTACATGGTAAATATCCAACCACCACGGGGCTTCTTTTGCCTTTTTTTTTATTTGGTAAATTTCTTAATGTTTATGGCTAAAGATTGCACGAATGTTGCAATTACAAAAGCGTTTCTACTAGGAGGGTGTCATCCCAGTGCTTGACACTGGGATGGCTTTGTTGCATCGCTAGCTATGATGGATTAAAGATAAAAAAGATAGGGAATATCAGTAGCTTATTATTCTGGTATTTATAACAAGAACGGTCAGTGAATACCTAAATTTGAGTAAAAGAAATTTCACTACCACTCACTAATCTGGCTAAAATTCAAGAATTTCAATGCTTTAGCTATTTTCAATAGAATTAAATTTATTAATATAAATAACAAATTACTATTCTTAAATTTGATCAGATTGATTGCAAAAAAACAAGATTTTCAATAGGTTGCTTATAATCCTAACTATAGTTAGCCTTTCATAAGTAGCGATGCAACAAAGCCATCCCAGTGGATTTAGCTGCTTTTAACTTGCAACTAACCTACACCGCAAGTGTTTAAGAAATTTACTAAGCAGGAAAAAAGGCAAAGAAACCCCGTAGTAGCTAGCATTCAAATTCTCCCTTGTCAATTTGACGTTTTTTGTTGTCTTAAACGCTTTGTAAGCGCGTTTCGGCTTATATAGGTAAAAACCTAAAAATTTTTAAAGACATGCGATGCACGTAGTGCGAAAAATTAAACATGAGACGCCAAATGCCCTAAGTTTTTTGTCATTAACCTGCACAGATTGCGAAGATAAATAAATAGCTTCACTGTTATGATAAGGGGGCTGGCGAAACTTGTAAAGGAATTTTTTACATCTAATTTATAGCTCCCTGCATGATATCACGTATTATCTATACCAAGGAGTTCTGCTTGTAGATATTATACCAACAATCCACTATTTTTTTTATGTCTTGTGGTTTAGTTTCTGGACCTATACTGATTCTAATTGAACACTCTGCTTGCTCTTTTGTTGCCCCCATTGCAAGCAAAACATGGGAAGGCTCAACTTTTCCAGAAGAACATGCGGAGCCATTACTAACTGCAATATGATTCAAGTCAAAATGCATAAGCTGCACATCACTCTTTACTCCTGGCATATAAATAAAACTTGTGTTTGGCAGCCTCTTAGAGTTTTTACCGAAGATTCTTATGTCACTGGCAAGATTTAATAATTCACACTCTAATTGATCACGTAGCTCCTTTACTTCATCCATTTTTGATAGAAGGTCTGGAATATTTTGCAGTGCAGCAGAAAGGCCTGCAATCGCAACAATATTTTCCGTACCACCACGAAATCCCTTCTCTTGTCCACCACCTATTATAATAGGTTCTATCGCAAGTTCTTTATTGAATATTAAAACTCCACTGCCTGCTACACCGCCAAATTTATGGGCGGATAAAGTGAGTAAATCCACTCCTAAATCTTCCATATTAACTTTAATTTTCCCAACACTTTGAGCAGTGTCAGTGTGGCAAATTGCTCCAAACTTGTGTACTATTTTAGCTATTTCCTCAATAGGTTGAATAACTCCGGTTTCGTTATTTGCCATCATAACTGAAACTATTGCTTTGTTTCCTTTAAGTTCGCTTAGAATTTTTTCTAGCTCTAAAAAGTCAACAATGCCCTCCTGATTAACAGGTATTATATATGGATTACATGCAGAATTAAGAATTGAAGGATGCTCTATAGCTGAAATTATATGCAGGTAGCCTGCTATTCCTCTCATAACAAGGTTATTCGCTTCAGTTGCACCAGACGTAAAAACTATTTCTTTATCACTTGAAACGCCAATAGCACCACGTACGTTATCTCTTGCATCCTGAAGAATCTTCCTCGCTTCTTGTCCTCTCTTATGTAGTGATGATGGATTGAGCGTTTGTTTTGACAAGACCTCAAATATACTTTTTTTTACATTTTCACTAATTGGAGCAGTTGCATTGTAATCAGCATATACGCAACCACTATTTTCTAAAGAGAATGGATTCATCTGTCACTTAAATAAGTTTACCATCAACTATAGCCATAACTATGTACGTTAGCTTTAACACGATAAAAAATTTATTGCAAAAACAGCGAAATTAATACATAATTAATAACTCACGTCATCAATACCTGTCAAGCAGGTTCTTATTAGGAGTTATCATGGTTGAAGTTTTTTTAAATAATGCAACAAGAAAGATGGAAGGTGAATACCACCAAAGCAAAGATGCCAACGCGCCGGTTGTGCTGGTTTTACATCATCATCCTCAATATGGTGGTAATATGGATAGTAAAATTGTACATAGTACATATACGTCTTTTATCGATAACAATTTTTCTGCATTGAAAATTAACTTTCGTGGTGTGGGAAAATCTACCGGAACTTTTGATAAGGGTATAGGAGAATTAACTGACGCTGCGGTAGCCATTGATTGGCTTCAGGAACATAATCCTAGCAATGTTCCAATTTGGATCGCTGGTTTTTCTTTTGGAGCATGGGTGGCTATGCAGCTAACAATGCGCCGCCCTGAGATAGTGGGTTTTATTGCTCTTTCTCTTCCGGTAACTAAGTACGATTTTTCTTTTCTTTCTCCCTGTCCAGTTTCTGGGCTTATAATACAAAGCAGTAATGATACAATCTCAGAAGAAAGCGATGTAACAGAATTAGCAAAAAGGTTGATAAATTCAGTAAGAAGTGATCACATGAAATACCATATAATAGATGATACTAATCACTTTCTAAAGGATAAAGAAGAGGAAGTGACTCAAATCGTGGACAATTATATAAAACTGCGCTTGAATAGTGCAACTATTTCTTTTCAAAAGGTCAAAAAAGAGGTAAGGGTAAAAGAATATGCCTAATCTTTACAAACAAGAGAAATGAGTGTAGTAATATAAATGAAAAGGTTTTGTTATGTTTAAAAAGCTATTATTTTTTGTTTTAGCTGTGTTTATGTTATCGGGGTGTTCCCTAAGTAAACAGCGTAAGTTAAAAAGTCCGTGTATAAAAAGCAATGAAAGCATTTCATGCGAGTTGTACTCTGTTAATGATCATTGGTTAGATAAGTATAAGGCATAGAAATTGTGCTATTTTTCCTATTCACAACTTCACTAATGATCGATCTCTCAATTGGAAAATGCAGTCTGCCTTTTCTGCAAGGAGATGATTGTGTGTTACTATAAGCATAGAGCTGTTATTTTCCTTTACGTATGAATGTAGCAGTAAAAACACGTTAAAAGAATTTGTTGGATCTAAGTTTCCTGTTGGCTCATCTGCAAGTAAAAGCTTTGGAGAATTTACAATGCTTCTTGCAATTGCAACTCTCTGCCTTTCCCCACCCGAAACTTCAGATACCATGCTACTTGCTTTGTTTTCCAGACCAAATTTTTCCAACATTGCTTGCGAATTTTTTTTTGCTTCAGCTTTGCTTTTTCCTGCAATGAGTTGAGGAAGCATAATATTTTCCAACACCGATAACTCTTGTAACAAATAGTGAAATTGATAAACAAAACTAAGAAAATTTCTTCTTACATGAGTTTTATGCTTATTACTGGCTTGTGTGCAATTTATTCCATCTATCGTAACTATACCTGAAGTTGGCTTATCCAATAAGCCTGCGATTTGCAATATAGTTGTTTTCCCTGCACCTGAATTGCCAATCAGCGCTACTACTTGCCCTCTTGTAACACTTAAGTTGATATCCTTTACAACAACAGAATTGTCCTTGAAGCTTTTATCTACAGAAGTTAGTTCTAGTGCTACATTACCACCCATGTTTAAAAGACCTATAACCATACAAATGTTGTGCTTGCATAGCAAATGATAGTGCATGACCAGTAAAAAAGAAATAGAAGAATAAACCTCAGTGTCAAGTATACAACTATATGAACGTTGTGACTTGAGAGCACCCTCCACCAGAGAAGAGTGTCATCCCAGTGCTTGACACTGGGATGACATCAAATTTTTGACTAAACTGAGAAGCTGTTGCCACAACCACACTGGGATTTAGCAAAGGCATTCTTTATTTGAAAACCAGAACCACTGAGATCCTCAGTATAATCTATAACTGAGTTATTTAAAAATTTTGCTGAACAATTATCAACCATTAATACAGGATTGCCATTTTCATCATTAATTACTATATCTTTACCTTTTTCGCTAAAACTGGAGTGGCTTCTATAGTCCTCGCTTTCTTCATCATCTTCATCTTCGTCATCAAACTCATCATCGTAATCATCGTCTTCATCATCCAAAGATAGATTTTTATTCATTTGATCCATAAGAAAATTGTATTTGAAGCCAGAACATCCACCACCTGAAACTGCAACCCGTAAAATGGAACTCTTATCCCCTTCCTGCTCTGCAAGAGAGTGGATTTTTTTTAGTGCATTACCAGTTAAGTTGATGTTGTAATTTGTTGACATAGTAACCACCGTTTATTATTGATAACTTATTATAGTAGAAATTTTACATGTCAAACAATAATTTTCTATTAAATTATGCATGTTTTCCAAGCAAAACAAAAGGGAGATACTTCAAAGAGCCAGAAGATGAGAATCGCAGCTGCTTTCAGCGTGATAGGGACCGTATCATTCACTCTAATGCGTTTAGAAAGTTGGAGTACAAAACACAAGTTTTTATCAATTATGAGCACGACTACTATCGCACTCGGCTTACTCATAGCCTTGAAGTTGCACAAATTGCAAGGTCCATTGCGCGTAGACTTGGCTTAAATGAGGATATCACTGAATGCATAGCGCTCGCACATGATCTTGGTCATCCTCCATTTGGTCATGCAGGTGAAGATGCTCTAAAGAAATCAGTTCAAGATTTGAATCTTGATAACGAGAAGTATGAGTTTGATCATAATGTTCAAGCTATAAGGATTTTAACTTATCTTGAACAAAAACATGCTGATTTTGATGGTATGAATCTAAGTTGGGAGGTGATTGAAGGAGTTGCAAAACATAACGGTCCCTTGCTTGGTCAAAACGCGGAGTTTTCTACAAGTAATCAGCTGTTATTAGAATACAACAAAAAATATGATCTAAAACTTGAAGAATTTTCAAGCATTGAAGCTCAAGTTGCTTCAATTGCCGATGATATTGCTTACAGTGTTCACGATCTTGATGATGCACTCAGGGCGAATTTAGTAACCATCGAAGATTTGCTGAATGTTCCTTTAATTGAAAAAATGTTTAAAGACATAAGGAGCAGATATTCAGAATTGCCTCAGAGCAAACTCATACATGAATCACTGAGTGGAACTATAGGAACTATGATAAGTGATGTTGTTTCTCAGACTGAAAGAAATATTGAAGATCACAAAATAAAAAGCGTAGAAGACGTAAGAAGTCTAAATAAAATGCTAGTCACATTTTCACCAGAAGTTGCGAATGCTACAAAAGAAATGAAAAGATTCAACATGGAGAAAATATACAGAAGCTATAAACTGAGTAGAACGATGAACAAAGCAAAACGCATAATACAGGAACTCTTTCAATGTTTTTATGAAAACCCAGGATTACTTCCCACAGAGTGGAGCAAACTCGCTTGTGAATCTCAGCGTTCAGTAATAATATGTGACTATATCTCAGGTATGACAGATAGATTTGCTATACACGAGCACAGAAGAATTTTTGATACCTCATACGAAATGACTTCTTTCTAATGACTGATGATCATTTCATGTCAATTGCATTAAGGCTTGCAGAAAAAAATCTTGGAAATGTTGCACCAAATCCTGCTGTCGGGTGTGTTATTGTAAAAGATGGTACAATTGTTAGTGAGGGATATACAGGGATTGGTGGGCGTCCGCATGCGGAGGTAGTCGCTTTGCAAAACGCTAAAGATTCAACTCATGGCGCAACTATATATATCACTCTTGAGCCATGTTGTCATCACGGAGTCACGGGGCCTTGCACTGCAAAAATCATAAAAGCTAGCATAAAAAGAGTAGTAATTGCAACTATTGACCCAGATAGTAGAGTTTCAGGCAGAGGCATGAAAGCTCTGAAAGAAGCAGGAATTGAAGTTGAGCAAGGTATTATGCAAAAAGAGGCAAAAGAACTGAATGTCGGTTTTTTCACCACTAAAGAATTACATAGACCATTTATAGCTTGCAAAGTCGCAACAACTCTTGACGGAAAAATCGCAACATTTACAGGCGATAGCAAATGGATAACAAGTGAAAATACGAGAAATTGGGTGCATGAGCTTAGAGCAAAATATGATGCAATTATGATTGGCAGCAATACTCTTATTAATGATGATCCACTCTTAACTTGCAGATTACCAGGACTTGGAAGTAGATCGCCAATAAGGCTAATTATAGATAGCCAAGGGAGATTAAAGGAAGAGCATAACATTGCAAAGACTGCAGACAAAGTAATAACTTGGGTCATCACAAATAAAGAAGTAGAGAAAAAAATAAAAAACATTAACTACTTAGTAGTTAATTCAAGCAACGCAGGTAAGGTTTGCCTAAAGGACATGGCATTAAAACTTGTTTCAGAAATTGGTATAACAAGATTATTAGTTGAAGGTGGAGGAGTGTTAATCACAGAACTATTAAAGTGTAATTTAATCGACAGGTTGATAATATGCCGCAGTGGTAAAATTTTAGGCAATGATGCCACTCCTTTTGTAGGAGATTTAGGGATTCAATTCATTAACAACTGTTATCAGTTTAAAAAAACAAAGATAATAGAGTTTAGTGAGGATATAGTTGAGGTTTGGGATAGGTCGTCATAATCCTTACATACTCAAACAGTAAAAAAAAGGTATCCGTTCAGCGGAGCGGTAAAATAAAAAGTAGACAAGGAGTGCTAAAAACATAATATCACAAGTAGTATGTGTGGTAAATATGTCTGATCTACTAGCTAGTCTTCTCAAGCTCTGTGAAAGCTTTAAAATAGAGATAGAGCAACTAAAAGCAGAGATAAAGAGGTTGGAGATAGAAAACGAAAATTTTAGATCTGAGAATAAGGCGCTAAGAATCGAAAATGCTGAATTGAAAGAAAGACTAGGTCTGAATTCACAAAATTCATCGATACCGAGCTCAAAAGAGTTATACAAGCTAAAGAAGAAAAAGAAAAAAAGTGACAGGAAAATAGGGGCACAGATTGGGCATGAAGGAAAGTATCGCCCTAAAATGGAAGCAGATGAAGTGGTGAAAATAGAGTTCTTGCGAGTGCGGAGGAGAAATTGCGATATCGAAAGAGCCATACATTCATCAAAAAGTTGATTTGCCAGAAATTAAGCCTTATGTTGTGGAATACCAATTACAGAATGGCCGCTGTTGCAAGTGTGGAAAAAGAAAAAGTAGCAGGCTACTAGAAGGTGTTACTGCGGATACATTTGGTCCAAAAGTTAAGTCAACAATCGCGGCGCTGAGCGGATTTTACAAGAACTCGAAAAGAGAAGTAGCAAATATTATAAAAAATATTTTCAACCTGGACATCAGTGTTGGTAGCGTGTCAAATAGCGAGGCTAGAGTTGCAGAAAAATGCCAAGAAGCATATGAGCAAATCGAGCAAGAAGTAAGTAAAAGTGAAGTTCTGCATATCGATGAAACGAGCCATTATAACAAAGGTAAACTTGGTTGGTGCTGGATGTTTGCCAGTAATACAGCAAGTTTTATAAAATTGACAGAGTCAAGAGGAATGAAGGTTTTACAAAATAGTAAGTTCTGCAATCGCAATAGCTTACGACAGGTACGCAGCATACAACTACTTTGCCGATAAGAACAGGCAAATCTGTTGGGCACATTTATCAAGAGATTTTGAAAGATTAGCACATAGTTGAAGTTAAAGTTCTGGGCTGTTACTTAAGAAACGTAGCCACTGAATTATTTGCACTAAAAAAGGCCTTGCTAAAAAATGAGATAGATGTTTTTAGATTTACCAGACGTGCCAGAAAATTGCGAAAACGTACAAGGTATTACTTGAAGCCGTTTACCTGAAGCAATTGGAGCTTCTCGAGTTGCAAAAAATATTTTGAAATCTGAAAGAATAATGTGGAATTTTTTAGATGACCCAGAAAACATTCCGCTGACAAACAACCATGCTGAACAGCAGATACGGCATTATGTCGTTTATCGCAAAAATTCATATTTTACCCAATCGAAGCGGGGAAATGCATTCCTTGAACGGATAATTTCATTATACTTGACATGAAAACAAAGGGGTCTCAATCCTTTCCAAAACCTCTTATCTATCATCTCTCACACCGCTTAGCTGAACGGATACAACCCAAGAAAGGTTTTTCTACGTCATACCGCCACGGTATCTCAGCATAGATTCCGCTAACGAGTAGCGGAATGACGAATTTGTTGTTTTTCAAATTGTAGGTAAACCTAAGCCACTTTAGCTATATAGGGTCACAACGATGGATTTTTAAGATCATTTACGGCCTTCTTAATATCTTCAGCCTTGAATATCGCCGATCCCGCAACTAAAATATCTGCACCTGCTTTTATTATATCAGCTGCGTTAAAAGAGTTAATTCCACCATCTACTGAAATTTGTGTTTTAAGGTTACGCTCTTGTATCATTTTTTTTATAGTAGATATCTTGTTCAACTGTGAATGAATAAATTCCTGCCCTCCAAAGCCAGGGTTGACTGTCATAATCAGCACAATATCTAGCTCATGTATTATATATTCAAGCACACTTGGGGAAGTTGAAGGAACAACTGAGACTCCAGCTTGAATCGGTTTTTTTGCGTCGTTTACATTTTTGTATGACTTTATCTTTCTTATCAACCTCTCAAGGTGTATCTCTGCTTCTGCATGTACAGTAATAATATCAGCACCAGCATTTATAAAGCTTTCAATGTGGTTACCAGGAGATTTGACCATTAAATGCACATCAAAAGGAAGATTGCTGTATTTACGTATTGCAGAGACAACGCTAGAACCAATTGTAATATTTGGAACGAAATTCCCATCCATAACGTCTATGTGTATGTAATCTACACCTAAATCGCTAATTTTTCTTACTTCTTCTCCTAATTTTGCAAAGTCTGCTGAAAGTATAGAAGGTGCAATTTTAATACTCATGAGCTGCCTTTTTTACTAAAAAATAACTTATTTTTAAACTCTGTCACCCTAAACACCATCTAAGTAGCTAGAGAAGCTGGATACCGATATCGGTATGCCTATTTAACTAGATCTTAAATTAGATAAAAAAAGGTAGTCTTGATAAAACTTATTTACAGCAAGTTTTTTTACATTTGGACTTTCTGTTTGTTCTTTTTTGTACCCTAATTTATAGCTTATTGAATCCTTGTATAAACTGATCGTTTTGTATGCTTTGTTCATCTCTCTAGGAAAGATGCCATTAGCAATTACAATGCATAACCCTGTAGCTGTTGCAAAAGCTAGAGTGGTAAATGCTAGATTTTGTAAAAAATTCCTTCCACTAATTTTTTTTTCCTGTATATCAGCAGAGTGCTGTTTGTTTGACACTTCTTCTAGATATTCATGCCATATGTGATTGCAGTGCGTACACTTTACCTTTCTTCCAGATGCACCAATTTGCTCGGGGGATACTAAGTAAGTTTTAGTACAACTATTACATTGTATTTTCATAGCACTTACATATAAAGTAGTAACAAGCTCAAATGATACAGAGCTACAAATTTAATATCAATATATATATAACAAATGGAAGGTTTGCAACTAAAAAAAACACAGAGTGAGATAGAAAATATTTGGAAAAATAGAGAAAAATTTAATGACTGTAATCTAAAGAAAACAGCAAGAATAGCAATTAAAGAGGTAATTGAGCTCCTTGATAGTGGCAAAATTAGAGTAGCAGAAAAGCTATCAAGTGGAGAATGGGTAGTACATAAGTGGATAAAGCAGGCAATATTATTACATTTTCTCACCGAAGAAAATAAAATAATAGATAATACTAATTGCTGGTTTGATAAGATCGGTAACAAGTTTAGTGAATGGAATGAGGAGAAATTTCGCCGGTTAAAAATTAGAGCAGTTCCTGGGTGTTTTGTTCGCCGATCTGCTTATATAGGTACAAATGTTGTTCTAATGCCAAGTTTTATCAACGTTGGTGCATATGTTGATTCAGGAACAATGATAGATACCTGGTCAACGATTGGTAGCTGTGCGCAAATAGGAAAAAACTGTCATATTTCCGGTGGAGTGGGAATAGGTGGAGTTCTTGAGCCTATTCAAGCTTCACCTGTCATTATAGAAGATAATTGCTTTATTGGAGCACGTAGCGAAGTGGCCGAGGGTGTGGTAGTGAGAGAAGGATCAGTCCTTGGCATAGGCGTGTTTATTGGGGCATCAACAAAGATTATTGATAGAGAAACTAGCAAGGTATTTTACGGCGAAGTGCCACCTTATTCTGTAGTGGTACCAGGGTCTATTCCATCTAAAAATAATATTTCAACCTATTGTGCAGTCATAGTAAAAAAAGTGGATGAAAAGACGAGATCGAAAATCTCTATAAATGAAATATTGAGGGATTAAACTATCTTACTCCTTGTCGTCACTTTTTTTATCATTATTACTAACCACAGTAATGGCATACGCGCATAACTCTGAGAAAGAGACTCCATTTTCTTGAGATAGTTTATATAATTTTTGTAGACTTTCTTTTACTTTATTAGGAATATTCCCTCCACGTTCTTTTACAAGCCAGGAATCTTGATGATGAATTGGATGAGCATCACTTTTTGGATTTCCTATGTATATTGCAAAAGGTGAACTTTGTCCTTTGAAGTCACATTGTACAGTAAATTTTTTTATAGATTCAGCCATCTAAAGACCTCTACTTTTCTTTTTGGTCGATTTTATAGCAGGTGGAAGAGGTGGTTTCTTTATAAAATCTTGTCTATTGACAACACTTTCTCTACCTTCCAAAGCTCGGCGAACATCAGCTCTGCTTAATTGCGACTCTTTTGCTACCTTCATTCCATGCTTTGCCATAATATTAGCATATGCTAGTACTTTTTTTACCAATGCTAGATCACCATCTAGCATTTGAACTAGCACTTGAAACACTTCCGCTAAAGTTAGCCCATCAGCATTTATAACCTTGTTTTCTATAAAATTGACAGCTTCTTCAAATTTGTATTCAATACTATCATCTTGAGCTATAAGGGCAACATAATCGGTGTTTTTGTCGTCCATAACTGAAGCACTATTACTCACAAACTTAAGTGTATACTATATATATAAATACTCTACTATTTTATATTATGGCACGCTATAGTTAAACATTTATTAATAACATGCTCACTTATATACACGAATTAATTGACAAAAGTCAAGGATCAATATCCATCAGTGATTTCATGAATGCCGTTTTGTACCATGAAAAATACGGCTATTATACAAGTAAATTACCGCTTGGTAAGGATGGTGATTTTACTACCGCACCTGAGATCAGCCAATTATTTGGTGAAGTAATTGCAGTTTGGATAATGCATACATGGGAAAAATTAGGAAAGCCATCAAAATTTTCTCTAGTTGAACTTGGGCCAGGCAAAGGAACACTCATTCACGATATAATAAGAGTCACTAAAAAATACAGCAGCTTTTTTAATTCGATGTTGATCCACTTAGTTGAAATAAGCCCTACTTTACGGAAGATACAAAAGGAAAAATTAAAAAGCTTAGATGTTAATTGGCACAAAAATATTGACAACCTACCAGAACAACCAACCATTTTTTTAGCAAATGAGTTCTTTGACGCTCTTCCGATAGATCAGTTTGTATATCATGATGAGGGGTGGTATGAAAATATGGTGACAAAACAAGATGATGGCAGTCTCTTGGTGTCATGCCAGTGCGTGACACTGGAATCCAGAAAAAAAGAATCATGGATTCCAGTGTCAGCTACTCAGATGACAAATGGAAAATTTTTTAATGGTGCAGTGGTGGAAATATGTTCAGTTGGGGTTGAAATATTAAAAAAACTTGAGAAGAAGATATATAATAATAAAGGAGCTGCTTTGATTGTAGATTACGGTTATGTATACCCCGCATATAAGAGCACTTTGCAATCGATAAAACAACATAAGTATGCTAATTTTCTTGAGAATGTTGGTAATAGTGATATTACCGCACTTGTGAACTTTCAAGCGTTAAGAGATTCATTAAAGCATGTAGATTGTGAGATTTTAACTCAAAGGGAATTTTTATATCTTTTTGGCATAAAAGAAAGAACCCAGGCTTTAATGAAAAGCGCAAGTGATGAACAAAAGAATAGGATCTTTAGTGAATTCTTAAGGTTGACTGAAAATATGGGCACTCTTTTTAAAGCAATGCTATTGATATAGCTAACCCAAGAAAGGTTTCCCTACGTCATACCGCCGCGATATCTCAGCATAGATTCCGCTAACGAGTAGCGGAATGACGAGCTTATTGTCATGCCGCCGCGAACCGTCATACCGCGATTCATTCGCGGTATCTCTAGATCCCGCTAACAAGCAGCGGGATGACGGTTGTCTCCTAGCTGTCATCCCAGTACTGGTAGACTCAAATCACAATGCTCGTATAGCTGCAACCCTGGAGGTACTGTTTCTCACCCACTGGAGATATTGCACGGTACTATCTACTTGATCATCGTGTCGAGTTTCAGGAAACATTAAAATCTCATACTCAAAATCGTTCAGCCATACTGCTTGATGTGGCAGAAAAACCTTGCCAGACTCTATAATCGGAACAATTTGATGAAATCGAGTGAGCTTGTCATCATGTGGCACTATTTCAATAATCGGTAAATCACTGTTTGTCTTTAGCTCTTGCACCAATTGTTGACCACTTGTTTTTGCTTCGATTAAAATTGCGTGTGGCGTCCATCTTGCAGCTAGTGACAAAACCTGTTCTTTAAGCTTTGGATACTCAAGCTTTGCGCGATATACGTCGAGTAAATAGAATTTATTATCTATTTTTGCCCAGGTGGTGCAGACACTAAAGTTGCTCATGTTACTTGTTGAAACCGCAGTATCCCAACTTTGTGTTATATGCGAGAGATTATCAGGAAATTTTTTATAGCGTTTCAACCACTCTGGTTTAATTATACCACTTGAAAGCGGCAGAGGGTTTTGTTGATATTGAGCAGCAAAAGCGTAACTCCCAAGTTCAGCTTTTATTATCTCAACTTCTTCTTTTCCTCCATCGAGGGGATATAACAACTGACCTTCTTCTCTTGAATATAATATCCTTACAGGTGACGCTGGTTTATTATATAATCGCCTGGTCGCACAGTGCTGAGCTACTCGGATGATAGGAACGGGAGGTATTGGCTTTTTGATTGAATAAATAACCTGCTTATTTTCAGAAATCATTGGCAAACAAATATGATGCCATATGTTTTTTGGCTTGGAGAGAAGGTGTCCAGTTAAGTCCTCCTGGTGTAGCCTGTGCATTACAAGAACGATGACTCCTTTTTTTCTATCGTTCAGCCTGGTTACTAAAGTCTGATCAAACCAGTTTGTGGCACGCTTTCTAAGCGTTTCACTCAAAGCTTGAGCAGAACTGAGCGGATCGTCCACAATGATAAAATCACCACCTTCACCAGTTAGTGTTCCACCAACTGATGTTGCGATTCTGTATCCTCTCTGCACTGTTTGAAATTTATATTTGGTATTCTGGTCTTTGGATAGTTCTATCTCTGGAAATAGCGCTCTATACCAACTAGACTGCATCACGCACCTGGTGTCGAGCGAATGCTTTTCGCTGAGCCGCTGAGAATAACTTGCAACTATTATTCTCGCAGTTGGTTGGTTTCCCAGTATCCATGCGGGCCACGCAACACTAGCGCACAGGGATTTCATTGAACGCGGAGGCATATTGAATATTATTCGTTTCACTTCACCAGCGCTCGCTGCTTCCAGCCTGTCTGCTATGACTTTTATATACTGATAATCGTTATACTCACACCCCGGCACTACCGTTTGAAAGCATAACTCAATGAATTTTAGAAAGTTCATGATATAATGTTGAAACCAACGCGTGACGCTGGGATGACAAAAAAAGGAGCACTGAAGGCTATAGGTGAGACGTCGCGGTATCTCTAGATCCCGCTAACAAGCAGCGGGATGACGAATTACTTAACCATCATCTACACCGTCATACCGCGATTCATTCGCGGTATCTCAGCCGCTAACAAGTAGCGGAATGACAACAATCCTACGTCATACCACCGCGGCGCTAACAAGAGATCCCGCTAACAAGCAGCGGGATACTTAGGGATGACGGTTGTTGTTTAGCTATAAATATTAAGAAATTTACTAAATGAAAAAAAAGGCAAAAGAAGCCCTGGGGTTATTATCCGCTTTAAAATATTGGCGTTTTTTATGTTTTAAACGCTTGACAAGCAAGATTAAGCTGCTTTTAATTGCAACTAACTTACGCTGCAAATGTTTAAGAAGTTTACTAAGCAGAAAAAAAGACAAAGAATCCCCGAGTTAGCTAGTCTTTTACTATCTCTGTCAAGTATTGGCATTTTTTGATGTCTTGTAACGCTTTATAAGCGCGTTCAGCTTATTTAGATAAAAATCTAGATGTAGATGAAGTTTTGTAAAGACATACAGTATCTATATACTGCAAAAAATTGAACATAAGACGCCGATACATTAAGTAATCCTTACCTTTTAATCTGCAGATTGGCGAAAGCAAATACAATAGCTTCACTATCATGATAAGGGCGCTGGCGAAGGGTGTCAAGTAAGTTTTTTCGTTTCTATTCCCAATAAAAGTTTGTTATATGGTTATGCAAGAAGTTTAATACTCATAGTTTCAAGCATATACTGAAATATTTCATTAGCTATAGCAACATCTTGGCGTGGGGCTTTGCCGTGTTCTATAAACACAGAGATTGCATAGCGCGGGTTATGGTAAGGGCCATAGGCGATAAATAACTTATGACTTTCGCCCTTAGAGTTTATCTCTGGTGTACCGGTTTTACCGGCAATTTGTATACCGCTTAGCCCTTTCTTATAGGTTCCAGTTTTAGAATTCACCACATCAAACATAGCTTTTCGAACTATGCTAAGATGCTCACAATCCACATCAATATCGGGAAAATCTTGTATCGTTTCATTCATCTTAATGCGGGGAATTACCTCTTTTCCTGTTGCAATCCTCGCTGCAAGAACTGCAAGCTGTAGTGGTGTTGTAAGCATATACCCTTGTCCTATAACTAAGTTGATAGTGTCACCTAAATACCACTGCGAATATAGCTTTCGTGTACGCCAATCTCTATCTGGCAACAACCCTGGAGCTTCTTCTTTAAACGTTCCAATCAGTGGCCCACTTCCAATACCAAATTTTCTGGCCATTTCTACTAGAGAGTCTACACTTATTTTTTTCCCTATATTATAAAAGTAAGTGTTGCATGATAATGCCATTGCCTCATTTAAAGATACATACCCATGGACTTTGCTTTTCAGACAACGAAATTTCCGCTCACCTATTTTCATATAGCCCTTGCACGAGAATTTCTCTTCTGGTGTTATTATCCCGTCTTTTAAACCCGCAAGCGCAACTATTACTTTAAATATTGAACCAGGTGGAATTTGATATGATAACGCACGATTCACGAGCGGCAATGAAGGAGCATTCAAGCTCTCCCAAGTCTCATTTGATAGCCTGCTAGCAAAAAGATTATTATCGTAAGAAGGTGAATTATATAATGCTAAAATTTCTCCATTATTTACATCAATTACCACTGCGGAGCCTTGGTGATCTTTAAATACCTCTGCGGTTTTCTCTTGCAGATTAATATCAATTGTCAGTTGTACATCTTGTCCGTCTTGTTGTGGTATGCTTGATAATTCTTTTATGACGCGTTTTTTAGAATTTATTTCCTGCTCAGATTTTCCTGACTTGCCTTTCAATATATGATCATATGTATATTCAATACCGCTGATTCCTACTTCGCTTATGCCTTGCTGTCTTTTTGTATATCCGATTACATGAGAACACATTGAACCAAACGGGTAATAACGCTTATAAAGAGCAGTTATTTTTTCTGACGATTTTGCTATTTTAGACTCGACTTCTGATAATGTCTGCAAATCAACTTCCTTACCAGAACCATCAAACAAAACAACATACGAAATTTTGTTTACCGCAAGTTCAATGCTATTCCTATCTAAAATTTTGCCCCGCTTAGGCATAATAGTAGCAACTCTTATTCTATTACTATTAGATAGTGCTTCGTACTTTTGTCTGTTTCGTATTTGTAAATTATATAACCTGCAACTAAAAACCGCAGAAATGGTAAGCTGAATACCACCTAATATGAATGCTCTGCGGTTAAAGACTTTGTTTTTTGTCCACATAACATTCCTTCAAAACACACTTTTTTCCCCTCTTTTATTGTTACACTTCTGGCTTTTACCGTATTACAAACCCTTTTTTCCCACTCACTTAAGGTCACAAACTTATAACCTGATTTTTTTAGTATTTTAATAATATGAGGTAAAGCTTCAATTGTGTTTAACCTGTTATTGTGATCATGAAACAGTATAACTGCTCCATTATGTACATTACTTAAAACTCTTTCAACTAAAGTTTCTGGCTTATCACCTTGCCAATCTAGCGAATCAACTGTCCATAATATTGAATACATATTTAATTGATCAGTATTTTCAATCAGATTATCGTCATAACATCCATATGGCGGACGAAACCATTTTACATCTTGTTTTATTGCATTTTTAATTGCTGTATTTGTCTTTTCCAATTCTTGCAATTGTTCCTCACTTGAAAGTGATGTCAACTTCCTATGCGACCAAGAGTGATTGCCTAACTCATGACCTGATTCATGAATTTTCTTTACTATTTCAGACGTTTTTTCATTTATACGTTCACCAAGCACAAAAAATGTTGCTTTTGCTTCATAGCTTTCCAGAACATTAATAATATCGTTTACTCTATTGTTAGACGGTCCATCATCAAACGTAAGCGCAACAAACTTATCGTCGTTATTCAATAATTTTTTTATATTACTTAAATTTCTATATGATAGATCTAGATTACAACTGAGCCCACAGTATGGTAAATTAAAATTACAATCACTACAAAAAGCCGTACTTGAATATAGTAAGAAAAAAGTGATTATCCTTATAAACATTTGTAATCAGCAAAGTGATAGAATACTACACTTTTTTGCTAAGTTAAGCCATCTTTAATTGCTGTAGCCTTTACTTCATCGCTTCTTTAATATATTGTATTAACAATTTTATATAATATATTATGATTGCAAATATAAATACCGTTGCGCTTCAGGGAATTAGCACAGTAAATGTCAATGCACAAATTCATATGGCAAATGGTATTCCAGCTTTTAAAGCAACAAGGACAACATTGCAAATTTAGAGTTCAAAAGGGTTATTCCTCGAGAACTACTGCGTCAGAAAGCTGGCGTTGAATTTGTATATAATGTTGACCTTGGAGGTTTTTATGAATAATAGTGAGAGAAAAGAAAAATTGGAAACTCGCATTTTATCAAGTAGAGGCAGGTCTTTACTTGACCATGAGCTACTGGAACGTACTCTATCTGAATGTGAAGAAGGAAGAGAAGTGGCCAAAAAGCTAATAGAGCTCTTTAGTAGTTTAGGAAGGGTAATTAACGCTGACTTTCATGAGCTAAAAAATGTTACAGGAATGAATGATGGAGCAATAGCAAGTATCTTTTGTCTGAAAGAGATTTTCGATAGGATACTGAAAGGTAAGTTAAAAAAGCTGTCGATTCTTGATAACAGAGAAGAGCTACTAAAATACTTTAAAACAGCAATAGGGCAGTCACGAAAGGAAAGCTTGCGAGTAATATACTTAGATCGAAGTGGTCATTTGATATACGAGTATATTCAAGACTGTGGAACTATAGACAGAGTACCTCTATATGTGAGAGAAATAATCAAACAGGGATTACTGATCGATGCATCATCTATTGCAATTTCACATAATCATCCAAGTGGAGATACAGAACCATCAAAGGAGGATGAGGATAACACACTTACATTAGCTGCAACCTGCGAAAATGTAGGAATGAAATTAATAGATCACATAATCGTAACACAGAAGAGCCACTTTAGTTTTTATGATAGTGGTTTATTGTAATCTGTAGACCGGAAGGAAAGTTCTCCAACTTTCCTTCTTTTTTTCTACTTCATAAATTAAAAAATTCAATATAAGCTTGAGCAGCTAAAATTAGTAATGAAAGGTGGAATTAGGCAAAAAAATAAAAGAACTTAGATTATACTGTGGTTTAACACAAACTGAGTTGGGAAAGAAAATAGGCGTTTCGTATAGACAAATACAAAGGTACGAAAATAGTTCAAACCAAATTTTGGCCAGTAGGCTATACGACTTAGCAAAAGCACTATCGATTAATGTGGCTGATTTTTTTACTGATGTGCATGTCGACTCACATGAAACTTATGATGAAGAAATACTAAAATTAGTCAAAGGATATAATGAAATTAAAAGCAAAAGGTTACGTAGCGTAGTTTATATATTGGTAAAATCTTTTTCTCAAAGTTACAATGAGAGTTAGTATTGCTTCAATACCTCAGTTAATATATTAATAAATGATTGTACAAGATGAACAACATCCTATTGATAAACAAATAGGTGAAAGAATAAGGAAGAGAAGGTTAATATGCGGTTTTAGCCAAAGAGACTTAGGAAAAAAGCTCGGAATTTCATTTCAGCATATACAAGGATATGAAACTGGAGAGGTAAGGCTTGTAATTGATAGATTGTATAATTTGGCAGAAGCTTTGTCCGTTGATATGTCATATTTTTTTACCAAAGCTTCTGAAGACTTACACGATAAGGCCTTTTGTAGCGATGTGGGTAGTGAAGAAATATCAAGGCTAGTGAGGGAATACAGGAAAATTAAGGATGAAACGTTGCGTGATATTGTGCATTCAGTGATAAAAGCGCTTGCCAATAAATAATATTGCCTGAATATATCTTCAATCCACTTCTACAAGCAATGCTAGTTAAGGTAAATTTTTTATGGTAATTTTGATTAAATTTCAAGAACTACTTTACTTTGCAATAATTATGGCTATGTAAAAACATAGCCACCAATCAAGAACGTCCTACAGATGTCGTTTTGGTATCTTTTAATTTGCTCACCCAAGAAAAGGTCTCACTACTTTTAGAATTTTGGTCGCCCCACCTTCCACATCTAGTAAAGCTGCCTTTTTCCACTACTTCTTTAACAGACATTCCACCAAATAAACAACCCTTTCCTACGATTTCTCCTATTTCTTGCAACTCGTTCCACATTTCTTCATCTTCTACCTCAACTTGTACTTGATGATAGTCTTCTGTGTCATGATATACCATTAAATTTAGCTCTCCTAGGCTAGTGCAAAGTGTTACTGTAAAAGCGCTGTTATCGGATATATCTACGTAATTTCTTTTACCGTCTTTCCCAGTTTTGACCTCAACTTCACCATCACCTATTTTTATGATACTACCGCCAAGGTTTAAGTCTCCTTTACTTAAGCCCAAATTTTTTGCACCTTCTACAACTTTGGCAACATCAACTATGCAGCTATGTGAAAATTCAATATAGAAGGTCTTATTATCGATTTCTACATCTTCAACAGTTCCTTCTATAGTAGCGTCTTCTCCAACTTCCCTAAGTTTCTTGAGCCTACTATATATTTGTGGCTCAATTTCTTTTTGCACTTTTTGATACATTTCAGCTATTTTCTTATCAACTTGTACATTAAAATCTGCTCCATGTAAGGCTAACTTTCTGATTATATCTTCTTGTTTATTTTCTTTGAATTCATCACGATACATCTTAAACATTGTAACGTTAGTGAAGCTAAAGCCATCTTCGTTGCGAGCGTTTACTCTTATTCCTAAATCCAAAGCTTCATCGACGATTTTACTTAATTTGTCTAGATTTTCAGCTGCAATAGCTTTTTCCAAGAATTCATTTAATTTCACATTTTCATATTCACTTAGCCTTATCTTGCATAAAGCTGATCGAAATGGATTGAGCTCCTCAGGATATGTTAAGACAGGTAATTTACTAATCTTTTTATTTGCTGTTGGAGCAGCTTTTATAAAATTAGGTAATAACCCTTCTTTTGCTATTCGCTCTACCGCTTTTAACATTTTACTAGACAATTTTTTACCATTTATTTTTTTCATTGTAACCCTCACTTAATTTCATTACTATTCGATCATATCGTGATAAATATTATTTAATTGTTAATATTATACGACTTATTGATTTACTGTATATTATAATAACAAGTTTTGCGGGCATCTACACTAGAAAAACACATCCTATAAAAATTATTTCAGTTTCAACAAAAATGGGGTATCGTAATCGTAAAATTGAAAAAAATGGATATCCTATCTTACTCTACTGAAAAGCTGAAAAAGCATTGTCAGCTACTTGATGATGAAGAAAAAATAGTTCTATATGAGCAGCTGCTAGACAAGGCTAAAGATATACTTGAAAACTCAAGAGATGATATTGCAAAGTTGAAAGAGGTAAGCAAAGCAGTTGTAGCAATAGAGGAAACTACCGATAAGCAGTTACTAGAAAAGTTTAATGATGATCACCCGCTAAGAGAAGTGGACATTTTAATCTACTCTCCTCAAGGAAATACTGAATATCTATTCAGCATAGATAACTCATCAGAGCTTTATGATTTAAAAGAAGATAAAGAAAAAGCTCTTTATAATGCAGTAAAGTTAAATGATGTTGAGCTTGTAAAAAAGCTGCTAATGATCCTTTCACCTACAGAAGTAAGTAATTTTGACACGAAATACTTGGAAGAATTGAAAATATTGCTGTCAGGAATTCACAAAGAATTGCAATTATCACAAGATATGAAAAATTATCTTGAGAAGACGATAAAGTTCTATAGTTTTTTATGTAGTAATTTTAACTTACTAGTTACAAATCCTACTGACGTAAAAGCCATAATTGATCTATTTGCTGCTCAACCAAATATTGATTACCAAATAGATAAGCTTCTACTTTCTTTTATTGTAAGAGATGTTGAGGAAAAAAAGCTAAACTCTGAAATTAGTCATATGATAGAACTTCTTGAGCAACACGAAAGATTTGCTGAGCTCGAATACAAGGTTAGAAGATTAAGATCAGAGTTTGCAAGTGGCAAAAGCAGATACTCGGCTGAAGTAATACGAAATAGCATTGCAGAACGAGAAAAAGAGATGAGGGAAATTGAGAAAAAATACGTAAGGCCAAACGATTTAATTAGCGAGAGGCAGAAATTATTAAAGCAATTACTTTGCTAGCTTTTTTTCCACTTCATAAAATTTGTTGTAAATTTGAATAAGAGGTGAAAAGTGCAATTAGGTAAAAAAATAAAACAACTTAGGTTAGATCGTGCTTTGACACAGACCGAATTGGGAAAGAGAATAGGTGTTTCGTATAGACAGATACAAAAGTACGAAAATGGTTCAAATTGTGTTTTGGCCAGTAGATTATATGATTTAGCAAAAGCACTATCGATAGATGTTGCTAACTTTTTTACTGATATGCACACTGACTCACATGAAGCTTATGATGAAGAAATACTAAAGTTAGTCAAAGGATATAACGAAATTAAGAGCAAAAGGTTACGTAGTGCAGTTTATATATTGGTAAAATCTTTTTCTCAAAGTGATAATACATAGTTAATATTACCTGATACGTAAAATGACTATACAACATCCTATCGATAAACAAATAGGTGAAAGAATAAGGAAAAGAAGGCTAATGTGTGGTTTTAGTCAAAGAGACTTAGGAAAAAAGCTTGAAATTTCATTTCAGCATGTACAAGGATATGAAAGCGGAGAGATTAGGCTTGTAGTTGATAGGTTATATAAATTAGCAGAAGTACTATCGGTTGATATGTCGTATTTTTTTACCAAAGCTTCTGAAGACTTACATGATAAGGCCTTCCATAGCGATGTAGGCAGCGAAGAAATATCAAGGCTAGTGAGGGAATATAGAAAAATTGAGGATGAAACTCTGCGTGACATTGTTCATTTAGTGATTAAGGCTCTTGCTAATACAGGCTTTAAAGCATAAATTCTCTCCTTGAGTCGTTGAAGAAAACTTAAACTTTCATTTTCTTCATCATTTTGCTTTTCTTTCACTTTGATGCGTGTAGTTATACCCTACACAAAGTATAATGTTTTAAAAATAAAAACCTGCACCATAAAATATTGAGATTTAGAATATTAACTTATAAAGTCTTTTCGGCAGTTTTAGCGAGGGTTTATTAGCAAGGATGTTGGAGGTTAGCAATGACTATATCTGAAGGTGTAATACAGCGTATAAGGCATAATGATAAGAACGCGATAGGGGGATGATTTTTTGGTCAAGGTGGCTGTGCACCATCCAGCTAAGTTTGATAGCTTAGAAGTAACAAAATTTTTAGTAAATAATAAAGGTGTAAGTTTTAACGCTAAAACTAATGACGAAAACAAGCCTATTCATATTGCAGCTGATTTTTGAAATATCGATATTGTAAAATTTTCTCTTAATAAGGGAGTAGAAGTTGGTACAAAAGGTAAAAACAATTGGACTCCTTTGCATTATGCTACCAATAAAGGATATCTAGGAATTGTAAAGCTTCTAATAGAAAAGCAACAACAAGAATCATTTATTAATAATTCTAATATTAATAATTCTAAAACTACAGATCAGTCTACTATGCTGCCAAGGAAGGCCATTTACCATCTGTAGAATTTCTCATAGAATATAATGCACCCCATAAACTAGACCAAAAAAAAATGGTTGATCCGAGTAGGAAAGTAAAGGGGTAAAAGTATGGCAACAAAAAAATATGAACCAGAGTTAAAAGCAAAGATAGCTTTAGAAGCAACAAAAAATCAAAAAAGCACAGCTGAGATATGTAGTGAATATAAAATACCATCAACAAATCTATATGATTGGAGTGATAGAGTATTGGCAAGGTTAAAAGACCTATTTGCTGAAAAAAGTGAAAGTGCGAGAAAACAAAGAATCTTAGCGCAAGAAATAGAAAGCTTACATAAAGTAATAGGAGAACTGACAGTGGAAAATAGTTATTTGAAAAAAAAATTACTGAAATAAGCAAAAAAGATAGAGTAAGGTTTATAGAAAAAGATTCTGATCTATCAATTAGGAAACAGGCTGATTTACTTGGTATTTGCAGGTCTAGCCTATATCATAGGCCTATAATTAATAACGAAAGTGAAGTAGCAAATTTGATTCAAGAAGTATATTTGGCTTCTGATTGCCGTTATGGATATCGCAAAATTACTGCTGAAATCATAGCGAGTGGAGTAGTAGTCAATCACAAGAAAATCTTAAGAATTATGAAAAAAATGAAGATCAGTGGACTATATTGTAGAAAAAAATGTAATACAAGTATTAAAGAAAAAAAGCATAAAATATATCCTTATTTACTCAAAGATTTGATTATTTGTAGAGTTAATCAGGTATGGGCTACTGATATAACATATATTATGGTAGAAGGTAAGTTTGTCTATTTTATGGCAATAATGGACTTGTATAGTCGCTATATTATTGCTCATTCATTATCACCATATCTTGATGCTGGATTTTGCCTTTATACTCTTAAAGAAGCTCTAAAACAAGGTAAACCTGAGATTTTAATAGCGATCAAGGAGTGCAGTTTACTAGCTATAACTTTATTATGGAATTAGAGCGTGCTAATGTTAAAATCAGTATGGACCATAAAGGACGTTGCTTCGACAATATATTTGTTGAGCGCTTATGGAGAACTTTAAAGCAAGAAGCTATATATTATTATAGACCAAATAGTATCAGAGATTTGAATCTTATAATAAACGATTTTGTTGCTTGGTATAACTATAGAAGGCGACATCAGACTCTACATTATAAAGTTCCTGCTGATCTCTATTATCATAAACAGTAAATGAATATATTCATAAATACTTTAAATATGTGTCGACGTATTTATCAACATATTCATTTTAAAAATCGGATCACTTTGAAAAAAATGGTCTAGACAAATGGGTGCATTATAATGTATAACAATGTTACAAAAAATAATATCATAGAATTCAGTAGGATAATTCCTAGAAAACCCCTACATACTAAAAAAAGCAAAATGCTGTTAAAATGAGCTTAAGAATAAATAGCAAACATCTAACATAACAATTCTATTTGTAAATCAGGTGAGGCTTATCCTATAGAAAGCTTTCGAACTACGCAAGCGTATCTTTTGCCTTTAGTATTTCTTTATTGTTTAAGATAACTGTCTGAGCTCCTCTGCCTTAGCATTATATCTCCACTTTCTGCAAGTTATTCCATTAAGTAGTAAAAATATTAGACTTGCCGCAAAACTAAGAAAAAAAGACCAAAGATAGAGCAGATTGAACTTACAGTAAAAATAGAACAAAAAAACTCCAACAATAAATTATACAAACTTCATCAGGTTAACTTTAACTTAAGAAAACATAAATCAAATTTTCTTGCTCAAAGACCTTGCTTTTTCTCCAACCTTACTCAAACGTACTCTAGCTTAATGCATAATTTTACCCATAAACAACCTTATCTTTGGTACTTTTATTAGTTACAAGTCATCTAGAAAACCCAGATGCTCTACGAAGCCCACCAATCAATATCAGATCCTGCTCTTGTCCTACAGCATTTAATATAGCGTATAACAAAACCATCGCATCTCCCCCAGTAATACGCTTGCATCCTCCACAAAATTCGTATTCACTTAACTGTCGATTTGCCTCCACCCTTTTTCGTTCAACTTGTTCTGCGGTGTTAGCATACTTCAACTCTATTCCAATTGGATGAGTATCATCATTTTCCGCAGATTTTGATAATACTAGGTCTATTTTCCTTCCTCTCTGTAGCTGGAACTCAATAATTACCTTGGCAGGATTATCGCAACTTTGAAATATCCCACGCAACAAAGCCTGAAATTTAGCTTCATTGTTCACGAGTAGACGGGTTCCATTTAATAACGGATACAACAGACGAGAAATCTCATTAAATAAAACTTCATACCTAGCCCTGTACTCACCATTAACATTACCATCATTACCAAAATTAGGCTCAGCACTCATCAACTGATCTGCAAGTTGATGTAAATTCCTAACATTACCCATTTGTTCTGAAAACCTTCCCTCGAAATAACCTTCACTATGAGAACGTGAGTAAGCACGTAGTGATTCGCATTTCTTTGCAGAAGCCACTTCCAGATGACCCTGGACATCTACTTCACAAAGTACTTGACGCACCTTAGCATCATCTGTGGCTTGAGGCAGTAACGACAGGTTCAATGCCTTGTCTGGTAAAGTCTGCCACTTTAAACGACGAAAAATGTGAAGCACAACAAAACCAATATTTGATAAAAATAGAGCTAAAGTTAACGCATGGCTTACAATATCTGCTGCATCTCCCCTACCACCTGTACGTTTCATTTTCTCTCCCTGAGAGTGGTTAAATAGATACTTGGTAACCCTTACCTCCCGCCCATCATTTGTTTCTAAGTCCCTCCTTGTAGATAAAACATTTCCAAAAACAAACGATGACGTACAGGAAAAAGTGTTACAATGAGGCGATTGAGTGAACTCTGATGCTATGGGTTGTAAAAAACGTTTTACATTTCCCCTAACTCCATTTCCATGAGGATGTAGTAAACCCGGTATTAAGGAAAGACCACCTTCTGAAAAGGCCTGCACAGAAGTTCGGAGACCAGCACCTCCACGTAATTGAAAATTTAACGCTACACAAACAGCACTTGGTGATGAGGTATGAATAGGCAAAGACGAAACAGAACAACTTTTAGCATAATCTTTAGCTTGCTCTAATCCTTCCTCATCACCAACCTTCAACTCAATTATAATTGGAACCGAATCATTTGTCTGATCAACACCACGAACAAGCAAAACAACATCTGCATAACCTTTTCCTATAAGTAGCTCTGGGTAGAAATCAGCCACAGCTCGGTATCTAAAATTTACTAAAAACCCACACAGAAAACCGTGGTAATCAGACTCTGCACGAAACACTAAGCTATCTTCATGTTCATCATGGATATCAATAACATATTCCAAAATTCTTTTAACATTAGTACGCACTTCTCCTGTATCATCATTTGCCAACTCACTCATCAGGTCTAACAATTCACCTTGTTCTCTGATTGGGTTAATTTCATGAAAAATTGGAGCTCCAGGTTCATCACGTTGAGGAAATCTATCTATTTCATGAATAAACCTACATTCTTCTCCAAACCGAAATATTTTATACTCTTCCCAATCCAGATCCTCATCTTCCTGTAATTCTTGTGGAAGATTCTCTTCTACCTGCTGCTTCTCTTCTGCACTAAACCTTGACCCAGGGCTGTTCTCATTATCAGCAACAGTATAACACCTGACTATTCTTCTATTTTCTTTATTAGTGAGAACAGCAACTTTTAGATTTCCATAATTGTCAAAACGAAAATAGACTCTTTCATCTTCAACTAATATACCTGCATCATGTGCAGTAGAAAACATACCAAAAAAGAATGTAGGAAAAAAGCCAGGCTTATTAGCCGAATGCAAAAAAGATGGACAGTTGTTTAAAAAACCTACAAATTGTCTACTAAACTCATCACAACCTCCACTTAATAAAGCCCTAACTAATTCACGATCTTCATTATTACCATGCATAAATACTCCTATTTGTTAACAACTGCAGCAGGCGAAATACTAACATTAGTACCCACTAACGTAGATTGAGGACCTTCAGTGCTAGCAGAGAATAAATTCAAATTTCTCGCTGACTTACACAACTCTTCTATTAAATTGCAGGAGCTAGTTGCATCTATCATCTTAGAATTCCTTGTTTTATCTAAACTATTTGCTATCCTCTCTTTTAATGATTTAAAGCTTTTGTCTGAACAACAATCTTTAGCAAACTTTAAAATACTCAAGACCAAATCAACTTTTTCACCATCGCCAGCACTTTGAGTATCCTTGCTGTTCTCCTGATCTACAATCAAATTTGAAATTGCATTTTCCATTGCAACAAAAGCAATCCTATCTTTAAAAGGATCGACAACATTTATTTTATTTTGGTTAAATACACTAGATTCCCAAAGACTGCTAATAGCTGACCTTGCTTCATTCCTGTTATCCAAGTCATAATCTTTAGAAACTACAACAAATGAAAGCGATGAGAGAAGATGTGCATATCCTCTAGGTGAAAGCATTTTCTCTACTTCAGATCTTGAACATCCCTCGCTCAAGTACTGGATAACATACTTAGTTGTGCAAAGAAAACCGTGCTCTACTAAGTAACTAAGAGGACGGTAGATCACACCCCTATCTTTCTTATTCGGTAGCCCAAGTAGTGACTTATGATCTACTTTTGCGCTTATGACTTTACCTAGAAGGGAACTTAAGGTAGAAGCAAGTTTATAGCTAGATTGCAATGGAGATAATTTTGCAATAGCAGAAACTAGCAATTTTTCTCTCTCTTCTTTCACTAATTTTTCTTCAGAACACAGACGATTATAGAAGTGTTCCACTCCCTTACTCCACTTGAAATCTACAGCCTTATTAAATCCATCTTCTGCTTCTATATTTTCTCTAAGGTTACCTGATTCTTGATCAATCCAGAAATTGAAAACAGGATCACGTCTTCCCATGGAACTTAACAATTCAACTCTTGCAAGCTTATCACTGCAAGCTAAATTCCTATCTTCCTCACATGCACCTTTATGAGATAAGTCAGATCTAAAAGACTCTAACGCCTTGTCAAATAATTGCTTAATTTCACTCTCTACACACTCAATACATGCTATTTTATATATAGCAAATGGATTCAACACACCTGATTTAGCTAATTCTCCTACCAATTTAGCAACATCTAGTGTCGCACCTGACCAACAAGATTCATCACGAAACGCATTACATAAGAGGTCCGATTGCTCAACGGTTAGACCCTCTACTGTTACAGGGTGAGCCTTGACCCATTCCTCAATAGCTGAAGTTCTATCACCTTTAACAACATCCTTCAGCTTACTTATTACTTTGCTAGAGATAATCTCTTTATTTTTTTTAGGATCAGAACTGAGACGAGATCTTTTGCTTGGGCCTGCATTACCCTTCAAATCTTCCGTTCCACGTTTAGTTTTACTTTTTGGCATCTAATTACCTCAAAATCAAATATTCAATGAAGGTATTATACAAGCATTAGAATAATATATAAATCGAAAAATTAGTGTGCACCTAAATTTAAGCAGTAATTATAGACCTGCTGCAAAAGAGGAGATATTAAAGAGAGATGTAGCAAGAGGGAATGAGCTTAAATTATCAAATTAACGTTATTCTACTTTACCTCACTAGCATTTTCCTTACCTTGAGCCTTACTATTACTCACAAATATAAACGTTCGTTACATAGCTCTTAATATGTCTACAGAGACGAAATTTCCCGAATTATTTATAATGAACCCTTACGATCACATTCTGGGGACGTACATCAGAAAACTTTTATATTATTAGTTTTGTAGTAAAATTATATGAGTACATCGTATCTATTAAATCAGAAGCTTTATGGATTACAGATTGAGAGCTTATTTGTTTGGGGTTATCTGGTTTATACTTAGCTTACTTAGTAGTGTAGCTAATGATACTATATCAAAATATCTAAGTTTACATCTTCAGAGTTTTGAAATAATTTTTTTCCGCTTTCTGTTCACCACTATTACCCTTGTACCTTTTATGTTTTACTATGGAATAGAAACTTTTAAAACAAGTCAAATATCTACTCAAATAACCAGGGGTGGGTTGTTGTTTTGTGGAATGACCTTATGGACTTACGGGTTGACTGTTTTCCCCATAGTAACTGCAACGATTATAAGTTTTTCTATACCATTATTTGTTATACTTCTTGCAATCCCTTTGCTAAACGAAAATATAATTTGGCAAAGATGGATAGTAACTGTTATTGGCTTTGTTGGTATTGCTATTACTACCAAAGCTCATAGTGAAGATTTTAATCCTAAAATTCTTATTTTTATTGTATCTGCGTTAATCTTTGCTATATTAGACATACTTAATAAGAAACTTGTGATAAAAGAGTCAGTAATAAGTATGTTATTTTATTCAGCTCTAACGACAACTATTTTTTCTACTCCACCTTTGTTATTTTATTGGCATATGCCTTCCTTGTTGGAGTTAGTATTACTGCTGATTTTAGGAATAAGTTCAAACCTAATTCTGTTCTTCATGTTAAAAGCTTTTACTCTTACTGATGCTACTGCACTTGCACCGTATAGATACATAGAGCTAATAATTTCTGCAATAGTAACATACGTTATATTTAATGAATTACCTGATAAAAGTGCTTTATATGGTACTTTGATATTAATACCATCAACCTTATTTATAGCTTATTCGGAGGGTAAGGCAATTAAGAAAAATAATGTAACAACAAAAGTTTATAATTGTTAATGGTATTTATTTTAGATGCTAAGCTATATTTTTAAGGTGATAATAAAATGCACATAACTATTATAGGAGTAGGGTATGTAGGCTTAGTATCTGGTACAATGTTATCGGAGCAGGGCCATAAAGTTGATTGCATTGACATAAATACTGAGAAGATTGAACTTTTGAAATCAGGGAACATTCCTCTATATGAACCTGGATTAGCAGATTATTTAGAGAATAATATAAAGTCACAAAGGATAAGATTTTTCGATTCGTATTTTCAAATAAATCCCAATACAGAAGTAGTATTTATAACTGTAGATACTCCATCAGACTCCCTAGGAAATGCAAATTTACAGAATGTATATAATGCAGTAAGTGAAGTTTCTGAGAGAGTTAATCAAGATTGCTTAATAGTGATAAAGTCAACTGTTCCTCCTGGTACTGCAGAAAATATACATAATTATTTATCTAATAAGGGCTATAACTTTGATTTGGGGGTTAATCCAGAGTTTCTCAAGCAAGGCTCTGCAGTATCAGATTTTTTATACCCAGATAGGATAATAATAGGAGTAAAAACTAAGCTAGCTAGGGCAAAACTAGAAGTTATATATAGATCATTTATAGATAAGAATATTCCGTTAATAGTCACTGATACAGTTACTGCTGAAATGATTAAATATGCTTCTAATGCTTTTCTAGCAACAAAGGTTGCTTTTATCAATGAGATGGCAGGTTTATGTGAGCTATTAGGAGCAGACATTGACCTTTTAGCTAACAGTATGGGAATGGACCATAGAATAGGTAAGGAATTTCTCAAAGCTGGTCCAGGATTTGGAGGATCATGTTTTCCTAAAGATTTATCGGCCTTAATAAGGCTTGCTGAAGATCACAATGTCAAGCTACAAATTTTAAATTCAGTTAAGGAATCTAACTATAATCATATAACAAACATTGCTAAAAAGGTAGAATATGTATTAAATGGAGTCCAAAATAAAAAAATAGCGATATGGGGGCTAACTTTTAAGTCTGGTACTGATGATGTAAGAAATAGCCCAGCTATAGATATTGCACAATTGTTAGTGAATAACAAGGCTAAAGTTACTGCATATGATCCAATGGGGATGGATAATGCTAGGCAAGTTCTAAAGGATATAGAGTACGCAGACAATGCTATAGGGGCTGCAAGGGACGCGGAAGCCTTGTTATTGTTAACGGAGTGGAAAGAATTTAAAAATCAAGATTTTGCAAGTTTAAAGAGTATTATGGCTGCACCTAATATTTTTGATTTCCGTAATTTATTAGATAGCGAGCTATTACTAAGATATGGTTACCATGTTTATTCCTTGGGTAAAAAATCTATCTACAAAGTTTAACTGTTGAGAAATTTTTTTTACACCGCTTTACTTAGTTTTTTAAGATCTTTGCTTGATAGTATGGAAAAGCAAACGAGTGCAACAACAGAGCAAATGGAAAAAAATGAAAACATAATACTGTTACCAAAGTGCTGAACAAGTACTCCTAAGAGCACGCATGAAAATATTGAACTTGCAATATACCCAAATAATCCTGTTAAGCTTACAATTGCACATACATTATTTTGTGGAGCAATTTCTACAGCTATAACACCTGTCAGTACTTGCACTCCAAATATAAAGAATCCTGATAAGATTGCACCAAGGTTCATAAGAATTATGTTTTGACCAAAGTTCATTGCAATAAAAGTGAGTGCTATACCCAACATGTAAAGTAATGCCAGCAAGCTTCTATTTTGAAAGAAGTACATATCACTAATTCTTCCTGTGATTAAAGTTCCAAGGATTCCACCTAAATCATATACGCCCGTTATTAGTGAGGATTGTACAAGAGAAATTTGTAATTTATCCCTTAAAATTATAGGAAACCAAAAGAAGATTCCCATTTTTATAATATAAGCACAAAAAGTAGCACAACATAGAAACCATATGGAACTTGTTACCTTGATACCTATTTGAGATTTCTGCACCTTATAATAGGTAGTAAAGTTGGCACTTTCTTTGTAATATGCTTTTAATATTGTATAAATTCCAAAAAGTAAGCATAAGAGACCAGAGTACAAAAATGCACTTTTTGCATCATATATTTTAATTATACTTGGTAATACAATTAAAGTAATACAAGAACCAAGTTGCTGAGATGAGCTCATAACTCCCCATGATGATGCAATTGAAGAGATGCTAGAGTTTGTAACCATAAACTTGGTAATAGCTGGCCAACCTAACCCTTGTGTCCAAGCTAATAATATTAATGTTAACAGTAATAAAGTCAGATTATTATATGATAAAGTTATACCAATGGTTAATAATCCAGTTGCAATATTGCATAGCCCAAACATAAATAATGGATTATTTTTGGAGTCCATGATTATTCCATTAACAAATTTTGATACTCCATAAAAAAAAGAAAAGCAGGCAAAAAAGTAGCTTAATTTTACATGGTCAGTATCTATTAACAGTGGTAGAGCAATTGGTATACTTTGTCTTGATAAATAAAGCAGCATATATCCACAGAAGAATAGTAAATATTGAAAGAAGACAAAGTTCATACCTATTCCCAAATAGCTCTATGCAGATGCTAGCATAATACTATATTGGTATAATATTGTTTGACAAGCAGTTTGCAAACAATTAGTGCAGAAAATTACTTAGTATCTTTCTTATAGCAGATACAGTAGTATTAATATCTTCATAGCTTATATCTCTATGTGTTATAGCTCTGATTTTACCTTTGATGTTAGCCATTCTAATTCCATAATTTTTCATTAGTACGTTTATTAATTCTTGAGTAGATATACAATTAGTAAGTAATGAAAAATACGCTATATTAGTTTTATACAGGTCGATATCAATTATAACTTGATCTATGGAGTCTAGGCCTTCTATAAGGTGCTGCATTTTTTTATGATCTTCTTCTAAAGAATTTACATTATTATGTAGAGCATATAAACATGCAGCTGAAATAATGCCAGCTTGGTGCATACCTCCGCCAATTTGAAACTTATAGTACCAAGCTTTTTCAATAAAATCTTCACTTCCAAGCAATATTGCGCCCATTGGAGCACCTAATCCTTTACTAAAATCAATGAATACCGAATCAAAATAACTTGCATACTCCTTTGGAGATATTTTAGTATGAGCACAAGCGTTGAACAGTCTTGCTCCATCTAAATGAGTGAATACGTCATTCTCTTTGCAGAGACTTGAGATCTCTTGAATATATTCTAAAGGCCACACAGCTCCACCACCAAAATTTGTCGTTTGTTCGATAGAAACAAGCCCAACTCTCGGAATATTTCTTAAACTAGGACGAGTAATAAACTCAACAATTTGTTCTCCAGTAAATATTCCTCTCGTACCTTTGATGGGCAAAGGAGTAGCATGTGCCTGGGCTGCAATCAAGCCAGATTGTACTATGAGCGGATGTGAAGTTTCATCAAGCAGCAAGTAATCACCAGGTCTTTGAATGTGTACTTTATAAGCAATTACATTGGACATCGTTCCTGAAATCAAAAAGATTCCTGCAGGTTTACCTAATATTTTACATGCGGTTGCCACTAATTCGTTCACAGTTGGATCTTCACATGCAGCTTCGTTTCCAACTTTTGCTTTAGCCATCGCTTCCCTCATTTTAGCTGAAGGGTCAGTGTTTGAATCGCTAAAGAAATCTATTTTTATTCTCATAATAAATTTAACACAACCTCCTTTATAATTTCAGCAGCTTTCATGATGTCTGTTTCCTTTGTGCCAAGGTGGGTAACTGCTCTTATATGAGACTTGAGCCAAGGAAAAAGCAATAAACCATAAGCTTGACACTTACTCAAGAAAACCTCATTAGTTACATTTAGTGCTTTTATACTAAAGCTTACTATATTAGTTTCTGGATAAGGTAGTATAAGTTTTATGTGTGGAATTTCTTTAATCTTATCTGCAAACAATTTAGCGAGCTTATTATCTTCTTTAAGCCTAGAGATATTATTCTGTAGTACGTATTTTGCTGCATTAGCACAATACCCTATCTGATGGTAACCACTACCTAGCCAAACCTGTAGCTTTTTAGCCCTTTCAATTATCTCTCTTTTACCCATAAGCATTGAACCAAAAGGAGCGCCAAGTCCTTTAGTAAAAGAAAAGCTCATTGTATCCACATATTTAGCATAATCTGCTAAAGCAATATTTGTTTCGATATGAGCATTAAATATTCTTGCACCGTCTAAATGAAGATTTACATTGTGAGCTTTTAAAAAGTTATATAACTCAACTTGTTTTTCAAAAGGATAAATTTTACCATTAAACCCATTTATACTATTTTCTATAGAAACAAGACTCACCTGAGCAAAAATTTTATACCTCGGCTTAGAATTAATAGCATATTCTACTTCATCAACATCTAAGATTCCGCTATTATTTCTAATACAATTAAATACGATATTATTTACTTTTGCATTGCCTGCGCTATCGAAAAAATTAACGTGATAATTATAATGAGTTATTAGTTCATCACCAGGACTTGTTTGGCTGGCAATGGCTAATCTATTTGCAAGCATACCGCTGGTTACAAATAATGCTTCTTCTACTTTGAATAATTGTTTGCAATATTCTGATAAGTCATTACAGCTTTTGTCTTCACCATAAGCAAAATCTCCAACAGTTGCATTACTTATTGCATATATAACGTTGGAGCTCTGCAGAGTTGTAGTGTCGCTTCTCAGATCAATAATTTTTTCCATCTTCTTTTTTGCCATTCAAACAACCAATTTGAGCATTCCAAAGTTCCTTGTAAAGACCTTGCTTAGAAACTAGCTCAGTGTGTTTACCATCTTGGACAATTTTTCCTTTGTTAAATACTATAATTCGGTCCATGTGTAAAAGTGTAGAAATACGGTGTGCTATAGTAATCGTAGTTTTATTTTTCATCAATTTAAATAAACTCATTTGAATTGTTTTTTCTGTTATAGAATCTAACTGACTAGTTGGTTCATCGAGAAATAATATTGGAGCGTTTTTTAGAAATGCCCTTGCTATTATTATTCTTTGTCTTTCTCCTCCAGATAGCTTGATGCCTTTTTCTCCGACTGTAGTTTCATATTGATCTGGTAGCGCCATAATGAAATCGTGAATACCAGCCAGCTTTGCAGCTCTCATTATTTCTTCGATAGTAGATTGAAGTTTACCATATATGATGTTTGCTAAAATAGTATCATGAAATAACAATGGGTCTTGAGGTATTACAGATATTTGTTGCCTCAAAGAACTCTGTGTAACTTCTGATACTATTTGATTATCAATCTGTATATTACCTTTTTTAACATCAAATAGCCTTAGGATTAAGTTTATAAAAGTAGATTTACCACCTCCAGAATAACCAACTAGGCCTACCTTTTCGCAAGGATTAATGGTAACTGAGAAATCTTGAAATAATGACTCCTGACCTTCATAAGAAAAAGAAACATTATTAAACGTTATTCTTCCACTTAATAAATTTAATTCTTTAGCATTTTCCTTATCTTGAATTTCTGGTACGGTATTCAAGATTGGCAATGCATCTGAAACTTTGCCGAAATGAGTAGAAAATTGGGTAAGATTCCTAGTTAGATGGTTAAGAAACTCTATAATCGATATATTAATTCCAAGTACAAGAGCAATATCTCCTATTGCGACCTTGTTCAATTGATAATCATGAATTAAAAAATACAAGTTTACTGCTTGGAGTATATCGAATGAATAGCCATATATAAACCAAAGACAAAAGTATGCCCATTGTAATTTTCTCTCTGCAATAGTTCTTTTCTTGCATATTTGAAAAAATTTGTGTCTCTCATGTGCTTGCTGAGAAAATAACCTTACTGATATAACATTTAAAATACTATCTGCTATACTAGCTATTACTTGTGAATTTTGTTTAGAGTAATTATCAGCTAGTTCAGTAAGTACACGAAAGCTGAAAATCGATACTAAAATAAAAATGCTTACCCAAGTGAATGTAGCGATTGCAAATTTTATGTTTACTAATGATAAGGTATAAATAGCTAAGACTAATGCTATGCTGTAACTGAAAAAACAATCTATAAGCAATCTTATTAACTCTATCACACTATCCATCAAGTTACTGACCTTATGTACTAAGCTTCCAGATAAATTGTTCTGATAATAGGAATGGTCTTGCTGGAGTAGCCTACAAAAAGACATATCAGCTATCTTTTGACGCATTAAGGTAAACATTCGAATGTCAACAAAATAGCCATAGAATCTAAAAGCAGTAGTGATAAGTAATGCCATACCAAGATAAGCGCTTACAGGTAATAAAAGATTTTCAATTACATTACCTTCCTGATATTTTACAGCTGTATCTAGAATATTTTTTACTAAATACTTTCTAAAAGACAAATCAACAGCTACCACCAGGGCAACTAAAGACATTATAAGTACATTAAGTTTGAATTTAGATACTATATTCAGGATGAACATCAATACACATTTGAAGCTATCAACTCTACTTCTGTTCATTTACAATGCTAGCTCCACTACGTTGACTTTTTTATTGAGAAATACAAGTAGTGAAAACCATAAATTTTTGTATATTTTTCCTGAGATGTCCCCAGCATCATGTAGTACTGATGCTTGATTTAGAATAAGCAGCTTATATAAATCTCGCTTAGCCTCAGTAGTGTCGATCTCAGAAATATTTGTAGTTGTGTCTATAATAAAGGCTAACCAGCTCTTGATAAGTTCTTCCATGTTTTTTGCTTTTATACTTTCCTGGTAGCCAAACAATGACAAGCATTCTCTCAGTATAGATTCTGTTAACTCACCACAATTGAGTATACCAAAAACTGAAGGCTGAGGTTTTGGCACATAGGGAAGGTCTTGATCTTTTATAATCCACCTTGTTACATAAGCAAATCTATCTTTAGCATCTGTATTTTTATCACTACCATGCCATAACCGTGAATCAAAAACTATCGCATCTCCTGCTGAAATAGGTAGTGACTTAATTTTGTAATTTTCTCGGTTGTTTGAGTACTGATCAAAAAAATATGGGTACCAAAAATCAACTAAAGGCTGTATTTCCCATTTATGACTGTTTTCTATAATTTGCAGTGCACCTGAAGTTTCACTGACATTATTCAAAGCTAACCAAACAGAAAAGTGGTAAGGATCATTGAAACTATAGGAGATGTCTTGATGGAAGGGAACTGCATCTATTAAATCAGCAGTTTTACATATAACATTTGATTTTTTCTGCAGTATCTGACACTGAAGTGACTTTTCAAGGTAATTTTTAATAATTTTATCTAATGCTTGAGAGATAATTCTAGTTACTTGAGATGACGTGCCCCATCTGCCGGTACAGTTTAAGTAGTCAGAAGTTGAAACACTTAGTTCTTGGGATAGCTTTGATATTTTATTTGTTATATCACTTAAAGACTGAGTTATTAGCTCTAAAGGAACCAGATTTTTGATAATAAAAAAACCATTTTTTTGTAATGTTTCCATATGATTAACACCTGACATCAATAACTGATAAGTAATCTGTTAAAGGTATAACAGCAAAAATTTTGAATCCTTTTACTTGTTTGAGTATTTTTTCCCAATCGCTTAATGTTCTTAGTTTACCTCCTGTTTCAACCATTACATTAATATCTACAGAGCCTCCAGCTGGAGAGCGGTAATCTAAAATGGTTTCTATCAATAAAATACGAGATATTCCTTTGACCAATTTTAAATAAGATAATACTTTATCATCATCATAATGCTGCAGAAAGCGGCAAAAGACACCTAATTCATAATTTGTAGCTGATAGTTCTTTCTGAGTTATAAGTTTGACTTTTAAATTTTCTACTAACTGTCTTGGCACTTTATGTTCGTTATATAGGCCTATGGAACCTTTATTGTGTATACCAGAATAAGCAAGAAATAAAGAATGTACACCAAATAGCAATATATTCTTAGCATCATCTATATTAATTCTAGAATTAAACTCTTTAGTATCAAACCTAGAATATCCTAGCAATGCTTGGTAAAACGCTATTTTCTTATTTTCTGATGCTTCTCTTTCCTTAAAAGATTCAAATGAAGAGATTGACTTCTGTTTTAGTATATCGGCAATATTTAACCAATTCTTTTCAGCGGCAACTCTTGCCCACATCGTTGCTGCTTTTGGCAAAAATGGTATTCCCTTAAAACACTTACCTTTTGATGATAGTTGCCATAAGTCCTTGTCCTTATCGTAATCAATAAACCCTATTTCCCACAACGCCCTTAACAGCCTTTCTAGATTTGGTACGATAATGTTTAACTTTTTAGATAAAATCGGCATAGTTGCAGGTAAAATATTTAACAAATCAAGTTCAATAGCAACGTTTGTTAGGTACGTTTTCCAAAAGGCTGAAAGTTCTGCAGAAATCTTATGCACTTGAGATTCTTTACCTAAATCAAAAATACTAAACTTTACATTTCCGGTAATATCGATTTGTCCTAACACGCCTTCAAAAGTTTCAACTTTTGCCATCCCATTATAGAATGCTTCTACCATTTTAAATCTCTGCTGGTAAACAGGATCACCATTAATATCTATATGAAACCAACCATGTTGATCTTCTGCAATAGAATATCCTTTATGAAAAACATTAAGTTTTTTATACCATTTATTATGTACTAACTTTCCATGATGATTAATATGTGTAGCTTTGCCATCCTTATAGACTACAGCGATACCATCCTTAAAATCTCCAACATAATCATATTCCTCTTGATAAATCCTGTTGCCATTTAAATTAATATGAAAACATTTATCATGTCTTCTAACTACACAAGCATCTTCCTGATAATTTCCAATCCATTGATACGACTGTTTGTATACTCTACATCCAGATGAATCAATATGGTAACACCCTGTATCATCTTCTACGGCCGCTCTATTAAAGTAGAATCCAAAAGTTTTTAGAAATCTATGATGATAAACTGCTTCTCCTCTCACATTGATATGATAAGCGCCTATCTGATCATAAACCGGTGCAAGACCGGGCTCATGAAATTTACCAACCTTTATAAACCTATTTTCATACAAAGGATTTCCTAGCAACTCGTGAAACCTCTCACACGGTGAAATTTTAATAGATCTAAGATTATCTTTGATTAATTGATCAAAGGTTTTCTCATGTTGCATGTTTTGCATAATTTATAATTTAAATAATTCTTTTGTAAGCTTAGGTACTCACTACTCTGCCATATTTCCTCGAGTTTAACCTCATTAACATTACCAAAATTTCCTAATGTCTTACGGAGTTCATCTGGAGCACAGCAAGGACTAAACTTTCCTTCATTGTTTATCCATGCTTCTTTACCTAAAAATGGGCATTGACCACCTGGAGCCAAATCCTTAATACCTTCTTGAGAAAGGATTGTGAAATTTTCTAATTTTATCTTTTTACCATTTGGTAATAGCATATTATCTCTAAGCTCATATAACCTTCTCACCTCTGTATTCCATCTACTAATTGCTAACTCATCTCTTCTCATAGATAGATCCTTAATTTCCTCAAAATGTGCCCAAAGATGATGTCCTTTGACTCTATCTATGCCGTTCTTTATGGCCATCTTAACTATGTCATAGAGTTCATGTAAATTACTTTCCAAAAATGTTAATTGTAAAGTAACGGTACACCTTTCACCTGTATCGCTAAAGTATTTATCTCTCACTTCAAGGAAAGTTTTTAAATTTTCTGTCACTACTTCCCATTTTGAACCTTTCATGATTCTTTCATGAGTTTCTTTAGTTGCCCCATTCCAGGAAATCTTAACATCAGATAAAATTGGTACCAATAGTTCAGCCCATTTTCTAGCTCCTTTAATAGGAAAAGAACCATTAGTTGTTAGGTTAAGCTTCAAACCAAACTCATGGCACAAATTGATTATTTCATCAAAGCTTTTGTACATTAAAGGCTCACCCATAGTAGAAGGAATGATTTCCTTTAAAGGTGTGCCAGCTGCTTCCTTAATTACTTTTCTGATAGTTTCTATCGACAATATCTTAGGTTTTATTCCTTTAGCTTTCTTTTCTTCTTTAACTTTGCTGTATGGTGAAAAACATTCGCACATTATACAAGCAAAATTGCAGTAATCTGGATTAGTATCAAAAGTAATTCTCCAAGGACCGGGTTTCACAGCTACTGATTTGCCTTTCTTTTCAATAGCATTACGGTAAATCTTGTTAAGTTTCTCAGTATGCTCACTTATAGAAGGTATATTTCCATTTTCAGTATAAGGATAGCCTTTTTGGGTAAGTTTATTGTATAACTCCTGATTTGTAGATAGGACTTGCATTTTTTCTGACAAACTACTTGCATCTCTGTGCTTAAATAATAGTCCATCTCTTACATATTCTGCCATGCCACCATAATCGGCTGTTATAACTGGTATTCTAAGTTGCTGTGCTTCATGTATTACTAACGGTGAATTTTCACCCCAAATTGAAGGAACGACTATTGCGTCAACTTTATTAAATACGTCAGTAACTATATTCTTATTATCATAACTTCCCACCCACTCTATTCTTTCTTTAACAACAGGTGAAAACTGATCGGCAATCGCTTTTAAAGCTTTAGTTTCTTCTCTTGCTGCTCCCCAAATTCTAAGTTTTGCTTGAGATGATAAGTGAGAAAAAGCTTTCAATAATAGATCAACACCTTTTTCGGGAGTATGAGTACCAATATAACCGAAAATAAACTCTTTTTCTTGTGCTCTATTTCTATTCTTAAGACGATTGAGATCAAAACCATAATCAAGATAAGAAATTTTGTTTATCGGAACATTAAAATCCTGAGTAAATTTGTCCATCAAGAATTTCGATGGGGAAATAAAGTAATCTATATAGTCTATTATTTTCCTTGTGTGCTTCATTCTAGTTGCAACCCATTGTTCCCAATAATTTATGTCTAAATTCAGGAATTCTTCATCTCCTGTAAAATATCCTTTGTAACATTGGGTTGCACATTTTTGATCCTTTTGTCCATCACAAAGCCGTAACAAATCTTCAGAATTGCGTTGAATAAACCTTCCTCTTGGACACATTAACCAAAAGTCATGTAGCGTAAAAATTGTAGGTATATTTTCTTTAAAAGCAATTTCTGGTAAAGTAATTGATAGATGATTAAGATGACCAAAATGTATAAGATCTGGCTGAAAGTTATCTATTACTCTTTTAAATTTTATATCTACTTCTTCATTAATAAATTTGTAACGATATTTAGCTGTGGGTATATTAATTAAATGCAGTAAGATTCGGGAATCACTACAATCTAGGACTGTAGTGTAATAAAAATCAGGTAAAAAGCTATTTTCATACCTAGTAAATACTTGTACCTCATTGTTATTTGCTAGTTCATGAGCAAGAGTTTGGCTATAAACCTCTGAACCAGCACTATAATAAGGAGGGTAACCATGAATAACTTTTAATATTTTCATATATTACCATATCTATATTGTTAGGATATTCTTGTGTATTGTTTTGTAGACTTTTTATAAATTTACTTAATCCCACTTCTAATGAATGCTTTGGAGACCAACCAAGTAGCTCTTTAGCTCTAGTAAAATCACCATAGAACTTAGTTACGTCAAAATTTCTTGGAGGATAAAAATCAATTCTAGAATCACTTTTCGTGACTTTTAATATTGTTTTTGCTAAGTTTTCTAAAGTACATGGGCTATTAGTAGTAAGATGAATAGCAGGAAGAGAAGATTTTTCACTTTGTAAATATTTAACAGTTAAGCATATACCCTCTATAACATCATCCAAGTAGGTAAAATCAAAAACGCATTCTTTACCTTCTATTTTAATTGGATCACCTCTTAATGCATTAATACAGAGTGCGGGAATTACTCTACTGTTATGATCTAGCAAACCACCGTATACATTTGAAAAGCGTAATATTGCTACATTAAAATCTTTTAAACTTGTTATTTGCTTCTCAATAAATGCTTTACCTTTGGCATAATTATTTATTGGATTGATACTAGCAGATTCTGTAACCGGCAGTTCCTTCTGCTCTCCATAGACTTCCCTACTACTTGCATATATAAACCACGGTTTATTTGGAAGTGAATTACATAACCCTAAAAACTGCATTGTACCATCAACATTAATTTTTTGACACAGTTGAGGATAAAGTTCACCATGTATAACTCGAGAAATTGCAGCCAGATGAATAATTCCTGTACACTGAGCAAGTAGTGGTACTATATCTTCTGAAAAAAAACTGAGTGGATTGTTACGAAACCTAATATCGCAGCTTATTACTTCATGTCCCTGGTTTTCTAACTTTTTCACCAAGGTTGAACCTATCAAACCTGCAGCACCTGTTATTAATATCCCCATGTATACCCTCTCACTACAACTAGGAAAATTTGTCGTACCAATTATCTTACAAGTAAGAATTAAAAGGTATTATAAAACCAGTATAAAACAAATGTCAACTTAAATTAATGAATAAAAAAATGTAGTTATGAAAGAAAAGTTGGCTGCCTTCTTTCTTGAAAATAGTGTTCGGCTTTAATCAAATCCTCCTTATTATTTACTCCCATTGCTTCTCTTTCATCAGAAACTACATAACCTACACTCAAGTTATTGTTTGCTGCAATGGGTACTATATCATTAAGACAATATTCATTGGTCGAATTATTAAATTTTATTTCTTTTACTAAGGTAAAGAGATCTTTAGCATATGAAACTATTATTCCAGAGTTTGCAAGAAGCATTTTATCTCCATTTTTTAGGATTTTTTGAACATTTCCGTAATTATCAATTACTAATCTTCCATATTGTTCATCTTGACTATTGAATCCAAGAAGAACTAAATTATTATACTTTAAACAATCAGTCATTTTCATAACTGTATCGCTAGATATAAAAGGAGTGTCTCCATACTGTATTAAAACTATGTCTTGATCAGATAACTCCTCCAGATTTTCTAGAGCAATTTTAACTGCAGTGCCAGTACCTGTAATATCTTCTTGAATTATTAGTTTTATATTGTATTGATCGATTATACTTTTTAGGCTATCAAAGTTTTCTAAATCTTTTAGAAGGGAGTTGTTAACAACAATTGATAAGCTTTTTAGACTCAGCGATTTTGCATTAGAAATTATATGTTCTAAAAGAGTAAGATTTCCCACTTGGTGCAACGCTTTTGAATATTCAGAATTCATTCTACTGCTCTTTCCTGCTGCTAATATTATCAAAGTTTTACTCATACATAACTCAGGAATTAATTAGGTAGTAAGTTAATTTATAATTAATAAGATGTAAAGTCCACTTTGATTTTCTAGAGGAAGATAACTAACATCGAACAGACAAAATTCGTTAAATTAGCATCTGTAGTAATTCTTAGCAGTTCTTAAGTAAAATTTTAGAAAGAGACGCACCATAGTTATAATTGAGTGTGTGCTACTTTCAAGTATGGTTTTTATTGATGAAACCTCTTAGACCACTCTGTTTGAAATAAGGTAACTACTGCTTAATTCACCAAAAAGCCTGTAATTAAGTTCTAAAGCGAGTGTGTCCAACCCAATCGATTGTATCTCTTTAGCGTCTGTAATGCCCTTTAAAATTTGAATAAAATGTACTTATACTAATTCTATTAGTATAAAATAAACTTGCACATGATTTTATCGTCATTTTTATTCATTGTAAAGAAAATTTTGTATGAAGGTTTTTTAGAAAACTCACTTGCCCCTCTTAAATGCTCTCAACATCCTGAAAATTTGAATAAAAGTAATTGCTATTTTCAGAAACTTTTTGAAAAATTACCACAAAATATCTAAATCTTTAATAGGCAAGACCGCACCATTTGCTTGTAGATAGTAATGTGTTGGCTTTATTAACTTGTGCTCTACTTTATCTCCTACTGAAACTTTAAATTCCATATCCTGCACACAAAGAAATCCATATTTAGAATTGGTCCCATATCCTGCAGCATTACGAAAGAATTTAATCTGTCCAAGAGTTGCAAGATTATTTATTCTTTCTCTAATATTGCGCTCACTGCCAAGACCCTCTTCTCCTTCAAAACGCTTTGCAAATTGTCCAGCAGTATAAATATTACCTTGATATGCGCTACTGCGAATTAAACTCAAGATAACCTCATGTTTTCTCATCCGTTCTAAATCCAACTTTTTACTATATTGATCTCTGATTATTGGTTCTGAATTTAAAACTGAATTGTCATGTACAAATGCCCCATTTTTCCAGTAAAGTGTCATTTGCCCGTTATTGCACTGCGAATAGTTAGATTTTTTGCGCGATAAAATTCTCTCATCAGGAGAAGCATTAGCTTTATCTGGTCTAGTCAAATACCAACGAGACCTTACTGTATTATTCCATGCTGTTGAACCGCCTGTGCCAGTTTTACGTATTATTCCCGCATCAGAAGGGTGGGCAAGTAATAAAACAGCTCCTTTTATTGCTTGAGCTATTCGACCACAACAACCTTGAATAAATTGTCTCACATGAGAACGGTCGTTTTCATTTCCTCCAAATAGGTCTGCTGCTGTATCTAATATCACAAGCTTCGGCTGAAACGATTCAATATCCTCAAGTAACTCTTGAAAGTACGTAGTTAATTGACCAGTATCTTTGTTATTAAAAACCATAAGTTGATTATTGTGCCCTGCTCGTGACCATAAGCCAACATTATCCTGAAAATCAGAAGATTCCATACCTGATTGATAAAATTCATTTATTGCGCATTGCCGACGCCAAAGTTCTTCTTCATCATCTTCACAGAACACACCATATGTCTTTATTTTTTCCAGATCTATTCCAAGCCAAGGTTTACCAAAAGCAGCGGCTGTCATTAATTGTTGAGCAAGGAGAGATTTTCCAACACCACCATCACCATAAAGAGCTGTAACACTTCCTACAGGGAGCCAATCCTTAATAACCCACTTTCTTTCTGGAGGGATATTGGTCCAAACTGTAGTATCAATTCTTTTTGACTTTCTTGAAGAATAAGGGCTTTTGTTGTTAAGGATAAATTCTTCAACGTTCATTCCTTCTAGCACACTATCTGCAGCATCCCAAGATTTTGGCTTATCTTGAGGAATCTTGAGAATAGAAAGTGATGCAACTCCAAAACCAGAAAGCTTTTTTGCGGCTTCTTGAGCATAATCTTTTCCAGGATCATCGTTATCTGGCCATATAATAATGTGTTTACCTTTAAGTGGAGTCCAATCAGTTTTCTCAATAGGTGCTTTTGCTCCAAACATTGCTGTTGTTGCAGTGATCCCTTGTTCTATGAGTAGCTCAGCACATTTTTCCCCTTCTACCAATATCACTCTATCAGATTTAGTGATGCCTGGAATGTTATACAGAGGCCTGATCTCAGGTGCAGTAAAGGTAGATTTTTTAGCATCAAATGGTTGATAACTTTTTCCTGAAGCAGTATCATAACGATATTTGCTGGCAATCAACTGATTATCCCGATCGAGATAGTCCCATTGAGTTATTCTCTTTTGCTCTTTAGTAGGTCGCTTGTTACATCCTATCCATTCACTTATCGAAGAAATTACTTCAACAAATTCTATTTTAGCGTTTTTCCCATGTGCAGCTGCCCAAAGATCAATAATGTCACCACCGTCCCCAGTTGCAAAATCAATCCATAATCCGACCTTGCCATACGCTAATTCAACTTTGAGGCTTTTGCCTTTATTACCTTGTACATCACCTATCTGAAATTTGTCACCATGAAAAGTTCCTCTTGGAAATAAATAAGAAAGGCATGATCTGATGTTTAATAATAGTTGTCTTTTTATTTCTTCTACATCAAATTGCTCTAATGGTTCTAAATGTGAGACAGCGTTGTTAAAATCATAATTTAAAGTATTTTTTTCTTTGACATCAGTTAAAAAATCTTGTACCATGGGTTGAAGCTCCTTTTAAAGTTAAGTGTTTGAAAGGTTTTTGAGCAAGGCTGTATTGGTTGCGGTCTTGTTCTCTTATCATGAAGTAAAAAATGCAGTAGGTGGTTCTCTTGGCAAAGCTTGAAAAATATATTAATAAGTGAAGGAAGTCAGTTCAGGTTTATAGTAAAGGTAAGATTGAAGGCTCTTAGGGTTTTCTTTCTTTTAAGACAAAATACTCTACTATAATTCTATAATATTTTCCTCACTATGTCAACTTCCTATTAAATAATCATAATGCTTCTATTTTGTCACATTGATATATTACATATTTATAGTATGTAATATATATTATATATAAGGAAATTTGCCATTTAACATTTTGGTTAAACCTCCACATATACGCAGCTTTGGAGCCGATTGGCAATTTTGCCAAATGAAATTTTATTTGCCATTTGAAATTCTCTTAAGATATTGATTTTCTTGTATTTCTCTTTGTAAGTTCATCTGGTTATTTGGTAGGTTTGCCAAATAATTTGCATTTTGAAGCTTACTTTAATAAATAAATATACTTATATGGTAGAAAATTTATAACAGTTGCTTACTGCATAAACTAAGTTCACTTATTAACATAACTCAAGAGATGCTTATATTTCTGTACCATTTACTATAGTATACCGGATCCCTTATCGATCTTTCCGGAAGTGAGGGAAATTTTTCCAAAACACTTTTACTCCTTATTATAAAACATCTAACTTTAAACTTACACTGTTCCCTTACTATATATATTCACCAAAATTCTAAAAACTGTTCACTTTTTTAAAAAATTTTGCACAACTCCGCTTTCTATTAGCTTTCATACCCCACTAAATGGACTCTTTGTACTAGAAATGCAGTCCGAAATATGAATTGCTCTAAAATTTTTTTCATTACGATTTTTCTATTAAACTTTAATAGAGCTTAACGTGTTTACAATATACCCAGGGGAGAGATTTTCCGTCTATAAGAAGTAGCCACAAAAATGTGGTATTAGTAAAGTTATTTATAATAATTATTTGTGAATTAAGCATTTTAGATTCGAGATTACATAGATTTTTGGCAGTTTAAGCCATTTTAGATTGGAAAATGAAATCTCCTAAAAGGAAAAAATCCGGCTATATTAAAGGGTTAAGAGTAATTTAAGTTTGAAATTCAAAAAAACTTCTTAATTGCTTTAAAAGCTAGGATTATAGAGGGTTTTTGAGTGTAGCCCAGTTTCGGGTAAAACCTTATATATTATATATATAATATATAATAATATATAATAATAGAACATATAGGATATGTACCTTTCATAATACCTACCTAAATATTATTAACGTGCTTAAATATTTAATTTTTAAATAACAAGTTAAGCAAAAAGACATGAACTGTAATAAGTTTTAACCTGGTGCTCAACTGAAATGGTTTTCAAAAAGGCTAATATACCGTCCATTTTAATTTTTAACCGAAATATAAAAGTCATTTAAAAAATAAACTCAAGTGGCAATTAACCGGTTTTTTAAAGTTGCCTATAACCTACTCTAACTACTTACGCATACAGGTGGACCAGCTGCATTTCATGATATTAGTAGACATAAACCTAGTTATTGTAAGATAATTAAAGGCATCACTCAAAGGAAGATAAATGTGTGGCCTATTCTTCAAAGTAAGGTTTTAAGGAATAAGAAGCTGTTCTGAGTTTTGTGATTTCCAGTAAAATTGAAAAATTAGGAACAAAAACATACTATACTTAACTCACTGAATTTCTATGCTTTTAGCCACTTAGTGTGTGAAAATATTACTTTTCCATTTTCAAAAGATTTAATGAATCAGATCGCCCTAAATAAAAATACAACACAGAGACAAAAATATGAAAAACCTGCTATTGCATTTTGGATAACCTAAAAAAAGATGAAAGACAAATGCTTACAAAAAACAAGATGGCTAATAATATCGTTTTAAAAAGATTCTACGACTCCAGGGTACAATTATACTACTAAGACCTAAGTTACTTATGTAAGGTAGCTTAAAACCCGATTATGAGGCACTTCTAAATTATCTTTTACCTTAAACTTTTACTTACTACAAAAAACCTTGTTTCATTTTATCATGTTTTTTATTTGTTGTAAAATATTTTTTCAAAAAAGTGAACAGCTTTTGTAATTTAGGTAAATATATATAACAAGAACTGGTTATTTTGGAGGTCTTATTGAAATATAACGACTTTTATTTAAAACTCTTAAGGAAATATTTTAAATAATCTCTATAAACAAATTGTAGGTGAAGATAAAGAAAAAAGTTTTGCCATAAACATAAGCTACAAAACTCTCTCAATAGTTCAAGATGGAGACAAATTTATTTATTTACGTCTCCAATTTTATCGCGTACAATGGAGACAAAGATTTATGTTTTCACTAGGGTGGTTCACCCCTTGAAATTAAAACAAAAGCAAGATGTCAAACACAGATAGCTCAACTACAAGCTGGTTTTTGTTGTAGTTATTTTCTCACTTTCTTTACTTGCTTTAATCAATTCATCAAAGTCAGATTCATGTAATTTATCTTGTATAACTCTGTACTTTTCGTATTCTCCTTCAGCTAGAGCTTTTGCAACTTCAGCACTAACTTTACCAGCATCTTTAAGTACTTCATAATCATTGAACAATAGAAATGCATCCAACTTTTCAACCCAATTCTGCATTTTCATTAGCCGATGCTTTCTTGCTTGAAGTTCTGCATAATCTAGATACATTGAAACAATGTGATTTAGTTCACTTAATTCTTTTTCAGTCAAGTAGTTTTTTGCAACACTTACATCACTCTTATGAATTTTATTACCTAGACCATCTTTCTAAGTAGTTAGTCCCATATGTGGTTTTTTATGATCAACTCGAGAATATATTAGCTCTGCTGCAGTCAAGCCGTAAATCGCCCAATATAATTTATTCTGTACTTTTGCATAAAATTGTTTTGTTATTTCTGAATTTGGATCATAGTCTGCAGAGCATTCAGCATAAATGTCAGTAATCTTCTGGTAAAACCTACGTTCGGATGCTCGTATTTCCCTGATTTTTTCAAGTAACTCATTGAAGTAGTCTTTACCGAACTTCCTTCCGTTTTTTAGTCGTTCGCTATCTAATGCAAATCCTTTGATAATAAAATCCTTTAAAATTTTCGTAGCCCATACTCTGAACAATGTTGCTTTTTTAGAATTAACTCGATAACCAATAGCTATAATTGCATCCAAATTATAAAATTGTGTAGGATACTGTTTACCATCTTCAGCAGTATTCCGGAAAATCCGGATAACTGAATCTTTATCTAACTCTTGACTAGCAAATATGTTCTGTAAATGCTCACTAATTGTTCTAATATTAACATCAAACAACTCTGCCATTCTTTTTTGTGTAAGCCAAATGTTTTCATCTCGATACAAAACATCAATTCTCACGTCTCCATCTGGAGTTGTATATAATAAAATTTCGTTCCCATTTATTATCATATCTACTCTACCTTACTTCAAGTAGCATATGGGTTATTTGTAAAAAAGACAAGCAACTGTAAAACTCTAAAAATAGAGAACTATCTGCTTTATTCTTTAGCTGATAAGCAGTTTTAAAATTATTTTAACTTTTTTTTAGAAAATCCCGGAAAAAGTGGTGAGAAATCCGGTATATATATAATAGAAGGGCATTGATGTAGTTTGTGGATGTGCTTCAAATACAAAAGCTTTAAGTGTCAATTCAAAACTCGGCAAACAAACATTGAATATACTTGTATTTTTTTAGATGAGGTAAAAACTTCATTTTAAAGCTAGGTGTAACTTTATAGATCAATCTCAGCACCTCATCAAAGAATGCACTTAGTACCCTTTAAAACTTAATTAAATGGTATTTTTAGTAATCTTACTGTTACAAAACAAACTTGCAAGCAACGGTTTTTATCCTTTGCAAAAAAAATTGAACAGTTTTTGTAATTTTGGTGAATATATATAATAAGAAAACAACTTTCTGCAGTAGCACATAATTCTCGAATTTCCGTTGTTGGTCTACAAAAACCTATGAATTGCTAGTGTATTTTGCAGAAACCAGACGATATTTTGGAGTAAGTGCTACTTGTAATTTTAATAATAGCAAATGTCAATCCTAACACTGGACCTCGGCAAACAAACGGGCTGGGCAATTCTGACAGATGGAGCAATTCAAAGTGGGAGCAAAAGCTTTCATGGTAGTCGTTTCAGTGGAGGTGGCATGTGCTTTTTGAGTTTCCGTAATTGGCTTAACTCTTTAGAACATAAGTTCACTGCAGTGTATTTTGAGGAAGTAAGAAGACATTTAGGAACAGATGCAGCGCATTGCTACGGTGGTTTTCTGGCTGTTCTCTCTGCTTGGTGTGAAGAGCATCATGTGCCATACAAAGGTGTTCCTGTAAAGACTATAAAACGCTTTATAGCAGGCAAAGGCAATGCAAGTAAGAGTGAAGTTATTGAAGCTGTAAAGGAAAAAGGATTTTCACCTAGAGATGATAATGAGGCGGATGCTTTGGCATTAATGTTTTACGCTATGAATCTTGGTAAAGATTTTAACACATAAAAAATACCATAAAAGTGGGTCCTTTCGGCCATAATGGCGGGTTTGGTGGGTCCGACCCCAGGCCTTCTCTAGCGTCAGATATATTTTGAATATTAACTTTTTAATTATTAAGATATGAATTTAGCAATCCACTACTATCCTACTCGAAACCTAGTTGAATATGAGCGTAACCCACGTAAAAATGACGATGTGATCAACAGAATGTGTGCTTCTATTCGGGAATTTGGCTTTCGTATACCAATAGTTGCAAAAAGCGATGGAACTGTGGTTGATGGTCATTTAAGACTTAAAGCAGCAAGAAAGCTTGGTATGGAGAGTATTCCAGTGGTTTTAAGTGATAATTTAAATGAACCACAAACCAAAGCTTTTCGATTACTGGCCAATCAATCAGCTAATTGGGCAAAGTGGGACGATGAGCTTTTAAAAGTGGAAATTCAGGAGCTAGAAGATTTACAGTTTGATCTTAAAATGACTGGATTTGAATTGGAAAAAGTTCAACGGTTTCTTGATGATTTAGATGGTGAAGAAGAAGATCTTTCTGACTTAGTTGTTGATAACAAAAAAGTAGAAATAACAAAACCAGCTGATCTATGGATTTTAGGTGATCATCGAATCTATTGTGGTGATAGCTCTTTAGTTGAATCATATAAAGCGGTATTAGATAATAAAATGGCAGATATTACCGTATGTGATCCTCCATATAACGTTGATTACGGTAGCAGTCAGGAAAGAGAAGAGAAAAAAATATTAAACGATAATCAAGGTGAAAAGTACGAACTTTTTCTCTACGACATCTGTTCCCATATTTTAGCATATACGAAAGGTGCAATTTACATCTGCATATCATCATCAGAGTTTTCAACGTTACAAAAAGTATTTGAGGAAGCGGGAGGGAAATGGTCAACATTTATCATTTGGGCAAAGAATCACTTTACGCTAGGAAGATCAGATTATCAAAGACAATACGAAGCAATGCTCTATGGATGGAAAAGCGGCAATAAACGTGAGTGGCATGGGGGTAGAAATCAAAGTGATCTGTGGTTTTATGACAAACCAGTGCATAACTCATTACATCCAACAATGAAGCCAGTAGAGCTAATGGAAAGAGCAATAGTTAATAGCAGTAGATCAGGAGATATCGTACTTGATCCATTTAGCGGCTCTGGAAGTACACTGATTGCATGCGAGAGAACAGGAAGAATTTGTAGGACAATAGAGCTAGATTCAAAATTTGTAGATGTAACCATAAAACGTTGGCAAGTGTGCACAGGTAGGGAAGCAATTCTTTCTGGTACTGGTAAAACTTTTTCAGAGATTCAAGAAGAAAAACAGTAAGAAAAAAGTGGAAAAGATAACGCAAACAGAAATTTAGTAAGCATGAGTAGTTGTAATATTAATTTACTGGTATATACCGTATTTTAATTAGTTCAATGTAGTACATGTAAATCAATTTTAAATTAAATAAGATGTACTCAACGAATCAATCAAACACGTTACCTAAAATCGTAACGTTGCAAACAAATAATGAAGTATCGTTTTCTGAAGAAGTAGAAAATAATGTTTCAAATTCTACACTATCTGTTAAGGAGAGAATTGAATTGTTTGAAAAAGGTACGAAGCAAGAACCTGACCTGAACACTGAATGCAAACTAGCTTCTTTAAATGTGATTAGCAATAGTAGCGATAGCAGTATTACAGCAAAAATAGACGAAGCAGGTGCTGATTTTTCAGTGAGTTGTTCTTCTTTAGTATTGGATGATGGTAAAGACATAGAGGACGAATTTAATGCAGTTTGTGAGGCAAATGGAATAGAATATAACCGTCCGTATTCTCTTGATCAGTTTGAGGCAGCATCAAACACATCTTCCAACTCCCAAATAGACAACACAAAAGAAATGCAAAAAGAGGAAGAGGATAAAGAATTAGGAGATAAACCAAAGCCGTTACCTAGGAATGGAATGTTGGAGAAGGACAATATTAGAAATGTAGCTCCACCTTCGCCTAGAACAGCAGAAAATCATCGGTTGAGTATTATTCAGGATATTGCACCACCAAAGCCACCACATTCTTCTTTCCAATTAAATGGAGAAAAATGTGATGAGCAAGAAGCTATAGGAGAACCTATGTATGCAACTATAGACCAAAGTAAAAGATTCTCGAAAAGAGGTTTAGATGGTAAAATAAATGATCAAAGTCCAGAGATAGAAAATTCAAATTCTGAAGAAACATCAATTAAGAAAGGATCAATTGATGAACCTGTAGATCTGAATACAAAATTTTTAAAAAAGAGTTTGGAAGGAAGTGATAGTGGAATAGACAATAGAAGTGCAGAGATGAGTGAGTCTTGTGGCAATCAAGGATGGGAGAATATGTCATTAAATCATGATAGTCCAGTTACACTTTCAACTAGCTCATCAGAAAAAAGTGATAATGAAGAAACCCCGTTAATTAAAAAAGAAAAGAAAACAAATAGAATTTTGCCAAGAGTAAAATATGCAGTGCAGCAGAAGGAATTTATAATTTTCGGTATAGCTGCTGTTGCACTTAGCGTTTCTGCAGCTTTGGTATATCTACAGGATAAAGGACAATTTATTGCATTTTTTGCAAACAGCCCTCTCTATATTACTATGCCAATGATAGCAATTACTTCATTGCTTGCAATTAGCACAATATTTTGTGGAATAAAGCAATTTAGAGATACTGAAGAGTGTCAAATAGGAGGAAAGAATGCGAATGAAACTTTGAATCAGGTGCTAAAGTATCAACCAAAAGATAAAGTAATAAAATCATTCAAACTGGAATACAGCAATGGTACTCATTCACATTTTACACTTAACGCTTGGAAGGGTAAGAACAACTTCATTAATATTGACGACAAAGTCATTAGTAGAAGAAATAAAGTAGGATCAGTAATCAAAGATAGGCCATTATTTACAGCATTATTAAGCAGTTTGGTTGCTGCAAATATAGTATTGCCTTTATTGCTGTATGTAGAAGGTGGTATTAATAGTGTACAGAAGTTTTACCAGAACGCTTTGATTAATAACGTAGGGTTATCACTACTTGCAGGCTCGAGTATACTTGCACTATCAGTGATATTCCTTGGAGTACATTACTACAGAAAAACAAATTGCACAAATCTTGTATATTGTGAGGAAAGAATTGAACCAGAAAAAGTTAATGGAAAGTTCATTGAGGAAATAAAGGAAGCAAGGACAAAAGTGCTTGAAGAAAACCATAGTAAAGCTGCTAAATGCAGCAGTTTAAGGCTAGAGCAAGTAGTGGTTGAATCTCATAACTACAAAGATGTAATTTATAGTATTAGTTGAAAATAGCCAAATTTCACTATGTAAAAAGAAAGCAGCTATAGAGCATTGCTTCGTAAAACCGGAGTACTTCGCTCTATATTAGTAAAATATCTCTAAGACGCTGGCAAGTATAAACAGGTGGGGAATTGCTGATACTGGCAAAACCTTTTCAGAGATTCAAGAAGAAAATTCGTAGAAACAAGAGAGAGGAGAAAAAAAAGTGAAAATCACACAAACAGAATGGGCAAGAGAGATAGGAGTATCAAAGCAATATGTCTGTTATTTAGTAAAAAAAGGAATAGTTAAGTTGGAGGATGGTTTGATCGACCGAGAACAAGCAAATGAAGCAGTAGCGGCAATAAGAGATCCAAGTCAGCCACTGAGGAGGAAAAATCCAGAAAATACAAGTAATCTTTCCACGATGTTGCTGAAAACTAGAATAAAAAATGAAATGGAACGTGGTAAACTGCTTGAGGCAAAAGCTAAGGCTGAGATAGGAGAACTTGTAGCAGTAGAGGAAGTAAAAACTGAAGCATTTAATGTAGCAAGAGTTGTCCGTAATAATTTACTTAATATTCCAAATAGAGTTTCAGCGCTGCTTGCATCACTGAGTGACACTGAAAAGATTCATATGGCGCTAACTGAAGAGATTACAAACTCACTCCAAGAATTATCTAACACTAAATTTCAAATATAAAAAGATTTTGAATATAAAATGGCTGATAACTTAAGTTTAGAGTTAATAAAGTGTCTCATCAATCAACCTGGATTAGATGTTAATGTTAGAGGATTAAATGGAAAAACACCACTACATTGCGCTATAGAATTTGACGAGTTAAGCATGGTGGATCTGCTACTCACAAAAAAGAATATTAATCCTTTTGTAGAAGATAATGATGGTAAAACATCTCTTGATTACGCCAAAGAGGGAAAAAAAGCAGAAATATTACAAGCGCTAATTAATAACAAGTACGGGTCAGAACAAGATAGCTTACTTCATTTGGCTGCAATGATAGGTGAAGTTAATGCAGTTAGATATTTGATAGGAAAAGGTGTTGACGTTAACGTACGAAATGCTCTGCATCATACGCCATTACATCTAGCAGCAGGCATAGGACATGCAGAAGTTGTAAAGATTTTGATAAGAGAAGGAAACGCTGAAATAGATGTCTTTGATGCGCGAAATCAGACACCAATGCACTATGCAGTTAATAATAAAAAGTTGGAGATAGTAAAGTTACTGCTGAAGCTTGGAGCAGATGTGAATAGTGCACGCATGGGACAAAACTCAATGAAATTGTCACCTGTTCATATAGCTGTAAGTAATACTAATTACGATGAAAGAGACTTATGTCTTGATATCCTCAAATGCTTAATAAAGGAGCCTAATGCTCAACTCAACCACTATCGGCTGAGAGCCGAAAGGTTGGATATAGCTCTGGAAGCGCGATGAGAAGCTAAAGCTACTCCAATCTTATACTAGATATAGAATGAGGCTGATGTGCATCTGTATGTTTATTGATGTACTCATTAATGACTTCATCTGTGATATGTCCGCTGGTAGCACTAAAGTATCCTCTTCCCCAAAAACGCTTTCCCCAGTACATTTTATTTAGCTCTGGAAATTCTTGTTGAACTTTGCGTGAAGACCTGCCTTTGGCTCTTTGAACAAAATCACTCACAGCTATATGAGGAGGTATTACTACGAATAAATGTAAATGATCTGATGATATTACTCCGTTTTCTATCTTAATCCCCATTTCTTCAGATACTTCTGCTATGATTGTTCGTATTCTCTCCTTCATAGCCTTAGTTAATACTCTGTACCGATATTTTGTAATCCAGACTATATGGTACCTATGATAAAATACAGTGTGTTTTCCTTTGTCATATTCCGTCATAACTATACTTTATAAAGTACAGTTATGACATTGACAAACTAAAGTTTCTCCACCTAGAAGGTGGAGGCTTGTACCATCTTATGGAAAGTCAACACAAATCAGGTGAAGGTAGAATATTATAGTCATCTAGAGTATTAAGAGTCTGTTGTGAAGCTGCTTCTCTCGCTCCTGTATCAGATATCAGATTGTCCGAGATAACCATATTTGTGAAATCCTCTGTAAAATTTCCATCTTCTTTTCTTTTCATATCATGATTGCTAGAGCCAGAAAATATTTCCGACTTTTCCTTTAAAATCAATTCTTTACCTTTTTCTATTGTACTTTCCTTCACATCTGGTATCTCTAATCCTTCCACGCTAGCATTTCCAGATTCATTAACAGATACCTGATTTCTATCAGCAAGTAACTTGGTACTTATAGTGGTATTATCTAATAGATCTATTTCATTTTGATTAGAATAATCTTCTACAGTGCCTTGAACGGGTTTGGTATCCTCGATGGCATTTGGTATTCTATCAGTTATGCCATGATAATCTATAGTTTTATTTACTGATTCTATTTTATTTTCACCAGTGAACATAGTTGTTTGCAAAGCTAGATCACCAGCTATTAACCTTTGATAATCCATGTTATCCCCAAGACATTTCTGCATTGCAACCTTAATATTATTGAGGTTATCTACTGAATCTAAAATCACTCTTTTTAGTCGATTTACTTCATCAGAAATTAATTTTTGGTCTGTCAAACCAGGTGCTAATTCGATTACATTTCTATCCTCCAGCTCTCGAACTTTATCTGTATCTTTTGGACTTTGTATTACTAACTCTTCCAAAAAATTCCTTTCCACTTCAGAATCATATGTTTTTTCCTTACCATAAACTTGATCAAGGCATCCTACTAATTTTTCTACTGGGATGGACCTTTCTTCATCTCCTCCTGTTGGACTAAGTATTTTATCTTTAAGATCTGGTATTTTTATATTCGAATCATCAACCTTGGCAAATTTGCCTTTATCAGCCAGGAAATCTCTTGCTTTTTGGTTTCTATCATAACCATACCATGGATACTCCTCATCAAGAAACTTTCCTAGTGTTTCAACTAATATTGACCCTCCATTATCCGTGCGCTTATTTAGTATATCCTTCGCTAATCCTCCATGTTCTGCAAGAGGAAAAAATTTTTCATTTGCTTCTGGCTTTTTATATACTTCAAAAGTATTAGCTTTCATTAATAATTGATTATCTACTTCTGCCTTATCATAAACATTATCAATATTAGCTTTAGTTCCTAATTTTTTTTCTATATCTTCCTTGAAATACACATCACAAGTACCTACTTTGGCTTCTAATTTTCCATCTATTTGCTTCATGCTATACACATTATTTGCATCAGCTTTTTTATCTAGCTCAGATTTGTTGGCTTTTTTCTCTAGTGCTGACTTTAAATAGCTAGAGATATCGTCTCTTCTGGCAAATGTGTGAGCAAGTACAGTATCAGATATTCTATTATTATCATCACCTTTTGCATAAAGTATTGCTTCAACTATTGGCTTTTCTATTACTTTTTCTGCAAGCACTGTCACTTCATTGCCACTATCATCATAACGACCACTTTTCATGCTTAATAAACTTCCTAACGCTTCGACTAAACCGCTTACCTTGTATTCTGATTCAAATTGATTATGTTGTGCATATTTCAACTTCAGCTCGCCTTCTGATGTATCTAGACTATACCTATTACCACTACCATCACTCAATATAATAGTTTGAATATCTTTTAGAAAAGATATCGGCACATTTGTACCATTCTTGAATTCTATACTAGCTGTCATAATGTTTTACACTAATTTTAAAAATACAAAGTACATGAATTTTATTTCATTTCTATTAAATACTACTTCATTAATGTTAGCCATTAATCGCTTGCAAGCGGTTATAGCATTTCTTATAATAACTCGAGTTAGCCACAGAAAAGCAGAAGCAACTTGTCATAGTTTCATACTCTCAAAAAGAAGTTAAATAATTTGCTTGATTAAGCTATCACTTGGTGGCAGTTGTTTTTCACTAACAAAAAATGTAAGTTCAACTTTTGTGCTTTTGGGAAATGTTTATAAAAATTTTGTTTTTTGCAAATAAATTAGTTGTAGCTTGAAAGTGAAATTGGTCTCACAAAGAAATTTTCTAGTCTGGTTGCTATTTTCTCTGTTTTATGCCTACCAATACGTATTGCGTGTAATTCCAAATATAATCGCACCTGAGTTAATAATAAAGTTTGATGTGGGCACGACAGAAATAGGACAGTTTTGTGGATTATATTATGTGGGTTTTGTGTTAGCACATATTCCTATAGGCATTCTCTTAGATAGGTTTGGTCCTAAAGTTGTTGTTCCGGTTTGCATTGTATTAACATCTCTAGGTACTTTGCCTTTGTTCAGTTCCAACAGCTGGAGTTATTCTATTATTGGAAGAATCATTACTGGCATTGGGTCCTCTGCTTCAGTACTTGGACTCTTTAAGGTGATAAGTCTCTGTTATCGTAGAGAAAAATTTACCTTTATGTTTAGCATATCAGTTATTATTGGCATTTCGGGTGGTGTGTTTGCTACCAAACCATTACATACTCTGTTTGATGAGTTTGGGTGGTACTATGTACTTACTGCTTGTGTGATAATTGGACTGTCGCTCGCTTTAGCTACTTTTATGCTTGTGCCTAAAGCAGGTAAAATAGATAAAGTAAGTGTTAAAAACTTAGGTGGAGCCATTCTCAATAAGAATATTTTACTGGTAAGTTTGTTTGGTGGGTTGATGGTTGGGCCACTAGAAGGCTTTGCAGATGGATGGTCTGTGGCTTTTTTGCACGAGATGTACTCTATAGATAGCCAAATTGCATATAGCATTTCAAAATGGGTGCTGGTGGGTTTTGGTCTTGGGATTTTATTACTCCCTCACGTGTTAGCAAAGTACCCAACTAAGCACTATGAAATAATAATTTTTTGTGCTCTGTCTATGCTAGTAGTATTCTTGTTACTTTTCGTATGCAATATTAGTGCATCTTTGGCATGCATATTACTATTTATCATTGGCCTTGCTTCTGCATATCAGATAGTTGTCAATGCAAAGGTTGTAAGTTTTGTGAAGAATGATTTGGTAGCAAGTGCAGGTTCTATAAGTAATGCTATAGTTATGAGTTTTGGTTATCTTTTCCATACTGTTATTGCAGGTGTAATGAATTTCCATTGGGATGGTAAAGTTGTTAATGGAGTTCCCTTCTACGGTGCTGGTGTAATGACAAAATCCATGTTGATAATACCTGTATGCCTGTTGATAGGAATGGCAGGCTTTTGTCTACTTACAGCTATAGCGTACTATAAAAAAGGTTAGCTTGACTTTCCATAAGATGGTACAAGCCTCCACCTTCTAGGTGGAGAAACTTTAGTTTGTCAATGTCATAACTGTACTTTATAAAGTATAGTTATGACGGAATATGACAAAGGAAAACACACTGTATTTTATCATAGGTACCATATAGTCTGGATTACAAAATATCGGTACAGAGTATTAACTAAGGCTATGAAGGAGAGAATACGAACAATCATAGCAGAAGTATCTGAAGAAATGGGGATTAAGATAGAAAACGGAGTAATATCATCAGATCATTTACATTTATTCGTAGTAATACCTCCTCATATAGCTGTGAGTGATTTTGTTCAAAGAGCCAAAGGCAGGTCTTCACGCAAAGTTCAACAAGAATTTCCAGAGCTAAATAAAATGTACTGGGGAAAGCGTTTTTGGGGAAGAGGATACTTTAGTGCTACCAGCGGACATATCACAGATGAAGTCATTAATGAGTACATCAATAAACATACAGATGCACATCAGCCTCATTCTATATCTAGTATAAGATTGGAGTAGCTTTAGCTTCTCATCGCGCTTCCAGAGCTATATCCAACCTTTCGGCTCTCAGCCGATAGTGGTTGAGTATTTTTCCAACTTCTGTGCAAATGTCGATGTTCGTGCCATTTCAGTACTCCTGGATAAAATACTAAAATGTGCTTTTCTAATTCGTGTATTGAGTCTTTTTGCTCTGAATCCAAATCATTTTTATAGTAAACGTTGTGTTCTGCTAAAACATATTTTCTGACCTTCTGATCTGTATAATTTTCTACTTTGTAGTAGTGAGTAACGCTAAACCTTTCTAAAATTGGCTTGTGTTTTAAACTCCAATGTTGCCCTGAAAGTTTATCGCTTCCCAATACAAATTTATTCCCTCTTTCCTCTATACTACCAACTGGAAAACATGTGTTTATTTCTCCTAAATTCCAACTGTCCGATAATACTATCTGTGCTTTTGCAAATTTAATCGATGGTAATAAACTCTGTGGTAATGGATATAGTGCTTTTAAGTTGTACCACAAATGATCTCTTTCATAGATGCCTTTATAATCCCTTGTGTGAGGCTCAGTTTCTCCAAGGATTGCTACATCTAGGCGATATATATCATTGCTTAAAGCTCGTTCATAATGATCGCGTAGATAGTTTTCTATAATCCTAATAACTGGACCACTAGAACTGAAAAAATTTACTCTTCCAAATGATAACACTGGTCCATCTTTTTCTATTTTTACCCCTGAATAGTCAGAAAGAAGATCTCCAAATAAACTCTCATCCAATATAAATCTCTGCGCATTATAATAATCGTTAAAAATTCTCATCAATCTGGATCTTGCAGGTAATGATAGTTTTGTCAGCTCTACTACTGCATCTACAAAAAAGTCATTTGGAACATCTCTTATTCCTATTTGCAACTCGAAAAAATGTTTACCAGGTGGCTCCTCAATAATTGTAATATCTTCTATATTTGCCCATTTTAGTGCTATTTTAAGTGATGCAGGTGTTCCACGTAGTCTTTGAAATTTTACTCCTTCTATTACAGCTTTTCTTTTATCCTTTATCCAACGTAGTATTTCCCCCAATTCATATTCCTCAATCAAACACGGCAATGTTTCCTCTTCTAATCTAAATTTAAACCCTCTTATACAGCTTGGATCAACCTTATAATCTGTTGCATAAACCAATGCTTGCTCTTGCTTTGTTGCGTTTGGGGGTAATAGCATTACTCAATCTTTAAATTTCGCAAATTTGCACACTCGTTACCTAGCACCACAACATCCTCTTTTGGTTCTATTAATTCTACATTCTCTACACCCTCTACAAATAGATTCGCTATTATCCATGATCTTGTAACACTCCATCCCAACCTTCTACTTGCTTCAAACTTCTTAATGCACTGTTCCTTAATTTCCTCCTTTGATATTACAGAACTTATACTCATTCTGCTGTGAATATCTATTTCCGTAATATTGCAACCAATTACTGTTATCGTATCTGTTAAAACCCTTATATCATCTCTAGTAACCTGCTTTTTTACAATTTTAAGTAGCTCTTCTAACGCTATGCCAGTTGTTGTTGATAAGATTGAAATTTGTACTTTCCCTGGTATAGTTGATTCCACTAGTGCATCTTTTACTCTACTATCTGCTGACAGTGCATGATATCGATAGTGTTCTTTGCTTCCACACGTGCTTGAGCCTACTATCTTTGCTTTAATTCTTTTTCTAAATCGTTCATCCTCTTCTTCTTTCTGCCTCTCCACTCCATAAAACTCAGCTAAATTATCAAGATCTTCTCCCGTTGCAAATTTAAGTAAATTACCCTTTACAGCTTCGTTTATCCTTTGTCTGAGCAAAAGTTCTCTCCACGCTGCTACTTCCAGAACCTTCATTGCTGGATCGGATTCTACTAATGCTGAAAAGGTTTCATCTCTACAGACTAACTCTTCCTTCATCCGAGCAAAAATCTCTTCAAAGTTCAGTGGTTCGATAATATTTGGCTGCTGCATTTTTAAACAACTACTCCATTAATATTTATGAACTTACCTTCTGAAAGATAGACACCTTCTAAATTCAATGTTACTCTCCCTTCTTTTACTCCTTCAACTTTTACTTTTTCTAACTTAAATCTCTTTTCCCATTTTTTCAAAGCTTCTGCAGTTGCTGCATATATCTCAAGTGTTAAATCTCTATTTATTGGCTTATCTACTAATTCAAATAGTCTTGACCCATAATCTCTCCTCATTATTCTACTGTTAATAGGAGTGGTCAGTATATCAATTATCGATTGCTTTAAGTGCTCTATTCCTTCTAACGCTTTTCCTGTTTTAGCATCCATCCCTTTCATTTTTAGCCTGCAAACACGTCTTCACTGCCTTTTATTACTTTAAACCCACATGAAACTATATCTCCTACTCTTCCTACACTAAACCCATTTGCAAACACTTCTTTCGACCCTTGAGCCATTATCTTTCCCCCACTAAAACCATCTCCTTGCCTGCAAATTGGAAAATCATTTACAAAAACATTGTCACTCCCACTAATGCAAAAATGCGGTGTTACTTCTACACAATAATCTCCTACTCGTGCAATCGACTTATTCATTTAATTAAGGTTTATTCTATCTGCTTTCAGTTTTATTTTGCTCTTCGTCATCTCTATGCTCGATTCCCCAGCTTTCAGTGTTATTTTATCTACTACTTCAATCTCTAAATGATGTTTTTCCTTATCATATGTAAACTTTGTCCCATCTTGAAACTTTACACTATTTATTTCTTTTTTATTCTCTGGTGCAGAGTATTTTTCCTGATATATTCCTCCTAATACTACTCCTAATGATAGTTCACCAAGAGGAGAAAATACCATAACCTGTTCATCAATATCTGGCGGAGACCAATTTCTATCTTTTCCTGCTTTGCTTGTTATCCATGGCAACCAATCTGTTAAAAATTCTCCTATTTTAACTCTTACTTTTGCTTTTTCATAATCTATTTCTTTTACAACTCCTATACGAACAATGTTGGCCATTTTCCTCTGTAGTTCCGAAATCGCAAAATTATTTTCTAACATTTATTTCACCGATTTCTATTTTGTGTGGCATAAATTTTCCTTCTTTCCAAATAGATCTCCCTACGTGTATTGTATGCACCCATTCAACCATCCACACTAAATATGCATCGAGCTCTGGTCTAAAGTCATCTCCTCCTCCTGATATAAATTCTCCTGGTGAAACATTTTTCACGTTCCAAGTATTTTTATTTACTACTTTCGCAACCTCAGCAGCTAATGTTCTGACAATAATAGGGGCATTTTCTATTGTGCTATCAATCACAATTCGTGCTTCAAATCTTGCTTTCAGCGCTAATTCCTCTGTTCCAGGATCTTTTCCCGATTCTAAACTCACAAGCTCTACAAATAACGCTGGCGCTAATAATTCTTTTCTTATCGATGGATAAATTTCACAAGTTTGAATTGCTGGTATTTCTCTCTTCAGCGTGGTACAAATTTTATCATGTAAATCTTTCAAATTCATCCTTTATAGCTCAATTCACTTTCAAAAAACTTTGTAAAGACTTCTTCAACTTCATAATTAACAAGATTCCCTATTATCCTTGAAACCTCAGGTTCTAGTGGCAACTTAACTTCCTTTATTGGCAATGCTGCCCTTCCTTCACGTTTAAACATACCGCTATTTCCTTTTGGCATAACTGCTGCAAATCCTCCTATAAACTCATGCTTTCCTACTTTCGATCCTCTTCTTGTTTTTTGTATTTTGCCAATTGTCGATGCTCTAATGTCATAGAGATTTGCTCTAATTAACACTTCTAATCTGCTAGTTTTCGCCTTAAAAATTCTTAATCTCTTTCTTATCAAACTTAATTTTACCTTCTTTTCCTCACTGATTTCCTTAGCTGCTTGCGCTTTTAACCATAGTGCCGTTTTGTTTAACGCTTTTATAGCTGCCAGTTTTATTTTCTGCTCTTTTCTTTCAACATTGGAGATTATTTCATTAATATTGTTACTAATCAAACACTTTCTATTGCCTCAATTTTCCATATTTCACTCGAAGAATCTTTTAACGGTGGTTCAAAAATCTTGTAGAACCTTTTTTCAATCTTGATATAATCGCCTATGCTAAAGGAAGTAACGTCCTGATCACGTATTTCTACAGAAGCAATTTGCTGAGTTAATGCTCCATCTGCACCTAGAGAGTACGTAGTCTCAGGACGTTTAATTAGCACTTTTATTTTACGAATGTCCGCCTTATTTTTATTACAATATATGGCTTCCACTCCTAGATGCTTAAAACAATCCTCCAATAATCGCTTAATATTCTCTTGCATATTTCTTTTTGATATACTAACCTTTACATGCTAAGAAAGCGCATACCGGTAGAGTCGTTCTGTGCCTCACCACCTTGTAGTTACTCTACCAGTATGTTATGCTATAGCGATTTTTACTAATACGCCAGGTCTATGGCACATTGGCAGAGGATTTGACTGCGTATGCAAATCAGTTCCTCTATCAAATCTTCTTGGCTCTTGTTTTGCATAAAGTGGCTGTCCAAGAGTATTTACTGTCTCATTAAAGTCTGCTGGTGCAAAATATGTTGTAAATGTGCTCGCTGTTCCTACTGGAAAACAGTGCCCTGTATCTTTCTCAATAAATCTTCTCACGGTTCCTTCAGGATCAGTTGCTTGCCCTCTATATTCCTAAAATGTTATTCCACAGAACGTAAATCCTGACCTCATGTCATTTCGAAGTGCTGCTCCTTCTTGCCATCTCTCATATGCTTCTTTCACTTTAGTATGAGAAGTAAGTGCATCAAAAAACTCAGGACTTACCAAGGCATGAATCCCGGTCATATATTCACCACTTAGATTATCTTCTATGTGCCGCAATACTTCCAGACACTTACGTTTTACATCTGTTGTTGCTGTTCCCAGTGCAAAATTTACTACTTTTGGTGTTATTTCAAATTCGTTGTACAGATTTAATAATTCTGACCCATCAGCATCTAAAATTATTCCTTTCAGCGCTCCCATTCTCAAATGCTCCAACGTTATTGCATGTTTGTTTCTCATTAGCTGCAAATGATCAGTTATTACATCTGCCAGCGCTTTCAGTTCACTTTCTGATCCAAATGCTCTTATTCCTTGTACTTCTTCTGGTAACACTACATCATCGTGAGGAATATGTGGAATCGTAAATGTTCTTACTTTTCTTTTACCACGTTTTCCTACTGTTGCTGGTGCTCCTGGAACTTGCGTTGGTAGTAAACTTAATACTCCGTTGTGTTCTTCTATGGTAATATGTCTAAATCTTACTGACCTACTTGGAAACAAATTTAAATTTTCAACACGTCCATAATTTATCGGCAATATATTCATCGCATTTGTTAGTGCCGTCATGCTAAATGCTGTATTTGTAAATGGATTTTGCATTTTTTCCCCTTTATGTTTTTTATTATTTACTAGACCCCTTTGCGGATGATGATCCCTCGTCCTTCAAGTTGCTTTATTGCTGCATTTTTCTGCTCTTCAGTGATATTTGCTGGCCATACAACTGCATAATCAGCTAGCATTGCACTACGAGTAATAATTACTGCTTTGGCATTTTCTGTCGCATTTACATCACTTACTATTGCACCTATTGCTGTTTGTGTGCCATCTGTGGCAGTTGGATTTATTATCCTAATCATGTTGTCTTTATCACGACCAACAACTGTCCCTAGCTTCAGATTTTGACCCTTTGCTACCGTTATTTGGTCTCTTGAATATAGACTTGATGCCTCATACTTTAATAAGTCACCTAGATTATTTTGTTCACTTATACAACTCATAAATTTCTCTCCTTAACTGCTTACCGCCGCTTTTATCAATGCTATATACGGCGGTTATAAAAATACTTTAACTCCTACGACTTCTTGCTACCTGTATCATTAAATCTTCTCCTGAATTCTGTGGTATTGCACTCAGTATCTCTGTCTTTTTCGTTCGCTCTGCAAGTAATTCCATTAAAACTTCCCTGGCTTGCTCAACACTCACGCTTTGCTCTATAAATTCTCCTATCTTTTCTGGCATCTTTGATATATTACATAATCTTATTATCTCTAAAATTTCTCTACGACAGTTCTCGTAGCCTTCCTCAGTTAACTCATTAGTTGTCATACTAACACTCCTACTTTTATGATTATTGATAAATTCAAAAAATGTTGTAACTCCATCTGCAACACCTATTTCTACTGCTTTCTCGCCAAAATATAGCCCTGCTTCTGTTGATCGAATCTTTTCAATTGAAAGACCTCTGTTCCTTGCTATTAGCTGCAAAAACATTTCATATAGTCGGTCTACTTCTTTTTGTAAGCTTTCCAGACTTTCAGACGTCATTGGCTCATGCGGATTTAAATCATTCTTTCGACTACCAGCAAAGATTGTGGTATACTTAATACCTTGCCTTTCATCAAACCTACTTTGATCTATGTGACTTGCTATTACTCCTATACTTCCTACTCCTGAAGTTCTACTCACAAATACCTTTTCAGCGCTAGAGGCTATAGCGTACGCAGCAGAATATGCATCATCATTTGCTATTGCAATAATTCTCTTTTTTGTTCTTGATTCATAAATAAAATCAGCTAGGTCAAAGACACCGTTTACTTCCCCTCCTGGACTGTCTATGTCAAGTAGAATCGTCTCTATGCTTTTATCTTCTAAAGCGCTCTCTATCTCTTCATGAATATTTTCATACGAAGTCATATCTAAAATATGATCAAAAGCTTCTGTTTTTTTTGTCAAAACTCCATAAATACGTATTATTGCTATTCCTTTTGGGTTTATATGAAAATGCTTTAAGTTCTTAAAGATAGGTTGTTTGCTGTTATATAATGATAGTAGTTCAAAGCTTCTTCTCTCTACCATTACTGGTTTATTTATCCACACCACTTCCTCCCCTTTTATGATTAACATCAGAATCGAAACAAAGTCCAAAAGAATTAGCTCGCTTTTGATCTTCTACTATTTCTTGATCAATTTCTTCTACATCGTAACCCATTTCTGATACTACTTCCGATCGACTCTTAAATCCATTCCTTACTGCCATTTGCTGTGCTTGCTGGTCTTTCAGTGGATCCACCCAATCAAATCCCTGTGGTATCCATTTTACTTCTTTAAATACTTGATTATCTGTTGTAGAAAGCTCTCCAGATAAAGTGGCAAGTTCTAGCCATCTACTCCATACTGGTCTGCAAAATTGGAATACCATAATGTTATGTTGCAGCATAGCGCATCTACGACGAAACTCTATTAATCCTGCTCTGATTGATGAATAATTAACACCGGTTAAATCTCCTGTTAGCTGCTCATATGTTATCCCTGTACCTATTGCTATTGCCCTCAGTTGCTGTCTCATGAATGCTTCATAACTTCCTCCAACATCTGAATGGCTCTGAAAATTTTATGTCCTCTCCTGGGTCTAAAAGCTGCATTGTTCCAGGTTCCAGGCCAGATAGTGCTACTCCTTGCTTATTTGCTTGCGCCTCACCTAAAATATTTGCTTCAGGATCAAGTCTTGTAATAAACCCTGCAAACATTGCTGCTGTCTTTTTTCTCACCAGCTCTGCATCATCGTATTGATCAAGCTCATAAAGCTTTAGCAGTATATTAGAAAGCCATGGCTCCCCTCTAATTTGCCCAGGTCTTAATGGTCTATAAATATGTAAAACATCATTTGCTGGCACTCTCACTGATTCTCCAAATGAGCCTTCTCCTGGATGTTCTCGAAAAAGGAAAAAAGCTTCTCTTTGCCCAAGCCTGTTAAACTCAATCCCGTTTCTTATTACATTACCATTTCCTAAAGTTTGATTTGTTTTATTATCTAAATGTTCAGACTCAAGTACTTGCAGTTGTAATGGCACAGAAAATCTATCTTCCAGCTTTCTCGTTCTTAAACGTACAAAACATTCTCCTCCCTCTATCATACTTCTGCATACTAGAGCTTGTAATCCATAAAAATCACTTACTCCATTACTGTCCGCTTCATCTGTCCATTTTAGCCATAATTCTTGTATTTTCTTTCGAAATTCTCCATCTCTTGCTTTTGATTGTGGTTTTATTCCTGTTCCAATAGAGTTACTTACTATTGTATCAATGATATTTGCTGCATATGGATTTTTTCTCACCATATCACGTGATCTACTACGTAAAGTTTCAAGGCTTTGAGACAGCAAATTATTTATACTTCCTGACTCTGGTTGAAAGTGAAAAAATCTTCTTCCTGACCCTGCTGCATCCCATGCAGAGCTTTTTATCTTTGGTTTGTTAAATAATTGCTTGAATGATTTTAATAACATTTTGCCTCTTTAATTATGCAGCAAGTTGTTGCACAATTTGACATTGAAAAATTATAGCAAGTTGCTAGAGAATTTGTTTAACAGATTGTATGTAGAGAGTCATTACTCTGGACTACGTTTATAAATTTCTTTTCGATGTCCTATTGCTGCAATCTTGACCATGTGCTCTGAGTTATCTATTAAGTATATGACTCGATAATCGCCAACACGCAACCTAAAGTAGCCTACCCATTTATGCGATAAAGCCTCACCTACTTTATCAGGAATAATTGTGAGACGTTTTTCTATAGCTTTTTGCACCCTTAACCGTATTGTTTTCGGAAGAGAAGGAAGATCTTCGGTATCTACACCTTCTAAATAACCAATTTGGTAAATTATTCCCACTTGATATCTTCATGCCTAATTATTTTTGCTCCAGGAACATTACGTTTAGCAGCAAGTTCAAGTAGAGCTATTTCTCCTTCATCCATTTCGTCACCTTCAGATAGTTTACTTACTTCAAGTTCTTCTTCTACTAGATCTTTTACAATCTCTTCTATAGGTCTATTTTGAACTTTCGCCATTTCTATAAGGTAATGAGCAAACTCCCCCTCAAAATTTACATTAACACTAATCCTCCCTTGATTTTGATCCATATTATTCACTGCAAGATACCAACTTCGAATTGTAACACTTTTATATAATTTTGTCAATCCCCTTACTCGTTGAAAAAACAATTTTCCTCTTTGGCTTCATGCCCGCAACTTTTAACCCCGCTTTTATTCGTTGCCTGAGCTCCAATAAATCCTTTATTTGAACTTCCCCGTACCGTACAATATGGTCACCATATGCAATTGATACTACTCTCTCTCCATTTTGTAGTTTCTTTATCGCTTCTTCGACTTGAATTAAATATTCTTCGTTATACATTTCTTCTCATTCAACCATTGGCTTTGCCTTACTTTTTTAGGCTTTTTGCTTTCCATTTTTCCACTCAAACTATTCCATTTACTCTCTGGCCAACGATCAATTCCAAGCGCAATAGATGCTGCTCTTGCGTAAATTCGGCAATCTAGTACTTCATTTCTTTCTCTTACCTTTTGCCACTCTTGTTTTGTATATCCTTTCACTACTTTACTGACTAATTGCTCTGCCGTTAGCTGCTTAAAATATTCAGGTGCATACTCAGGAAAATGACAATATCCTGCTGGCACTTTCTCTTTTTCCCCGCTTTTTAAAATATTAAGTAGCTGAAAAAGCTCTGACTTTAATATCGATACCCCTACTGGCCACAGCTTTATTCCTCTTTTCAGCTTTTGACCACCAACTGTTATATCTACTCTACTTGGGCTGCTAAGTGGTACTAGTGCTTTATTTACACCTTTGACTGCCATTACTCTTCCACAGCCTTGATGACTTCTCACCCAATTGTATACTTCTTGTGTCGCATATCCTGCATCTACTGCCATCATGCTTATCATATACTCAAGCCCATTTTCACCGATAAAATGATGATTTAAGAGCTCAGAGAGTTTTCCCCATACTTCCCTACCTCCTGTATCTCCTTCAAATACTCGGTAGTCTATTGACCAATTTTCTCTGCCTTTTCCCCAGGCTACAACTTCTACTTCCAAGCGATCTTTTTGAACATCTACTCCTGCTGTGAGAACTACTTCGCCTTTTGGTACTATGCCAATCTGAAAAAATTCTCTCCTGTTAAATAATTGCTTCCAGTCCGGTACTTCTCCTTTATCTACCCAGGTTTCTCCAAGCGTAGTATTTATCCAAACTTTCAGTAATTGTTCACTTTCTTTCGCATGGAGAAAATCCTCTACTGCTTGAGTCCAACTATACCAGCCAACTGGGCTATAAAGACTTGAAAGATGAAATCCTTTTTTCTCACCTTTTACTCTATTAGTAGGTCTCCATTCTCCAAGTTCAAGCATCTCTGTCTTTTGATGATTTTCTATCTTTTTACCACATTCTATACATATATAGTGTGCTGTATTTGGATTTTTATCTTCCCATTTTATTTGTGACCATTTTAAAACTTGATAGTAATTACAATGCGGACATGGAACAAAAAAGTATCTCTTATCTGTTGCTTCAAATTCCTTCTCAATTCTGCTTATTCCATGAATCGTTGGTGTTGATACTAAAAAAATCTTTCGCCTTGCAAATGTATTAGTTCGAGCAATACTAAGCAGTACTGGATCTCCTTCTCCTCCTGAATCTCCTGGATACGCATCAATCTCATCAAGAAAGAGATACTTTACTGGCATAGATCTCAGTCCTACACTGCTGTTTGCTCCAGTTATTACTACTATTCCACCTGGAAATTCCTTACTTTGTACAGTATTGCCTGAGTCTCTTGACCTTGGGTCTTTTACTTTACTCTTTAAACATGGCGTACTCTCTATTAACGGCGCAAATCTTCCTTTTGACCAACGTTTTCCCATTTCAACTGTTGGCTGTACTACCAGCATTGGACCAGGAGTCTGATCTATGATGTAGCCAATCCAATTGTTACCAGCTTCTGTTCCCCCAATCTGCGCTCCTTTCATGAATACTACTTTTTCTGTTGGTGAGGACGGAGAAAGTGAATCCATGATTTCTTTTAAATAAGGAGTTCTTTCCGTTCTCCATTTACCTGGCTCTGATGCTGCAGTTGGGGATAGAACTCGATACTCATTCGCCCACTCTGATACTTTAAGCTGGGGATCTGGTCTTAAACCTTCAGAAAAAGCTCTAGCGTATATCATTGTCTGCATCTACTCATAATTGGTTCTATTTCAACATCGTTAACAGTAGAACTACACTCTTCCAGTTCCATAAACATCTTTTTCTGAAACTCTTTTTCTATATATCTTTTGCTCATCTCACTTATCATTATTGCTATAACAAGCGCAAATACCCCTGTTATTGTTGCAAAAATGATTGCACTGCTTATTGCTGTTACCGTTAAACCTATATATGCTGCCATTGCTACTGCGCTAACTGTAATACAGATGCAGATAATATTATTATGTTTTTTCATCCTTTTATCTGCTATTTCTCTCTGTGCTATATATTTATTATGAAGGGTTGGAAAATTAACAACGGTATCTCTGCAGAGTAACGCTCCATTTTTTTCATTGAATAAAACTTTAAGTAATTCTAAATTATTTGACTTGATTGCTAAGTGCAAAACAGGTGTATAGTTTGCTCCTTTTTTCAGCAATAACTTTACCACATGTAAATGACCTTTTTCTGCAGCAAGGTAAATCGGTGATAGACCTTTATTATTTGAAATATCAATATCAATTTCTTCTTTTAAAATAGACTCTACAACTCCTTTTTGTGCAGCTAAATGGAGTAGACTGTTCTTTTCAGGACCATACTTATTGTTCATCAAGATCTTCTTTATCTCAGGTTTAGCATAATCAAATGGTGTCTTGCCGCTATCGTCTTTTACCAGAGGATCTATATCTTCTCGCGTTAGTAAGACCTCTATTGTTTTAAGTCTTTCAGCGTAATGTAGAGGTGTTTTATTTTCGTAGTCTTGTAGATTCACTTGAGCATTAGGCTCCTTTATTAAGCATTTGAGGATATCAAGACATAAGTCTCTTTCATCGTAATTAGTATTACTTACAGCTATATGAATAGGTGATAATTTCATCGAGTTTTGTCCTACACGTGCGCTATTTACATCTGCTCCTAGCTCCAGTAATAACTTTACTATCTCCAATTTTTTGTTGTTAACTGCATAGTGCATCGGTGTCTGATTTCGTGCATCAAAAACCTCGATTTCAGCATTTCCTTCTCTTATCAAAATCTTTACAACTTCTGCATGTCCTATGCCTGCTGCTAGATGTAATGGAGTATGGTGCAAAGCATTTTGTACATTAACGTCAATACCTTTTCCTATCAAATATCTAACTGCATTAACTTCACCTATCATTGCAGCTAAATGAAGTAAGCTATCTTGTTCTGACCCGTACTTGTTATTAATTAGCGCTTGTAATATTTCTGCTTTTTTCCCTTCTTTGGCGTAATCAAGAGATGTTTTACCTTCATTATCTTCCACAAAAGGATTAATATTCTTCTTCGTGAGTAACAAATCCACCATGCTTAATTCATCAAATTCTATAGCACAATGTAGTGGTGTCTTTCCATTTAATCCTCTAACATTAACATCTAATCCAGGTTGATTGATGAGACACTTTATTAACTCCAAACTTAAGTTATCAGCCATTTTATATTCAAAATCTTTTTTATATTTGAAATTTAGTATTAGATAATTCTTGTAATGAGTTTGTAATCTCTTCAGTTAGCGCCATATGAATCTTTTCAGTGTCACTCAGTGATGCAAGCAGCGCTGAAACTCTATTTGGAATATTAAGTAAATTATTACGGACAACCCTTGCTACATTAAATGCTTCATTTTTTACTTCTTCGATTGACACAAATTTGCCTACTTCAGCTTTCACTCTAGCTTCCAAAAGTTTACCACGCTCCGTTTCATTTTTTATTCGCGTTTTTAGCAACATCGTGGAAAGCTTTTCTCCGCTCTCCTTTCTTCTCAGCGGCTGGCTTGGATCTCTTATTGCTGCCACCGCTTCATTTGCTTGTTCTCGGTCAATGAGCCCATCTTTGAGTTCAACAATTCCTTTCTTTACCAAAGAACAGACATATTGCCTCGAAAACCCTTTTTCCCTTGCCCACTCTGCTTGCGTAATTCTCACCTTTTTTTCTCCTTTTTAGCACTGCTCAGCTATAATTTCGTAAGTAGTTAACATTTGAAATATGTCTAACGCTAAAGAAGGCCTGAGGTCGGGACCACCAAACCCGCCAGCCTGGCCAAAAGGACCCACTTTTTATGATATTTTCAACGTATTGAAATCTTTACTAAAATTCATAACATAGAACATTAATGCTAAAGAATCTGCTTCATTATCATCTGTTGGACAAAAACCCTTTTCCTGCACTGCTTCAATTACATCAGCTTTACTTGCATTGCCCTTGCCAGTTATAAAACGTTTAATAGTCTTAACCGAAACACCTTGATAGGGAATATTACTTTCTTCACACCAAGCAGAAAGGTGTGCTAAAAACCCTCCATAGATATGTGCAGCATCAGTTCCCAAGTGTCTTCTCACTTCTTCAAAGTATACAACTTCAATGCCTGGAAATTTATACTTAAGTGAATTAAGCCAATTACGAAAATTTAAAAACTGCATTCCACCACCACTAAACCTGCTAACATGAAAACTCTTACTTCCACTTTGCACTATTCCATCATTTAAAATAGTCCAGCCGGTTTGTTTGCCAAGATCTAGGGTGAGCATTTCCTTTCAATTGCCGAGTACATATATATACAAGATTTGAAAAAATTACGTCCAAAAAATCTTTAATTTTCGAAATTTAACAACTAACATAAAAGCTCTTTTACAGCCAGTTTGTTTACCAAGCCTTTCAATTGTTGTGTACATATATATACAAGATTTGAAAAATTTTCGTCCAAAAAATCTTCAAATTTTTAGGAATTTTTTTTATAATTCTTGAATTTGAAGACCTTTCAAACGGGTTTCTCTACTTTTAGAGGTTTTTATTATTCTACTCTTATATTTTATATGTTTTTATATATGTGTATATTTTTATATATGTATTATATATATATTATATATAAGGGTTTCAGGAAGCTAGAATCCTCCATATTGGCGGACTTCAGATATGCCGTTCCTAGGAACGGTTTTAGGAACGCATGGTGAAAACCTGCCATACAGGCTAATTCTAGATTCCTGCTTCCTAATTCCTGATTTAGGAAGCCAGTAATTAGGAACGGAACTTAAGGTTATAGAGAGCATACTTTTCAACTATTTTCCTCTTAAAAATTTAAGCTATTCTTTTAATAGCGAAATCCACATTTTTAGCTCTTTAGGTGATATTGAATTTCAAAATATGAAATTCTTATATGTTTTTAATATAACTTTAGGAAGCCTGAGCTACCCATTCTTAAAAATATTGAAATCCATTCAAAATAGGTTCCAAAAACCTGAACTGTATTATTTTAAATTGCATCAGTATTATTCTCAAAAAAAAACAATAGAATATCAATAGATTAAAAATTGCATCAGTATTATTTATTTTTGCTCCTGTCCTACATAAGGGCATTAATAACTTCCATCCTTAAAGCATTAATTTGTTTTAGGGAAAACCATGAAATTAAAAAATATAGCTATAATTGTTAAAAACGTAAAATACCAAGCCTATAGACTAAAACTTGCTAAGTGCTTTATTGATGAGAATAACGAAGACCTTGAACAAGAACTCTTCTGTGAAATTTGGCCATGCCTTGATCAGTATGATGAAGATAAAAGTAGCTTTAACACCTTTGTAGCAAGATTAACTGAAAATAAAGCTATTAACCTGTTAAAGAAACAGCGATGTGCAAAACGCGATATCAATAACTATATTAGCATCGATGTAACAGAGCTACTTGAGGGTGAAATAACAAAACGCATTGATGTAGACTATATGATCTCGGTTTTACCAAAGGAATGGCAAAATATATGTGAGCAACTTAAATTTTTTAACTTACATGAAGTTGCCAAAATGAACAACGTTTCAAGAACCACTTTAAACAATATTATCAAGAAGATACGTGCCAAACTTTCTCCTATTTACTACGAAGGCAAAAAGAAAAATTGAACAAAATTTTTGCCTTTCTTGTATATATATACATCGTAGCATGGATAAATAATGGTTCTTAAAATTTTGAATAATAATGAAAGATTGCAAACAATATCAACTGTAAAAATGGTCATCTTTGGTCCTTATGGTATTGGTAAAACAAGTCTCCTAAAGACCGTAGATGAACCAACACTTTGCCTTGATTTTGAAGCAGGGCTTCTTGCTGTTCAAGATTGGCAAGGAGATTCAATTAGTCTTCGCACTTGGAATGAAGCTAGAGATATTGCTTGTCTTATAGGGGGGCCTAATCCTGCGCTGAAGTATGATCAAGCATATAGCCAAAGACACCATGAACATGTATCTGGTAAGTACAAAGATCTTTTCCCTGAGTTTTCTAAATACCGATGCATCTTTGTAGATAGTATAACCGTTGCTTCACGTTTATGTCTATTATGGGCAAAAATGCAACCTGAGGCTTTTTCTGAGAGATCGGGAAAACAGGACATGAGAGCTGCATATGGATTACTTGCTCAGGAAATGATGGCTTGGCTCAATCAATTTCAACACATCAGAGACAAAGACATCATCATAGTTGGCACTTTAGGTCAATATCTCGATGATTTCAATCGTCCAATTTGGCTACCTCAATGCGAAGGGACTAAAACTGCTAGTGAGATTCCTGGAATAGTTGATGAAGTAATCAGTATGGTTGGAATCAAGAGAGATGATGGAACGGAGAAACGCTCTTTTGTTTGCCACACTTTAAACCCTTGGGGATACCCAGCTAAAGACCGCAGTGGACGCCTGAGTATGGTTGAAGAACCGCATTTAGGCAAGCTGCTTACAAAGATTAAAAGCAAGTTTTAAAATTTAAACATGGAGAGTGATATATGTTACAAAACCTATTAACTGATTTTAACACTGTAAAACCGCAAAGTAGATTGATACCAAAAGGTACAATAGTAAAGGTAAAAATGACAATCAAGCCTGGAGGTTATGAGCATTGGTTTACTAAAAGCCCCACTACCGGTAGCATTTATTTAAATACAGAATTTACCGTTATTGAAGGCCCATACGCAAAGCACAAAATTTATCAAATAATTGGTATTAAAAGTAGTAAAGCAGAAGATACTTGGGGAGAAATGGGTCGTTCTATGCTTCGCAGTATCTTGGAATCGGCACGTGACATTCATCCACATGATAACTCAGAAAATGCAATCCTTGCTCGTAAGTTAAATTCAGTTGCAGAATTAAATGGCTTAGAGTTTACAGTAAAGGTAAGTGTTATAACTGATGAATATGGAGAGAAGAACAAAATTGCCTCGGTAGTTACTCCAGAATACCGCAAAAATTATGAAATTGACAGAGTACCATTTTGAAGTACGACGAGGAAAAGCTTTGGTCTGCTGTCGTTACTAGAGGTATTCAGGACGCAGTAGGAAAAAACCCAAAGCTAAGAGAAGAAGCAATTAATTGGCTGAATTCAAAATCTTTTGAAACTGTTTGTGAGCTAGCTAATCTCAACTTTACACGTATGAAAAATATGTATGGGAATTTTATGTCTAAAAAGCAAAAAGAGTTAAAGATGTTATTGATTGATAATATCAAGGAGTGTGTTTCTTACCTACTTCCAAATGGTGAGTTTTACCGAGAAAAAACTTATATTGGAGACTTAAATGGAAATACAATTACAGTTAAAATAGTAGGTAAGGAAGCTGGTGATTGGCGTAATTTTACTGAAGGAACTGGTGGTGATATTATTGATCTTTGGATTTTAATTAAGGGTGATATATATTCTGCTAGAAAGTGGCTCAATAAAAAATCAAAGAGTGGAGAAAAAAAAGGGCGGAAAAGAGAAGAAAAAATATTTTCTGTAAAGCAGTACTTAAGTGATCAATCACCAATACCAGAAGATATAATAGCTCCACGAATTCTCACTCCAGGTGGTCTTTTAGTCATTGGTGGTACGCCAAAGGTTGGCAAAAGTTATTTTCTTCTCTCTTTGCTTGCACATCTTGCAGCAGGAGTGTCGTTTCTTAAGATGAAGTCAGCAAGGCCACTAAAAATAATCTATCTGCAAAATGAGATGGAGTACAATTATATCAGGGAACGCATACAACAAATCATAACTAATCAAAGGCTGCCAAATCTAGCAGAGGAAAACTTGATTGTTACTACAAAGATGAGATTAACTTTAAATGATGAAGGTATAGAGAGAATAAAAGATATAATAGGAGAAAAATTTAAAACGATAGATCTTATCGTTTTGGATTCTCTTGACTATGAAAATATGTTTTCTGGCCTGCAAAGCAGAGTAGAAAAACTACGTTCTGTAATTAATCCTATGGCTGGAATCATTATTACACGTCATACCAGAAAAGTATCCACAGCTACACTCGCAAAAAGTCCTTTTCAAGCTTTAATTGGTGCTAATGCTTTAAGAAGTTTTTATACATCTGGTATGGTAATGTTTCAACCAAATAAACGTGCAAATGTCTTGCAAGTAGTATATGAGCTAAGAAACGGTAAATCAATACCAGCAAAATTCATTAGCAGAGTAAATGGGCGTTGGCAGAACTCTAAAGTTATAGCTACGGCTTAATTTATCCACAAAAACCGACACTATGCTAGAGCTAAAAACTCAGCTTTTGCAAAACATCAGATCTTGTCTTTTTCATCTTTTACCAAGAGGGACATTTCGTGGTGATAAGTTTTATGTAGGTGATGTACAGGGTAACAAGGGCAAAAGTACTGTAATAGAGTTAACAGGCGAAAGAGCCGGATTATGGAAAGATTTTGCAACTGGAGAAGGTGGTGACATTATTGATCTTTGGGCAACGGTACACGGGAAGAATGCGAGAATAGAGTTTCCTGAAGTAATGCTCTCAATAAGTGAATGGCTTGGAAAAACCAACTTCAAAGAACAGAGAAATTTAGAACAATACTTAACTTGTAGTTGGAACTACTACGATGAAAATAACCAATTGATTGTAATAGTCTACCGTTATGATCCTCCTTTAGAGAAAAAACAGTTTAAACCATTTGATGTTAAAAAACAAAGATTCAAAGAGCCAGAAATAAGGCCACTCTACAACATTCCAGGTATTTTAAAATCTGATAAGGTTGTTCTGGTTGAAGGAGAAAAATGCGCAGAAGCACTTATAGAGAAAGGAATAACTGCAACAACAGCAACGTTTGGAGCAAATGCGCCTATTGATAAAACAGATTGGACTCCGCTTAAGGGCAAGCATATTATTATTTGGCCAGACAACGATGAAGCAGGTAATAAATATACCAAAAACGCTGAAAAGAGACTTTTAGAACTTGGTGTTGCATCACTTGCTACGCTTAAGATTCCACCGAATAAACCAAAGAGTTGGGATGCTGCTGATTGTGTGTTAGAGGGAATAAATATTGAAGAATTTATCGAAAAAAACTCAAGAAAAATAATTATTAAACCACCACTTGATATTTTTAGCTGGAGCGTAGAGCGTTTTGTAGGCCCAGTACCAAAGCAAAGATTCTTGGTTGAAGGATTATTTCCTTTGGGTGTAACCTCCATTTTGGCTGCAATGGGAGATACAGGCAAAGGTATGCTACTTCTTGACCTAGCCCTCAAGGTTGCAGGTAGCATAGATCAGGTATGCGGATTTGGTCCACTTGTTACTGAACATGGATCTGTGGTGGTATTTTCTGCGGAGGATGATACAAATGAAATACATCGTCGCTTAGAACGACTTGATCCAAAATGCGAGAGATTGAAATATAAAGGTAGGCTATTTATTGTACCATTACCAAACATCGGAGGATCTCTTACCATACTTAAGAACGTTCGCGGTAAAGTTGTAGAAATCTCTCCAGAATTTGAGTCGGTAATGAAGCAGCTGAGAAGAATAAAGGATTTAAAGCTCATTATATTTGATCCCCTTGCTTCTTTCATTCATGCAGATTTAAATGCTGATCCAGCAGTAGGGGATTATCTCATGTGTTTGTTATCTGATTTAGCGTGCAGCACTGGGGCTTCAATCATTACTGCACATCATATGAGGAAATTAAAGGGAGAAAAACCTATATCAACCGTAGAGCAAGCACGAGATGCTATTCGAGGCACTTCTGCTCTCGTAAATGGAGTCAGGTGTTCTTTTGCTTTTTGGCCTGTTGAGGATATAACTAAACCAATGATTTTTAGGTCAATTGGAAAAATCCCAAGACAAAATGCACTATTTTATGGAGCTGTTGTTAAGGCAAATGGCCTGGCTGATCGTACTGTACGTACTTATCTGAGAAATGAAGAAACAGGGCTATTAGAAGACATCACTGAACAATTAAAAGCTCAAAATACTAGTGATAAGGATCTTAAAATATATCTTATTGATTCAATTGCGCGAGCTGCTATTTCAGGACATCCATTTACTCACACAGGAAGTGCAGGAATACATAAACAACGACATAGACTGCCTGAAGTTTTTCATAGTATGGGAAGGGATAGACTAGAGCGTATAGTTCAAGAGCTTTTACAAGCAAAGCAAATAGTTAAAGGAATGGCTAATGGTTCAAAAGAAGATAAATGGCTTGATGTAAAAACAGGACCATTTGCACGTGGAGTTGGAAAATTTACTCATGGAGCTGAAAATTTTTAAAATCAGGAAATTCTATTTTTTTATAGTCAAAGTAAAAGGGTTAATCCGATAACCATGTGATGATCTTTGCCAACCAAGGGTTTGTATCACATCATCACGTTCAATACTTAATCCTAATCTCTCAGCAAGTGTAGTTTTGATTGTTCTTTGCATTTTATTTAATGGTTTTCTGATTTGATGTTCTAAATCTGCTTCTAAACTAAGTCCCAAGAGTTTTTCTAACTGATTAATATTGAGAAGTGTATGTTTTTCAGGTGGTAATTCTTTTTCACAGTCATGTAAAAATTGCTTGAACAATATTCGAAAAATATTAAGACATGACACAGCTTTTTTATTTATAACTTCAACGCTATTAACATATACCATACCTTTAACTACCTGTAACTCCAAAAGCTTTGTTGGTATAATTGGTTCAACACGTTTAAGCGAAATATATGAAGCTGGTAAAACTTGCAAAGAAGTATTTTCTACTACCTCTGGTACTCCTCTTTTAGCTGCTTCTTGAAATATCTCAGTTAAAGTCTTAAGCTGACAAAAAAGTTCTACCATTCGCACTACATATAGGCTCAATAATAGATTCGGTATATCTTTTTTTAGAGTAATGAGAACTGTTGGATGGACTCTAAGTTTATCTATAGTTAGAAATATTGCATCAGTACAAAAATCAAGGATTATTAGATTTACAGTACGACCTTGATTACAAACATAATAAACTCCTTTTTCCACTTTTTCCCACATAAGTCTTGAATCATTCAACTCGGTTTCAAACCAGTCTATGATTTTCTCTATATTTAAGTATATGGATAAGAGATGAAATCTCTGTTTTTGATAAGTATTAGGCAGAATATGACGAGAACAGTTTTCACAAATAGCGTCATCACATGCTTCATCAAAGTCTGGATCAATGAAAATCTCATTGCTACAACTTGGATCAATTACATTTGGCCAATCAAGATAATCTTCTTCACAAGAGCAAACAATATAATACCTTTCTTGCATTTGTATCCATCCAAGATCAAATAAGTATCTTGCTGCTTTAATGTGATTTTGACTTGGATTAACCCAAGAACTATTTGAACTTAAAAGATCAGCAATTTGCTCGTGAAAGAATTTTAAGACCATAAGATTGTTCCATATGTTTCTTCAGGTCCTCTCTTTCTTTTTTATTGAGTGGATGCTCTGAATAATAAACTTCCCCACTTATTTTGAAAGAAAATGTTACCTTTTTGTTTTGGAACATTACTTTAGCTGATTGAATAGATTGTAGTATATTGCCAATAGATGGCTTTAAAATATGTAACTCTGGTGCAATAGAATCATACGGCTTTACACTTAAAGTAAGATATGTATTACTATTCTTAAAATAATCTGACTTAAAATTTAACTCAAATATACAAATATTAGGATCAGAACCCTCTATACATGCTTGAAGAAATTTGTGCACTTGTAGTGGAAAGTTCTTATCTTGTATATTTACAAAAGTACATTCGCAGTCAAAATACCCACTTACAATGCTATTTGCTATTTCCACAGCTTTATTAGTATTTTTAGCACAGAGATTAACCTGAGTGCCATCAAGAGAGAAATCTAAAATCATCCACTCAGGTTTATGACCATGAACAACTTTGTTTGAATTAAGCAGTAAATCCATGTCACTTCCTCGACGTACAAACATATATATTCGATCTTGATGATGGAAAAAACCCTGCAACTGGTCATCATCCTTAAGTATCTGCTCTACAGCTTCTTGTGACATAAACTCTTTAAATGAAGTGTTTATTTGTCTTGGTGATTTCTGTAGAGCAAATGATATGAAACCTTTCTTTTGTACTTTATCAAAATGATAGACAGATTTTAGAAATTCACAATTTATGTGAAATAGTAAAAACAACAAGGATCTTTTATCATACTTGGTATTATTTTTTATCAGATACGATCTCATTAACTTCTCAGTCAGAGCAAATCTTGCTACTTCACTGACTGTAGCCTCAAGTTTTGTACGATCAAAGTGGCTAATGAGATAATAGTTAAAAAGAGAGTCAGAGTAACTGGCAAGTATCTTACGTTTTTGTTGAGTGGATCTATCATCGTAGTCTCCGTCTTGAAAAAGTTGTCCATTTAAATGATTTTTAAAGCAATGCTGAAAAATAATGCTCAGTTGTTTACCAGAAAGGGAATCTAACCAAGACTGACGTATATTAGAATCCTGAAAACGATCTAATAAAAGGTTAACAGGAACTTCTAAGTCGCTCTCCCAGAATTTATGACTTGGATAAATCTCCATAACATATTAAATAAGCCATGTTATACATAATATGATGATTTAGGCAAAGATTTTTTGGACATAATTTCTTCAAATCTTGTATATTTATTAGGGAGAATTTGTGTGAACTAGATAGCTTTCTTAAACGAGACATAAGGTGTGCATTGGTTTAGTTTAATAGAAGTCTCCTAACCTATAAAAAAATTCACAGGAAGAAAAACATGCAAAAAGGAGAGTTGGCTATTTATTGGGGTTATAAGCCTAATCGATTGGCAGATACATATCTAGCAGATGCTTATGAACAATTATTGAAATGTAAAACAAAGGAGGTAGAAGAAAATGACAACCGTAAGCTTGTATGCAAGAGTTTCATCAAGACAACAGGCACAGGAGAATACGATAGAGAGTCAGATTGTAGAATTGGAGCGTCGCATTGGTAGTGATGGACATGAGTTATTAGATGAGCATAAGTTTGTCGATAATGGTTATAGTGGATCAAATTTAGAACGTCCTGGCTTAGAAAATTTACGTGATAGAGTAGCAGAAGGTAAGATTGATAAGATATATATTCATTCACCTGATCGGCTATCACGTAAATTTTCATATCAAATGATCTTACTCGAAGAGTTTAAAAAGGCTGGATCTGAAATAGTATTTTTGAATCATAAGTTTGATGATAATCCGGATTCCCATTTATTTCTACAGATTCAGGGAGCAATAGCAGAGTATGAACGTGCAAAGATTATGGAACGAAACCGTAGAGGTAAACTTCATGCGGCCAAAGCTGGGTGTATAAGTGTGATGGGTAGGGCGCCTTACGGTTATCGCTACATAGCAAAACATGTAGGTGAAGGAAGTGCTCAATTTGAGGTTGATGAAGAAGAGGCAAATATAGTGCGTAAAATATTTAGTCGGGTTGGCCAAGAAAGAGCAAGTATAGGAGAAGTTGTACATGAACTGAATAAGATACCGGTAATAACAAGAACAGGAAAAAGGTATTGGAAAAGGAGCACTATTTGGAACATGTTAAAAAATCCTGCTTATATAGGACAAGCAGCTTATGGTAAAACTAGGACATGCTCAAAACCACAAGTAAAAAAATCAAAAAAAGGAACTTGTGGTAAACTTAAAAGTGGTCGCTTTAATAGTGATAAAGAGAATTGGACTTATATTCCAGTACCAAAAATAATCAATGAGCATTTATTTGATTCAGTGCAGGCACAACTAACTGAAAATAGGCAAAGAGCAAGAGTACGACAAAGAAGAGAAACATATTTATTGCAAGGTTTAATGGTATGTCAACGTTGTCAATATACTTATTGTGGTACAAACCACGTTCATAAAAAGTCGACATATTATTACTATCGTTGCTCTGGTACAAACTCTAGCAAATTCAATGGCAATAAAATCTGCGATAATAAATCAATACGCACTGATATATTAGATGGAGTTATATGGGAAGAAGTCAAGAGTATCTTGAAAGAGCCAGATAGGATTGCAAATGAATATCAACGTAGATTATCAGAGAACAAAAAACCTTTACATAATCAAACACGTGAAAAGCAAGAAAGTAAGTTAAGATTAAGTATCAAAAAATTTATTGATAGCTATGCTAAAGGGTTTATAAGCCAAGAAGAATTTGAACCAAGAATCACAACAATGAAACAGCATTTGAAAGAAATTGAAGAAGAGAAAGAAAGAACGCTTGATCAAAAAAAACTACAACAAGAATTGAGCCTTGTTACAGATAGCTTGAAAAACTTTTCCTCAAGTGTTGAATCAAAGCTTGATCAAGTGGATTGGCAGACTAAGCAAAATATTATTAGAATGTTAATTCATCAAATTGAAATCAATCACAATCACTTGTATATAGTATTTCGCATAAAAAGTCTTGCAAATTTTGATCAAAATAGCCATAATAGAATTATGCAATGTTGTACTAGCAGTCAATATTGTTGGCTTGCCGGATAAAACTGTTGCAGAATCCAGAGAGCGCATCAGAGCAGCGTTAAATTCAATCAATCTACTACTACCTCCAAAAAGAATTACAGTTAATCTCTCCCCTGCGGATTTGCTGAAAGAAGGCAGTCATTATGACTTGGCTATTGCTATTGGACTACTTGTTGTAATGAATGTGATACCAGTTGAAAAAGTTCAGTCTTATATCATTATGGGTGAGCTTGCCCTTGATGGCAGAGTTATTCCAGTTTCAGGAGTGCTGCCAACAGCAATTAATGCAAAAAAGGACAATAAAGGAGTAATTTGCCCGAGAGGAAATGGTGTAGAAGCTGTATGGGTGAAGAATGTTTCAATTCTGGCTATAGAGAAATTAACTGATATTATCAGACACTTTAAGGGTGAGCAATTAATTCAGCCAGTAATTTTTAATTATAGTGATGCACCCAAAGAAAAAAGATTGGTTCCCGATATGAAGGATATCAAAGGCCAAGTTGTTGCAAAAAGAGCAGCTGAAATTGCAGCAGCAGGTGGGCATAATATGCTTCTTGTTGGCCCTCCTGGTACTGGAAAATCAATGCTTGCTAAGCGCTTTATAGGATTGCTGCCTGATTTAACCGAACAGGAGATGATTGATGTTAATATTATTTCCAGCATAACAAAAACTGGTAATGAAATATTCAAAGTAACTCGTCCCTTTCGTGAACCTCATCATTCATGCTCTATGCCAGCGATGATAGGGGGAGGAAAGAATGCAAAACCTGGAGAAATTACCATGGCTCACAATGGCGTGTTATTCCTTGATGAGTTGCCAGAATTTCCAAGACTTGTGCTTGATTCTCTGCGCCAACCACTTGAAGATAGAAAAGTTACCGTTGCAAGGGCAAATGCTCACATAACCTACCCTGCAAATTTTCAACTGATTGCTGCAATGAACCCTTGCAGGTGCGGTTATTTAGGTGATGCAAGCAGATCGTGCAACAAAGCTCCAAAGTGTGGCACAGATTACAAAAACAAAATATCAGGCCCATTGCTTGATAGAATAGACATATGCATTGAAATGCCAAACGTTAGCATACTCTCTCCTGAAATCTCTGTGGAGGGAGAAAGTACTAAAATCATAAGAGAAAGAGTGATAGCAGCAAGAAAAGTTCAAACTGAGCGCTATAGTGAATTAAATATTCGTTGCAATTCAGAAGTAAGCGGTGAAGCATTTAATAAATTTACTGAACCAGATCAGGCAGGGTTAGAATTGCTAAAATACGTACTGAAAGAAAATTACATTTCCAATCGAGGCTACACACGCGTATTAAAAGTTGCAAGAACTATTGCAGATCTTGCAAAAAGTGAAGAAGTAAAAAGAGCACACATTGCTGAAGCGCTCAATTACAGAATAAAGGTATATTAAAAAATTAGTTTACTTGACAGGCAATTTTTTTTACTATATGCTTCCTTAATGAAATTCTAACATTCTATTTAAGGAGTAGATTTATGGCGTTAACAAATTATGAGTATGGAAAAGGGGATGGCATTTTTCATGCTATTTCAGAAGGATATATACGAGCTGAAAAATACTGGGGAATTCCTGGTGCTGCTGGTGGAGCTGGTCAGTACGCTATGCATAATAAAGGGAGAACAGCATTATTTCCGCTTGCAGTTGCAAGTGTTGTCTTTACAGCAGTGCATATGAAAGCAGGCTTTGTTAGTGCAGCAGAAGCTTCTGGGTTTCTTGCTAAGACTGCCAGTTACTTTGTTGGAACAAATCAAGCAATAGCTGCTTCATTACCTGGATTTATCGGAACAGGTGTTGCTGGTCAGATAGTTGCGGGTGCCATAATGGCAATTGCTGCAGTTGCTGCTGTTTATGGAACATATCAAGTTGCCTCAAAATTAAAAGATGTTGCAGTTGAAGCATCGAAAGGGAAAGATCAGGAAGTATAATAATCTTCAACAAAATAAAAAGGGATAGGTTTCTGTCCCTTTTTATAAACATTTTCTATTTTTTGCATCGGTTAAGTGATGTCATTTAAGAATCTAGTTATTATAATTAACGGCACTTATTAGTGTAAATGTTAAGAATAAGTAAGTCCCGTTTACTGTTTACGCCTATAGAAGTGAAAAGTATTTGCATATTATTAAAAAAGCGGTAACTTATTATCAAGTGAATTCGCTAAATTTGAGTAATTTAAATGTCTATTGATCTTAGTCTGCCGGAGTTGCCTATATTACACCCAAGGATTACCGTTGTGGGAGTGGGTGGTGCTGGTGGAAATGCTGTGAATAACATGATCCAATCTAATTTGCAAGGAGTGAATTTTGTTGTCGCAAATACCGATGCTCAAGCACTAGAAAAGTCGTTATGTGATAAAAAAATTCAGCTTGGCATTAATTTAACTAAGGGGCTTGGTGCTGGTGCTTTGCCTGATGTTGGCAAAGGTGCAGCAGAAGAGTCAATTGATGAGATTATGGAGCATATAAAAGATAGTCATATGCTTTTCATCACAGCAGGAATGGGCGGTGGTACTGGAACCGGTGCAGCACCGGTAATTGCAAAAGCAGCCAGAGAAGCAAGAGCCGCAGTTAAGGATAGAGCGCCAAAAGAAAAAAAGATATTGACTGTTGGAGTTGTAACTAAACCGTTCGGTTTTGAAGGTGTGCGCCGTATGCGCATTGCAGAGCTTGGACTTGAAGAACTGCAAAAATACGTGGATACACTTATTGTCATTCCAAATCAGAATTTATTTAGAATTGCAAATGAAAAAACTACATTTTCTGATGCATTTAAACTTGCTGATAATGTTCTGCACATTGGCATCAGAGGAGTAACTGACTTGATGGTCATGCCAGGGCTTATCAATCTTGACTTCGCTGATATAGAAACAGTAATGAGCGAGATGGGCAAAGCGATGATCGGCACCGGAGAGGCAGAAGGAGAAGATAGAGCAATTAGCGCTGCAGAGGCTGCAATATCTAATCCATTGCTTGATAATGTATCAATGAAAGGTGCGCAAGGAATATTAATTAACATTACTGGTGGCGGAGATATGACTCTGTTTGAAGTTGATGCTGCAGCCAATAGAGTGCGTGAAGAAGTAGATGAAAATGCAAATATAATATTTGGTGCTACTTTTGATCAAGCGATGGAGGGAAGAGTTAGAGTTTCTGTTCTTGCAACTGGCATTGATGGTCGCAATAATAAATCAGAAACTTCACCTATAAGTCAGAGCGAAGACTCAGAGAAAGAGAAATTTAAGTGGCCATATAGTCAAAGTGAAAGTACGCAAGACAAAACACTGGAAACAAAACCAGATGAACAGGTAAGCGAAGGAGCTAAGTGGGGCAGCAATATCTATGATATACCAGCTTACTTAAGAAGAAAAAAATGATGCAATTTTGGCTACTCAAGTCAGAGCCAAGTGAATACTCATGGCAAAAAATGGAAAAGGATCAGGTAGTTGAGTGGGATGGTGTGCGCAATTATCAAGCTCAAAATTACATGAAAATTATGAAAGCAAGCGATCTTGCGTTTTTTTATCATACAGGTAAAGAGAAAGCAATACTTGGAATCGTTGAAGTATTTAAAGAGTATTATCATGTTAATGATCCCAAGTTCGGATTAGTGAATGTAAAGTTTTTGAAACCTTTAAATAACCAAGTAACGTTAAATAATATAAAACAAAACCCACTTTTGAAAAATATGACTATATTAAAACAACCACGTTTATCAATTGCCCCAGTTTCGGAAATTGAATGGAATGAAATAATAAGGATGAGTGATGTGTAATACCTGTCATTTCAGTTCCTAAATGATGTCATCTCAGCACACAACGCACAGCTGTATGAATATTTGTCTCGAAGGCAGTGCATTAAACGTTATAGCCGATTTTGCATCAAACACAAAGGTGTCATTCCAGTGCTTGACACTGGAATCCAGCCTTAATGCAACCACATTAAAGCCGTTGTGTTTTAATATAAGATTAGCTACTTTTATATTCACTAACTTGATGTCTAATCGAAATTCCTGGATCCCAGTGTCTAGGCACTGGGATGACATCCTTCTAGTGTACAATATTCGTACAGTTGTGTACATGACACAAGGGTCTATAACTCTTCTTTTTTGGATTCCAGTGTCAGCTATTTGCATGACACCCTTACTGATGTGTCACTCATGTTAGAAGTAAATATTCTTGACAAGAAATGGTGCAGCATTATAGAAAATCCTAAAAATTTTGTATTAGGTGTCATCAATGCTTCTCTAAAAGAATTAAAAATAGACCACTATAAACCAAATATATCAATAGCTCTGGCTGATGATGACTTGCTACATCAACTTAATTTAAAATTTAGAGAAATGGATAAGCCAACTAACGTACTATCATTTCCGTATGAACAATTGTCTAATGAGTGCGATTTAGGAGACATAGCAATTTCAATAGACACAATAAAAAGAGAATCGCATGAGTATTATATACCCATTCTTGCTCACATTGCACACATGTTAGTGCATGGATTACTGCATTTACTTGGTTATGATCACCAAAAAAAAGATGAAGAAATTATAATGAAAAATCTAGAAAGAGAGATTTTAGCTTCGCTTGGCTACAATATGTGTGCGATTTAAAAGGAATTTAATAAAAATATAGTAGATGATAATAAAATATGTTATCTACAAAGGGTTTTAGCTATAAACAATAAAAGGTAAGTGATATGGTTCAGTTTTCTTTGCCAAAGAATTCTAAAATTAATCAAAAGGGCAAAATTTATCCTATTCCTGCTAGAGCAAAAAACATCAGAAGATTTCAAATTTACCGTTGGTCTGCTGATGACGAGAAAAACCCTAGAATAGACACATTTTTTATTGATATGGATAGTTGTGGCCCTATGGTACTTGATGCATTAATAAAAATAAAGGATGAAATAGATTCGACTTTAACTTTCAGACGTTCTTGTAGAGAAGGCATATGTGGATCTTGTGCCATGAATATTGACGGAACCAATACTCTTGCATGTACTAGATCTATACATGATATAAAAGGTGACGTAAAAATATATCCATTACCTCACATGTATGTAATAAAGGACCTAGTCTCGGATTTGAGCCAATTTTATGAGCAATACAAATCAATTAAACCTTGGTTACAAGCAGATAAGCCTGCCCTACCAAATAAAGAATACTCTCAATCTTCTGAAGATAGAAAAAAATTAGATGGCTTGTCCGACTGTATATTATGTGCTTGCTGTTCGACTGGTTGCCCAAGCTACTGGTGGAATAGTGATAAATTTTTAGGACCAGCAATACTATTACAAGCTTACAGATGGATTGCTGACAGCCGTGATAATAAGACAGGTGAAAGACTTGATGTTTTAAACGACCCATTCAAGTTGTATCGTTGTCATACAATAATGAATTGCACAAAAACTTGTCCTAAAGGACTTAATCCAGCAAGAGCAATAGCGAAAGTAAAACAGCTCATGGTAGAGAGAGAAGGAGTTTAAGTATTATCTTTTGCATTCTTCGTAAGAGAACAGCAAACCTTCCGAAGCGTAGGGTATTGTTGATACCCTGAACGCTTTTCCATTCGTGAAATGCATCGTATCATCATACGATTCAAATAATTTTTTGAACAACTCATGTCTTTGATTACTAATAGTTTGAAAATCCTCTTTTTCTAAAAGCTTTTTAGATTCGCAGAGGTAAAGCATAACTTCATGATAAGTTGGGTAAGATGCCAAAAATTTTGGGTCAAATTGAAAGGTTTTTATAAAAGCATTATTATAAAATTTTAGCTTTTGATTCTTACTATATATTACTATAGCAACCGGTAACCTCTCAAGCAAATTTTTCTGTGTAGCTAAATAACTGTTTAATTCAGTATATAATTTCTCTGCATCACTAACATCTTTCCCATACATTACTATGCTACCAGAACCTTGTATTGGAATTTTAACAAAATCGAAAACCTTAGGTTCGTTCTTATAAGTTATGACATGTCTTCCTGGTTTTGTGCTATGAGCGCTACCGGTAATAGCAAATTTCTTAGAACCATCTACATATTTATCATAAAACAAGTTATAAAATTCCACCTTTCTACTCTTGTTATATCTTAGTATTGGAAATGGTAAAGAGTTGAAAACGTTTTTATAGCTCTCCACTTCCTGTGTAAGCTTACTATTTTCTAACTCAAGTCCGTTAGCCTTTATCTTACAGTCTGAGACATTCCTTATCCATAACAGCACACCTATCACATTGTTAGAATCATCTATTATGCTTCTACCGTAACATATGCAATAAACCTCACTGTCTTTTGACTTTAAATCTAGAGTAAAAGATTTATTTATTTCCTTTGCCTCAACAAAATTTTTGATTAAGCTTTCTGATTGCTCAAAAAAATTCACAAACTCATTAAATGAGTAAAAAACAGTATTAAGCAAAATTAGTAAATTGGGAGAGAACTTTTCTATACGTTTTTTTGCATCCCAAATATAAAACCCATCATTCACAGTATCAATTAAATTATTTATGATAACATTTTGATGCTGTAAGTTCTTAATCTTATTACTAATTTTTAATTTAGAATAAGAGAGAAAGAATAATATTAGAATCAATATTAAAACCACTTCATACAAAAAAAACATAGCACTTTTAAAACAAATGTAAAAATTTGTAACCGCTCAGAATTATGCTGAAGAGGTATATAAGTAAAGGTTGCCTAACATTTGAAAGCCTAATCTCTTATAAAGGTTCACAGAAGATTTCATACAATGTGCTACTATATATTTGCATTCAAGCTGTTTAGCTATCTTTATTCTTTCTAAAACCATTTGGGTACCTATTCCACGATTCCTGTAAATTGGTAAAACTCCATCACTATAAAAACCAGCTACGCTATCTTGAACATAAAGACCGCATGTCCCAATAATTTCATTATTTAGTGTTACAAGAAAAAATCTTAATCTTGAGTTCTTATCATCATAATTTGATAATCCGCGAAAAAATGTGCTGACAATTCCAACGCCATGATAAAAAATTTTAGAAGTGTGTAGATCTAACTGTTCTAAGAGGTTGCTACCATTCACAGCATTTAACCTCAAGTTTGGAATAACATCAGCAGGTAAAAAGTAATTTTTCATATTAAGTAAAGCTTTTTTTGGTGTGCTAACGTGTTTTATTTCACACTTTTCTAAAATATCTCTTATTTTCATATGTGAATTTATTACCCATGTTGCTTCTATATCTCTTGTTCTGAGATAATCTAGAGTTTTTTGTATAGAAAGCTCGGTACATTGATCTCCACAGAACACAAAATTAAATAATGACTCCCTGGTACCATTTATTGTAAATATGATGTTATCAAATTCATCGTGTACTTCCCACTCAGATAAATTCGCTGTGTACAGTATATAATCCTTTAGATTTTGAACAATTAAGCTTGAATAATAAATTTTTTTATCCTGCATACACCAACAATAAACAATAAAAGGCTCCTATAAGAACACAGGCTAAAATTGCAGCTATAACGTCATCTAGCATAATACCTAAAGGACCTTTGGTATTTTTATCGATTAAATTTATAGGCCACGTTTTTATTATATCAAAAAACCTAAAAGAAAAAAAGCACAACAACAATGAAGAACAATTCATCTCTTGGCTTAACAATATCGAAACTAAAAGTATCGTCAGCAATTGACCAACCACTTCGTCAATTACTACCTCTTTTGGATCACATGAAGTCTTGTAATGTTTTATATAATTACCTGTAGACCATAATCCAATTAAGAATAAAAAAGAAATAATTGCTGCACCTAAAATTTTGTTGCTCAGGATTACAGGAACAAGCGGAAAAGAAGCCAAACTACCCACAGTACCTGGCATTTTTTTTACTGTTCCAGACAGCCACCACGTTGATATTAATTTATATAAAAATTTCACAATATATCCAAATACAAAATTAACTTATAAGAACAGAAATAGTATCCTCTATAGAGGCGCTTTCATACAATAATCTATAGACCGCTTCACATATAGGCATTTTTATCTTTAGCTTTCCTGCTAAATTAAATATGGACTCAGCAGTGCTAAAACCTTCAATCACTGACTTGCCTTCTGACAAAATCTGCTGAACATTAAAGCCATTGTCACTATTACCTATTTTAAACCCAAAAGATAAGTTTCTTGAATTCAAGGATGTGCATGTCATAATTAGGTCACCCAGACATGCTGGCCCAAGTAGTGTATTTATATCCACACTACCGTCACCAATTTTTGCTGAGTATAAAGCCTTAATTTCGCTCATACTTTTCGTAATCAATGCTGCATGAGCATTAAACCCAAGTTTACTACCTAGAACAATCCCACACGCTATAGCAAAAACGTTCTTTAACGCTGCACAAATCTGTACTCCTATAATGTCGTTACTAAACTCCAATTTAACATTTTCTTGTTGCAGCTCTGATACTAGCTTTGAACCTAATGTGTTATTTTGGCATGCAAGAACCATTGAATAGGGTAATTTTCTTGCAACTTCTACAGCAAAGCTAGGACCTGAAAAAATAGCAATAGGATTGTTAGGTAAAATTTCATTTACTATTTCACTAGGTAATTTTAATGTAGACTTTTCTATTCCCTTACAAGCTAAAATTATTGCTACATCTTTTTTCAGATTACAATTATGCAATTGCTGACATACCTTCCTCAGAGACTGAGTGGGAACAGCGAGGATTGTTACTGAAGCATTAATTGTGTCTTCAATAGCCAATTTTACTGACACATTATCAGAAATTCGACAACCGGGTAGCTTGTCACTTTCTCTTTTCCCGTTGATTGATTCAAATGTAGTTTCATTGCGAGTCCACAAAATCACATCTTTCTTACTACCTAATGAAATTGCGATTGCTGTACCCCATGCACCAGCACCTAAAATTGATATTGCCACACAATATTCCTGAAAATATTACTTATACTTTAAAATAGTAGGATAAGTAAATTAAAAATATAACACAGACATATAGAATAGTTAAATATTTATTAACCGAAGTATTCTTTTAATAATAGTAACTTTAATTCAATATTTACTAAAAATATTATTACTATCATGGTATGTCTATTATATTTTAGATCTATTTATATAACTTTGGAACAATATATTTACTATTAATTAATAAGTGTAATTTTGATCATTTGTTAATAAAAATTTGATTTATTACTTTCCTTAGTTATATATATTACTAAAATTATAAATTATTTATGGGGTGTAAAATATGCGTATATTATTAATTGAAGATGATCAAGTAAGTGCAAAGACTGTGGTTAACGCCTTAACTTCTGATGGACATTTCTGTGACGTTGTTACTTCTGCACAAGATTATAACAATAATATGGTTTCCTCAAACGGAGATTACTATGACCTAGTTATTTTAGATATACACTTGCCTGGTGATATTGACGGATATGATATATTGCTAAGACTAAGAAGTGCAAAAATCAAAGTTCCTGTCTTAATACTTTCATGTATATCCGCTGTCAATCACAAAGCTAAAGGACTCGGGTATGGTGCCGATGATTACTTAACCAAACCATTTCATAAAAGTGAGTTATTAGCTCGAATTAAGGCCATAGTGCGTCGTACTAAAGGCCATCCTGAATCGGTGATAAAGATTGGTAATATAAATATCAATTTTGATCACAGGATTGTTGAGGTGAAAGGTAAAACGGTTCACCTTACTAATAAAGAGTATTCTATGATAGAATTGCTAGCACTGCGTAAAGGAACAGTATTAACAAAAGAAATGTTCTTAAATCATCTTTACAATGGCTTAGATGAACCTTCAGATAACAAGATAGTTGATGTTTTTATGTGCAAATTACGTAAGAAACTTGAAAGTGCAAATGATGGAAAAAGCCACATAGAAACCGTTTGGGGCAGAGGGTATGTTCTGAAAGAGTATATTGATGATGATGAATATTCTAATGTTAATGTAGGCGAAAGTAGTGATGGCTATCAAGCAGAACAAGTGAAGGACAACGCATGAAATGCCTACACATTTAAATATAGCATGGCTTATATCGCACGTATCATGTGAACGCCTAGGTGAAATATAAGCCGAGTTCTGTTTATGTAGCTATTTATCTGGAGTAAATGTTACCATTTACCGCATGCGATTTACCCGAGTAGATATGAGGAAAACATAAAATCTACTTCTATTTAATCTTGCTCCTAGTGTTGGTTACTCGACTACCAATGTTGCCATTGCCATGGTGTGCTCTTACCACACCTTTTCACCCTTACCTAAAAATATTTTAGGCGGTAATTTTCTGTAGCCCTATAACTGGAGTTACCTCCGGCGGGCATTACCCGTCACTATTTTTCCTTGGAGCCCGGACTTTCCTCTGCTATGTTTATCACACAACAGCAGCTACTTATTTCACCCAGGAATTGTACTTTAACATGAAAATCACAAAAGCAAAAGACAATTTCCTAACAGTCTACATATTAAAAACATTTAGACAAATAGCTAAAGGTGATATTCCGGCACATCATCACTATCCCAAGATAAGCTTTTTTCACTTTTAGACTCCGCTTCAGTTAGTCAAGAGCCTGGTCCACCGCTTGAAGACGATGAGCTACTTCTTGATCGACTACTACTTTCTACTGATATACTATTTAGCACTGTTTCAGATTGATATATAGTTCGCATTCTGTTACCAGTGGTAAAAATTTCTTCATCGCTACTTGAAGATGATCGCCTTCTATAACCCAAATCAGTTAGTTCTAATACAGGAGAAGCATTACGACCCTTAACATATCTATATGCTATGAATCCTATAATTCCAACAATACCTATTGCTCCAACCAAAGATCCCCCTATCATTCCTGCCTTATTAGACCCTATAGCAAGTTGAGTAGGTTGTGGTGAAGAAGTAGACTGAGGAAGTAAAGTCGTGGTGAATATAGGAGTTGTTGACTCTTTTGTTCTAGTACTTGGTATACTAAATACTGTTTGTGTAGTTTTCTCTGAGCTTGTTGTTGGCGCAGTTGGTTCCACTGTTACTGTGCTTGTTTGAGTCGTTGACTCTGTTGAAGGTTTATTCGTTGTAGAAGTAGGTGCAACGGCTTCTGTTGTTGGCTTCACTGTTACTGTACTTGTTTGAGTCGTTGACTCTGTTGAAGGTTTACTCATCGTAGAAGTCGACGCACCAGTCGCTGCTGTAGGTTTTACAGTACTTGTCTCAGTCCCTGAAGTTACTATCGGCACACTAGTTGACGTTGTAGCAACCGTGGTCGCTTGTGAAGTAGTAGTTGTTTTTGCTACTGTCGTTGACTCCGTTGAAGGTTTACTTATTGTAGAAGTAGGTGCAACGGCTTCCGTTGTCAATTTAGTAGTCTTCACAGCGTCGGTTTCTGCTGTGCTAGTAATTGCAGCAGTCGGCGTTTTCTTAGAAGTCACAACCGTTTCTGCAACAGTTATAGGAGCCACGGTACTACTAGAAATAATATCTGGCGTTAATCGACCGTTAATGATATTAACAAAATCACTGAGAGTTTTGATGCTATTTGCCGGTATTATTGTTGCTTCAGAAGATTTTCCAGAGCCGTTTTGATTAAAAGTTACAATATTTTCTCCACTTACCGCAGTTACGATAAAACCACCCTGACCGTTGCCTTTAATATATAATTGCTCTATAGGATCTGTAAATTGATAGATAGGAAAATCTGACACTGATCCATTTTTAAGTAGAGTTGCTATATGTAACCTCTGCTCATTAGCTGATTGGTCATTTTCAAGAAAAGCAACTAGATCATTTCCTTCCGTTTGTTCAACATACTGCAAAAAGCTTATTTCATGTTCTCTAGAAAGAGATAGTGCTTTATTATCTATTTGACCTTTTCGATTACCAAGTAAAAAGCCATTAACTCCATCCTTCAGACCCTGAATCACTTTAGCCATATCAAATTTAAAAATACGTGTTTTTCTCACCTCTTGATTTTCCTTAGTAATCCTTTTGCTCACTTGCGAATAAAGCATCGTGTTTCCATTTAATGCCAATTGCCCCTGATTATCAAAATTGAACAATTTTCTTTCTGTAACACCTTTTTCTCCAGTCAATACCTTAAATTTTCCGCTCTCGCTTGACTTTAAGTACCAAGAAACTAAAGTTTGATCCTTTAAGTTATGGGCGATTACAATTACGTCACCATTACCAACTTTCACTGCTCTTGGTTGAAAGTAACTATTGCCCACATTTGCAAGACTATTATTATCAATATTCTTTTGTAATTTTCTTTTATCTAAATGTTCAACTGAAGGAGTATTAACTGATTGTTTAATTCCGTAAGTGTTAAAAGATAAGCCTTTAACGCATTTTTCTCCTTCTTCGCTAATTCCTTCTTCAGGAAAGATAACTCCAACTTTATCTATTTCAGCTGAATCTTCTATTAATGTGAGAGATAATTGATCTTTGAATTCATTTGCTACGCTGATATTTGTACCACATTCGTATGTTTTTGATTGATATAATGGACTAATAAGTAATTTTACTTTACTGCTCCCATTACCATTATCTTGATAGCTGAGTCCGTAAGCAACTCCATTCCCCTCAATTAATTCTACGTTTGTTGGATTAAAACCTATCGCTTCTTTAATTTCCGGTGTATTTGAGTTGATCCCGAGTAATCTTCTTAATATAGACATAATTTTATTTAAAATATTAATAAAATGCTATTATGATTACTCCTGTGTGTTAATGTCAATGAAAATTTTAACTAAAATTAAAAAATTAATATAATATTTTATACTAAAAGGTAAATATAAGCTTGAAGAGGGCTAAGAAGCTTTATGCTATTTCTCAAAAAACCAACAATTGCAATCATTGGTTCTACAGGTATAATCTGTTAAAGTTTACACGAGTCTCATGAATGATAGAAAAAGAAGAGCAGTTTAGTTTTACATCAGAAAACCTCAAGAAAGCGGGAAAGTTTATAGAGATGTATCCCAAAGGTAGAGAAGGTAGTGCTGTTATGCCTTTACTATATCTGGTTCAAGAGCAATGCGGATGGGTTTCTGAATCTGCTATGCGTTATGTTGCTGATATGCTGCATATTCCACATATTCGTGTATATGAAGTGGCAAATTTTTACACCATGTATAATTTAAAACCAGTAGGCAAATATCTAATACAAATTTGTAGAACAACTCCTTGCTGGTTGTGCAATAGTGAAGAAGTTTTAAATACCTTTAAAAAAAAACTTGGAATCAATATCGGTGAGACTACTAAAGATAATTTGTTCACTTTAAAAGAAGTTGAATGCCTAGGTGCATGCGTTAATGCTCCCGTTGTGCAGATCAATAATGACTTCTATGAAAATCTTACTCCTGAGAAAGTAGAAAACATCATAACAGAACTTTCAGGCAAATAGATGAAAGAAGAATTTTCATTCAAGAGAATCAAGCAATCAGGTTCTGCAAGAGTTGGAACAATTAAAACTCCAAATGGAAGCGTAGAAACCCCCGCTTTTATATTCTGCGCAACAAAAGCTGCAATTAAAGCTGCAGATATTGAAAGAATAAGTGAAGCTGGTACCCAAATCATACTTTCCAACACCCATCACCTAATGCTTCAACCAGGAGAGAATACTGTTGCAAAACTTGGTGGTTTGCGCAAGATGATAGGATGGAATGGGCCAATGCTAACTGACTCAGGTGGATATCAGATATTTAGCTTAGGCCACGGATCAGTTTCGGAAGAGATAAAAGGAATAAGAAAAAAACAAAAAACTTTGATCAAAATTAATGAGGATGGGGCAATTTTTCGTTCTTACATTAATGGTAAAATTTATTGCTTAACTCCTGAAAAATCTGTACAAATTCAACAGAAATTAGGTGCAGATTTAATCCTAGTTTTAGATGAATGCACTCCATTTCACGTAAGCAAAGAATACACAGCAAAATCAGTGCTCATGAGCCACAGATGGGCTGAACGTTCTTTAAATGAATTTGAAAAAAACAATAATGGCAAGCAGGCACTGTATGGAATTAGTCAAGGCGGAGTGTATCAAGATTTACGTAGAGAAAGTTGTGATTTTATCAACGATTTGCCATTTTTTGGTCAAGCAATAGGTGGATCACTTGGTCAAAGTAAAGAGCAGATGCATGATGTAGTTTCTTTCACTATGGACCACCTGAAAAAAGACAGGCCTACTCATTTGCTTGGTATTGGTGGAATTGTGGACATCTTTCGCGGAGTAGAGCTTGGAATTGACACGTTTGATTGCGTGCATCCAACCCGCTTAGCAAGGCATGGTGGCGCACTTGTTAAAGTAAAAAACAGAAATTCTATTTCTTCAAAGTGCAAAGAGCATATTAATTTGCGGAATCAACGATTTGAGCTGGACAACAACCCAATTGAAAGTGACTGTTTATGTTTTACCTGCAGAAAACATTCAAGAGCTTATATACACCATTTACTGAAAGCTAAAGAGCTCCTGGCTTACACGCTCGTTACCATTCATAATATTTTCTTTATGAATAAGTTAATGGCATCAATAAGGCAGGCTATATTAGATGATAGGCTAGATCGGGAGAAAAATAATTGGATTAGTGAGACACCACTACACTGTGAATTATACACCTAGTTCATATTTTTCTACGCTTATTTTATATTCCCTAAAACAGAAAAAGCCTTCCTCTTCCTACTCTTTCTTCCTTGGCTAATCCATAGTTAGCGTTTTTTGCACATGTGCGTTGCATTTTTTAATCTTCTTTAAAAACTTGACAATACATGACAACACTGGTATGTTAAAAATATAGTTTTTGTGAGGTATTTATGGTTAACAATAAAGAAAAACATCAAATAGCGTTTTGCGTTTCAGCCGTTACATTCTTAGCTGGGTTATCATTAATCGCAACTGCAATTGCAGTGGGTACCGTACCTGCTATAGCTGCTTGTCTAGTGATAGGAGGAATTTTGACTGTCTTGTCTGGTGTGCAAGCAGTAGAAAGCTATTTATTTTTACGAAACAGCGAGAAAACTTTGAATAAACTGATAAGTAATATACGCGATGAACCAGAAAGCAAACTTTTTATAGAAAGGATTTTGCAACCGTTCATTGAACTTTTTAGTGAGCTTAAGCAACATAATTAAAGTACACTAAGCTTTAAGCATAGAAACCACTTTATCGTAACTTGGCAATGATTCAATTTCTCCAATTGCAGCTAGAGTGGTTTTTTCATGCTGAGATAACAATTCTTCTGCTGCTTTTTTTACGTTAGCAGTGGTAACTGCACTAATTTTTTCTATTAATTCATTTTTACTGATGTACCTATTATAGTTACCGTAGTAGTGTCCCAATGTTTCAGCACGTGAGCTAACACTTTCGCGTGACATTAAAATTTGGGATTTTACTCGCTCTTTCACTCTATTTACTTCTTCTTCCTTCAGATCATCTGTAGACAACTTCTTCAACTCTGTCGTTATAGATTTTAAAAGCTTATCTAAGTTACTACTGTCTGTACCAGCAAAAATGGAAAACATTCCTGTATTAGTATAGCTGGAATTAAATGAATAAACAGAGTAAGCTAATCCCTGCTTTTCCCTTACTTCCTGGAATAAACGTGATGACATTCCGCTCCCTAATATAGAATCAAGCACTTGAAACGTGTGATATTTATCGTCATGGCGAGAAACACTAGGTAGACCAATTAGCAAGTGTACCTGATCTAATTTACGATGTTCCAAATACTCACCACCAGTACAGCTCGCATTTTGGCTTTTTTTCAGCTTTTTAGAACGAATCTTTGAGAGAAAATCTTTGGTTAATGCAACAACTTCTTCATGTTCAACATTTCCTGCAACGGCAAATAGCATATTCTCACCAAAGTAATGCTCATTTATGTAATTATCTAGATCTCCTCGAGTAAAAGATTTTACAGTATTTTGCGTGCCTAAGATTGACCTACCAAATGGTTGGTCTTTATAAGCTGCCTCAAAATATTTGTCGAAAATAATGTCACTTGGTGAATCATTAGTTTGAAAAATCTCTTGTATTACAACACCCTTCTCACGTTCCAATTCATCTTCTGGAAACGTGGAATTCATCAATATATCTATTAATATATCAATACCAGTTTTTATGTCTTTCTTGAGGACTTTTGCATAATAGGTGGTGCTTTCCCTACCAGTGCTGGCGTTGAAAACCCCACCTATGTCATCAAAAGCTTTTGCAATTTCAAATGCAGTTCTTGTCTTCGTCCCTTTGAAAGCCATGTGTTCTAGAAAATGGGATATTCCATTTTGATTTGCACTTTCCGCTCTACTGCCAACACCAACTCGTATGCTTAAAGCTACGGAATCAACATCACGCACCTGCTCAGTTATTATGCGCAGACCATTATCTAATTTTGTTACCTGGGGTACATTCATCTTATGTGTTCTTTTTTAAATTCTCTTCTGCAAAATCCCAATTAATTAAATGGTCAAGGAAAACTTTTATGTAGTCAATTCTACGGTTTTGACAATCTAAATAATAGGCGTGCTCCCACACATCCATAGTGAGTAGTGGCACTTGGCCATAAATTATTGGCAAATCTGCATTTGGAGTCTTGGTGATTTTGAGCTTTCCTAACCTACCTTTTTCGAGCACTAACCATACCCATCCACTGCCAAAATGGCTTACTCCATGACTCGAAAATTCTTCATAAAATTTATCAAAGCCACCGATATCGTCTTGAATTTTTTTTGCTAGAAGACTACCATCTTTAGGCTTACCACCACCATTTTTTTTCATTGAATTCCAATAAAAAGTGTGATTCCAAACTTGTGCTGCATTATTAAATATAGGCAAGTTGCCGCTATTACCATGCACTTTTGTTATTAATTCCTCAATTTTTACATGTTGATAATCCGTATTTTCAACTAGCTCGTTGAGTTTATTTAAATATCCTTTATGGTGCTTATCATAATGAAAATCTAAGGTTTTTGCAGATATATAAGGCTCCAAAGCTGTTTTATCGTATGGTAATTCAGGTAAAGTAAAACTCATAAAAACCTCTTTATTTCTAACCTACTTGGATGGTAGGGCAATATATGCTTTTGTGCAACATATAATTAATAGCTAAAACATTTAGGTATCTATTGCATTATTCTAAATTATACTACAATAACGATTATCATATAAGCCATAGAAATGGATTAAATGCAAAAGTTACTTGACACCCTTCGCCAACCCCCTTATCATGAAACTGAAGCTATTTATTTATCTTCTCTGTACAGATTAAATGACAAAAAAACTCACGTATCTGGCGTCTCATGTTTAATTTTTTGCACTATGTGCACCTTATGTCTTATAAAATTTCTACCTACATAAGCTGAAACGCGCTTATAAAGCGTTTAAAACATAAAAAAACGCCAACTTAAAAAATGGATAGTGAATAACTAGCTACCCTAGGGTTTCTTTTGCCTTTTTTTCTGTTTAGTAAATTTCTTAACGTTTATAATTTAGATTAGTTGCGGTTTAAAAGTAGCTGAATCGCGGTTATTAAACGTTTAGAATAAAAAAACGCCATACTTGAAAGTATAATGTAAGTAATTAGCCAACCACGGGGCTTCTTTTGCCTTTTTCTCCGCTTAGTAAATTTCTTAATGTTTATACGGAAGGTGTCATTCCAGCGCGTGACGCTGGAATCCCAAAAAAAGGATGATGTCATCCGAGTAGCTGACACTGGGATGACAAAAAAAGGAGCACTGGGATGACATCATAGGGGCGCTGGCCTGACAATCGTCATTCCGCTACGTGTTAGCGGGATCTAGAGATACCGTGACGGTATGACAAGGGAGAACAGTTGTATTCCTGCACAATTTATTCTCATGACAAAAACGTCTTAACTTTCTCTCTACTTTTTCTGGATAAGGTCAATTTTGTGAAAAAATGGATTGAATTATAGGCAGATTTGGCTATTATTTGTAATACATGGGTATTAGGTAAAATGTTTAAATTTGATCCTTTATTATTAGCTCGAATTCAGTTTGCCTTCACAATAGGCTTTCACATTATATTTCCTGCTTTCACGATCGGGCTTGCAAGTTTTCTAGCCTTTTTGGAATGGTGTTGGCTTAAGACTGGTGATACACGTTTCCGTGATGTTTATAAATTCTGGATCAAGATTTTTGCCGTTGCTTTTGGCATGGGAGTGGTATCTGGAGTTGTAATGTCATATCAACTTGGTACCAATTGGTCGATTTTTTCTGACCGCATAGCCAATGTTCTCGGCCCTCTATTTTCCTTTGAGGTTTTAACAGCCTTTTTTCTGGAGGCATCTTTTTTGAGTATTATGCTATTTGGATGGAATAGAGTAAGTTCTCGTATGCACTTTGCTTCTACTTGTATTGTTGCAGTGGGAACGCTTATTTCAGCTTTTTGGATTATTGCGGCCAACAGTTGGATGCAAACACCCGCTGGATTCACGATTGGTGAGAATGGTCTCCTATATCCAACCAATTGGTTAGAGATTATTTTTAATCCTTCTTTCCCTTATCGCTTTATTCATATGGTAACAGCAGCCTATCTTACAACAGCTTTTGTGGTTGGTGGTGTAGGAGCATTTTATCTTTGGAGAAAACGACATGCTCCTCAAGCAAGAATTATGCTTGGTATGGCAACCATTATGGTAGCTTTAGCTGCACCATTTCAGCTGTTCATGGGAGATAGGCATGGATTAAATACACTAAAGCATCAACCTGCTAAGATTGCTGCAATGGAAGGTATATGGGAAACCGAAAAAGGGGCTGGCTTACTTTTATTTGCTTATCCGGATCAGCAAAATGAAATTAATCACTACGAGATAAAAATTCCTAATCTTGCCAGCTTGATCTTAACACATGATTTTTTAGGAGAAGTAAAAGGATTAAAGGAATGGAAAAAAGAAGATAGACCACCTGTAGTATGGGTATTCTGGTCCTTCCGTATAATGGTTGGAGTTGGAATTTTAATGATCATAATTGGGTCAGTAAGTGTTATACAGTATCTTCGTGGCAAATTATTCCAAAGTTGTTTCTTACATGGATGGTGGATATCAATGATGCCGTCTGGGTTCATAGCGTTACTTGCAGGTTGGTTTACTACTGAAATTGGCCGTCAACCTTACACTGTATATGGAATTATGCGCACAATTGAATCATTTTCATCTGCGATTACCGGTCCTCAGGTTGCATGGTCTTTGATTGCATTTATCGTTATGTATACCCTTATATTTGGAGCAGGTAGTTACTATATTCTGAAACTTATATACAAAGGAATTCCTGTCATTAAAGAAGAAGAGCAATTTTATAAACACGGTATTGGAGCTTCAGTGATTGATGCTGGTACATCTGGAAAGGACAACAATCATGTTTGATTTTTCTTCCTTAATTAATTTACCCCTAATCTGGGGATTACTAATTGCCATAGCTGTTTTACTGTATATTTTAATGGATGGGTTTGATTTAGGTATTGGTATTTTACTTCCTTTTGCACCGTCAGATAAATGCCGTGATCACATGATAAGCTCAATTGCACCATTTTGGGATGGAAACGAAACATGGTTGGTATTGGGTGGTGGAGGGTTGTTTGCTGCTTTTCCTCTTGCATATTCAATATTAATGCCTGCTTTTTATATTCCAATCATTATTATGCTGCTTGGCCTTATAGTGCGCGGAGTATCCTTTGAGTTTCGTTTTAAGGCAGAAGGAAAATACAGGCGATTATGGGATTATGCCTTTCATTTTGGGTCACTTGGTGCTGCATTTTGCCAAGGCATGATTTTAGGTGCATTTATACATGGTGTAGAAGTAAACGGACGCAACTTTTCTGGTGGCCAATTTGATTGGGCAAGTGCTTTTAGTGTAATGACAGGCATTGCTGTGATATTTGGATATGCACTTTTAGGTTCTACATGGCTCATAATGAAGACAGAAAATATAACACAAGAATGGGCACGCAAGGTTGCTTCTTATACGCTTGGTTTTGTAGGTATTTTCATGGGACTAGTGAGTGTAGTGACACCATTTTTAAATGAACGTATTAAAAACTTTTGGTTTAGTATGCCAAATTTTTATTATTTATTTTCTATTCCATTACTCACATCTTGGCTATTTTTCATGCTGTGGTTTGATCTTCAGAATACTAAACGGGAGTACCGTCCATTCTTTCTCAGTATTGCTATTTTTTTTATGGGATATTTAGGTTTAGGAATTAGTATCTACCCATGGATTATACCTTTTCAATATACCATTCTGGATGCAGCTGCTTCTGGGCCAAGTTTATCTTTAATGCTCATTGTTATAATACCGCTTTTACCAATCATTTTAACTTACACTGGTTATTGCTATTATGTCTTTCGTGGAAAATCAAATTATGAACACACATATTAAGGAGTTAGTGACCTTATGGTTAAAACGTTACCCTTAAATCAAGCAGTCGTTCTGGCAATGGCGTCAACTCAAGAACCTTCATTAGCAAACCCTCCTATGGATTTTCTGAAAAGTTTTTGAGTATATTGTATTTTTAATTTGTAGAATAAGTTTTTTTCCTTTTTGCATGCTAACCAAAAAGGGTTCTGTCATCCTTCTTGTCATATAAGTAGCTTGACGCGGGCATTCAGTTTTCTTTATAATTTTCTTTGTGAAAGAACAAAAATGCTTATTTGTAACCATAGCTGGCTTACCAAATGCTGGGAAGTCTACATTAATTAACAGCATCATAGGCAAGAAAATTGCAATTGTCACCCCTAAAGTGCAAACAACAAGGACGCAAATAAGGGGTGTTGCAACATGCAACAACACACAAGTTGTCTTTACTGACTCCCCAGGAATTTTCTCAGCAGAAACAAAACTTGAAAAAGCTTTAGTCAAATCTGCATGGTCGGCAGTTAAGGATAGTGACATCACTTTGTTGCTTGTTGATGTAAGCAATTATTTGAAAAATATAGAAAGAATTAAGACTATATTTATGCGGCTGCAGCGCACAAAAGGCAGATGCATTTTGGTTATCAATAAAACTGATTTGGTAAAAAGGCCTGAATTAAAGATGGCGCATGAGCATCTGAATTTGCTTTATAAATTTGAAAAGGTTTTTATGATATCAGCATTAAAGAATGATGGACTTTCTGATTTGATGAATTACTTGTCTGAAGTTGCATCGGTGAGCCCCTGGTTTTATGAAGAAGATCAAATAACCGATTCCTCGACAAATTTTTTATCAGCAGAAATTACGAGAGAAAAATTATTCTTGAACTTGCGTGAAGAATTGCCATACTCTACAGCTGTTATAACTGAACAATTTGAGGAAAAAAAAGATAAGAGTTTAGTCATCAAACAGATCATATTTGTGTTGAAAGATAATCATAAAAAAATAGTACTAGGAAAAGATGGCAGTAATATTAAAAAAATTAATATCGAAGCGCGTGCTGAACTAGAAAAATTATTTGAGTGCAAGGTACACCTCTTTTTATTTGTGAAAGTGCGACCTTGGATCGACCGTCCGGAGGAGTATATAGGCAATGCTTAATTCTTTATTGGTATTTGATATTGAAACTATACCAGATGTAAATTCCTGCAAAAATTTACTCAATATTAGTGATGATAGTAGTGTAGAAGAGAAGAGGGATGCATTAACAAAATATCATCTTGAAATAACAAACGGGCAAAACTCTTTTCTGCGTCAGCCTTTTCACCTTGTTGTAGTTATTAGTTTTTTACTTTGCAATATAAGCTACCAGAGTGGTTATGAGGTGTTCACACTGCAAGAAATAAGATCTGGAGGCACACTAAATTCCAGTGAAAAGGAGCTAGTGAAAGGATTTTTTAACTACATATCAGAGAAAAAGCCAAGATTAGTTTCGTTCAACGGACGCACTTTTGATATACCAGTGCTGAAGTATCGTGCTATGGTCCATGGCATTCAAGCAGAATATTTTCATAAAGCTGGCGATAAGTGGAATAGTTACAATCAGAGATATAGCAGTGATTGGCATTGTGATTTGCTTGAATCCCTCTCTGATTTTGGAGCTTCTGCGAGAGTAAAAATGAACGAAGTTTGTGCAGCATTTAATCTTCCTGGTAAGATTGGAGTTGATGGGTCACAAGTTATGGACTTATACGATAGCGGCAAGATACAAGAGATTCGAGATTATTGTGAAACAGATGTAATTAACACTTATTTGATTTACTTAAGGTTCATGCATCATCAGGGACGGATTACTACTGAAAGCTACAACAAAAGTGTGGAAGAGCTGCTTTTAGAGTGCGAAAAAAAAGAATACCTAAAGAAATTTAAAGAAGAATGGCAAATAACTTGTGGTGGAAAAATTTTACTTCCATAGAATAAATAGTCGAGTTATAATGCACTAACAAGCGAACCTCTGTACTAAATTTTGGTTAATATACACGTTGAGCATATTAAGAAAGTTGCTTTTAAGGTATTGCATTTTACTTTTATTTTCGTTATAAGGTTGCTTTAAGTTGAATTTTCAACATTTTTATACTATTTACATTTAAGATATGATTTCGAAATTTTTTGGGGGCACTTCATGAAAAAGTCTATGTATACTAGAACTGCTCTAGTTTCTTTATTAACTTTATGTTCTTTCAGCAGTTTTGCAGCTGACTTTCTTGATGAGAGTATGAAGGAAATAAAAAAGCAAGAGAGCACAAAAACTTCTGGAAAAACAGAAGTTATGAAAACATCAAATAAAAAACTGAAAGAAAAGATGGACAGAATATGTAATGCTGATCCAAGAAAAAAAGCTGAAGAGCTTAAGAAAAAGGAAGAGATGAGATTAGCAGCCGAGCAGAAGAAAAAAGAGGAGATCAGGCTAGCAAATGAGAAAAAAGCAAAGCTTATAGAGGATTCAAAAGCGAAAGCTCTAAACGCTAAGAATTCTAATATAGAAAAAGGTAAAGTTTCAAAAACTAAGCGTTCTAAAACTAAGAATGCTAAAGTTGAAGCTAAAGATGTAAAGAAGGATATAAAAGTTGTTAACAAAAATACAGAGGAAAAAGGTAAGGCAAGTCCTGTTGTTTCAGTTGGTGGAGTTGATATTATCGATACCAATCAAGGGCAAAGTAATTTAAGAATAACTTTTGGTGGTGTTGTTGATGCTCAAGGTTATGGCAAAGCTGGACCAAGTGGCGCAGATTATAAACGTTATAACGTTATGCCAAACAGATCTACAGAGTATTATAATGCCACTCCAGATATAACAAAAGGAGCAAATCCAATATTCTATGAAGGAATAGGAAATATTGGTGATTACAGCAACGATATGGGTATGATTGCTGATGCAATATTGCACCTCAGAGCAGAAAATAAGAATGAAGATTTAGGTCTTCTTTATGGTGCTGACGTGCAGTTTCATGTCCCAGTGACCGAAGGTAAGGGAGCTTCACAGGGTGTTTATGCTGCAAAAGGCAGAAGTGCGCATGTGTTTGTTAACTCAAAATATGGTGACGTGAAGCTTGGTTACCAATTTGGTCCTGAGGCTCTGATGAGGCTTGATGCAACAAGAATTGCGACTGTTGACGGAGCTGCAGATAGTGACTGGTTCAGAAAAGTGAACTTAGAAGGAAGCGCTGCTAGCTTTCCATTTTATGTAACACCACGTCTTTACACTGAAAGTTTTTCGAGTGAAAGTGAAAAATTCTCTTTCCGTATGGCAGGGAAATATAACAAAGGCGTTATGACTACACTGCCATTTAGAGTTGCTTACTACTCACCAAATTATATGGGCGCAAGGTTTGGCATCAGTTATGCACCTCGTTATGATAGTAGCTTGTTTATTGTGAAAGAAAAAGAAGAGAAAGACGGTAAGGTAAAAGATAAGATAAGGCATGTCGGTCCAGACTATGAGCACATAGTAAGTGCTGGTGCATCATATGAATATGACTTTGATAAATATAATGTAAAAGTTAAAACTTCTGCAGTTGGTGAGTATGGTCAAGCAAAAAAACTAAATAAAGATAAGCATGTTTATAATGAATATGTAGAGTACAATGACCTTATGGGTGTTAATTTGGGTGTAAGCGCTGATTATAAGATTAATGAAGATCAAGGCGTAAAATTTGCTGCCTCTTTTGCATACTTGGGCAAATCTGGTCAACCGAAGGGTATTAAAAAATTAATTGGTGATACCTATACGGAAATTGATAGTAAAGATGCTACTGATGGCAAAAGAGTGGAAGGGCTGAAAGCTCAATTTGGTAAAGATAGTATAGATACCATGTATTGGACTGTAGGAGCTGGGTATCAACATGAGAATATCTACACAAGTTTGACGTATTTTGGCAGCAGAATGAATGACAAAGATATGCTTCATGATGGTGCACTTGGCGTTCAATATGATCTGTCTCCTGCATGCAGTAAGAGCAAATTTGTTCCTTACGCAGCTCTCCATTATTTTATGACTAACGAAACAGGTAAGCTGAAAGATGAGTCTGATGCTGATGTACCTTCTAACCAAGGAATTCTCCTTCTTACTGGTGTGAAGTTTTCTTTCTAACCAGCCAGTACACACCACAGTTAACTGTGGTGTATTCTTGTCTGTTAGTGTTTATTTGTCGATCAAATAAACATATGGTGTCCTCTCTCCTGTCATCCCAGTGCGTGACACACAACTGTACGAACATTGTGATTTGAGGACACTCCACCAAGAAGGATGTCATCCCAGTGCCCAGACACTGGGATCCAGCTTTCCATGCAACTTCATCAAAAGCGTTTATTCAGCATAAGATCAGCCACTTTTTATGCTCACCAAATCAGTTTGCTTACTTACAAGCAAAATTTCCTGGATTCCAGTGTCAAGCACTGGAATGACACCCTATGGTCACCGGAATGACGCTTTATGGCTACTTAGATGATGAGAAAAGAACACACTGCCCTTATTCTACTGGCCGTATAGCTACTTTCAAATTTAATCAATTAAGCAAGAGGCCCCTATGCAAACCACACTAAAAAATCATTTAGCTGGAGAATTACTTACCACCGCTACGTGCTGGAAATTAAAGCTCGCAGGTGGAGAAGTAATGGGATTCACTGACTATGATGAAGATTTAAATATTGATAATATACTCTATAAATCTTCAAGTGGATTTACAGCCAGTAGTATAATATTAAACAGCGATTTAAAAACTGATAATCTAGAAATTGAAGGGATATTAAATAGTGCTGATATTAAAGAAGAAGATGTTTTATCAGGAAAGTACGACTTTGCAAATATTGAAATATTTCTTGTGAATTATAAAGACTTGACCCAGGGAACAATGAATCTACATTCAGGAATTTTTGGTAAAGTGACATTAAGTAGTGGAAGATTTATTGTTGAAATTAGAGGGCTTTCAGCAAAGCTTGAGAGAAGCATAGCAGAGTTATACTCTCCTGCATGCAGAGCACAATTTTGCGATGATAAATGTAAAGCCGATACTAAAAAATTTAGTAAAATAAGTACAATCACTAAAGTAATAGACGAAAGAAGATTTGAAGACACGAATTTAACTGAGAGTGATGAATATTATAAGCACGGAGTAGTAAAATTCTTTGGCTCAATAGCGTTTGAAGGTGTAGTAAAAGAATATAAAAATAAAGTAGTTACGTTGTTTACTTCGCCTCCATACCAAATTTTTGCTGGAGATAAATATTCAATACTCGCAGGTTGCGATAAAACATTTCCAACTTGCAGAAGCAAGTTTAACAATACTGTGAATTTTCGTGGTGAACCCTATATACCAGGTTTTTATATTGTTTAGCAGTACAATTTTCAATATTATGAATAAGCATGGAAAGGTGGCTGAGTGGTCTAAAGCACACGCTTGGAAAGCGTGCACATATGAAAATATGTCGGGGGTTCGAATCCCCCCTTTTCCGTATGTTACTTCTAGAATAGTATAAAACCCCCGGTCGCGCACACAACTGTACGAACATTGTAATATGGTACAATGTTACAACTATGCGGTGGTAATTTACGATAAATTCATGTAGCCATTTCAAATTTAGCCATACCAATGTCAGTAAATTGATTAAGCAAATAACACTTGAGTAGCAGTTCCTTCCCACGATTAATTTCAGATTTGTTCCGAAAATTAAACCCGAATGTTTGTTTCAGTCGCGAGAAAAAACTTTCTACATAAGATCTTTTTCCGTAGTTTGTTTGCCTTTTCCACCTCTTCATTCCATCTTCGCTGTATGACTTTATTAGTCTAATTGCAGCATTTCTCTCTGCCATACTTTGGATGCTCTGCTGCATTGTTTTTTTGGAGGAATTTTTGTCTTTATGCCGCATTCATCACACAATTTATAGAGTTTATGTCTGTCATATGCTCTGTCTGCATATAGTGCTTTTATGGCATGCTGAAAATTAACTCCTTTAAGTAAATCGCAAGCTCCATAGTGATCAGACCGTTACTGTATTCTGCAGCTATGGCTTTTTTGCTGTTTATATTCAACATTACATGCAATTTTCTTGTCTGTTCATAGCCACGATATTTTCTGTCAGCGCTATTTTCCCTGCTGTGTGTTGTTATAAATGCTGATGCTTGTGCTATCTATGGCAATTTCGATATCTTCCATATTATTTTTATCAATTCTGCAATCATTGATCTTAATATTAAGTTTTTTTTGAAGCTTGCGAATAGCTGATAACTGCCAAATCTCTTCCTATTTGTTGCAAATATCCTTTTATAAACCCGACTGTTTGTCTTAAGCCAATTCTAAAAAGATTAACGATTATATGCACTAAAATCACAACTTTATCACTATAAATATAGTTGCCGCCCTGCATTTTTGGACTATTTTCATACCAATTTTCGATAGCTTTATCGATGTAACGAAAAATATTTCCTCTTTTTTCTAGAAATTTGTTATATTCATGGCAGTTACTAACTCTCATTTTTTGTGGCATATTTTTCCTTAAGCGGTTAAATGGCTATTTTATAATGAATTTTGTCAGTAGCCACCAGATTTTTTCAGTTGCGATGCAACAGAGCCATCCCAGTGTCAAGCACTGGGATGACAGGAAAAGAGGCTATTTGGATGACATCTTTCTTCTTGGTATAAATTACTTTTATATCTCAATGTTCGTACAGCTATGCACGTTGCCGCATAGTGGATGAGGTGTACTACCTCTAAGAGTATACATTATCTCACATAATAATATAATATTTCGTTCATAAATCAACGTTTTTAACATGCAGCAAGAACATTTCCGTTGTAATTAAGGTTCTTAAGATGTATATTAATGAATCTTGTTTTCAATAAATAATGAAAGTAATAATTGTCATGATAATGTTATTGTGTAGCAGTTACACAATGGCAAGCGAGAGAATAAGTCTAGTGGATAAAAAACTATCTCAAGGATATGTAGCTCCAGTGCTTACAGAAAATAGCGTTATTTTATCAGACAAGCACGGCGCTTTATATTCCTTTGATATTGATAACTCAAAGGCTATGAATTGGAAATTACACCTCTCACACAGAAAAAAAATTAGTAACATGAGCCTATTGCGTCACAGAGGAAACGTTTTCTTTATAGTGGATAACGTTCTACACACAATAGATGCAAAAACCGGCAAGATTCAGTGGGAAAAAGAATTGAGAGCTCCAGTAAGAGAGAAAGCAGCAGTAATAAACAATAAATTGGTAGTATTGACTATTGATAATTATCTGTACGTGTTTGATATAAAAGATGGCAGCTTCGTTTGGGCTTATCAAAACGGTATCAATGAGGTTCGAGGTTTGTATTCCATATCGCCAGCAATTTCTAACGATAAAATAATAGCGCCATTTTCAAATGGTGAGTTAATAGCTTTTAATGAAGACGGTAAAAAATTGTGGAGCCAAAAATTGGCTACAAACCTTTTGGATACACAGCTCACAGATGTAACTACTACACCGAGAGTGCTTGGCGATACTTTAATAGCTACAAACAATTCTTATATTTATGGTATTGACGTAAAATCAGGGAATATTTTATGGTCAAAGTCACTGCAAGTAAAAAGTGTATCAGACATTGAATCATATTACAGTCCTCTTATTCCTCCAAAGGAGCAAAAAGAAGGCGGAAGAATTTTTATAGTTACTAAAGACGATAAAATAATTGGCCTGGATATAAAAAATGGAGAAACAGTCTGGGCATCTGATTTAATAGAAAATACGCAATTGTTTGCTCCAATTATGCATGCCCATACACTGTGGGTGACAAGCAATAAAGGTTCAATGTTTGCTTTTCCGGGATCTGAAAATGCAGGAAAGGTAGTCAAAGTACCTGGCAATGTGTTTCACACTCCAGTGTTTACTCACGATAAAATATATGTAACAACTGAGGGAAAAGGTGTTTATTCTTTAGAAAATAGGTTTGTTCTTTATGATTGATTATGACCTGATTGTTATAGGTGGTGGTCCAGGTGGTTATAAGTGTGCTATCGCTGCTGCAAAACTTGGATTGAAAGTTGCCTGCATAGATAAAAATAGCATTTTTGGTGGTACGTGCCTGCGGGTTGGGTGCATACCCTCCAAAGCATTGCTCCATTCTTCCTATCAGTATGCTCACACGAAAAATGATCTGTCGAAGTTTGGCATAAAAATTAAGGACGCAAGTTTCGACTTAAAAGAAATGCTAGGCTATAAGGATGCCAGAGTTCAGGAACTTGGAAAAGGTATAGAATATCTGTTTAACCTTCACAAAATCACTAAAGTCAATGGGCTTGGGGAAATTACTTCTTTTGACCAAGGTAATCTTGAAGTTTCAGTTGAAGGTAAGGTGCTGAAGACAAAAAATATAGTAATTGCAACCGGTTCTGACGTTATTTCTTTGCCAGGAATTAATATCGATGAGAAAAGTATTATTTCTTCCACCGGTGCACTATCTTTAACTGAAGTACCAAAAAAACTTGTCGTAATCGGAGCCGGGGCAATAGGGCTTGAAATGTCTTCTGTATGGAGGAGGCTAGGGTCTGAAGTCACTGTAGTAGAATTTTTTGACAGAATCGCTGCAGCAATGGATGGAGAATTAAGTAAGTCTCTATTTTCTAGTCTACAAAAACAAGGAATAAAATTTTTACTTAGCACTAAAGTTGAGGAGATAAAACAAAGTAGTAACTCTTTGAGTGTGAAAGTTTGCTCTGCTCAAGATAACCAAACAAATACTATAGAAGCAGATAAGGTGCTGGTTGCAGTAGGTCGCAAACCATGCACTGAGAATCTTGGTATTGATGAAGAAATAGAAAAAGATAATCGCGGTTTCGTTCAAGTTAACAACAGATATGAAACTAATGTGAAAGGAATATTTGCTATTGGTGATGTGATCGGTGGAGCAATGCTTGCTCATAAAGCAGAGGAAGAAGGGGTAGCAGTTGCAGAGATAATCGCTGGGCAAGTACCTCACGTTGATTATGGAATCATACCATCTGTCATTTACACTCACCCTGCGGTTTCTTCGATTGGTAAAACCGAAGAGGAACTCAAAAATGCTGGCCGTGAATACAAAGTGGGTAAGTGTCAATTTGCTGCAAATGGCAGAGCAAAAATCACTGATGATGCTGAAGGATTCGTGAAAGTGCTGACTTGTAGCAGAGCAGATACAATACTAGGTGTGCATATCATAGGAGCATACGCTGATACGCTAATCAACGAAGCAGCGGTTGCAATGGCATATGGCGCAGCAGCAGAGGATATATACAGAATTTGTCACTCTCATCCTGATATAAATGAAGCCTTTCGAGATGCGTGCATCGATGCTTTCTTTAAAAAATAATTGTGGACCTCGGTTCAATCATTGAAAAATGGTATGAGTGGCTGAGGTGCAACAGATCTTATTCACCAAACACTTTAGAGTCATACATGAGGGACTTGAAGGATCTTATAAGTTTCCTAAATACTCACATTGGTGGAGAAGTAAATGTCGGCACTTTGGAAAAATTGAGCGTACCTGAGTTAAGAAGTTGGCTTACCTCTCGTTACGCAAGAGGTGTGAATGCAAGATCTAACGCTCGTGCATTGTCAGTAATCAGAAATTTTTTCAAGTACATAAAAAACAACTACAATATAGACAATGAAGCTGTATTTTCCTTATCAAGGCCAATTCAGAGAAGAACTTTGCCCAAAGCATTATCAATACCTAATATAAAAACTTTATTGAAAGAAATGAAACTATCCGATCTGGGCGAATCTTGGGTGGTAAAAAGAGAAATTGCGATTATCGTCCTGCTATATAGTACAGGCTTAAGAATCAGTGAAGCGTTGAACCTTAGGGTTAGTGATATTAACAATGAAAGTTTAATAGTAACAGGTAAGGGAGATAAACAAAGGCAGGTATTCATTCTTCCGGTAGTAAAAAAATGTATACAGGAATATGTAAAAACCTGTCCTTATCTTGGCATTAATGATGAAGCACAATATCTTTTTTTAGGAGTAAGAGGAAAAAAATTGGGAAGAACTTATGTGGCTAATCGTTTGCAGAAAATAAGGAGAATATTAAATCTGCCAGAAATCTTATCTCCACATGCATTTCGTCATAGTTTTGCTACTCATTTGCTTCAGGAAGATATTGACATAAGATCAATACAACAACTGCTTGGTCATTCGAGTCTTGAGACCACTCAAGTTTACACTCACCTCAATTATCAAGATGTTTTTAATATGTATAAGAATTTCCAACAAAGTTTGGAGAAGAAGCCAAAACCCTTGTAACTCGAGGATTATCTGTGGCACTACCAGGTCCTATGTCTTTTTCATCTCCTTTGTATAAAAAATATCCTACTAAAAGAAGAACCAGTGCAACTGCTGTAAGACAAGCACCTATTACTGGATAATCGTATAAAACTGCTAAACATGCACCAACAGCAAACGCTCCAGATAATACAAAAGCAGCAGAAGCGTAGTTGCTTTGTTTTTTACCAGGAGAAATTGCTTGCGAGGGTTTTTCGTTTTTATTACTCAGACTTTCAGTACAGAGCCGTCTATTTTCTGATGAAAGCCTATCTCTTTCTTCAGTCAGTCGAGCTACTTGATTAGTAAGAGCGCTAATCCTTGCTTGCTGACTTAATTTCTCTTGCTTTGCACTATCCAGCTCTTGCTCTGTTTCTGCAAGTTGAGCTTTTATTTTTTCAAGCTCAATTACAACTTCTTGAAAAGCCCGCTCAAAACCTGCTGGTATATTATTCGTATTTGCCACAGGTTGTTCCACACTTGCAGGAAATTTTTCATTTAGATAATTTTTAATGGACTCGATTGGATTATCAACATTTCTCAATGCAGCAGTAACAATTGCACGATTTATGAAGCAATTATCCTTTACCAATTCTTTTACATCATCTAGATCTTTTCTATTAATAGTACCGGTTAATCGCTCTTTAATGGCTTGTTCAATTATTTGCTTCACCCATGGATTTTTCTCTATATCTTGTATTGGCTTTATTTGACTAAAATCTAGGTCTTTATGTTTTAAAAGTTTAGTCAATACTTCTTCGTTATCTTGTGTTATTCCTCGTAAACACGATTCGATAATTAAGCTAAGCGGTGTTTCTATTTCTTCATTGTAGGTTCTTTTCCAGCAATTAGGGTTAAGCTCTTGATTTAATAGTCTTTTCGCTTGGTAAATATTTCCGCTAGAAAGAGCATCTAATAATTCTTTTCCTTTTCGTGCTTTTGTTATTTCCATTGTAAGATGCGAAAAATCTTTCCTCTGCTCTCTCCCAATTTGTTCAATATATTCTTTAGGAGTATAACTTCTGTGTGTCCCATAACGATCTCCATAAGAATTTTCAGTGCCTAGACCTAATTCAGGATGTCTAAGTAACATCTGTACAAAATTCCTATTTTCCATGCGAAAGGCTAGATGTAGAGCTGTATTGCGTTCTTTAGTTTCTTGAGCATTAATATTTAAACTTTGATGTTGTAAAAGCAACATCATCATTTTTAAGCATATAGGGCTGTCATCACCATTCATGATAATAGTCATTAGTGGTGTATATCCCTCATCAAACGCATTAACATCCGCATCTCCTTCCAAAGCTTGTCTAAAATCTTCTAGATTTTCATCATCAATAGCTTTAAATAACTTTTGTGTCGGTGCATCTAGAGTTCTCTGATATCTGTAACCATTAGTATTTGTCCTATTCTCTCCATAAAGCATATTAAACCCATCTAATAATTTACTAACATAATTATGTAAAAGAAAAGGAAAATTGCAAGCAATTTATCTAAAATCCTAGAATTAACTACGACTCCAAAAACTTTTCTGCATCAAGCGCAGCCATGCATCCTGTTCCTGCTGCAACTACTGCCTGACGATATACCTTATCTTGAACATCACCTGCAGCAAACACTCCTGCTTTACTAGTTAAAGTTGTTCCAGGTTTTGTAATTATGTAACCCTGTTCACCCATTTCAACAAAGCCTTTAAAAATACCCGTATTTGGTGCATGCCCAATTGCAATGAACACTCCATCGACTTTCAATTCTTGAGCTTCCGTTGATTTAACTATAATACCAGTAACTTTCTTCGGATTTTCTTCTCCAAGAATCTGCTCTACGGTATGGTTCCACATTACTTTTATTTTATCATTTTTAAAGAGTCTATCTTGCATTACTTTTTCCGCTCTTAATTTATCACGCCTGTGTATTAATATCACTTCTTTGGCAAATCGAGTTAAAAATATTGCTTCTTCAACAGCAGTATTTCCACCACCAATCACGGCTACAACTTTATTCCTAAAAAATGCACCATCACAAGTTGCACAAGCCGAAACTCCGTAACCTTGAAATTCCTTTTCACTCTTGAGACCAAGCCATTTTGCTTGCGCACCGGATGCAATTATAATTGCATCCGAGTAGTAGTCATTGATATTACCCGAAGATCTAAATCTATACTCATTAGAATCCTCAAGTTGTTCAACGCTTTTTATCTCATCATCTATTATTTTTGCTCCAACCTTTTCTGCATGCAACCTCATCTGCTCCATTAGTTCTGGACCCTGTATTGAAACAAAACCAGGATAATTTTCAACATCTGTAGTAATTGTAAGCTGACCACCAGGCTGCATTCCCGTTACTACAATTGGCTCTAAGTTTGCACGTGCTGCATATATAGCGGCAGCATAACCCGCTGCCCCAGATCCAATAATAAGAACTTTTGTACTAAATTTATAATTCTTCACTGTATGAGTTTAGATAATCAGCTACTCCTTCATCGCTTGCCTGCATTGCTGGCTTACCTTTTTTCCACCCTGCTGGACATACTTCACCATGCTCTTCATTATGTTTAATTGCATCAACGATTCTAACGAATTCATCGATATTACGCCCTAAAGGCAAATCATTTATCGATTGATGACGTACAATAAATTTATCATCAATAACGAAAGTTGCTCTCAGCGCAATTGAGTCATCATATAAGACCCCATAGTCTCTTGATATAGACTTTTTGATATCAGACACTAAAGTGTAGCTAATCTCTCCAATACCACCATCATTAACTGGAGTGTTTCGCCATTTATAATGTGAAAATTTTGAATCTACACTTATTCCTATCACTTCAACACCACGCTTTGCAAACTCATTTATTCTATTATTGAGCGATATCAATTCAGTTGGGCAAACAAAAGTAAAATCAAGTGGATAGAAAAAAAGGACAGCATACTTATTTTTTATGCGCTTACTCAGACAGAAATCATCAACAATTTCTCCGTCAGAGAGAACAGATGAAGCAGTAAAATCGATAGCAGATTTTGTTACAAGATTCATAATTAACCTATTCTTTTAAAATAACTTCAATTTTACATCTTGATAAACTTATATGCAAGTTTTCTTTGGTTTTAGTCCTATAAAAACTTCCTAAAATAGCTCTTCTTTTTTACCGATAAGATACAATCCAGGTTGGAATACTGAGTTGGTGAGTATAAAATTCTACGTCATGCCACCGCGAACCGTCATACCGCCACGAACCGTCATACCGCGATTCATTCGCGGTATCTCTAGATCCCGCTAACAAGTAGTGGGATGACGGTTGTCGTTTAGCTATAAATGTTAAAAAATTTACCAAACAAAAAAAAGGCAAAAGAAGCCCCGTGGTTGGCTAATTACTTACATTATACTTTCAAGTATGGCGTTTTTTTATTCTAAACGCTTAATAACCGCGATTTAGTTGCTTTTAAGCCGCAACTAATCTAAATTATAAACATTAAGAAATTTACTAAACAGAAAAAAAGGCAAAAGAAACCCTAGGGTAGCTAGTTATTCACTATCCATTTTTTAAGTTGGCGTTTTTTTATGTTTTAAATGCTTTATAAGCGCATTTTAGCTTATATTAGGTAAAAACCTAGAAGTTTTATAAAGACATAAGGTGCACATAGTGCAAAAAATTAAACATGATACGCCAGATACGTGAGTTTTTTTGTCATTTAATCTGTACAGAGAAGATAAATAAATAGCTTCAGTTTCATGATAAGGGAGTTGGCGGAGTTTGTCAAGTAAGTTTTTCGCTTCTGCGGGCTACTTGAATAACGGCTACAATGTTCATACAGCTATGTACATAGCTGGAACCCAAAAAAAGAACCAAGTAGCCAAGGCTACTTGGATGACAAAAGGTAATACAAGAAATCTATTGGCTCTCGTATATCTTAGTGAAACTTAACAAGTTTATCTATAGTTTTAGTGATGATTCTTGGAGTATCCGGAGAAACTGCTGAGCTCAGCCTATTTAACCGCTCTATAGCGAACTCGCTATTCTCATTTGCTATGAAATCACATAAAATATTTTCTATATCCTTAGTAACACTTTCATGCTTTCTCAGAGGATGATTATGTGGATACCTACTGATGGTTTTGATACTGGAATACTCAACAAAAGCTTGATCCTTAAAAGCAAGTTGTCTCAATTTCTCTTTGAATTTTCCTTCTTCCTCTTTTGCTAAAAGGCGAGACTTTATCAGTGATTTTATAATCAAATTTATAGCTTGATGTATTTCAGAATGCACTATAACTTTAATGGTATTTTCTTCTACTATACAATCATAAATATTTTTTTCGCTCTGTAACGACTCTATTAATTTCTTGCTACTTTGTGAATTCAATTCCAAATTCTCCTCACTCATAGGAGTTATTATGAAGGTGTTCTTACTCACTCTGATGTTAAATTGTGGAGAGCCTTCAGAAAAGGAAAATGCTACATCCTTAAATTCAAGTGCATGATTGTATGCAGCAAAAAGGGTGTGTGCTATAACACTGCTGGGCACCTTCATTCCATGTTTACTCAGGTGGTTCAATACATTTTCAACCTCATGATATGTAAAGTCTGTATCTTTTAGCAATTCAACAACTTCTATGCCGTTGTGTTGTTTATACTCTATTCTCACTTCTTCTGTAAAAAGTGTTTTAGCTGCTATATGTTTATCAAGCACTGTGAAAATCTTGATGAAATTCTCTAAATCTTGTTTGTTAACTAATTCGATACTAATTAAGTTTCTGCTAATAATTGAAATATTTTTTGTCATTTTTTCCCACTAAAAAAACTCACTGAATGAATTGTATTTTTAATTCATTAAGAATTGTTTAAAGTGAGCATACTAGTTTTCATTTACGTATTACACGACAAAACAAGATAAAAAGTTACATAAAATCATCATGTGGTATAACACACTCTCCACATTCATCATTGCTGTTTGTGTAGGTTGTGACATCAGTGTGATTGTCATTATTATTTAGCATATCATCCAACTTTCCTTCTTTTTCAAGATCCATCAATTTGTCACACCCCCCAATGTGCTTATCGTTGATAAAAATCTGTGGAACTGTTCTAACGTTATACTTTGATTTTATGTCGTTAAATAGATCTGAGTTTTTGAGCACATCAATTTCTTCATACTTCACACCTTTTTTATCTAGTAAATCCTTTGCCCTTATGCAGTATGGACAGCCCTTCTTTACATATATCACAACATTTTTCACAATTTATCTCCGTAGCTTACTAAAATATAGTTATTATATATAAGAAACATGTAAAAACATCAAATTGTATGAAAATTATTTATAATTGTGAGCAAGGGATAGAAAATAATATAGCACTAACCTTCGGAAATTTCGATGGCATTCATTTAGGACACGAGTTTGCAATTTCTACTCTAAAGAAGGTAGCACAAGAAAGAGGATTACCCTCTGCAGTTTTAACTTTTGAGCCTCACCCATCAACTGTTTTATTTGGTAGAAACAATTTTAGGTTAATAGACCAAGAACAAAAAAAGGAACTAATCAGCAGCTATGGTATAGATTACTTATATATTATTAATTTTAATAGAGGTTTTTCTGAGGTTAGCTGCGATGACTTTATCAGTGAGATTTTAATAGATAAATATGGCGCTAAACACATAATTGTCGGAGAAAATTGCACTTTTGGTCATAAACGATTGGGTAATATATTAACTCTAGAGAAATATTCTGAAATATATGGATACTCTTTGACTAAATTAGAGCCATTAACAATTGACGGCAAAATTTGCTCTTCTTCTTCAATAAGGGAGTATGTACAAAGGGGCGAAATAGAAATTGCTAATAAATTGCTCGGCAGGCCTTATCAAGTTTCTGGTGTTGTGACAAAAGGTGCATGTAGAGGTAGAGAAATAGGATTTCCAACCATAAATATTCCTATAGAAGATTGCATGATAAAACCTAAGTTTGGCACATATTACGCTAGAGTGACTTTTCCTGATAGTAATCCAAATTGGTTATATGGAGTAGTCAATATTGGTATGAGACCTACTTTTAAGGATCTGAAAAAGCCTATAATAGAAATGCACATATTCGATTTTGATGAAGACGTATATAGTCATAAAGTCAATATACAACTTTTAAAATTCATAAGGTCAGAAAAAAAATTCCATAGTATTGAGGAGTTAACAAAACAGATAAATTATGATATACTTAAAGTTTATAGGTTAAAGGCAAATTTATGAAAAAGTTATGCTTAGTTGTTATATTAATTATAGTATTGATTGACCAAACGAGCAAATTGTACATAAACTCATTGATTGATGAAGGAGAATCAATTGAGATCGCTAGTTTTATAAAACTAGTTGAAGTTTGGAATTCAGGTATTAGTTTTGGAATGTGTAGCGCTTTACCACATGGCGGTTTCTTTTTTTCAGCATTTTCAATACTAATAATTGGTATACTTGCATATTTGATATACAAGTCTGACGATCAGTCAACTTACCTTGGTTTTTCTCTGATGATTGGTGGAGCAATCGGAAACGTAGTTGATAGGATCTATTGGGGAGCTGTATATGATTTCATATATTTTCATATTGATGATTGGTATTGGCCAGCCTTTAATTTAGCAGATTTATCTATAGTTTGTGGAATGTTTACATTGTTATATAAGTGGTATATATACGATATGCTTATTTCTAAACAAAATGAGGAATAAAATAATTGTTTTTATATTAGGTCGAAATAATGCTTCATAAGTTTTTTAGTTTTCTTATACTACCTGTACTTTTTTTTACTTACCCAATTTCTTCGAATGCTTTAAACATAGAGCACAACATAAAATATACTAAACTCAGTAACGGACTAGATGTTTATGTTGTTTCTAATCATCGGATTCCAGCCGTTTTACATGCAGTAATATACAAAGTTGGGGGAATGGATGATCCAATCAGCAAAGCAGGATTGGCTCACTACTTTGAACATTTAATGTTTGAAACTACAGGAAAGTTCACAGATATAGAAGCCACTATGAGTAGCATTGGGGCTCAATTTAACGCGTTTACCACTAAAGAGTATACTTGTTATTATGAGTTAGTCCCCAAAAAAGATTTACCACTGGCAATGGAAGTTGAAGCAGATAGAATGGGCAGCTTTAATGTTACTCAAGACAAAATAGATAGAGAAAAAAACATTGTACTGGAAGAAAGAAAAATGAGATTTGATAACCAACCTCATAACTTGTTGTGGGAAGAAATGGATAGTGCATTTTACCGTAATGGCTATGGTAGATCTGTTATTGGCTGGGAGAGCGATATCAAAACTTACAATCAGGATGACATAGTGAGGTTTCACGATAGTTATTATCACCCTGGTAATGCAATATTGCTGATTGTGGGTGATGTGGAACTTGATGAAGTAGTGAAATTAGCAGAAGAAAAATATGGCGAAATTAAAGCTAAGCCTGTAATGAGAAATTACCCAAATCAGGATCCAGTGCATAATGCAGGTCTATCGGTGACCTTAGAGAGCACTGAAGTAAAAGAACCAGTTTTATATTTTCGTTATCGTGTACCCTTATTTGAGCATATAAATGAAGCTTCCGCTGCTCATTTAGCGGTTGAAATTTTAGGTGGCGGCAAATCCAGCAAACTGTATAATGATCTGGTTTTAGATGAAGATGTGGCAGTATCAGTGTTTGCTTATTATAATAGCCTAGCTTTTAGTGATGGCTACATTGATATTCAGGTCATTCCAAAAAGCGGAGTTAATTTAGATATTGTTGAAAGAGAGTTAGATAATGCTATTAATAACTTCATGTCTAAAGGAATAACGGATGAGGAGTTGCAAAGCTCGAAATATAGATACAAAGCAGCACAGTTTGATAATCTATCTGACTTAACTCATATAGCGATGTTCTATGTGCCACACCTTGCACTTGGTATTCCACTTGATGAAATAGATATTTCATATAGCAAAATAGATGATGTTAATTTAGAGGATGTAAATAACAAAATTCGTACTATCTTTTCTTCCAATAAGTTAATTGGTCGTTTATTACCAAAAGGAGATAACAATGAGAATAAGTAAATTTGTACTTCTGTTTTTTTTCTGCCTAAGCTTTAATTTACAAGCAAGTGGTAGCTTAAATATAGAGGAGGTCACTACCCGTAAAGGATTTAAGTTTTTATTTGTCGAAAACTGTGCTTTACCAAAAGTTTCACTGAATATATCATTTAAAGATGCAGGTTATGTGTATGAGAGTGCAGAAAAACAGGGGCTTGCTTGGTTTACTTCTCTTGTAATCCAAGAAGGGGCAGGAGAAAATGACGCTAAGGATTTTGCAAAAAAACTGAAGATCAAAGGAATAAATTTACTTTTTTACCCCGATTTAGAAAGTTTCGGAGTGTCATTAGAAACTTTGTCTGAAAATTTAGAAGAAAGTATTTCACTACTTAGCGATGCTATAATACGTCCTAAAGTTGACCCTGAAGGGTTGAATAAAGTTTTCGAGAAAGCCAAAGTTGATTTTAATAATCTTGAAAAAAATCCTTATTTTGTTGCTGGAAAAGAATTAGATACGTTATTGTTTAAAAAACATCCTTACTCAAAAAGTGTGTACGGTACTCTTGATACTATAATGAGCATTACTAGAGACGATGTTTTAACATACATAAAGCGTAATTTTGCTAAAGATAACATAGTTATCAGTGTTGCTGGTTGTGCAAAAAAAGAAGAAATTATTACGCTATTAGATAAATATTTATCTAAATTGCCGTCAAAAAGATCAAAAGTGAGAAAAATACCTGTGAAAAATGATTTTGGTTCTGCAGAAAGTAAGAACATTTTTATGGATATACCACAAAGTGTGATACTTTTTGCTCAAAAAGGTATAGCTTATGAAGATCCAGACTACTATAATGCTCAAGTTTTGGTTAATGCGCTTGGTGGTATGGGGCTGAATTCAGTGCTGATGAAAGAGCTAAGGCAAAATCTTGGAATTACTTATGGTATTAGTGCCTCTATGGCTAGTTATACGCATGCAAATATTATAGCCGGAGGTTTAAGTACTGATAGCTCTACTGCCAGTCAATCCATATCTGCAATAAGAGATACATTGAGCAGGATAAAAAAGGAAGGAATTGATGAACAATTATTTAAAGATACAAAAATTAGTATGGTAAATAATTTTATCTTTTCCCTATCTAATAACGCAAACACAGCAGTGTTCTTGGCTAGTATGCAGGTACGTAATCGCGATATTAATCGTCTAAATAATTTTGTAAGTCTCATTAATGACGTAAAGCTAGAAAAAGTAAACGAGCTGGCAAGTTCTTTACTGGAACCCGAAAATTTATTTTTCGTTGAAGTTGGAAAAAACGCTCAGGGTCAATAATTAATACTTTCTGCTATTGATCTTACTGCTTTTACATAGCACTTATGCTCCTCAGCTAGAATGCGTTCTGAGAGGCTTTGAATATCATCAGCTAGTAACACTGGCACAGCAACTTGAGCAATTATGGCTCCAGCATCAACTTCAGGAGTGACATAATGTACAGTACAACCTGTAATTTTTACACCTGCTTTTAGAGCTTGCTCTTGAGCGTTTAGGCCTTTAAAAGACGGAAGTAAAGAGGGATGAATATTTATCACCTTGTTATGCCATTTACTCAGAAAATCAGCTTTGAGAATTCTCATAAACCCTGCAAGGCAAATTAAATCAACCTTATGTTGAACAAGTATTTCGTGAATTTTACCAGCATCAAGCGGTTTATCTTTAACAATAAACGCTGAGATTCCTGCTTGCTCTGCTATTTTCAGACCAGCAGCTTCGCTATTATTTGTGATAACACATGCAACTTCTGCGGAAAAATTCTGATCTTGACATGCTTCTATTAAGGCCTGCATATTCGACCCCCTACCTGAAATTAGTATTCCGAGTTTTATCTTTTTCATTATAGCACAGTTAGTTTAGAATTTAGTTAATACTAACAAAACAGCTCAAAAGGAAAACTTATTTTATAGCAAAGAAGGCAGACTAAACTCTTTATATAAGTGGACCTCTAATTTTGGACCTCACTGGACAACACAAAATAACGAATAGCCCCATGTATCCAGCTAAAACTAGCTTTAATGCTTAGATATTGTGCTATTTTTGTATAATATACCACTATAAGTATATATTTTTGTAATCGCGTTATTATTTATTTAACAAAGTATTAGTATAATTTATTACACTGGATTAAATGGAGAAAGTTCAATGAGTAAATTACCGAACAATGCAAAAATAGGTAAATCTCAGGTTACTCAGTGGGAGGTAATAAAAAATTGTGAATATGCTGATAATTGCTTGTCAAAAATAGTAACTTTGTACGTTATTAGAATAACTCAGCTATCAGATTTTTATACGAGTGACGAACCTGAAATTAACACTGTTTTAGCAAGAATAAGCGTGACAAGTGAAAATGTATTTTTAAACAAGGCTACTACTATTGAAGTTATGGAAGGTATTTTTCCGTATAAATTTAACAGCAAGAAGAGAAATAACATATTAAGGTTAGAAGATTTATATAATTATTTATGTTCTATTGTTAATAATAGCCTTCCAAAAGAAATGCTTGAAAGTCTTGTAAGGGAATATAAGGATGCTGTTAACTTATTTAAAGCAATTACTTAACTGAACGTAGTATTTTTAAGATTTTGTTTTCTATTTCAGAAATGCCGCTTTCAAGGTTTTTATCTATCAAGCATATGGTAGACAAATACGTTTTTTGCTTGCTTTCAACATTGATAGTTAAAGTTCCGGGAGTGATTGTGACTGAATTGGCAAATAACGCAATGCTTTCGTCATTATGCCCTTTGCATTTTCTTAGGATAATAATCGGTTCAAGCTTAGATTTGAGTTGTAGCACCTTTTTTGTTACATAAACACTTGATAAAATGATTTGGTACATTAACCACGGTATATAACTTACTAACTTATAAAACGATAGTCTACTCGTACTATTTAAAATCTGGCTAAGAGCTCTTTCAGCGTTTATCAACCTTCTAAAGATAAACGATGTGAATATAGAGGAAAACACTCCACAAAAAATAAAAAACGGCTCAAAATAACCAGACAATACAGTCCATAGAACAAATAAAATTATAAATGACAGAGAAAAAAACTTGATTTCCTTCCTAAAGTTGAGGTTTTTCATAGTCTGTAATATAACTTAAATGACTCTTTAAGGAAAGATAATAACGAATATTTAGGTTCTTGACTTCTATGTTGAAAGATATAACAACTAAGTTATGTTTTTTAAGTGAGGAAGTTATGAAATATGACAAATTTATGGAAATATTAAAAAAAATAAATGACCTTTCAGATTTGAGCAAGGACAATATAGTTGAAAAAATAAAAGCTAAGTTACAAGAAGAAGATCCAGATTTATGTCAAGAGCGGGAAAAGAGTAAACCTGACAACGATAGTGGATCTGACATAAATTACATATTTACTATATCTTGTGGTCAAAATTCTAAGAAAGTCAAATTGTTACATCTTGCTTCTTATTGGAACTATGCAAATGTAGCAAAAGCTCTGATTGAAAACGGGGCAGATATTAATGCAGAACATGATAATAAAATTACTCCTTTACATATTGCTGCTCACTATGGCCACAAAGATGTAGTAACCATTCTAACTGGAAAAGGAGCAATTGTTGATGCAAAAAATGGTGATGGATGGACTTCTTTACATTTTGCTGTTGAAAAGAACCACGAAAATGTAGTAAACACTCTAATTGGAAAAGGAGCAAATGTTAATGCAGAAAATGATAAAGGATGGGCTCCTTTACATCTTGCTATTACAAATGGCCACAAAGAGATAGTACAAGTTCTATCAAAAGCAGAAGGAATCAACGTTGATGCAAAAAATAGTGATGGGTGGACTCCTTTACATCTTGCTGCTGCAAATGGCCGCGAAGATATAGTAGAAACTCTAATTGAAAAAGGAGCAGATGTTAATGCGAAAGATCATTATAAATGGACTCCTTTAACATTTGCTTCTCAAAAAGGCCATGAAGTGGTAAAAGGAGCTCTATTAAAGGCACAAGAGAACATCAAAGCTTTGCTTTCAGCTGTTAAACATAATAATGAGGAGGAGGTGAAAAACCTATTAAATAAAGGAGTAAACGTTAATGCAAAAGATGATGATGGATGTACTCCTTTACATCTTGCTGCCAGAGAGGGCTGCGAAGATGTAGTAAAAATTCTCATTGCAAAAGGAGCAAATGTTAATGCAAAAGATGATGATGGATGTACTCCTTTACATCTTGCTGCTGAAAATAACCACATAGAGGTAGTAAAAATTCTAGTTGAGAAAGCAGATGTTAATATAAAGGATGCTGATAGATGGACTCCTTTGCATGTTGCTGCTGAAAATGGCCACGAAGATATAGTAAAAACTCTAATCGCAAAAGGAGCAAAGGTTAATGCAAACAATGGTGATAGACGTACTCCTTTACATCTTGCTGCTGAAAATGGCAAAATAAAAGTGGTGGAAGTTCTGCTACACACTGAAGCAGACCCTTCATTAAAAGATGTTGATGGAAAAACGCCAAGAGACCTTACTAAATATCAAGGTATAATTCAGCTTTTAGAGGAAGCGGAAAAAAAGCAAACGTTAAAAAATGAGAATAAAAAAACGCCAAAGGATCTTACTGAAAATAAAGATGTAATGCAGCTTCCAGAGAAAAAGGAAGAAAAACAGGTTGGAAAAAATGCAATTGTGAAAGAAAAAGAACAATCTGCAAAAAATGCAATTGTAAAAGGTGTTATTGTGTGTTTTGTAACTGCAGTGATAGTTGGTGTTGCACTTGCATTTGCTACTGCCCTATCTGTACCAGCAATAATTGGACTAGCTGCAGGATCTGCGCTCATAGTTGGTGCTGGTCAATATATAATGTCAAAGCCTAAAACTGAAATGAAAGGAGTAAAGCAGGAACTTGTATCTGGAAAGGCAAAAGAAGTACTTACTTGATTTTTGTTATCCTGTTGCTATCAGACTAGCCTGGCACCTTATATTTATTGGGATAACTGTTTTATTATGAACTAAGTCAAAAACTCTGTAATATATTGAAGCTTAAAGATATCTTTAAATATGGAAGTTATTGCAGAAAATAGGAAAGCAAGGTTTGAATATTTCATCTTAGAAGAATTTGAAGCGGGTATGGTCTTATTAAGCAGTGAAGTTAAATCGCTAAGAGAAAGAAAAGTAAATATTTCCGACGCCTATGTTGTTGAAAAGAATAGCGAAGTATGGCTGCACAATATGCATATTGCAGAATATAAAGCTGCGAACCGAAAAAATCATAAACCAAAAAGGGAACGTAAATTACTCTTGCATAAACAGGAGATAAATAAACTAATTGGTCAAATCAAGACTGCTGGGATAACTGTTGTGCCGCTTTCGGTCTATTTTAACGATAAAGGATTTGCAAAAACTAAAATTGCCATTGTAAAAGGAAAAAAACTCTACGATAAGAGAGCAACCATAAAACAGAGAGAGTGGGATCGTGAAAAAAGTAGATTGTCTAAGAATAATTTATAGCAAAATATGTCTTTAAATCCAGTAATTTTCAGCATCGGTCCTGTTTCTATATATTGGTATTCCTTAGCCTACGTTTTGGGTATAGTGTTTGCATATTGGTATTTACATAAGCTAGATGACCAAAAAATATTTACTAAGAATTTTTACGATTCGTTATTAACAGCCACTATTGTAGGTATTATCCTTGGAGGTAGACTTGGCTACGTATTGATATATGATCCAGTTCTTTATATAAGCAACCCTATTGAGATATTGAAGACCTGGGAAGGAGGGATGTCATTTCATGGTGGTGCTATAGGAGTTTTGCTTGCAGTAATAATTTCGTGTAAAAGACATAATATCCCTACATTTTATGCACTGGACCTAGTTTCTTGCGGAGTTCCCATAGGTTTATTTTTAGGTCGCATAGGCAATTTTATAAACGGAGAGTTATTTGGCAGAGTTACAACTATGCCATGGGGTATGGTATTTCCAGAGAGTGGTGATAATTTGCTGCATCATCCAAGCCAGCTTTATGAGGCACTTTTTGAAGGACTGCTACTTTTTGCAGTTGCAAATTCACTGTTTTTCTTAACTAGAATAAGACTGTATCACGGTGCGTTAACTGGTATTGCAGTTATGTGGTATGGAATAGCACGTTTTTTCGTTGAGTTTTTTCGCGAACCAGACTATCAAATTGGCTATTTGTGGCTTGATTTAACTATGGGGCAGTTGCTTTCTATACCTATGGTTTTGCTAGGAATGCTTGTATATCTAGGCGCATTAAATTTAAAATTTAATACGAAATCTGTCACATAGAGAAAAGGTGAGTTCAATAGAAAAATGTAGCCAGAAGCCCCACATTATGCACAATTGTACGAATTTTCTGCGTTGCAGTAGAATGAATCGGTGGGCTTTGTTGCATCGCTAGCTATGATGGATTAAAGATAAAAAAGGTGGAGAATATCAGTAGCTTATTATTCTGGTATTTACAACAAGAACGGTCAGTGAATACCTAAATTTGAGTAAAAGAAATTTCACTACCACTCACTAATCCGGCTAAAATTCAAGAATTTCAATGCTTTAGCTATTTTCAATAGAATTAAATTTATTAATATAAATAACAAATTACTATTCTTAAATTTGATCAGATTGATTGCAAAAAAACAAGATTTTCAATAAGTTGCTTATAATCCTAATTATAGTTAGCCTTTCATAAGTAGCGATGCAACAAAGCCATCCCAGTGTCAGCTACTTTCATGACACCATTTGCTGTGCAGTTTACCTTCAAAAATGAATGTTCGTACAGCTATGGAATGAATCGCGGTATGACGTAGCTTCGCTATAGGCAATGAAGGAAATATTAACTATACTTCTTTTTACCATTGTTTATATTTCCTATTCACATATATTAATATTTTACTCACTTAAAGTAAGCTAACTACCGTTATTAATATTTTTGTAATAAAAATTGTATATGGTGCATGTAATCAAATTAAGAGGAAGATTGTGGAAATTACGCCATCAATAAAAAAAGAATTGAAGCAAAGTACTCTATATATTTGCCTAGAAAAATGCAAAAGTGCATTTTGGTTTATCTTTTGGTTTAGTGCGGGAATCAATTTATTAATGTTATTCCTACCACTTTATACCTCTCAAGTGCTTGATCGGGTGATATCGAGCGAAAGTGTATCAACACTAACTATGCTGACAATTATCACTTTATCTGCATTTGCATGTTCTGCAATGCTTGAAACTTGTCGATATTTAGCCATGGCAAAAATAGGTGATTGGATCGATAAAACTGCAACACCAGATCTGATAGCAAGGTCAATCAGGCTAACGTCAGTGCAGAGCTCAACTTCAAGTGGTGAAGCAATACGAGATCTCGGAGTGATAAAAAATTTCATTACAGGAAATGGTATATTCTCACTGTTTGATACTCCATGGTCGTTAATTTACCTTGTTGTGATTTTCATGATACATACCTCCACGGGGTTTATAGCTATTACTGGAATTATTATATTAGTCTCTATGGCAATATGGAATGAACTTGCCACTAAACGAATATTACAAGAAACCAACGAAGAAACTATACGGAATATCAATGCTATAGATGTTGCAACAAGAAATGCAGAAGTGGTTGAAGCTATGGGCATGTCAGAATTCATAGTCTCTGATTGGTGTAAACGAAATGATCAGAACCGAGCAATGCAAATTAAAGCACAAAATCGCTCTAATGTAATTACTGGAATCACTAAATTTTTGCGCTCAACTCTGCAAATATCAGTGATTGGAACAGGTGCATTACTTGCAATCACAGCTCATAAGACTGCCGGTAGCATCATCGCTGCTTCAATTTTAATGGGTAGAGTATTAGCACCATTTGATGCTGCGGTTCATACTTGGAAGTTTTTAAATCAGGCTAGAATGTCATATGGAAGGCTACAAAGACTTATATTAACATCGCCAAAAAGAGAGCAAACGATGGCTCTACCAGAACCTGAAGGAAAATTGGAATTTGATAGAGTATTTTTTACTCCTTATGGAAGCAATAAGCCGACAGTAAAAGGAATATCATTCATTATAGATCCTGGAGATGTAGTTGGTGTTATTGGTGCAAGTGCTTCTGGTAAATCCACTATCGCAAAATTAACTGTTGGTGTATGGAAGCCAATATCTGGTGTAGTCAGACTAGATGGCGCTGATGTATATACTTGGAATCGGGAAAATTTTGGTAATTATGTTGGCTACTTACCTCAGGATATTGAGTTATTTAACACTAGTGTCAAAGCTAATATTGCTCGCATGAGGCCAGATCCAAATCCTGAAGAAATAATCAAAGCAGCAAAAATTGCAGGAATACATGAACTAATACTAAGCTTACCAAATGGATATGATACAACAATAGGAGGTCCTGGAGGAGTAACGCTCTCTGGCGGCCAAAAACAGCTTCTTGGACTTGCCAGAGCTTTTTATGGTCACACAAAACTTTTAGTACTTGATGAACCAAACGCTAACTTAGATAGCAATGGAGAGGCATGCTTAATTAATGCAATTGGCATTGCAAGAAAACAAAATACTACTACTGTTATCATCACTCACAAGCTACCGTTATTGTCCGTAGTTGATAAGGTGATCCTCATGTCAGATGGTGTCATTTACGCTATGGGACCAAAAGATGAGATTTTGAGCAAATTAGTTGCTCCATCATCAAGTACCACAGAAGATGAGCGCTCTTCAGCAAATGGTTAGTTTACTTACAATAAATTCTGTATCTGAAATAACAACTGTTCCAGAAAAATATATATTTCTTTACCATTAGAAATAATATTACAAGAATAGTAAATAGATTAATAACTCTTATTAATTAAAGTCAATCGGCAGATATAGCTAAAGTGGCTTAGGTTTACCTACAATTTGAAAAACAACAAATTCGTCTTAATGAATTTTCTTAATTTGTTATCTAAACAACTTAATATTAGTGGTAATTTTATAAAAAAATTATAATATAAATAATGTTGCTGCGAAAATTTATAACAATATTTCCCTCTAACGTTTAATGAATTTCAATAAATTGCCTTTTTAATTCTAGATAAGTATATGCTTTGTTAATATGTTTAGTTCAAAATCCAAAAGTAAGTTTATGCTTTCTATTGGAGAAGAAGGCATAATGTTACTATATTTTAAAAATAATACTTTAAATAAAAGGTATTTTGTTAAGGGCAAAAACGATAAAGCAGTTTCCGATTTAATTTCATGTCTTTCGTCAGATAAAAAAGCACCTTTATACCTGGTGCTTAATCATGCAGATCAAAATTACTCGCTACAGTTTATTACAAGGGCAAACAAGATTAGTGCCTATCTATCAGCAAAAACAAAGATGGAGCATTTTTCTCGTAATAATGACATAAGTTCAGTTTTTTTGGTTGAGAAGCCAAACAAATTCAATCAAAACTGGTGCTATCTTCTTGTTTCATCAAAAGCAAAGCATTTAGTAGAATATTGGTTGAATGTGTTTATTGAGATAGGCTCCAACTTTAAGGGAATATTAATGTTTCCTATAGAAATAAGTAATATAACAAAAAAGATTCTACATAAAGATCCTAATAATTGGAAAATTATAGTTGCTGCAACTAAAACGGGAGGCTATAGACAAGTGGTTCTTAAAGAGAATAAAATGGTATTTACGCGCTTAACATCATTTACTAATGATAATTTACCAGGAATTATCGCTGGTGGAATATATCAGGAAGTGCAAGATACTATTCGATCCTTAACTAAGTTTGGGTTTGAAAAAAATAACCCTATCGACCTTTGTATCATAGTGTCAGAAGATATCAAAGCTAGTTTATCAGTCATAAATTTTTCAGAGAACAGTGTGAACATATTAACTCCATATGAGTTAGGCAAACTATTAGGAGCAGAACTAGCTATAAGTGAAAAAGATAACTTTTGCGATACCATAATTTTGTTTCATAGCTTTAAGAATAAATTAGCAGCTATTTTTAATACAAAGGAAACTAAAGAATTTTATCTATTCAATTACCTTTATTTAAACTCTCCTCGAATTTTTCTATACTTCGCCCTGGTTTTAGTTATAACAAACACCCTTTGTTTGCTAAATTTGTATTCAAATTTCAATGTCGCTGATAATTTATCAGCAAAGCAGAACACCTTAAATAACCAATTAACAAAACTTAGCCAAAGCTATAATGTAAAAAAAATAGATGAAATTTATGATTTTATTAATATCAATAATATTTTATCAAAAATAGAATACTCTCCTCTTACACAAGTTAAGTATGTAGAAAAGTTAAAAATACCAGGTATAGAGCTTCGATCATTTGAATGGAATTATAATGAGGCAAAAAGTTATATTACCACAACTTTAAAGTTTAATTTTCAATCCGGTAAAAATATTTCTCATCAATACGAGAAACTACGAAAAAATTTAAACGATAATTTTCGTACCTATGACATTAATATTTCTAGCTTACCTGCTGCTAAAGAGCAAAATCTATCTATTGATGTTGAAATAGGAGAGGCAATGTAGATTAATGACTATCTCTCAATTAAAAAGAAAAGCTACAATTCAGTTTATATCGTATTTGTTATTATCTGTTGGATTAATAGGGTTATTAACATATGTTGTTATCTATAACGAAAAGATTTATAATAAAAACCAAATTGCGATTGATAAAATACGTTCTATTAATTTACAGATTACTGGAATTCAAAAAAAGGAAGTTGTTCTAAATAAAAACCTAGATTTATGGAAAAAAATTTCTTCTTCAAATTTACATAGTAGCAGATACATTGCAAATTTAAATTTCGAGCTTAGCAAGTTATATAAAAAGCACTATATATTAGAACCTGAAATATCAATTTCTATACCCGAAGAAGTTGAGCTCCACAACAAAAGTGAACGCACAAAAGTAATAAAAAGTGAAGTGGTCCTAAATTTAAGCTCAATCAGCGATAAGCATATTTTTTTATTTCTACAGTCTATTCCAAATCTGCCCGGTTATGTTATGATCAAATCTCTTATTTTAAATAAGCAGAGAAATATTGATGCTGCAACTATGAATCAGATTTTGAATGGTAATATGATAGAGATAGTGAGAGCTAATATAGTCTTTGATTGGTATACTATATTAAGTAGATAAGGTGATGAACATAAAGCTGTTTTTTATTTTTACGCTACTCATTTCCAATGTTAATGCATATTGCAGTTGTGAAGATATCATAGAAAGCATAGAAATTTGTAAGGAGTATTCTTGCCGACAATATATTGGCAATGAAGATTTTATTGAGCATAAAATATTAGGATTAAATAGTGGAAATTTATGCGTATATATAGAAAAACAAGGTAATGATGAAATGGTTTGTCATCATTCTCAGTATGGAATGATGATAGAAAAAAGATATTTTGAAAGTATTCTTAAAGTTGGCAATCAAGAAATCGACGATTTTATTGATATAGCAAATTTGCGTGCAAAAGAGTGTTTCTTTATCAACAATCAAAAACTAAGCTATACAGATCGGGACGATATAATAAGAGAAGCAGTGGAAAGTGACTTTGACGTTTTGTCACAATATAGTAACGTAAAAAGCATTTTTTTTGATGAAGAGCCAGTTAATAGAATGGTCAATGAAATGGAAAAGTTCAATTTACGATCTTCAAGAGCTGTAAAAGAGGAGGTATCAGATAATTTCAACTGTAAGGTAGTGAGTTTAGACTCAATTTTATATCTTTCTCCCGATACATGGAAAATATGGGTAAATGGAAAACTGTTTATAAATACCAAGGATTTAAAAGTGCACTCAGTCACTGAAAATTATGTAACTTTTGTATGGACCGTAGATCAAAAAGCAATAAAAAAGCATGCGAATGATTCTCAAAATGTATATTTTGGATATGGGAGTATTATGTTTACGCTTTATCCAAAACAAAAATTTGACTTGGATGGCTTATCTATTAAATAACTTAAATATATATGCGCTTGTAGCTCAGTTGGATAGAGCGTTGCCCTCCGGAGGCAAAGGCCGTGGGTTCGAATCCCTCCAAGCGCACTTTTAATTAAATTTGACAATAGTATTTTCACATAAGATAATAAAAGGATTTATTTAGAGCATAATTATGTCTGGTGGTACCATAAACAAAGTCATACTAGTTGGTAATTTAGGAAAAGATCCTGAAATTAGGACTACACAAAATGGAAAAGAAATGGCAAGTTTTTCAATAGCCACGTCTGAAAGTTGGACTGACAAACTTTCCGGTATGCGCTCTGAAAAGACAGAGTGGCATAATATCGTAATTTTTAGTGAAGGATTAGTAAAAATCGTCAAAGATTTTGCACGCAAAGGCAGTAAAGTTTATGTTGAAGGTTCTTTGAGAACTAGAAAATGGACTGACCAAAACGGTGGTGAAAGATACACAACAGAGGTGGTTCTATATAATTTTAATAGCGCTCTTACTCTCCTCGATTCACGACCAAACTCTGATTACAAGCCGAGTGAATACAAACAAGGTGAAACAGGACAAAAAGATAAACACGAAAGTTTTGACAACGATATAAAAGATGAACTACTCGACGATGAAATACCATTTTAACAATTTAAATTGAAATCTACATTTTTATGGACTGCTTGTGTTACTCCTTTTAATTGCAATGGAGATAGTATAGATTATAGCAGTTTGCAGCGTTTACTGACAATGCAAGTTAAAGCTGAAAATGGCGTAGTGTTGCTGGGTAGTACAGGTGAGAGCCTATCGCTTACTGATTCTGAAAAGCGTACATTAGTTGAATTCGTATGTAAGCTAAAATTAAATACGAAAATTATAATTGGCGTACCAGGAGTGAATCTATATCAGACTCTTGAATGGCTTGATTTTTGCAAGGGTATGCCTATTCATGGCTATCTAATGACAACTCCCATTTATGCAAAGCCCGGAATTATGGGGCAGACTTTATGGTTTGAAAAGCTGCTTGAGAAAGCACATGTGCCGGTTATGTTTTACAATATTCCATCAAGAGCAGGAATAAATCTTCACGCTGAAACTGTACGCAACTTATCCAGCCACGAAAAATTTTGGGCTATCAAAGATTCAAGTGGCACTGTTGATACTTTAGCTCAGTATAAGAAAGTTGCACCAAATATTGAGGTCTTTTGTGGAGATGATAATATGATATCCGATATGGCCGCTTATGGTGCGGCTGGCCTGGTTTCCGTTGCTTCCAATGTTTGGCCATATGTAGCACATGAATATGTTAAGAAGTGCCTCAATGGCAGGAACCCTCAGGCAGATATCTGGCAACAGGCTTGCGAAGCGTTATTTACTGCCAGCAACCCAATACCTACTAAAGCACTTTTGCATGATATTGGTCTTATAGAACATCAAACTGTCCGCCTACCGCTCAGCACAGAAGACTTGCCTTCTGTTGAAAAATTGAGGCAAGTCAATAAAATGATTCTTGGATGGAAAGAATTGGCTACTCTCTAAATAGTCTTGCAACTTTGATTTAATATACAATCCAAGTTTCATTTGAACACTCCCAAACTTATCACTTTATGCCACTGGTCTTCATCTAAAATTTCTACACCTAATTCCACTGCCTTTTTATATTTGGATCCTGGTTTTTCTCCTGCAATTAGGTAGTCAGTTTTAGCAGAAAGATGTGAGCTGACCTTTGCTCCTAGAGTTTTGGCTCTTACTTTTGCCTCTCCTCTACTCATAGCAAGTAGCTTACCAGTAAACACTATAATTTTATTATTTAAAACAGAGTTACTAGAGTTGGAGCTCACAGGAAGAATTTGAAGACAAGCAGTAAGATCATTTAACATTTTGATGTTATGTTCCTTAGAAAAAAATGATTCCAAAGATTCAGCTACTTTTTTTCCTATGCCGTCTATACCTACTAGCTCAGTATTATCTGATGACAGTTCAATCATCGAATTATACCAATTATCATAAGAAACATAATAATCTGCAAGCAATTCTGCTGCAACTTGGCCAATAAATCTAATACCTAAAGAAAATATAAACCTATCTAGAGTTATTACCCTTCTGCTTTGTATAGCATTTAATAAATGAGCTATTGATTTCTTGCCCCAACCAGACTGTTCTTCCAGATTAAATTCATCCAATCTTTCTTCTAAAGTAAAAATATCGGGAATTTGTTTTATCAGACCAAGGTTGTAAAAAAACTCTATCTGCTTATCACCAAGGCCAACAATGTCAAATGCATCTTTCGATACAAAATGCTTTAGTTTTTCTATTATTTGAGCTTTACAGGCAAATTCCTCAGGACATCTTACTGCAGCCTCTCCCTCAACCTGACGTACTTTACTACCACATTCAGGGCATACTTCAGGAAACACAAATTCAGGTGTATTTGGAAGACGAGAATCTCTGCTTACTTCAACGATCTGGGGAATTACATCCCCTGCCCTTTTGATTGTTACAATATCTCCCTCTCTTATGTCTTTACGTTTTATCTCATCTTGGTTATGCAGACTTGCTCTACTAACTAGCACCCCACCAACATTGACTGGCACTAAATCTGCAACTGGAGTTAAAACCCCTGTTCTGCCCACCTGTATAAATATCTTGTTTAACTTTGTTTTTGCATAAACCGCAGAAAACTTGTATGCAAGTGCTGAGCGCGGTGCTTTGTGAGTATTCCCTAGACGATTTTGTAGTACCAAATCATTTACTTTATAGACTATTCCATCAATATCATAATCCAAGTTATAGCGACAGTTATAGACTTCATTATAGAACTTCAGCATTCCATCTAAACTACTCGTTAAGGACTGATGCTCATTTACGCAAAAACCAAGTGCCTCAAGCTTATTTAGTACCTCACTTTGACTTTTCTCTGCTCCACCAATCAAAGAATAAGCAAAATATCTAAGAGGTCTGCTTGCTGTAATGTTTGCATCCAATTGCTTTAGAGAACCAGCGGCTGCATTTCGAGGATTGGCAAATTCATCGTTTTCATTTAACTTTAAAAAGTCGCTGTTACTGATGTATATTTCACCTCTTACTTCTAGTCTTCCTTGCACACCTTGCAAAAACTTAGGAAAGCCTTTTATTGTTGCAACATTGTGAGTGACATCTTCCCCTACAAAACCATCACCTCGAGTTGCAGCTTTAACAAATCTTCCATCCTCATAAATTGCAGAAAACGACAACCCATCAATTTTTGGTTCACATAATATCTCTATTTTGTCCTCAATTAAAAACCTCTTTATTTTAGACAAAAATTTCTCTACACCTTGTTCATCATAAGCATTCTCAAGGGAAAGCATAGGTTCTTGATGTTCCACCTTAGAAAACCTCTCATCAGGTGGAGCACCAACACTATCTTGTGTTGCATAAATTTCTGGCTCTATTTCAGCTAACTTTTTCTTCAGTTCATCATATTCAGCATCACTTATTTCTGGCTTATTTTTTTGGTGATACAAAACATTATGATAATTTATTTGATCTTGCAGTTTTTCTCTCATCTTTTCTAAGTTAGTCATGATACCAATATAATGCTACATTAGCCTTTGTCGTCAAGCTGTGAATTTTCTTGAATTTATCATATGGTCTTAATCCATCAAATATCAAAGGTGCCACAATGCTATAGCCATACTTATTCTTCTCTTGCTCAATTGTATTAGCAGATCTCGCTTGCTCTAGCCATATATTTATATAAAATTAAAATAAATTAGAGTAAACAATATTGCTATTTAAATGCTAACAAGATTCGCTCCAAGCCCAACTGGCTACCTCCACGTAGGAAACGTACGAACTGCCTTGGTTTGTTGGATGTACACACGCAATCAAAATGGAAAATTTTTACTCCGTTTTGATGATACTGACCTTCAGCGTTCAGATGTCAAATATATAAATGATATCATACAAGATTTGAAATGGATTGGTATCAATTGGAATGCAAGTTTCAAGCAATCAGAGCGCTTTGAGCGTTACAATGAGGTGTTTTTGCAGTTAATAAAAGAAGGGCATATTTATGCATGCTATGAAACAAGAGAAGAGTTAGAAATTAAACGAAAATTGCAGTTAAAACAAGGACTTCCCCCGGTATATAACAGAAGCGCGTTACTTCTAACTGAGCAAGAGAAAATTCGTTATGAGCAAGAAGGAAGAAGACCACATTTTAGATTTAAGTTGGATAGAAATGAAGTTGTTAAATGGAATGATGAAGTTAAAGGTGAAATAAATATTGCAACCAGTAGCATAAGTGACCCCGTGGTAAAGAGAGAAGATGGAATGTACACATACATGTTACCTTCTGCTATCGATGATGTTGACTTTAATGTAACCCATATTGTACGCGGGGAAGATCATGTAACTAATACCGCAGTGCAAATTCAAATGATTAAAGCATTAAAAGCGAAAATCCCTACATTTGCTCACCTTTCTCTGCTACATTTTGATGATAGCAAGATATCCAAGCGAGTCGGTGGGCTGGATATCAAATCTATAAAAGAAGATGAAATTGAACCGATGGCACTAGTTAGTTATTTAGTGAAGCTTGGAACATCCAATCCAATTGAAGCTTGCGCCTGTATGCAATCTTTGATTGATTCATTCGACATTAAAAAATTTAGCTCAGCATGTACGCAATTTAGCTTGAGTGAAGCATACAAGCTAAATAGCAAAGTGCTGCAACAAATGCCATTTGAAATGGTGCAAGACCGTTTAAGTCAAATTGGAGTGGACTCCTCAGAGTTTTGGTATTTTATAAGGAACAATATAGAAAGGTTTTCTGAGGTGGCCAAGTGGTGGAAAATATGCAAATCCGATATAGAGCCTGTGATTCTTGATAAGGAGCTTATAAAAATTGCGTTCAATGCATTGCCCCAAGGTGATTGTAATGAAAACACGTTGTCAGAATGGGTCAAAACTATTCGACAAACAGTGGATATAAAGGCAAAAGACCTATTTACGCAGTTGCGCTTAGCTTTAACAGGAACAGAAACAGGCCCAGAGCTCGCTAAACTATTAATTTTTATCGGCAAAGAAAATATCATTGCAAGGTTAAAAGAAAAGTGAAAACTAAAGAATTATAGCTAATGCAATCCCTACGTCATACCGCGATTCATTCGCGGTATCCCTTAGCCGCTAACAAGCAGCGGGATGACGATTGTCAGGGTGTCATCCAAGTAGCCTCTTTCTTGTCATCCCAGTGCCCAGACACTGGGATCCAGCCTTTCCATAATCATTAAAACATTGTATTTTAACTAAAACAGCTATTTTTATGCTCACCAACTTAATAAAATTCCTGGATCCCAGTGGGCTTTGTTGCATAGCAACTGAAAAATCTGGTGGCTACTGACAAAATTCATTATAAATAGCGATTTAACTGTTGAAGAAAAAATATGCCACAAAAAATGAGGGTCAGTAACCATAGCGAATATAACAAATTTCTAGAAAAAAGAGGAAATATTTTTCATTATACCAACGAAGCCATAGAAAAGTGGTACGAGAATGGTCCAAAAATACCAGGTGGCAACAATATTTATAGCGATAAAGTTGTAATTTTGGTGCACATAATAACTTGTTTATTTAGAATAGGCCTGAGGCAAACAGTTGGGTTTATAGCAGGATACCTTGAGCAAATTGGGAAAAATTTGCAAGTTATCAGCTATTCACAATCATCAAGAAGGTTTAAGAAACTCAATATTAAGATCAATGATTGCAGAAAATAATATGGAAGATATCGAAATTGCTATAGACAGTACAGGAATTAGTATATACAACAACACTCCTGGTCATAGCAAAGAAAATAGCGAAGATAGAAAGTATCGCAGCTATGAACAGACAAGAAAATTGCATGTAATGTTGAATACAAACAGCAAAAAAGCCATAGCTGTAAAATACAGTAACGGTGTCTACTCTGATCACTATGGAGCTTGTGATTTGCTAAAAGAAGTCGATTTTCAGTATGTCATAAAAGTACTATATGCAGATAGGGCATATGACAGAGAAAAGCTCTATAAGCTGTGTAATCAATATGGTATAAAAACGAAAATTCCTCCGAAAAACAACGCAGCAGAGCATCCAAAATTGGATTATATGCTTGATAGAAATGCCGCTATTCAGTTAATGAAATTACATGGTGAGAATGGTATAAAAAGATGGAAAGAAGAAGTAAATTACGGAAAAAGATCGTATATTGAAGGATTTTTCTCAAGGTTGAAGCGAATATTTGGGTTTAGTTTTAGGAGCAAATCTGAAATTAATCGTGAGAAGGAACTGCTACTCAAGTGTTATTTGCTTAACAAATTTACTGAAATAGGCATGGCTAAGTTTGAGATAGCTTCATGAATTTATTGTACGTTACCTACTATCCGAAGAGCGATGCAACAAAGCCATCCCAGTGTCTGGGCACTGGGATGACAAAAAAAGGAGCACTGACCTCTCTTGGGCTCTTTTAGCTACAAACGTTAAGAAATTTACCAAATGAAAAAAAAGGCAAAAGAAGCCCCGTGGTTATTATCCGCTTTAAAATATTGGCGTTTTTTATGTTTTAAACGCTTGACAAGCGAGATTCAGCCGCTTTTAATTGCAACTAACTTACGCTGCAAATGTTTAAGAAATTTACTAAGCAGAAAAAAAGACAAAGAATCCCCGAGTTAGCTAGTCTTTTACTATCTCTGTCGAGTATTGGCATTTTTTGATGTCTTGTAACGCTTTATAAGCGCGTTCAGCTTATTTAGATAAAAATCTAGATGTAGATGAAGTTTTGTAAAGACATACAGTATCTATATACTGCAAAAAATTGAACATAAGACGCCGATACATTAAGTAATCCTTACCTTTTAATCTGCAGATTGGCGAAAGCAAATACAATAGCTTCACTATCATGATAAGGGAGCTGGCGGAGTTTGTCAAGTAAGTTTTTGTATTTTAATTTTAGAATTTTATAGGCTTTTGTTCTCATGAAAATTATGTTCTCATGAGTAAATTAATGTTATCCTTTTTTGTTGATCTGAAGTTTCTTATGTTCATACACTTACGTGTTCATAGTGTTTATTCGCTGCTTGAAAGCTCGGTTAAAATTGAGGAGCTGATCGGCCTTTGTTTGCGAAATAAAATGCCAGCGGTTGCAATTACTGATTCAGGTAACTTGTTTGGCTCACTTGAATTTGCAGAATATGCGGCAAGTAGGGGAATACAGCTAATAATAGGATGCAATATTATAGTTAAACATTCAGAACAAAATTTACCTATATTATTGCTTGCAAAAAATGAGCAAGGGTACACTAATTTAGTCACTTTGGTGAGTGAGTCTTTTAGAAAGCGCAAGAATAACAGCGATATTCCTTACGTTGATTTTGATGAGCTATTGAATTTAAGTACGGGTCTGATCGCTTTAACCGGTGGATGTTTGGCTCAACTATTGTTGGGGCAAGATAAAGAAACGGTTGAAAAACTGCTTTCAGCATTCAATGGTCATTTATATGTTGAATTGCAGCGTCATGGGTTGAATAAAGAGCTAGAGCTTGAAGAAGCTTTGATAGACTTTGCTTATCAGCGCAATATACCACTAGTTGCAACGAACGATGTGTTTTTTCCAAATAGGTCTGACTATGAGGCTTATGATATATTAACGTGTATATCGGAGGGGAGTTATGCCCTGGAGAATAACAGAAAGAAGTTAACTACCGAGCATTACTTCAAGTCTGTGGCAGAAATGGAGGAGCTGTTCAGCGACATTCCCGAAGCAATTCATAACACTTTAGTGATAGCTAAGCGGTGCTCTTACATGCCAAGAAGCAGGCAGCCTATTTTGCCTAAATTTCCTTGTCGAGAAAATAAAACTGAGAATGAAGAACTGAGGGAGCAGGCAGTTGCAGGATTAGAATTCCGTATTGCGAATGAGACAGACATAGACCTTAAACAATACTACGATCGGCTGAATTACGAACTGAGTGTGATAACTTCGATGAACTACGCTGGCTACTTTTTGATAGTTTCTGATTTCATTCGTTGGAGCAAAGCAAATGGCATTCCAGTTGGTCCAGGAAGAGGCTCTGGTGCTGGATCAATTGTTGCTTGGGGCTTGCAGATTACAGACCTTGATCCAATAAAGTTTGGCCTAATATTTGAAAGATTTTTGAATCCTGATCGTGTATCGATGCCTGACTTTGATATCGATTTCTGCCAAGAGAAAAGGGACCTGGTTATTGATTATGTTCAGAAAAAGTACGGTTATGTTGCTCAAATAATCACTTTTGGTAAATTGCAGGCAAGGGCAGTATTGCGTGATGTTGGTAGAGTATTGCAAATGCCTTACTCTCAAGTGGATAAAATATCTAAAATGGTTCCATTTAATCCAGTAAATCCTGTAACTTTATCACAAGCGATAGAGTTTGATCAAAACCTGCAGAAAGAGCGGGATAGTGATGAGGTAATTGCAAAGCTTCTTGATATATCTCTTAAGCTTGAAGGAATATATCGTCACGTTTCAACCCATGCTGCTGGAATTGTAATATGTGATCAAAAGTTGGAAAATTTTGTTCCTGTGTATTATGATCCAAATTCAGCTTTGCCAATCACTCAATACAGCATGAAATATGTGGAGAAAGCTGGGCTAATAAAATTTGATTTTCTTGGGCTTGGTACGCTAACGCTAATAGATCATGTATGTCGTTTAATTAATCGTGATGGAAAAAAGATTGATATTTCTTCAGTTCCTTTAAATGACCAAAAAACCTATGAGATACTCTCAAGCGGTGATTCAATTGGAGTGTTTCAGCTTGAAAGTTCGGGAATGAGAGAAGCTTTAATTAAACTAAAACCGGACTGCATTGAAGATATTATCGCTTTAATTTCCCTTTATCGTCCAGGACCTATGGATAACATTCCAACTTATGTTGCAAGAAAACACGGACTTGAAAAGCCAGATTATATTCATCCGTTACTTGAGGAAGTATTAAAAGAGACATTTGGGGTAATAATTTACCAAGAACAAGTGATGGAAATAGCCCGTATTCTTTCCGGGTATAGCTTAGCGGAAGCAGATCTGCTGAGACGTGCCATGGGTAAGAAAATCAAGGAAGAGATGGATAAACAACGTGAACTTTTCATCCAAGGGGCAACGAAGAATGGCGTTGATTATGACAGGGCAAGTTATATTTTTGACCTTGTTGCAAAATTTGCTGGTTATGGGTTCAATAAATCTCATGCTGCAGCATATGCGGTGATATCTTATCAAACGGCTTACCTTAAAGCTAATTATCCATTAGAATTTTTTACAGCACTAATGAATCTGAATATTGATGATAGAGATAAACTGAATTTATTTTATCATGCAGCAAAGTTTAGTGGCGTTACCGTTCTTTCACCTGATATAAACAAGTCTCAAGCTGAATTCTCAATAGAGGATGAACGCATACGTTATGGTATTGCTGCCTTGAGGAATGTTGGTTTTTCTATAGCGGAAGGAATAGTGAACGTACATTCAAGCGCTTGTAAGGACATATGGGAATTCATTCAAAATTCAGGTCATACAATAAATAAGAGAGCGCTAGAAAGCCTGATTAAATCCGGAGCATTCGATAGCGTGCATAAGAACAGAAAGCAGCTATATGAGTCAATGGACACGCTGATTTACTTTGCAAATAAAAACAAACAGGATAGAGAATCAAGTCAAGCTGCTTTGTTTGGTAGTCTTGATGTCCTCAAACCGAAACTTGAGAATGTGGAAGATTTTGATGAAGAGGAAAAATTAGAACATGAGTTATTTTCACTAGGATTTTATTTAACTAATCATCCGCTTGAAAAATTTAGAACTCTTCTGGAAAAGTTAAATATTGGGTTTATCGGAGAAAATAGAACAGCAAAAACTGCTGGGGTAATATTAAATGCACGTATGAGAACTTCAGAGCGTGGAAGGTTTGTTATCCTCACACTTTCTGATCCCCATAACGTTTCTGAAATAGCATTCTATAATAATGAAATAATAGAAGAAAAAAGAGATTTATTTTCACCAGGAACATTTGTGATAATTGATCTTGAAGCTTCGGAAAATACAACAAGATTAGCAGGCAAAGATATATCTGAGTTTACAAAAAGAATCACTTCTACAATAAAAGAATTAGTTCTCACCACTGAGTGCACGGATTCGCAAAAAGCCGCTATGGAATTAAACGCAATATTGAAAGATGAAGGCAGAACCAAAATAATGCTAAAACTTCTTCTCGAAAAACATAAAGTGAGCATCTTATTACCAGGTGCATACTCAATTGCTCCTCAAGTAATTTATGAAATATCTAACTTAAGCTGGATTAAAGGCGTAGAAATTAATACAAATAACTTGCTTATATAAAAAAGCTTTATATAATGAAATATTTAATCGGTATTAAAGGAAGATATAGTGAATCTTTATGAATTTACTTTTATAACACAACAAGGATTATTACAGCAAGAAGTAGAGGAGATGGTCCAAGAGCTAGCTGTTTCATTGAAAAATATTAAAGCAGATGTTATGTTCCAGCAAATCAGGGATATTCTGAAAAAAGGAAATGACAAGCTTACAACACAAGAGTTAGAAGTGCGTGCTGAAAACATTAAAGAAGGTCTAGTTGCTTACTCTGATTTCTTGGAAGATCTTACAAAAATTTTATGGGTTGAATTGGAAGAAGATCTTTCAAATTTGAAAGAAGTGAAGTCAAAAATCGATAAAGAGTTGAAAGATGACCTAAAAGATTTAGGAATAACGCAAGATTTTACAAAATTTCTAGGAGGCAGTACTAAAAGTGCGTTTATCCATAACGCAGTAAATGCTTTGAAGAGAAATATTTCAGAACATCTAATAAAGATTTTTCAAGATATTTTGAAAGATTTTAGAATAAACGGTCCAGCTCAATCGAGCAAAGCGTTGGAAATGCTTTTGAAAAACATTGAAGCATCAGGATTAATCAAGTATGAACATTGGGGTCTTTTGGATTTTGCATATCACAAAAATAAAATGAAGAGCGGTCATTATTGTATAATGTGCATAAGTTCTACTGCAAGCATTCTGGATGAATTTATGCGTAGAATGAAACTTAATGAGAACGTTATTCGCCACTTTCCTGTGCAGGTTGATAAAATTTTTGAAGGTAAATCTCATATGATGAATAAACAAATTGAGGAGCAAAGCGCATAATGATGAAAAGACGAAATAGTTTTAATAATTCATACGTATCTGTAAATAATAGGACTGGCTTTAGGCGTTCTAAAGTTTGCCCTCTTGCTGCGTCTAAAGATGAAGACATAGATTATAAGAATATAGATTTATTATCCAAGTTTACCTCTGACTATGGTAGGATATTACCTAGAAGATTAACAGGCGTATGTGCAAAAAAACAAAGGAAGTTACGCTTAGCGATCATAAGGGCACGTTTTTTAGCTCTTATTCCTTACTGTACTAAAAAAGTTTAGGTAATTTATGTTGATAATTTTAAAGGAAAATATAAGGACTTTAGGTAAGCTTGGTGAAGTTGTCAAAGTTAAACCAGGTTATGCACGTAATTTTCTTTTTCCACAAAGAAAAGCGGTGAAAGCTACCAAGGAAAATTTAACAAAGCTAGAGGAGCAACGTTTATTACTGGAAGAAGAGAATATAAAAAGATTAAATGTAGCAAAAGAGCTTGCATTGTCACTACATGATAAGTTTGTGGTATTGATAAAGCAAGCTTCAGAGGATGGTAAAATTTTTGGTTCTGTAACAACACGTGAAATTGCGAAAATTTTACTACAAGAAGGACATGTGATAGATCACCGTAGTTTATCTTTTGGTGGAGTAAGCATCAAAAACTTGGGTGAATACCAAGTAAACGTAGAATTACATAGTGAAGTAGTAGTACCAATTACTATATACGTCGTGAAATCCGAAACAGATGCAAATGAGCTAAGGCAAGTAAAATTGCAAAATCAGAAGTCTGAGCAACAAGAGGCAGAGCAAGATGCGAATAAAGAAGCTACTGATGGTGATGATAGCTGATCAAAGATGATCCCTTGTTATAGTCGTAAAGAAATGTCTGCCATGGCTAAGCTGGTGTCATCCCAGTGCTTCCCTCATGTCATCCCAGTGCGTGACACTGGGATCCAGTTTATTTCATCATGGACATTATTTTATGCTTCTAGAATCCGTTGTCCATTGAATAATTTGCAAATACTTTTATACCTGGATTCCAGTGTCACGCACTGGAATGACACCATTATTGGAATAAATCAAAAATGATTCCCCGCTATAGCAGAAAAGAAATGTCTTCCATTTGGGAGGAAAATAATAAATTTAATATATGGCTTAAAATAGAAAAATTAGCGTGTGAAGCTCAAGCAAAGTTAGGAGTGATTCCGAATAATATTGCTGAGAACCTCTCTGGTGCTATTGAATTTGATGTTGAATGTATCAACGAAATTGAATCCATTGTAAAACATGATGTTATAGCTTTTCTGACATATATTGCTAAAAAAGCGGGAGTTGATGTTCGTTATCTTCATTATGGAATGACAAGTTCTGATGTTTTGGATACATGCCTTGCGGTGCAACTGAAAGAGTCCTGTGATATTTTGCTCGAGAATCTAAAAAATTTACTTGCAGCATTGAAAAAAAAAGCTGAGGACTATAAAGATATTGTTTGTGTTGGACGCAGTCACGGAATGCATGCAGAACCAACAACTCTTGGAATAAAATTTGCCAGATTTTATGCTGAATTTAAACGCAATTATCAGAGATTAATTAGCGCGCAAAAAGAGATCTCAATTTGTAAAATATCAGGTGCAGTAGGCAATTTTGCAAATGTTGATCCGTTTGTTGAAGAATATGTAGCGAAAGAAATAGGACTCATACCTGAAATCATATCGTCTCAAGTCATTCCTCGTGATAGACATGCTATGTTCTTTTCAGTTTTGGGAGTGATTGCAAGCTCAATAGAAAATGTTGCTGTTGAAATTCGTCATTTGCAAAGAACTGAAATCGGCGAAATTTCTGAGCATTTTTCCACTGGGCAGAAGGGAAGCTCTGCTATGCCACACAAATGTAATCCTATTTTAAGTGAAAATCTGACTGGACTCTCACGTTTAATACGCAGTTATGTTTTTCCTGCGTTAGAAAATGTTGCATTGTGGCACGAACGTGATATATCACACTCGTCTGTGGAAAGATGCATTGCTCCTGATGCTTGTATAACAATGGATTTTGCTTTAGTGCGATTAACAGATTTGATAGATAAATTGGTGATCAATAAGGAAAACATTGAAAAGAACTTAAATTCTTCAAAAGGTTTAGTTTTCTCACAGCGTGTATTGCTTGAGTTAGTAAATAGTGGTTTGGCGAGGGAAGAGGCGTATAAAATTGTTCAGAGCAATGCAATGAAAGTGAAACAAAACAACAGTGATTTTCTGGCCGAATTGAAACAAGATAAACCCTTACTTAAGGTTATTAACTCGGAAAAACTTGAATCTTTGTTTGATTTGAAGTATTATACGAAACATATAGATCGTGTATATAATAAGGTTTTTAATTAGGCTGAGTAGCTCAGTTGGTAGAGCAGGAGGATCATAATCTCTTGGTCGGGGGTTCAAGTCCCTCCTCAGCCACTCGAACTAAACTATGTTTAGCAAAGCAGTGCTATTGGTGAAACCCAGTGTCAGTTACTTGGAATGAGTTGTATATCCACTCAGGTGAGGAGACAATGGATAAGAGATTGTGAAAAGGGTTTAGCTTTTGGCCTATGATCTCTTTAAATGACAGAATTTCACTACAAAACTTAACTTTCTTCTATGCAGTTAGCTAAGTCAAGAAAGGTGAATCTATCTCTTGTTGTAAACGCAAGATCGACCACTTTACAATATTGTTCTTTATTCCAACTGAGGTGCTCTGGTAAGTGTGGAATTGATAGATCTTCAAATATTTTTTGCAGGTGTTTTGCAGGTAGTAAATTTTGCTTAATTAAACTGGAAATATTATGCCATTCTTTACAAATGATCTCTTGGATTTTTTGCTGCATAATTTGCTTCTGTTCAAAAGTTCTTACAAATTCGATATTATCAAAGCACTGAGTTATATGTTTTACATCTAAAGTGGTCGGTTTGATAATCGGGTTTTGTATTGATAATATCTTTTCCTGCAAATTAGCCATGGTAATCGTCGTAACAGCAATTTTTTCGCCATGTAGTAAGGAATGATCTCTTGTTACCATTTCCATTGCGTGAGCTATCATATGCTCTCCTTGGCTTGCAGAATAGCTGCCTTTTGATATTACCATTCCAAGTCCTGAAATTAGTAGAACTTCCATAAGTAATAGGACCACTTTTCTACTTCTTTTAGTAAGCGCCGTATACTCTCTTAGCAAAATTTGCTCCAAATCGCGAACAAGTGTAAAAGGTAATTCATTGTATTCTGTGCCAAGCAACAAATGAGATAGTAGCCAGTCAGCCTGAACTGTTGAACGACAAATGAAATCTGCAAATCCGCTTAATGTGAGACGCAGTGGTGCATTGGCAAGTATGTCTATATCTATATATACTGCTCTTGGAAGATGTGCTTTGAACGATTTTTTATATCCATTTACTAATATTGAAGCATTTGCAGAGGTATATCCATTCATAGAAGCGGCTGTTGGGAACGATATATAATCTTTTTTCTCGAGGTAGCTTGCATATTTGCAGATATCGTTAACAGTGCCGCTACCAAATGCAACTATTAAGTCACTGTCTTTTGCTTTGTTTCTAACTAGATTTACGGTTTCAAGAGAGGCAGCTCTGCTTGGTGTCATGCAAGTAGCTGACACTGGGATCCAGGAAAACAACTTATGGATTCCAGTGTCACGCGCTGGAATGACAGGTGGAGCTGGAATAATTAAGTTAGGAATTTTATTAAGTACGTTTTTGTTTAAAAGTTTTGCTGTATTTTTATCTGCAACTAGAAAGACGTCATTTCCGTGTCGTGTGCATATTTCATAGATATCATCAGCAAGGTAGTAATCTGTTATTACTTCCCTTAGAAAAGTTTGTTCGGTTTGATGTAATATTTGTTTTAAATAGTGCATAGAGTGTTTACAATATAGCAGTATAAGTATTTTAAGATTGACATGAAAATTGACCCTGTAGAGCTAACTAGGAAATTGATCTCTTTTGAGAGTATAACACCAGAAGACAGCGGGGCAATAGAGTATATAGCAGCAATCTTCAAGAAGAGCGGCTTTGATTGTGAGATTTTAGAATTTGGTGATAAAGTTAAAAATCTTTATGCGAAATATATAAATGGAGTACCAAATTTGTGCTTTGCTGGGCACGTTGATGTTGTACCACCGGGTCAGTTAAAAGATTGGGCATTTGGTCCATTTAATCCAGAAGTGAGGGATGGAATGCTATATGGAAGAGGGGCCGCTGATATGAAAAGCGGAGTAGCTGCATTTATTGCTGCTATGGTAAATTTGATTGCAGAGAAGTTTCAATTTAATGGTTCGATAAGTGCATTGATTACCAGTGCTGAAGAAAGCATGGAAGAATATGGAACAAAGGCAGTTTTGGAATGGATGAAAAATAAGCAGAAAAAGATAGATTTTTGTGTGGTTGGCGAACCAACCAGTAGTAAGAAATTAGGTGATACCATAAAAATAGGCAGAAGAGGTTCTGTAACATTTGAATTAATTTGCCATGGAAAACAAGGGCACGTTGCCTACCCAGACCTAGCAGACAATCCAATATATAAGGTAATATCGATATTGAGTAAGGTAAAAAATACTACTTTTGATCATGGTAATAAATATTTTCAGCCTTCACATTGCGAAGTTACTACTATCGATGTTGGAAATAATACTAGCAATCTAATACCTGGCTCAGCAACTACACGTTTTAACATTCGATATAACAATGAACAAACACCGGGTGGCTTATATAAGCTGATTGATGAAATATGCTCTAGTGTAACTAACGATTATAAGCTTTTTATGCATAGCAGCAGGGACGTTTTCCTCTCTACTCCCGATAGGAATACTGATATTATGCTTGATGCAATAAATAAAGTTACCAGTATTGATGCTGCGTTGAGCACAAGTGGTGGCACATCTGACGCTGCGTTTATCAAAGATGTTTGTCCAGTGATTGAATTTGGTATAATCAACAAAACTGCACATCAGATAAACGAATGCGTATCAGTAAACGATATACACAAGTTAACAGCTATATATAAGGAATTTATAGAAAATTATTTCAATCCCACTAATAAAATATTGAATCAGGTCAACGTGGTTAGTAATATATCTAGTGGTCCATTGTTAGCTTAGATGTAATCAGATCTCTTGCATAACTGTTGTTTGAATAATAACTTGTATCATTCCAGCAAAATGTGTCAAGTAAGTTTTTTCGTTTCTATAGCTACTTGGATGACAAAAGAAGAAATACTAGACTTTATACCTTTTGCACTCAAATTCACATAAATCATGAATTATGCACGTTTCACACGAAGGTTTCTGTGCTTTGCAAACATATCTACCATGCAAAACTAGCCAATGATGAGCATAAAGCAGGTATTTTTTGGGAACCACATTTAAAAGAGATTGCTCTGTTTTAAACACATCTTTTTCTTTCACAAGCCCAATTCTATTGCTCACTCTAAAAACGTGAGTATCAACTGCCAATGTTGGAATGCCCAGCCCCGAATTTAAGAACACATTAGCGCTCTTTCTCCCCACTCCAGGCAAAGACACCAAATCATCAAAATTAGTAGGTACTTTGCTGTTGTATCGTTCTACCAATATTTTACTAAGCCCGATTATATTTTTTGCTTTGGAATTATATAAACCAATACTGCTTATGCATTTTTTCAGCTCACTCTGCCCAAAGCTCAGCATTTTTTCTGGCGTATCAGCGATATTAAATAGTTCTCTTGTAATTTTATTAACGCTTACATCAGTTGTCCGCGCTGATAAAACTATCGCAACCAGTAACGTAAAATGATTGGTATAATTTAGCTCTATTTTTGGCGCAGGATTTGATTGTTGAAACTTTTCAAATATTAGTTCTACTTTTTTTGAGTCCATTTCATTTACCACACCTCTTTTAAATATTTAAACAAAGAACCCCTCTTTCCCATCATACAAATACAATTTGTCCATTCTCACCACGTCAAAATTGTGTTCTTCAAGTTTGATTAGCAAGTTATTCACATCACTATTTGTAATAGCTTGCTTTTCATTATTTGCGATAAACCTACAGGTTATTTGATCACTTGAAGGTTTTGAGTTTCCTGGCCAAATCGCAAGACCTTTTGAGTATATTGCTATCATTTGCAGATTACTCGATTCAAATAACCTAACTATTTGGTCAAAGTTGCTGGATTTGTCCCAAGCAAGCGCTATATCACTACCTACTAGCTTTTTGGTTTTATAGTCCTGTTCATAGCTATTTTGTATTTCACTTATTTTGCTATTTGTACTGCTACCGACTGTAAGCTCAGATAATGTTTTCGGTTTTTTTCCTAGATTATCTATAACGGCTTCTGCAAATTCTTTGGTACCAATTTTCTGTTTACTCTTTTTCTCTTTATATAAATCGGCGGTATGTATTCCATCCTCCAAAGTCTTGAGCCATGCATCGTAAATTAGTTTTGCAGTACTCACTTGACTGATGTAGACCAACATATGCACTGCAGCATTCAAAAGTCCAGAAGGATTAGCTATGTTTTTTCCTGCAATATCAGGAGCAGAACCGTGCACTGCTTCAAACATTGCATATTCATTACCTATATTGCTACTTCCAGCGAGTCCAACAGATCCAGAGGTTTGCGCCACAATGTCCGATAATATATCGCCATATAAGTTCTCGGTTACTATAACATCGAAATTCTCCGGTTCTGTGGCAACACGTGCCATCCCAATATCGACTATATAATGTTCTGCCTTTATGTCCGGGTATTCCTTTGCAATACGATCAAACGCCGCATGGAAAGTTCCGTCAGTCATTTTCATTATGTTATCTTTAGTAAGACAAGTTACCTTCTTTCTACTATGTTTTTTTGCATATTCAAAAGCGTACCTGCATATTTTTTCTGAGCCGGATCTAGTAATAATTTTAGTGCATTGGTAAGAGTCACCAGTGAGCCTGTGCTCTATTCCGGTGTAAACGTCCTCTTCATTTTCACGTATTACTACGATATCAAACTTATCGAATTTATTTTCTATAACAGGATGATATGAAATGCATGGTCTGATATTTGCATACAACCCTAGATTTTTTCTGAGTGCAACGTTTAAGCTTTTGTGGCCTTTACCTTGAGGAGTTGTTGTCGGAGATTTTAATAATATTTTTGTCCTTTCAATTGATTCCCAACCACTTGGAGAAATTCCGTGAGACCATTCTTTACTATAAACACGCTCCCCTATTTCAATAATATCTATTGAGATTTTCGCTTCTGCTTCGCGCAATATCGACAGCACCGCTTCCATGATTTCTGGTCCGATACCGTCGCCATATGCAACTGTGATTGGTGTTGACATAACTTCCCTAGTTATAAATGATTTAATATTAATTTAAATAATAGAGTGGCACAAGTAGCTAATATTACCCAAGTTAGTATATTTACGGTTATTTAATAACGTATTTTTATATTATATGATGATATTATGAAATATAGGTGGGGTTATGAATACTGAAATAAATGTTAAAGTAAATTATGTAGGATTTACAAGGCGTATTGTAGCAGAAATACTTGACCTCATCATATTTTCCCCTCATTTTATCTTCGGTTTTATCTATGGTGTATTCATCGTATCATTACAAGATCAAGATAAAGACTCTTTTCAGGAACTTGCACAACTAGCAACAGAAATACCATTTATAGTTTCTACAGTGGTCGCAACATTAGTACTAACAATATCCAAAATATTAATGGTAACAAAACTTGGTGGTACCCCAGGAAAACTATTGTGTGGTATGCATATTAAAGATGCTAATACATTTACAAATGTTACCCTTATGCAAGCAACAATAAGATGTATTTCTAAGGGAAGCATCTGGATTATTTTTCGCTTTTTGCTTCATCTGCATTATCATGGTTATACTTTTCTATATCTTTTAATTGTGCTAATTTTATTTTTGTTTGCAGTATTTGATCAACGCAAACAGACTTTTTACGATAAAATTGCAAAAACAGTAGTGATAGACTATAAATCTAGTTGATATTTTTCTTTATAGGTAGTACATGGATAAAAAAGTAAACTACTCAACGATGACAAGACGTACTCTAGCATTTATAGTTGATTGTATTTTATTTATCGCAATACCATTTGGTTTAATGGCGGTGGGTTTCTCACTTACACACGCAATACAAGGGATCATGGGTGCAATAATTGTAATCACCACGATTGTATTTTCTTTATTTTTAATGATACCATGTATATTTCATATATTCATGCTAGTAAAATTTGGCGGCACTCCAGGACACTTGTTATTTAGCATGCGCGTAAAAGACAAAGATACATTTGAGTCAATCACTACAATGCAAGCAATGAAAAGGACTATAGCTCTTTTTATAATTTATTGCATATCACTTTGTAATCCCATTTTATTCTTAGCTATACTAATCTTAGTTTTAGTATGTGCAGTAGGTGATGAACATAAACAAGCTTTTCACGACAAAATTGCAAACACGGTAGTGATAGATTATAAACCTAGTTGATATTTTCCTTTAGCTGTCTGCCACCAAGGGTGTCATTCCAGTGTCACGCGCTAACTTAAGGTAAATTGCCAACTTAACTATAAATATATTTTGGTAAATCCAAATTATTTTAGCTATAAGAGCGTTTTACTTTTTGCTCAGCATATCCATCATAACTGGCTTACTTTTAGTGATTCATGGAGTTAAAAAAGTCAGCATTGCTCTTTGTTAAAAGTAGTTTGTCACGTAAAAATTCCATTGCTTCAACGGGTCCCATAGGATTGAGTATCCTACGCACCACCCATATTTTATTTAGTATAGCCTTATCAACTAATAGCTCTTCCTTCCTTGTTCCGGATTTTGTAATATCAATAGCTGGAAATATACGTTTATCAGAAAGTTTTCTATCAAGTATGATCTCAGCATTTCCTGTACCTTTAAACTCTTCAAAAATAACTTCATCCATTTTTGAACCAGTCTCTATAAGAGCTGTGGCGATTATAGTTAAAGAACCCCCATTCTCAATATTACGAGCTGCTCCAAAAAAGCGTTTTGGTCTCTGCAGTGCGTTTGAATCTACACCACCAGTTAGAACTTTCCCAGACGAAGGAATAACCACATTATAAGCACGTGCAAGTCTAGTAATATTGTCAAGTAGAATTACCACATCTTTTTTATGCTCAACCATTCTTTTAGCTTTTTCTATTACTATTTCAGCAAGCTGTACGTGACGGTAAGCAGGCTCATCGAACGTAGAACTTACTACCTCACCTTTTACAGAACGTATCATATCTGTTACTTCTTCAGGTCTTTCATCTATAAGTAACACTATTAATTCTACTTCAGGGTGATTTATAGCTATAGAGTTAGCCATTTGCTGAAGCAATACAGTTTTTCCTGTGCGAGGTGGAGCAACTACTAACGCTCTTTGCCCTTTTCCAAGAGGAGCTACTATATCTATAGCACGCATGCTTAAGCCTTTTTTATCATCACCATTATTACACTCAAGTACTATGCTTTCCTCAGGATAAAGAGGAAGCAAATTATCAAAATGGACGTACTTTCTTAATTCACTTACTTCAGTAGAGTTTATACTTTGAACCTTAGTTAAAGTAAAATATCTCTCTTTATCACCAGGTGGCCTTATTTCTCCATATGCCATATCTCCTGTACGTAAATTAAACTTCTTTATTTGCCCGTTAGAAATATAAACATCATCGGTACTTGGGGCATAATTTGCACTTGCTGAACGTAAGAAACCAAAACCATCAGGCAATATTTCCACTATTCCACTCCCTGTGGTTATGCCTCCTTCTTCACTCATTTTTTTCATTAAGCTGAATATTATTTCCTGCTTTAGCATTCTACCATTGCTTTTACCGTTAGTTGAAATTTTTCTTCCTTCAGCTAACTCTAACAATTCTTCTGCTGTTTTCTCTTTTAATTCGCTCAGATCTAATGTTTTTCTGTTTTTCTCAGTACCTTCATTAACCATCTGTTTTACTGTATCGTTATTGTAAATTTGCTCACTTTTTTCAGGTTGAGCTTTAACCTTTCCTTTTGCCAAAACATCTTCATTGATTGTTGTCATAATCCTCCAAAAATTTTAATTGATGCTTACTAACCTAAAATGTGACTATAAGATAATAAATTGGGCTGAGTTAGTTTCAGTGCGTATTAAGCTTAATTATCATTAAACCCCGTACTTTACTTACATTATACTAATAAACACTAGCAAGTCAAGTTAATTTAATGTTAACAAAACACAAAAATTTGAGGATTTTCAATAGCTATTCTTTATATTTTTTTAACCTTTCTTGCTTCTCCTCTTCTACTTTTGCTTTTTCCACTTCTGCTTCTAAATTTTCTTGACTACATAAGCCGAGTAGTACAGGATCTTGGGGTTTTATATTTTGCATGTTACGATGAGATCCATCTCTTACCTGCTCAACTGTGTAATTTGTTGTACTAATTAATTTAGCTATAACGTTATCGTCCAAGATAGGAAATTTTTTTACTAAATAATAAATCGCATCAGGTTTATCTCTACGTCTTGCCGTAGAGGCAAAGCCAAGAATGCTACCAATCGCTTTACTCCTTTTTTTTATATTTTTTATAATCAAATTTGGTACACGATTTGGATTTTTTTTGCAATCATCGATTTCTTTTTCAGTAATTATTCCAGAAATAATAGGGTTATATTTTTCTACTTCTATTTCCTCATCAGCTATGTCTTGTACTTCTTCAAGGGCCAATCTGCAACATTGTGCTATTTGATTAAAAGTTAAACCAGTGTTGTCTACTAACCAAGCAGCTATTTGCACTAGAAACTGTTTATTTCTATCGTTATTGCCCTTAGAAGATTCCATTGACATCAAAAAAGCATCTCCCATTTAAAGTATCCCTTACTGTTATACAGAGCTAAAATATAAACTATTAAAACTAAAAAAGCATTAATTTTGTCATTCAATAACTTTTTGTTTGTCACTTCCCACCTCTTAAGTTAATTAAATGCGCTTACCTTTAAGCATATTTCAAACAAAATATTTCCCCTTCCTAAGGTATAGTATAACTCAGTTAAACATATGTTCCTATTTAAGATTAGAGAGTTAAATTTTAAGTTAATATATTGTAATATTATATATATTAGCTAATAAAGCAACAGGTTTACAAGCATTAAATTATCACTATTCTATAATTAATCATTAATTAACTGGGTTTAAAATGAATGTTAAAAATTTTTTCACTAAAGTAACCGTTGTCCTTTTAGCTTGCTTGTTAATCTTCATGGGAATTGGCAACCTTTTATCAGGTGATGATGAAAAAGAAGAGGTAGCTAGGGTTGGAAAAGAAGTTATAACGTCAGATGAGTATAAATCACTATATCAAAATTATGAAAAGCAAATTTCTGGATCTGATGCGAGTAGAGAACAAGTAAAAAAGCTGAAATATGATTTGCTTAACGCACTTATAGAGCAAAAACTATTGTTTAACCTAACTAGTGAGCTGGGGTTGACAGTTGGAGAAGAATCTATAAAAAACCATATTAAAAACACCAAATACTTTCAAAATGATAAAGGTGAATTTGACAAAAATAAATTCTATGAAACGCTAAATGACCTGCATATGACAGAGAAAGAGTATATAGCAAAGCTAGAGAAAGTCCTGCCTGCAATGATGTTCATGACTTCATTATTTAAAGATAATTATCCAGTAACTTTTGGCGAGAAAATTGATGAGCAGATATACAAAAGTCGCTACCAAACTAGAGTAGTTGATATTGTTAAAATAACTGAAGATGCAGTTACAAACATTCCTGAACCAGATGATCAAGCCTTACTTGATTTGTACGAAAGAAATAAATCCCATTTTTATTATCCTGAGTATCGAACTGCGCAATATATTTCCCTAGGCCAAAAGTATTTTGAAGATCAAATCAAGATCTCAGATGAAGAAGTTGATGGTATAATAGAACAACAAGAACTTAAAAATCAAAGAGATATATTCAATGCAATATTTTCTACCAAAGAAGAAGCTGAGACAGCAAGAAGAGCATTTGAGGAGGGTAAAACAAGCTTTGAACAGATAGTAGAAGAGTTTGGCAAAGCAAAACTTGAGGAAACTAGAGTAAATAATATAACTAAGGATTTTTTACCAGAAGACGTGAGAGAGAAGGTATTTGCTCTTAAAGTAGGTGAAGTAAGTGAAGTTTTAGCAAGCAGTTTTGGTTGGCACATAGTAAAAGTGGAAAGTGCGCATCAAATCTCTGATGAAGACTTAGTTGATTTAAAAAAAGACATAAAGTCAGTTCTAACTAACCAAAAGTCTTTTGAAAGAGTCAATGATTTCATAAACCAAGTGAACTATAAGATATACAATGGTTCAGAAATTGAAGAAATATTGAGTGAATATAATTTACCTATACAAACTATTGGTCCAGTAGATGCGAGTGGAAAAGATCAAAGCGGTAATAACGTAGGAGATTCTGGTGATTTGATTTCTTTCATTTTTTCGCGAGAAAAGGATCAGAAAGGTTATTTTAAGGGCGTTGGGGACGCTGTTGTTAGTGTAAAAATCGTCGATATCGTTCCACCCAAATTGCAAAGTTTTGAAGAAGGCAAGGCATTAGCGGTAGAGCTTTGGCGTAGTGAGTTTATAAAAGAAAGAATGTTTAAATTCGGGCAAGAGGTTGCAGTTCAACTAAGAGAAAAAACAGATTTGGAAGAAATTCAAGGTGTGGAATTAGTTAAAGGTCAGCAGATGCACCGCAATAAAGTGGATCAACAAAACTACCCCTTTTCTTTTGTAGAAGAGATTTTCAATATGAAAACAACTGGTTCAGTGACAGATCCTATTCAATACAATAATGAAATTATAATAGGTGTTCTAAAAGAAATGCATTCATCAAATGGCAAATTAAACATGCTTGACACCGGAAAACGTGTGATGATATCGCTAAAAGAGCAATTAATTAGCTATCTGGAATCAAAGTATAAAGTCGAAGTTAATCACGCTATACTTGATGATATATAATCAAAAATCTTATAAGTTGCTTCAAACGCATCCAGTGCCCAGACACACAACTGTACGAACATTGCGATTTGAGAGCAATCTTCACTAGAAAGGATGTCATCCCAGTGCCCAGACACTGGGATCCAGGAATTTTATTAAGTTGGTAAGCATAAAAGTAGCCGTTTTATGTTAAAATACAACGTTTTAATGATTAAAAAAAGGCTGGATTCCAGTGTCAAGCACTGGAATGACACCATTTGCTGTGCAATTTACCTTCACAAATGAATGTTCGTATAGCTGTACACCCGGCACTGCCCTACATTATTGGTAATTATATTATAAGGTGCAAAAGTTGTATAATTCATTTGACTTAAAACGGCTCATTGTATAAAATTGTGGCTAATATATGAATAAAGGTTAACATGGCAGTTAAAATAAGGTTGGCGAGGTTTGGCGCAAAGAAACGCCCTTTTTATAGGATAGTTGTAGCTGATTCACGAGCACCAAGAGATGGGCGTTTTATTGAGAAAATAGGACAATATGATCCAATGTTACCAAAAGACAATAAAAATCGTGTTGTGGTGAAAGCTGATAGGTTAAAACATTGGCTAAGTGTAGGCGCGCAGGCAACTGAAAGAGTACTGTGGTTTATCAAAAAAGGCATAGTAACTTTAGAAACAGAACCAAAGAAAACAGAAAAGAAGAAAGTAGAGAACGAGAAAGCACAAGGGCAAGAGGCATAAGTCTCTTAAAATGCTAAATACTGATTTAACAAACAGCGATAAATTAGACGATATTGTATCTTCTGATTTGTCAGCTATGAATGACTTTGTCTTCAAAAATGTCAATGATGAAGATGCTAAGCTTGCTGCTGATATTATATCTCATCTTGTTAGGTCAGGTGGAAAAAAAATAAGGCCTAAACTAGTTTTTATTATATGTAAAATGCTAAACTATTCTGGGGAGAATAGGATCAACGTTGCTGCATCGGTAGAGTTTATACACAATGCTACTTTACTTCATGATGATGTGCTCGATGAAAGTGAGGCACGCCATGGAGTTAAAACAGCGAATAAGATTTGGGGAAATAAATCAAGCATTTTAGTTGGTGATCTATTGTTGACTCTAGCATTTAGATGGCTTATAGAGTGTGGAAATTTAAATATTCTCTCTATTTTATCTAAAGCATCGCATTTACTTGTGAAGGGTGAAATAAAGCAGATGAAAGCACGCTTTGACCCCCACACAGTCAGGGAAAATTATTTTGATATCATTGGAGAAAAGACAGCATCTTTATTTTCTGCATGCTGTGAAGCTGCATCAACAGTATCTGGTGCAACAAATGACGAAACAGAGAGGCTAAAGAATTTTGGTTTTAATTTTGGTATGGCATTTCAAATAGTTGATGATATGCTCGATTATACTGCTAATCAAGGCACTTCTGGAAAACAAGTCGGAAAAGACTTTTTCGAAGGTAAAGTCACCTTACCTGCTATTATAGCATACGAAAAGGGCAGTCCAGCAGAGCAAACATTCTGGGAAAAATGCTTTTCTTCAGCTAGACACAATTTTGACCAAGCATTACACTATATTAATCACCATAATGCCATTCAGCTTTCTATGGAAAAAGCTAGACACTACATTAATATGGCACAAAATGATATTAGTACTTTTTCTGATTCTTTTTATAAAACTACTTTAATTAACTTTTTAAATGCGAGCATAGAAAGACGAATGTAGCTGGCGCTTGATATTTTCAGATTAATTGTTATATATTTATTAGATTCTTAAGGGTAATGATATGTCAGATAGCAGTAAGGAGAAAAAGAAGAAGTTTGCTGATATGGTAAGTAGGCAGAAAGGTGACGACCAACAAAGTGATAACCATAAGCAAACTGATGATTTAAATGAAGATCTCAATACATTAAAAGAACGTGCAGTTCAGCTTGAAGATCATTTACGCCGTGCTGTTGCAGATAATGAAAACGTCAAACGTATAATGCAAAAGCAAATTAGCGATGCAAGTGACTACGCAGTCACAAAACTTGCACGTGATATGATCGACTCGTGCGACAATTTAAAAAGAGTAATGGAAATTTTGAAAGACGGTGATCCTGTTCATGAGGGGATTAAAGTAGCTTATCAAAAAATTATAAATGATCTAAAAAAACATGGAATAGAGGAAGTAGATCCATTTGGTGAGCTTTTTGATAGTAATTTACACCAAGCTGTTGTGGAAAGAGAAGACAATGAAAAAAAGCCTGGCACCATTGTAGAAGTACTACAAACTGGTTATACTATCAAAAATAGGTTGCTCCGTCCTGCAATGGTTATTCTTTCTAAGAAATCTGCTGATTGTGGAAGCGATTAGCATGAGGTAAATGTATAATGACAAGTATTGTCTTTTCAGGTATCCAGCCAAGTGGCGTACTACATTTAGGTAATTATCTTGGTGCAATCAAACAGTGGATAGACTTACAGGATAAATACAAATCTCTTTTTTCTATTGTCGACCTACACGCAATCACAGCAAATAAGCTTCCCGCAAGTGAATTAAAAAGTAATATTTTCAAAACAGCAGCAGCTTATATTGCATGCGGAATAGATCCAGAAAAGTCCATTATTTTTAGTCAGTCCACAGTTAGTGGTCATGCAGAACTGGGCTGGCTGCTTGGATGCTATACACCAATTGGTTGGCTTAATCGCATGACTCAATTTAAAGATAAAGCTGGCAGCGATAAACAAAAAGCCTCTCTTGGATTATATAGTTATCCAGTACTTATGGCTGCAGATATATTGTTGTATCAAACTAAATACGTTCCTGTTGGTGATGATCAAAAACAGCATTTGGAGCTTGCACGTGATATTGCATCAGCTTTTAACAATCATTATAAGCTGGATTATTTCATCGTACCTGAAATCTTAACTTTGGATTGCACATCAAGGATAATGAGCTTAAGGGATGGCACAAGCAAGATGAGTAAATCTGATCCTTCAGAACATTCGTGCATTAACCTTGATGATACGGATGACTTAATTGTCAAAAAAATAGAAAAAGCAAAAACAGATTCAATTCTAGGCTTTGCTACTTTAAAGTGCCGACCAGAAATAAGCAATTTGATAAACATTTATTCAGTGCTTAGTAATGTAAATGCGGAAAAAGTATGTGAAGAAGTGAACAAACATGACATGAAGCACTTCAAAAAAGAGTTAGCTGATTTAATTATCAGTGTTATATCACCCATACGTGAGAAAATGAATGATCTTTTAAAAGACCAATTCCATTTACATGAAATATTAAAAAAAGGCACAAAGAAAGCAGCAGAAATTGCAACCCATAATATAAAAGAAATCAAGGATATTATTGGATTTGCTCAATATCTGTAAGGTTCCAAAGTGTGATGGTGCGAACCGTCATACCGCCGCGGTATCTCAGCCGCTAACACGTAGCGGGATGACGGTTTTTCAAATTGTCGGTAAATCTAAGTCAGTTTAGCTATAGGCAGCAATTTTCTGTATTTATTTTAAGTTGAAGAAAGCTCAAATGAAAAATCGTGTTTTGCTAAAAATCACAGAATGCAGTCTGGTTACAAAATTCTCTAATGGTCTTAAATAAAACTTCCAGTGAATGATTGTCAGACATATTGTGCTCTGCTGATTTTATTAAGTGTACTTCAACATCGGTTGACTTAATTTTTTCAACTAAATTCAATGAAGTTTGATAAGGAACATCTTTATCATTAATGCTATGCAGCAAGCGCACAGGACAGTTTATCTCTATTGTCTTTTTGTTTAAAAGAAGGTTCTTTCTGCCATCTTCGATCAAATTTTTAGTTATTTTGTATGTACAATGCTCTGAAGTAAAATCTATTACACCTTTAGAATCTAGTTCTTCTTTTTGCTTGCCTGACAATTGCTTGAATATCAAATCTTCAGTAAAATCGGGAGCAGACGATATACCAATTAGTGCTGCAATTTTTTCTGGAAATTGAAGGGCAGTGAGCAACATCAGCCATCCTCCCATACTTGAACCTATAATTATTTGTTTATCGCTAGTTAATTCACTCATTACTTTAGCACAATTTTTTTGCCAATCACTTATCGTGTAATCAATAAAATTACCACTTGAATGACCGTGACCAAAATAATCAAATAGCACAAGTGCTACGTCATTTTCTTGGCAAAATTTGTAAATAGCAGTTGCTTTAGTTCCATCCATATTGGATGCAAATCCACCGAAAAAAACTACAGAAGCTTTCTTTCCTTGTAGCTTTCGATATGCTATGTGACCATTATTTCCATCAAACAATTTACAATAATCCATACTACTTTGGCAAAGCAACCGGGCTATCACTCAATTGATGCAAATAACTAACTAGATCTGCAATTTCTTGTGGATTGGAAATACCTGCAAATGCCATACGTGTACCTTTTATATAGGCTTTTGGGTTCTTTAAAAAGGCAAATAGCTCCTCATACCCCCATTTTCCACCTCTTTCAAGCACTGCTTTTGAGTAATTGAATGAGTTACCAAGATGGGCCTTTTTATTTCCAACTATGTTCCATAAGTTTGGTCCTACTTTATTCATTCCACCTTTCTCAAAACTATGGCAGGCTATACATTTTTTTGCTGCTGATTTACCTTTCTCAAAGCTAGCATTCTGCATGAGCGCTCCAATATCAAGCGCCACTTGCTCGATTTTTTGCTGGAACTCATTGCTGCCAGCAGCTACTATCGTTTGGTGTTCAATCTTATATTCTTCTGGACTGTAAAGCATATCAACTACATTACTAACCATCATAATGATTAGCCCAGAAAGTAAAATCGATGCTGCAATCTTATTAAGCTCCATAGTTAATTTTTATTAAGTAATGTTACTTAAATTATGCGAATATTTTCGCAAATAGCAACCAATTACCTTGAAGCTCGCTAAAGATGAGAGTCTCTATAGCTGACCCAAGAAAGGTTTTCCTACGTCCATACCGCCGCGAACCGTCATACCGCGATTCATTCGCGGTATCTCAGCCGCTAACAAGAGATCCCGCTAACAAGTAGCGGGATGACGAGGTTCACTGCCATTAAGTTAAGGAAAGAATGGTTAAAAACTGAACTAAAAAGTCAGAAATAATTAAGGATTTATGACAAATACTGAAACAGAATAGAGTAAACTTTAAAGCAGATAAACTCTGAAGTGTAAATTACTTAAGAAATAGTTTGTTTAGAAGTCATTTTACAGGAGCTATGGCAATAAGCTACCCAGTTATTATCAGAAGATATGAATACTACCTCTAGTCAAAATATGTGTTTTCTAACCCTTTTTTGGTAATTGAACGAACGAAGATAAGGTACCTTATGACGATCAACTTTCCTTCCCTTTCTTACCGCCAAAGTGTTCATCAAAAATAGCTTTGATAATTGATCCATAATGCAGTCAGTATCTGATTCCGTAGCAAAAATGTCGAAAGCCAAGTTTTTGATCGCGTTAAATGAGACAGATTTGTTAATGCTCCTCTTAAGCTTATCATCGGTTAAGTCCATATTCAACGCTTCTTCTACATCTTCTGTCATAACACTTTCTAGGTTGCTAATAAAGATAGCTGACCAAAAATCCTGTTTAACAGACTCAACACTTTTTCCTGTAAAATTTTCTAGACTTAGTCTTCCTTTGAGTTTTGCAAAAAATGTCTCAACTCCCCAGCGTAAAAAATATAACTCCTTAAATCCTCCAGTTTGAAACTTTTGTTCATCCATTAATGATGTAGCTAACACTTCAATTTCACCAGATGGCAGTACCACTTTGAAGCGTTATTCCACTATTTTCTTGTTTTATCTTACGCTGAGCACATATGGTAACCTCAACACTAGATGGGCTTTTTTCTTCAAACATAGCATTCACTTCATTAAAAGATGATCTGGGACATCGAATGACATAAGCAATTTTTCTTTTTGTAAGGCTAGAAAGAAATTTATAAGATAAATATACAAATCAGTAAGTCATTAGTATTTACAACTTTAAGCATTTCATCTGCTAAGTTAATTTCATGAGTGTTACCTCTATCTAACACTGACCTTATGGCAACATTATTTAGCACATCTTAACAAACCGCAAAGGTTGCACTTGCATAATCACCTAAATCTTTTGGTTTTTGGTTACGTATTTTTCTTGAGCCAAATTCATTTTTTATTTCAACGCTTGTTGGTAAAATGATTTTGGAGGCATCAAGAGCTAACACTCTAAAGCCAAAACAAGTTTTAAATTTTTGGTCTTGGTAGTACAAGGAAACCACACCTTCGTTAATTTCTGAAAATGCACTGTGTTTCATTTTTTTTCTTGCTTGACTAAAAGCACTAGCAGTAACGGTATAGTCTTTTTTCCTATATAAAATAAATTCGTTTAGTATTACTTGCAGCGACTTTACACTTTTTCTTAAAATTAAGATAAATATGTCAATAAAAGATAACTTCCTCTTTCTCATAAAATCTTTTGAAGATGATTTATGGGATTCTATAAATTCTAGACTTGCCAATTCATTTTGAATAAATTTTATTACTGCCTTTTTTACTCATACTACCTTTAAACTTATTGGTATACATCATTATCCCATAAAATCTATCTTTTTTCCTTAACTTAATGGCAGTGAGACGAGGTTATCGTCATGCCGCCACGAACCGTCATACCGCGATTCATTCGCGGTATCTCTTAGCCGCTAACAAGTAGCTGGATGACGATTGTCAGGGTGTAATCCCAGTGTCCCTATGATGTCATCCCAGTGCCCAGACACTGGGATCCAGGAAAGTTTGCTTGTAAGCAAGCAAACTAGCACAGAAAGTGGTTACAACATTTTCGATGAGATTATATGGAAAACTGGATCCCAGTGGGCTTTGTTGCATAGCAACTGAAAAATCTGGTGGCTACTGACAAAATTCATTATAAATAGCGATTTAACTGTTGAAGAAAAAATATGCCACAAAAAATGAGGGTCAGTAACCATAGCGAATATAACAAATTTCTAGAAAAAAGAGGAAATATTTTTCATTATACCAACGAAGCCATAGAAAAGTGGTACGAGAATGGTCCAAAAATACCAGGTGGCAACAATATTTATAGCGATAAAGTTGTAATTTTGGTGCACATAATAACTTGTTTATTTAGAATAGGCCTGAGGCAAACAGTTGGGTTTATAGCAGGATACCTTGAGCAAATTGGGAAAAATTTGCAAGTTATCAGCTATTCACAATCATCAAGAAGGTTTAAGAAACTCAATATTAAGATCAATGATTGCAGAAAATAATATGGAAGATATCGAAATTGCTATAGACAGTACAGGAATTAGTATATACAACAACACTCCTGGTCATAGCAAAGAAAATAGCGAAGATAGAAAGTATCGCAGCTATGAACAGACAAGAAAATTGCATGTAATGTTGAATACAAACAGCAAAAAAGCCATAGCTGTAAAATACAGTAACGGTGTCTACTCTGATCACTATGGAGCTTGTGATTTGCTAAAAGAAGTCGATTTTCAGTATGTCATAAAAGTACTATATGCAGATAGGGCATATGACAGAGAAAAGCTCTATAAGCTGTGTAATCAATATGGTATAAAAACGAAAATTCCTCCGAAAAACAACGCAGCAGAGCATCCAAAATTGGATTATATGCTTGATAGAAATGCCGCTATTCAGTTAATGAAATTACATGGTGAGAATGGTATAAAAAGATGGAAAGAAGAAGTAAATTACGGAAAAAGATCGTATATTGAAGGATTTTTCTCAAGGTTGAAGCGAATATTTGGGTTTAGTTTTAGGAGCAAATCTGAAATTAATCGTGAGAAGGAACTGCTACTCAAGTGTTATTTGCTTAACAAATTTACTGAAATAGGCATGGCTAAGTTTGAGATAGCTTCATGAATTTATTGTACGTTACCTACTATCCGAAGAGCGATGCAACAAAGCCATTCCAGCGTCACGCGCTGGAATGACACCTCTCTTGGGCTCTCTTAGCTATAAATATTAAGGAATTTACCAAACGAAAAAAAAGGCAAAAGAAGCCCCGTGGTTGGCTAATTACTTACATTATACTTTCAAGTATGGCGTTTTTTTATTCTAAACGCTTAATAACCGCGATTTAGTTGCTTTTAAGCCGCAACTAATCTAAATTATAAACATTAAGAAATTTACTAAACAGAAAAAAAGGCAAAAGAAACCCTAGGGTAGCTAGTTATTCACTATCCATTTTTTAAATCGGCGTTTTTTGATGTTTTAAATGCTTTATAAGCGCATTTCAGCTTATATTAGGTAAAAACCTAGAAATTTTATAAAGACATAAGGTGCACATAGTGCAAAAAATTAAACATGGGACGCCAGATACGTGAGTTTTTTTGTCATTTAATCTGTACAGAGAAGATAAATAAATAGCTTCAGTTTCATGATAAGGGAGCTGGCGAAGGGTGTCAAGTAAGTTTTTTCGTTTCTATTTCCAATAAAAGTTTGTTATATGGTTATGCAAGAAGTCTATTTAATAGCGCTTTCTATGAGAGAAATCGTATTATCCATTCCATAAAGCTTTATGAAAGATCCCATTCTTGGACCGGTTTTTTGGCCAAGTAACGTTTCATATAATAGCTGAAACCAGTCACGTAAGTTAGTGTAATCATATTTTTTTCCAATAGAAAATACCTGAGATTGAATTTCTTCAGCAGTAGCAGTTATAGATAGAGAATGTAAAGTGTCCTTCAAATCTAGTAACGCTTCTTTCTCTTTTTCATTTGGAGTTTTATATGATTTTGTTGGCTTGATAAAATCGTGATAATACTTTACTGCAAAGTCTGAAAGTCTATCAAGCATTTTATTATTTTCTGGTGTAACGTTTGGTGCATAAGAGGATATAAAACCCCATAGGATCTCTTTGTTTTCAGCATTACAAGCTGCTGCTAGGTTTAAAAGTAGTGAGAAATTTATGCCTGAAGTTTCTATACTGGGAACATTGCCCTGGTGAATGTGCCAAGCAGGATTATTTATATCCTTTTCTTTGTTCTCATGATAACGCTTTACAAATTCTAAATATTCATCAGTTGATTTTGGTATCACATCAAAATATAAACGTTTAGCTTTTTTAGGACTCTGAAAAATGTACAATGCTAAGCTCTCTGTTGGTGCGTAAGTTAGCCACTCTTCAATTGAAATGCCATTTCCTTTTGATTTTGATATTTTCTTTCCTTCTTTATCAAGGAAAAGCTCGTAGCAAAACAGAAGTGGTGGCTTTTCTCCAAGTATTTCACATATTTGACTTGAAAGCACAGCAGATGGAGTTAAATCTTTTCCGTGAGCTTCGTAATTTACTCCAAATGCGGCCCACCTCATTCCCCAATCAGGTTTCCATTGCAGTTTACATTTTCCTTTTGTCACTGGAACTTCTATTTTTTCCCCGTTTGGGTCTTCATATGTGATTGTTCCTTTCTCTGTATTTGTTTCAATTACTGGAACTTGTAAAACTTGAGAAGTTTTTGGGCATATTGGCAAGAATGGACTATAAGTCTGCTGTCTTTCTTCCCGAAATGATGGAAGCATTACGTCCATCACTTTATCATAATTTTTCAGTAAGAGTAAAAGTTTTTCATCGTAAACGCCAGATTTATAACACTCTGTTGCACTCCTGAACTCGTATTCAAATTCAAACATATCAAGAAATTTACACAACAATGAATTCATATGATGACCATAACTCTGATGAGTGCCAAATGGATCAGGTATCATAGTCAATGGTTTATTTAAGTGCTCTCTTAGCATCTCTTGATTTGGCACATTATCTGGTATTTTTCGCAAACCATCCATATCATCTGAAACTGCAATGATTTTGGTTTTTATACCAGGAGCTATTTTTTTTAATGCATTTACAATAACTGTAGTGCGGAAAACCTCTCCAAAGGTTCCTATGTGGGGTAAACCAGAGGGTCCATAACCAGTTTCAAATATTATTTCTTTTTTATTAGGAAACTCTTGCAATATTTTTTCTGCTTCTTGAAATGGCCAACTTGTCATTATCGGGATTAAATAATGTATCTTAACTTAAAGTGCTACTAGTTTCAATGGATTTTTAATATAATGATATAGTATTAGTGTTAGAGCTATTATTAGAAGGTTAAAGATATGTCCACAGGTAGTATACAAACAGATCAATTATTTAAAGGTCTTACAAGACCTGCAATGCTCTTTGGTGTGAGTTATATGTTTGCAATATTAAACGTCCTGATTTGCATGCTAATTTTCATTAATTCAAATGATTTAAGAGTGATTCTCTTAATGTTACCAGGTATGCATGGACTTGGTTATATAGCTTCTGCAAAAGAACCGTTGTTTATTGAATTATTTATGGTAAAATTGGGAAAGTGCTCGAAATGTTTAAATCGTTTTTACCATGGAGCCAATTCTTATGATATTGCTTAACGTTGTGTGATGCTGAGGTTTAGGGCTATTCAATCAAAGAATAAATCTACTCTGAACAGGGAAGTTCACGCTGCTGAATTTATTCCTTATTCTTGCTATTGGAATAGCACAACCTTGATGACAAAAGAAAATTGGTTGGTTAAGGTTATAAAATTAAGTGGTTTTGCATTTGAAACTGCCGATGACGAGGATTTAGTCATACAGAACAACATCAGGAATCAGATGCTAAGAAGCATTTCATCTCCGGCATTTAGTTTGTATTTTCATACTATCAGACGTAAGAAAAATATTTTTTCTGATGAATTTGCAAGTCAAGGTTTGCCGAATTTTTTCGCTAATCACGTAAATCTAAAATGGAGAGAAAAACACGCAACAAGGCAATCATTTATTAATGACCTATACATTACGATTATCCGTAGAGCGGACACAAAAGGAGTAGAATTTTTGTCACATCTACTAAAAAAATTCGGACGTGTAACTTCAAAACATGCTTGGGAAAGTGATATACGTGCCACGTATGAAGATTTAGAGGAAACGACAAATCGTGTAGTGACAAGCCTTAGAAATTATTCGCCTAAAATTCTTGGAGTAAAAGAAACTCCAGATGGTTTGTTCTGCGAAATAATGGAGTTTCTATCTAGAATCGTAAATTGTGGCTTCGTTACAAATACGCTTTTTCCGCTAAGAACTGAAATATCAAGATACTTACCAGTACATAGGTTATTCTTTGGCCGTAAGATGATACAGGTTGTGACTCATAATGAGAGTAAATATGCTGGAATAATTAGTATCAAAGAATATGGAAATCATACTTCTGCAGGAATGCTTGATTCGTTTTTACAACTTCCTTACGAGTTTATAATTACGCAATCTTTTCAATTTATAAACAGGCAAATGGCGATTGGAAAAATGCAGATACAGCAAAATCGAATGATACAGTCTGCAGATAAAGCTATTTCTCAAATAGCAGAAATTTCTCAAGCGCTTGATGACGCAATGAGTGGTAAGATTGCGTTTGGTCAACATCACCTGACTATTTTATGTATAGAAAAAAGTCCTAAATCATTGGATAACGCTCTGTCGTTGGTAGAATCAGAGCTTTCTAATTGCGGTGTTTACCCTATACGTGAGAGAGTTAACCTTGAACCAGCATTTTGGGCGCAAATTCCTGGTAATTTCGATTATATAGTGAGAAAAGCTACAATAAGTAGTCTTAATTTGGCTGGATTTGCATCTCAACATAATTATCCTACTGGTAATAAATTCAATAACCACTGGGGAGATGCCGTTACAGTTTTTGACACGACATCTGGTACTCCATTTTTTTTCAACTTTCATATAAGGGATGTTGGACACACTATGATAATTGGCCCAACTGGTGCTGGTAAAACTGTTTTAATGAATTTCCTGTGTGCCCAAGCGATGAAGTTTTCTCCAAGGATATTCTTTTTTGATAAAGATCGCGGTGCAGAGATTTTCTTAAGAGCACTTAGTGGTATCTATACTGTAATAGAACCAAGAACTAAAACAAATTTTAATCCTTTACAACTTGATGATACCTCTGATAATAGAACATTTTTAATGGAGTGGATAAAGTCTTTAATTTCGGTATATAATGATAAATTTACTTCAGAAGATATTGCACGAATTAATGATGCAATTGAAGGAAATTTTAAATTAAGAAAAGAAGACAGATTCTTGAGAAACCTCGTACCGTTTTTAGGGCTTGCAGGTCCTGATACTCTAGCTGGGGCAATATCTATGTGGCATGATAATGGTTCTCATGCTGCAATATTTGACAATAAAGAAGATTTGCTAGATTTTTCACGAGCAAGAGTATTTGGTTTTGAGATGGCTAGCTTGCTCAAAGATCCTGTTGCTCTTGGACCGGTCTTGATTTATTTATTTCATAGGATTAGTATATCTCTTGATGGCACTCCATCTATTATCGTTCTTGATGAGGCATGGGCGTTAATAGATAATCCAGTTTTTGCACCCAAGATAAAAGACTGGTTGAAGGTACTGAGAAAACTAAATGCTTTTGTGATTTTTGCTACTCAGAGTGTTGAGGATGCAAGTAAAAGTACTATTAGCGATACGCTTGTACAACAAACAGCGACACAGATTTTTTTACCAAATCTGAAAGCTACTAGTGTCTATCGGGATGTTTTTATGTTAACTGAACGTGAATATATATTAATTAAGCACACAGATCCGAGTACTAGATTCTTTTTGGTGAAACAAGGAGTCAATGCTGTAGTAGCTAGAATAGACTTAAAAGGCCTGGATGATATAATCAACGTATTATCCGGACGTGCAGAAAGTGTTCTATTGTTACACGATATATTAAATGAAGTTGGGGACAACCCAAAAGTATGGTTGCCTATATTTTATCAGAAGGTAAAAAATGTTTAAGACTAAGCTGTCATTGCTATTAATTGCGATATTTTTACTAAATATAGACTTTTTACTCTCATATCCAGTGCTTGCAGATGGAGTAAGTGGTACTGACAAGACAGAATTTGTTAGCAGATTTAATTCCACTGGCAGTTTTAGTCGTGCCTCTAATCCTGATTGTGGAGCGTTTAAAACAGCTGCAGCACTTGCTGGAATAGCGATTGCTGTTGGCGCAATATTTACTGGCATTGTTTTGATCGTTTCTTCTGCTGGTTTGTTTACCGCTCTTGTTACTGTTGGAATGATAGCTGCAATTGTTGGAGTCTGGAAAGCGATAGGAGGGCTTGTTGTTTGTGAACATAGTTTTGTTAAACACCCAGTTGCACGTGATCATGATGGAAAATACAAAAATTTTAAATTAGAAGACACAGGTTATAGTGGCTGCACCAATGAAAATTACCAAACAGAAGAGGAATATTTTTCTTGTTTGCAAAATAAAGCTCGGGAAGACGTGAACAAAAAAGATTATGACGGGAAAAGAGCAGAAAAAGAAGCCTTAAATTCTAACGTTCAGGAGAGTACAGAGAGTTATTACTGGCCAAAAAACGGTGTGCAATACAGTGAATATATAGAAGTATGTCATCGAAACCCTTTAACTTTTGGTAATCTTTTTAACAAGAAAGACTTTGATTTCAGAAAAGAAACTGGATACATAGATTTTGATGTCAGGGAGAAAGATACTGGATATGTAGATGGGTCATGGTCCCCGAAGGTTGATGGTGAGCTGAAATGTAAAGTTCTCAAAGCAGGACAGAGCGAACCCATACATGGAGCTACATTTAAAGCAGTAAGAAAAATGGGCAGATTATGTGTGGAGTTAGCAAGTGTGAAAATGCTTGGTATCGAAATGACTCCTTGGCCGCAAGGGGTTGATATGGGGTGCACGGAATTGCCACCTGACCCACTTGCTCCTATGTGTGAAAAATCTGTGATGATATTCAAAAATAAAGATGGTACAGGAGAGGAAAAAGTTCCTATTGGTAATAATGATGACTATAAAACTATTATCAGATCTAAAGAAAAAAGACTCAACGGACAAGGGGGGAAAATTTTTGTAGGTTATGATAATGCTGGCTGTTTTAGCTCGTATGTTTCTGAAGCTTGTTATAACCAGGCAGGGAGTAAATCATTAGCTCCTATTCCCGTAACTTCTATGATAGTGCAATGCATTAAGGAATCGTTAGATAATTTAGTTGCAGGTAAAGGTGCACCAAATGGTGAGAGTTTTATATCTGTAGCACAGAAAAGGCTGAAAAACACTGTAACTGCTGTTTTAGTTTTAGCTTTAATACTGTTCTCTATAAAAGCCATGTCTGGTGGAGTTCAGAGGCCTCAAGAAATGTATATGTTGATCATAAAATTCGCTTTAGTGATTTACTTCACAACAGGCAGTACCATGTCTCATTATTATGGAGAATTAACTCGTCTCTCAAATGGTTTGTCAGAGATAGTGCTAAAAGCATCATCTGAAAGTAAAGGCATATGTAATTATAAAGCAGGTACAGATTATGAATATACTCGTGCAGGAAAGAGGGTATCTTACAGTTATCTTGCACCTTGGGATAGGCTTGATTGTAGAATTTTATTTTATTTAGGTGCCCCTTTAGATGGAATTGGTGGCAAAATTGGTACTGGAGGTGTTGCAACGTTAGCAGTCTTGCTTGGTGCTGCTCCTGTCTTATTAGTTGCAGGTTCGGTAATCGGTATTATTTTTGCTGGTGGACAAATTTTAGTAGCTCTTGTCTGTATATTTATGGCCGTTCTGATGATGATGGTTATTTTGTGGCTGTGCTATGTATTTATTTTATCTCTAGTTGCTTTAAGTGTAATCATCATTTTATCACCTTTGTTCATTCCTATGGTTTTATTCCAACACACCAAAGGATATTTTGAAGGCTGGGTGAAAGAGTTGATTACCTATAGCTTATACCCGGTTATCCTTTTTGCGTTTTTGTCCTTTATGTTCATAGCATGTGATAAAATCTATTTTAAAAATTTAAATTTTGAACTGGACGAGTCATATAAAAATGAACAACCGGACAAGTCATATGAAAAGAAACAAGCAGAAATCTCATATAGTAAGAAAAAACAGTGGTTTAAATTGAAAAATGGGGAATGTGATAAAAATGAAACTACTCTTGCATGTATGATGCAAAATTATAGCTTTAAAAAGAGCAGCATACTTGGTCTATTCGACTTTACATACATGGAGTTTGGCAGCTCTCTCATCGGAGAATTATTAAAATTGTGTTTAGTATTATTCCTCTTTTACCACTTTTTAAACATTCTTCCTGGCATGGCTGCTGAACTTGCTGGTAACCATAGAGCAGCACTTGGCTCAGGTCAGACACCTGGACAAATGGTGGGCAAAGCTTTATCTGCTGCCAAAGCTGCTGCTGGGGGTGTTGCTGGAGTTGCTGGTGCTGCTGCTAAGAAGTTGAGTGGTGGAGACAAGAGTAAATCTCGAGGTTCTGGTTCTAGTAGCTCCGAGAGTGTTAACAAAAGCACTGAATGAGTTGGATTTATGCTAAAATTTTTGCTGATAATACCGTTTTTTTTTCTGTCAGGCTGCGGGGAACATCACTGTATTAAGCCAGAAAATTTATCAGGTTTGCGTGAAAAACTAGATATAGTGTCAACAGAGCAGAAGTGGGTTGATTCCGGTGTTAATATCTCAGATAGAATAAGAGTAACAGAGATTGGTATAGTGCCTAGTAAGGTTAATTTTTGCCCTAAGCAGTATGAAGATTTTGCAATTGGGCCTGGGGAAAATAGCGTTACATTACCATTTGCACTTAAGGAAGGCGATACGATAAGCTTTAGTGTTATTGGAAGTAAAGTGTGTAAAGATAAAGAGAGTGAGACAAAAATCAGGTATGTGAAAATTGATGAAAAGTGCAGCGAACAAGAAACGGAACATTTTGCACATGTTTTAAATCGAGAAGGATGTCAGGGTGAAATATGTCCTAATAAATATATAATAGGCGATGCGCAATGGTTGAATGGAAAAGAGTACTGGGATTCAGATTTTTCGCAGTTAAGTCAAGATACAAACATTATTAATTCTATAAAACAAGGAGAAAGTGTAAACTGCAGTGAGCTTTCAAGTGATCAGAAAAACAAAACAGATACGCGCATTTTGAATTTACTCTGCGGACGTATATGTAAATTTCCTTCCGACAGCGGAAACAAAGGTTGCGCATACATTGAATACAATAGTATAGAAGGTGAGATATTCAATGCTTTAAATTCTAGTGGTGAATCTGTTATTGCTGAAACTATTAGTAACGTATTAAAGGAAAAACAGGTAAAAACTGACATTGCACTATTACGTGTTCACATGGATGGTGAAGATTTTGAACACATTCCAACAGGTGGCATATGCACTAACTGTGATTATAAGATAGAAAAATACCATCGAACACCAAGTTTAACTTTTAGTTTATGTAGTAGAAATGACGAGCACTGCTATGATAGAAATGACAAAGGTGGTTTCAACATAAGAGTAGCGAAGAACCACAGTCTGGAGAATAGTTTGTATATAAGCGTCTCTGACAAACTTCCTGAGCATAAGCCTGGTGAAAACCAAGCGGATATATCTGTAGATATCAGCAAAGTTCATGATACTGAGTACATGGAAGGCTTAAAGGAAAAGTTAAAAGAAAAAAAAGGCACCATATATTATGGAATAAGAGACCATGGCTGCGATTACAAAAATGAAGGTCAGTTTAGTATTAACCTAACAACTAAAGAGCCACCTACAAAAACTTTTAGTGCAATATATAATTTCTTTGATGAAAAAGTGAAAACTGCATTTTTCGGCTCTAATTATAAAGACCCTAACGCAATTCACTCTGATACTAGTCCTGTGAAGTCTCTTTACGAAAGTTTTATAAAATCAAGCAGAACAAATACCATTAGATCTACTATAATATCACTATTAGTACTATATATAATCTTATATACTCTTTATTACTTTTTTGGATTAACTCATATTTCTATATATGAGTTTTTAATTATATGCGTAAAGATAGGAATCATCGCCCAGCTATTGCAGGATAATAGCTGGGACTTTTTTTATAACAACGCATTCTCTATATTTATTAACACTCCAAAACAACTAATAGAAATAGCAAATTTTAGAGGCACTACTTCAAATGTTTTTGAGTTTCTTGATTTGCCGCTCAATAGGTTCTTGTCATCGCATTCAGTATTGTTAATAGTATCTCTTATATTTTCTGGCCCTTTGGGCATTGTATCTTTTTGCTTGGTGATTTGGGGTTTAATCACAGTGAGCTTATCTATTTTTAATGCCTTATTTTCTTTTATTACATCTATAGCAATAGTTGCGTTATTACTTTCTTTAGCACCTATTTTTATTATTTGTCTTTTATTTGCGTATACTAGGCAGATGTTTCAAAACTGGGTTAAAAATTTAGCAAGATTTGCAATTCATCCAGTGGTCCTTTTAATTTTTATATCACTGATAAGTCAGGTTATGGATTATATTGTGTATTCAGTATTTGATTGTGAGGTCTGCTCTACATGTATACTTAATATTAACCTAAAGATTTTTAACCCTTGTATTTTTTATGGTTATGCTTCCAAATATACACCTAATATTACCGCTATGATGGCTTTTGTTATTTTGGGACACGCTATGAAAGCTTTAGTTGAAGCTTCTTCGGCAATATCTGACTCGTTGTTTGGTGCTTATGTAGCAAGCGAACCTGGAAGACAGTATCAACAAAGCTTAATGGGAACAGTAGGGTTAGATGAACAAAGCGTTCAAAGAAGAGAAAGAGGAGATTCCTCTCAACAGTCAGGTACGTCAAGACCTCAAATACCACAAGGGACTCAAAGGTCAACGCCTCAGATACCACAAGGAAGACAGCAATGATAAGTAAAAGATCACTATTGTTGATACTGTGTCTTGCAATCACTGGTTGTAATATGGATTGTGTCGAGCCTGGGTTGCAGAGCAAAAACACCAGCGTTAATGTGGATGTTCCAGTTCGTAAAGCCGATAAAATTCATTGGGTTGATTCTGGTCAGGTAATTAGTCAGGGTGAGAAAATCAAATTCACCCTCGATGGATCAGTAAATTTTTGCCCTTTTAAAGAAGACAAAAATCCAAGGAAAGTACTTGTGCCAGCTAGCTTTTGTGCTGATGGCTCAGAACCAAATTATAGTAAGGCTGCGGATATTAATAGTGTACCTAACAATTATGGTGTTAATGAAAGTAAAAACGAACTATGTGGTGGCAAAGGATTTGGCAGCAATAGACGTTATGTGGACACTGGAATTAAAGTAAATCCTGGTGACAAGTTAAGCTTCAGCTTAGTTCCCAGAAAAATAACAATTGATTACGACAATCCAGAAGGGAAAGGCATCAATTTTGATGACAATTGTTATAAAGCTGTAGAAAATGACCGTAAGGAAACTGTATATAAGAAAGCTACAGTGAGTGAAGTACATCAGGGGGGAGAGTTTTTTTGTGATGGTAAAGATGGTACAAAAAATAAAATACAATTTTTACCTCTTGATAAAACAAAAGCAAAGGAAAGCAAAGTGCTAGTTGGCAATGGGTATACCCCATATGATAATAAGGTGCATTTTAATAAAGGTTATATTCAAGACAACGAACCATGGGTATATGGTTCACTACTTGATTTACGCCGCGCTAAAATAGGATTGAACGAGTTATGTGATGGAAAAAACTGTAGTCTTGATGAGAGAAAAAAGTACTCCTCCTATGAGCTTAACTGTTACCATCAAAATATATGCTATACTGAGAAGGGTATATGGAACTATGGTTTAGGTCAAGCAGGAGAACGGAACTGTGTCTCCTCTATAAGGTATAAGAAGTACGATAAAGGAAATAAATGTGATATGTATTCTTATCTAGAAAAAATGGAAGGGAATGTTAAAGCAGGTAGTTTTACTGAAGATGATAAATCTTGGGCTGAGGCTCTTGTTGCAAAAATAAGCGATCCAGGTGATGCAAGTATTTCTGAAGGCAAGCGTAATGATATGAAGGGCGATGCTAAAGGTATTCAATGTCTTCCAAAAAGAGGAGGAGCAGGAAAGGAGAAAAATGATAAACTAGTATGCTCAAAAATCAGTGATAATTTTGAAGATTTTTCCTTAAAATTAAATCATGACTATCCAATAGGAAGTGTAACACCTGGTAGCAGTGTGATGCTTGCCATTGCAGATTATGGTCACTATGGAGCTAATAGAGGTGGGTACCATGTTAAAGTGACTAGATCATGTGAATATATTAATGGCGAAAAATTATATGTATATTTAGGTGATGAGCCACCTAAAGATTTGCATGGTGTGGGAACTAATGATTTTAAAGTGGTAGGAGTGAGAGAAAGAGTAAACGGAAAAGATGAGTACACCATATTAGATGTAATAAGCGGAGAACACTTTCAGAACGAAGAATCTAAGAAGATATATTTCGGCATCAATGTAAGCAACGTAGAGAGAGATGACATTACAGATGAAAATGGCAAATATTATGAAAATAATAAGTACACAGTAACTTTATTTGTTAAAAGAAAAATTAATGATTTTATTTCATCGAATGTAAACGGGGTATTTAAACTTATAAAAGAAGAAGTAATTGGGGACAGCGTTAAAGATTCATACAAAGGATATGCAAGAGGTCTTCTTCAAGGGGTAAGAGCTTTGCTTACTCTATACGTTATATTTACTGTCGTTGGCTATATGCTTGGAACAATACAGCTAAGTAAATTTGATTTCATTGTAAGAATGTTCAAGATAGCATTTATAGCTTTTGCCTTTAGCGATAGAAGCTGGGAACTTTTTGGTACAACTTTATCCAGACTTTTTATAGATGGTAGCACTTATTTGGTTGATAGCTTTTCTGGCTATATAGGGGAAGGGGGGAGAGAATTTGCATTCTTAGACTTGACAGCAGGAGTATTATTCACAGCAGAAACTTGGTTAAAGTTTTTATCATTGATGCTCTCTGGTCCTTTTGGCTTTATTGCATTTTTGGCAATACTCTACGCTACTTTTATGTTCTTAAAATGCATTATTAGCGCTACGTTTAAATATGTAATATCTACTGTTCTAGTGGCGTTTTTACTGTCATTAACACCTTTATTTATCGTATTTATTCTATTTCAAAAGACTAAACCCTTGTTTGATAATTGGATAAAAACGTTGGCTCATGTTTCATTAGAACCAGTCATTTTATTTTCATTTTTATCTCTTTTAAATCAGTTGATGTATTCAGTTTTATATAACCTCACAAATTTTTCTGCATGCTATCAATGTTTAATTAGCGTAAATTTCTTATCGTATGATCTGTGCTTGATGAAATCAATACTGCCTCTTGGATACAGTCCTGGCACTAGCGTTGATGTTGCACTCAGTACCGGAGAAAGGGCTGGTGGACACTTTGCAGCATTACCTATAGACCTAATCCAGGCGTTTATATACCTCATTATTGCCGGTGCAATGGAAGCTTTTGTTTCTATATCGGAAACTATGGTACAAACACTATTTAGCTCTGGTTATGGAGTTACTGGCGGTGTTGGTACAGTTGCTAAGAGCGCATCGCAAGCTATGCTGTCAACCGTTGGCCTTGATGATAAGACCCAAAGTATGATACAGAGTATCAAGCAGAAAATGAGTAAAGATCGGGGAAAAATTGAGGCTAAATTACCTAACACGCCAAAGCAACCAGACAAAAAAGAAGATTCTAAAGGAAGTTCTGATAAAACAACGAGTGATAGACCTAAAACATTAAAACAATCAGATCAGCAAAAAAATTCTGATGAAACAATAAGAAGTGATCCTAGTGCTAAAGCTAAAAACAAGGAAGAAAATGGAGAGGAGTAAGATATAAATGATATTATGGAGTAACTAATTAAAAAGATATTTTAAGTAAAGTTTTAGAAATTTATTCTGTATTTGGAAAAAGTTTAGATATGCAATCACGTTTAGGCAAATGTTGGTTTAGGGTATTACTTCTTGCAGCTTATGTGCTGATCACAGGTTGTAGTAAAAACGATATGCCTTTTCCAAGGTGTATATCTGCTGACTATTTTGGTCCTAAACCTATTGCAGTAAGCGCTCATTTTTCAAGCGACCACGATGCGTTTATTCCAGGAGATGGAGAAGTTATTGATCCTGAAACTGGCGAAATTAATTATGGTTTTCACCATAACCAAGTGGTGAAGTGGGAGGACACCGGACTCGAAACCAATGGAGATAGTTTAAAAGTGCGAGTTAATGGTGAATGGACATCTTGGAGTAATAATAACAAGAAGGAATCTAAAAAAGGCAGTTATACCTTACAAAGCTTGGAGCAGTTAAAATATGCAACTAAATTTGAAGGTAAACAAAGTGATAATAGTTTACCTAATTTTCACTTAGTTTGTAATGATTATAAACCTAGCATACAAAAATTTTCAAGTAAGCCTAATGCAAGTTGCACTGTAAATTGCAAGTGCATTAATGAAGATGATAGTGCAAATACAGTATCACGTGGTGCTCCATGTTGGTTTACCAACGGTCATGGTGCTTATCTTTTGTTTCAAACGGGGAAAGATGATCCTAACGAAAATCTAAAGTTAATGCGCGATCCTCAATATCCTACTGTACATCTAGGTTATAACTCCACAGCAGAGGGCGACAATGGATTTTTTACTTTAGACAGAGATAACACTAAATTAAAGGACAGAAATTGTAATGAGTTGAAGTTAAAAAAGGGATGGAAAATATATGTAAAAATATTAGATAGATATTACTTAGATAATGTAGGTGGCTACTCTTTTGAGTTCTTAAGTGGAGTGCAGCAGCCAAGTAGTTTTGGGTTTTTTGATTATATTTATAACTATCTAAAATGTGTATTATTGATTAACAAAAATTGTGAAGAGCATTTTAACAGTAACGATCCTGCAGCTGCACAAGCTATGTTCGAAAATATAGCTGAAAAAAGTACGAGCTTTCACAATTTTGTTCTTTCCTTGCTTGTTCTATTTGTAATGATTTCATCGCTTCTTTATCTTTTTGGCATGATACAAGAGACTAAGCATGATATGCTCATCAGAATGATGAAAATCACTCTAGTAATAGTGCTTATATCTCCTGGAAGTTTTAGATTTTTCTATGATCATTTTCTTGTTTTATTCGTTAAAGGTCTTGAACAATTGATAAGTATAATTACTAACTTTGCTCCCAACATGAACACCGGAAGTATTGCTCAAGGAGATGAAGCTAAGTTGTTTAGCTTCATGGAGGACATGTTCAATAAGTTTTTTGCTTATTCTGTTTGGAAAAAGTTTGCAGCGTTTTTGCATTACCAAATGTGGGCAAGCCTTCTGATGATACCGGCAATTTTCATAGGGATAGTTTTATATTTCTTGCTGTGCTTATATGCTTACATAATATTCCTCTCTGGTTTTATGGGTATAGCTTTTCTTATAGCTATCATGCCGCTGTTCCTAATCTCTATTTTATTCTCACCACTGAAAAGTCTATTTGAAGGTTGGATAAAATTCTGCATCAGCTTTTGTTTGCAGTCGATTATGATATTTGCTCTCTTGTCATTACTGGCTTCCATTATAATGAATACCTTTTATAGACAACTAGGTTTTACTGTATGCTACAATAAATGGTTCGAGGTAAGGTTATGTGCTCCAAAATGGGTGTTTGGTGGTTTTTGTATCATTGATAAACAGTATTTTGGTTGGACCCCAGGGCAAATTTTTGTACCTTACACTCTTGGAGAAGCTTCTCCACTTAACATAGATAAAAATATAGAAGGTATAGAAAAACTAAGCAGAGAAGGTGGTACAATAAAATTTACTGGCGGCGCTGGATATATCCCTCTTCCACCTGATTACATTGAAAAAGGGTTTCGTTATATAGATTATCCTTTCTTTAACCCAATTCCTGGTACTGAGAAGAATCCAGCAGACCACTATATTGCAGAAAGTGATATGATAGTGAAGAATGACTGTAGAGCAAAAGATCTAGTACGCTTAACAAATAGTTTATCATATGCATCAGAAAAAGCTGATATTCTACTGTTGATCAACAATATAGACAAAAAGATAGGTGGTATGAATAGTAAAATAACAGAGCTTTACTGTCGATCTCAGCAAGATGAAGCAAAGTGTAAAAATTATAGGAAAATAGTGGATGACTACAGAAAAGGTACCATAAGACCAGATCTCAAAAGAGAGATAAAGTCTTTGGTGCAAAGAGTATTAGAACAACAAGGTTGTGGAAGACTGAAACTTCATGATTTATATAAGGATCCCAACAGTGAATACTGTAAGAAATGTAAAGATTGTGAGGATTGCAAAGATTATCGAGAAAATAGTGATTACCAAAGGGTGCAAGACATACAGAGAGGTTATTTAATCAATGCAGGGGAAATCTTTGTATTATTCTTGCTTTCATTTTTAATGTTCTCCTTACGCACGTTCGTACAACAAATGGGCTCAAGTATCGCTGGTGGTGGATTCAGCGTTTACAATATATCTAGTATGTATTCTAAGCATTCTCCAAGCGCTACTGCACATGGCGACCCAGATGCGTCTTTTGTAAGTCAAATCTTATATTTTGGCAAATCAGCAGTGCAAGATAAAATTGGTGGAGGGTTAGAGTCTTTAGGCAGTTGGGCTACTCATTTACCGGATAGATTAGCTGGAGGTGCAGCTAATCTGCTGGGGAGAGTACCAAGAGTTGGAGGAGTGCTGAAATACGCTATTGATGTGCCACGTAAATTTGTAGGTGCTACTATTGAAGCAACAAAATTTGCAACATCACCTAAAAATGACGTTGATAAACTTGAGGAAAAAATCTACAGGGCATTTGGAGTTGATAAGGAAGATATTACGCATAGAAGGATCGGTAAATATTTAGAATATTACAAAGGATATGTAGGATCACATTTGGGCTATACAATAGAAGATGCTATGAAATTTACTTGGGAGCATGGCCTTGACTCTATAGGAAAGCATGGCTATGATCATAACCTACTCTATAGAGCAAAAGAATATAGGCGAGATTTCTTAGAGAAGCTTCATGATTACACTATCGGCCGTAAGAGAGAACCAGAAAAAGACAATCCTGATCAATCAAATAAGGTAGAACGAGAGTTAGGCACGGAACTAGTAAGAGATAACCATGATCAGCCACTAGAAGAAGGCGACCCTCTTCGACTACGAGGGGGAGGTCAGCCAGATAAGGTAGTACGAGAACTAAGCACAGAACAAGAAGACAAGCCTAATCAACTACAGCATGATCAGCCAACAGAAGAAGATAAGCCTGATCAATCAAATGAAGTGACACGAAATTTAGGCACGGAACCAAAAGGCCCAGATGAAATTGATGATTTTGGATCTGCTTTTGAAGGTATGGAAAAACGTGCTGAAAGAGAAGGCAGAAGAAATCAAGATAAAGTTTACAACCTCTCACCACTTTTTGAAATGAACACTCCAGAAGCTGTAGAAAAACGTGCTGAAAGAGCTAGAAGAAAAGAAGAAAGAGATCGAAAAGACGAAGTTTATAATCTTAAGCCTTTATTTAAAGAACCAAAAAATCCAGAAGAGTACGTTAAGGCACTTTTTGGAATGAATACCCAGGAAGCTATAAAAAAACGTGCTGAAAGAGAGGAAAAAAGAAATCGAGAAGACAGTAAAAGGAAATTACCGGAACCAATGAGGAAACCAGATGCAAAAGGAGATGAGAAGAGGATTGAAGATGAAGACTAATAAAAATTTCAAAGGCCTTGATTATTATAAATTGCAGCAAGACAAAGATGGCAACATAAAGTTAAATGACTACGACGACATTTTAAATGCGCGTAGGGCAAGGGTAGACTTGTTGCGGGATAACACATCACTTGACAAGGATGTCAATTTTGCTAAATTGAATAAAGCTTTGAGTGAGAAATTTGTAGATAATCATAGTTTATTGTCTGAATTTGATAAGGAAGACAAAGAGATTGTACAAGAAAGGATTAAGTTGTTTAGTATTTTAGAAAGTCTTGAAGACCTTAAAAGCGTGAAAAGTGAGGATCTGTTAGAGGTTAGCTTACTGCTGTCAGATCTTAGCTTCATAGAGAGAAATGTTGTACTAAATACCGATCAGAATTCTGATCTAGCAGGATTTAAAAACCTATTTATTGAAAAAAAAGCATCTGGTGAAGAGTATAGTGAAGAAGAATGTAGAGGCTTTCTTGATAATATAGATAAAATCAATACTATAATTAAGTTAGAGTTAGAAAGCAGAATTGAAGGGCTAAATCATGATGAAAAAAATGATCATGATGATTTACAAGATGAGATTGGTCAAGCAATTAATGCAGCAGGCAAATCAGAAAAAGATAACTGATGAGTCTTGTGTTTGTGTTTTTCTTACAAGCGACTCGATAGCTTCTCTCTATTAAACTGCTAAAGCCATATTGACATTAATCATATAGTATAAATAATTAATTATTTTGGAGCTTATTTAATATGCTACGCATCATTGCAGGCAAATATCGCGGAAGAAAAATAACTACAGGTAAGCATTTAGCTGCACGGCCAACTATGAGTATTGTCCGAGAAGCAATATTTAATATGCTTTCCTCAAGAAAACCTATTTATAACTTGAATGTACTTGATTTATTCTGTGGTAGTGGTTCTTTTTCATTTGAAGCGCTTTCTCGCGACGCTAAACATGCATTCATGGTGGATTCAGATTATTACAATTTGCAACTGCCTAAAAAAACAGCAGAAGATTTTGGAATTACGAACAATGTCACGCTAATTTGTTGTAGTGCTAACAAATTGCCACAACCTATTTCAAAGTGCGATGTAGTTTTTATAGACCCACCTTACAATAGCAATCTAGTTGAATCAACGTTGAATGGACTAGCTCACTCAGGCTGGTTAAGTGATGATGCATTGATAATTCTAGAGATTAGGAAAAACGAAGATTTTGAGTGCAATAAAAACTTCAGTATAATCTTGGAACGCACCTACGGTATAGCGAGAATAATTTTTCTTTCTCTATTAACTTGAACTTGCATATACTTTTCATTGATGAGTTCCAGTTCTATTTTCGTCAAGTTTCCGGAGAAATTACTTATTCTGTACTGCCCTAGATCAAAATTTTTATTAAATTCAGAGTCTATTAAATATTCATGTGCTTCTTCAATAAATTTATTTTCTTTTTCTTCGTAACTGGTGTATTTTGTTGTACCATTATTATCCTCACGATAAACTAAATGTTCTTTATGATCAGCATGAATATTTTTATTTTCACAAACCTTTTCAGGATCGTGCTCAAGTACTTTTCTACCAACAATCAATAGCTTATAAGAAATTTCCTATGATTCCTTTTAAGCGAGTTTTGAATTTTTGAAATGTCATGACATTGTTGATAAGGTTATCAAGAAACGATAAAGTATCCACAAAATCTTCTGAATAATCATTGATAAAAAAAAGTATCGTACTTAAGTACACTCCAGCTAATATTGCTCTTTTTGTATAGTAGTTAAAATCTGTTGATTGGTCATAAATGCCATACCAAATCGCACTAACAGTTCTGTATAAAAGTTTACTAGAAAAATATGTATTTTTTGGTGATACAGAGAATAATAAAACATTTTTTAAAAGTTCTCTATAATTTGGTAGCTTAGCGTAATTTGAAAAGCGTATTTGAATGGCTAACTTTACTCGCTCTCGCACTTTCATATCTTCTAAATTAGAATTCCTTAGTTCAGCTTCCATTGAGCTATTTAAGTCCTCTGCTATGTGCTCCAAAGCGCTATATATTCCATTCTGAAATTTGCAAAAGCTATTAGCTAGATTAAGGTCAGTGCACACCTTTAATAGGGTTTCATCGCTTATCCCTTCAAATGGAATAACCCTAATTAGCTTATCTATTATTAACTTTTGTTCCACGCAACATCATACTAAACAGCATGTGTGATTGTACCTGAGATTTTCAAACATTCTACAAAATGCTTCACCACGTTCCTCGAAATTTTTCCATTGATCAAAAGAAGCACACGCGGGAGAAAGTAATATTGTTACTTCTTCTGCGCTATTTAAGGCCTCTTCAAAAGCCAATCTGAATGCATCTTCTAGATTGCAACATTTAACATAATCTACTTTATTCTCCATAACATTTGCAAAAGCTTCGGTTGATTCTCCAATAAGAAAAGCTTTTCTAACCCTTGTAAAATGCTTGCTTAATGATTCTATTCCACCTTTTTTGCTTCTTCCACCAGCGATCCAATTTATGTTTTCATAAGATAAGATCGCCTTTTCGCTCGATTTTGCATTAGTTGCTTTGCTATCGTTCACGAAAAACACATTTCTTATTTTGCCAAGCAGTTCATTCCTATGCCTCAGTCCTGAAAAGGACTTGATTCCATTGATAATAGTGTTGCTATCTACTCCAAGTACCTTACATACGGCATATGTGGCTGCTATGTTTTCTGCGTTGGATATTAGGTTTATTTTCACGTCGCTTACTGATAAGCTATGATTCTCTAGTTTTAACGAGATCTTCTGGATCCCAGTGCCCCTTTTGTCATCCAAGTAGCTGACACTGGGATCCAGATAATTTCGATCTATACCAGTAATCTGTTCACTATAATCAAGCAAATTGTTACCTGCCAATGATATTAGATCTCTTGCACCACCCTCTGTCATCTGAGTAGTTGGCAATGGTTTTTCTTTTCTGGATTCCAGCGTCACGCGCTGGAATGACATCGGGGAATATGTTACTGAGATTGGAATTTTGTCTCCAGTGAATTTGTTGAATATATCAGCAGTAATCTCATTGTCACATCCTATTACGGCAACCTCACTACCGTTTATCAGTTTTAATTTAGTTGCTATGTAGTTCTCCATACTTCCATGCCTATCTATGTGATCTGGTGTAATATTGAGCAGTGCTGAAATGTCCACGTTAATTTCATTCATCAACTCCAATTGAAAAGAGGAGAGTTCGATTACATAAATTTCTGCATCTCTTTCTAGATCCAAAACAGGAACGCCTAAATTTCCACCAATAGCTACTCTTTTCCCTGCAGATTTTAATATGTGCCCTATTAGTGATGTAGTGGTTGATTTACCATTTGTTCCTGTGACGCCTATTACCTTCTGGTTCGTAGTTTTAGCTTCAAGAAATAGCTCAATGTCTGATTTTATTTTGCAATCAAATCTCCTTGCAAGTTTTACTATCCAATGTGGCTCTGTTGGCACTCCAGGGCTTAAAACCAATGCACTGATCTCATGCCAATTGTATTCCTTGGGATGAATAAAATTACATTTTTTATTCATCATTTTTGCATTTGCTATTTGCTCTTCATGATCATCCCATGCATATATTCTTGCACCACTCTTTGTTAGAGCGTTAATGGCGGATAAACCAGTTTTACCAAGACCAAAAACCGCGACGTTTTGATTTTTGTATTTGTTTAGTTGCACTGCTAGATAACTTATGCGAACCATTTTATAAAGATATCGTACAAATTACAACAGACTTCTTTCGTAGGTTACAACTGTCATTCAATAGAAACAAAAAACTTCCTTGACAAACTCCGCCAGCCCCCTTATCATGAAACTGAAGCTATTTATTTATCTTCTCTGTACAGATTAAATGACAAAAAAACTCACGTATCTGGCGTCTCATGTTTAATTTTTTGCACTATGTGCACCTTATGTCTTTATCAAATTTCTAGGTTTTTACCTACACAAGCTGAGATACGCTTATAAAGCATTTAAAACATTAAAAAACGCCAACTTAAAAAATGGATAGTGAATAATTAGCTACCCTAGGGTTTCTTTTGCCTTTTTTTCTGTTTAGTAAATTTCTTAATGTTTATAATTTAGATTAGTTGCGGCTTAAAAGCAACTGAATCGCGGTTATTAAACGTTTAGAATAAAAAAACGCCATACTTGAAAGTATAATGTAAGTAATTAGCCAACCACGGGGCTTCTTTTGCCTTTTTTTCATTTGGTAAATTTCTTAATATTTATGGCTGAACGACAATCGTCATCCCGCTGCTTGTTAGCGGGATCTCTTGTTAGCGGCTGAGATACCGCGAATGAATCGCGGTATGACGGTTCGCGACGGCGTGACGATAAGCTCGTTATCCCGCTGCTTGTTAGCGGCTAAGAGATACCGCGGCAGTATGACGGTTAAGTGGGGTGTCATCCCAGTGTCAGCTACTCGGATGACAGGAGAAGGAGGCTACTTGCATGACACCATTCTTTTTTCTGGATCCAAGTAATCAGGGCACTGGGATGACAAGAAGAGGGCACTGCCGTCATAAAGGAACCAGTGTCAGCTACTCGGATGACAACAAAGAGCTACTTGGATAACAAGAAATATAGGTACTGGAATTGTAAAGAGTTTGCAAATATTAGTTATTACCTGTAGGATATAGAGAAATTAGTAAGGATTTTAATAGGAATAATATGCCATCTGTTACTTTTATTTTACCTGATGGGAGTAAGAAAAGCTATGAAGCTGCAGAGGGAGAAACTCTGCTCAATTTAGCCCACAGAAGTGATCCAGATCTGCTTGAAGGTGCATGTGAAGGTTCTCTTGCTTGCTCTACATGCCATGTAATTGTTGATCCAAAGTTTTATAATGCTGTAGAAATACATAACCCTATATCTGATGAGGAAAATGATATGTTAGACCTAGCTTTCGGCTTAACAGAGACGTCGAGGCTTGGATGCCAAATAAAAATCACAAAAGATATCGACGGCTTGTGTGTAACCATACCAAGGGGTACAAGAAACATATCATTAGATAAACAGGGGAATCATGCGTAAGATTTTTATCTATATTATCATCTCTTTACTTTTGTTTATTCCTGTAGCGTATAGTGGTTTTTGGTATTTTTCTGCATGTAAGGTAAAAAATCTTTTAGCTGAAACAATACTATACATTAACGACGAAAAATTTGATATTTCACATGATTTTAGTGGATTTCCTACTAACCTAATTTTCCGTGTGACAAACCCAAAATTTTCCAATGAGCAATTAACCATCTCATCTGATGCTTTATTGATAAAAAATAGATTGTTTGATAAATCAGTATATATCTACATACCAAGCAATGAAGTCAACATTGCTGTTCATGATGATGAGAAAAAGAATATAAAATGCCACACAAACGATAGCAGCCACTTTGTTGTTAGACTAAACGATTTACCATCTTCATTGCGATTCAACAGAAATAGTACCGTGATAGACTATATAGGTACACTTCGTTACGAAGATTATGGATTAAAATGTGATGTTTCAGAAAATCAGCAAAGTGTTATAACTGAAGTGAATGATAAAAGTAATTACATTCAATTTTACCTCGATAAAGAACTGAGTGGAAATGCTAAGCTAGGATTTGATTTGTATACTTATCGGTATAAAAATACTGCAAGTCCTGAAAGTTACCTTAGTATCGATACTAAATTTGATTATGAATTTGTAAACGACATCTCGGCTTCCAGAATTAATTTCAATATAGAGAAATTTTTGATTCAAAGTAATAATTTTTCTTTTGCTGCAGATGGTGGGGTAAACAATTACAACTTAGTTACTTATTCATTTAAAGACAAAATCAACGTGGCTATATCAAATTATAAAGAATTAATCTCGTTTATGATTGGTGACTCAAAAACTTCAGATGCGTTTGAAAAATTAATGTCTTCCTTATCAGAAAAAACAACTGATGATGGCATTCAATTTTCAATAAAGTACGATGATGATGTAGGGTCAAGTTTTATTGGAAAGTTATCCACCACTGATTTTATGAACCAGCTCAGTAAAATAACCCAATTAACCAAGGATGAGAGCAGTAGTTAGTTTACTTTTCATATTGATATTCCACTCAGGCGTAAACGCTTTTACTCTGGATAATAAACTCAGAGATAAAAGCATGGAAAAACGAGCAACAAGTTTATTTGAAATAATAAGGTGTCCAATATGTTCTGGCGAATCATTGTCTGAATCTGGATCTCAGATCGCGTATGATATGCGAGAAGCAATTCGTAAAAAAATCAATGATGGATACACAGATGAAGAGATAATCTCAGAGTTAAAAAATTCTTACGGCAATTCAATTATAATCGTACCGCCTATAAAATCTAGCACTTACATTTTGTGGTTTATTCCACTTACAACTCTGCTTATTGGGTGTTTTTTAATACAAAGATACATCAATACAACCACTTAAACCTTTTATATATAGCTAAAGTGACTTAGAGGTTGTCCGGAAACAAGTAAAAGGCTATAATATCTGAAATTTTAGTACGGGGTAAAGATGAGAAAAAAGTATCCAACAGATCTAAGCGAAAGGGAATAGGCAAGAATAGAAAAACACTTCAGAGTATCATACAAGAAAGGAGGAAGGCCGCCAAAGTATAGCAAAAGAGAAATATTAGAAGCAATTTTCTATGTATTGCGTACAGGGTGTCAATGGCGGTATTTACCAAATGATTTTCCGCTATGGAAGACTGTGTATGAGCAGTTCAGGCAATGGAAGAAGCAGGGAATTTTTGAGAAAATGAATTATGAAATTACAAAATATAGTAGAAGAAAAATAGGAAGGAATGAGCAGCCGAGTGCCTGTATAGTAGATAGTCAATCTGTAAAGACTACAGAAAAGGGGGGATCAAAGGCTATGATGGAAGTAAAAAAGTAAAGGGTAGAAAAAGGCATATAATTACAGACACTCAGGGTTTTATACTAGGTTGTTACGTAGGCGCTGCTAACGAAAATGATAGAGATGGTATTAAAATAGCATTAAACAATATGAGAACAAAATATACTAAAGTTAAAAAAATGTGGGCTGACATGGGATACCAAGGAAGAAATTTAAAGAATCACATAAAGGAAGAATATGACATAGATATTGAAATTGTTACAAGGCCTCCATGTAGATTTTGGGTGCACAAAGATACGCCACCTGAGCTACTACCAACAAGAGAACAAGGGTTTAAAGTACAGCCAAGAAGATGGGTTGTAGAAAGGACTTTTGCTTGGGTTAATAGGAATAGAAGGCTATCGAAGGAGTATGATTTACTCACAACATCCACTGAGAATTTCATATACCTAGCTATGAGTAGGGTTATGTTAAAGAGGGAATATGCTTGAATTTACTTGTTTCCGGACAACCTCTAACTTTAAAATCATAGAAAATACTGTCGAAAAAGGAAGTTTTCTTGTTCGTGTAAAACTCAACACAATGGATTTTCTGAAAAGTTTTCGAGTATATTATATTTTTAATTTGTAGAATAAGGTTTTTTCCTTTTTGCATATTTCACCTAAAAAGGACACATTTTAGACTTCTTTGTTGAAATAAAACAGAAACAAAAGTGCTGTCCCTTGCACTCTTTGGATAATTTAATGATAAAAAATTTGGAGAGAAATTTTATACACAATCTCTGACATTTTTCCTTAAGTTGACGCCATTGCCTGAACGGATACAACTTAATTTTTAATCTGCAGGAGTCAAGTTGAGAATGTCCAATTTTCCACTTTCTTTATAGCATAACATACTTCAGCGCCTCTTGCTCCTCTTGAAGTCCAATGGGCTCACCACTTATGTGTAAATTAATCGTTAATGTTGTACACGTTCTTTTCTTTTTCTACTCTCTCTTGCTCTTCAATACAATATATAGCAAGCGGATTAGCTTTAAGTCTTTCGACTCCTATTTCTTCTCCTGTTCCATCGCAGTAACCATAAGTGCCTAATTTTATTTTTTCTAACGCCTCCTTAATTTTTTCTTTTCTATCTTTTCGACGCTTGATTAATTCCTCGTTTCCACTATCTCCATCAGAATAGTATGTATCAATACTATTCTCTTCTAGTTCTTGTTTCTCCAGCTCAGCGAGTATTGACTGTAACTTTAAGCTGAAGTATTCCAGTTGTTTTACGCTCATATATTCTTCATCTTCTGAAGGAGTGTAATCTTCTGGTGACTTTATTTTTGGTAACTTTTCCATAATTGCATTATCAAAAAAATAATAAAACCTATATAATTTATGAACAAAAAATTATACTACCTCAAAGTAAACACTATAATTTATAATAAACATTTAAAAGCCTAGTATGATCGACTCAGTAAAAAAATTAGTAATAGATGATAAGAACTTTACCTATATAGTATGTATTTTTATCATAATGTTAAGTTTATCTTCATTTACACTTAAAAACAACAATAAACAAGAAGTTATGTTAACATTAACATGGATATGTGCTACATTTGTTTTGCAGATTTCTACAAATAATTTGTTTACATCTGATTATCATGATGGAATATTAGAGCAAATCTTTGTACAGCCACTCTCTTCTAGGCTTATAGTTGCTTATAAAATTTTCGCTCACTGGCTATTATTTGGATTACCAATTTCAGTGATTTCTTCCATATTCAGCTTTGCAGTTCTATGCAATAGTATTGAACACTCAATAGCAGTTGGAGTGTCTTTATTATTTAATACGCTGATAATCATTAATATTTCAGCTACTGGAAATGCATTGATGATTGGTCGAAACAACTTAGCATCAGGAGTATCGCAAATTCTTGTTTTGCCAATGATAATGCCAACCTTTGTGTATTTTAAAATGCTAACTCAATTTGAAAATTTGTCCTTGAATATTTATACACTACTAATCACCATCTTAATTTTTGTTATTTTGATTGTTAACAGCACCATAACTACTCACATGGCACTAAAATTTGCTGTGGAACAGGATTGAAAAATCTTACTGTTATTCAGTAGACTTCTTGCATAACCTAGAAAAAAGGCAAATAGTTATTATAGATTTAGGTTTATCGACAATTTGAAAAACCTTCATTCCAGCATCCTTCCCTGTCATCCAAGTAGCCCTTCGTTGTCATCCCAGTGTCAAAAACTGGGATAACAGCTAACCTGACAACCGTCATCCCGCTACTTGTTAGCGGCTAAGAGATACCGTGACGGTATGACGGTTCGCGGTGGCATGACGATAAGCCTCATCATCCCGCTACGTGTTAGCGCCGCGGCGGTATGACGATTCGCAGCGGCATGACGAGAAAGGGGCTACTTGGATGATACCTTTTTTCTACTTAGTTTGGGTTATGCAAGAAGTCTATTCCTTCATAAGGAGAAGTAGTTAAAGGAATTTACTCTATTTCTCCCTCTTTTTTTATTATTTTTAATCTATAGTTAACGTAAAAGAGATATGCAAAAACTCTATTGATCCATAGTCTGCAAATTATTAATAACACTTACTTTAAAGAACCTCACTTTACGCTGATCTTTGAGCGCTCTTCTGTGGTATTTTGTAAGAGTATAACTTGTGAAATCGTCTTCCCTATAGATTAAAGAGTTACACTGCTTTATATGTGATGCTATCCACTCTGCATAGTCCTGATGATCGGTTGCAATGAATATTTCCCCTGTTATAAGTATTTTTTTTGCTAATAAATTTAAAAATTCCGTATTAATTAATCGTCTTTTATTGTGACTTCTTTTTGGCCATGGATCTGGAAAGAGAATAAAGAATCTTTCAACACTGTTATCAGGAAAATTTGCAATCAATTCTCTTGCATCTTCTGTCCACATTAAAATATTTTTTATGTTCTGTATTTCTATGTTTGTCAGCAAGCGAGAAACCCCCTTTAAGTAGGGCTCACATCCTATAAATAATAGATCAGGTTCATTGAGCACCTGGTAAAGCATATTTTCACCGTTGCCAAAGCCTATTTCTACCCATATTCTTTTTTGTGAATTTACAATTTTCTCTATAGATTCCTTGCTGTTTTGAATAGAATATTTTTCCAATATTTCATCAACATCAGGTTTTAGCCTGGACCTTCTGGAGAACGATCTAATCCACTTGCTATTCTTAAATAGCATATTCTTGATACATATATAATTTTCTCACTATATTTTATATAGCTTAAACAATTCTCGAAATGAGTTAATGAAAAATTACTTGTCAATAATTGTTAATATTATATAATATATGAGTTCTAATAAAGTTTAAGTTAAAGGTATGAATAATAATAATCCAGTCGTAAATCTACCGGTTACTATCAGAAAGCTATCATCAAACAAATTTATAGAAGAGATATGTCAAGGCCAATTTGAGGATCAAGATAATACCTTGTTTGAAGATTCTTTTGTTAACAAAATTAAAGAAGGAGATGTGGTAGAAGGTGTAATTACAAGAATAAACCCTAACGACGTTGTGGTTGATATTGGTTTAAAATCTGACGGGAGAATTCTGATCAAGGAACTCGGTTGTAATGATGAGGTCATTATTGGCTCGAAAATCAGAGTTTATGTGGAAAGAATTGAAGATTATCATGGTAATGTTGTTCTTAGTCGTGAAAAAGCAATTAGGGACGAAAAATGGAATAAGTTGGAAGAAGATACAGTTACAAGGGCTGAAGTAAGCGGAGTTATTAAACGCTCAATTAAATGTGGCTTTATTGTTGATCTTGGTGACGGAATAAGCGCTTTTTTACCGCTGAGTCATGTGGATTTGAAGCAAGTAAAAGATGCGAAGCACCTTATTGAAACTGAACAAAAGTTCATCGTGCTTAAAATGGATAAGAAGCAGGGCAATATTGTAGTATCAAGAAAGCTGGTGTTAGAAAAATTGCACGCTGGTGAAAAAATTAAATTTTTAGAATCTTTAAATGAAGGCGATATAATAGAAGGGAAAATAAAAAGTATCACTCATTACGGTGTATTTGTCGGTATTCATGAATCAGATGTAGTGGGAGTTATAGATGGATTGTTACATATTACAGATATCTCTTGGAGTAGGGTAAGTCATCCGTCTGCAGTTTTTACTTGTGGTCAGACTATAAAAGTTAAAATTATAAAAATAGACAAGGAAAATGCTAAAATTTCCTTGGGTGTGAAGCAGCTAGAAGATAGCCCTTGGCAAGATGCAGAGTCAAAATATCCAGTTGATAGTGTGCATAAGGGTTATGTAACAAGCATAGAAGATTATGGATTATTTGTTGAGCTTAGACCTGGAATTGAAGGTTTAGTGCACTCGTCAGAAATAACTTGGGTTAAGAGTAATTTACCAGTTAGTAGTCTCGTAACAAGGGGACAAGAAGTATATGTAAAAATTCTCAGTATTGACATTGCTAAGAGTAGGATGAGTTTAAGCATGAAAAGGTGTGTAGACAACCCTTGGCAAGTATTTATCAATAAATATCCTCCTGGTTCTATTGTTTCTGGTGAAGTGAAGAATAATACCGGCTCATATGTATCTGTTGCTTTCGGTGATTCTGAAATAGATGAGAACGTAGAAGGGACAATATATGTGAAAGATTTTAGTTGGTCTAAAAATGGTTCAGATGAGATAAAGAAGTATAATGTAGGTGATAAAATAGAAGCAAAAGTAATAAGGGCTAACGTGAATCGGGCAAGAATTTATCTTGGAATAAAACAAATAGAGTATGATCCTCTTGAAGAACTGATAAAGAAAGTTAAGGTAGGTGATAAAATACAGGTTATTGTAGGTAAGAGAGAAGATAATGGACTAGTCGTTGAAGTTGAGAACGATGTAACCCTTCTAATAGATCAAGAGCATTTACCAGAGAATAAAAAATTCTCTATATCAGAAAAAATAGAAGTTGAAGTATTGGGTGTTGAGGAATATAACATAGCATTATCTGCTAAGTGATAAGGTTTACTTATTTTGGCTTCATATAAATGGCAACAAAGTCTGATATAATAGCGAGGGTAGCAAAAAGACATCCTTTTTTAGATAAGATTGTTATAGCAGCTATAGTTGATAGATTTTTTGGGATACTTTCAAGCACATTGAAACATCATAATAGAGTTGAAATTAGGGGGTTTGGTTCTTTTTCAGTTAGAAGTTATAACTTGAAAGAAACAAGCCATTTAATGTTACAGAAGTTTACAAAGAATCAATACTTTAAAACATATTTTCGTAGCAGTAAAAAATTATCTGATTTGATAAATGAATAAAAATTTATACCATAAATAAGATGAAAGTAGGGGTTTGAGTTTATACTGTACGATAGAAATTTTTAGCACCATATGCAAGTAGTAGAAATAGTTATACGTAATAACACATATAAAATATCTTGCGAAAGTGGGAAGGGGAATCATTTATTACGCCTTGCTAATAGTTTTGACAAGTTAGTTAGTTCTGTATCTCAAAAAACTGGAGGTAAGGGTTCGGATGCATTAAATTTCTTACTTGCAGCACTAATTCTTGAGGATAAAATTTTAGAATTAACAAAGCGATTAGATGAAGTAAATCAAGAGCGCGAAAAGTATAGAAACGAGAAAAGAATAGAATATACTGAGGTACTAGATAAGGTAAATAAGATTATCACTAATCTTGAGTGCATAAAGGATTAGCTTCAATAAAGCAAGCAATTAAATTGACTATCTGACTATTCAAGCCAGGAGGGAGGTTTGTCTTACGAGTTATGTAACAATATAATTCGTAATCATCAAGATCAACTATTTTTTCGTATTCGATTAGTTCGCTTAAGGAAAATTTATCAAGATATTTCAATGCGAAATGCCCTAAAAGTATATCGGTTTCTTTGCAACCCCTATGCCAGCTTCTATATATTAATTTTCTTCTGAGTAGTGAGGTATCTGTCATTACAATTAAACTTTTTTTAATTTAAAAGTTAAACTAAATACTTGTCAAGCGAGGCGCATTTTAATATACTTAACATTTTGTTAAGATCTAAATATACAGGTGGAATTAATTTCTAATCTTATCCATCAATTTAGCGATGGAATATATTATTTTTTATCATTTTCTTTAATAATTTCTGTCATAGTATTCGTGCATGAATATGGGCATTATGTTGTTGCCAAAGCATGCAAAGTTAAAGTTGAATCTTTTTCCATAGGTTTTGGTCCTGAAATTTTTGGTTTTAACGATAAGTCTGGAACTAGATGGAAATTAAGCGCTGTTCCATTGGGTGGTTATGTTAAAATGCTAGGAGATACTAATGCAGCGAGTGTCCCAGCTGATCAACAAGAATTAACGGAAGAAGAAAAATTGTATTCATTTCATACAAAACTGCGTCATAAAAAAGCAGCAGTAGTTTTTGCAGGGCCTTTTGCAAACATGGTATTTGCTGTTATAGCTTTTACAATATTTTTTAGCATAGCAGGTTATTATCGCACTCCACCGGTGATTGAAAATGTAATCGAAGGTAGTGCAGCTAAGCAAGCTGGTTTGTTGCCAGGTGACACTATTACACAAATCAATGAGCATAAAATAAAATACTTTGAAGATATTTCACGTGTGATAATGTCGAATCCTAAAACAAGAATGGAGATTGAGTATAGCAGAAATAATGAGAAGCACAGGACCAGTTTAACTCCATTAATAATCAAGGACAAAGACGTTTTTGGCAACACAATAGAAAGAGAAACTATAGGGATTATTTCAGTCAATACATTAAAGCAGTCGTCTTTTCTTGGGGCTGTGAGCTTATCAGTAAGTGAAACTTACCACACTATGTGCTTAACGATCAAAGCTCTCTTTCACATTATTGTTGGTAAAAGGAGTATCAATGAAATAGGTGGACCAATAAAAATCGCAAAATATTCAGGACAATCAGCTAAAAAGGGATTTATTATGGTTCTATATTTTATGGCAATCATTTCAGCTAATTTAGCTGCAATTAACTTGCTGCCAATACCACTGCTAGATGGTGGGCATTTATTTCATTATATCATAGAAGCGGTTATACGTAGGGATTTAAGCTTGAAATGTCAAAAATATGCAGCTATTTTTGGTGCTTTAGTGTTGTTTTTGCTTATGGCAACTGGAATGTCAAATGATATTAGGGATCTTTTTTGAAATAAAATATGAAAAAGCTATTTTATATACTGGTAGTGGTTTTTATTTCTTTTCCTGCCCTGCTTGTTGCTTTAGGAACTGCGGAAAAAGTGCAGGTGAAAGATGTCAAATGTATTGGTAATGAGAGGGTAAGCAACCAGACAATAGGGTTCTATATAAAACTAAAATCTGGTGATTATATAAACGACGATGATATAGACTCAATTATAAAAGATCTATATAAAACAAAGTTATTTGCTAGTGTTAATGCTTACATAGATGATAAAAAAAATTTAGTAATAAAAATTCAAGAAAATCCACTAATTAACAAGATAATATTAAAGGGTAATAAGTTATTTAATAGCAAAGAGTTACTAAATAATGTGATTCAGTCAAAATCGCTAACTATTTTCACTGAAACAAAATTGCAAAACGATTTAATGAATTTAATCACTACTTATAGAAATAACGGTAAGGTTGGCGTTAAAATTGAATATGAGTTGGAGAAGCTCGATAGTAATAGGGTCAATCTAATTTTCAAAATAAAAGAAGGCAAAACCTCTAAAATTAAGGATATAAGATTTATAGGCAATAAAAACTTTTCTGAAAATGAGCTAGAGCAAGTTATTAAAAGACATAGTAATGACATATTTAGTAAGTTATTTAGAGCCATTTTTAAAGGCGAAAATCATTATTCACCGCAATATCTATTGATTAACACAGAATTGCTCGATCGTTTTTATTCGTCTAAGGGATATATTCAAAATAATATTCAACCAATTGTTGAGGTTGATAATAACAATCAAACAGAGTTAACTTTTTTGATTGACGAAGGACAGCAGTATTTGTTTGGAAATAATGAGGTTAATATTGAAACTGAAATTCAGGATTTGAGCCTAAAAGAAGAAATATTGGATTTTATAACAGAGGAAAACGATAAGATATTTAATAGAGTTAAAATTAATAATACAGTAGAAAAAATAAACAAATATTTAAATGAAAAGGGATACATATTTGCAAAAGTTAATCCAGAGTATGCACAACGTGACAACGTTGTAGATGTAACCTACAGAGTGCTGCCGGGTAAAAAGATTTATATAAATCAAATTACAATTGATGGTAACGATCGCACTTTAGATAAAGTGATCAGAAGTAAGCTAAGTGTAGCAGAAGGTGATGCATACAATATATCTGAGATTCAAAAGTCACGTAAAAAACTAATGAGTAGTGATTTTTTTGAAACAGTGAAAGTAAATAGTTACGCAGTTAATGACAATACAGTAAATCTTGACTTAAATGTTAAAGAAAAAAACACTACTTCGTTGTATTTGGGAGGCGGTGTGTCTCTTCCTGGTGGAGCATTGATTAAAATTGACCTCAAAGACCGTAATTTATTTGGTACTGGAAAAGAGCTCTCTTTTGCTCTTGAAAAAAGTCAATACGTATTTTCTACTGATTTAGAGTTTGTTGAAAATAATTTTAACGATTCTGATACGTCACTAGGCATGGGTGTATTTTATGAAAAACAAGATAAACCAAACACTACTTTTGATAGTTGCGATATGGGATTTTTTACAAAGTTATCATATAAAGTCACAGAGAACTTAACTAATTCCCTTCGCTATTCTTATAAGTATAATCATATACACATGGATAATAAGGGTGGACAAGACACCCATATCTCTGAAATAATACTGGACCGAAAAGGTAAACATCAGATTTCATCAGTGGGATACACGTTGGCATATAATAAACTGGATAATCTATATGCTCCAAAAGAAGGGTATTTACTGCGCTTAAGTCAGGATATTTCAGGATTGGGAGGAAACGTGAATTTCCTAAAATCTGAATTCTTATCTTTTTATACGCACCCTATATTAAGCAAAATTGACGATGATATAACGCTACGCTTTAAGATGGCGGCAGGTCATATTTTTTCTTATACTGATGAAAATCTAAACATTGGCCAGCACTTTTTTAAAGGGGGTAATGAGATTAGAGGGTTTGACCTTTCCGGTATTGGACCAAGAGCAGAAGACAAAAATAAAAGCTCATTAGGAGGCAAAACTTATTTTAATCTAACACAGCAAGTGGATTTTCCTCTACCAAAACTATATGACTATGCTGGTATCAAAGGCTCACTATTTGTTGACTATGCGACACTTTTTGGCTTAGATGATAAAAATAAGAAGTATGAAGGGAAATACTATGATAGCAAGCTTGTGAGAGTGTCACCAGGTTTTGGCTTTTCAATGCTTTCTCCTTTTGGTAGACTTAGATTGGATTTCGGGTTTCCTTTAGTAAAGGAATCTTATGATATAATACCATCACCAAATGTTAAATTTTCTATTGAAGCGGGGATTTGAATGAAATATATACAGTTATTTATATCAGTTATTGCCTTAATTATTTCCTTATTTGTGGGGTATAAGTTTGTAGGATATCAACCTCAGAACACAAAAGCTGCAATTATCGATAGTGACAAAGTCATCAATGAATCTCTTGCTCTGCAAAATATACAACAACAAATAAAGGAGCAGAATTCTAGATTACAACAAGAATTTGAAAGTGAGTTAGAAAAACTTAAGCCATCAAAAGAAGAATTTGAACTTTTGTCAGAAGAAGCAAAAAAAGAAAAGACAGAACAGTTTAATAAGCACACTGTAAATACTAGAGATAATTACGCTAAAAAAATGTTACATTTAGAAGAAAGCTATAGAGACGCAGTAGAGAGTGTTTTTAACAAGATAAAAGAAGTCGCTAAAAAAACGGCAGAAAAAAACAACATAGATTTGGTACTATTTATTTCAAAAAAGAACCAAGTTTTATACTCCATGGATGAAGTTGATTTATCAGATGTGGTATTAAACAATATAAACAAGAAAATACCTGAATTTGCTTTGAAAGGCATTGAGTAGGCTTATGCAATTTAATATCAGTGATATTATAAAAATATTACCACATTCTTATCCGTTTCTCTTAGTAGATAGAGTTATAGAGTGTGATCCTGGTAAAAGTATAAAAGCAATCAAAAATGTGACTTTCGATGAGCCATTTTTTATTGGCCACTTCCCTGGTCATCCAATAATGCCAGGAGTCTTGATAATTGAATCTCTAGCTCAGGCATCTGCTATATGTGTTCTAGGTAAAGAAACAATAGAAAATAAAGTTGTTTACTTGAGATCCATTGAAAATGCAAAATTCAGAAAGCCAGTTACTCCAGGGGACACATTGATTCTTCAAGCTAACATTCAAAGTGTGTGTTTAGGTGTACACAAATTTAGGTGTATTGCATCTGTTAGCGAAGAAAAAGTTGCAGAAGCAACAATCTCAGCAGTACTGCAAAATAAATAAAATCTTCATCTGTAAGAAACAGCATGTACACTTTATAGTATAGCAATGAAGCTGAATTTCAAAATCTCATTTTCGAATCTATATACTCGCAATGGATTAACAAAATTAGATGAGACATTTTTGAATTATATTAAATCATGTGATGAGAGCTTGTTTTGTTCATTAATTGAAGCAAGAGAAAAAGCAGCTTCTTCTTCGATGTCATCCCAGTGTCACCTCCCATCATCCCAGTGTCACCCCCCGTCATCCCAGTGCTTGACACTGGGATCTAGAAAACAAGAAGGACGGTCAGCTACTTGGATGACAGATAGTCAGTTAATAGTAGACCTCTCATATTTACTTGATGAATTTATTGCAAAACTTTTCAATGTTGAAAAAGAAATAGAGGAGCTAAAGAAAAAGCACAACGACTTTGCTGTAATATATAAGTGCAAAAGATTATTTGTCCAACGCTATGCATTGAAGAAATACACTAATGTGGCGAATATAGATATTACTAACAAACTAAGTCATTTTCTCACTTTGCCAACAACAGAAAAAAATTTTGCTGAGCAGGTGATGCATTGGTTTGAAGATAAAGAAAATCACAAAGAAGAAATAGAACTTGCAGCACAATATGCAGTGTGGAGAGTAAAAAATAAACAGAGTATATTATTCAGTATTCATAAAAAAATCGACCACGAAAACCTCATACCATTTTCTAAAAAAGAAGTGGACAAAGTTGAAGTGCTGTATTCAAATGAAGTAAAAAGACGATACGGTTTTGATCTAACAAGCAAAAAGGTGAGTTTGAATAAAGCACTAGATAATGCTCACTACTGCATATTTTGTCATAAGCAAAGTAAGGACAGCTGCTCAAAGGGGCTAATTAATAACGACAATACTTTTAAACAATCTCCACTAAAAGTTGAACTGCACGGCTGCCCACTAGAGCAGAAAATATCAGAAATGAATCTGGTGAAAAGCGAAGGGTACAGCATAGCAAGTCTTGCAATTGTGATGATAGATAACCCATTATGCGCAGCCACTGGACACAGAATATGCAATGACTGCATGAATTCGTGCATATATCAAAAACAAGAACCCGTAAATGTGCCAGCAATTGAAACAAGGATTCTGGATGATGTGCTCAGTTTACCGTACGGATTTGAAATATATTCTCTGCTCAGCCGTTGGAATCCTTTAAATTTTCAGCGTTCATTGCCAAGAGAAAACACCGGAAAAAACATTCTAATTGTAGGCCTTGGTCCTGCTGGTTTTAATTTAGCTCATCATTTGTTGAACGATGGGCATAACGTTATCACCATTGATGGACTAAAAATTGAGCCTTTGATCGATAATTTCCAGCTAATTAAAGATTTTGAACACGAAAAATTGAGTGAACGCACGGCAGGAGGGTTTGGTGGGGTGGCAGAATATGGTATTACTTCTCGGTGGGATAAGAATTACTTAAAGATTATTAGATTACTGCTGGAAAGACGTGAGCATTTCGCACTTTATGGAGGCATTCGTTTTGGTGGCACGATTAATGTTGATGACGCGTTCAACTCGGGTTTTGATCACATTGCCCTAGCACTTGGCTCTGGCAAGCCACGAATGATCAAAATAAAGAATATACTAGCTCGTGGAGTGCGTATGGCATCTGACTTTCTTATGTCGTTACAACTGACTGGCGCTCTTAAATTTGATTCTATAGCAAATCTGCAAGTTCGTATGCCGATAGTTGTAATAGGGGCTGGGCTTACTGCGATTGACACTGCCACTGAAGCTTTAGCGTATTATCCAATTCAAGTAGAAAAATTTCTTCTTCGTTATGAGATATTAGTTGATAAGTATGGAAAGGACTGTGTTGAAAAAGATTGGACAGAAGAAGAGCGCGAAATTGCGAATGAGTTTATATCACACGCACAATTGATCCGAGAAAAGCAAAAGTTAGCAAAAAAAGAGAATAGAGAAATAAAAATATTAGAGTTGATGCAGAGTCTCGGGGGAGTGAAAGTTATATATAGAAAAGAGCTAAAAGATTCACCAAGTTATCGATTAAATAGCGAAGAGGTGCAAAATGGGCTGTCAGAAGGGATTTACTTTATTGAAAACTTAGAGCCAGTTGAAGTTGTGACGGATAAATATAACCATGCTGAATCAATAAAACTGATAGACACAAAATCCGGCGAAATCAAACGTATAAAAGCACGTTCTATTTTTATAGCAGCAGGTACTGAGCCAAATACAGTTATTGCAACAGAAGATAAAAAGCATTTTAAATTAAGTAATGGGTATTTTACTCATTTGAATTCATCAGGAAAAGAAATAGACCCAATATTTTCTCCTAAAATGCAAAATAAAGATAGAATATTAGTGTATAAGCAAGGCAATAAAACAATCAGCTTTTTTGGTGATCTTCACCCTTCGTATAGTGGCAGCGTCGTGAAAGCTATGGCAAGTGCTAAGAACGGCTACCCTATTATTTCTCAGCTTTTGAGTGGAGTTAATAGCTTCGTTTCTTTCATTCCAGTGTGTGATGTTGTGGGCCAGAAAAAAAATGCGTGGTCAAGTGTTGAAGACCTGGCTAATAAAGAATTATTTAATAGAATCAAAGAGCAATTCACTGCAAAGGTTATAAAAGTTCAATATTTAACAGACAAAGTTGTGGAAATAGTGATCAAAGCACCACTTGCGGCAAAGAATTTTAAGCCTGGGCAATTCTTTAGATTGCAAAATTTTGAAACCAATGGCAGAAAAGCCAATAATACAAACCTTGCTATGGAAGGTATAGCCGTAACCGGCACTGAAGTAGACAAAAAAAAAGGAATTATTTCCACTATTGTGCTGGAAATCGGCGGCTCCACTAATTTATGCAGACACTTAAGAGAAGGCGAGCAAATAATTCTTATGGGCCCAACTGGCAGACCTACTGAGGTTTACTAAGTCTCAATATTAAAGTGATGCCAAATTTTATTTCAAAAAGTAAATAATTTACTAACGCTCGTGCACAAATTAAAAATAAATTATGCACGAGTGTAGCGTTATGAATTAGGAGTGCTATATTAAAGCTTACCTCACTATTAAAGCTATCGGTCAGATTAGATTAAAAACCTAATCTGACCGGTTTCTCTATAACCCTCTAAACTCTGATATAATTATATGATAATTAGTTTAATTAGTGGTTAATATGCAAATTGATTTTATTCATATATTGAGATAGCATAAACCATATTGGTTTTAATTATTGTGCAACTTTATAAATCGTCACTGTTACTTCTACTGACTGTATTAATAGTTATAGTCCTAAAATTACCTGAAAATTTGAGCATTGCAGTAAATTGGTCTCTCCCAATTCTAGATTTTGATTTATCTTTTCGTACCATACTAATATCTTTTTTATCAGTTGCATTTTTAGCTGTTCTACCAGCACAAAATTTGACTTTTTCAGAGATGCTATCTTTTGCTGCTTACACTATTAGTTCACTTTATGCAGTTTTATCTGAACATATGATATTGGTTATAATATTCTGTGAATTAATGACCATCAGTGCATTTTTTATTATCGCAGCTAGCTGTAGAGATAGTGGACCTGCAATAAGGTACGCTTGTGTACACTTTTTCGTTGGAGTTATATTAATAGCAGGATTGGCACTTCAAAGCACTAACCTGATAATTTTGGGTTTATTGATAAACTGCGCTTGTTTTCCTTTTTCGTTTTGGGTTGTTGATGCATATCCTGCTGCATCGCTACATGGCACCACATATCTCTCTTTATTTACCACTAAAGTCTCTTTTTTAGTGATGCTTTTACACACTTATAACCTATGGCAAGATTGTACTGAAATATTAGCGCTTGTAGGCACCATCACTGCAATTTACAGCATTATATTTGCTTCTCTTGAGCAAAATATTCGCAGATTTTTATGCTATAACGTTGTAGGACAAATGGGCTTGCTGATTATTGCAGGAAGTTTGCTCAGTCCTTCGGAAAAAGCAATACCAATTTTGATACTGCATATAATCTTCTCTCTTGTTTATCAATCATTATTGTTTGTGGTCAGTAATTCGATTATTTCACAAACAAAAACAATTAGTTTTAATGGAGTGGGTAAACTGATGTCAGTGGAAGGCATGTGTGCTATAATCGCAATACTTACAATGGCTGCATTTCCTGGAACCGTTGGATTTATCAGTAAATCATATATCACAGCTGAAATTGAAATGAACACTGTTGCCTTAAAAGGGTATAAAAATTTATATAAGCTTCTAAATTTGCTGCTTCATTTAAGCGTGGGGCTAAAGTTTCTTTATTACTTATTTATTGCAAAAAGTAAGTCAAAACCTTTAGCAGAGAGAGGAGGCAAAATGACTATGATTATTTTAGCATTTATATGCGTAATCGCTGGCAATCCTTACTTACCTATTTACAATAAGCCTTCAATTTTTAATCTTGCGTACAACACAAAAAGTATTTGGTCGCAATTTAATTTATTACTATGTACCACTTTATTGTTTATTCCTTTACGCAAGTTATTTTACCCGAGAGTAAATTTTAAAATGGATGTTGATTGGATTTTTAGAGCTTTCATACCCTATATTATCTTGCTGTTCAATCAGTTAGTCTCTAAAACTAGAGAAATGTTTGCCAGCGTAGTGCAAAACTTGACTAATCCACTTACTGGTTTATACTTTAATAATATTACTAAACTTAAAGAAGTGCTGGGTTATAACTCAGTGAGTTTTGTTTCAGCTTCTTCTCTCTTTTTAATGAGTATTCTACTAATGCTATTATGTTTAAATCGTTAACTGAAAGTTTAAATTCTGTATTTAGTAAACTGAGAGGAAAGTCAATCATTTCTGAAGATGATTTTAATCTTGCCATGCGTGAAATACGCATAGCCTTAATTGAAGCTGACGTTTCACTTGAAGTTGCAAAAAAATTCATCAACGACATTAAAGATAAAGTGATTGGGGAAAAAGTCATAAAAAGTGTTTCTCCAGCACAAATGATAATTAAAATTGTACAGGATAATTTAGTTGCAGTTCTCGGATCAGAGAAAAGTGACTTAAATCTAGCAGTTAAACCCCCTGCTGTGATTATGATGGTGGGCTTACAAGGTGCAGGTAAAACAACTACCTCAGGAAAGCTTGCTTTAAAACTAAAAAAGCAAAAGAAAAAAGTGATGCTTGCCTCTTTAGACATTTATAGGCCTGCTGCCCAGAAACAACTTGAAGTGCTAGGTAAGCAAATAGATGTGCAAACTTTACCTGTAGTAATAGATGAGAAGCCCATTACAATTACAAAAAGGGCAATAGCAATAGCAAAGAACGATAATTATGATGTATTAATACTAGACACTGCAGGCAGGCTTCATATTGACAATAATATGATGAATGAGTTGAAAGCCGTAAAGAAAATAGCTTCACCTGCAGAAGTTATTTTAGTAGCCGACGCAATGATAGGCCAGGATGCGGTCAACATTGCCAAATCATTCAATGAGGTAATAGGTGTAACCGGCATTATTCTCACCCGTGTTGATGGTGATGCACGTGGTGGTGCTGCTCTTTCTATGAAAATGATCGCCGATTGTCCAATTAAATTTATTGCTTGTGGTGAAAAATTAAGTGACCTCGATGATTTTTATCCCGATAGAATTGCAAAAAGGATACTTAGCATGGGTGATGTTGTATCATTGGTTGAAAAAGCTGCTGAGATTGTTGGTCAGGAAGAAATTGATAAGTTACAAAAGAAAGTGAAAAAAGGTAAATTCGACCTAAACGACCTAGTGGGAATGTTAAAAACTCTGAGTAAAATGGATGGCATTAGCAACATAATGAAATTCATTCCTAGTTCATTTACAAAAAAGCTAAGTAGCAGTGTGCCAGATGACAATAAAGTGAAAAAATATATAGCCATCATAAACTCAATGACTGAAAAAGAAAGGCAAAATCCAGATATTTTAAATGGCAAAAGAAGACTTAGAATTTCTAAGGGGTCCGGAACAACTGTAACTGACATTAATCTTCTAATTAAGCAGTATAATCAAATGAGCTCTATGGTAAATAAGTTCAGTAAAGTTGACCATAGTAAACTCAAAGAATCTGATTTGATGGATATGCTAAGCAGAAAGTAAGTGACCTTACCTTTAGCTATATCAAAAGCCGGCTTAGGTCTCGCAAAAAAATTTACAGCTTCTTGCTAGCCAAGAAATTTATTATTAATTTTAAGAAATACTATAGCTGACCCAAGCAACACGTCATACCGCGATTCATTTCATAACTGTACGAACATTGTAGTGTGGGCCACCAGTGGGGTGTCATCCGAGTAGCTTGACTACTTGGATCCAGAAAAAAGAATGGTGTCATGCAAGTAGCCTCCTTCTCCTGTCATCCCAGCGCCCAGAGGTGTCATCCGAGTAGCTTGACTACTTGGATCCAGAAAAAAGAATGGTGTCATGAAAGTAGCTGACACTGGTCTCCATCCAAAAGGGTGTCATCCGAGTAGCTTGACTACTTGGATCCAGGAAACTTAATTGCAAGTAATGCATTGGGTTTGGTGAGTATGGGTTTTGCGTTATAGAATGAAGCACTTTTTGTGAATTTGTAAAGAAAACTGGATCCAAGTAGTCAGGGCACTGGGATGACATCATCCTTTTTTTTGGATTCCAGACTGGAATGACAGCAGTCCTACGTCATACCGCGATTCATTCGCGGTATCTCTAGATCCCGCTAACAAGCAGCGGGATGACGGTTGTCGTTTAGCTACAAATATTAAGAAATTTACCAAACGAAAAAAAAGGCAAAAGAAGCCCCGTGGTGGTTGGCTATTTACTATGTACTAAAATATCGGCGTTTTTTTTATTCTAAAACGCTTGATTAAGAGCGATTTAGCTGCTTTTAACTTGCAACTAACCTACACCGCAAGTGTTTAAGAAATTTACTAAGCAGGAAAAAAGGCAAAGAAACCCCGTAGTAGCTAGCATTCAAATTCTCCCTTGTCAATTTGACGTTTTTTGCTGTCTTAAACGCTTTGTAAGCGCGTTTCGGCTTATATAGGTAAAAACCTAAAAATTTTTAAAGACATGCGATGCACGTAGTGCGAAAAATTAAACATGAGACGCCAAATACCCTAAGTTTTTTGTCATTAACCTGCACAGATTGCGAAGATAAATAAATAGCTTCAGTTTCATGATAAGGGGGCTGGCGGAGTTTGTCAAGTAGGTTTTTTCGTTTCTATTGTAATGACAGTTATGGCCTGTGCAAGAAATCTATTGATTTACAGCAGGTTCTTTGTTACAGTTCGTAGTTATGCAAAGAAACTTAAGGCCTCATGAGTTTATTTACAGCCAGTGATTTACATAATTTGGAGCTGTATAGCTGAGTATTGTATATGATAATATTGATAACAAACGATGATGGCTTTGGAAGTGAAGGAATAAAATTACTCAAAGAGGTTGCACGGAATTTTGCGTCAGAAATATGGATAGTGGCACCAGATACTGATAGAAGCGGAGCTGCAAGATCTCTTGATTATCCAGTGAAACAATCTATTGGAATAAAACAACATGGTGAAAGGGAATTTAGTGTGTCTGGTACTCCTGCAGACTGTGTCATTATTGCGCTAAATAAAGTTATGAATAAAAAACCAGACTTAATATTGTCCGGAGTAAATATTGGATCAAATGTCGGGGACGATATTTGTTATTCAGGAACAATTGGTGCTGTAATGGAAGGTGCTGCAAGGTCTATACCTTCTATTGCACTGAGCCAAGTTTATCATGATAAAATAGACTGGCACAATACAAAGGTTTTTGCACCAAAGGTTATTGCCAAGCTCGTTAAGGTTGGTTGGCCTAAAAACATAGTGATGAGTGTAAATTTTCCTGCTACAGAAAAAGTAAAAGGAGTAGAATTTGCTGAACAAGGTGAATATAACATTGATGGGGATTTAATTTTTACTGAAAATTCGAATGGCTCTTTTAGCTTAAATTGGTCTCGAGAGCACTCAGGCAGTGGTAGTGTAAATAAAATAAAAGAAGGATTTATTACTATCACACCAGTAAAATTAGATTTTACAGATTATGATACATTGAATGCTATGAAAAATTCTTGTGCAGACGAATTTTCTTCTATAGCTGACTGAGAAAAACATTTGCATTGCTCCTAATTAGATGTTTTCTATTGTGTTATCGCGAGCAATTATTTTTTCTTCACCTGTATCCATGTTTTTAATCTTTAAAGTTTTACTACTCAATTCTTCATCGCCAAAAATTAAAGCAACTTTAGCATTTGCTTGATTTGCTTTTTTCATTCGGGTTTTAAGCGCTCCGCTATATTCATAGATCACATACAAATCATTTCTGCGCAATTCATTTGCAAGTGTTAGGGCATATTCTTCAGCCTCTCTACCGATTGGAATTAGGTAAATAGGTCGCTCTTCTTTCGGAGAATAATTGATTAACTCCATTATGCGTTCAATACCTCCTGCAAATCCTATTGCTGAAGTGTGTTTTCCATCCACTGAAGATACTAAATTATCGTATCTTCCACCGGCAAAAACTGCCCCTTGTGCGCCTAAATCCTCTGTAACAAACTCAAACACTGTGTGGCAATAATAATCCAAACCTCGAACTAGTTTATTGTTTACGGTATAAGGTATATCAAGAATTGTTAATCCATTTAGTATTTGTTCAAAGAAATCTGAGGACCCTTTCGTATAATAATTGCTGATTTTAGGCGCATCAGAAATTATTGATTTATCTTTCTCATCCTTGGAATCCAGTATTCTGAGTGGGTTTTTGATCAACCTATTTTTGCTATCTTCTGATAGATCATTTTGATACTTTGTAAAGTATAAGATCAAAGCTTCTCTATACTTAGTTATTGTTTCACCATCACCTAAAGAGTTGATTTCCAGCTTTACATTTTTATTGATGCCAAATTCAGTTAGTAAGTGCTGAACGAGTGATATCAATTCAATATCAGCTTTTGGATCTTCTATGCCAAAAACCTCAAAATTTATCTGATGAAATTGCCTTTGTCTTCCCTTTTGCGGCCTTTCATAGCGAAATGCAGGTCCTGTTGAGAATAATTTTATCGGTGTTTGCAGTTTTTTTTCAATGAGTAGCCTAACAATCGCTGCAGTGAACTCAGGACGTAAAGTTATGCTCTTTCCCCCTTTATCATTGAAGCTATACATCTCTTTAGTGATGATATCTGAGCTATCACCTAAGGTTTTTGTAAAAACCTCCGTGTATTCAAATATTGGAGTTTGGGCGGGCAAAAAGCCGTATAGACTTGAGATTCTATTTGCTGTTTGCTGAATGTATTTAAACTTGTACCATTCATCAAACAGGAGATCTTTTGTTCCTCTAACCGTTTGATTAGTCATAGTGTGGTCTCTATACCCGCAACCTCTGGTATGTGGTAGCTCAGCATATTCTGCACTCCTCGCTTGAGGGTAATTGCAGCACTTGGGCATCCAGAGCAGGCTCCTTGCAGCTCAACATAAACTATTCCATCTTTATAGCCACGGAATTTGATATCACCACCGTCTTGAGCAACTGCAGGTTTGATATAACTTTCCATCAATTCTTTTATTCTATTTACAATTTCTATATCATTTTCATCGAAAAATTCCTCATCTGATATATTATTATCATTCACTCCTTCTTTATCTAGCGCTTTTCCACCTGAAGTAAAGTGATCCATGATTGTAGTTAAAATTTCTACTTTTAGTGTATCCCAATTAATTCCACCCAATTTTGTTACTGAAATAAAATCATGACCAAAAAACACTCTTACCACATGTTCTATTTGAAAAAGATTTGCTGCTAACTTGGAGTTTTTTATTTCATCTGCATTTGAAAAATCAGCCGTTTCTCCTTCGTTTAGAATTGCAAATCCAGGAAGGAATTTTAGCGTATTTGGGTTTGGTGTTTCTTCAATCTGGATGAACATGTTATTTACCATGACAATTATAATTGTTACTATTTAATCATAAAATGATAAAAAAATATACATGTCATTCATCTTTTTTCTTTTTTTAGTATTCATAGTAATTACATTTGTCTTGCCTAGCGTTGTTGTATTTTTTCTTTTCCTGACAAAAAAAAATAACATAAGTTTCATGATGAACTCTATATTGAGTAAGTTTTTGAACGAATTTAATAGCAGTAGAAGTTATACTGAAAATTACACTGGTGACAACATATCCAAAGATGAAGCATTAAAGATACTGGGGCTGAATCCTGAGGCAAGTCAAAATGAAATCAATAAAGCATATCAAAATTTAATGAAGTTAGTTCATCCAGATAAGGGAGGCTCGGAATATTTTGCACAAAAGTTAAACGCGGCACGTGATAGGTTGCTGAAGAGGTAATTAATATTGCTTTAAAGTTTTTATTTGTGCATAAAGGATAAGCTGCTACAATAAAACGAGTTAAAGGTAGAGAAAGCTTTAAGTTATGCAAGATGATACTAAAAAAAAAACAACGATAGAAGAAGAAAAAGGCATATTAGGGTGGATAGAATATAGACTGCCTATATTTTCTTTTCTAAAACACACCGCTTCTTATCAAGTACCAAAAAACTTAAATTATGCTTGGAACTTTGGCTCTTTGGCTGGTATAGCGCTAATTTTACAAATAATAACAGGTATATTTCTTGCTATGCACTACACTCCGCATGTTGATTATGCGTTTAATAGTGTAGAGCGCATAATGCGGGATGTGAATTACGGGTGGTTAATACGCTACACTCACGCTGTTGGAGCATCGCTCTTCTTTATGGTAGTCTATGTTCATATAATGCGTGGATTATATTACGGATCTTATAAAAGACCGAGAGAGATGGTGTGGTTTATTGGAATATTTATATTTTTTGCAATGATGGCAACTGCCTTTATGGGATATGTATTGCCTTGGGGACAAATGAGTTTCTGGGGTGCAACAGTTATAACCAACTTATTTTCTGCTATACCTTTAATTGGCAATAAAATAGTTATATGGTTATGGGGTGGTTTTTCAGTGGATAACCCAACACTTAACCGTTTTTTCGCTCTGCATTATCTTCTGCCTTTTGTTATTATTGCTTTAGCTATGCTTCATGTGATAGCTCTGCATAGGTTTGGCTCTGGTAACCCAAGTGGAGTGGAGGTAAAATCAGATAAGGATACCATCCCTCTCTATCCTTATTATATAGTCAAGGATTGCATAACTTTTGGTCTGTTTTTTGTAGTTTTGTTCGCATTTGTTTTCTATGCTCCCAATTATCTTGGGCATCCAGACAATTATATAGAAGCTGACTCTATGGTAACTCCGGTACACATAGTGCCAGAGTGGTATTTTTTACCTTTTTATGCAATGCTACGTTCAATTCCAGATAAACTTACTGGTGTGCTTACCATGTTTGCGTCTATTTTAGTGTGGTTTTTGTTACCTTGGCTTGATAAATCAAAAGTTAAAAGTGGTTCTTATCGCCCGGTGTTTAAGAAATTTTTTTGGGTTTTTGCAATAAATTTTGTACTTCTTGCCTGGCTTGGAGGACAAGAGGTAAAAGAGCCTTACATCACTATGAGTAGGCTATCTACTCTTTATTACTTTGCATACTTTGTGATAGTTTTACCACTGCTTAGTAAGTATGAAAAGCCAAAAGAACCACCAAAAACCTTAAGTGATTCTGTGCCGGAGATGAGGTGATGTCAATTCAAAGCAGATCTCTTACAAAATTCTCTGTCATCCCAGAACTCTCTTCTGTCATCCCAGAGCCCTCTTTTGTCATCCCAGTGCTTGACACTGGGATCCAGAAAAAAAATAAATGGATTCCAGCATCATGTACACAATTGTATGAACGTTGTATACAACACACAGTGTCATTCCACTATCTTCCGTTGTCATCCCAGTGCTTGACACTAGGATCCAGGTATAAAAATACTTACAAATCATGCAATGGACAACAGATTCTAGGAGTGCACGATAACCATAATGTCAGTGATGAAATAAGCTGGATTCCAGTGTCAGCTACTTGCATGACATCAATTCGAAATTTACTAAAACAGTGGTTATGCATGGGATCTAATGTATTTGCAATCTTCTGCATGTTATTTCTATCTAGTCTTATATCTGCAGAAGAATTTAAATCATCACCAAATAAGAAAATAGACTGGAAATTTGATGGAATTGTCGGATCTTTCGATAGAGAGTCAATTCAGCGTGGCTATAAAGTGTATAAAGAAGTCTGTGCTGCTTGTCATTCAATGAATAGGGTAGCATTTCGTAATTTGCAAGATGTTGGTTTTTCTGAAGAAGATGTAAAACAGATTGCAGCTTCTTATCAAGTTAAAGATGGCCCAAATGATTTGGGTGAAATGTTCGATAGACCTGGAATACCTTCGGATTATTTTATTGCACCTTTTGATACAAAAGAAGCAGCTGCAGCAAGCAACAATGGTGCAGTCCCACCAGACTTATCATTAATTATTAAAGCAAGGCATGATGGTGCAAATTATGTCTATTCATTGTTAACAGGCTATCAAAACGGCGAACACGATGAAAATGATTTATATTTTAATTCGTATTTTCCAACAGGCAGATTAGCTATGGCGCCACCACTTTCTGAAGGAATGGTGGAATATGATGGTGCAAGGCAAGCCACAGTTGAAAATATGGCGTATGATGTGATAAATTTTTTACAATGGGCAGCAGAGCCAGAATTAGAGCGCCGGCATAAACTTGGATTAAAAGTAGTGGCGTATTTTATAATTTTAACAGTGTTTTTTGTATTAACTAACAACAAAGTTTGGAGCAAGCTCTATAAAAAGAAGTGATAGTCAATTTTGCCTCAAGCACAATGGTTGTCATCCAAGTAGCTAACACTGGTTCCTTTATGACAGTGTCATCCGAGTAGCTGACACTGGGATAGCTTTGTCGCATCGTACCTTATACGGTAATAATTTACGATAAATTCATGTAGCCATTTCGAATTTAGCCATACCAATGTCAGTAAATTTATTAAGCAAATAGCACTTAATGAGCAGTTCTTTTTCACGATTTAGAGGTTGTCCACAAACCAGTAAATCAAGCATATTCCCTACTTAACATAACTTTACTCATAGCCAGATATATGAAACTTTCAGTAGATGTTGTAAGTAAATCGTACTCCTTTGATAGCCTTCTATTTCTATTGATCCAAGCAAAAGTCCTCTCTACCACCCACCTTCTCGGCTGTACTGAAAATCCAGGATCCCGTTGGGCTTTGTTGCATCGCTAGCTATGATGGATTAAAGATAAAAAAGATAGGGAATATCAGTAGCTTATTATTCTGGTATTTATAACAAGAACGGTCAGTGAATACCTAAATTTGAGTAAAAGAAATTTCACTACCACTCACTAATCTGGCTAAAATTCAAGAATTTCAATGCTTTAGCTATTTTCAATAGAATTAAATTTATTAATATAAATAACAAATTACTATTCTTAAATTTGATCAGATTGATTGCAAAAAAACAAGATTTTCAATAGGTTGCTTATAATCCTAACTATAGTTAGCCTTTCATAAGTAGCGATGCAACAAAGCCATCCCGTTGTGGCAATAGTTCTAGTGGTGTATCTTTATGCACCCAAAACCTACATGGAGGCCTTTTGACAATTTCAATATCTATCCCATATTCTCTCTTTACGTAATCCTTTAAATCTTTTCCTTGGTATCCCATATCAGCCCACATTTTCTTAATATTGCTGTATTTTTCCTTCATATTGTCCAATGCCATCTTCACCCCATCTCTGTCATTTTCGCTTGCAGCTCCTACATAGCAACCAAGCACAAATCCTTGAGTATCTGTGATTATATGTCTTTTTCTCCCCTTTACCTTTTTCGCACCATCATAACCTTTGCCCCCCCTTTTTCCGTGGTTTTTACCGATTGACTGTCCACTATGCATGCGCTCGGCTTCCCATTTTTGACCTACTATATTTAGTGATATCATAGTTCATTTTCTCAAAAATTCTCTGCTTTTTCCATCTTCTAAACTGTTCATGCACAGCCTTCCACGGCGGAAAATCGTGTGGTAATACCAATTCTCATTGTTGTCCAGTCAAATAGGAAACATTGCAGAGTTGTTTAATTGTGGAGCTGGCAAGAGAAGTAATAAATTTGCACAAAGCACCCTCAAGTAGAGCAATTGTATCGTATATTTTATTGCGCAAAATGTTCTGTTTTATATATAACCAAAGCCTCTCAACAGGATTTAGCTCAGGTGAGTATGGAGGTAGGTATATAATGTCGATATTTTTAGGTACCTTTAAATTTTTTGACCTATGCCAACTAGCACAGTCCATAACGAGAAAAGCCTCTCGTGTTTCTAGATATTGCGAAATTTGCTCAAGAAATATGTTCATGCAATCAGTGTTGACATTTGGTGCAAATAAGCTAGAACTCTCTCCATTTCTAGGATTAACTGCACTATAGAGATAGAAATTTTGCCTACCTAATTTTGTTTTAACCTGTGTTCTAATCCCCTTTTTAAACCACCCATGTCCAACTTTTGAATGTGTGCCAAACCGTGATTCATCAAAGAAAAATAGCTCTTTTTCTGGATACTTGCTAATAGCTCAATTGAGATTTTTTTTTGAATTCCTCTTGTTTGCTTTTATCTTGTCCATTATGAACTGGTCTTGGTGTAATATATGAGAATTTCATCTTTTGCATATGGCGGTGTACTGTAGATTTGCTGATATTTAATCCGAACTTTTCCTGGATTCTTATTCTCATTTCTTTAATGGTGATATTAGGATTTTCTTCTATCCACTCTTCAATTTGCTGTAGTTGAGCCTGATTTAATTTAGTTTTTCTACGACGTTGTGAAGGAGCAAACAGTTTTTCTTCTCTGCCAATTTTCAAGAGTTTTACCCACGAAGTTAGTGCGCTTCTTGAAATGCAATATATTTTTGCTACAGCCGTTATACTGTACTTTTTTGCTGCAATTACAGCATTTAGTTTTTTTGAAACATATGCATTATTCCTTACTTTCTTCAGCATTTCTTTTGCTGATTCTACTACTTTTTCATCCAATAATTTTGATCTTAATGCCATTTAAACCTCGCTATTTTACTTACTTCAGTATGGCTTTTCTTCCATCATTGTCCATCTGTTTGCCCTGTAATGGGAATTGGTATAAGTTCTTGCTTGTCCCTTCCATCGGCATTGCTATCTTTATTTTCAATAAAATTATTGTCCTATGCTCTTTTGATGTTTATTGATAATAAAATTCTGTTTTATCAACCAACATCCTATGCATAATTACAGCTAATTTTCTTGCTACTGCTACGATTGCTTTTTTCATTCCTTTTTTCTTCGCAACCCCAGTTTTTTAATTTAAATGTCCTCTTGGTAACTGTAAGCATTGTTTGTGCAGCTTCATATAACATACTTCTACATTCCGCTCGTCCCATCTTTGATATGCTGCCATGCCGATCAACTTCTCCAGAAGAATATTGCCTTGGTGTCAACCCTATATATGCTCCAACTGTATCAGATTTCTCAAACCTATGTGGGTTATCAATTGCAGCTTTATACGTCATTGCTACTATAATCCCCACTCCTGGAACAGTAGTTAACAATTTACAATCATCGTCTTTTTCACCTTGTTCTGAAAGCATTTTGTCAAGCTTTCTTAATGACTTTTCTATTGCTTCCAAACTACAAACTAACGCTTCAATTGAACTCCTACTGATTTCATCCAAATTATTTATTGCCTCTTGTATTCTTAAAGCGAAAGTTTCAAATTTTGATCCTTTATCGACCATGTATCTTCAACAACCCTCTTATTGTTCCAATAACCTGCTGTTTGCTACACATTAGCTGTCTTCTGCTTCCAAGCGCTATTTTAATTTGACAACTGATTTTACTAACACTTCTCATCATCTGCGCTATACCCCTCGCATCGTTTTTATCATTCTTATTGATTCTTGCAGACAACGCTGCTGCCATATGCCTTGCATCTACACAAATTACTGGTAATCCAAAACTCCTTAACTCTTTGCACATTGATATTGACAACTATCCACTTTCTATTCCTATGGGTTCGTATTTTTTGCCTTGGCTAATCTGCTATTGCCTTACTTTCGCTTGCAACAACTTCTTCCTTAACAACTTTTCCTTTCTCATCAACGATACTTATAAAAGTTTCTTTTAATGAGATCGCTATAATATTTCATGACCTACTGTAAAAGTTTAAATTATTTTTGAAGAACCAATTCATTGAATTTGTTACTTCGTGCTAAAATAATGGAGTATGTCTCTCCATCATTCAATAGCAATTACAGTATGTTTAGCTATAATTTGAAAAACAAAAATTCGTCATTCCGCTACTAGTTAGCGGGATCTAGAGATACCGCGGCGGCATGACGTAGGATTGCTGTCATCCCGCTGCTTGTTAGTGGCTAAGAGATACTGTGAATAAATCACGGTATGACGGTTAAGTATCCCGCTACGTGTTAGCGGCTGAGATAACGCGAATAAATCGCGGGATGACGTGTTGCTTGGGTCAGCTATAGAAGCAAAACTCATCATTTTGAAAGAGGAGGAGATTTTTCCGGACCCTCAGCGGAGATTGATTTTGGATCTGATAATTCTGTATTTACCTTGATTGGCTCTAATGGAGTTTTCTGCTCTTCTGGTTTATCGTCTGGAATTGGAACAGGCCAATCCATAATGTTTTGCGGTATAACTTCTGCTTCTTTAGCTTCTTTTTGACCTGTTGAAGATGATGCATCAACGCCTGCATTTTTGGTAACTTCTTGTTTTAGTTGTTTATTTTCTTCTTGCAGTTGCTTTAAATTTTTCTTTAACTCGTCAATCTCTCTTATTTTTTGTTTTAATTGTTCAGATATAGTTAGTTTGTCTCTAGTCAATTTTTTGTTTTCTTGTCTTAACCCACTAGCTATTCTGCTTGAGTTGTTGTTTACAGCTTGTATACCTTGGTCTTGCTGCTGCATGCTTGTTCCTCTACTTTCATATTCAACTTCAGTTTGAGTTGCCTGACCTTTTTCCTGCTGTAATATGTTCTGCAGTTGCTCTAGACTCTCTTTGACAGATGCTAGCTCTTCCTGTGTACACGTTAACATCCCTTCCTTTTCCTTAAGCTGACGTTGAAGCTTTTCTATTTCCCCCTTCGTATTTTCTTCGCTTAGCTCATCTGCAAGTGATCTTCCAGGTTCAAGTTGTCGAATTTCCCTCTCTAAATCTTCCTTTTCTCTCTGTAATTCATTTAATTCTTTAGACAATTGGCTCGCCGTTTCAGCCAATGTATTGTTTTCCTTTTTTGTTTCCATTAACTGTTCTGCCAACTGCTTTTTATGATCATCGTTTAAACCTTCCACTATTTTCTTCAGGTCATTCTCCAAATTTGCATTCTTTTCCTTTAGTACAGTTAAATTAGCTTCACTTTGCTTCAATTTTCTCTGTAATTCTTTATTTGCCTCATTTGTTTCACCTTCCTTATCTTTCAACTTATCATTTAAGCTTTCTATTACATCATTTTTATCCTGCAGTTCTTTCTCTATCTTTTGTGTTAACTGCTCAATATTTTGATTCTTCCAAGCTAATTCTTGCGTCATCCTTTTTAATTCAGCTTTAAGTCTTTCAGCTTCTTCTTCCCCAGTTTGCTTTTCTTCACTTAATTCGCTTATTTGTGTATCACCTTCTTTTTCTATCTTTTGATTAAGTTCTTCTAATTTTTCGAGTTTCTCTATAAGTGACTTAATAGAAGCATCTTGCTCCTTTATTCTTTGATCTCTTTCAAATATCGCTCGCTGTTGTTCATTAACTTTATCTCTCAAGGAGTCACGTTCTAATCTTAGATCCTCAAGCTGCTTTGCCTGCGCTGCAAAATGTTGAGCAAATGTTTCTTTTCCTTCCTTTAATTCCTCAATTTCGTTTATAATTTCATCTACTTTATCTTTTAATCCTTCTTGCTCATACTCTTCTTCATCACCAGACATATCATCCTCAAATATTTCATCTTCATCACTAAATTCACTGCTGGTGGATATAGAACTTCTACGTGAAGAAGGTGTGCTAGGAGAGGAATACCCACTGCTGCTTGGTGTAGGCAATTGCGATGATAGATCTTGTGTGGGCTCGAGACTGTCCATATCTTGACCTATATCAGTAAAAGCTTGATACAGAGTTTTTCTGTTGATAAAAACTTCTTTATTTTGTCCAACTAACTTTAATACTTCTTCTGAACTCGTTATTCCTCCAAATTTTGGCTCACCAATAACACTCTGTATACCACCAGAATCCAATTTTACGGTCATGCTACAGTCTATGCTGTTACCTTCAGAATCCTTAGCCTGCCGATTAATGGTCATTTCACATGAGCTTGAACCAGTAAAATCATAGTGCCTCTCATTGCCATTTTTCTTGCTTGCGGTTATTTGACTATCTTTCCCTAAAGATATATTATAAACCTTACCTTCACTGCTGGTCCTTAAAATATTGCTAATTTCTATTGGTTTTTCTTCATTTTCAAATCTAATTTTGAAGTCATTATCCTTTGTTGGATACACTAAGAAATTTTGATTTGGTAAAGATGCTTCAAATTCTCTATGTGTTTCATTTATTGATTGCTCAAATTTTTGGAACTCCTTTTCCCACTTTAAATTTATCTGTCCTGTAATGTTCTCATCTTTGCGTAAAGGGCCAATAAAATACCAGATTAAATTTTTTTCCTCCAATTGTTTTATAGTCTCTTGAAAGCTGCTACAAGATTCAATCACATCTAAAATATCCTTTTTCTGCTGTTCATCTACATCTAAACTTTGACTTTCAGCTATAAATACATTTTCGTTTTCCTGTGGCATAATTTTACATTTTAAAAAATATACTATAATATTAACAGATTTCTTTAAAAAGTCAACTAATTGTTGGATAAATAAACTTGAGCATTTGGCCAAAATGTTATATAGTAGTCACTTCAAGAAGTACAGTATGGACAATACCATTATAAGAAAATACGATATTAGAGGTATAATAGGCAAAGACTTACAGATTAATGATGGGTACGAGATAGGTAGAAAGTTTGGCCAAACCGTAGCTAGTGTTTGTGTCGGCTACGACAGCAGAATAGATTCACCAGGTATAGAAAGAGAATTAATTAGGGGCTTAACTTTATCCGGTGCAAATGTTATACGCGTTGGACTATGCTCTTCACCTATGCTTTACGCTGCAACACAAATCACACAGGCGGATCTTGGTATCATAATAACTGCCTCTCATAACCCCAGCGAATATAATGGCTTTAAATTTTTTAGTAATAAAAAAGTCTTCTCAGATCAAGAGATAAAGGAAATTATAAGCAGTCCAATTAAAAACAGCACAAGAATTGGAAGCTTAATTAACATAAATATATATAGTGAGTACATTCGCATATTAAAAAGTGCAGTGAAGAATAATACTACACAGAAATTAAAAATAGCCTGGGATTGTGGAAATAGTCCAGCAAGTGGAATCATAAGGTATATTGAAAAGATCTTGCCTGGTCATACGCACATCGTAACCAATAATTCTATAGATGGGACATTTCCACTGCATGATCCAGATCCCATAGAGGAAAAAAATCTCGCTCAATTAATTGACGTTGTGAAGGAGTATGGATGTGATCTTGGCATTGCGCTAGATGGCGATAGCGATAGGGTGCGCTTAATTGATAATAAAGGCAACGTTGTTTCCAATGACCATTTATTTATAATTTTTGCACGTGAAGTGTTGGAGGAATATCCAGAAAGCAAAGTTATTGCCAACGTAAAAATGAGTATGAAAGTGCATGATTTTGTTAGTAAGTTAGGAGGGCAAGTTATTACCTGCGCTACTGGACATTCACTAGTTAAGAAGAAGATGGTAGAGGAAGAGGCAAAGTTTGCTGGTGAATTAAGCGGGCACTTCTTCTTTTCTGAGCTAGGTTTTGATGATGGGCTATATTCTGCTGTTAAAGTAGTTGACATTTTGCTTAAGAAAAACCAAAGCCTATCTCAGGTAATTGAGGATTTACCGAAGTTATATATCACTCATGAAGTAAAGATTGTAGTGAAAGATGAGAAAAAATTTCAAATAATTGAATCAATAAAGAAAACACTGGAGAAGCAAAATATTGTATTTTCAGATCTTGATGGTGTTAAGGTAACCGATAATAAAGGTTGGTGGCTTCTTAGGGTATCAAATACGCAAAACTGCATTACAGCAAGATGCGAAGGAGAGACTTTAGAGGGTTTTGAACTTACTAAAAAGGTTTTGTTCCATTACATTGATGAAGCAAGGTCTTTAAATTGTAGCTACTCACAGAAATAAATTTGATTTATAAAATTGACATGAAAGTATAAAGATAAATAGGCTAAATGTACTTATCACCTGGTCAGGCTGCAGCATTATTTCGTGTAACCGTTTGCGGGTCCACTTAATTCTGCAATTCTTTGATCTCACTCATGGAGAGGCCAGTAAACTTAACAATAGTGGTGACATCAACATTATTAGCCAGCATTGTTTTTGCAATTTCAATTTTTCCTTCCTTTTTAGCATCATCAAGTTTTTGTTCAAGAACAGCCCGTTCATCACGAATACGTTTTATTTCCTGTTCGTAGGCAATAAATTCTTTCTCTGACCAGTTGAATCTATTTAGTTCTTCATATGCCTTTTTAATTATTACATCACTACCTATTATCTTTTCCAATTCTTCTTCGCTAGTTTCATCTGCATATTTAAAATAATAGATCCATTTTTCAACTATACTCTCCAATTGGTCTTCTTTAGTTTTAGGAAATTTTGGTAACTCGATAAATGTAAAATAAAAATCTTTTAAATCATGTTCATAGCTATCTTTGTCTAACATTACATGATCTGACTTATACTCAGATTTATTAGGAAAGAGAATACAATCAGCAATAGCTATAAAAATGATTTCTTTAAGATCCTGATATTGATCACCTTTATCAGCTTGCCTTGAATAAGCTTTAGCAGCGTAATATTGAGCGCGTTTTTCAAAGCCTTTAGTTTTGGCAACTTGCATTTCGACTATTACTTGCACCCCATTTTCATCCCTGCAAAGAACATCAACGATACTTTGTTTTTTAGAGGCAATTTCAGCATCTTGAATAGTGCTGAGGAATTCTATTTCTTTTATTTCATCTTTGCCAGTGAACCCCAAAATATCATTGAGAAAGTGAATGAGGATGTCTTTATTTTTTTCAGTACCAAAAATACGCCGGAACGCAACATCATTCTTGGGGTCGAGAAATTTAGAAAGAGCCATAAAAAAATTTTTAAATGTATCCTTATATTATATATTCTTATTGATAATAATTCAATAATTTGTCATCTTTTTTGTTAACTTTACTGATGTTGCCAGAAGGAACGTTGTTGCAAAATTTTGTAAAATTTATTATCCTAAGGTTTCAAGTTCTCACAGGTTTATTGGAACTATATGTACAATGTGTTTATCAGTGAAAATCCGGAGAAAATGATGGGGGAAAAGTTAATACATTACTTTAGCCAGGGTAAATGCGAAGGCAATGCAGAAATGAAAAATCTGCTGGGAGGAAAGGGGGCAAATTTAGCAGAAATGTGCAATGTTGGCATTCCTGTTCCACCTGGTTTCACAATTTCCACCTCTGCTTGCGAAGTCTATTATCAAGACAATAGATCTTCTGTTATCCAAGTAGCTGACTACTCGGATCCAGAAAAAAATGTGGTCACGCACTGGAATGACATATGTAGTGGAATCAAAAACTACATGGCGATGCTCGAAAATGACATCGGTTGTAAGTTTGGGGATTTAAATAACCCCTTATTAGTTTCAATACGCTCTGGTAGTGTTAGTTCAATGCCGGGCATGCTTGATACTATTTTAAATGTTGGTCTAAATGATGAAACCGTTGTTGGGCTTGCAAAAAAAAGTGGCGAACGTTTTGCTTACGATAGCTACTGCCGTTTCATCATGATGTACTCCAATGTTGTACTACAGCTTGATCATCACCTATTTCAAGATGTTGTTGATAATAAGCAGCAAAAGAGTGGAGCAAAAAGCTTAGCTGATCTTGATGTTGATGTTTTAAAAGAAATTGTTAACAATTTCAAAAGGATAGTACATGAAAAAACAGGAAAACATTTTCCGCAGAACGTTGAAGAGCAATTGCTCAGCTCAGTGAATGCAGTATTTGCTTCTTGGAAAAATGATAGGGCTGTTTCCTATAGAAGAATACATAATATTCCTGAAAACCTTGGAACAGCGGTCAACGTGCAAGCAATGGTTTTTGGTAATTTAAATGATAATTCTGCAACTGGTGTGATATTTACACGAAATCCTTCAACTGGAGAAAAAAAGCTTTTTGGTGAGTTTTTGGTTAATGCTCAGGGTGAGGATGTGGTTTCTGGTGTTTATACTCCTATGCCAATTGACGGAGAGCAAAAAAACACCATGGAGAAGTTGCTGCCAAGTGTCTACCGAGAATTATGCGTGGTATGTGAAAAACTTGAAAGGCATTATAAAGACATGCAGGATATCGAATTTACTGTACAGGACGGTAAGTTATGGATTTTGCAAACTAGGTCTGGCAAGCGCACGGCTGAAGCTGCTATTCGCATAATAGTTGATATGGTAAACGAAGGAACGATTACAAAAGAAGAAGGAATATTGAGAATTGATCCAAAAACCTTTGACAATTTATTGCATCCAGTTCTTGACGTTAAGGGTGACCAGAAAGTAATAGGGAAGGGACTGCCGGCTTCTCCAGGGGTTGCTTCTGGATATGTAGTGTTTAGTGCAAGTGATGCTGAAAAAGCTGCAGAGCAGGGTAAAAAAGTGATTTTAGTAAGGTCAGAAACGAGTCCTGAAGATATTAATGGAATGAATGCTGCAAGTGGCATAGTAACAGCACGGGGAGGGATGACCTCGCATGCTGCTGTTGTAACCCGTGGAATGGGTAAGCCATGCATTTGCAGTGTGAGTGGACTTTATATCGATAAAGATGGAACTTTCTTTTCTGTAGGGGATACAAAAGTAAATAAAGGTGAACCAATTACCATCAACGGAGGAACAGGGGAGGTTATGCTTGGCATTCTTCCTACAATTTCACCTGAATTATCGCAAGAATTCAAAACGATAATCAACTGGATAGATGGAATCAAAACGATCAAAGTGAGAGCGAACGCTGATACTCCAAAAGATGCAAAAATTGCAAAAGAATTCGGTGCAGAAGGTATAGGCTTATGTCGCACAGAACATATGTTTTTCGCTAGTGATAGAATCGAATTCATTCAAAAGTTGATAATAGCTGACGATGAAAATGAAAGGGCAAATGCGCTCATTAAACTGGAAGAAATGCAAAAGTCTGATTTCAAAGAAATATTTTCTATTATGGAGGGCAGGGAAGTCACTATACGTTTGCTTGATCCACCTTTGCATGAATTTTTACCCAATAATCAGTCTACTATAGAAAAAATCGCCAAATCGCTTAGTAAGTCAGTTGAATCAGTAAAAAATAAAATAGCACAGTTATCAGAAAAGAACCCAATGCTTGGCCATCGAGGTTGTAGACTTGCCATTTCTCATCCTGAAATATATAGCATGCAAATCAGGGCAATACTTAGTGCTGCAAATGAGCTGAAGGAAGAGAAAAAGGTAGAAGTTAAGCCTGAAATCATGATTCCTTTTATCATGAGTGAGAAAGAGTTTGTTCTGATATGCGAGCTAGTGAAGAAAGAATTTTCTGTCATCTCAGCTAGGATCAAGAAGCGGATTCCAGCGTCACGCGCTGGAATGACATCAGACAAGGCTTATTCAATTGGAACGATGATAGAACTGCCACGAGCGGCACTGATTGCTGATAAGTTAGCAAAACATGCAGAGTTTTTTAGTTTTGGCACTAATGATTTAACGCAAACAACCATGGGACTTTCAAGAGATGATTCAGTTAATTTCCTCGATTCTTATAAGGAAAGCAACATATTCGGAAACGACCCATTTGAAGTGCTGGACATCGAAGGGGTAGGGGAGTTAATCAAGATAGCCATTGAAAGAGGCAAAAAAACCCGAAAAGAAATAAAACTGGGTATATGTGGAGAGCATGGAGCAGATCCAAAATCCATAGAGTTTCTCATCGAATCAGGGGTGGATTACGTTTCATGCTCACCCTATAGAGTACCGGTTGCAAAGTTAGTGGCAGCACAGTTTAGTGTTAGATCTAAATTTGCTAGGTAAGTATAGTGGCAGTGTTGGCTACTCATATGGTTTGAGCCCACCAGAGGGTGTCATTCCAGCGCGTGACGCTGGAATCTAGTTTTTATTATGGCCTTTTGGATCCCAGTGGGCTTTGTTGCATCGCTAGCTATGATGGATTAAAGATAAAAAAGGTGGAGAATATCAGTAGCTTATTATTCTGGTATTTATAACAAGAACGGTCAATGAATACCTAAATTTGAGTAAAAGAAATTTCACTACCATTTACCAATCCGGCTAAAATTCAAGAATTTCAATGCTTTAGCTATTTTCAATAGAATTAAATTTATTAATATAAATAACAAATTACTATTCTTAAATTTGATCAGATTGATTGCAAAAAAACAAGATTTTCAATAGGTTGCTTATAATCCTAACTATAGTTAGCCTTTCATAAGTAGCGATGCAACAAAGCCATCCCAGTGTCTGGGCACTGGGATGACATCCTGTTACATGTTCAACTTCATTCTCTCTCATCTCCCTATAACTTGGTAATGTAGAATTTTTTACATGCAACCCGGTATATATTGCAATCAAAGCAGCTATGACACTGCAAACTACTGCACCAGCTACAAATGGAACCATCACAGCAGCAGTAATGAATAATCCTGTAATAACAACTCCAACAACATCTTTTGTCAATGAGGTGTAAAAATCCTTTTTGCTCTCTTTATATTTAGTTTCTTGTTCATTTGGCATAGAAAATTGAGCATCTACAAAGCCGTTAGCTTTATTATCATTATTTGGTGTGGCAGTTTGGTCAATCCCTGTTACTACAGGCGTTTTATTTTCGTTATTATGATGCTGACCGTTACCACTATTTGGTGTAATAGTATGATTTGATAGACCATCGCCGTGAGTTCTTATATTACTAGACTTATCATTACCGCTTGACATAGCGGATGTGCCGGCGTTTGTTGATACTACAGGAGATACTGGTTTATTAATAACACTCCTACCGTTACCACTATTTGGTACAGTAGTTGGATTTGTTTTTTTTGTTGATGTTGCTATAGATTTACTAGTGGCATTACTATTACTGCCAGATCCTACTTTAATTTCCTCATTAGATATTTTTTGCTTTTCTTGTTTCTCCTCTATCGCTGACACGAGTAACGTAACAAGTTTTTCATTGTTTTTGTCTATAGCCTTATCTAACGCATTACTCTTTAATTGTTGACACAACTTGTACAGCTTGCTTTTAGGTATTAGCTTTGATTGTTCTGCGTTAACATTTTGTAAGAGTAGATCTAAAATTTCGGTATTACCAAAATGGACAGCATAATTTAATATAGATTGACCATTTATAGTTTTGGGAATATGGCATGTTTCTTCTTGTTGGGAAATGATACTAATAATTTTTAGCTCATTTTTAAAGAGAAATTTTATAAAATCTAGATTACTTTTTTCAATTGCAAGTGCTAATAGTAAATCTCCCAACACACAGCCATTATGAAATTTTTGCTTTAGATCAATTCTTGCATTTAGCTCTTTACTTAATTCTTCAAGACTTGCTTGAGGCTTCTGTTTTACAGTCTCATTTATATTTAGATACAACTCTCTAATATCATCATTACTATATATCATAACTAACCCTACTACTATATGTTAGTTTATTATAGCAACTTTCCCACAACCAGTCAAGACATATTGCAGTTTCAAGCAGCATGATATATATTGAATATAGTTCTTAAAGCGAATGATGGAAGATTTAGCCTATAAATTAGTTAAAGTGACCGAAGCTGCAGCACTTGCTGCGTATAAATTGGCAGGCTTTGGTGATGAAAAAAGGGCTGATCAGGTTGCAGTTGATGCAATGCGTACAGTATTAAATTCAATGGAAATAAATGGTACTATCGTAATTGGTGAAGGTGAGAGGGATGAAGCGCCGATGCTATATATTGGCGAGAAGGTTGGCACTGGAAATGGTCCTGAAATCGACATTGCCGTTGACCCACTTGAGGGCACTACGATTTGTGCTCATTACAAACCAGGGGCAATGTCTGTTCTTGCTGCAACGAAAAAAGGTAATTTTTTACATGCACCTGATGTTTATATGGAAAAAATAGCGGTAGGAAAAAATCTTCCAGAGGGTGTAGTCTCACTAAAAAATAGCATTGAAAAGAATCTAGACAATTTAGCCAAGGCAAAAAAGTGCAAAGTGAATGATCTCGTGGTAACTGTACTTAAACGTGAAAGGCATAGTGAATTAATAGAGAAAATCAGGAAATTAGGAGCAAAAATTAAACTAATAGATGATGGTGATGTTGCGGCCATAGTTTCACTAATAAATGGCAATCATGATATGTATATCGGTATAGGAGGAGCACCAGAGGGAGTGCTTGCGGCTGCAGCGCTAAGCTCTATCGACGGACAGATGGAGGGAAGATTAGTACTTGATACGGATCAGTTAAGAGAAAGAGCAAAAAATTTAAATATTGATGACCCAGAAAAAGTCTACGCCGTAAAAGATATGGCAAGAGGTGAATCAGTGTTCATTGCAACTGGAGTAACAAGCGGAGAACTTGTGGATGGAGTTAAATTGAATCATAATACCTATTCAACTAATTCTTTAATAATTCTGCCTAATAGGCTGATAAAGCTGCAAACAATGCAGAACTTATGTTAGCTTTTTTAGTTTCTAATTTTAGCTTTACAACATTTAGCATTAAGATATAATTAAGTTTACTTATAACAATAGAGGTGTGAAATGTTTTCTAGTATTGTAAATCTATTGAATGGTTTTTACAAAAATTCGAGTACCAAGGAAAGTGAAGAAAAGTTGACTCTTCTATCTCCTCAAGCAAATCTTCAATTCGATGAGACTCAGGTACAAAGTGTGCTCTCAGATTTTGAAAAATTGAATTTCAATTTTAAGGATAATAAATGTCAAGATTCTTCTGATTCTGTAAATTATAATAACGGCCGGCCAGCAGATCCATTTGACAAAATAGCAAACTATTATCGACGGGAGAAGGAGAGCATTTTCCTTTTTAACTATGTGGTATTAAGTAAGCAAAGAGAAATAATGGATATATTGGATAAGAAGCTTACTTCTAAAGATCAGGAGGAGTTAAAAGAAAATTTTAAAAAGAGGTTGGGTAGATATCTTCTTCGAATTGACGAAGGAATGAATGATGCAAAAGAATTTCTAAACAAAGATGATCTAATTGGTTTCTTTGATGGATGTTATTGGCCAGACAAAAAGGCAGGACATCTTGTTAATCATTATGATAATCTTAGTATCAACATTACTAAACCTGGACAGAGTTTAGAAACTAGTCGTCTTTTTAGCGAAAAGACTAAAAGGATGGAAACAATTAAAAATGAGGTACAAAGAGTAAAAATATACAGTAATGATAAAAGAATAGTAACAATTGAGAAGAATGAGAAACAACAGAGGAACTACTCCTTTACAGAATTTGCAATATGTGACATCGAAATTAGTTGGGGTGCAAAAGATGAATCTGGAAAAGACCTTAACTGCGCTGTTGTTCTAAATATAAATTTAGGTCAAGTTAGTATTAAAAAATCAACTATTGACGGTAAAGATGTTGAACCAAAGGAAATTTTAGAATTAGCTAAGCAAAACGAGGCTGTGCTTATAAAAGGTAAAGCTTTACATGAAGTTTTAGCAGCACATTTCATTAAGCAAATACCATATGAGGAAAAGAAGAGTACGCAATCGCACGAAAATATTGTTGTACCTGGTTCCGGTGCACCTCGCTCAGCTATTGATGAAAGAGTAACTGTAGAGTGTTCGTTCAAGAGAGAGTCCGTTCAAGAGAGTAGCAAATAAGGTAGACGAAACAGGATAATAAAGATAATCATAGAGAAAAAGTGAGGTAAGATATTTTAGAACTCTGCAAAGATTTGCAGCAAAAAATAGAAAAGAGAATGAAAGTTTAAAAGCAGAAAAGATAATTTCATTATACTTAACTTGGAAACAAAGGGTATCCGTTCAGGAGAGTGGTTTAAGAAACAATAGATAGGAGATTTTGGAAAGGATTGAGACCCCTTTGTTTCCAAGTTAAGTATAATGAAATTATCCGCTCAAGGAATGTATTTCCCCGCTTTGATTGTGTAAAATATGAGTTTTTGCGATAAACGACATAATGCCGAATTTGCCGTTCAGCGTGGTTATTTGTCAGCGGAATATTTTCTGGGTCATCTAAAAATTTCCACATCATTCTTTCAGATCTCAGAACATTTTTTGCAACTCGAGAGGCTCCAATTGCTTCAGGTAAACGAGATATCTCCTTCAAGTAATACTTTGTACGTTTTCTTAATTTTCTGGCACGTCTGACAAACCTCAAAACATCTATCTCACTTTTTAGTAAAGCTTTTTTTAGTGCAAATAATTCAGTGGCCACGTTTCTCAAGTAACAACCCAGAACTTTAACTTCAATATTCCAACTATGTGCTAATCTTTCAAAATCTCTTGATAAATGTGCCCAACAGATTTGCCTGTTTTTATCGGCAAAATAATTGTATGCTGCATACCTGTCAGTTATTACCAAGCTATTGCGATTGCAGAATTTACTATTTTGTAAAACTTTCATTCCTCTTGACTCTGTAAATTTTACAAAACTTGCCGTATTGCTTGCAAACATCCAACACCAAGCGAGTTTACCTTTGTTATAATGGCTCGTTTCATCAATATGTAGAACTTTACTCCTACTTATCTCTTGTTCGATCTGCTCATACATTTTTTTGCATTTTGAAGCAACTCTATGTTCACTATTTGATATGCTACCGACGCTTATGTTCAAATTGAAGATATCATTTACGACACTCGCTATTTCGCGTTTTGAATTTTTGTAGAATCCGCTGAACGCTGCAATTATTGACTTAACCCTTGGACCAAATGTATTTGGCGTAACACCTTCCGGTAACTTGCTACTTCTTCTCTTTCCGCATCTCCGACAACGGCCATGTTCTAACTGATATTCCACTACATAAGGCTTGATTTCTGGAAGATCAACTTTCTGATGAATATATGGTTTTTCACATATTGCAATTTCTCCTCCGCATTCGCAAGTATTAGGCAACTCTATCTTTACTACTTTATCTGCATCCATGTTGGCGCGAAAACTTCCTTTATGACCAACCTGACCGCCAATATTCCTTTCGCTTTTCGGCTTATTCTTTTTTATTTTATACAACTCTTTGGAACTTGGTATTGATGAATTTTTTGAGCTTAAACCGAGTCTTTCTCTTAACTCAGCATTTTCTATCTTTAAAGCCTTATTTTCTGCTTTTAAACTTTCATTCTCTTTTTCCAATCTTTCTATTTTTGCTTCTAACCTTTCTATTTTTTGCTGTAAATTTTTGCAAAGTTCTAAAAGGTTTACCATATTATTTCACTTTTGCTCTATGATTATCTTTTTAGATCACCTTGTCTACCTTATTCTGCCACTCCGCTTAACGGATACAACAAAGGAGGCTGAACCCTTTTCAAAACCTTCTATCTATTGTTTCTTAAACCACTCTGCTGAACGGAGACAGTTTAGGCTGTTATGCCTGGCGGCTTTGTTGGAATAAGTTTTTCAACACTGCTAACAATAAAGTCAGTGATACCGTCAGCTACCTTATCGAATTTATTGTTTATATCTTTTCCTATTTCTTCATTTTTAACATATTCGTGTAGAGCTAAAGCAGTTATAGCTGCACATGCTGCAATCAAGCCAGTTTTTGCTATAATGAGCATTGATAATCCTCCTACCAATATAGATGTTAATCCAATAGCCAGGTTTATAATTTTACTTTGTGTTGTTTGTTGTGCTTCCTGATTTTGACCTGCTTCCTTCTCTTCAAGAACGTTTGATATTATTTTTGAGACAATTTTTACCGCGATTATTGCAATTGCGGTCATAGCTAATCCTATGGCTATTTTTGCTAAGAGAAAAAATGATGGCAACACCATCGTAAAGAATAGTAAACCAGCTCCTGCAATTAGTAACTTATTTTTAGACTGAAACCCACTTAGCATAATAACTAACCTCTCTATTTTTTAACTACTAAATATATCTAATATAAAATACGGAGATAGTCAACATATTTTATGGAAGGGCGTGTTAAAAATTTTTTTCATATTGTTCTTCGCCGCCTTATGGTTGAATTTGGAGTTTTAGAAAGAGTTACGTATTATTTGAAATTCTTGTATACTGTTTTGAATCAGTTAAATAGATAATGAAGTGCAGGACGCAGTTTTAATTTTACAAGATGGCAAATGCTTTTGGGGAAAATCAGTAGGTAAAAAAGGCAAGTGCATAGGTGAGATCTGTTTTACCACTGGTATGACCGGGTATCAGCATACTATAACTGATCCTTCTTTTGCCGATCAAATTATAACGTTCACTTTTCCTCATATTGGTAACATTGGAGTAAACCATAAAGATAATGAAGGAAAGAAAATTTTTGCAAGTGGTGTGGTTATGCGTGAACTTTCTTCTATGTCCCACTCTTCTTCATATATCAGTTTAAATGATTGGTTAGAGAAAAATAACGTGATTGGGATATCAGGAGTTGATACTAGAGCTTTAACGAGACATTTGAGAGAACATGGATCTCAAAATGGAATGATATACCCGTCAAGCGAGACGCATGTGTTGGATGAATTGAAGAAATACAAACCTGTAAATGGGATAGAAATAACCAATAAAGTTAGCTTGCATAGTAATTTTAAAAGAGACCTTAATGCAAAATATAGGGTTGTAATCGTTGATTTTGGCGTAAAAATCAGTATAGTTTCACGCTTAATAGAACTTGGTTGTACAGTTGAATTAATCAGACCAAGCACAGGTTTTGCTCAAAAAGTGTTGAGTATGAATCCAGATGGTATAGTGCTTTCAAATGGTCCTGGTGATCCGCAAGAAATAGGAGAAAGTGTAGTTTCAGAAATAGACATTATTATAAAATCTAAAATACCAATTTTTGGCATATGCATGGGCCATCAATTACTTGCGATTACTTTGGGGGCAAAGACCATCAAGATGGATATAGGTCACCGAGGGAGTAACCATCCAGTTTATGATGTAATTAGTGGAAAAGTTGAGATCACTAGCCAAAATCATGGTTTCGTTGTTGATTCAGCTTCTCTTCTAAGTAATGTTGAAATTACTCACATTTCTCTATTTGATAATAGTGTAGAGGGAATAATGATGAAGGATTACCCAGTCTTTTCTGTGCAATACCATCCAGAAGAAGCGCCAGGTACGCATGATTCGCATTATTTGTTTAAACGTTTTATTGACAATATTGTGTTGTATAAAATGAAATCTGCGTGATTTTAATCAGGGTAGGTTTTATTGCTTGATTTTTTAATTTTAGGCGTTTAGTATTAAATACAATAAGAGCTTAAGTTAAGATGCTAAAATAGTATTCTCTTAACAAATTTTTGCGGAGGAGTGACCGAGTGGTTAAAGGTAACAGACTGTAAATCTGTCCGCGTGAGCGTACGTAGGTTCGAATCCTACCTCCTCCATTGTGCGGGTATAGCTCAATGGTAGAGCTCTAGCCTTCCAAGCTAGTGACGTGGGTTCGATTCCCACTATCCGCTCTTTTTTTTGTTGTATTTTTATAAAATCAACATATTATTTATTGATGTATTTGTATTTTAGGTAGAAAAGTTTAAATTATGACAGCAATAGTGGAAGCATTTGGAAAGCCGCATGTAAATGTGGGAACAATAGGACATGTGGATCATGGGAAGACAACGTTAACAGCGGCGATAACAAAGCATTATGGAAATTTTGTAGCGTATGATCAGATAGATAAGGCGCCAGAAGAAAGGAAGAGGGGGATAACGATAGCAACAGCGCATGTTGAATATCAGACGGAAAAAAGGCATTATGCACACGTTGATTGTCCTGGACATGCTGACTATGTAAAGAACATGATAGTAGGTGCAGCACAGATGGATGCGGCGATATTGGTAGTGTCAGGGGTTGATGGGCCAATGCCACAAACGAGAGAGCATATATTGCTGGCGAAGCAGGTAGGTGTTGGATATATCGTGGTGTATATAAATAAAGCTGATGTTGCTGATGCTGATATGATGGATTTAGTAGAAATGGAAGTGAGGGAATTGCTGAATAAATACGGATTTCCAGGGGATGAAGTTCCTGTGGTAGTGGGATCTGCATTGAAAGCGCTGGAGGATGACAGCAGCGAATATGGAAAGAAATCAATAGATAAATTGATGGAAAAGTTAGATGAATATGTGGCGGTTCCACCAAGGCCTGTGGATTTACCATTTTTATTGCCAATCGAAGATGTATTTTCGATATCGGGGCGAGGAACAGTGGTAACAGGAAGAATAGAGAAGGGAGAGATAAAGACGGGAGAAGAGATAGAGATAATAGGTCTGAAAGCGACGCAAAAGACGATATGCACAGGTGTTGAGATGTTTAAGAAGTTGCTGGATAAGGGAAGTGCAGGACTCAATGTAGGAATATTGTTAAGAGGAACAAAAAGAGAAGAAGTGGAGAGAGGGCAAGTATTAGCGAAACCGGGGACGATAACACCGCATAGAAAGTTTAAGGCGGAGGTTTATATATTAAAGAAAGAGGAAGGAGGAAGGCATACACCATTTTTTGCGAATTACCAGCCACAGTTTTATTTAAGGACAACAGATGTAACTGGGAGCGTAAAATTGCTAGATGGGAAGGAGATGGTAATGCCAGGAGATAATGTGAGTATAGAAGTAGAATTGCAAGTACCGATAGCGATGGATAAGGGATTGCGTTTTGCGATAAGAGAAGGTGGTAGAACTGTTGGTTCTGGTGTTGTTTCTGAAATTTTGGAGTGAGTGTAGTAACTAAGATGAAGCAAGATATATATATTAACATTAAGGCTTTCGATTGTTCTTTATTGGAGGAGTGTGTTCGAAAATTTGTTGATGAATTAAAGCGGTCCGGTGCAAAATTATCTGGTCCGATTGCGTTGCCAAGGAAAGATTCTAAATTTATTGTTAATAGATCTCCTCACGTTGATAAAAAATCTCGTGAACAGTTTGAAATGAGAACTTCTAGGCGTTTGATTGTTTTACATGATCTTACTCCTACTATGATGCAGATGCTTACAGGTTTATCTTTTTCTGCTGGCGTAGAAGTGGATTTAAAAGTCAAGGAAGTTAAGGTTTAGGAGAAGGAAATGAAGAGAATAAATTCGCTGAGGAGAATTGGTTTACTAATGATGAATATTGGTCATACTGCTATGTATTCTGACAATAGTCGCATGGCTGTAACTTTATTGCATCTCAGCGAAACTTATATTATTGATATAAAAGGACAAGATAAATGTGGCTATAATTCAGTCATTTTAGGCACAGGAGATTTTAAAAATATAGCAAAACCTCAGTTGGAATATTTAAAGAAAAAGGGTATAAATAATAAATGTAAGTTATACGAAAGTAGATTAAATGACCTGTCGGGAATAGAATGTGGTAAAAAAGTGGGAATCAATCATTTTGTGGTTGGTCAATATCTTGATATTACGGGTTATTCTATAGGTAAAGGATTTGCTGGTGTGATGAAGCGGCATAATTTCAGTGGGCTTAGGGCATCTCATGGTGTTTCTATTGCTCACAGATCACAAGGTTCCACTGGCCAATGTCAGGATCCTGGTAGAGTATTCAAAGGAAAGAAAATGGCTGGTCATTTAGGTAACAGCAGGATAACTGCACAAAATATGAAGATATTATCCATTGATCATGAAAATAGTATAATTGCTGTGAAGGGTAATAATGTTCCTGGGTTTAAAAATTCCTATGTTTTTGTAAGAGATGCAGTTAAAAAATCTTTACATAAAGATGTTCCTTTTCCGGTAGGTTTACTGTTAGATGTAAATGATGATGCTAGTAATTTGGTAAGTTAGTTATGGAATGTAATTTAGTTAATCTATCTAATGATAATGTAGGTACTGCTCAGCTCAATCCTTTGATATTTTCTGCTAAGCAAAAATTGAGTATTTTGCATGATATAGTGAGATGGCAATTAGCGAAGAGAAGAGCTGGTACTCATAAAACAAAAGGTATTAGTGATGTCTCTGGTACAACAGCTAAACCTTATGGTCAAAAACGTACCGGTAGGGCAAGACAAGGGAGCTTGCGATCTCCTCAATTTAGAGGTGGTGGGATTATTTTCGGCCCTGTTGTGAGGAGTCATACTTATTCTCTTAATAAGAAGGTACGCAAATTTGGTTTAAAAATTGCTTTATCTCTAAAGTATTTAAATAATCAAGTAATTATTCTGGATAATTTAAATATTGATGTGAAGAAAACGTCTGAAATGTGTAAATGTATTAAAAATTTTAAATTTTCTTCCTTTTTGATAGTTGGTGATTATGGAGATGATTTGTTGCGTGCGGCTAAAAACTTGCACTATGTAGACTTAATCAAACCTATTGGGTTAAATGTTTTTGATATATTGAATCACGAATGCGTGATGTTGACAAAGGATACTTTAAAGCATCTTGAAGGTAGATTGTTATGATCAAATATAATAATATAATAAAATCTCCTGTAATTACAGAAAAGGCCTCTTTTTTGAGGGAGAAGTTTAATAAATATTCTTTGTATGTTTTTGTAAATGTAAATAAGCGTCAAATAAAGTTGGCAATAGAGTCTCTATTTGATGTTAAAATTTCTTCTATAAATGTTGTTAGAATTAAGCCTAAATATAGGCGTTTTAGGGGTGTGATTGGTTGTGAAAAACAGAAAAAGAAAGTTTATTTTTCTTTGATGGATGGTCAAAAATTAGATATAATGAGCGTTTAGTATGGGTATGAAATTTTTTAATCCTGTTACTCCGTCTTCTCGTGGGACTGTGTTAGTAAGTAAAGTTGGTTTATCAAAAGATGAGCCAGAAAAGTCTCTTACATCCGGTAAAAAGTCCAGTGGTGGAAGAAATAATCATGGTAGAATTACAACTCGTCATAGGGGTGGTGGTCACAAAAAGAAGTATAGAGTGATAGATTTTAAGCGTAATAGAAGTGGTCAAGGTATAGTTGAAAAAATAGAGTATGACCCAAATAGAAGTGGGTTTTTGGCGTTAATATCATATAAGGAAGATGATATTAAGTCTTATATATTAGCTCCTCAAGGTATGAAGCCAGGTGATGTTGTTACAGCTGGGAATGATGCTGATATTTTGCCAGGGAATTGTTTACTACTCAAGCATATACCTGTTGGTTCTTTCGTTCATAATGTTGAGCTGAAGCCAGGTAATGGTGCTGCGATTGCTAGAGCTGCTGGTTGTTATGCACAAATCGTTGGTCGTGATGGCCAATATGTTTTATTACGACTCAGGTCTGGTCAAATTAGGTTGATTTTATCTTCTTGCAAGGCTACTATTGGTGTAGTATCTAACCCTGACCATAAGAATAGAAAGTTGGGTAAAGCTGGGAGAAGTAGGTGGCTTGGGATTAGACCTACTGTACGTGGAGTTGCAATGAATCCGGTTGACCATCCTCATGGAGGCGGGGAAGGAAAAACCTCTGGTGGTCGTCATCCTGTTACTCCTTGGGGTGTTGCAACAAAAGGAAAGAAAACTCGAAGGAGAAATAAATCTAGTGATAAGTATATAAAACAATTGAAAGGTTAGTTTATGAGTAGATCTGCATGGAAGCCTCCTTTTTGTCATCCTTCTATATTAAAGTCGGTGAATAATGCTTTAAACAAGGGGTTTGTTAACATGGCTATAAAAGTTCATTCCAGGGCTTCTGTAATTCTTCCTAATTGTTTAGGTTTAAAGTTTGCTGTTTATAATGGTAAGGATTACATTCCTGTGAATGTTAATGATCAGAATATGATAGGTCATAAGTTTGGTGAGTTTTCACCCACTCGTAAATTTACTGGGCATAGTGGTGATAAAAAGGCGACAAGAAGGTAATTGATATGAAAAACAGAGATGTAATAGTTAAAGCTGGTTCTAGGGTTTTAAAATCAACTCCTCGTAAATTGAATTTGGTTGCTGGTTTAGTACGTAATAAAAAAGTTTCTTTTGCCACTGTGCAATTAAGATTTTGTGAAAAGAAAGCTGCAGGTCTTATAAGGAAGGTATTAAATTCTGCGATTGCTAATGCTCAAAATTATGGATTGGATATCGATAATTTATATATAAAAGAAATTTTAATAGGTAAGTCTCTTACTTTGCGTAGGGTATGTCCAAAAGCTATGGGTAGAGCTAATAGAGTTAGTAAACGTTATAGTAATATAACTGTAAAATTGGGGGAAATTATATGATTCATAAAAATAGAAAATTAATAAGGAAAGTGCAAAAATATGGGAAACGTTAATCCTAAAGGATTTAGGTTAAAAATAATTAATACTTGGTCATCTATTTGGTATGCTGAGAAGGGTTATAAACAAGGGTTGCATCAAGATTTATCTATTCGCAGTTATATAAATGAATCTTTTAAGCATGCTGGTGTTTCTAAAGTAATTATAGAGCGTACGATCGATTTGGTATCTGTAATAATACATTCTTCTAGACCTGGAGTGATAATAGGTAAGAAAGGCTCGGATATTGAGAAGATAAAGCAAAAGATAGCTGAAAAAGTAAAAAATAATGTGGAAGTGAATGTAGTAGGGGTTAAAAGGTCTGAAATAGATGCAGTTTTAATATCAAACAGCATTGCACAGCAGTTAGAAAAAAGGGTTTCATTTAGAAGAGCGATGAAAAAAGCTATTCAAAGTTGTTTGAGGATGGGTGCTAGAGGTATTAAAGTAAGTTGTTCTGGGCGCCTTGGCGGAGCTGAGATAGCTCGTACTGAGTGGTATAAAGAAGGCCGTTTGCCTTTGCATACTTTACGTGCTAATATAGATTATGCTTTTGCTGAAGCAAAAACTATATATGGCATCATAGGAGTTAAGGTCTGGGTTTATATTGGTAACTAATTAGGTATATTGAAATGTTTATTCCTAAAAAAAGTAAATATAAAAAAGTATTTAAAGGACGAATTAAGGGTAACACGAAAGGTGGTAGCACATTATCTTTTGGAGATTATGGTCTAAAGGCTATGGAAGCAGGTAGGATTCAATCTAAGCATATTGAAACTGCAAGGCGTGTAATATCTAGAACATTAAAACGCTCTGGTAAAGTGTGGATAAGAATTTTTCCTGATACCCCTGTTAGTAAAAAGCCGGCGGATGTGCGTATGGGTAAAGGGAAAGGTAGTGTTGAGTTTTGGGTATTTAAAGCTAAGCCCGGTAGAATGTTGTTTGAAATTAGCAGTGATGTTCCCATGCATTTAGCAAGATTGGCGCTTGAAAAGGCAACTGCTAAGCTTCCTATGAAGTGTAAATTTGTATCTAATCATAATTAAATGGAGTTGCAATGGATATAGCTGACATTGAATCGAGGTCCTCGCAAGAATTGCATGAAATTCTTGTGAATTTGAGAAAAGAGTTTGTTAATTTGGTTTTTCAAAAGAAGCTGGGCCAGTGCAACAATATTTCGCGTTTTAGCTTAATAAGAAAGAGCATAGCTCGTATTTTAACTACATTAAATAAAAGAAGAAGAGAGGAAAAGAATGCCTAAAAAGGTTTTTTGTGGTACTGTAACTAAGGCTAAGTGTGATAAGACTGTAAAGGTTTCGGTATTACAAGTGTATAAGGATGAGCTGTATAAAAAGGTTATAAGAAAATACAAGAAGTATACAGCACATGATGAGAATAATAGTTGTAAAGAAGGGGACAAGGTTTTAATACAAGAACACAAGCCTATTTCTACTACTAAAAAATGGGTTATTGTTAATAGCTCACATTGAATAGGATATTTATATGATTCAAAAAAATACATTGTTGGAAGTAGCTGATAATTCTGGCGCGCGTGCAGTGCTTTGTATTGGTTTATTGGGTGGTAGAAAGTCTGCATCTATAGGTGACACAGTTATTGTATCTACTAAATCTATTACTCCAAGAGGGAAAGTTGAGAAGGGAAAAGTATATAGAGCAGTTGTGGTGAGGGTGAAAAGCCCTATTAGAAAATCTGATGGTTCTGTAATTCGTTTTTCTAGCAATGCTGTAGTTTTGATTAACGATCAAGGTGAACCACTTGGCACTCGGGTGTTTGGTCCGGTAAAAAAGTTATCATCTGGTTCTTTTATGAAGATAATGTCATTAGCTGTTGAGGTTTTATAATGAGTGCTAAAATAAAAAGTGGTGACGACGTTATAGTTTTAACTGGTAAAGATAAGGGAAAAATTGGTAAGGTAATCAAAGTTATAGCACGTGATGCTAAAAAGAAAGTAATTGTTTCTGGAGTGAATGTGCATAAGAGACATACTAAACCAAAAGCTGGTAGTAGTGGTGGTATATTAAATAAAGAGTTAGCTATTGATATATCCAACGTTGCAACATTGGACCCTAAATATAAAACTCCAACTAGAGTGGGGTTTAAGGTTATAGACGGTAGAAAAGTGCGTTTTGCAAAAGTTTCTGGAGAAGTGATAGATTAGGTTGATATGTTTAAAGAATTGTATAAAGATAGCATAGTAAAGTCCTTGAAGGATAAGTTTAATTACGGCAATATAATGCAAGTGCCTAAACTTGTCAAGGTGTGTATCAATATGGGCGTTGGAGATGCTGCTACAGATAGTAAAGCAATAAATGAACCACTTGATAGCCTATATTTGATTGCTGGGCAGAAGCCTTTATCAACTTTTGCAAAAAAATCTATTTCTGGCTTCAAGATCAGAAAAGGTGCTACAGTAGGTTGCAAAGTAACTTTGCGTAGAGATAAAATGTATGAGTTTTTAGAAAGATTGATATATATTGCTTTGCCAAGGGAAAAAGATTTTAGAGGATTTAGTGTGAAGCAATTTGACGGTAATGGTAATTTTTCCTTTGGTATAAAGGAACATATCTCGTTTTTAGAAATAGACTATGATAAAATAAGTAAAATTAGAGGTATGGATATTAATATTATAACAAGTGCAGTTAGTGATAAGGAAGCAAAGGAATTATTACTGGCTCTTAAATTTCCTTTTTTTGATTAATTGAGAGGAGAAATATATGGCAAAAAAATCTATGATAGAAAGAAATCTTCGCAGAATAAAGTTGTGCGATCAATATAAAGAAAAAAGAGAAAAATTGAAATCTATAATAAATAATAAGAATTTGTCTATTGTAGAAAGGTTTACAGCTCAAAATAAATTAATTAAAAAATTGCCTAGAAATTCTTCTAAAACCAAAATTAGAAATAGGTGTGCTTTAACTGGGAGACCAAGAGGAGTATATAGAAAATTTGGTTTATGTAGAATTGTTTTGCGTGATTTATGTTCTTTTGGGCAAATTCCAGGAGTTACAAAGTCTAGTTGGTAAATATAATATAAGGAGTATATTGTGGCGTTATCTGATAGTATTGGTGATTTTTTAACAAGGATACGTAATGCTCAATTGGCAATGCATAGGGCAACAAGGGTACTGTTTTCTAAGATGAATTCTTCTATATTGGAGATTTTAAAAGAGGAAGGGTATATCCTTGATTATGAAAAGCAAGTTGTAGATAATTTACCTTCTTTCATTGTAAAATTGAAGTATTATGAGAAGTCACCTGTAATTAGTGACATAGTTAGGGTGTCAAAGCCTGGTTGTCGTCGTTATTCTAAGTATAAGGACATTTCTAAAGCATATAATGGTCTTGGTATTTTTATTATATCGACACCCAAAGGAGTGATGACTGATTATAATGCACATAAGTTAAAGGTTGGTGGAGAAGTTTTGTGTCGTGTGTTTTAAATAATAGGAGAAATTCATGTCTCGTATAGGTGCTGCTCCTATCAATATTCCTGCTGGTGTTTCAGTTGAATATAATAATGGTAGTATGTTAATAAAGAGTGCTAAGGCTGAAAAGGAAGTTAGCTTGATCAGGGATGTTGTGTGTCAGATTATTGATAATCAGCTATTGCTTTCTGTTGATCAAGATAAAGATAATTATGATAAAATAAAGCCTATGTGGGGCACTTATAGGAGTAATATTAATAATATCATTAACGGCATGGTTGATGGTTTTTCTGTTAATCTTGAGATTAACGGTGTGGGATATAAGGCAGAGTGTGATGGTAAGTATTTGACTTTATATCTTGGTTATAGCCATAATGTTAAATATAAAGTGCCTAAAGATGTTGAGATTAAGTGCATAAAGCCAACTCACTTAGTAGTTAGTGGTATGGATAAGCAGAAGGTCTATATGGTGGCGTCTGATATATGCAAAATTAGAAAATATGATCCTTATAAAGGTAAGGGTGTTGTAATAAAAGGCAAATTTATGCTGCGTAAGGTTGTAAGTAAAAAGAAGTAATAAAAATGAAAAGATCGTATAATTTTTTAAGTAATTCTGAAAAAAGGAAGTTACGTAATAGAGCGAAGCTTGACAAGAGCGCTGAACGTTTACGCATATCCATATTTAAATCTAATAGGCATTTTTATGTCCAGTTAATTAATGATGTAAAAGGAATAACTCTCACTTCAGCTTCTACTTTGGATGCTAAAATTAAGGATGTATGTAAAGGGAAAGTCAACGCTGAAACTATAAAACAGGTTTCTTCTTTAATGGTTGAGCGTCTGTCTGGCATGAAATTAGAGCAGCAGCTTACGTTTGATCGTGGAGCGTATAAATACACAGGATTAGTTTCTCAATTTGCTGAGGCTTTAAGAAGTTCTGGATTTGAATTTTAGAAGGTTTTGAATATGGCTATAAAGAATTTACAAAATAATAATGATTTATCAGAGCTTTTAGTTTCGGTACGAAGAGTGACAACGGTTACCAAAGGTGGTAGAAGATTTTCATTTTCAATTTTGGTTGTTGTTGGCGATGAGAAGGGTAGGGTAGGGTGTGGAATAGGTAAGCACGCAGAAGTTGCTGAAGCAAGAGTCAAAGCTGTAAATGCTGCAAAGAAATCAATGATTAGAGTGTACTTGCGTGAAGGTAGAACTTTGCATCATGATATTAAAGCTAAATTTTGTTCTGGTGAGATAGTTTTAAGAACCGCAAGAGCCGGAACAGGTATTATTGCTGGTGGAGCGATTAGATCAGTTTTTGAGGTGTTAGGTATAAAGGATGTGGTAGCTAAATCCACTAGATCAAATAATCCTCATAACGTTATATGTGCGGTGTTTAAGGCTTTTGATAGTATGTTATCTCCTCGTCAGGTAGCAAGCAAAAGAGGCAAAAAGATTAGCGAGATAGTTGGAAACAGGTAAAGTATGAATAATGCTGTAAAATTAAACTCTATATTTACTAAATTATCTAAGAAAAAGAAGCCTAAGTTGCTGGGTAGAGGTATCGGTTGTGGTAAAGGTAAAACATCCGGTAGAGGGCATAAAGGGCAGAAGGCTAGAAGTGGAGTTTCTATAAATGGTTTTGAGGGTGGACAACAGTCTATATATACTCGTTTGCCTAAAAGAGGTTTTAAGCCTATACGTAGGAGCATATACTCTATAATTAATGTTGGCGATATACAGCGCTTAATGGAAGCTAAAAAAATAGTGAAAGACTCTGTTATAGATAAGGAGAGGCTGTATAAATTAGGTTTTATAAAGTCTATTAAGGATAAAATTAAACTTCTTAATAAAGGTAAGTTGAGCGAAAAATTTGTGTTTCATGTTGATTTTGCGTCAGAAGCTGCAAAAAAATCTGTAGCTTCAGTTGGTGGTAGTGTGGAAATACTATCGTAAGTCATGGGCAATAAATCAGCATTTAATAGCTTGGATCCTACGTTGTTATATAAAGGCGATTTATTAAAGCGTATATTTTTTACGCTAATAGCTTTAATTTGCTATCGCTTGGGTACTTATGTGCCTATTCCTGGAATTAATCTTGATGTAATTAATGATATATTTCCCAAAGATGGCTCAGGCGTTTTTGGAGTATTTAATTTATTTTCTGGTGGTGCATTGGCTAGAATGACAATTCTAGCATTGAACGTTATGCCATATATAATGGCTTCTATCATTATTCAGTTACTTTCTTCTGCGATTAAAGGAATGAAGGAAGTTAAGAATGATGGAGAGTCAGGCCGTAGAAAGATGAATTCTTATATACGCTATCTGACCATAGTAATTTGTGTATTTCAATCAATTCCAATTTTGGTTGGATTGGAAGGGATGAATAGGGAAGGGGTATTGGTTGTAATCGAACCTAGTGTTATGTTTCGTACAATAGGTGTTTTCAGCCTTTTAGGTGGAACTATGCTTTTAATATGGCTTGGTGAACGAATCAGCGCTAGCGGTATAGGCAATGGTATCTCATTAATCATTTTCACGGGTATAATATCAGAGTTACACAGCGCTTTGTCATCTTTGTTAACGTTAAATAAAAACGGTAGCGTATCGTTATTTATTATCCTTTTTGTTTTGGTATTGTTTTTTTTGCTGCTACTCTTAGTCATTTTTGTAGAGTCTTCTTATAGAAAGGTTATTGTTCAACATCCTAAAAAGCAATTTAAAAGATTACATAATGACGATTTTACTTATATTCCATTGAAGATTAATTTATCTGGTGTAGTACCAACCATTTTTGCTAATGCAATTTTATTGACACCTATTTCAATTGCAAATTTCTATAAGGGGCACGCTTTTTCTGATTTTATTTTGAATTACTTTATGGCAAATAAAGTAGTATATATTGTAGCCTATTTGGTGCTGATAGTATTTTTTAATTTTTTCTATACCAATTTTATATTTAATCCAGAGGAAAACGCAGATTTTCTTAAAAAAAATGGTGGTTTTATACCTGGTAGAAGGCCTGGGAAACATACTTCTGATTACCTTCAAGATATAGTTTTTAAGTTGACATTCATTGGCTCTGCGTATTTGGTAGTCATATGTACTGTACCTGAAGTTATGAGATATTATTATGATATACCATTTATTTTTGGTGGGACGAGCTTACTGATTATAGTGAACGTTATTACTGATACTGTTATGCAAATACAATCTTATATTTTTTCAAATAGGTACGACAACTGGATAAAGAAATATGAGTCTAAAACGAGGAAAGTAAGATGATCATTACGATTTTTGGTCCTCCAGGTTCTGGTAAAGGTACTCAGTCAAGCTTGTTAATAGCAAAATATAATTTAAAATTAATTTCAGTAGGGGATTTATTAAGGAATATTATATCTAGCAGTAGTGAGTTAGGTAAAAAAATAAAGGGTACCGTGGAATCTGGTAATTTAATTCAAGATGAAATTATATGTGGATTATTACGTGACCAGATTGCATTAGTGGATGATAATTGCTTATTAGATGGTTTTCCGAGAAATTTAAACCAGGCTCATTTTTTGACTCAAGTTTTGCAAGAAAAATATAATAGGGATGTTGACATTGTAGTTGAGCTGCAGCTTGACGATAATATTGCAATCGATAGGTTAAAAAATCGTCTCGCGTGTTTGGACTGTAAAAGCATATATAGTGTATCTTCTTTTAAGAGTACTACTTGTGCTAAATGTAAAAGTACGAGGTTAGAGAAAAGAATTGATGATGCTGATATGTCTGCAATTAATAAGAGAATAAGTGAATATCACCTTCAAATGAAAGGTTTACGCGAGTATTATAAAGGCAAATTATTAACAATTGACGCTAATTTGAGTGTTGATGAGGTAACGCAAGAGATTGAAAGTAAAATTTCTTGTAATTTGGTTTGACTCTGAGTTGTTTTATGGTATAAATTAAGAGTTGTTATTAATAAAGTATCGAGGTACCAGTGGCACGTATTGCAGGCATAAATATTCCAGTGAGGAAATGTGTTCCTTTTGCATTAACTTATATATATGGTATAGGTATTGCTACTGCGAATGTAATTTGTCACGCTTGCGAAGTTGATAAGCGCAAACGTGTTTCAGAATTACGAGATGAAGATATAGAAAAGATCAGCGGTTTCATTAGACAAAATTATGTTATAGAAGGTGAGCTCAGAAAAGAAGTGGCTATGAACATAAAATCTTTAGTGGAAATGGGATGCTATAGAGGGGTGAGACATAGAAAAGGTTTACCTGTGAGAGGGCAAAGGACTCATACTAATGCTAAGACTCGTAAAGGTAGATCTCGGTTGCCTATTGCTGGGAAAAAATAAAATTTATTATTATTGTGAGTTTTAATGAAAAAAGTCAAAACGGTTAGTAAGAGTAAGAAGGAGTTTATTACTGGTGTTGTCCATATTCGTGCAACTTTTAATAATACTTTTGTAAATGTAACTGATGTTCATGGTAATACGCTATGTCAAACTTCTGTGGGTGCATGTGGTTTTTCAGGTTCGAGAAAATCCACACCTTATGCTGCAGGTAAGGCTGCGGAGTCTGCTGCGAAGAACGCAATGGAGAGATTTGGTATGAAGGTTGTCTCTGTAATAATTCGCGGTCCTGGCTTTGGTACCGAAGCTGCGGTTAAAGCACTTCAGAGCTGTGGGTTGACTGTGACTTCAATTGCAGATAAAACCGCAATTCCTCATAATGGGTGCAGGTTAAGAAAAAAAAGAAGAGTATAGGATATTTGAAAAGGTTGTTTTATGTATTATAATAATGATGTTTCTCTCTGTAGCAATTTAGATAAATTGATTAAACCTAGTTCAGTTAAGGTAATATCAGATGATTCAAGTGAAAAAAGTGATATAGTGCTAGAACCGTTGGAAAGTGGTTTTGCTTTAACATTAGGTAATGCATTAAGACGTGTAATGTTATCTTCTCTTAAAGGTAGTGCTGTTTATGGAATAAAAATTGAAGGTGTAACTCATGAGTTCACTTCAATTCAAGGGGTGAGAGAAGACGTAACTGATATAGTATTAAATATGGGTATGTTGAGGTGTAAATTAAATGGTGCTTCTAATAAATGCTTAAATTTAAACGCTAAAGGGCCTTGCCAGGTATTAGCTGGGATGATAGAAACTGATGATCAATGCTCTATTGTGAATAAGGATTTATTAATATGTACGCTGGGGCAAAATGTAGAGCTTAACATGACCATATATGTGGCTAGCGGAAAAGGTTATCTTCCTGTAATTAAGTATAAAGAAAACGAACTTTTGAAGCTTATGAGTGAACAGGATTTAATTGGTTTTATTCCAGTTAATGCTTTGTATAGCCCTGTCAACAGGGTTTCGTACAGGGTAGAGAACAGTCGTGTTGGCCAAGTGACTGATAAGGATAAGCTGATATTGTCAATTGAAACTGATGGTACAATTTCTCCGAGTCAAGCTGTTGACTCTGCTGCAAGAATATTACAGGAGCAACTTCAGCCCTTTATTAGTTCTGATGTAAGTTATAAAAAATCGCAGGTTTCTTCGTCTAGTGGTGCTAAAGATTTGGGTTATGACCCTGTCTTATTGCGTAAGGTAGATGAAATGGAATTATCTGTCAGGTCTCATAACTGTCTGAAAAACGAAAACATCACTTATATAGGTGATCTTGTGCAAAAGACAGAAGGTGAAATGTTAAGAACTGCTAATTTTGGCAGAAAGTCTTTGAATGAGATTAAGGCAGTTTTGACTAATTTTGGCTTGTCTTTGGGTATGAATGTGCTAAACTGGCCACCTAAGGATATAGATGAGTTGGCTAAACAACATACTGATGAAGATTAGGTGATATATGAAACATGGAATAAAAAAACGTAAACTATCTCGTTGTACTGAACATAGATTATCGACGTTAAAGAATCTATCTATCTCATTAATTAACCATGAGCAGATTGTAACTACTTTACCAAAAGCTAAGGAACTTCGTCCATATGTCGAAAAGTTTATTACAATTGCTAAGAATAAGAATACTTTACATGGTAGAAGACTTTTGCTTTCACGCCTTCATAATAGTAAGTTAGCAGTTGATAAGTTATTAAACGTCTTAGCCAGCCGTTATCAAGATCGTAAAGGTGGGTATTCTAGAATAATAAAATTTAGCACTCGAAAGGGTGATTGCGCTTCAATGGCAGTGATAGAACTGGTTGATAGGGATATTGCAGCAAGAGGTAAGGTTTATAGTAAAAATAAAGAAGGAGGCAAAGTAGTTACACAAAGTTAATTGTTATCATAATTGTTCTTCTTGTGGTAAGTAGGTTACGCTACTTTGTAGGTTACTTTGGCGAGTTATTAGTTTTAGTATATTTAAAACTGAAATGGTATAATGTTATAAAACGCCGTTACCGTTGTAAGTTCGGTGAAATTGACTTGATTGTATCTAAAAAAAAGGAGCTGATTTTTATAGAGGTTAAAACAAGTTTACTTGGAAAAGAAATACCGATATCTCATCTTCAATGTCAGTCTATTATAAATTCTTCTAAGTATTTCTTAAGTAAAAACCTTAGTTTTTTAGATTATTCAGTCAGATATGATTTATATTTTCTTTCCTTAAAGAGAAGACCTGTTTATATAAAAAATGCTTGGATTGAAGAATGAAAGATTTGTAGCTGAATTAATTTAGATTTACTGGATTTAATATGAAAAAGACCCAATACAATAATTTAGTTTCATCTTACGCTAGAGTGCTATTTCATGTCTCAGGAAGCAGGTTAGGTATTATAAGGAAAGAAGTAGAATTTTTGTTGGCTTTTTTTAAGGATCAACGTGATGTTTTTGTGTACCTATCTCATCCTATGATTTCTTTTGCACACAAAAAAGAAGTGACGCTTTCTATAAATGAGCACTTGAGTGAGAATTTAGTAAAATTTATTATGGTTATATTTGCAAATAAACGCTCTAGTTTATTGATCCTTATATTAGAAAAATTCTTAAGTCTTGCAAGAGAAAATGAAAATGAATTCGAAATTACTATAAAGTCAGCAGAAACTTTAAAGGAATCTGATATAAAAATAATTACTGAATCTTTGAGCTTTCTTGGTAAAATAATAAAAGTAAGCAATGTGGTTGACCCTTCTATACTAGGTGGCTTCGTAGTTAGGTATGGTTTTAATTTGATCGATGCTTCGCTAAAAAGTTACTTGGATAGGTTAGTTGACTTAAGTAAAATGGAAATATTAAAAGTAAGGAATTTTGTATGAAGAACAGTATGAATGTTTCTGAGATAGCAAGTATAATAAGAGAAAAGGTTGAGACGTTTGATAATCCTATAAAGCGGGAAAATATAGGTGAAGTAATTTCAGTAACAGATGGTATCGCATTGGTTTATGGGCTGGAAAAAGCAAAATTCGGTGAAAAGGTATTTTTTGCAAGTGGTGTAGAAGGAATAGTTCTCGATTTAGATCATGATACGGCTGGAATAGTTGTGCTTGGTAATGACCGTGATGTGAAAGAAGGGGACGTTGTAAAATGTAGTGGTGATGTTGTGCAGGTGCCTGTAGGGCATGAATTGTTAGGGAGAGTTGTAAATGCGTTGGGCCATCCTATGGACGACGGTGGGGAAATTAGAGCCAAAAACAGAATGGATATAGAATCTAAAGCGCCAGGCATTATTGATCGTAAGTCTGTGCATGAGCCACTGCAAACAGGAATTAAAATTATAGATTTGCTAATTCCAATAGGTAGAGGGCAGCGTGAATTAATTATTGGTGATAGACAAATTGGTAAAACTACTATTGCGCTTGATACTATTATCAATCAGAAGAAGATTAACGATGAGGTAAACGAAAATCAAAAAGTTTACTGTGTTTATGTTGCTATTGGGCAAAAAATTTCAACAGTAGCAAAAGTGGTAAATAAGCTGAAAGAAAGCGGAGCATTAGAGTATACAACTGTAGTTGTGGCTAGTGCATCTGACTGCGCGCCTATGCAATTTTTAGCACCTTATGCTGGTTGCACTATTGGGGAATTTTTCCGTGACAATGGAATGCATTGTTTGATTATATATGATGATTTATCTAAGCATGCTGTGGCATATAGGCAGATGTCTTTATTGCTCAGACGTCCTCCTGGTCGTGAAGCTTACCCTGGAGATATATTCTATGTACATTCTCGCTTGCTTGAAAGAGCTGCTAAAATGTCTGATAAAAAAGGGCAGGGTTCTTTAACTGCTTTGCCAATTGTCGAAACTCAAGCTGGTGATGTATCTGCATATGTGCCAACAAATGTTATTTCAATTACCGATGGGCAGATCTTTCTTGAGTCTGAATTATTTTATAAAGGATTTCGACCTGCAGTAAATATAGGTTTGTCAGTTTCACGGGTTGGTTCTGCTGCACAACTAAAGTCTGTGAAGAAAGTTGCTGGTTCTATAAAGCTAAGCTTAGCTCAGTATAGAGAATTAGAAGATTTCGCAAAATTTGGTTCTGATCTTGATGCTAGTGTTCAATTATCCTTGAATAAGGGTAAATATCTTGTCGAGTTATTAAAGCAAAAACAACATTTACCTATGTCAATAGAAGAACAAGTAGTGCTGATGTATATTTTTTCTAACCTATATAATCAGTTAAGTAAAATACAAATAAGTTACATTAATAAATTTGAACATGATCTTATTAATTATTTTCATACTGTGCATCCTGGGGTTTTAAAAAAGTTGTCAAATGACATGAGTGATGATATAAAAGGTGATATTTTTAACATTGTGAGTAATTTCGTTACTCAATTTAATTGCGTTTAGGTGGTGATTATGGCTTCATCCATTATTAATAAATTTCCTATAACGAGTGAAGGTTTTGAGAATATGCAAGCCGAACTTGAAAAATTAAAGGAAGAAAAACCTTCTGTGATACAGGCTATTTCTGATGCTCGTGATCAAGGTGATTTGTCTGAAAACGCAGAGTATCATGCAGCACGGGAAAGGTTAGGTTTTATTGAAGGCCGTATAATGGAGATAGAAAGTAAGCTCTCACATGCGGAAGTAATAGAAGTAAAAAATTTGTCTGGCGATTCAGTAATGTTTGGTGCAACTGTGACATTAAGCATGTTAAGTGATAATAACGGTGAAGTGGAATATGTTTATAAGGTTGTAGGCGAATATGAAGCTGATGTTTCAAAGCAGTTAATATCTACTAGTTCACCACTTGGGAGTGCCTTAATCGGCAAAAAAGTCGGTGAATATGTGGAAGTGACAGTGCCAAATGGAGAGAAATTGTATAAAATAGTTAAGATTGAATTTAAGTAAATTATTATGGTACAGGCCACTTATGCTTCAATGAGTCTACCAGGTATTTCTTCTGTGGAAGATGTATTAGAGGATGCTCGTTCCGGTAAATTATTCATTTTAGTTGATGATGAAAATAGAGAAAATGAAGGCGATTTGATTGTCTTAGCTGAGAAAATAAAGCCGGAACATATGGCTTTTATGGTTAGGTACGGTACAGGGGTTGTTTGCTTAGCAATGACTAAATTTCACATGAAAAGGTTGGGCCTTAATTTCATGGAAAAGAAAAATATTGGTGAAAATCATACCGCATTTACTACATCAATTGATGCGCGTTATGGCATTACAACCGGTGTTTCAGCAGAGGATAGAACGAAAACTATACATGCTGCTATCAACAAGGATGGTACTCAGGATGACATCATAACTCCAGGTCATGTTTTTCCTGTAATTGCACATAAAGGTGGGGTGGCACAACGTGCTGGTCATACTGAAGCGAGTGTTGAAATGGCGAAGTTAGTAGGGTTTGATCATTCAGCAGTTATTTGTGAATTAGTGAATGATGATGGCTCTATGATGCGCTTACCTCAGTTACTTAAATTTGCTGAACAACATAAAATTAAGTTAACTACCATCGACAAACTTATCAGTTACGTTAAAAATTTAAACTAGCGTTTATAAATTTGTATAATTTAAGTGTTAAAATATAGAATTTCTATAAATTATACAAGCACAGAATTTTCATGTTTAGAGTTGCTAAGTTTTTGACCTTATTGTTCTTTTTTGCATATTATAATAATGCTTACTCTATTAACATTATTAGAGATAGTGAAGTGGAAGCAATAGTGAAAGAGCTAGCGCAACCTTTATTTTCTGCTGCGGATATTGATCATGAGCAAATAAAAGTTTTTATAATTAATGACAATTCGATTAATGCTTTTGTAATTAACAATAACAGTATTTTCATTCATTTAGGACTTTTACAATATTCGGCTAAACCTTATGTCCTGCTTGGTATATTAGCACATGAGATTGCTCACATATCTGCTGGTCATATATTGCAAATGAGTAGTGCTATGGGTTATTTTCAATCGATAGCAATGATTAGTTATATGGTAGGATTAGTTTCTAGTATTATCATTAACCCTCAGGTTGCTGGTGCAATTTTGCTTAGTGGTGTAGCGTTTAGTTCAAGGCTATTTTTTAACTATTCTCAAGAGCAAGAAAGTGTAGCAGATAGCTATGCTTTAAGGTATCTTGATGAATCTGGCTATGATAATTCAGGTATGAAAGAGATTTTTGATTATTTTAAAAGTATTGAGCATGAGAACACCGAGGAATATTTCCGCACTCACCCACTTAGTGAGAAACGTATATTTGCTGTACAAAATTATAAGGTTAAAAACAACGTAAAACCAATTTTTGCGGATAAGTTACTAAAGTTTGAGCGTGTGGTTGCCAAGCTAGACTCTTTCTTTGCTCCTATTCATGTGTTATCTAATAAATATGAAAATAATTCTGAGTATGTAAATGCTATAGTTTGCTATAGGCAAGGAAAGATAGAAGAGGCTATTGCTAAAGTTAATTCATTGATTCAAGAGTCACGCAATGACCCATACCTATATGAATTAAAAGCAGAAATGCTATACAAGGCCGGAAATTTAAGTGAAGCAATAAAAATGTATGAGGAATCGCTTAGGTATTTATCTAAGAAAAACAGTTATTTAGTGAAACTTGCATTATCTCATACTTTATTATTACACGGTGATGCAAAAAAGGCGATTTTTTACCTGGGGCAGATTTTGAATATAGAACCAAATAACGCTTTTGTCTGGAAGTATTTAAGCATTGCATATAAATGTGAAGCTGATACGGCAATGCATTATTTTGCCTTGACAAAAAAGGCTTGTATTGAAGGTGATTTAAAGCAATTTACAAAATATGCTGAGCTAGCTGTTAAAACTTTACCAAAAGATAGCCCTTATTTGTTGCAAGTTGAAGATATGAAGCGATTTAATGGATAACAAAAAAGCATTTCGTATCCGTTAAGCGGAGTGGCAGAATAAGGTAGACAAGGTGATCTAAAAAGATAATCATAGAGCAAAAGTGAAATAATATGGTAAACCTTTTAGAACTTTGCAAAAATTTACAGCAAAAAATAGAAAGGTTAGAAGCAAAAATAGAAAGATTGGAAAAAGAGAATGAAAGTTTAAAAGCAGAAAATAAGGCTTTAAAGATAGAAAATGCTGAGTTAAGAGAAAGACTCGGTTTAAGCTCAAAAAATTCATCAATACCAAGTTCCAAAGAGTTGTATAAAATAAAAAAGAATAAGCCGAAAAGCGAAAGGAATATTGGCGGTCAGGTTGGTCATAAAGGAAGTTTTCGCGCCAACATGGATGCAGATAAAGTAGTAAAGATAGAGTTGCCTAATACTTGCGAATGCGGAGGAGAAATTGCAATATGTGAAAAACCATATATTCATCAGAAAGTTGATCTTCCAGAAATCAAGCCTTATGTAGTGGAATATCAGTTAGAACATGGCCGTTGTCGGAGATGCGGAAAGAGAAGAAGTAGCAAGTTACCGGAAGGTGTTACGCCAAATACATTTGGTCCAAGGGTTAAGTCAATAATTGCAGCGTTCAGCGGATTCTACAAAAATTCAAAACGCGAAATAGCGAGTGTCGTAAATGATATCTTCAATTTGAACATAAGCGTCGGTAGCATATCAAATAGTGAACATAGAGTTGCTTCAAAATGCAAAAAAATGTATGAGCAGATCGAACAAGAGATAAGTAGGAGTAAAGTTCTACATATTGATGAAACGAGCCATTATAACAAAGGTAAACTCGCTTGGTGTTGGATGTTTGCAAGCAATACGGCAAGTTTTGTAAAATTTACAGAGTCAAGAGGAATGAAAGTTTTACAAAATAGTAAATTCTGCAATCGCAATAGCTTGGTAATAACTGACAGGTATGCAGCATACAATTATTTTGCCGATAAAAACAGGCAAATCTGTTGGGCACATTTATCAAGAGATTTTGAAAGATTAGCACATAGTTGGAATATTGAAGTTAAAGTTCTGGGTTGTTACTTGAGAAACGTGGCCACTGAATTATTTGCACTAAAAAAAGCTTTACTAAAAAGTGAGATAGATGTTTTGAGGTTTGTCAGACGTGCCAGAAAATTAAGAAAACGTACAAAGTATTACTTGAAGGAGATATCTCGTTTACCTGAAGCAATTGGAGCCTCTCGAGTTGCAAAAAATGTTCTGAGATCTGAAAGAATGATGTGGAAATTTTTAGATGACCCAGAAAATATTCCGCTGACAAATAACCACGCTGAACGGCAAATTCGGCATTATGTCGTTTATCGCAAAAACTCATATTTTACACAATCAAAGCGGGGAAATACATTCCTTGAGCGGATAATTTCATTATACTTAACTTGGAAACAAAGGGGTCTCAATCCTTTCCAAAATCTCCTATCTATTGTTTCTTAAACCACTCTCCTGAACGGATACCGTAAACCTGCCAAAAATCTACTATTACATAGTGATCAAGGTTCACAATATACTTCGCAAGGTTATCAATATCTCTTATCCATAAAAAACATAGATGAGTCATAAAGGTTGTTGTTACGACAATTCTGTTGTGGAAAGCTTCTTTAGCTCATTGAAAAGAGAAATACTTATTGATACTTCACAACACTCTGCTCAACAAACTAGAACTGCAATATTTGAATACATAGAAATTTTTTATAACAAACAACGTCACTATTAACTATTGCATTCCAGAACAATTTGATGCATCATTCTTTTTGTAAAAAACATTCCAAACTTTCTCTCCACTTTTTCTGGGTAAGGTCACTTCTTTATTAACTGTACTTAATATTTCTTCCCATTGCTTATAGTTCATTGCAATAACTTTACCTCTAATTTTAAATAGTATTTTTAATTATCACCTATCACAGCAAGTAAAGTCAACTCCAAATGAATTCTTAATTTTGCTTAGTAAGCACACTAACTATGAAACAATCTATATTACCATCAAAAACAGAATTTATATTGCCCACTTCATGTCCGGTTCTTAAATCCTTCACCATTTGATATGGATGCATAACGTACGATCTGATCTGATTGCCCCAGCCTATATCGCATTTTTTACCATATTCTTCAGCCATCTTTTGTTCTTTCTTTTCCAGTTCAATTTGGTATAAACGTCCTTTAAGTAATTTCAATGCCTCATCTTTATTTCTGTGTTGAGAACGACCATTTTGGCATTGAACTACAACACCAGTTGGAATATGCGTAATGCGTACTGCACTTTCAGTTTTGTTCACATGCTGACCGCCTGCTCCGGAAGCACGATAGGTGTCGATCTTTAGATCCTTTTCATCCACAGCAATATCAATTGAATCTTCTATCACTGGAGTTACTCCTACACTTGCAAAACTGGTATGACGTTTACCATTTGCATCAAATGGCGATATTCTAACCAGCCTGTGAATTCCACTTTCACTTTTTGCCCACCCATAAGCTTTTTCTCCAACGATTTTTATCATTGCAGACTTTATACCAACTGACTCTCCTTCTAATTTTTCTACAACTTCAACTTTAAAGTTGTGATAAATTTCTGCCCACCTTATATACATGCGCATCAGCATTTCAGCCCAATCATTGCTCTCGGTTCCGCCAGCTCCTGAGTGGATTTCTAAAAAGCAGTTATTATTATCTGCTTCACCAGTAAATAAGGACTCTGTTTCTTTATACTTGATTAATTTCTCTAGCTTAGCTAATTCATTTTCAACTTCAGAGAAAAATTCTTCATCATTTTCATCAATAGCAGACTTCATTAAGCTGATGGCATCGTTGTAATCGCTTTCCAGCTTTAAAAACGACTCTACGTCATTCTTAATTTTAGAACGTTCTTTTAAAACTTCTTGTGCTTTTTGGTTATCTTGCCATAGGTCATCATTCGACGCTTGGGAGTCAAGCTCTTCAAGACGCAACTTTAATTTTTCTATGTCAAAGACACCTCCTGATAAGAGAAATACTTTTATTTAAGCTTTGAAAGTGTTCAAGAATTTCTGGATAAGTTTTCATTATACTTTAGATTTTAATATATTTACTATCAATAACAATAACAGTAAACAAAATAGAAATTTAACCATATGATAGTTAATTTAAATAATTCCATTATACTTTAATGTTTAAGGAAATCAAGCGCGTATATTTATTAAAAAACAAGGTAAAGTAATGAATATTGAAATAAGTTCCCATTATGGTTTAGACAAAAAGGCTATTGATGACTTAATAGAGTCACTTGATAACGAGGAGCTAGAGAATGTTCGTAATATTGTAAAAACGATAGACAGTGTTCAGTTAGCTTATTTTTTATCTACTTCGATCAGTGATCACAGGGAGAAATTAGTTAATATCCTCGATCAACATTTGTTAAGTGATGCCCTAGTGCATGTAGTGCCAGATTTACAAATAGAGATCATAGAAACATTGGGAATAGAAAATACAGCAAAGTTACTAATGCTCCTTGATGTAGAAGATATAGTAACCATAGTGAAAGATTTAGATAGAAAGTCTGTAGAAAATATACTTTACTATTTGCCCAGCAAAACTCAGAAATCGGTAGAGGAGTTGCTATCATATCCAGAAGAAAGTGCAGGAAGGTTAATACATAAAGATATGGTTATAGCTCCATATTATTGGACAATAAATCAACTGACAGAATTTGTGTGCAACTATAAAAAAATACCAGAAAAATTTCACCAGATATTCATTATCAACTCAAAATTAGAGCCTATAGGCAGTGTTAATTTAAATAAGGTAATATCTCACTCAGGAGACACAATAATAAAAGAGATAATGGATCATGACATAAAAATCATTAAAACTGGAATAGACCAAGAGGAAGTAGCAAGAATATTTAAAGATTACTCTCTATTATCGGCTCCGGTAGTAAATAAGAATGGTAAAATTATTGGTGTGATCTTAATTGAAGATGTGATAAAAGTTGTTCAACAAGAAACAGAAGAGGATGTACTCAAAATAAGCGGTGTATCTTCTAAAGCCGATATAAATGCCCCTATACATAAAACTATAATTAAAAGGCTACCTTGGTTACTGTTTAACCTCTTAGCTGCAACAATGTGTTCCATAGTAGTTGGCTTTTTCGATGATGTAATAAAAAGTTTTATAGTGCTGCCAATAATCATGCCGATAATTGCATCAATGAGCGGAAATGCAGGATCCCAAACAGTAACGCTAACCATCCGGGCAATCGCAACAAAATATCTAACTGAGCAAAATGCAAAAAGAATACTGATGAAAGAATTTTTAATAGGTCTTATAAACGGGGTGATCTTATCTACTATTTCATTAGTAGTGTTAGCAATAAGGTTTCACAACTTCAAAGTGGAGATGATTTTTGTGGTCTCCATGATTATGATGTCAATTATTGCAACGTTCATCGGAACTTTCATTCCTATAATGCTTCATCGCTTAAAGTCTGACCCTGCCGTTTCTTCTTCAATCCTAACATCGGCAACAACTGATATTCTCTCAGCTTTTATATTTCTTGGTTTAGCTACGATCTTTTTATTAAATAGCTAATACTATCTATAGCTATACCGCCGCGAACCGTCATGCCGCGATTCATTCGCGGTATCTCTTAGCATAGATCCCGCTAACAAGTAGCGGGATGACGAGAAAGGGGCTACTTGGATGACATTCTTCCTGGTGTGCCCAAATCACAATGTTCGTACATCTGTGGATTTATTCGCGGTATAGATATCGCTAACGAGTAGCGGAATGACGGTTTTTCAAATTGTCGTAAGTCAGTTTAGCTATAATATCAAATTTCACAACTTCACCAACTATTTCTTTCTATTAAATAAGAATAAATTACCTATACAAAAATAGATTGGCAATATTTCAAGTCTGCCAAGCAGCATTAAAAACGACAGAAATAATTTTACTTCATTACTGAAAGAGGAATAATTACCCGAAGGGCCTATTAAATTACTAAATCCCGGGCCAGAGTTTGTAAGCGTTGCAGAGACTGAACTGATGCTAGTTATAAAGTCTGCATTGCTTAAGTAAGACATCACTATTGATGAAATGGTAAACGTTAACATGAAAATTGCAAAAAATATAAAGACAGAGTGAACTTCATCATTCTCCAGAATTTTTCCATTGAATTTTACTCCATTGTCTGCATCAGGGTTTAATAAAAGGTAAAAGTAATTTCTTATAGACCTTAAAAGAACAATCAAGCGGAAGATTTTGACACCACCACTTGAAGAACCACTACATCCACCAACAAAGGTTAGAAAAAAAGCTAAGACTGAAATGAAACTCCAATCTATATGATTACAGATTGCATAACCAGTTGACGTAATTAAAGAGGTGATGGTAAATGTGCTGCATCTAAATGATAATGACACTCCTAAATCAACATTTTTATACAACCAAAAACAAGCAAATAAAGATGAAACAATAGCTATCTTAACAAAGTAAGAGACCTGTTCATCATAGCAAATGTCTAATCGTCTTATAATTTTTAAATAGCTAAGAAAAGGCAGAGAACCCAAAATCATAAAAATGATCGTTATGACTTCTAACATAGGGTTATTGTAGTGCCCTATAGAATCGTTATAGTTAGCAAATCCACCAGTTGATACAGAGGACATTCCGTGGCATATTGCATCAAATAGTGGCATACCAGCTAGATAATAGGAAAATATGCATAACAAAATTAAGCCATAATATATTGCCGTAACATGAATCACTACGCTTCGCGTGTTCGGCAACTTCCTTTTGGTAGCATCTGAATATTCAGAATAAAGTAAATTATTTAGGCTGAGAACCTTAAACATAGGAAAAACTGCAATTCCTAAAGTGATTACACCAAAACCCCCCATGCCATGTAGCATTGCTCTCCATAGCAGTATTCCTGGAGATTGTTTTTCAATATCATTAAATATAGTTGCTCCTGTGGTTGTGATGCCAGATATCGTTTCAAACAATGCATCAACATAGCTCAGATTATCAAAATAGAAAGGAATAGCTGCAAACAGAGACAAGGCAATCCAGGTGCAACTAGTAATCGCAAAAATTGCTGGCATTCCATGCAATCTACTTAATTTACCGAGTAAAATAAAAATTGCGCCAGATGTGCAGGTAATTATGAATCCAGCGAGGAAATTTTTCCATTCGTAGCTGAGATACTTATTGGTAATAGCAGGAATAAGCATTGCTAAGCTAAACAGCAATAGGAATATTCCCGCAATAAATACAATTGAACGCAAATTTTGTAAACGTTGATGATTTTTCATAGAGTTACTTCCTCGCTATACAAAGCCATAAAAGCTACTCTAACGTCAAGCATTTTGTTGGCCTTTATTAACAGTTATTAACAACATACTTGATTTACTTGTAAATATGTGTGATAATTAAATTTTTATTAGAGGTAAGATATGGTTGAATTAACTGATGCACAAGAAAAAATTCTAGGTTCATTAAGACAGGCAGTCTGGGATGGCAATTTTCAAAAAGTCCAGGACATATTCAACAATGGTGAACATAATGATATACAAGCAGTTTTGAACCACGAGGGGACTTTGACTAGTAACAAAGGTACCATTTTAGATTTTGTTATTGACTGTTCTGAAGCTAGCGTTAACACTAAAGTCGAGATCATTGAACTAATTTGGGAGGAAGCTGATCAAAAAACTCGTGATTTTTTGTGTGATTACAAGGTAACAAAATCTTTTGAAGATCAACCATATTTTACGGATACAATAGATGATCTTAAACGCTTTCAAGGAAAATTTGACCCTCATAGCACAGAATATTTTGCTCTTGTACAAGTTGTTCAAAAAATAGAAGATCACAAGTGGGTAATGGATCTTGATTCCAACTTACAAGAAGCAATAGGAAACCTTGATATTGATCAAGTTAAAGCAGCATTAGAGAATTGTGGTGAAGATGTAGAAAGGGTTTTAGAGCGAGAGGTATATTGGAGTAGTGGAAGAGTAGATGCCCTTTTAGTTTATCCTCTGAAAGTTGAATATAGTGAAGAATTGAACCAAGAAGATGTGGAAAAGATAAAAGAAAGCTTTAAATTAATGTTTGATGCTGCTTCTCCAGGGCTCCTTGGGTTCGAGTTCAATGGAAATAACTATGTAATGGATAAACTTACATGTGCACAAAAACGTTTTGCTAAAATACCTGGAGTAGGTGAGCAATGCTTTCAAGATTTGATTCAAGAATTTGAGGAAAAACTTAGTAAAAATGAACTAGATAATGCCAAGATTAATGATCAGATAGCATGGGATAAAGAGTATGAGACTCGATTTTCACAAGAAATCAATTGGGATCCGTCTGAGAATGATGATCTTAACTTTATAGATGACACTGATCTAGATCAAAACACCGTAAACTCTGCACCAACTGCAGACAACAAAACCCCAGAAAAAAACGATACAAACTTCTGGAGTGAACACAAAGGGAAGATCGCTCTGGGCGTTTGTTGGACTATGCGTAGTTGCAGTTTCAGCATTGGCTGTACTAGCTTATATTGGAGGAGTTTGTGAGAAATCAGAAAGCCCAAATACGAAAAGCTCGGACCCGGTTGTTTCTGGGGTGTTGCAACAACGCAGAACTGTCTAATTAGTAATCCATTGTCATCCCAGCGCGCCGCGCTGGGTCTGACTACGCTAGAACAAAGAATATAAAAGAAACGTTGCCGTCACGTTATATCATAAACCTTTGCTGAAGCTTTCTTTATATCTTCACTTGAAAGTGGAATTAGACCAAGCCTAGATAGGTACCCATCTTCAATGCCGATCGAATCTATAATTTCTTTTATGAATTCTCTTAATCCATCAACAGTATCCAGGTGTTCTTTCTTTATATAAAGGTATAGAGGTCTTGCTAATATATATTTTCCCGATGATATATTTTCGTAAGTTGGCTCAATTCCTGCAATTGTGCTCCCTTGTATTTTATCTTGATTCCTCATTAAAAAGCTAAAACTAAATATCCCTAAAGCGTTCTTGTTACTTTTCAATTTTTGTATTATTATGTTTTCATTAATTCCAACTTCTATATACCTTCCGTCATCCCTTATATTACCACATGCTTGCTTTCTTTCTTCCTGATCTTTATAATTCTCTTTGAAAATTCTCGAGTTCATGCATGAATATTGATCAAGCATAATAGAATTAACCAAAGTTTCGTATGTGCCTGTATTTTGATGTGGACCATAAATTTCAATTTCTGTTTTTGGTAAGGCTTGATTTACATCAGACCAAAACTTCTTATTATTTTTTACTAATTTATCATTTTCTTGAGAATATGCAGATAAAGTGTCAAATAAGTCCTTCTTTGTGAAATCAAATCTATGGCTTTGATTTGAATTTGCAATGACAATTCCATCATAGCCAATGATGATCTCTATCACTTCATTAATTTTATTTCTTTTACATAGTTCTCTTTCTACTTCCTTCATAGGGCGAGATGAAGTGGTGATGTCTGGAGTGTCTTCCCCTATTCCTGAGCAAAACATTTTGAATCCTGATCCACTTCCTATCGATTCCACAACTGGAGTCTTAAAGGAGAATACACGATTGAACTCCTCGGCTATAAATGAGATAAAAGGAAAAACAGTTGAAGACCCAACAATTCTGATGTATTTCCTGGCATCAGCATTTGACAGCGGCATGAATAATACGAATACAAAAATCAGGAGAAAGTTTCTAAGCATTATTTTTAGTTAAGAACATAAATCTAATTATTGTAACAAAAAATCAAACTGAAAAGCTTTAATTGCATGACAAAAGCTACAGTTTACATTTAAATTTTATTTTATATTATTGTAAGTATTACACAACTTTAAGGGGCAATTATGGCAGTTATGCCAGATAAATGGATAAGAGAAAAAGCTGAAAATTTTGGAATGATAGAGCCTTTTGTGAATCACAAAAGCAGCAAAGGTGTCATATCTTTCGGACTATCATCTTATGGTTACGACGCAAGAGTGGATAATAAATTTAAGATTTTTACTAACGTTAATTCAGCCATCGTGGACCCTAAAAATTTCTCTGAGAATAGTTTTATAGATAAAGAAACAGACGTATGCATAATTCCACCAAATAGCTTTGTGCTTGCAAGTACAGTGGAATATTTCCGTATACCAAGGAATGTACTGGTCATTTGTGTTGGTAAATCAACTTACGCAAGGTGTGGAATTATAGTAAACGTTACTCCCTTAGAACCTGGATGGGAAGGTCATGTCACACTCGAATTCTCAAACACCACTCCACTTCCTGCGAAAATTTACGCTAATGAAGGCGCATGCCAATTCGTATTTTTAAGCGGCGAAAGTGAATGCGAGAAATCATATGATGATATGAAAGGAAAATATATGAATCAGCATGGTATCACTTTGCCGCTGGTGAAGTGATTGCCATGAGAGTGGTAATTTTTCACTTCCGTACTTTTTCATTGTTGCTTACAATAATTATAGCTACACCATGTGCTTTTCTTAATTAAAAACTTCAATTATTCATTGTAAGTTGTTGAATTTCTTATCATAGTATCTGTTATCCGAGTAGCCCCTTTCTTGTCATCCAAGTGCCTTGACTACTTGGATCCAGCTTTCTATGTGACCTCATCAAAAATGTTTATTTTTCAGCCATTTTTATACTTATCAACTCAGTGTGCTTGCTTACAATTAAAATTCCTAGATCCCAGTGTCGGAGCACTGGGATGACAAAGGAGGAAGCACTGGGATGACAAGGTTATAGGTGTCATCCAAGTAGCGTGACACTTGGATCTTTTCTCAACAATTTCAAAAAAATCTATCAAAAGGAGGATTACCATGTCTACAATAATTTTATCATCAATTTTTGGTCAAGCAGGCAGCATTTTTGGTCCAATTGGCCGGATTATCGGCTCAGAACTCGGTGCTCTTCTTGGTGCACAGCTAGATGGGGCAATGTTCGGCCTTGATGCCGAGCAAAAAGTAACGCATGGTGCGAGACTAAAAAATCTGCAAGTTCAAACCTCAACCTACGGCAGAACGATTCCAATTATCTATGGCACTGCTCGTGTTGCAGGGAACATTATTTGGTCACAGCCAATAAAAGAAGAGGCGATAACCACCAAAAGCAAAATTGGAAGAGGTATGAACGTTACATATAATTACTACGCAACGCTTGCAATTGCGATCTGCAAGGGGAAAGTAGAAAAATTAAACAGAATCTGGGCAGATACAACATCACTTAGCTTTGATGAAATAGATTATACTTTTTACAGCGGCAGAGAAGACCAAAATCCTGATCCATTTATGTCATCAATTGAAGGAGAGGGGAATGTGCCGGCTTATAGGGGAATATCTTACATAGTCATCAAGAATTTTCCTTTAGCAGACTATAATAATCATGTTCCGGTATTTACGTTTGAAGTGCAAACTGCAGTAAAGTCAAATGAATTTTCAGTAGCAAAAAATATTCGGAATATCAATATCATACCAGGTTCAGGTGAGTTTGTATATGATACAAAAATACAGAAGAAAATCGCGCAAGAGAAAATAAGCAGCAACCAATATATCCCATATGGGCTGGCGCAAAGGGTAAATCACAACAACCACACTAAAAAGAGCGATGCAATGCTTTCTTTGGATCAATTAAAGGGAGATTTACCAAATGTTGAGTGGGTATCGGTAGTAGTCAATTGGTTTGTGAATGATCTGAACATTAAAGATTGTAAAATATATCCTGCAGTTGAATTTCAAGATGATTCCGCAATATTACCTGATGATTGGCAAGTAGGGGGTGTAACCAGAGATAATGCTCAGCTAATTTCAAAAGATGCGAGTGGAAACCCAAGGTATGGTGGCACAGTTAGTGATGCAGCGTTGATAAGATATATAGAAGAGCTACACAGCAGAGGCTACAAGGTGATGCTCTATCCAATGCCCTTACTTGATACAAAGAACAAAGAGTGGCGAGGAAGGTTGAGCGGGACTCCTGAAGATATAAGTGATTTTTTTAAGAATCAGTACAACAAATTTATAGAGCATTATGCAAGCATTGCCAAACAAACTAAAGTGGAAGGGTTTATCATTGGTTCTGAATTTGCGCAACTTACCAAAATCAGGGATGAACAAGGGAATTACCCTGCCGTTATAGAGCTGGTCAAGCTTGCAAAGCAGATAAAACTTAATCTTGGAAAAGAAGTAACAGTTACCTACGCTGCAGATTGGAGCGAATACCATTCATATGATGGTTGGTATAATATGGATGAACTGTGGTCTTCAGAGTATATCGACGTTGTTGGCATAGATGCTTATTTTCCACTGACTGATGGTCCAGAGCCTCCTTTTGGTTATTCCGCGGAAGATGTAATGGGTGGTTGGAGCAGTGGAGTGGGGTATGATTATTTCTATGATTACTCAAAGGGTGAGCCTGAAAGAGTAAAGTATAACGACAGCAGGTATGCGTGGAAAAACATAGCAAAATGGTGGAGTGAAACTCACATAAATCCAGGTGGTAGTAAAACGAAATGGCAACCAAAAATGAAAAAAATATGGTTTACTGAGTATGGATTTCCCAGTATGAACGGCTGCACTAATGAGCCAAATGTGTTTGTTGACAAAGGCAGCATAGAGAGCAAATATCCACGATATTCAAACGGAGAGGTGAGCTTTCTTTCGCAAAAAATTGCAATTGAAGGAACGCTAAAAAAGTGGCAAAGTTCAGAAATGGTAGAAAAAATGTTTCTCTGGGCATGGGATGCAAGGCCATTTCCTTACTTTCCCAATTTATGTGATGTGTGGGCTGACTGCCATAATTGGCAGACAGGACATTGGATTCAGGGAAAGCTTTCACAGCTTAATATTTCCGATGTTTTATCGGATCTGTTACAAAAAACAGGTTTAAAAAGCGATCAGTTCGATACAAGCAACGTCAAAGGGTTATTGTCTGGGTATGTGATAAACGACCAGCAATCGGTACGTTCAATTATTAAAATGCTGCAAAGTTGCTATTTTTTTGATGTGGTTGAACAGGACTCTAAACTGAAATTTGTCCAAAAGGGCAGGGGAGTTACGACTGGAATACCAATTGGTGAAATGGTTTTCAGTAACAATTCAAAACTTGCTAATATCAGTCAATTAGATTTAAACAATAAAGTTAACGTCGTTTATTTTAATCGCAATTTTGGCTATCCAATTGATGTTAAATATGCTGAGTTGCCAAAGCAAGGCGCTGCTATAACAGTTGAAATACCGCTCATTATGGAGGAGGGAGAGGCGCAAAATATAGCTGAGGTTTTACTTTATTCTTCGTGGCAAGAGAGAAATATATACAATTTCAAGCTGCCGATAAAATATGCGTGGCTTGTGCCAAGTGATGTAATAACGATTTTAGACGGTGAGAAAAAGCATACGGTGAGAATTATAAAAACAAAATTCGAAAGCATGTCCATTCAAGTAATTGGCGTTGGTTATGATCACTCTATATATAAGCTTTCTTTTCCTTCAACAAGGTCACTTATGCTGAAGGAATACCCTCCCTCTCACATTAGCAAAACCATCGTAGAAATGATAGATTTACCGGATATTAAAGGTAATAGTGCAAGCTTTACTTTAATTAGTGAGGAAAAGAATTGGAAGGGAGCAACACTCTTTATTTCGTACAACGATAAGGATTATAAGCCTATTGCAAGCACAAACAAGCAGTCTACTTACGGATATGTAATGGAATCTACCGACGAGGGGCTTATAGTAGTGTTACGTTTTGGAAACATAACTTCAATTGCGGACTCAAATTTAGCACTAGTTGGAAAAGAGATAGTGAAATTCCAGAATGCTGAACTTATAGATAAAAATAAATATAAGCTTAGTAACCTAATCAGAGGACAAGAAGGTACTAAAGAGTATCAGCACACTGCAGGTGAAAAATTTGTTCTACTTGATGATTCAATAATATCTTTCGAAGTGCAAAGGGGAAAAAAGTTTTACCTAAAAGCAGTGACTTACGGTGACTCGCTGGAAAATACGGAAGTGAAAGTGATAAATTCATTTAGTAATTGAAATTTAATAAAGTAAGTGCTAGAATTAATATACAGGTATTAATGGTAGAGATATAACATGTCAAAGGAAATGGTCAATGCGTTGAAAGCTGAAGTGAAGAAGCTCAAATATGCTGATTTCAAAGCTAACACTGGGGACGAAGTAATTTCTGGTGAGGGAACATATAAGGATCTTAATAGAACACACGGCCTTGCTATTAACGGACAAAAAATAACTAACGAATTTATTAACGATCTGTATTCAAACCATAAAAATCTAATTCTACGGGATGAAAACGGAAAAGGGAATTATCGTCCATTTCTCAGACAAATTTTTACAGAAATGTTTAAACACGTTGGTGCAACAATTCCCAATAACTCTATTATTGAAGAGTTAATAAATAACTATTATCAGGGCGGATATACTCATTTTCTTCCTAATGATATGAGTCACGCTCTTGGATCTTTTCATTTGTTAACGCAAAGCAACTGTATGACAAGAGAGTATATTATGGATTGTCGTGAACCCAATTGTATAAAGCTTAGTTTTAGCATGAAATATACAAAAATGCTTAACTATGATGATTATACATATATCGAAACACCAGGTTTTTGCAGTTCAGCGGAGTTTAAACTAAAATGTGAAGGTGAAAATGTGGTATATGAAGATGGTAAAGTACTTCTTACCATTCCTAAAGAGTTAGAGAACTATAAAGCTGGTGATGACGGTTTGTTTGATAAGCTTACTTATATTATAAATAAGATTATTGAGTATTTCAAAAAACTTTGTGAGAAATTGGGCTTTGAGTTTGATACAAGAATAGAGTACGATCCTGAGCATAATATAAAAATAGAGCATAATCTTGGTGAACCACTAAAGGTAGTAAGTGAGGCAAATGCATCTTCTGTTGAAGACTTAAAGCTTAAAGTGAATAATTCAAGATAAGATATTGAAATTCGTGCTTTTTATGATTTTAGCTTAAGATTTCAGTGTCCGCTACTCGCATGACATCGTTTACTATGTAACATTGTACTTATACTAATGAAAAAAATACATTATAATTAAGCATATTTACCAATAAATCATTAAGTGAAAACAGCTCTTTCGCAAAATATCATCTCTCTTATTATGATATTGTCTGTAGCAATTGTCGATATGGCAACTGACCTATACTCAGTTGCACTACCAAGCATTGCCAATTATTTTAAAGTAGAAGGCAGTGTAGTGCAGCTTACAATTAGCTTGAATCTAGTTGGATTTGCGGTGTCTGGATTAATTTATGGTCCATTATCGGACCATTATGGTAGGCGTCCAATGATGCTGATTGGTATGACAATTTTTACTTTGGCAAGTGTCATGTGTTATATAGCCGACAGTATTGCGCTCTTGATACTAATTCGCTTCATACAAGGAACAGGGGCTGGTGTTGCAGGTGTTGTTGGGTATGCAGCAATAAGGGATATGTACTCGGGTAGTGAATACTCGAGAGTCATTTCAAAATTAAATATGGTTGTGGCACTCTCACCTGGAATAGCTCCAGTGGTGGGCAGTTATATAATTTCACATGGGTATAGTTGGAAATTTTTGTTTTTTATTATATCACTTGCAGCAATTGCTATACTTATTTTTATCTACTTTAAGTTACAAGAAACACTCACTGTAAATAAAAATGAAACCAGTATAACTAACATAACTACTAATATCTGCAAGCAATATATATCAATATTTAGAAATTATCGTTTCCTTGGGTTTTCAGCCATTCATGGATTAACTTTCATGTGGCTTTGGGCATACATTGCTAACTACCCGTTCATATTTGAATCGATGGGCATTGAAGTACAGTATTTTGGCTACCTCATATCGATCATAGTCATATTTTACATAATTGGAACTTTAATTAATAGAAGGTATGTACCAAAAGTAGGGGTTAGCAAAATGCTAATAATAGGTTTGGTGTTACCGATAATATCCGATAGTTTATTGGTATATTTTTATTTCGCGGACAAGTTAAATATATTAATTCTTCAAACTGTTTGGATTCCAGCCAATATCGGACTTGCATTAATAATAAGCAATAACGTAACTTCTGCTTTAGAAACGATCAAAGGTATAGGGCTTGGTAGTGCAGTTCTCTCATTCTGCAATATGATGTTTGGGGCTATTGGAATATATATAGTAGGAAAATTTTTTCGCTATGGTATTTTACCAAATTTACTATTAACAATAGCATGCTCTACAATTGCAATTCTTATGTACAGCCAGCTCAAATGTACTGAAAAACACAGGGAATAACCATTATTTGCGTGATCCAGAGCTCATGGGTTATTAATGACTTTATCATGATAATATAATTTTACAGGGGGTGAGAGTTCATAGATTATTAACGACTTTATCATAACAATATAGTTTTACAGGAGGTATGGGATGAGCAATTCAAACAGAGATATAAATGCTGAATTACGTAAGGCTGCTCTAGAAGGTAATATTGAGAAAGTAAAAAGTCTAATAAGTGAAGGAGCAGATGTTAATGCAGTAGATGTACATAACAACACTCTTTTACATTATGCTGCTGGAAATGGCTATGCAGAGATAGTAAAAGATCTATTGGATAATGGGGCAAATGTTAATGCAGTAGGATTTGCAAATATGACTCCTCTACATCGAGCTGCTGAAGAGGGCCGTAAAGAGGTAGTAGAAGTTTTACTAAATAATAGGGCAAATGTTAATGCAATAGATGAACATAACAGCACTCCTTTACATAGGGCTGCTGAAGAGGGCCATCAAGAAGTAGTAGAAGCCCTACTGAAAGTAAATGGGATCGATGTTAATGCACAAGATAAATATGAAGGTACTCCTTTACATTTTGCTGCTGCACATGGCCATAAAGAGGTAGTAGAAGCCCTATTGGACAAAGGGGCAAGTGTTAATATAACAGATCAAGATGGAAAGACTCCTTTACATCGGGCTGCTGAAAATGGCCATGCAGAGATAGTAAAAGATCTATTGGAAAAAGGGGCAAATGTTAATGCAACAGATCAAAATGGAAAGACTCCTTTACATTGGGCTGCTGTAAAGGGCCATGAAGAGGTAGTAGAAGCCCTATTGGGAAAACATGGAATCGATGTTAATGCACAAGATAAAGATAACAGGACTCCTTTACATTCTGTTCTTAAAAAGGACAACATAGATATAAATGTATTGAACGCTCTACTGGGAGCAGAAGGAATCGATGTTAATGCACAAGATAAAGATAACAGGACTCCTTTACATTCTGTTCTTAAAAAGGACAACATAGATATAAATGTATTGAACGCTCTACTGGGAGCAGAAGGAATCGATGTTAATGCACAAGATAAAGATAACAGGACTCCTTTACATTGGGCTACCGGTAGGGATAATGTGGAAGTGGTTAATGTTCTAATAATAAAAGGAGCAGATGTTAATGCACAAGATAAAGATAACAGGACTCCCTTACATTTTGCTGCTCAAAATAACAACAAAGAAATAGTAGACGCCCTAATAAAAGCAGGAGCAGATGTTAATATAAAAGATGAAGATGGAAAGACTCCCTTAGATTTAACTACTAACGAAGAAATAAAAACTCTATTGCAACCCGCAGAAGAATCTGATGATGGTTCAGTGGGTGAGCCAGCGACAGATAGTGAAGGGGGTCAAGAGGAAGAGGAGGAAGATTCAAATCAATCACAGAGAGAGCAAGACATCAATGGAGAAAAAGGAGCTGATGTACAAGACAACGATGTAGGTCCTGTTGCTTCCACAGAACCTGCACAAACAGAAGAACAGCCGAGCTCTTTTTTTGGTAGTTTGTTTAGTATACTTATGAAGCCTTTTTCATTAATAGGATCATTTTTTAGTGATTTTTTTCATGGTTATTTGGGTCTAACACTGATGAATCTACATCGCAAACCGATGCTAGTGTTTCTTTACTTAGATCCGATTCATTAGACGAAGAAGATAGTAGTGGTGGTCATTATAGTGCAATGAACACAGATGTGTAGAGTAATGCAAGAAGTCTACTCAATGTAAACCAGTTTCTCACACACACATTTTACTACGTGATCAGCACTGATATTAAAATGCTCATAAAGTGTTTTATAAGGTGCTGATTCTCCGAAGCTTTTCATGCCAATAAATATACCGTTTGAACCTATGTATTTATGCCAACCCATTTCACTTCCGGCTTCAATTGCAACTTTAATGCTGTCATTATTTAATATTGCCGCTTTATATTCATCGCTTTGCTCGTCAAAAAGCCTCCAGCATGGCATAGAAACAATCCTTGTACCTATACCCTTTTCCTGCAATTTCTCCCTTGCTTCAACTGCAATTTCAACCTCGGACCCCGTAGCAAATATCGTCACTTTTAATTCTTTTGAACATTCACACAAAATATATGCACCAAACTTCGATAAATTAGCAGATTGATCGATATCAGAGTAGAACTTGCGCATGTAACTTACGTTTTGCCTTGAGAGCGCAAACAGTGCTGGAGATTCTTTCTTTTCGAGTGCAATGCTAACACACTCAAGAGTTTCAACTGCATCGGCTGGCCTAAAAACATATAGATTTGGTATAGCACGCAAAGAGGCTAAATGCTCTATTGGCTGATGAGTTGGGCCATCTTCTCCCACTCCAATTGAGTCGTGAGTCATGACATACATAACCTGCTGCTTCATCAGAGCTGAAAGACGTATAGCAGGACGACAATAGTCGGAAAATACCAAAAAAGTGCCGCCATAAGGAAGAATCGCGCCGTGAAGTGCCATACCATTCATACATGCTGCCATAGCGTGCTCTCTCACTCCATAGTGGACATAAGAGCCACTATAATTATTGCTATTTATTACCTGCATGTGCTTATATTTAGTGCAATTTGACCCAGTAAGATCAGCAGAACCGCCGATTAATTCCGGCATAGACTCAGTTAAAAGTTCCATTACTCTGCCGAAAGAAGATCGAGTAGCTTCGTTTGGCATTAGCTCACATATTTGTTTCTTCAGGTCAGCTAAAACACCAGCGATATTATCTGGTAGATGTTTATCTAACCGTCTTTGAAGTTCTGCATGATACCCTGTCATCCCAGCATTCTCTTCTGTCATCCCAGTACTCTCTCTTGTCATCCCAGTGCTTGACACTGGGATCCATTCTTTTTCTTCTTTCCTGGATTCCAGCGTTACGCGCTGGAATGACATCGTGTAGTTTTGTTTTGCTCTCTCAACAGTTTTCTTCCAGGCATTTTTCACATCTTCTGGTACATGGAATGGTTCATAATTCCAGTTTAATTTCTCTCTCATCTGTTTTATGTCTTCCTCCGAAAAAGCACCACTGTGAGCAGAGGATGTGCCAGCACGGCTTGAAAATTTTCCGATAATGGTTTTGCAGCAGATCATTGTAGGTTTACCAGACTTTTTTGCTTGCTCTATTGCAAAGGATATGGCATCAAAATCGTGGCCATCAATTTTGTCAACATTCCATCCATACGCTAAGAAGCGTTTCTCTACATCATCAGAGCAGGAAAGGCAAGTAGCGCCATCTATAGAGATATCATTATCATCAAAAAGAGCTATGAGCTTATTCAATTTAAGATGCCCAGCAAGTGATGCTGCTTCATGGCTTATTCCTTCCATAAGACAGCCATCCCCTAGCATCACGTAAGTGTGGTGATTGATTCTGAATTGCTTTTTAAGGATTGATTCAGCAAGTGCCATGCCAACAGCAGCGGCAAACCCCTGACCGAGCGGGCCTGTTGTTGCCTCTACCCCGGAAGTCAAGCCGAACTCTGGATGACCTGGGGTCTTGGATCCCATTTGCCTGAAGTTTTTTAGCTCATCTATGCTAATATAACCTGTCAAATATAATATTGAGTATAGTAACATTGACCCATGACCGTTTGATAAAACAAAGCGATCTCTATTGAACCATTTAGAATCATCAGGATTATGATTCAGATATTTAGCAAACAAAACAGTTGCAACATCTGCCATGCCAAGTGGCATACCTGGGTGTCCAGAGTTTGCTTTTTGTACTGCATCAATTGATAAAAAACGGATGGCGTTTGCCATAGATTTTAAATGTGAATGATTCATGTGTTAATAGAAAAACTTAAAAATGAAGTATAAAAGATTATATCAGCAAAAACAAGTTGACACTGAGTGCTAAAATCCTTAATAATCTAAAGTTAAATCGTGAGAGTTTTTATATGACAACTGTTATCACTAGAAAGTATAGGATTAGCCGTAGACTTGGTGTAAATTTATGGGGTAGAGCTAAAGACCCGGTAAACAAAAGGAAATACCCTCCAGGTCAACATGGTATTCTTGGATTCAAGAAGTTATCCGACTTTGGTAAGCAGTTTGCTGCGCATAAGAAATTTAAGTTTTACTATGCGATTTCAAGTAAGCAGCTCAGACGTACATTTTTAGATGCTTATAACAGAAAGGGTTATACGGCTGATAATTTTATCGGTATCTTAGAATCGAGATTAAGTTCTGTTTTATACCACTCTGGTCTTGTTCCAACAATTTACTCAGCAAAGCAGCTCATATCTCATAAGCACGTTACAGTTAATGATAAGGTGGTTAACATATCGAGTTATCGAGTGAAGCCAGGTGATATAATAAAAATAAGAGAAAGGGCAGCAAAAATCCCTGTAGTAGTAGAGGCTGAACAAAAACAAGAGCGCAAGGCTCCGGATTATTTAGAAGCAGATAGTAAAGAGCATTCAGTGAAGTATTTGAGGTCACCTCAATATTCTGAGGTTCCTTATTCAGCAGACATGGAAGTCAATTTAGTAGTAGAGTTTTACTCTAGATAGATAAAAAAAGCCCGTGTGGCGGAATCGGTAGACGCAGCGGACTTAAAATCCGTGGGTTTTGCGACCTTGGGAGTTCAAGTCTCCCCATGGGCACCAATTTAACTTAGCAGATAAATACAAAAAAGTATGAAATGGTTTGATATAGAAGATATTGTAGAAGCTCTGGAGGAAAAATTTCCAGATGAGAATATAATTAGTATCAGATTCACTGAGCTTAAAAAAAAGGTCTTGAGTTTAGAGGAATTTGATGATGATGAAAAACGCTGTAACGAAAAAATACTCGAAGCTATTCAAGCAGCTTGGATTGAGGAAAGATTAACCGCATAGCAATAAACCATACGCAAACGTGATTTCTATTACAATTTGCATATTGATTATGCTATTTTTTGGATCTAGCCTGGCAAATTAATAATAATTTAACCAATTACAATTAAAACAGCTATAAGGTTAATTATGAGGCAAAACAAAAATTTTTGAATGGAACGACTTACTTGACAAGTGCTACGTTGAGATAAATTTTACATAAAAATACTGCTTTTATGGTGTGAGGCTAGAGGTTTGTAAAGCAGTTAGAAGGTTGTCATCCCAGTGTCAGCTACACAACTGTACGAACATTTATTTTTGTTAAACACAGCAAATGGTGTCATGCCAGTGCTTGACACTGGCATCCAGCTTTTGATCGAAAATGTTGTATAGTGCACAATCAATTTTTCTGGATCCAAGTAGTCTGAGCACACAACTGTACGAACGTTGTAGTTTGGGAGCAATTCCCACCAGTGGGGTGTCATCCCAGTGCCCAGACACTGGTTCTATGCAACTTAATTAAAAACGTTTATTTTAGCGTAAGACAACTACCTTTAGCTCATCAGCTCAGTTATAAGCAAAATTTCTGGATTCCAGACTGGAATGACACCATTTGCTGTGCAATTTACCTTCAAAAATGAATGTTCGTACAGCTATGTGTCTGAGCACTGGGATGACATCCTCCCTGGTGGACTCAAATTACAATGTTTGTGCAGTACGCACTGGAATGACAGGGCTTTAAGAAATCCAATGTAGTGGTAAACCTTACTTATTTAGTTATACTAGAAACAAAACAGAAAAATGCTCAAACACAGCGGTCCAAAAAAATTAAAGTCTATAATTGAAAACTATGCATTAAAATGCATGAAAAATAAGATTAGTAAAAATGAAATACGTCTGATTTTAAACTGGCGAAATATAGTAGGGAAAGAAATAGCAGAGTGTACAAAACCGAAAAAGATCTCATATGCACAGAATATAAATTCGGGTGTGTTGCATCTGGTAGTAACAAATGGCAGCAAAGCATTGGAAATTCAGCATATGATTTCTCTTATAATAGAAAAAATTACGATATTTTTTGGCTATAAAGCAGTATATGGTATAAAAATTAAGCAAGAGAGTATTGACTATTTGACTATATAAGGTAATCTAAGTACATAGAATAATTTGGTATATTGAAGTGAGTAGAGTTTGTGAATTAACAAATAGAAAAAAATCTTTTGGTAATAAGGTATCACATTCGAATCGTAAAACAAAGCGTACCTTTCTTTTAAATTTACATAAGGTTACGTTGACAAGTGATATATTAAATAAAAAGTTTAGATTTCGTGTGGCAACAAGAACTTTGAGAACTATAGATTACAAAGGTGATTTGGATGCTTTTTTGCTCAACACAAGAACGATTAAACTAAGTGAGAAAGCGCAGAAGATAAAAAGAAGGTTGAAAAAAGTTTTAGTAAAGCAAGAGGTAGAGTTAGCCGTTTCAGATGCATAACAAACCTCAATGGCTCAGAGCAAAAGCTCCGACCGGTGAAGTATTCAATGAGACCTTAAACATCGTTAAACTGCATAACTTGCATACAGTGTGCGAAGAGGCTGCATGTCCAAACATTGGTGAATGTTGGAATAAACGTCATGCTACTGTAATGATTCTCGGTTCTGTTTGCACTCGTGCTTGTGCATTTTGCAACGTTGCAACTGGCATTCCTGATAAACTAGATCCTCATGAACCAGAAAATTTAGCAAAAGCAATAAAAAAGTTAAACTTAAAGCATGTTGTTATTACTTCCGTTGATCGTGATGATTTGCCAGATGGTGGCGCAAATCAGTTTATACAGTGCATAGAAGAAATTAGAAAGATAACTTCAGAAACAACAATAGAGATTTTAACTCCTGATTTTTTAAATAAGAAAGGAGCATTTGAAGCAATCGCTGTTGCATCACCTGATGTCTATAACCACAATATTGAAACAGTGCCGAGATTGTATGCAAAAATAAGACCACGAGCTCGCTATTTTCATTCACTATATTTACTGAAGATGGTAAAGCAGATTAATCCCAAAGTTTTCACAAAGTCAGGGCTTATGGTCGGTCTTGGAGAAACAAAAGAGGAAATACTGCAGGTTATGGACGATTTGCGCAGTGCTGAGGTTGATTTTATTACAATTGGTCAATATCTACAACCAACTCCAAAACATGCAAAACTTGATAGGTATGTTACCCCAGAGGAATTTGAGCATTATAAATATATTGCTTACTCCAAAGGGTTCCTAGTGGTTGCATCAAGCCCACTAACTCGGTCATCATACCACGCCGAAGAAGATTTTAACAGGCTCAAGGCCTGTCGTTGACATTTGTGTTAATTCAAATTAATTTTTGCTAATTATAAAGGAGTTTTTACGTAATGTCTACTATAAAAATCGAGAAGAAATCACAATTAGTTAAAGAGGTATTCGATTCCGTGGCAAGTCGCTACGACACCATGAATGATATAATGAGCCTCGGAATGCACAGATTATGGAAAGATAAGATGGTAAATAGTGTGCATTTTACAAAAAACTCTCAGGTTTTAGATGTTGCTGGAGGAACTGGAGATATAGCAATAAGAGTAGTAAGAAAAGAGCCAAGTGCTAAGGTTACAGTATGCGATATAAATCAAAACATGCTAAACAGAGGACGTGATAAAGCTATAAATTCAAACCAAATTAATTTTGATTGGGTATGTGCAAGTGCAGAAAGTTTACCATTTGAAGACTCCGAATTTGATTATTGCACAATAGCTTTTGGTATTCGAAATGTTTCTGACCGCAAGAAGGCTTTAAATGAGGCGCACAGGGTATTAAAACCACATGGGAAATTTATCTGCTTAGAATTTGCCCCTATGCACTATCAAAATGAGATATTTACCAAACTTTATGACTTATATTCATTTAAAGTAATTCCTAAAATTGGCAGCATAGTTGCTAAAGACAAGAGTTCTTATGAATATTTAGTGAAGAGCATTAGAGAGTTTCCAACTCAGGCTGATTTTAAAATGGAAATTGAAGAGGTAGGTTTTAAGAATGTTGAGTTTCATAATATGAGCTATGGAATAGTGGCATTACACATTGGAACAAAATGAATATTAAACTCTGGTATAGAACGCTGGATTATTATCTCATCCTTCCAGTGTTTTTTTTGCTCACTATAAGCTTCATTCTTGTTTATTCAGCAAGCCCTGTAATTGCGCAGCGTCTTTCTTTACCACAAGATTATTTTATACGGCGCCATACAATTTATATAGTCCTGTCACTAATTACCTTGGTGACATTTTCTTTTCTCAACACAAGAACTATACTTAACCTCTCATTCGCAGGTTTCGCTTTATTTACTATTCTAGTAGCAACTGCGATAATACTTGGTATAGAGGTAAAAGGTGCGAAACGATGGTTACATATTGTCAAAATTTCAGTTCAACCATCTGAGTTCGTAAGGCCATTTTTTTCTGTTGTTATAGCTAGTATCTTGGCCAGCGAAATGAAGTTTAAAATACACATATCAATCATAATATTTCTGTTAGTTTTTGTGTTGTTACTTTTGCAACCTGATTTCAGTATGTCTATGCTTTTAACATATTCTTTTATTGGTCAAATGTTTATTGCATGTATACCACTTTTATACTTTCTATGCATAATAGGAATGGCCACAACTGGAACTACAATAGCTTACTTATGCCTCCCACATATAAAGCAAAGGATTTACAATTTTGTCTTTTTTACGCAACGCGATAACTTTCAAGTCACAAAATCATTAGAAGCATTCAAAAGAGGTCAATTAACTGGAGTTGGACCTGGTGAAGGTAGCGTAAAAGCCTCTCTTCCTGATTGCCATACAGATTTTGTGTTTTCTGTTTTAGCAGAAGAATTTGGTTTGATTACGTGCTTAGCCACATTGATGTTATTTGGCATCATTTCCGCCCGCTTGCTTTACATTGCATATAGGGAAAATGAATTATTTAATCTGTTGGTGATTCTCGGTATCTCAATTCAATTCATCACACAATTCATAATAAACATAGGGGTAACATTGAGTGTTTTTCCAACCACCGGCATAACCCTGCCATTACTTAGCTATGGTGGTTCTTCTCTTTTATCTTCGAGCATCGCACTTGGCATAATGCTGTCTTTCAGTAGAAACCAAGCTATCGCATTAAAGTTTCGTGAGCGTGTTATGCTTGGAAGGTATATGGACTAAACTTGTACCGCTCACAACTATTATTGGTATCCCTCCAAAATGGGTATCTGTTCAGATGAGTGGCAAGAGATATTATGAAATCTGAAAGAGTTATGTGGAAATTTTTCAGAAAATATTCCACTGACATGCTGAACAACAAATACATCACTATGTCGTTTATCGCAAAAACTTATATTTTTCGTAACCATTCACACTTAATTCTGCAATTCTTTGATCTCACTCATAGAAAGACCAGTAGTTTGAGCTATAATATTAAAAGAAACACCTGCTTTAAGTAGATTCTTTGCGACTTCAATTTCCCTCTCTTTTCTACCTTCCTCTTTAGCAAGATCAAGTCTGTATTCAAGAATGGCTTCTTCTTTGCGCAGATCCATTATTCTTTCTTCATAAGCTATTAGATCTTTTTCATTCCAGTGAAACTTATCTAATTCATCATATGCTAGCTTTATTATTGGTGATTTTTCCGCAATTTTTCTGAGATCTTCGTCCGTTGTTTCATCTGCATATTTGAAAAAAAATAGCCAACGGTCTACTACACTTTCTAGTTGTTCTGCTCTACTCTTAGGAAATTTTGGCAGCTCTATGAAGATAAATTGAAAATCTTTTAAGTCATGTTCATTGGTTTTCTCATCTCTTATGGTATGGCTAGATATATAGTCAAGCTTATCAGGGAATAAGGTACAATTTGAAATCGCGATAAAGAAAATCTTCTTTAAATCAACGTATTTACCAGATTTATCAGCTTGTCTTGAGTAAGCCTTAGCAGCATAAAGTTGTGCGCGTTTTTCAAAGCCTTTATCACGAGTGAGCTGCATCTCAATTATATACCTGTTCCCACTAGAATCCCTGCAAAGAACATCAACAATGCTTTGTTTATCAGAAGCAATTTCAGGGTCCATAATGGTGCTTAAGAATTCTACTTCTTGTATAGTGTTGACTTCAGTACATCCTAAAATATCGTTCAAAAAATGAATAAGAATATTCTTATTTCTCTCAGTACCAAATATTTTTTTAAATGTTAGGTCCAATTTTGGATCGAGAAATTTAGAAAGAGCCATAGTAAAAATACTGAGAAAAGATTAATAATCATACACTATTATTAACAACTATTCAACCATATTTTTAAGTATAGCTATACCGCCGTGGCGCTAACACGTAGCGGGATGACGAGGTTATCGTCATACCACCGCAAACCGTCATACCGCCGCGGCGCTAACAAGAGATCCCGCTAACACGTAGCGGGATGACGAGCTTATCGTCACGCCGCCACGAACCGTCATACCGCGATTCATTCGCGGTATCTCAGCCGCTAACAAGAGATCCCGCTAACAAGCAACGGGATGACGAGCTTATCGTCACGCCGCCACGAACCGTCATCCCGCTAACACGTAGCGGGATGACGGTTGTCGTTTAGCCATAAACATTAAGAAATTTACCAAACGAAAAAAAAGGCAAAAGAAGCCCTAGTCATTGTCTATTTTCAGTATTGGCGTTTTTTAAGTCTTAAACACTGCAATTTAGCTGCTTTTAAATGCAACTCACCTTAGTTTAAATGTTTAAGAAATTTACTAAGCAGAAAAAAAGGCAAAAGAAACCCCGTGTTAGCTAGTTGTCACTCTCTAATCCTGCAAATTGGCGTACTATACTGTCTTAAACGACTTATAAGCGCGTTTCAGCTTATATAGGTAAAAACCTAGAAATGTTGTGAAGACATAAGGTGCACATAGTGCAAAAAATTAAAAATAAGACGCCAACCACGTCGTTTTCTTGCTGTTTAATCTGCACAGATGAAGATAACTGAACACCTTCAATACCATGATAAGAGGACTGGCGGAGTTTGTCAAGCAAGTTTTTCGTTTCTGCGGGCTACTACCCTTTCTTGGTGGACTATAACAGCTGCAGAACCTAAATTGCTTCATACTACACCTTTCCCCTTTCCCCTGAAACTAAAATCTATATACTTAACTTTAGAAACTTTAAAATAAGATGCGATCTAATATTAGGCAGTTATTTTACTATATAAAGCCTAATCTATCCTATTTTGTCATAGCTTTTATTGCAGTTTTATTTTCAGCCTTAACGATCCTCCTCTTTGGCAGAGGCTTAAGCAATATAATTGATTCTGGCACAGAGCAAGATTTTACTACCAAACTATTAGTTGCAATACTTATAGTTTTAGCCATTTCTCTCACTGCATTTACTCGGTTATATTTCATTGGCATTGGCAGCGAGAAAGTTATCGCAAGAATCAGATATGACTTATATAGCAGTATCACTAACTTGCAACCAAGTTTCTTTGAGAACACAGGCGTACAAGATGTTATCTCAGCGTTAATTACTGATACCTCTGTGCTGCAATCAATAATAAACAGCAGCTTACTAACCATATTACGAAATTTTGTGATTCTGATTGGCAGTGTTGCTATGTTATTATATACAAATATACAACTAACTGCGTATGCAGCCGCAATAATACCTATACTACTCATTATCATGACCTCACTTGGAAAAAAAGTGCGTAGCTATGCACGCTTTGCTCAGGATAAATTAAGTGAGCTTGCGTCATTTAGTGAGGAAAATTTTAGATCTATAGTGACTATCAAATCGTTTGTACTCGAGGAAAACGAAAAAATCCGTTTTAAGGAACATTTAAACTCAGTATCAAAATCATACGTAAAATTAGTACTCTTGCGTGCTATTTTAGTAACTCTAGTTATCACGTGTGTGATAGGTTCACTAGTTGTTTTGCTCTTTTTTGGTATTAAAGAAGTCTTAAGCAATAATATAACTATTGGACAACTCTCCTCATTTGTGTTTTATTCAGCGCTCGCAGCAGGAGCTATAAATAATTTGAGTGATAATATCAGTGATTTACAACGAGGTCTTGGAATAGTAGAGCGTTTATTTGAATTTAAAAATATGAAAAGCTCTATAGCAGATCCCGATGATCCTATAAAAATTTGTAGTGTTCAAAAAGGAATTTCGTTTAATGGTGTAACATTTTTTTATGAATCTCAGTCTGATAAGCCAGCGTTAAATAACGTATCATTTTCTATAGAGGCAGGTCAAGCAGTATCAATTGTTGGACCATCTGGCAGTGGTAAAAGCACCATTTTAAAGCTTCTGCTCCGTTTTCATGATCCAAACAAAGGTAGCATTACTATCGATGGGCACAACATTAAGTCAATTGCGCTAAATGACCTCAGATCGTTGTTTGGCTTAGTGCCACAAGATCACATGATATTCTCTTGCTCAATAATGGAAAATATACTATATGGCAAACCAGGTGCCGAATATGAGGAAGTGAAGCAAGCAGCCATCAGCGCTTATGCGATGGAATTTATTGATAAGCTGCCTGATAAATTTGATACATTTGTAGGAAAAAGAGGATTAAAACTTTCTGAAGGACAAAAACAACGTATTGTAATAGCAAGAGCCATACTCAAAAACCCTCAGGTTTTAATACTGGATGAAGCAACCTCTGCCCTTGATTACAAAAGTGAGAACCTCGTGCAAAAAGCATTGAGCAAGTTAATGCAAAACAGAACAACAATCGTAATTACACACAGGCTATCAACCGCACTCAAGACTGACAAGATTATAGTAATTAATCATGGAAAAGTAGAAGAAGTAGGCACTCATGACTCTCTAATAAGTAAAGACGGGCTATATGCAAAACTGGCGAAGATACAGTGGAATTGAAAGAAAATTTAAATCATACCGTTAGTTGATATGCTAGATTTATAATTAAAATTATTAAATTTTTAATTTTATTATTTTATAATGGTTCCATAGTTATCCGGAAATTTCGTGATCTGTAGTTTCTTTCATTCACGTTATATTCATAGCTTGTTCTATCTTAATGTAATTCCAATTTTGACTGTATAGGAGGTCTCTATGTTAAAACATAACTATAGTGATAAAATCAATAATCGCTATTCATATACTAACAAATTTTCTTATAGTGATGAGGGTGTAGACGAGACGATCAAGGATAAAATCACAACTGAAGATCAGGTAGTAACTGATGATGTTAAAGAACCTGATGCTGGTAATGATGGTTACAGTGAAGGTATGGCTTTCTCTTACCATGGTTACGGCAACGACTTAATATAAACTCTGATCCAGGAAGATAAAATAGTTAAGATAAACCTTCAACTAGCCCCACTTATTCGCTATATTGTTGGAGGTTTTCATAGTTTTTCTAGTTGATGAACATTTTCAAAAGGGCTTCTTCCTTAATTTTGAGTAAATTAAACGAGTTGAAGCAAAGGGGTATTATAAATACAGATACAACAAACTTTATCGTAGAACCCCCAAGTAACAGAGCACATGGAGACATTTACACAAACGTTGCTATGGTGCTCGCAAAGCATGAAAAGAAGAATCCCATTGAAATTGCAGAGGTTTTAGCCAAAGAATTTGAACTTTTTGATGAAGTTGCAAAAGTGGAAATAGCGGGCCCTGGTTTCATCAACATACACTTAAAAATAAAAGTATGGCATGGGATTTTAAAACAAATAAATGAGCTAAAAACAGAGTTTGGCACCCTAGATATAGGGAACAATCAGGCCATTAATGTTGAATTTGTATCTGCAAATCCAACTGGTCCACTGCATATTGGTCATGCAAGAGGGGCAGTATTTGGTGACGTTCTGGCAAATTTATTGAAAAAAGTTGGTTATAAAGTTACTAAGGAATACTATATTAACGATGCTGGAGCGCAGATAGATACACTAATAAAGTCAGTGTATCTTCGATATAAAGAAGCTCTGGGAGAGAAGATTAGCATCGAAAAAGGTTTATACCCAGGTGAATATTTGAAACCGATAGGGGAGGAGTTGGCTAAAAAATATGGCAAGGAGCTTCTAAAAAAGCAAGATAATCAGATAATTAGAGACTATACTTTAAGTTCTATCTTAGAACTCATAAAGGAAGACATGAACTTACTTGGAGTAAATCATGATGTTTTTACTTCAGAGTATGAGCTACAAAAAAGTGGCAAAATCGAAGAGAGTATAAAGATATTGTCTGACAAGGGTCTAGTGTATGAAGGGTACCTGGAGAAACCAAAAGGCAAAGAAAGCGAAAATTGGACTTCCAGAAAAGAGATGCTATTTCGCTCTACAAAATTTGGTGATGACGTTGACCGTGCATTGAAGAAAGAGGACGGCAGTTGGACTTATTTTGCCTCGGATATCGCTTACCATTTTGATAAGATATCACGTGGTTTTAACAATATGATCGTAGAGCTTGGTAGTGACCACGGCGGTTATGTCAAAAGACTTAAAGCAGTCGTCTCTGCGCTCAGTGATGATCAAGCAAAAATAGAGGTAAAACTGCATAATATTGTGAATTTTTTCGAGAACGGCAAACCTGTTAAGATGTCCAAAAGATCAGGAAACTTCCTAACAGCAAGAGATGTAGTGGAAGAAGTTGGCAGGGACATAACTCGTTTTATAATGCTAACACGCAAGAATGATATGGTCTTGGACTTTGATTTTGCTAAAGTTAAAGAACAGTCAAAAGACAACCCTATTTTTTACGTGCAATATGCGCATGCTCGTGCTCATTCGTTAATGCGTAATGCTCCAAAAGAGCTCCCAACAGCAGATCCTTCACTTTTAAGGACAGGTGGAGAGCTCTTCCTCATAAAAACCTTAGCAAAGTGGCCAGATGTGGTAGAAATTGCAGCAAGGCTTTGTGAGCCACACAGAATTACTTTCTACTTACTTGAAGTTGCAGAAGCGTTTCACGTTTTATGGGGGTATGGCAAGAGTGATTTAAACATGCGTTTCATACTGGAAGACAACTTAAACCTCACCGCTGCAAGAATGTTTCTCGTGCAGGCCTTAGCACACGTCATCGCTTCTGGACTTTCTATCTTCAATATAGAGCCTTTGGAAGAGATGAGTTGATTTTTTTATGCAAGATTGTTTTTTCAACGAATAGAGAAGTTGACAAAATTAAGTAAAAATGTTATAGTTTATAGTAGTATTTTCTGGTTAATATATGGCTCACAGTCAAAAAAAGCTCAATGTTAATGTAAGTTTTGACAGTAAATTGGCTCAGTATCTTACAGAAATGGCAGAGACTCAAAATAAAACTATTCCTGAAGTTTTAGTAGATTTAGTGGAAGAAGAGTTCGAAGAAGATGTAGAGCTATCCAAAATAGCTGACGATCGCCTCTCTGAAGGTGAAGAAGAAGTAGAGGATGATGAAAACATCTGGAAATAAAACTTACACTATAAAATTCTTAAAAAATGTTATTGAAAAAGAAATTCCAGCTCTTCCGGCAAAGATTAAATTAATGGTTCAGGAGGCCATAAAGAAACGCCTTACAGTTGATCCTTTTAATCTAGGAAAGCCTTTATGTCATAGCTTTAGAGGGCAATATAGGATAAGGGTTAGCAACTACTGTATAATTTACAGCATAAATCATTCAGAGCGCAGAGTACTTATTACTGCAGTGGGGCATAGAAAAAACATTTACAAACACAGGAGATTACACAATTAAAAATATAAGAAGACAACTTAAACCTTACCGCTGCAACTTGTCCAAGCCTTAGCACACGTCATTGCTTCTGGACTTTCTATCTTTAATATAGAGCCGTTAGAAGAAATGAGTTGATTTTTTTTGTTACAATATGTAATGATCAAAATATTATTCAAAGTAGGGTAAAGTTATGACAATCAGTTTTAGGGAGTATTCAACTGTATTCACTGAAGTTGCGGAACAGACAGATTTAAATGGAAATAACATAATTGAAAGAATAAAAGGGCATTAGCATAGATCCCGCTAACAAGCAGCGGGATGACGGTTGTCAGGGTGTCAGGCTAGTACCTTCTCTTGTCATCCCAGTGTCCAGACACTGGGATCCAGAAAAGTTTGCTTGTTCACAAGCAAACTAGCATGGAAAGTGGTTACAACATTTTCGATGAGATTATATGGAAAACTGTATTCCAGTGTCAAGCACTGGAATACATCACAGGGGCACTGGAATGACACCCTTTACGGGCTCTTAAATTGTAACTATAAATGTTTAAGAAATTTACCAAATAAAAAAAAGGCAAAAGAAGCCCCATGGTGGTTGGCTATTTACTATGTACTAAAATATCGGCGTTTTTTTTATTCTAAAACGCTTGATTAAGAGCGATTTAGCGTATCCGTTCAGGAGAGTGGTTTAAGAAACAATAGATAGGAGATTTTGGAAAGGATTGAGACCCCTTTGTTTCCAAGTTAAGTATAATGAAATTATCCGCTCAAGGAATGTATTTCCCCGCTTTGATTGTGTAAAATATGAGTTTTTGCGATAAACGACATAATGCCGAATTTGCCGTTCAGCGTGGTTATTTGTCAGCGGAATATTTTCTGGGTCATCTAAAAATTTCCACATCATTCTTTCAGATCTCAGAACATTTTTTGCAACTCGAGAGGCTCCAATTGCTTCAGGTAAACGAGATATCTCCTTCAAGTAATACTTTGCACGTTTTCTTAATTTTCTGGCACGTCTGACAAACCTCAAAACATCTATCTCACTTTTTAGTAAAGCTTTTTTTAGTGCAAATAATTCAGTGGCCACGTTTCTCAAGTAACAACCCAGAACTTTAACTTCAATATTCCAACTATGTGCTAATCTTTCAAAATCTCTTGATAAATGTGCCCAACAGATTTGCCTGTTTTTATCGGCAAAATAATTGTATGCTGCATACCTGTCAGTTATTACCAAGCTATTGCGATTGCAGAATTTACTATTTTGTAAAACTTTCATTCCTCTTGACTCTGTAAATTTTACAAAACTTGCCGTATTGCTTGCAAACATCCAACACCAAGCGAGTTTACCTTTGTTATAATGGCTCGTTTCATCAATATGTAGAACTTTACTCCTACTTATCTCTTGTTCGATCTGCTCATACATTTTTTTGCATTTTGAAGCAACTCTATGTTCACTATTTGATATGCTACCGACGCTTATGTTCAAATTGAAGATATCATTTACGACACTCGCTATTTCGCGTTTTGAATTTTTGTAGAATCCGCTGAACGCTGCAATTATTGACTTAACCCTTGGACCAAATGTATTTGGCGTAACACCTTCCGGTAACTTGCTACTTCTTCTCTTTCCGCATCTCCGACAACGGCCATGTTCTAACTGATATTCCACTACATAAGGCTTGATTTCTGGAAGATCAACTTTCTGATGAATATATGGTTTTTCACATATTGCAATTTCTCCTCCGCATTCGCAAGTATTAGGCAACTCTATCTTTACTACTTTATCTGCATCCATGTTGGCGCGAAAACTTCCTTTATGACCAACCTGACCGCCAATATTCCTTTCGCTTTTCGGCTTATTCTTTTTTATTTTATACAACTCTTTGGAACTTGGTATTGATGAATTTTTTGAGCTTAAACCGAGTCTTTCTCTTAACTCAGCATTTTCTATCTTTAAAGCCTTATTTTCTGCTTTTAAACTTTCATTCTCTTTTTCCAATCTTTCTATTTTTGCTTCTAACCTTTCTATTTTTTGCTGTAAATTTTTGCAAAGTTCTAAAAGGTTTACCATATTATTTCACTTTTGCTCTATGATTATCTTTTTAGATCACCTTGTCTACCTTATTCTGCCACTCCGCTTAACGGATACTACTACGTTATCCAGCGTCTGGGCACTGGTTTCTTGGTACTTATTCCGCAATAATTTTTTTTTCCTTCAATAAACTTTGCAGTTCGCCTTTTTCGTACATCTCGCGAGTGATGTCGCAACCACCAATAAACTCTTCCTTTATATATAATTGTGGAATTGTTGGCCAATCAGAAAACTTTTTTATAGATTCACGTATTTCATCATTCTCCAACACGTTAATATACTTAAACTTCACGTTCAATTTTTTTAGGATTGACACGACGAGTCCAGAGAATCCGCATTGAGGAAAATCAGAAGTGCCTTTCATATACAATACCACATCATTTTCTGTTATATCTTTTTTTATTTGTTCAAAATTGCTCATAAATTCACCTTATTTTTAAGTATTAGTTTCCAGTTGCAAGGCGTGTATAGACTGACCTTCCAGAGCTTTATATACCATTTTATGCTGTTCTATTTTTGTCTTTCCAAGAAAACACTTGGAGTTTATTTTTAAATGATAATGGTCATCATCTCCAGCAAGATCATGAATCTTTATATCAGCGTCGGGGAACGATTGTTTGATGATTCTCTCTAATTCGTGAATTGCAATAGTCATTGATTTGCTTTAAATTACAATACTTTCATTATAAATCTAAAACGATTGAGCGCAATAAAAAGTTGCTATCATAAAAAATAGAAGCATACTATAATAATGGAATGACAAGTTATGCAGGGAGGCTTTGTGGTGGGCGAAAGATTTAAATTCACATATCTATTGGTTTTGCTAACTTTTTCATTTAGGTGCTTATCTTACGATGATAAAATAAATAACTTAGAGAATGTTTACATCAAAGCTAACTATTTTGGAGCATTCTTCAATGCAATAGGTTCTCTAGAAGGAAAAGAAGATGCAGGTGACAATATAACAGAGGGGGTTTTTAGTTTTAATAAGAAGGAGCGAATTGAAGCTGGATACAGTCCTAAATATGTTCCAGGGTTTGCCGGTAGTGCTGCAATAGGGTATTTATTCAAAAATATGAGAGTTGAGTTTGAAGGCTTATATTCTCAGACTAACTTATATGATGAAGATTATTCAGATAAGAAAAAAGCAAGATATATTGAACTTCTTCGTCACAATGATGCGTCTACCGGAGCGGAATGCAATTCACCTTGGAGAAGTGGAAAGGTTGATATTCACATTCAAGAAAATTGTAGTGTTGAAGCAGAGTTCAGAGCTGCATTTAAGATGAAAAATGAAGGTTTTAATAACTTAGCTGGAATGGTCAATGTATATCGTGATTTTAATATAGCAAAAATGCCATTCACCCCATATGTTGGTATTGGTGCAGGTGTAACTAGGGTTAAATTTCTAGGAAAAACCAGATATGCCTTGGCTTACCAAGCAAAACTTGGTATCAATCACCAACTTACAGCACAAACTCAAGCATTTGCTGGTTTACGCTATTTTGGTATCCTTGATAACCAATTTAAAGATATTGTACCAGGAATAAAGATACTAGCTGGTGAAGGATATATTCCTGCCGGTGGAGGAAGTAAAGTCGATGAAACTGCACGTGTTGAATCAACAACTGCAACCATTACCAATAGGTTTGGCATATATGGCTTAGAGTTTGGGTTGGTTTATCACTTTTAACTTTATCCAATAAATTACATATGTGAAGATAGTAAATTCAGCGTGCTGAGAACATTAGAAAGACGAGATTTTAATTGATTTTCATATTTACTCCAATCTTGTATTGCCTTTCTTGCAACACCTGAATCAACTGCGGCTTTTGCAACAGCAGGAGCTACTATAGAAATTAATCTTGGGTCAAATGGAGTAGGTATTATATATTCACGTCCATAGCCCATTTTACGACCGCCATAGACTGCAGATATCTCACCTGGTACTGGCTCACGGGCAAGCTTTGCTATTGCATCTGCAGCTGCAATTTTCATTTCATCATTTATTGTTGTTGCATGTACATCAAGTGCCCCTCTAAATATATAAGGAAAACCCATTACGTTGTTGACTTGGTTGTTGTAATCTGACCTACCAGTTGCAATTATTGCATCTGGCCTCACAGATTTTGCAAACTCAGGCCTTACTTCTGGATCGGGATTGGCAAGAGCAAAAATAATCGGGTCTTTGCCCATACTCTTTAACATCTCTTCATTTAACACATCTTTTGCAGATAGTCCGATGAATACATCAGCGCCTTTTATTGTATCAAGTAGAGAACGTTCGGAAGTATCAATTGCATACTTTTCCTTCCACTCATTCATATCCTCGTTTCTACCTTTGTATATTACTCCTTGCTTATCACACAGCACTATATTTTTAGCGCCCATGGACTTTAGTATTTCTAAACATGCAATACCGGCTGCTCCAGCACCATTCATAATGATCTTAACGTCCTCTAATTTCTTTTCAACAATATCAAGAGCATTTTCTATGCCAGCTGCAACAACCACCGCAGTTCCATGCTGGTCATCATGGAACACTGGAATATCCATCAGTTCATTCAGGCGTTTCTCTATTATAAAACAATCGGGAGATCTTATATCTTCTAAATTTATCCCCCCCCAACTTGGCCCAAGATACCTTACTGCATTGATGAAATCTTCTATATTTTCTGTACCAACTTCTATATCAACTGCATCAATATCAGCAAAACGCTTAAATAAAACAGCTTTGCCTTCCATGACAGGTTTTGCAGCAAGAGGACCGATATTACCAAGTCCAAGCACTGCAGTGCCATTTGAAATGACAGCAACACAGTTGCTTTTTGCTGTATAATCATAAACAACCTCAGGATTTTTAGCTATTTCAAGGCACGGAGCTGCAACACCAGGGGAATAAGCAAGTGACAAATCATACTGGGTAGATAAAGGTTTTGTTGGCATGATTGAAATTTTACCAGGGTTACCACCTCTGCTGTGATACTTAAGCGCTTCTTGTTTTGTGGTACTATCTAAATCATCGTTCATCATTACATCCTTATATTTTAAGCTTGTATTTTTTAAGTATATGGAGTTTTTATAAATGTTCAATTGTAAACTATTAACTTGTGAACTCTGTTGTACTTCTGTATAAGTTTACCTATTACGTAAGATGATATTACATGCTTAAAAAAAACGTGCCTAATTTGCTTACAATTTCTCGTGCACTTGCAATACCAGCAATAATATTAAGTTTTTATATAGAAAATAAATATGCAGGCCTGATAACAATATCAATCTTTGTGTTTGCGTGCATTACGGATTTTTTTGATGGTTACCTGGCGCGTGCGTGGAAAGTCCAATCAAAGTTTGGCAAGCTATTTGATCCAATTGCTGACAAATTAATAGTGGTTTCAACGATAATTATGCTAGTTTATAAGCATAAGATAAATGATTTTACAATAGTACCATCGATTATCATCATCTGTCGGGAGATATTAGTCTCGGGTTTACGGGAGTTTCTGATAGCTACAAATGTTAGTCTACCTGTAAGCAAAGCTGGAAAAATTAAAACATTTTTGCAGATGGTTGCTGTAGTAGCGCTAATAATGAACGATTATTATATGATTCAATATACAGGTGCGATTTGTTTATGGGTTGCAGCTATTATAACTATGTGGTCAGGCTATAATTATATCCTAGCCGGCATCAAACAGATTGGTTAAATCTCCTAGGAAATAGTTAATAGACAAGAGTAGTTAATATCTTAGTGATATTGACTCAGAAAGCAAAAAGGTGTATAATTGTATTAACTTACAACTAATTAGGTTAATATTATGAAAATACCTAGTGGCAAATTTTCTTCTACTAAAAAGGTTCCAGGAAAGAATAAGAAAAAAAGAGATTTTGAACCATTAGAAGAGTTTTTTTGGGATTTTTGGCCAACAGTTGATAAAGAAGTCAAAAGAGAAAGGCTAGAACAAGAACTATTAGCACTAAAAAAAAGAGAGCTATATAGAAAATGTGCATCATTGGCAACAATGGTCCCATTTACATTGCTGATGGCGATTGAACTGGAAAAAACATATAGCGATCAGGTATTACTTGGCGTGATAAGTGGCGCGCTAAGCCACACTATATTACCTTTTACAGTCTTATCTCTTATTTGTACGCTATATTTAATTTACAATAATAGGAAGATAGCACAAAAAGAACGAGAGTTGGAGATTATTGAAAATGGAGAGGAAGTAAAGGAAAAAGAGCACAATATTTCTGATATAGGTCAGTGTTTGATCTATATTGAGGCTATAACAACTGCACTGGTTATTGTAGGTATGATAATGGGTGAAACATCTTCACTTGAAGCAGCAGAGGATGCAATTTTATTTCTTGCCAATGCAATTGCTTTTCTTGCAACTCTTGTTTCTTATATTGATAAGCATGAAAAAAATAAGAAAAAGGAAACAGAAAAGTCTGATCTTGATGAGAAATCTAGCAAGAAAACTAGCAATATATCTGTAGCCGGATTGGCGCTTGCTGGTTCTTCTGTATTTTTAATAAGAAGGATAATGTTAATAGCATTAGCATCGTCCTTAAATCCTGCTGTTGGAACTACTTTAGGCTTGATAGGTATTGCAATTTTTATGGCTGTACAGGTCTTAACTATACATTCCTACAGTAAGACGCTGAAAGATCCAAAAGTGGAAGGACGAGGTGAATCAAGAAATGCAGGTAGTTCTGACCGTAGTTATAAAGAAGAAGGGCCGGCTATTGCCTAAGAAATTTATTTATTTAAGTAATATTTAGGTCTATACTTTATTTTGATCGAAAAAAATCTTATGTATAGGACTTTAATCACGTGCTTTATTTTCCTAATTTGCTCCTTTACACAATCGTATGCGGATGATCTTGAAAAAACTGAAACTGAACTATATGAAGAAGCAGTTGAACTTTTTGACCAGAAAAAATATAAACAAGCTGTTAGGGCATTTCATAAGATAGAGGATTTGTATCCTTTTTCTTATTGGGCAATGAAAGCAAAATTATTATCTGGGGTCTCTCACTATAATATGGGTAACTATAGCAGTGCTGCAAGTGATATGGCTGATTATATATATGTTTATTCAAATGGTGAAGATTTACCATATGTATACTACTTAAGAGTATTATCTTATTACATGCAAATTAATAAAGTGCAACTTGGACAGCAAACTGCATATAAAACTTTAGAGCTGGCTACAGAATACATTAATCTCTTTCCAGGCAGCGAATATGTAGGCGAGATAAAGGAAAAAGCAAAGCTAATCACAGAACATATATCAACAAAAGAGTATTCTATCGGTAAATTTTACTTGAAGCGTGGTGAATATTTAGCAGCAATTAAGCGTTTCCAGAATATAGAAAGCTATAAAGATTCTAAATATTTTTCTAAGTCTATTAACTATTTAATAGCAGCCCATTCAGCTCTTGGCCTTGACTTAGAAGTTGAGCAGTATGAAAGTATGTTATTAGCAGAAAACCTGCAAGATGCCAAGCCAGAGGCTTGAAAATTTGCTTTAGCTTTTTCTATGCTTTGATATATAATTAGGTTTTTAACTATTTGAATATGGCTGGTCATTCACAATTTTCAAATATAAAACATCGGAAAGGCGCTCAGGATGCAAAGCGCTCTCAAAAATTTACGAAGCTGATCAGAGAAATAGCAGTTGCTGCAAAGCAAGGGCTACCCGAACTCAACCCGCGCCTTCGCTCTGCTATATTTGCTGCACGCAAGGAAAATCTACCAAAAGATAAAATAGAAACAGCAATAAAAAATGCAACTGGTAACGTTGCTGGAGAAAATTACGAGGAAATACAATATGAAGGTCATGGGCCTTCTGGCACTGCACTCATTGTCCATGCCTTGACTAATAACCGCAACCGTACTGCTTCTGAGGTACGTTATATATTTTCTCGCAAGGGTGGAAACTTGGGAGAAACAGGAAGTGTTAGTTACCTTTTTGATCATGTAGGTTTAATTGTCTATAAAGCAGAGGGTGTGAATTTTGATGATTTATTCAGTCATGGAATCGAATTAGAAGTATTGAATGTTGAGGAAAATGACAAAGAAGGATTACACGTTATAACTTGTGAAATAAAAGATTTTGGTAAAGTACGCGATGCCTTTTATGCAAAATTCGGAGAACCAGAACTTGCTCGTCTTTCACGGCAGCCAAAAGATCTGATTGAAATTAGCGATAAAGAGTTAATTGATAAATTATCTGCATTGGTTGAAGAACTAGAAGATAACGACGATGTACAGTATGTGGAAGGTAATTTTACTTTTGTTGATGCTGTTTAAATGATGAAGCTGTTTATATTTATACTGTTTTATATTTTACCAATATTTAATATACACGCCCTTAAGACTCCAGATAACAGTAAAGAGACTTTTTTAATATCCAGTACCATAAAATCTTCCTTTTTTGCCACGGGAATTGAGCAAGGGTTGGCGCCAAATACAGTGGTGAAATTGATCAACATATATAAAGATTTCGGTGTTGATTTTAAAAAAGACATTGTGCCGAAGAGTAAATTGGAAGTTCTTTTTGAGAGATTGCCTAATAATCAGAAGACTGAAGAAAAAATTTTATATGCTTCACTGACAATAAACAAGAAAGCTATTAGTTTATATCATTATAAATCGCAAGACGGCAAAGAAAGGTATTTTAATAAAGAAGGAATAAGCTTAAAAAATGGCGAAATTTTTGCAAATCCTTTAAATGGAGATTATCGCATATCCTCAAAATTTGGCAATAGAAAGCATCCTGTTCGCGGTAAAATTGCTTTTCACAAAGGAGTGGATTATGCAGCTAAACTTGGCACTCCCATATACGCTGCTGCAGAGGGTGTGATAGAATATATAGGAAAGAATGGTGGCTATGGAAATTACATCAAAATAAAACACAAAAATGAATATTCAACCTGTTACGCGCATATAAGTAGATTTAGTGGCGATATAAAGTTAGGCTCTAAAGTAAAGCAGGGGCAGATCATCGCTTATGTTGGTAGCACTGGTGTTGCAACAGGACCTCATTTACATTACGAAGTTATATATAACGGCAAACACATCGATCCGCTTACGATAGCGCATAAAACTGAAGTAAAATTGCCTGATCATGAATTAAGAGAGTTTAAACTATTTGTAAATAAGATAAATAAAACGATCAACAGAGAGGGTTCAAGTGAAAAAGAAGTTTAAAGACAATATGGATAAGAATACGATAAACGATAGAAATTTAAGTCAACTCCGGTTTTTTCCTGTACTAATAGCGCTAGGATTAATTTTATCGCTGCTTTTTTTGGCATATGACAGCACAATTGCACTTGGAGTTGCTGCCGTTTCAATTTTGACTTTTCTTCAAGGATTTTTTATTAATGACCCTAATGAAGCAAGAGTGATAGAATTTTTTGGTCATTATATTGGAACTTATTTTAAGTCTGGAATATGTGTAACGCTTCCCTTTTCAAGCAAATATATAGTTTCCCTAAAATTTCAGAATATTAACACAGAAAAAATAAAAGTTAATGATGCAAATGGAAGTCCAATAGAGATTTCTGCAGTAATTGTTTGGAGAGTGAGCAGTCCTGCAAAGGCGTATTATAATGTTAACAACTATCACGAATTTGTTTTTGTACAAAGTGACTCGGTAATTAGAGAATTGGCGAGCAATTATCCGTATGATAGCGAAAGCGATGAGGAATCTTTACGTAAAAATTCTGATAAAATTTCAGATGAATTGCGGTCAATGTTACAACAAAGATTAGATATTGCAGGAATTGAGATTACAGAAGCAAGAATATCGCATTTGGCGTATTCGTCCGAGATTGCACAAGCAATGTTAAGGCGTCAACAAGCACATGCTATCACTTCGGCAAGAAGGCATATAGTGCAAAATGCAATAGGAATTGTCGAGGAAGTAATAGCTCATTTTGAAAAAAACAAAAGCTTACAATTAGATGGCAAGCAAAAGGTTCAATTGATAAATAATTTGTTGGTTGCCCTAATCTCTGAGCAAGATGCACAACCGACGATTAGTTTAGATAATAATTAGCATAGAAGCCGATTGGGTTTCATAAATGCAAGTCACTATTAATTTCTTGATTAATAGACTAAATGATGTTATAAATTACACGCATTAGGGGTGCTCTAGAAAAGCTGAGAGTACATAAAGTACAACCCTTTGAACCTGATATTGTTAAAGCAAGCGTAGGAAAATGTATGTATATAAATATTGAAGAATGCTTCGGCTTCATTGCGTTAATTGCATCTCTAATTGGATTATCACCTCAAGTATATAAAGCATATATCACTAAAGTTACTCGTGATGTATCGATGTTAATGTTAGTAAACTATCTTATTTGTTCATTGTCTTGGATTGGCTATGGTCTTTACCAGAGCTCAATTTTTGTGGTGCTTAGCAATATTGCTGGATTAGTGATTAGCATAATATCAATTATTCAAAAATGTTACTACGATGCAAAACCTGCACCATGATCATGTGCTGCACTGCAGTACACAACAACAATATCGTTCTATTGTAGTGCTAAATGGAAAAATACCGAGCTCATCGTTTTTTAAACGAGATATACCTATTATTGCTGTAGATGGAGGAGCAAACAAGCTTCTATCAATTGGCGTAAAACCTGATCTTGTAGTAGGAGATTTGGATAGCGTAAATCTGGATTTACGTGCTAATTTGAATACGATATATCTACCTGATCAAGATTATTGCGACTTTTCTAAAGCAATGGCTCACTTAAAAACAGTAAAGTTATTGCCATCAATAGTAACGGGTATTACTGGAGGAGCAATTGATCACATACTACAGAATATTAACATTTTTCTAAGTACGGGCAGTATCTTTTACACACCTTCACCTCCCATGGTAGGTTACACTTTACGAAAAGGTATTACCCATTTTTTTTCTTTGCCAAAAAATACTAAAATATCTTTACTTGGTATACCGAGAGCTCAAATATCAACCAAAGGATTAAAATGGGAACTGCATCTTAGCAACCTTGCCTTTCCAGGAAAGAATTCTTGCTTTAATCGAAGCCTGAGCAATGAGGCATATATAGAAGTACACAGTGGTATATGTTTGGTGATGGTTTATTTAGAAGCAGTAGATGATGCTGCAAGACATCATGTGCGTCAAGTTAAGAAGTAAATAGACTTCTTGCATAACCCAAACTAAGTAGAAAAAAGGTATCATCCAAGTAGCTGACACTGGTTCCTTTATGACGTGTCATTCCAGTGTTAAACACTGGAATGACAGCAGTCCTACGTCATACCGCGATTCATTCGCGGTATCTCGGCAATAGATCCCGCTAACACGTAGCGGGATGACGGTTGTCGTTTAGCCATAAATGTTTAAGAAATTTACCAAATAAAAAAAAAGGCAAAAGAAGCCCTAGTCATTGTCTATTTTCAGTATTGGCGTTTTTTAAGTCTTAAACACTGCAATTTAGCTGCTTTTAAAAGCAACTAACCTTAGTTTAAATGTTTAAGGAATTTACTAGGCAGAAAAAAAAGGCAAAGAAAACCCGTGGTAGCTAGTTATTACACTCTCTATTTTAAAATTTGACGTTGGGTGATGTCTTGAACGCTTTATAAGCGCGTTTCAGCTTATGTAGGTAAAAACCTAGAAATTTGATAAAGACATAAGGTGCACATAGTGCAAAAAATTAAACAATAGTACGCCAAATACAAGTTTTCTTGTCATTTTAATCTGCTGCAGAGATTGCGAAGTTAAATAAAATAGCTTCACTTCCATGATAAGAGGGCTGGCGGAGTTTGTCAAGCAAGTTTTTTTGTTTCTACTGAATGACAGTTGTGGCTTGGGAGGTAGTGCAAGAAGTCTATTGTATTACTGAATTATTAATAATCTAGTAATAGTGCCTGCTATGTAGCTAAAATTTTCCTTTAACTTAAGCTATATGTAGCTAAAATAACTTGGGTTTACCGACGATTTGACAAACGATAAATTCGTCATCCCGCTGCTTGTTAGCGGGATACCGCGGCGGTATGACCCTGACTTGCATTAGCCATGTATAATAAAGGGAATCTATGACAAAAGAATCATTGGTAAAAACTGATATAGTGAAAGTTGAAGACAAAAAAGCGGTAAGAAGCTTTTTTAAAATACTAGGTGGAGTGGCAGATGCTGTAAGATCGTGGATTGGTAACATCAGTCCTGATTTAAGCAACAGTCGCGATATCGATAGTTTAGTCTTGAAGATGAACGAGTGCTTAAATCCAAAGGGAGGGGAGGTTTCAGCACGTAAAAACGCTGTATCTCTTGGTAACTTGTACTTAAGCTTATCAGAGAAAGGTAAAATAAAATTTCTACAAACCCTGGCAGAAAAATTTAATCCGAATAAAGCGGAAATAGATGAGAAAATTAGAGAGTATAAGAAAAACCAAGATCCCGAGTTAAACTATAAATTTGAACAGGATTTAATAAAAATTCTTGAATCACCACGTTCTAAAATATTGAAGCAATTTATTTCTTTACCAGAAGGCCTTAAGTTTATTGTTGATATGCGTTCTGATGTGCTTAAGCTAAAGAACCAATATAGAGGCTTGAATCCACTAGAGAGGGAATTAAAAAATATACTCTATACTTGGGTTGATGTTGATCTACTCGATCTTCGTCAAATCACTTGGGATTCACCTGCATCATTGCTAGAAAAACTTATAAAATATGAAGCTGTGCATAAAATTTCCTCTTGGGGCGACCTAAAAAACAGACTAGATTCTGATCGTCTCTGTTTTGCTTTTTTTCATTACAAGATACCAAACGAACCTCTAATTTTTGTAGAGGTTGCATTGGTGGATAAGATTGCAGATAGCATTCAACACCTTTTAGATGAGTCAGTACCTTCAAATGATCCGAGTAATGCAAGCACTGCTATATTCTATTCAATATCAAACACTCAAGCAGGGTTATCTGGAATCAGCCTTGGTAATTTTTTGATCAAAAGGGTTGTAGAAAAGCTATCACAGGAGTTTAAAAGTATAAAAACATATGCAACTCTTTCTCCAATACCTGGCTTTACGAAATGGCTAAAAAACAATCTAAACCAAGATGTCACTTTATTGGGCAAACTAAATATAAAACAATCTAGTGCAGAAATTTTAGAAAGTGCAGAGCAATTAAAAACTAATGTTGAATGTACAAATGAAACTAAACAATGCATGCTTAAACTATGTGCATATTATTTACTAAAAGTTAAGAACAATAGTGGCGATGCTTATGACCCGGTGGCGCATTTTCATTTAAGCAATGGTGCATCGATAAAACAATTAAACTGGATGGCGGATACTTCTGAAAAGGGTATTAGTCAGTCAGCCGGGATGATGGTAAATTATCTATATGAGTTGCCTAAAATAGATAATAATCATGAAAACTATATGGTTAATAAAGTGATTTCCTGCTCGAAAAAAGTGTCGTCTATGTTGAAGGAGTAAATAGTCTCTTAATAAAGGATTGCCCTCACAACACTTAAAATGTAAAATGGTTCTACTTAAGTAAAATAGCCATAAATGAACAACATAAGAAATTTTGCAATAATAGCGCATATAGACCACGGTAAGTCAACGCTTGCTGACCGTTTAATAGAGGAATGTAACGGCCTTGAAGCAAGAGAAATGACCAATCAAATACTCGATTCAATGGATATAGAACGCGAACGTGGGATTACAATTAAGGCACAGACGGTAAAACTCAATTATACGGCAAACGACGGTAATCAATATTGCCTAAATCTCATGGACACCCCAGGTCACGTTGACTTTTCTTACGAGGTAAGTCGAAGCTTAGCAGCGTGCGAAGGTTCACTTTTAGTGGTGGATAGTAGCCAGGGCGTTGAAGCACAAACCCTTGCAAATGTATATAAAGCTATTGACAACAATCATGAAATAATAGTTGTGCTCAATAAAGTTGATCTTCCTGCTGCAGATCCAGAAGGGGTAAAACTCCAGGTTGAGGAAATAATCGGTATTGACGCAAGTGAGTCAGTTTTAATATCAGCAAAAACTGGACTTGGAATAAAAGATGTACTTGAAGCAATAGTGGCAAAACTTCCAGCTCCTCAAGGTGATGTAAATGCTCCACTGCAAGCAATTTTAGTTGATAGTTGGTATGACACTTACTTAGGAGTGGTAATTTTAGTGCGAGTTAAAAATGGAGTGCTAAAAAAAGGCATGAGAATTGTTATGATGTCTAATAATGCTACATACCAGATAGATAATATCGGTATTTTCACCCCTAAAAAAGTGATGACGGGTGAACTTTCAGCGGGTGAAGTTGGTTTTATAACTGCTTCAATGAAGGAAGTAGCAGACTGCAAGGTAGGGGACACTATCACTGAGGAAAAGAGACCTTGTAGTGAAGCACTTCCTGGATTTAAAGAAGTGCATCCTGTGGTATTTTGTAGCATTTTCCCTCACAAAACGGATGATTTTAAATATCTAAGGGAAGCTCTAGAGAAGTTACATTTAAATGATGCAAGTTTTACCTTCGAAGCTGAAACTTCAAATGCACTAGGCTATGGATTTCGTTGTGGTTTTTTGGGAATGTTGCATCTTGAAGTTATTCAAGAAAGGCTCGAGAGAGAATTTGATTTAGACCTAACAGCAACTGCGCCAAGTGTTATATATAGGGTTACAACACAAAGTGGTGAAATTTTGAATATTCATAACCCAAGTGATATGCCAGATCCAACGAAAATTGAAATTGTGGAAGAACCATGGATTACCGCAACCATAATGGTTCCTGATCAATACTTGGGAGAGATTCTATCTCTATGTGAAGAAAGGAGGGGAGAACAGGAGGATTTATCTTACATTGGTAACACAACAACAGCATTGTTAAGATATAAATTACCACTGTCTGAAGTTGTTTTTGACTTTTATGATCGATTAAAATCAATTTCCAAAGGATATGCAAGCTTAGATTGGGAAATTTCCAGCTATCTGGTAAGCCAAATAGATAAATTAAGCTTTTTAATTAATGGAGAGCCCGTAGATGCACTGGCTTGTATCGTTCACAAAAGTAGGGCAGAAAAAAGGGGGCGTGAAATATGTGCACGCTTGAAGGATTTAATACCACGTCAGCAATACAAAATCGCGATTCAAGCGGCAGTGGGCGGAAAAATTATTGCCAGAGAAACGATTAACCCATACAGAAAAGATGTAACAGCTAAACTCTATGGTGGAGATGTAACGCGAAGAATGAAACTACTTGAAAAGCAAAAGAAGGGTAAAAAAAGGTTACATTCTATAGGGAACGTAAATATTCCACAGAATGCTTTTATTCAAGCCTTGAAGATAAGTGATTGATCTTAAAAGACTTCTTGTATAGTTTTTGGCAACAACCGTTAGAAACGAAAAAACTTACTTGACAAACTCCGCCAGCCCCCTTATCATGAAACTGAAGCTATTTATTTATCTTCTCTGTACAGATTAAATGACAAAAAAACTCACGTATCTGGCGTCTCATGTTTAATTTTTTGCACTATGTGCACCTTATGTCTTTATCAAACTTCTACCTACATAAGCTGAAACGCGCTTATAAAGCGTTTAAAACATAAAAAAACGCCAACTTAAAAAATGGATAGTGAATAACTAGCTACCCTAGGGTTTCTTTTGCCTTTTTTTCTGTTTAGTAAATTTCTTAATGTTTCTAATTTAGATTAGTTGCGGTTTAAAAGCAACTGAATCGCGGTTATTAAGCATTTAGAATAAAAAAACGCCATACTTGAAAGTATAATGTAAGTAATTAGCCAACCACGGGGCTTCTTTTGCCTTTTTTTTCCATTTGGTAAATTTCTTAATGTTTATGGCTAAACGACAACCGTCATCCCGCTACTTGTTAGCGGCTGAGATACCGCGGCGGTATGACGTAGGACTGCTGTCATTCCAGTGCTTGACACTGGGATGGCTTTGTTGCATAGCAACTGAAAAATCTGGTGGCTACTGACAAAATTCATTATAAAATAGCCATTTAACCTTGAAAGAAAAAATATGCCACAAAAAATGAGGGTCAGTAACCATAGCGAATATAACAAATTTCTAGAAAAAAGAGGAAATATTTTTCATTATACCAACGAAGCCATAGAAAAGTGGTACGAGAATGGTCCAAAAATACCAGGTGGCAACAATATTTATAGCGATAAAGTTGTAATTTTGGTGCACATAATAACTTGTTTATTTAGAATAGGCCTGAGGCAAACAGTTGGGTTTATAGCAGGATACCTTGAGCAAATTGGGAAAAATTTGCAAGTTATCAGCTATTCACAATCATCAAGAAGGTTTAAGAAACTCAATATTAAGATCAATGATTGCAGAAAATAATATGGAAGATATCGAAATTGCTATAGACAGTACAGGAATTAGTATATACAACAACACTCCTGGTCATAGCAAAGAAAATAGCGAAGATAGAAAGTATCGCAGCTATGAACAGACAAGAAAATTGCATGTAATGTTGAATACAAACAGCAAAAAAGCCATAGCTGTAAAATACAGTAACGGTGTCTACTCTGATCACTATGGAGCTTGTGATTTGCTAAAAGAAGTCGATTTTCAGTATGTCATAAAAGTACTATATGCAGATAGGGCATATGACAGAGAAAAGCTCTATAAGCTGTGTAATCAATATGGTATAAAAACGAAAATTCCTCCGAAAAACAACGCAGCAGAGCATCCAAAATTGGATTATATGCTTGATAGAAATGCCGCTATTCAGTTAATGAAATTACATGGTGAGAATGGTATAAAAAGATGGAAAGAAGAAGTAAATTACGGAAAAAGATCGTATATTGAAGGATTTTTCTCAAGGTTGAAGCGAATATTTGGGTTTAGTTTTAGGAGCAAATCTGAAATTAATCGTGAGAAGGAACTGCTACTCAAGTGTTATTTGCTTAACAAATTTACTGAAATAGGCATGGCTAAGTTTGAGATAGCTTCATGAATTTATTGTACGTTACCTACTATCCGAAGAGCGATGCAACAAAGCCATCCCAGTGTCAAGCACTGGGATGACAAGAAAGGGAGCACTGGAATTTTTATTTCAGTATTGTACATTAGCCATGCATCTGAACAGATACGAGCTTTCTGCTTTTTTTTGGGTAAGGTCAGTCAAAAAGGTTTTACAACAACCATAATAACTATAACTATTATCAATACTGTAACTGCTTCATTTAAAACGCGAAAATAAATATGTGACTTCTTATTCGAACCCATTGCAAAATTTTTCCTATATTTTGCAAGTAGCATATGAATAATTAACATCAAAAGTATTGCAAATGCTTTTACATGAAACCATCCTTCACGATATGCTTCCCTAATAACCATTAGTGTAATTCCAAGACCAAGTGAGAAAAGCATTGCAGGGTTTATGATATGTCTAAGTAGCCTCTTTTCCATTGTTTGAAGCAAGCTATCATTTTCCGATCCCGGTTTTACAGTTGCATGGTAGACATAAAGCCTGGGTAAATAAAGCATACCTGCCATCCACATGATAACAGAGATAACATGAAAAGCCTCAAGCCAGTGGTAATAGTTCATTAGCAAAAATTTAAAATTCCTGGTATTGTGTTAGTTTAATGAAAAAGAAATCGATATGAAAGCAGAAAATTTCACTAAAGAACAGATAATTGGATTCTACAGGAAAATGCTACTCATACGCAGATTTGAGGAAAAAGCAGGACAATTATATGGGATGGGATTAATAGGCGGGTTCTGTCACCTATCAATAGGACAAGAAGCAGTTGCAGTTGGAACTCAAGCTGCATCAAAATTAGGTGACGCTTTTATCACAAGTTATAGAGACCATGGCTTAATGCTCGCATGTGATTCTGATCCAAATGTTGTAATGGCAGAGCTTACCGGCAAAGAAACAGGATGCTCGAAAGGTAAAGGTGGTTCGATGCACGTATTTGACGTTGAAAAAAAATTCTTCGGCGGGCATGGAATAGTGGGAGCACAAGTTCCAATTGGCACAGGAATAGCATTTGCTAATAAATATAAGAAAAAAGATAATGTGGTATTTACATATTTTGGCGACGGTGCTGCAAATCAAGGACAAGTATATGAATCGTTTAATATGGCATCTTTGTGGGAGTTGCCTGTGGTTTACATCATAGAAAATAATGAATACGCAATGGGAACCTCCGTGCAAAGATCAACTTTAGTAACAGAGTTATATAAAAGAGGAGAAAGTTTTGGTATTCCTGGAAAACAAGTTGATGGAATGGATTTTTTCTCTGTTTATGAGGCTACAAGCGAAGCAGCGGAACACACACGCAGCGGAAAAGGGCCTATCCTGCTTGAAATGAAGACATATCGATATCGCGGTCACTCAATGTCAGATCCTGCTACTTATCGCTTAAAAGAAGAAGTTGAAGATATGAAGCAAAATCATGACCCTATAAGCACTTTAAAGAAATACATGACAGATAATAAAATGGCTTCAGAAGAAGAGTGCAAAGTAATTGATAAGGAAATACGTGATTTAGTAAAAAAGTCGGAAGATTTTGCCAAAAATAGTAAAGAACCAAGCGTTGATGAGCTGTATACTGATGTTTATAAATTTGTTAGCTAATTTTTTTATCCAGAACTGTACAAACATTGTATAGTAAACGATGTCATCCAAATAGCTCCTTCTCCCGTCATCCAAGTGCCCTCCTTTTTTTGTCATCCCAGTGCTCCGACTACTTGGATCCAGCTGAGTTGGTGAGTATAAAAGTATAGCTAACGCAAGCTCTACGTCATGCCGCCGCGAACCGTCATACCGCGATTCATTCGCGGTATCTCTAGATCCCGCTAACAAGCAGCGGGATGACGGTTGTCAGGCTAGCTGTCATCTCAGTAGTCTCCTTCTCCTGTCATCCGAGTAGCTGACACTGGTTCCTTTATGACGGCAGTAGCCCCTTCGGTGTCATTCCAGTGCTTGACACTGGAATGACACCAATAATTGACATTTCACTAGATATTCATTATAAATAATGGAATGCTACAAAGTATAAAAACCATATTAATAGAAGACGATAACGTTAGGCTGGATAGGTACATCAGAAGAATCTTTCCTGATCTAAAGCAATCTGTAATTGAAAAATCTTTAAGGAAAGGATTAATCAAAGTTGATGATTGCAAAGCAAAGTCCAGTGATAGAGTAAATTCTGGGCAAACTATAACGCTGAAGCACTTGAATTATATTGAAAACGCTAATTCTGATCGCAAATATAATGAAAAGTTAGTGAATCTACTAAGAGAGAACATATTATATGAAGACGAATATATACTAGCTATAAACAAACCCGCAGGGGTCATCGTTCAAGGTGGCGTAAAAGTAAAGATTAGCATGAGTGATTTGCTTGACCAAATAAGAGAGGGAGAAACATTTAAAATTGTCCATAGGCTAGATAGAGATACGAGTGGAGTGATAATATTCGCACGCAACGCTAATGTTGCCAGATACCTTATGGAAGAATTTAAAGGACGAAGAGTAAAAAAAACTTATTTAGCATTAACTTCTGGCATACCGAGCAAGGATAGTGGAACAATAGACTATCCATTGGTGAAAAAATATGTTTCAGGTCAAGAAAAAGTGGTCGTTGATGAAAATTCACCTCAGAATGCCACTACGCATTTTTCAATTATAGCAAAATCCAAACACAATGTTGCTTATTTAAAATTACAACCAATTACCGGCAGAACCCATCAGTTACGTGCACATTTAGCTCATATAAATTGCCCTATTCTTGGTGACGGTAAATATGGTGGTAAAAAAGCTTTTATTGATGGGATAGCAAATAAAATTCACCTTCATTCGCATTCTTTATCTTTAAAACTGCCAAACAATAAAGAAATCACTATCACCGCTCCTATCACTAAACACATCGAAAAATCCATTGAAGCGCTATTTTTCGACTGAAACGATTTCACCAATCAACTTTTCTGTCTTTGGCTTTAATTTGAAGCACAGATATTAGGCTAATTAATGCGCAGGCAGTAAGATAAATGCCTGCTGCAAGTTTTGTTTCGGTTTTTTCTATAAGCCACATGCATATGTATGGAGAAAGGCCACCAAAAATTCCTGCAGATATATTATTTGCTAAGCTTACGCCAGTGCATCTTACTTTTGTTGGAAACAGTTCACAAATAACAGAGCCATATATTCCAAAAGATGCACCTACTGGTATAGTAATCAATAAGTAAGTTATTATTACGACATAGTGGTTAACGGAAGATAATAATGGTAATACACATGTACCAATCAGAGATAGCATAATCAGTACAGGAATCATTACGCGTTTTCTTCCAACTTTATCAGATAAAATTGCAAAAAGTACCGCAGATGCTGCAAATACAACCTGTACTACTATCCTCATTAAATCTTTAACACTAATAGATAAAATAACTAGCTCTTTTATTGATATATTATAAAACATTATTGCTGCGTAGACAATTGCATTCTGAGCAATTCCCAGATTGATTGAAATAATAAGCGGTCTTTTATAGTTTCTTACTAGTTCTAACAATGGTGAATGTGCTAAATTATTAGCGTACTTATTAGTTTTATATGCTAAGCTTTCTTTTAATATGTACCTAGTTAAAAAACCTATTGTCCCCAAAAAAAAGCAAAAATAAAAAAGCAACTTCCATCCCCATATTTCATAGTTCTCACCTGTAACTCTTTTGCAGATAAATATCATTGTTATGCATAAGAGCGTTCCAAGGGCTCCGCCAAAGGGCTTCATACTTCCTAAGAAACCTAGATTTTTTTTATCTTTTGAATGCTCTATCGTAAATGCTGTATTAATGCTTGTTTCACCTCCTGCAGTTATTCCTTGCACTATTCTACAAAACACAAGCAATACAGGTGAAAGCAACCCTATTTCTTTATACCCAGGTATAATTCCCATAATTGTGGATGATATTGAAATTAATATTACTGAAGTAAGTAAAGTCTTTCTTCTGCCATACTTATCTCCCATATAACCAAAAATTACTGCACCAATTGGTCTAAACGCAAAACCAATTGCAAAAACACCAAGGAATTTGAGTGTACTCAAATAATGATCTTCTGATGGGAAAAAAACGTTGATGATTGTATCTGTTAATACTCCAAAAAGAGTGAGTTCATACCACACAATCATGTTACAGATCATGCCCGATAGTATTGCTTTTTGGATATTATTCATGGTCTTTCAATTTAACATAACCTAATATATCATTAACCGGTGCTCCTTGCTATAAAATTTTTCATTCAATAACCTTCAAGGATAATTCACGTAAATGCTTATCCTCCACCTTGGAAGGAGCACCCATTAGAACATCTTCACCTTGCTGGTTCATAGGAAAACAGATTACTTCACGAATATTTGGCTCATCAGCAAGCAGCATAACTATTCTATCAACCCCTGGTGCTATTCCACCATGAGGAGGAACACCAAATCTGAATGCACGTACAAGTGCACCGAATTTTGTATCAACTTCTTCTTTACTATAGCCTGCAATGGCGAAAGCTTTATACATGATATCCAGTTTGTTATTGCGAATTGCCCCACTTGATAGTTCTATTCCATTGCAAACAAGATCATACTGGTAAGCAAGGATATCGAGTGGATTCTTTTCCTCTAAATCTTTCAGACCACCGTGTGGCATAGAAAATGGGTTATGAAAGAAATCTATTTTTTTACTTTTATCGTCATATACAAAATATGGAAAATCAATGATCCAACAAAACTTGAAGATATTATCATCTATAAGACTGAGTTCTGACCCTAAAAGAGTGCGTACTTTTCCTGCAATGTTTGCCGCCTCATTCTCTTTGTCAGAAGCAAAAAATACACTATCTCCTGGCTCTATGTTTGTTGCTTCTCTTATGTGGTTTAGCCTATTTTCATCAAGAAATTTAGCAATTGGGCCTTTCGCAGTTCCATCTTTATCAAACGTTATATATCCGAGACCCTTAGCACCGAATTCTTTTTGCGCATGTTCTATCTTTTTATCAAAGAAGCTGCGTGGTTCCTCTGCTGTTTTAGGTGCAGGGATGGCTCTCACTACCATACCACGCTCAATATTGCTTTTGAAAATATTGAACCCTGAATCACGGAAAATTTCTGTAACATCGCTGATTAATAGTGGATTACGCAAATCTGGCTTGTCAGAACCATACTTAAGCATTGCCTCTTTGTATGTAATGCGTGGAAAATCTTTATCGACAGACTTGCGAGAAAATTTGGCGAACACTTTATATAAAGCAGATTCAATAACGTCAAATATGTCCTCTTGAGTCACAAAAGACATTTCAAGGTCTAGCTGGTAAAATTCCCCAGGAGAGCGGTCAGCCCTTGCATCTTCATCACGAAAACACGGTGCGATTTGGAAATATTTATCAAACCCTGAGACCATGAGCAACTGTTTGAAAATCTGCGGAGCTTGTGGCAATGCATAGAACTTGCCAGGATTTAGCCTGCTTGGCACTAGGTAGTCGCGTGCTCCTTCAGGAGAGGAAGCAGTGAGTATTGGAGTTTGAATCTCTAAAAATCCTCGCTCTATCATGAGCTTGCGGAGCTCTGCAATAATTTGTGAGCGCAAAATAATATTGTTGCGGACTTTTTCACGTCTTAAGTCAAGAAATCGATATTTAAATCTCATGTTTTCTGGGTATTCTTGCTCGCCGGTAATGCTTGCCAATATACTTCTTTCTTCTTTTGCTATTTCTTCATCAAAGTGGAACTCAACTTCCGACTCAACGCGCAAATTGTTGACTATCACCTCGATTTCTCCGGTAGAAATAGAGCTGTTTACCGTATCTTCAGTTCTAGCTTCAACTATTCCTGTAACAGTAATTACACTCTCCAATTTTAAATTTGATATCTCATCAAAAAAGTCTTTGTCATTATTAAATACTAGCTGAGTGATTCCGTAGAAGTCCCTTAAATCAACAAAAATTAGGTTACCATGGTCGCGCTTACGATATAACCATCCAGAAAGGGTAACTTCCTTTTCTACGTCGTTCTTCCTCAGTTCATTGCACGTATGAGTTTTACAGCAGTTCATATTTGTTTTACTTCTAAATTCTTTAAGAAGTATAGAAATAAACCTTATTACATACAAGCCCGTTCGTCAGATATTTGCGCAATTTTCGAAATAGAGCAGTACTGCTTTTATATTGTCTTTACCCGCAAAAAAATTGCACAATTTCTATAATTATGGTATAATAGCAAGGGTATTTTTAATGAATTAGATACAGGAAATGCCACTTACACAGATCATATTATATAGCGTAACATTACTTGCTGTAGCTGCAGTATTTCTCTTTTTGAGAAAAATATACAAAAATCGCATTAGAAAAATCATATTTCCTAGAAAAGTTTTTAAAGAAGAGTGGGAAGAAGACAGAAAATTCAATGAATTATATCAAAAAAATAAGCAAAAAGAGTTGCTGAAACAACAAGAAACGCTACGCGAGAAACAAAAAGATGTGCAAGTTTATAAAGAAGATCCAGAAATAGTTGACATAGCAAAACCGGTAGGTAAATGGACAAAGATGGTTATGATGGGTAATGGTTTAATGCAGCGTTTTGCACAATTGATACATAGAGAAGGCGGACAGAAAGGATTTTGGGAGCTGTTTGTTAAAGCTCAGGCTTCAACTCAAGGTAAACATAAGGGGAAGGGCAGATAATCCATGCTTGAATGTGAAAATTTATCCTGCGCTCGTAATAACAAAGTATTATTTAAAAATCTCAGTTTTAAAGCTGAGCTAAAATCAAAGATTCTAATCACTGGTCCAAATGGTAGTGGTAAAACCAGCTTAATTAGAAGTTTATCTGGACTTTTACCGCCGGTATCAGGCAATATAAGGCACTGCGGAAAAGATATATATGATGATCCAAAATCCTATATATCTTCTATGGTCTATATAGGCCATAAGAATGCCTGCAAGGACAGCTTAACTGTTGCTCAAAACGTAGAATTCTGGGCAGGAATACGAAATACTAGAGAACTGATTGTGGCAGCTATTTGTTGTTTGCAGTTGCAGCCTGTACTTAATATTAGATATGGCGAACTTTCTGCAGGCTGGAGAAGAAGAGTTGCACTTGCTCGCCTCTTGATTTCTAATGCAAGCGTTTGGCTGATAGATGAACCATTTTGTAATCTTGATAGTGCAACGTGTGAATTAGTGCTGAACCTAATCTCAATACGCTCTGAGCAAAATGGTATAGTAATTATTACAGGGCATAGCTCTACAGAGCAATTGTGTGATTTTACAACGATTGATATACGCGATTTCAATAGACTTCTTGTATAGTTTTTGGCAACAACCGCTAGAAATAAAAACTTACTTGACAAACTCCGCCAGCCTCCTTATCATGAAACTGAAGCTATTTATTTATCTTCTCTGTACAGATTAAATGACAAAAAAACTCACGTATCTGGCGTCTCATGTTTAATTTTTTGCACTATGTGCACTCTATGTCTTTATCAAATTTCTAGGTTTTTACCTATACAAGCTGAAATACGCTTATAAAGCATTTAAAACATCAAAAAACGCCAACTTAAAAAATGGATAGTGAATAATTAGCTACCCTAGGGTTTCTTTTGCCTTTTTTTCTGTTTAGTAAATTTCTTAAACATTTATGACTAAAGGTTAGTTGCATTAAAAAGCAGCTAAATCGCGGTTATTAAGCGTTTAGAATAAAAAAACGCCATACTTGAAAGTATAATGTAAGTAATTAGCCAACCACGGGGCTTCTTTTGCCTTTTTTTTCATTTGGTAAATTCCTTAATGTTTATGGCTAAACGACAACCGTCATCCCGCTACGTGTTAGCGGGATCTCTTGTTAGCGCCGCGGCGGTATGACGGTTCGTGGCGGCGTGACGATAAGCTCGTCATCCCGCTGCTTGTTAGCGGCTAAGGGATACCGCGAAGGGATACTGCGAATGAATCGCGGTATGACGGTTAATTATTCTGCGGCGGTATGACGTAGAGCTCGCGTTAGCTATACTTTTATACTCACCAACTCAGCTGGATCCAAGTAGTCAGCTACTTGGATGACAACCTGTTGAGGCTGCGCTTACACATTCCACTTTCTATGCTCACCAAACAAATTTGCTTACTCGCAGCAAAATTTTCTGGATCCAAGTATTCAGCTACTCGGATGATATCTTTGTGTTTGAAGCAAAACCAGCTATAACATTTCTTCGCAAACAAATGTTCGTACAGTTGTGCGCGTGATGCTGGAATCTAGACAACAATTAGATCCTATTGTCAAGCAATAAGCTACATGTGCTATTTATTTAGTAGATTAAATATGAAGTTTAAAACTCTGCTATTGACTTCCTGTAGAACTAGTGAAAACCAAACTTGCTTAAAACCACTTAATTAGTTATAGTTATAAGTTTAGGTACAGTAAAATGACAGCTTTTGTCCCCTTGATTATTTTTTTAATCTTGTATCTTGGAAGTGGTGCTTATTTTTCTTTTATCGGAACTGATAATCCACTTCATCAGGTTTCACCAGTAATCTGCTTATTACCAGCACTATTTTTTGCTGTCTCACGTGGTACAAATAAAATTCAGCATAACATCGATACTGTTATCAAGGGCATGGGTGACAAAAACACCCTTACTATGTGTTTAATTTTTTTATTTTCTGGAGCATTTTCTGCGGTGACTCAATCAATCGGTAGCGCAGACACTATTGCTAATTTAATTCTTAATTTCCTTCCAGCAAGATTACTGCTGCCTGGAGTATTTTTGGCTTCTGCTTTTATTTCAACTGCAATTGGCACATCTATGGGAGTTGTTGCGCTGATGGTACCTATAGCTGTTAATCTGGCAAAAAGTGGAGCTTTTGGTCTCGAAATAGGAACTGCAACTGTAGTAGGTGGTGCCGTGTTTGGCGATAACCTTTCGATGATATCTGATACCACCATTGCATCTGTTTCTTCACAGGAAGCTTCAGCAAAAGATAAACTTAAAATGAACTCTAAAGTTGCACTTATTGCCAGCATTATAACACTCATCTACCTAGCAGTTGCCTCAAATAGTACAAAAATTATTTCTATATCAAATTTAGATTATTATTCTATAATAAAAATTATTCCTTACATTTCTTTAATAATCATGGGGCTGCTTGAAGTCGCCACTTTAGTAACAATAACTATAAACATAATTATTGCTGGTGTGCTAGGAATAACTTTTTTTGACTATGCTATCATTCAATTTCCTCATGACGTGTATGACGGTTTCAAAAAAGTAAACGAAATAGTGATATTTGCTCTATTTATCGGTGGATTGAGCCATATAATGTACAAGCAAGGTCAAAAAGCGTTGCATAAACTCATCGATGAAAGCAATATCACAAAAACTAAAGCTGAATTTGTGATAGCAGGAATTGCGTCTATGTTTACTACCTTAGTTGCCAATAATACCATTGCTATTTTACTAAGTGGTGGCATTGCAAAAAGGCTTGCACAAAAACACAGTATTGCGCCACATCGCAGCGCATACTTATTAGATGTTTTTGCTTGTGCTACAAAAGGTATCTTACCTTATGGTTCCCAACTATTGCTAGCAGGGAGTATAGCTTTTGTATCACCTATTTCTTTATTAACACAGGTATATTATTGCTTTATTCTAGCGGCAGTTACAATAGGCGAAATAATCATCAACAGCAGAAAAGAGAAACATTGTGCGGCTGCAACTTAGAGTTTCTCTTTTTTTACCCATAAGGAACGGAATTACTTGACACCCTTCGCCAACCACCTTATCATGAAACTGAAGCTATTTATTTATCTTCGCAATCTGTGCAGGTTAATGACAAAAAACTTAGGGTATTTGGCGTCTCATGTTTAATTTTTCGCACTACGTGCATCGCATGTCTTTAAAAATTTTTAGGTTTTTATCTATATAAGCCGAAACGCGCTTACAAAGCGTTTAAGACAGCAAAAAACGTCAAATTGACAAGGGAGAATTTGAATGCTAGCTACTACGGGGTTTCTTTGCCTTTTTTCCTGCTTAGTAAATTTCTTAAACACTTGCGGTGTAGGTTAGTTGCAAGTTAAAAGCAGCTAAATCGTATCCGTTAAGCGGAGTGGCAGAATAAGGTAGACAAGGTGATCTAAAAAGATAATCATAGAGCAAAAGTGAAATAATATGGTAAACCTTTTAGAACTTTGCAAAAATTTACAGCAAAAAATAGAAAGGTTAGAAGCAAAAGTAGAAAGATTGGAAAAAGAGAATGAAAGTTTAAAAGCAGAAAATAAGGCTTTAAAGATAGAAAATGCTGAGTTAAGAGAAAGACTCGGTTTAAGCTCAAAAAATTCATCAATACCAAGTTCCAAAGAGTTGTATAAAATAAAAAAGAATAAGCCGAAAAGCGAAAGGAATATTGGCGGTCAGGTTGGTCATAAAGGAAGTTTTCGCGCCAACATGGATGCAGATAAAGTAGTAAAGATAGAGTTGCCTAATACTTGCGAATGCGGAGGAGAAATTGCAATATGTGAAAAACCATATATTCATCAGAAAGTTGATCTTCCAGAAATCAAGCCTTATGTAGTGGAATATCAGTTAGAACATGGCCGTTGTCGGAGATGCGGAAAGAGAAGAAGTAGCAAGTTACCGGAAGGTGTTACGCCAAATACATTTGGTCCAAGGGTTAAGTCAATAATTGCAGCGTTCAGCGGATTCTACAAAAATTCAAAACGCGAAATAGCGAGTGTCGTAAATGATATCTTCAATTTGAACATAAGCGTCGGTAGCATATCAAATAGTGAACATAGAGTTGCTTCAAAATGCAAAAAAATGTATGAGCAGATCGAACAAGAGATAAGTAGGAGTAAAGTTCTACATATTGATGAAACGAGCCATTATAACAAAGGTAAACTCGCTTGGTGTTGGATGTTTGCAAGCAATACGGCAAGTTTTGTAAAATTTACAGAGTCAAGAGGAATGAAAGTTTTACAAAATAGTAAATTCTGCAATCGCAATAGCTTGGTAATAACTGACAGGTATGCAGCATACAATTATTTTGCCGATAAAAACAGGCAAATCTGTTGGGCACATTTATCAAGAGATTTTGAAAGATTAGCACATAGTTGGAATATTGAAGTTAAAGTTCTGGGTTGTTACTTGAGAAACGTGGCCACTGAATTATTTGCACTAAAAAAAGCTTTACTAAAAAGTGAGATAGATGTTTTGAGGTTTGTCAGACGTGCCAGAAAATTAAGAAAACGTACAAAGTATTACTTGAAGGAGATATCTCGTTTACCTGAAGCAATTGGAGCCTCTCGAGTTGCAAAAAATGTTCTGAGATCTGAAAGAATGATGTGGAAATTTTTAGATGACCCAGAAAATATTCCGCTGACAAATAACCACGCTGAACGGCAAATTCGGCATTATGTCGTTTATCGCAAAAACTCATATTTTACACAATCAAAGCGGGGAAATACATTCCTTGAGCGGATAATTTCATTATACTTAATTTGGAAACAAAGGGGTCTCAATCCTTTCCAAAATCTCCTATCTATTGTTTCTTAAACCACTCTCCTGAACGGATACACGTAGTATAGCTATGAAAAAGGATCTTATGTCTTAAACCGTATCCGTTCAGGGGAGCGGCAAAATAAGGTAGACAAAGCAAGATAATAATGTTGATGTTAACACTATTGTCAAGTTTACTGGCCTTTCTATTAGTGAGATTGAAGAATTAAGTGTGAGCGGTTACAAATAATTTACCATTTCTTCTGGTTTCACTATCCTTTCAAACTCTTCCTCAGTGAGCAGTTGAAGTTTTGCTGCTGCTTCTTTTAGAGTGATATTTTCTTTATAAGCAAGCTTCGCTATTTTTGCTGCATTGTCGTACCCTATATGCGTATTTAATATAGTGACCAACATCAACGACTGATTCAGTAAATCTTTTATCCTCTCTTCATTTGCTTTAATACCAACTACACATTTTTCTGTAAAATTTAAACTTGCGTCAGCTAAAAGTCTTATAGACTGCAAAACATTGTAAATTATCACTGGCTTAAACACATTCAATTCAAAATGACCGTTTGAACCACTAATGGTTACAGCAACATGATTTCCCATAACTTGAGTGCATACCATAGTCACCGCTTCACACTGAGTTGGATTCACTTTACCTGGCATAATTGAAGAACCAGGCTCATTTTCCGGTAACATTATTTCCCCAATTCCGCATCTTGGACCAGAACCAAGCAACCTTATATCATTTGCAATTTTCATTAAACTGACTGCTACTGTATTGAGTGTTCCACTGAGCTCAACTAAAGCATCATTTGCTGCTAGCGCTTCAAATTTATTGCCTGCTGAAGTAAATGGAAGGTTAGTAATTTCTGCAACTTGGCTTGAAAAATCTTCAGCAAAACCCTTTTTAGTATTGAGTCCCGTGCCAACTGCAGTGCCACCTTGTGCAAGCTCATATATATCACTTAAAGTTGATTTTACTCTCTCTATCCCCTTTTTAATCTGGACTGCATAGCCAGAGAACTCCTGTCCTAGTGTTAGGGGCGTTGCATCTTGCAGATGAGTACGTCCTACTTTTATTATATCTTTAAATTCCTGAACCTTATTATCCAGCACCTTATGCAATTTTTCAAGATTTGGAATAAGCAAGCGGTTTATCTGGTCTGCTGCTGCTATATGCATTGCTGTTGGAAAGGTGTCATTTGACGACTGACCATAATTCACATGATCATTTGGATGTATTGGAGATTTACTACCCAAATTACCACCTAAAATCTCTATTGCACGATTGCTGATCACTTCATTCATATTCATATTAGTCTGCGTTCCGGATCCGGTTTGCCAAACAACAAGCGGAAATTCATTATTAAATTTGCCATCTATTACTTCCCTCGCGGCTGTGCAAATTGCGTCCCCTACCCTATCATCTATAACACCATGTTTCATATTAACACGCGCTGCTGCAAGTTTTACTATTGCTAATGCTTTAATCAGAGGCTCTGGCATTTTTTCTGTGCCAATCTTAAAATTTTCTAAAGAACGCTGAGTCTGCGCTCCCCAGTAATGTTCACTTGGTACTTTTACTTCCCCTAAGCTGTCTGATTCTATTCTCGTCTTTCTATCCATATTTTCCTCCTGGTGTTATGCAAACTGGTTCACTACATAATTTTTTCATGCCTACTTCTTGGTTAATTAAATCATACTAGATCCAAGTAGTCAAGTGTACGAACATTGCAATTTTCAGGTAACTTGCATGGTAGATGCAAGTAGCTGACACTGATTCACTTTATGATGGTGTCATTCCAGTCTGGAATCCAGCCTTTTCATAATCATCAAAACGTTGTATTTTAACATAAAACGGCTACTTTTATGCTTACCAACTTAATAAAATTCCTGGATCCCAGTGTCTGGGCACTGGGATGACACCCTTCTGGTGGACTCAAATCACGATGTTTGCACAGCTGTACGCTTAGTTCTGGTTGCACGCTACCATTCTTGTACATCCATAAATAGAAAATTTACGCTTTAAAAGGATCATATACATCGATTTCCTTAGAATTACTCTTTTTCAATTTTTCACTTAATAATCTTAAAATAGGCTGTAAATCACCATTAATTGATAAGCACAGCACTTCTTTATTGAGATAATTAGCTAGGTGATTCTTCTTTTCCAGAATTTCTGCTTCCCTCAATAAGTCGCATTTGTTTAATACTACAATCTCTTCTTTTTCAACAAGATCACTATTGTAAAGTTCCAATTCATTATGGATACAACTATAAGCCGAAACAACGTCATCGTGAGTTACATCGATTAAATGAAGTAAAATTTGACACCTTTCTATGTGCTTTAAAAATTTATGCCCGAGCCCAACTCCAAGGTGAGCATCAGTAATTATTCCAGGAATATCTGCTATTACAACTTCGCTATCATCCACTTTTACCATGCCTAAATGAGGTCTTACGGTGGTAAATGGATAATCGCCTACTTTTGTATCGGAATTTGAGCAGCGAGTCAAAAATTTTGATTTACCTGCGTTTGGCATGCCAATAATTCCAACATCTGATAAAACTTTTAGTTTTAATAATACATGTTTTTCTTCGCCAGGCTGACCGTAAGTAAAATGTCTTGGTGCCTTATTAGTAGAAGATTTAAAATTAGTATTTCCAAGTCCACCTTTTCCACCCTGTGCTACTTGAAATTCCATACCAGGCTTGTCAAGGTCTACTATTATCTCTTCACTTTCTTCATCAATTATTTGTGCACCGACTGGAACTTTAAGTATAACGTCTTTCCCTGCTGTGCCAGATCTATCCCTGCCTGCACCATTTTTTCCACTATCTGCTTTAATGTGTCTTCTATAACGAAAATGAAGCAAAGTGTTGAGATTAGCGTCGCTGATGAAAACTATGTTTCCACCCTTTCCTCCATTACCACCATTTGGACCACCAAATTCAACGAACTTTTCTCGACGAAAACTTGCACAGCCATCACCACCGTCACCAGCTTTTAAACACAATTTTACTTCGTCTATAAAACCCATGCTAACCCACGATAATATTTAGCATCCTTTCCTAATGCGCTTTCTATTCTGATTAGCTCGTTATACTTCGCGAGTCTATCAGAACGCGATAGCGACCCGGTTTTTATTTGCCCGCAATTTGATGCAACTGCTATGTGGGATATTGTTGTGTCTTCTGTTTCACCTGAGCGATGAGAAATAACAGCTTTATAGCCATTTGATTTTGCCATTTCAATAGCAGCAAAAGTTTCTGTTAACGTCCCTATTTGATTTGGCTTGATCAGTACAGCATTTGCCATTTTTTCCTCTATTCCTTTGCATATCAGTTCACAATTTGTAACAAACAAATCATCCCCAACCAATTGAATTTTACTCCCCAATTTTGCAGTAAGTAATTTCCAACCTTCATAGTCGTCTTCACTCATTGCATCTTCTATAGAAATTATTGGATATCTTTCCACAAGATTACAATAATATTCAGTCAACTCTTCTGAAGTAAGATCTCTGTGTTCAAATTTGTAAATTCCATCTTCATAAAAAGTAGATGAAGCAACATCAAGGCCTAGTGCAAAATCACTTTGCGCTGAATAACCTGCTGATTCTATAGCGTATATGATCAAGTCAAGTGCTTCTTCAGTACTTTCAATATTTGGTGCAAAACCACCTTCATCTCCTACGTTTGTGCTATAACCTTTTTTCTTAAGAATGCTACGTAAGTTGTGGAACACCTCCGCAGACATTCTGATTGCTTCACTGAAAGTCTCAGCCCCGACCGGAAGAATCATGAATTCTTGGAAATCGAGCTTATTGTCTGCATGTACTCCACCATTAATTATGTTAATGAGTGGAACCGGCATAACACTCATCTGCTCTCCTCCCAAATATCTGTAGAGCGGCATATTGAAGCTGTTTGCTGCTGCTTTTGCAACCGCAAGAGACACACCCAAAGTTGCATTTGCTCCAAGTTTAGATTTATTTTTTGTTCCATCCAGTTCAATTAATGCTTTATCAATTGCATTTTGGTCCGCTGCATTCATTCCAAAGATTTCATCTGCTATTATCCCATTTACAGCTTGAACAGCTTTCAGCACTCCCTTACCACAATACCTTTTCTCATCTTGGTCCCTGAGTTCCAAGGCTTCTAATTTACCAGTTGAAGCTCCAGAAGGTACAGATGCTCTACCTATTACTCCATCACAGAGTTCAATTTCCACCTCAACAGTAGGGTAACCCCTGCTATCTAAAATTTCTCTTGCAAATACATTGTTGATTATCTTATTCATTACATTAACCCTTTACTAGATTCACAATTGTGTGCACGGAACGTTCTGTCTCGGAAGATGTTATCCCAGCGCTGTAACATTTCAGTGTATGAACATTGCAATATACAGGTAATTTGAGTAGCGGATGGTGTCATGCAAGTAGCTGACACTGGAATCCAGCTTTTACTATACAGCCACCTGGTGTGCTCATTTACGATTAAGTTTTCTGGATCCCAGTGTCTGGGCACTGGGATGACATCATTCTTAGTGGAAGTTACCCCCATATCACAACGTTCGTACAGTTGTGTGCTTCGACACTGGGATCCAGCCTTATTACACAATTTTATCATATAAATCCTCCCAGTCCGGATTCTTTTTCTCAATTAAATTCATTTTCCATATATACAATTGACTAGATTCCAGTTTGCATGACACCAGTACTTGCATTTATTCTATCGTTTAACTAGATGTTTGTATAGTTTCTGCTATGAGCTTTGCAGCTTCCTTTGCCAATTTAGCTATATTACTACCAGCACCAATAAATAATACTATATCACCTGGACTTGTCGAATCACTAATAAAATGTGAAATGAGCAAAGCATCATTCATAATTTTTGTGTTATTAAATCCATTACTGATTAAAGCTTTTTGTATATCATCAATTCCACAACCAGGAATGGGCTTATCTTCTGGAGGATGAACAGGAGTAAGGATGACATAATCAAACATCATGAAAATTCGTATGAATTCATCAAAAAAATTACGAATGCGAGCAAAACGAAGTGGTTCGATAATTCCTATTACTTTTCCTTTAGTAATCGAACGTGCAGCCGTTAAAGTTGCATATATTTCATTTGGATGATGGGCATAATCCTCAATTAACTTAACACCTTTAATATTGGCAATCAAAGAGAATCTTCTTGCTACTCCTTGAAATTCCAAAAGGCCTTTTTTAATATCTGCATCGCTAATCCCGAGTTTTATCGCAACTGATATTGCAGCCAAGGCGTTGCTTACTTTGTGAATACCTATTGCGTTTGATAGTACTATGTTTTTTAAAGGGCTGGATCCCAGTGTCACGCACTGGGATGACAGAGGGTGATGGGATGACACCTGCTTTTTTGTCATGCAAGTAGCTGATGCTGGAATCCAGTTGTTCAACACGTCAAATTCTATGCTGTTAGCATGCTGTTTAATGTTGCTGGCTCTTATGCTACCATTCTCAAACCCAAACGTTATAGAATTACTCGCATCATAATCGATGTCTACAGAATCAGGTAAAACTGCAGAACCTGCATTATTCACGAATTGGGAAAATGCATTTTTGATATTATCAAATGTGCCGTAATAATCTATGTGGTCATTGTTGATACTTGTTATGACAGCAATCTTTGCAGGGATTTTTAGCATAGTTCCATCAGACTCATCAGCCTCGATCAGAAAAGTGTCACTCTTTCCAAGTTTTGAATTACTCTGATACGAATTTAGTATTCCTCCTACAATTACAGTTGCATCAATATTAGAATGATCAAAAATGGAAGCAATCATAGCCGTTGTTGTTGTCTTTCCGCTTGAACCTGAAACCGCTATCACATATTTACCTTTCATAATTTCAGCAAGTATGTCTGATCTATGCAAAACGGTTTTATTGTTATTTTTTGCCGCAATTAACTCCACATTATCAGATTCTATTGCAGAAGAATGTACAACTATTTGAGCTTGGCTTATATTATTAGCATTGTGACCAATATAAACCTCTACACCTAGCTTTTGTAACTTATTTATATTGTTGTTTGATTGTGCATCACTGCCTTGAACTTTGTAATTGGAATTGTGAAGAATTTCAGCAATAGCGCTCATTCCGATTCCACCTATACCAATAATATGTATTATTCCTTTTTGAGTTTTGTTAATATTTAGCAGTAGATGTTTACTCATTACTAAATTTATTATAGTATAATTTAAAATCCTCATAGTATCGAACCCTCTTACCGAATACAATGATAAAAAACCTAACCTTTCTATGCCTAATATTTGTTTTGATAAGTAGCTGCAGTGTTAGCAACAGGTTTAACTGCACTGCAGGTCATTATAAAATTGGCAGCAGCTACACAATAAATGGTATAACTTATTATCCAAAAAACTGTAAACACTATGAAGAGATAGGGATAGCATCGTGGTATGGAATAGAAGATCATGGCACACTTACAGCAAATGGTGAAGCGTTTAACCGTCACTTGATCTCTGCAGCGCATAAGACTTTGCCCTTACCCTGCTTTGTTCTTGTCACTAATTTAGAAAATGGAAGAAAGCTTGTTACAAGGGTTAACGATAGAGGGCCTTTTATTGAAGGCAGAATAATAGACTTATCAGAAAAAGCAGCTCAAGTCTTAGGATTTCATAAATCTGGGCTTGCAAAAGTAAAAGTTCAATACCTAAGAAAGATGTCAGAACAATTGATACAAAATACTCCTCATTATAGAAAGCAGTATGAAAAAGAAATACAGAAACGTCACCCAAAACAAGACAATGCAGAAAGTAAGGGATATGTTGCATTTTTTAAAAGTGCTCAGGCTGCTAAGTCAGCTGCATCAAAGCTTCGCAATCAAGGAATAAAAAATGTTAGATTGCTTTTTAAGAACGATCAATATTGCGTGAAAGTGAGTTATAGGTAGTGGTGAGTGCAGAATTTGAAAGATTTGGTTAATGTAAGGAACGCTGGCTAACTATTGTAAGTTAAAAATGTGATATAAAAAAGATATCAACAATTTATAGCTATACCACCGCGATATCTCTTAGCCGCTAACACGTAGCGGAATGACGAGCTTATCGTCACGCCACCGCTAACCGTCATACCGCGATTTATTCGCGGTATCTCAGCCGCTAACAAGTAGCGAAATGACAGCAATCCTACGTCATACCGTCACGGTATCTCTAGATCCCGCTAACAAGTAGCGGGATACTTGACCTTTACAGGGATGACAGTTGTCGTTTAGCTGCAAATGTTAAGAAATTTACCAAATAAAAAAAAAGGCAAAGAAACCCTAGGGTAGCTAGTATTCAAATTCTCCCTTGTCTATTTGACGTCTTTTACTGTCTTAAACACTTTATAAGCGCGTTTCGGCTTGTATAGGTAGAAACCTAAAAGTTTTATAAAGACATGAGGTGCACATAGTGCAAAAAATTAAGCATGATTTACGCCAAATACATTAAGTTTTTTGTCATTAATCCACTGCAGAGATTGCGAAGATAAATAAATAGCTTCAGTTTCATGATAAGAGGGCTGGCGGAGTTTGTCAAGTAAGTTTTTCGTTTCATCCAATGCGCTGCCAAAAGTTTGTTATGCAAGAATGCACTAGCCATTTCTCACAGATTCATTTAAACTTAATCAAGTAGGAGTATTATTAACGCGAAAAGAGTTTAATTAGAGATTTAAGTGATATGGCGCGTGAGGAAGATATAAACCAATTAGTAGAAAATGGATTTGATATTAACTCAAAAGATGCAAGTGGAATCACTCTCTTGCATAAGTTCACAAAAGAAGGCGATTTAGTTGGAGTAAAGTCATTACTAGAGCACGAAGCTGATTTCAATGTCGTAGACAACGAAAATAGAAACCCTCTGCATTACGCCATTATGCATGGACACAAGAAAGTTGCTAAACTTTTTGTTAACCAACTGACAATTAATTCCAAGGATAAAAATGGATTCACTCCACTGCACCTTGCTGCACTACAAGATGACACGGAATTAATAGATTTTTTGATAATAAAAGGCGCAAAAATTAATGAAAAAGATGTCAAAGAGGGCTATACTCCTCTTCATATAGCTTCACTATACGGTTCTAAAAAAAGTGTTCAAATTTTAATTGATAGCGGAGCAAATCTCGAATGTGAAGATAACAATTTTCGTACTCCTTTGTTTTTAACCATTTATCAATGCACCGCACATTATGACAGCAGAGCAGAAATTATAGAATATCTGATAAAGAAAGGTGCAAATATAGAAGCCAAAGATGCAGAAAATAACACTACGCTTTTCCTAGCAGCGTATAACAACAAAATGCAAATAGTAAAGCTTATTGCAAAAAAACAGCAAGCAAGTAACGATAAAATTAAACTTAAAGAGTTTTTTTGCACAAAAAATAACCATGGTTTTGATGCATTAGATTGCGCTATTGAGCATAATAATAGAAAAATGGTAACATTTCTTGTATCAAAAGGAATAGATGCAAATGATCAAGATTTTAATGGCAACGCCAGGCTGCATAAAGCTAGCCATAATGGTAACACTAAAACAGTTAAGCTCTTATTGAGGCTTAAGGTAAACATTAATGCTGTTACTAAATGTAACAGAACTCCCTTGCTACTCGCAGTTAAAAAAGGCCATACACAAATTGTGAAAATGTTATTGGAAGTTAGAGCCAATATGAACATTTGTGAGCAACAAGGTTTTGCACCTCTACATCTTGCTGTTCAAAAGGATTATTTTGATATAGCTCAGTTGTTAACAGAAAAAGGTGCAGACCTTAACATTAAGTGCAATAACGGTCATACCGCAATAGATATGTTCATTAGCAAGGCTCATAGCAAAAAAAACATCGAAGAAAATTACAAAAAATTTTGTAGATTTTTGATGCTTTACCTGAAAGAGCTACATAGTAAACACAAAGCCTGTTGTATACTTTCAACCCTAGCTCTAAGCTTAACAATTATAGGCTTACCATTTATTTTCAAGCCTATTATTAAATACAGAGAAAGAAGTAAAATATATAAAAAAATTAGGGCTATGCTGGTCTACATTTAAGTACAAGAAGAGTATACAAAAAATAAATAGCCAAAGCTAATACACGACAATTATCTGCTCGATGAAAATGAGATTAAATACATTTTTAATATTTTTATAGAAATCTATTAGTATAGATTTTGTATGCTGTTCTAATGGCTATTTTTAAATGCTTAATACTCCTCTTCATTATTTCTTGCACACATCTACCTACCAAGCAATATCCTATTAACATAGACAATTATAAGCACGATTATCCGTTGCAACAATATAACACCTCTTTGGAGATTAATGAACCGGCAATACCAGAAATTATGCCTTTACCAATAGAGTTTCCCGATCTCACAATCAGTAATCAGCTTATTTCTATTAATGTTAGTGAAGAAGTATCAGTAAAGGATTTGCTGATTGAGATAGGAAAACTTTCTGACGTTAACTTGGATATGGACCCAAAAATATCAGGTAATATTATTTTAAAGCTAAAAGATAAGGATATAAACGAAGTAATTCAGAGTATAGCAAATAGCGCCAAACTGCGTTACTCAACAAGTAATGGTGTAATTAGAATTGAGCAGGACTTGCCATACGCACAAAATTATTACGTAGACTTCATCAATATTCAACATTCTGCTCAAAGCAGTTTCGTTATTAATAACAATATTACTAACAGTGATGGAAGTAACGTTGATAGGGACTATAACAATGTTATGAAGTCTCAATACAGTAGTGACTTATGGAATTCATTAGAAAAAGGCTTGAATGCAATAATGGATGTTAACGGGGTGGATGATGGCGAATTCCTTTCATCCAACAGAGAAGCTGGTGTTATTATTTTGAATGCTAGAAAAGATGTCCACAAAGCTGTTGAAGAATATATTAATAAGGTTAAGAAGTTAGCGTCTTCTCAAGTAATGATAGAGGCAAAAATAGTTGAAGTTGTGCTAGATGACAAATACCTTTCTGGTATGAACTTAAATGACTTACAAGATGGAACTAAGTCTATAATAAATCAAGATAACTCCATTATTAACCTAGCAATGAACTTTGGTGCAAATGATCTAGGAGATTTAGTAAAAAATTTAGACAAATTTGGCACTTCAACTGTAATTTCAAGCCCCAGAGTACATGCTATAAATAATCAGCAAGCGATGATTTCATTTACTAAAAACCATATTTATTTTACCTCCGATATACAAAAAGATACTAGAAACTCTAATCAGACCTTAATTACCAAGATGAATAGCGTCCCAATAGGTGTTGTGCTAATAATCCACCCAAGCATTAACATTGATACTAGTGAAATATTCATGGATATACATCCAACTTTATCAAGAATTAACGGCTACACTAAAGATCCAGATATAGAGTACGTCGCACAGCAGAGTAAAATGAAATTAAATAGCGACATTCCAATTGTTGAAATCAGAGAAATGAACTCTATGTTAAAAATTAAGAGCGGTGAAATTATGGTAATCGGCGGGCTTATAGAACATAGAGAAGATAAGCAAAGCTTATTGCATCAGAAATCAAAAAGGCTAGCGAATAATATTAGAACAGTAGAAACTGTCATTTTTTTAAAAGCAACAATCGTACCAACATTTGGTTTGTTAGATAGAAAAGATAAGAATTTATATATATATTAAATTATCACTAAAAATTAAATATCAAACCAACTTCAATATTGTGAGTAGATATGTCATCTGCAACAGGTATCGGAACGCTAAAGTAACGATAGCCGAGAAAGGTTTTGATTTCTGGGATTATTGAATAATCAACACCAAGTTTTATTTGATAAGCAAACCAAGGAACATTCAGTGGCATTGAATTTTGGGGTGACCCATTAATCCTTTTTAATCTAAAAACTGTTGGTCCTATACCAAGACCGATGTACGGAGCAAATTGTGTATCCTGAACGCTGGGATTATAATAGAAGTTTAACAAAAACGCAAATATACTTGCTGATTTATCAAATACCGGAGGAGAATTACTATCTTCAATATTGGCTATAGAATACGCGGCTTCAAAATCAATTTTACCATTTTCTCCAGCATAGTAACCTAAAGACATGCTGCTAAACCACTGGAAATCAATTTTACCATCAAATTGCTGTATACTTTTAATTTCATCTGCCACTATATTTTTTATTATAAAACCATAATGACTTTCAACTAAAGTTAGGACTCTCTCCCCTATTGCCTTTATACCCTTTACAAATGTTTCTGAATTATCATGGTATACCTTACCACCGTTAGCGCTAACATAAAAATCAAGTTTTTTTGATTTTTCTTTTGTAGGCTCAGCTTGATCTGCAATACGTGACCACATATTTTTCTGATCAGCTACTTGGAGAATAGAAGGTTGTTCAATAGGACTATTTTCAGGTTCTTGATATTTTAAATCCTCTGTTAGTACTTCTTTTTCAGTAACCTCTTTAGAATGCATTACATCTTCATTATTGTCCGTTTCTAGTTTTAAGAGTTGTGTTCCAATAACTTGTTCAACGTGTACATAATTACCGATATAAGTAATAAAAAAATAGACACATGAAATTAAAATCAAAAATAAAGTAATAGATCTTTTAGTTATCACAAATGAACACATAATTACCATTTATAGTATAACCATCATATCATATATTTCTTTAATGTACAAAAATTAAGAAAGAGTATTTCCAATTAAATAATTATTCTCTACGCCTGTAACATTAACTTTCACAATACTTTTAGCTTGCGCTCTTGATTCAAGCTTTATTAATGCAAAATTTTCTGCTCTACCGACATTATTTTGCTCAACCAGAACACTTTGCTTAGTGTTGATCAAGGATTGACAAAAACTGCTCATAATTTCTTTATTTACTTCTCTTAAATTTTTTACTCGTTCTTTACGCACATTCTCTGGTACTTGTGGCATTCGTGCAGCAGGTGTATTTTTCCGCTCTGAATATGGAAAAGCATGTAGGTAAACTATATTTGTTTTTTTCAGTAAATCAACTGTATCCTGAAACATTTCATCAGTTTCTGTTGGAAATCCAGCAATAATATCAGCGCCAAATGCTATATTAGGCCTCAAGCTCTTCATTTTATGACAAAATTCTATCACTTGTTCTCTGTTGTGACGACGCTTCATTCTCTTTAGTATTAAATTATTACCAGATTGTAAACTCAAATGTAAATGAGGCATAAGTCTTGACTCATTAGCTATTAAATCCATTAATTCGTCGTCAACTTCAGCAACATCGATAGAGGAAAGTCTTAGCCTCTTCAACTCTGGTATATCCTTTAAAACTCTCCTAATCATTGAACCAAGTGATGGCTTACCCAACAAATCTGTACCAAAGTCAGTAATATCAACCCCTGTAAACACTACTTCTTGATATCCATTTTCTACAAAGATCCTGATTTGCTCTATAATACTGTTTATTGGCACAGATCGATTATTCCCTCTTGCCTCAGTAATTGAACAAAATGTGCAGCTATGATTACAACCATTTTGAATTTCAATAAATGCCCTTGACTTATCTTCAAATCCATTAATTAGAACAGGTTCTACTTGGTTATCACTGACCAAGATTTTATCGTCATTTAGTAAGTAATTTTCAGCTTTTAGCTTATCTTGATTACCGAGCACTTTACTTACACCAGGAATGCTACTGTAAACTTCTGGATCCAACTGAACAGCACAACCAACTACGATAATTTCTTTATTTGGATCATTTTTGTAAATCTTACGTATCTTTTGCTTTACCTGACGTTCTGCTTCGTTTGTCACTGCACAGCTATGCACCACAACAACATTTTCTCTCTTTGCTTTTTTTAATGCTTCTTTGATTAACTCGCTCTCGTAAAAATTTAGACGACAACCAAATGTTATCACTTCATTCATGTTAGTATTTTTTGCTTTAATAGACCTAAATTATATCAAATATCCAAGCAAAGTCTCTTGCATGACTATTTTTTTGTAAATAAATGCTATGCAAGCAGCAGACACTGGGATCTCAACGATTTTCACTCAGACACAGTATCACTCCTTTGCTTAGAGGTTGTCCGGAAACAAGTAAAAGGCTATAATATCTGAAATTTTAGTACGGGGTAAAGATGAGAAAAAAGTATCCAACAGATCTAAGCGAAAGGGAATAGGCAAGAATAGAAAAACACTTCAGAGTATCATACAAGAAAGGAGGAAGGCCGCCAAAGTATAGCAAAAGAGAAATATTAGAAGCAATTTTCTATGTATTGCGTACAGGGTGTCAATGGCGGTATTTACCAAATGATTTTCCGCTATGGAAGACTGTGTATGAGCAGTTCAGGCAATGGAAGAAGCAGGGAATTTTTGAGAAAATGAATTATGAAATTACAAAATATAGTAGAAGAAAAATAGGAAGGAATGAGCAGCCGAGTGCCTGTATAGTAGATAGTCAATCTGTAAAGACTACAGAAAAGGGGGGATCAAAGGCTATGATGGAAGTAAAAAAGTAAAGGGTAGAAAAAGGCATATAATTACAGACACTCAGGGTTTTATACTAGGTTGTTACGTAGGCGCTGCTAACGAAAATGATAGAGATGGTATTAAAATAGCATTAAACAATATGAGAACAAAATATACTAAAGTTAAAAAAATGTGGGCTGACATGGGATACCAAGGAAGAAATTTAAAGAATCACATAAAGGAAGAATATGACATAGATATTGAAATTGTTACAAGGCCTCCATGTAGATTTTGGGTGCACAAAGATACGCCACCTGAGCTACTACCAACAAGAGAACAAGGGTTTAAAGTACAGCCAAGAAGATGGGTTGTAGAAAGGACTTTTGCTTGGGTTAATAGGAATAGAAGGCTATCGAAGGAGTATGATTTACTCACAACATCCACTGAGAATTTCATATACCTAGCTATGAGTAGGGTTATGTTAAAGAGGGAATATGCTTGAATTTACTTGTTTCCGGACAACCTCTTATACCAATTCCCATTACAGGGCAAACAGATGGACAATGATGGAAGAAAAGCCATACTGAAGTAAGTAAAATAGCGAGGTTTAAATGGCATTAAGATCAAAATTATTGGATGAAAAAGTAGTAGAATCAGCAAAAGAAATGCTGAAGAAAGTAAGGAATAATGCATATGTTTCAAAAAAACTAAATGCTGTAATTGCAGCAAAAAAGTACAGTATAACGGCTGTAGCAAAAATATATTGCATTTCAAGAAGCGCACTAACTTCGTGGGTAAAACTCTTGAAAATTGGCAGAGAAGAAAAACTGTTTGCTCCTTCACAACGTCGTAGAAAAACTAAATTAAATCAGGCTCAACTACAGCAAATTGAAGAGTGGATAGAAGAAAATCCTAATATCACCATTAAAGAAATGAGAATAAGAATCCAGGAAAAGTTCGGATTAAATATCAGCAAATCTACAGTACACCGCCATATGCAAAAGATGAAATTCTCATATATTACACCAAGACCAGTTCATAATGGACAAGATAAAAGCAAACAAGAGGAATTCAAAAAAAAATCTCAATTGAGCTATTAGCAAGTATCCAGAAAAAGAGCTATTTTTCTTTGATGAATCACGGTTTGGCACACATTCAAAAGTTGGACATGGGTGGTTTAAAAAGGGGATTAGAACACAGGTTAAAACAAAATTAGGTAGGCAAAATTTCTATCTCTATAGTGCAGTTAATCCTAGAAATGGAGAGAGTTCTAGCTTATTTGCACCAAATGTCAACACTGATTGCATGAACATATTTCTTGAGCAAATTTCGCAATATCTAGAAACACGAGAGGCTTTTCTCGTTATGGACTGTGCTAGTTGGCATAGGTCAAAAAATTTAAAGGTACCTAAAAATATCGACATTATATACCTACCTCCATACTCACCTGAGCTAAATCCTGTTGAGAGGCTTTGGTTATATATAAAACAGAACATTTTGCGCAATAAAATATACGATACAATTGCTCTACTTGAGGGTGCTTTGTGCAAATTTATTACTTCTCTTGCCAGCTCCACAATTAAACAACTCTGCAATGTTTCCTATTTGACTGGACAACAATGAGAATTGGTATTAGATTTCAAGTTATTTGGGTGACAGATGTTCTTGACTTACGTGCTTTGTACTGCTAAGATTTTTATTTTCAGCCCTATCTATAATGTCAGTAGCGGTATTAAGTATATTTCAAATAATATTGGTTGTTGTGTTAGTAATTTTAGTGCTCTTGCAGCCACCTGGGAGTAGTTCATTAAGTGGTTTTAGTAATACACAACAGGGGGTCAATTCGATGATTCCGGTGAAATCTTCTGAAAACCCGCTCAGCAGAATAACGGCTATTGTTGCTGGATTGTTTATTATAAACACATTGCTATTGTCAGGATTATATTCAAAAGACGTACATAAAAAATCGATTGCAGAGAAAATTATATTAGAAAAAAAGCAAGAAAGTGAACCTACTTCTGTTCCATTTGAAAATTAATGAAGGAAGCTAAATTTATCTTTGTTACAGGTGGAGTTGTATCGTCGCTTGGTAAAGGCTTAGTTGCTTCAAGCGTTGGTGCGCTTCTTCAAGCTCACGGTTTTAAGATCCGTATCAGAAAACTTGACCCGTATCTCAACATTGATCCTGGGACAATGAACCCAACTCAGCACGGAGAGGTATTTGTTACCGAAGATGGTGCTGAAACTGATTTGGATCTTGGGCATTATGAGCGTTTTACTGGAATTAAAGCAACAAAAGATGACAATATAACAACTGGTAAGATATATCATGAGTTATTGAAGAAAGAGAGGCGTGGTGATTATCTGGGCAAAACTGTGCAAGTCATTCCTCATGTGACAGATTTGATCAAATCGTTCATTTTTAATGGTACGGAAGGTTTAGATTTTGTAATATGTGAAATAGGCGGAACTGTAGGTGACATTGAAAGCCAACCATTTTTGGAGGCTATACGCCAAGTTAACTACACATTAGGAAAACAAAGAGTTATCCTGATTCACTTAACTTTAATACCATATCTTACCGCAGCGCAAGAATTAAAGACAAAACCAACGCAGCATTCAGTTCGAGAGTTAAATTCCGCGGGGTTACAACCAGATATTATATTATGCCGCAGTGAGAAAGAAATTTTCGATAATCAAAGAGAGAAAATAGCTAAGCTTTGCAATGTTTCTTTATCCAATGTAATACCTGCCCCTGATGTGAGTCATATATATGAGTTACCGGTGTTGTATAGCCAATGTGGGCTTGATACGCAAATTTTGGAGCACTTTCATTTAAGTAAGCCAAAACCAAGCTTGACTGAATGGGATCAAATAGTGCATTCCATAAGGCACCCAACACAGGAAGTTACTGTATCTATAGTGGGAAAATACACCGAATTCCCTGATGCATACAAATCACTGATTGAAGCATTAAATCATGGTGCGATTAGTAATAAAGTCAAAGTAAAGATAAATTGGGTTAACTCAAGAGAGAAGGAAGAAAAACCTATAAATGAAAAACTTATAGGAGAGAAATTACAGAATTCTCATGCAATCCTTGTTCCAGGGGGGTTTGGTGATGACGGAGTAGAGGGTAAAATATTAGCAATAAATTATGCCCGTACAAATAATATCCCATTTTTCGGAATTTGCCTTGGTATGCAGCTTGCAATTATTGAATTTGCTCGTAATGTTGTTAAGCTTGAAGATGCACACTCTGAAGAATTTCGTAACTGTAAACATCCAATCGTTAAGTTAGCTGGCGATCAAGATGACGATCTTGGTGGAACCATGAGACTTGGGGCATACAAATGTAATATAAATGCAAACTCTAAAATGATGGATGCATATAGTAACACTACTATTTCAGAAAGACACAGGCATAGATACATAATCAATTCAGATTATAAAGATGATTTGGAAAAAAATGGGCTGCTATGCAGTGGCATATCAGAAGATGGAACGTGCATAGAGGCAGTGGAGTTAGAGAGTCATCCGTGGTTTATTGGTGTGCAGTTTCATCCAGAATTTCAATCAAAGCCGTTTTCTCCTCATTCTCTTTTCGTGTCGTTCGTTAAAGCAGCAATTGATAAGAAATAAGTGCCTAGTGTTTAAGTATCAATATATGGAGCTTGCCATAGAGCAAGCCAAACTCGCTCAAAAAAATGATGAGGTGCCCATAGGTGCTGTAATAGTGAGTGGAGACAATATCATTTCTTCTGCACACAATATATCTAACGATCCAACTGCACATGCAGAGATGTTAGCGATCAGACAAGCATTTTCAACTTCCACGCTTTGTGATGCTGATATGTACGTAACATTAGAACCATGTCCGATGTGTGCTCAAGCTATTTCCTTTGCCAGAATTAAACGATTGTACTTTGGAGCTTATAATCCAAAAGGTGGAGGAATTGAAAATGGTGCTAAGATATTTCAATTTTGCAGCCATATACCTGAAGTTTATGGTGGAATATTAGAAACAGAATGCTCTTTTTTGTTAAAGGATTTTTTTGAGAAACTAAGGAACATTTGATAAATCGTCATGCTACTTGTTTTCCGATACAAAATCGTCATCCCGCTACGTGTTAGCGGGATCTATGCTAGGAGATACCGTGACGGTATGGCGGTTAAGTAATTCGTCATTCCAGCGCGTGACGCACAACTATACAAACATTGTCCACCAGCAGGGTGTCATCCGAGTAGCTGACACTGCCCTCCTTTGTCATCCCAGTGCCTAGACACTTGTATCTTTATGATGTGAGGCATTAGAGCTAAAATACCTCACAGGGAGGGTGAAGCTGATGCGACACTAATGCCATTAAGGCCGAATCCCAGATTTTGCTTCCCTCCCATAGAGTTAAAGACTGAACAGTATCTTTTGGAATTATATCCCGTATTACAAGGTTAGTCTAAACTCTCAGTTTATTTATAGTCTTGGAGGCAATTTTATGCAAGTAAATGCTATTTTGGGTGTGGATATTTCAAAAAAGAAATTTGATGTTTGTTTGTTAGTGGACAGTAAAAAACGACACAAAGTCTTTCAAAATAATCAAGATGGTTTTGCAAAACTTGTAGTTTGGTGCAATGGCCATGGAGCAAATCTTACTCATTTATGTCTTGAAGCAACTAGTTGGTATGGAGAAGATTTGGCTACTTTTATGCACGATTTAGGACATAATGTCAGTATAGTAAACCCAGCCCAAATCAAAGCTTTTGGCAAAAGTGAGCTGCTCAGAAATAAGACAGATAAATCAGATGCAGCTATGATAGCTAGATTTTGTATCGCCAACAAACCTGCTCTTTGGAAGCCCATTACACCTGAAATGAGGCATTTGAGGGAGCTTTACCGTTGCATGCAATCGCTAAAAGATGATAAGGTGCAACAGACAAATCGCTTGGAAAACAAAAATATGCATTCCAGTTGCAAAGAAGCTATATCTAAAGTAATTTTGGCAATAGAGGAGCAAATTATTGTTCTCGAAAAAGAAATTAATGAGCATATAAATAACTATCCACATCTAAAAAATATGGTGGAAAACCTTAAGACTATAAAAGGTATAGGATATCTTACTGCTGTTGCTGTTGTCGCAGAAATGCCATCAGTTGATAACTTTGACAATGCTAAACAATTTACAGCTTTTGCTGGTCTAAATCCAGGACATTATCAATCGGGATCGTCAGTAAGTAAGAGAAGTTGCATATGCAAAATAGGATCTGAGCGTATTCGAAAAGCTCTTTATATGCCAGCTATAGTAGTCAAAAACCATAATAATCATTTTCAAAAGTTTTGTCAGCGTCTAGCAAGTAAAGGCAAATGTCCAAAAGTCATAGTTCTTGCGTTAATGCGAAAATTAATGCATGTCTTTTTTGGTATTCTTAAAAATAATCAACCATTTAATTGTAATTTTGTTGGATAATTTGTTTGACAGCAGAGACAGTATCTGGGATCTCAACGATTTTCACTCAGACACAGTATCACTCCTTTGCTTAGAGGTTGTCCGGAAACAAGTAAAAGGCTATAATATCTGAAATTTTAGTACGGGGTAAAGATGAGAAAAAAGTATCCAACAGATCTAAGCGAAAGGGAATAGGCAAGAATAGAAAAACACTTCAGAGTATCATACAAGAAAGGAGGAAGGCCGCCAAAGTATAGCAAAAGAGAAATATTAGAAGCAATTTTCTATGTATTGCGTACAGGGTGTCAATGGCGGTATTTACCAAATGATTTTCCGCTATGGAAGACTGTGTATGAGCAGTTCAGGCAATGGAAGAAGCAGGGAATTTTTGAGAAAATGAATTATGAAATTACAAAATATAGTAGAAGAAAAATAGGAAGGAATGAGCAGCCGAGTGCCTGTATAGTAGATAGTCAATCTGTAAAGACTACAGAAAAGGGGGGATCAAAGGCTATGATGGAAGTAAAAAAGTAAAGGGTAGAAAAAGGCATATAATTACAGACACTCAGGGTTTTATACTAGGTTGTTACGTAGGCGCTGCTAACGAAAATGATAGAGATGGTATTAAAATAGCATTAAACAATATGAGAACAAAATATACTAAAGTTAAAAAAATGTGGGCTGACATGGGATACCAAGGAAGAAATTTAAAGAATCACATAAAGGAAGAATATGACATAGATATTGAAATTGTTACAAGGCCTCCATGTAGATTTTGGGTGCACAAAGATACGCCACCTGAGCTACTACCAACAAGAGAACAAGGGTTTAAAGTACAGCCAAGAAGATGGGTTGTAGAAAGGACTTTTGCTTGGGTTAATAGGAATAGAAGGCTATCGAAGGAGTATGATTTACTCACAACATCCACTGAGAATTTCATATACCTAGCTATGAGTAGGGTTATGTTAAAGAGGGAATATGCTTGAATTTACTTGTTTCCGGACAACCTCTCAGATTTGTTCCTAAAACTAAATCCAAATGTCTTTTTTAATCGCGAGAAAAAACCTTCTATATAAGATCTTTTTCCATAACTCATCTCTTTTTTCCACTTCTTTATACCATCTTCATCATATGACTTTATGAGCTTGACTGCAGAATTTCTCTCAGCCATATAGTCTAACTTTGGATGCTCTGCTGCGTTGTTTTTCGGAGGAATTTTCGTTTTTATACCATATTGATTACACAGCTTATAGAGCTTTTCTCTGTCATATGCCCTATCTGCATATAGTACTTTTATGACATACTGAAAATCGACTTCTTTTAGCAAATCACAAGCTCCATAGTGATCAGAGTAGACACCGTTACTGTATTTTACAGCTATGGCTTTTTTGCTGTTTGTATTCAACATTACATGCAATTTTCTTGTCTGTTCATAGCTGCGATACTTTCTATCTTCGCTATTTTCTTTGCTATGACCAGGAGTGTTGTTGTATATACTAATTCCTGTACTGTCTATAGCAATTTCGATATCTTCCATATTATTTTCTGCAATCATTGATCTTAATATTGAGTTTCTTAAACCTTCTTGATGATTGTGAATAGCTGATAACTTGCAAATTTTTCCCAATTTGCTCAAGGTATCCTGCTATAAACCCAACTGTTTGCCTCAGGCCTATTCTAAATAAACAAGTTATTATGTGCACCAAAATTACAACTTTATCGCTATAAATATTGTTGCCACCTGGTATTTTTGGACCATTCTCGTACCACTTTTCTATGGCTTCGTTGATATAATGAAAAATATTTCCTCTTTTTTCTAGAAATTTGTTATATTCGCTATGGTTACTGACCCTCATTTTTTGTGGCATATTTTTTCTTCAACAGTTAAATCGCTATTTATAATGAATTTTGTCAGTAACTGCCAGTTCTTTTCACTTGAGCGATGCAACAAAGCCATTCCAGTGTCAAGCACTGGAATGACATTACAGGGACACTGGGATGACATCATCCTTTTCTCTGGATTTCAGACTGGAATGACAGCAGTCCTACGTCATACCGTCACGGTATCTCTAGATCCCGCTAACAAGCAGCGGGATGACGGTTGTCAGGGTGTCAGCTACTTAGATGAAACCCTTTCCCGGTCTATCAAATCACATAGGAGAAAACTAAGACCAATCAAATTTCTTATCTTGCGGTTTTATTTGCAATATTGCTACCACACTGATCAACAAGCAGAAGACTATATAAAGCCCAGCAGCAAGGTTTGTTTGAGGAAATGTTACAGTCAACCAAATACAAACCATAGGAGTAAATCCTCCATGTAACGCATAAGAGATATTGCGTGATAAGCTCACACCACTAAATCTAACATTGGTAGGAAAGAGTTCAGATGCAACTATTCCTATGGGAACTATACCCCTTTCTATTATAGAGAGAACCATTACGCTCAACGCAATCACAAGATAATTTTTATGGTAATATGCAATAGATAACGCAGGACAACACAGTGCCATTGTAATTGCTATAAATAAGATTGCAGTGCGCTCTTTTCCAACTTTATCAGCCAACATTCCAAACGCTATTGAAGATATCGGCATTAATACACTGGTTATAATCAATACAATTTCGTTGATATATGTTGTTACATAAACATCCACTGATGCTATTTCCTTTGCGAGAGTTCGAAGAAATATGGTAAATCCAACAGCAACATTAACAGGTACAGATATTAAAATAGCAAGTATAAGAGCTCTCTTGTGGCGTTTTATAAGCTCTATTATTGGCAAATCAGATAAATTTCTTTGTTTTCGATTTTTTTCATATGCTGGAGTTTCTCCCAATGTGTATATGCTATACGCGCTAATTAATCCTAAAATAGCTGAGAAAATAAATGGCAATCTCCAACCCCAGGTACAAAAATCAGTAGTTTTTTTGCAGATAATCACTATCACCGCAGAAAGCAAGACGCCAATGGAGCGACCAAAACCCATCATTCCAAAATACATCCCTAAGTTCTCTTTCCTACTGGATAAATGCTCTATAAGATAAACAGAACTTCCTTGTTCACCACCAAGTGCAATTCCTTGTGTTATATGGATTGCAAGAAGCAATATAGTAGAAATTATACCTACTTGATTGTGACTTGGAATAAATGCAATGAGACTTGATGGTATCGATATTAGCAAGATAGTAATTATTAATGCTATCCTCCTTCCATACCTGTCACCAACGTGACCAAATATGAATGCACCAAGTGGCCTTACAATTGCACCTAGCCCTACAATTCCAAATAATTGCAGTATGTTACTGTAGACATCTTTTGCAAAACAAAACTCTCTGCTGATTATGTTAATCAAATCAATAAAAAGCATGTAGTCATACCATATTGCGATTCTGCAGAGTATGGTTGATATCAACACCCTTGTTTGCACTAAATTCAATTCGTAAATGTTTGCTTATTCTATTCTGGCTGCTTTTTGGGATTTTACAACCTAAACATATGGAGTTGACTTTTTTATTATGGTGTGTGATAATTGCAGTGTTATTAAGTTTAGTGGTAAAGTTATAATGAATATAGCTTATTTAGCAGCACTTATAGCAGCAGCTATAATAAAAATAGCAGCAGTAATACTTTGTGCTATAATGTGTATAAGCATTTTCTTTATATTATTTAAGGGAAAAAGAACACTTAGATTCAAAAGGATTTCTATCTCTTCTGAAAACAGTAGGTGTAATTTCTATAATACTATCAATTATATCTCTCCCACTTATTATATTAAGCCTTACTACTCCGTCACCTCTGGTAGTAGGTATAGTAGGTGGTATCGTTGGTGCTATTTCCATAATACCATTAATAGTAGCTTACATTTTGCTTGTGGCTATATCGGATATCTTTATTACCAAGTCTTTATAAATTTGAGCTAATGTTACTGTCTTCATTTCTTCTTGGTTGTAATATTGCTGAAAGTTATCTATTTCCATAGGTATAACATATAATCTGATTTTATAAGATATTCTACCGGGATTAAAATATCGTAAATCTTAGGCGTTATAAACAAAATTTACAGGAAAAATAAGATGATACTACTCAAAAAGGCAAACAAGACGGTATTTTTCTGGCATAAGTTAGCGTTCAGCTTTACCTTTCCTTGCAAGACATTTTAGAGCTATTATGTCTTACTTCTTGAAGATACAAGTTAGCGTTTTTAACCCGAATTCTGGATTGGAGATTAAAAAAAACAAGAATATCAATAGCTTATTGTTTTAGCATTTACGATAAAGCAGTAAGCATTTTAAGACTAGTTACTAATTTAGTAAAATTCAAGACTTTCAATAATTTACCTAAAATCTAATCCAGAATTCGGGTTAATAATAAAATCTTGTTTTTTGAAAATGAATTTGGTAAACTTTAAGGACGTATGTGACAATATGGGGATATATTGTTTTTAGTATTTAATAAGTTAAAGTACGTACTTGATAATTTTTCGGAACGCTCTAATCAAGCTAAAATAGGTAGGCTAGATAAAATTATTCTTAGTTTAAAATTGGTATAAGATATTAAGATGAAAAAAATTGAAATTTCAGAATTACTAAAAAGAATTTCAATCTGTTTACTATGCGTGGCAACTATTATCTCTATCGCTTTTTTGTTTGCCTATATGCATACAACGTTGCTCAGTAAAGGGTATGAGTTAGCTGCACATTATGTTAGTGAAGCTATGCCTTTTGTGTTACTTGTCGTTTTCTTTTTTATTGCTTGGTTTATATATGATCAAATATTCAGCAAACTAAAGGAAGTAGAGCTGCCTATATCGATAGAATTAGCTGATTCAGATGATAAAAGAATAACATTTGCTGATGCTATAATTGATGACTCCTTAAAACAACGGTTGCAGATGATTTGCTGTGACCAAATGACAGAAGAAATGCGCAAGCTGTTTGGAAATAAAAGTATTAATTCACTAAGAGGTTACATATTACATGGCCCTCCTGGAAATGGTAAAACACTTATCGCTCGTGCAATTGCAGGTGAATCAAATATGAATTTCATAAGCATCTCAGGTCCTGAACTTATTGGAGTATATATTGGTCATGGTGCACATGCTGTACGCGAGCTTTTTAAAATAGCAAAAAAATATTCTCCTTGTATAGTCTTTATAGATGAAATAGATGCAGTTGCTCAAAAAAGAAGTACCGCTAATAACTCAGCTTACCATTGTCGAGAGAGTTTAACACAGTTGTTAACTGAAATAGATGGATTTAAGAGCAGAAAAGATATAATAGTAATTGGTGCAACTAACCTTATCGGTGGTATAGATCCAGCACTTATTAGACCTGGACGTTTAGGTCAGAAGGTTTATGTCCCTAATCCAAACATAGAGGTGAGACAAAGGATATTGGAACTTTATATGCGAGGTACAAAAACTGATGAAAAGCTAAACCTCCAAGACATTGCAGACAAGACTGAAGGCTATTCTGGGGCTGAATTAGAGCAATTAGTGAATGAAGCAAACATTAGCGCTGGTGCGCAAAGACGGCTTATAGTGAGTGAGGAAGATTTCAGTTACGCGCTTCACAGGTTAAGTCCAGAACAAGAAAGAGATAGAATAAGGTTAGTTTCAAACGTGGAGACACAGACAGAAGTATCTTATTCTATTTAGAGTATAAAACTATCATAAATTTTTCTGTTATTTCCAAATAAATTGCTATTAATTTAACAACATACATTACTAAAAGCTTAAATAATCCAGCCATTTCCAGCAACAAAAAACAGCAAGCGTGAGAAGATTTTTTTTTGGAATGAGTTGGTCATGATGTTTGTAAAACTTAATTTGTACACTTTACTTACCCCCAGTAATTCTGATATAGTTACTTTAGTTAAAGTCTATAAAAGTTTATAAATGGCAACCTTAAGTGTAAGAGAAGCTTTATGCACAGCAATTAGAGAAGAAATGCAAAACGACTCTGATGTGCTTATCATGGGTGAAGAAGTTGCAGAGTATGATGGTGCTTATAAAGTAACGAAAGGATTACTGAAAGAGTTTGGAGAAAACAGAGTAGTTGATACGCCTATTACCGAACATGGATTTGCTGGCCTTGCTGTTGGAGCGGCATTTGCTGGATTAAAGCCAATAGTCGAGTTTATGACTTTTAATTTTTCTATGCAAGCTATTGACCAAATTGTGAATTCCGCAGCAAAAACAAATTATATGTCAGGCGGACAACTTGGATGCCCTATAGTATTTCGTGGACCAAATGGCGCTGCAGCAAGAGTTGCTGCACAACATTCTCAATGCTTTGCAGCTTGGTATTCGCATATACCGGGGTTAAAAGTAATAGCACCCTATTTTGCCTCCGATTGCAGAGGTCTGCTTAAAGCTGCAATTCGTGACCCTAATCCGGTAATATTTCTAGAAAACGAAATAGCTTATGGACATGAGCATGAAGTTTCTGACTCTGAGCTATCAAACAAAGATTATCTACTTGAAATAGGCAAAGCTGCTGTTATACGGGAAGGAAAGGATGTAACTATCACTGCTTTTTCATTAAAATTAATGGATGCCTTAAATGCAGCAGATTTACTTTCGAGTGAAGGTATAGAAGCTGAAGTTATTGACCTCAGAACCTTAAGACCACTTGACACTCAAACTGTTATTAACTCTATTCAGAAGACTAATAGGTTAGTTAGTGTAGAAGAAGGATGGCCATTTGCAGGAATAGGAGCAGAGCTGTCAGCCGTTGTTATGGAACAAGGATTTGACTACCTTGATGCTCCAGTTGTACGCGTAACTGGCAAGGACATCCCCTTACCTTACGCTGCAAATCTAGAAAAAAAAGCATTACCACAAGTGGAAGATATAGTTAAAGCCGTACATCAGGTCTGTTTTAGAAAAAAATAGTTCTTTTTTGTGTCTCCTGTTCCACATTGGTCCATCAAAGAAGTATTTCCAGTGCCGCCTATACCACCCATTACTTTTATGACGATAGTTTTAGCACCGAAAAATACAGCACAAAATATACCGAGTGCAAAAAGAGCTGGCCATGGCATTCTACCAAATATCGCAAGCAAAGCTGCACCTATTATCACTACGGTCATAAGCGGTCCGCCTATTCCCCAAACGTAGCCAATAATGTTACATATTACTTGAGCAGTTGTATCAGTATTAGTGTCAGCGGCAGCACTCCCAACATGAGAAAAAGAAATAAATAATACTATAAAAAGAATATTAAAAACTTTCCTAGGGTTCATCTCTATACCTTAAATTTAGATATTGCAATTATACCTAAAATACTATAATTTTTAGTAAAACTAGCATAAAGATTGAATAACAAACAGTGCCACAAAAGTAGTTGATACACAACTGCACAAATATTGTAATATAGACATAGTAAACGATATTATTCCAGTGCTTGACGCTGGAATCCAGACTTTAATTGTTATATTTGTAAATAAGTCTGGAACGTTCATCTCAAATGCAGTATTTTTGTTGAAATAGCTCAACTGGATCCCAGTGGGCTTTGTTGCATCGCTCTTCGGATAGTAGGTAACGTACAATAAATTCATGAAGCTATCTCAAACTTAGCCATGCCTATTTCAGTAAATTTGTTAAGCAAATAACACTTGAGTAGCAGTTCCTTCTCACGATTAATTTCAGATTTGCTCCTAAAACTAAACCCAAATATTCGCTTCAACCTTGAGAAAAATCCTTCAATATACGATCTTTTTCCGTAATTTACTTCTTCTTTCCATCTTTTTATACCATTCTCACCATGTAATTTCATTAACTGAATAGCGGCATTTCTATCAAGCATATAATCCAATTTTGGATGCTCTGCTGCGTTGTTTTTCGGAGGAATTTTCGTTTTTATACCATATTGATTACACAGCTTATAGAGCTTTTCTCTGTCATATGCCCTATCTGCATATAGTACTTTTATGACATACTGAAAATCGACTTCTTTTAGCAAATCACAAGCTCCATAGTGATCAGAGTAGACACCGTTACTGTATTTTACAGCTATGGCTTTTTTGCTGTTTGTATTCAACATTACATGCAATTTTCTTGTCTGTTCATAGCTGCGATACTTTCTATCTTCGCTATTTTCTTTGCTATGACCAGGAGTGTTGTTGTATATACTAATTCCTGTACTGTCTATAGCAATTTCGATATCTTCCATATTATTTTCTGCAATCATTGATCTTAATATTGAGTTTCTTAAACCTTCTTGATGATTGTGAATAGCTGATAACTTGCAAATTTTTCCCAATTTGCTCAAGGTATCCTGCTATAAACCCAACTGTTTGCCTCAGGCCTATTCTAAATAAACAAGTTATTATGTGCACCAAAATTACAACTTTATCGCTATAAATATTGTTGCCACCTGGTATTTTTGGACCATTCTCGTACCACTTTTCTATGGCTTCGTTGGTATAATGAAAAATATTTCCTCTTTTTTCTAGAAATTTGTTATATTCGCTATGGTTACTGACCCTCATTTTTTGTGGCATATTTTTTCTTTCAAGGTTAAATGGCTATTTTATAATGAATTTTGTCAGTAGCCACCAGATTTTTCAGTTGCTATGCAACAAAGCCCACTGGGATCCAGCTTTCTTTACAAATTCACCAAAAGTGCTTCATTCTATAACGCAAAACCCATACTCACCAAACTCAATGCATTACTTGCAATTAAGTTTCCTGGATGCCAGTGTCAAGCTACTCGGATGACACCATTCTTTTTCCTGGATCCCAGTGGGCTTTGTTGCATCGCTAGCTATGATGGATTAAAGATAAAAAAGATGGAGAATATCAGTAGCTTATTATTCTGGTATTTATAACAAGAACGGTCAGTGAATACCTAAATTTGAGTAAAAGAAATTTCACTACCACTCACTAATCCGGCTAAAATTCAAGAATTTCAATGCTTTAGCTATTTTCAATAGAATTAAATTTATTAATGTAAATAATAAATTACTATTCTTAAATTTGATCAGATTGATTGCAAAAAAACAAGATTTTCAATAGGTTACTTATAATCCTAACTATAGTTAGCCTTTCATAAGTAGCGATGCAACAAAGCCATCCCAGATACTGTCTCTGCTGTCAAACAAATTATCCAACAAAATTACAATTAAATGGTTGATTATTTTTAAGAATACCAAAAAAGACATGCATTAATTTTCGCATTAACGCAAGAACTATGACTTTTGGACATTTGCCTTTACTTGCTAGACGCTGACAAAACTTTTGAAAATGATTATTATGGTTTTTGACTACTATAGCTGGCATATAAAGAGCTTTTCGAATACGCTCAGATCCTATTTTGCATATGCAACTTCTCTTACTTACTGACGATCCCGATTGATAATGTCCTGGATTTAGACCAGCAAAAGCTGTAAATTGTTTAGCATTGTCAAAGTTATCAACTGATGGCATTTCTGCGACAACAGCAACAGCAGTAAGATATCCTATACCTTTTATAGTCTTAAGGTTTTCCACCATATTTTTTAGATGTGGATAGTTATTTATATGCTCATTAATTTCTTTTTCGAGAACAATAATTTGCTCCTCTATTGCCAAAATTACTTTAGATATAGCTTCTTTGCAACTGGAATGCATATTTTTGTTTTCCAAGCGATTTGTCTGTTGCACCTTATCATCTTTTAGCGATTGCATGCAACGGTAAAGCTCCCTCAAATGCCTCATTTCAGGTGTAATGGGCTTCCAAAGAGCAGGTTTGTTGGCGATACAAAATCTAGCTATCATAGCTGCATCTGATTTATCTGTCTTATTTCTGAGCAGCTCACTTTTGCCAAAAGCTTTGATTTGGGCTGGGTTTACTATACTGACATTATGTCCTAAATCGTGCATAAAAGTAGCCAAATCTTCTCCATACCAACTAGTTGCTTCAAGACATAAATGAGTAAGATTTGCTCCATGGCCATTGCACCAAACTACAAGTTTTGCAAAACCATCTTGATTATTTTGAAAGACTTTGTGTCGTTTTTTACTGTCCACTAACAAACAAACATCAAATTTCTTTTTTGAAATATCCACACCCAAAATAGCATTTACTTGCATAAAATTGCCTCCAAGACTATAAATAAACTGAGAGTTTAGACTAACCTTGTAATACGGGATATAATTCCAAAAGATACTGTTCAGTCTTTAACTCTATGGGAGGGAAGCAAAATCTGGGATTCGGCCTTAATGGCATTAGTGTCGCATCAGCTTCACCCTCCCTGTGAGGTATTTTAGCTCTAATGCCTCACATCATAAAGATACAAGTGTCAAGCACTGGGATGACAAGAAGAGGGCACTGCCCTCTTGGATGGAAGCCAGTGTTAGCTACTTTCATGACACCCTGACAACCGTCATCCCGCTACTTGTTAGCGGGATCTAGAGATACCGTGATGGTATGACGTAGGGGTTGCCGAGAACTTGTCATCCCAGTGCTTGACACTGGGATCCAGTTTTTCGTATAATTTTGTCAAAATCTATTGTGCTAGCAAGTTCACTAGCGTCACGCGCTGGTCTGTTAGACATTTACGTGTAGGGTGAAGAAATTTTGAAAAAGACATACCAAATATGAAAGGCCTATATATTAAAACTTACGGCTGTCAGATGAACGTTTATGACTCCGTTTTAATGGAAAATGTAATTAAACCTTTGGGGTTCAACGTTGTTAGTGATGCAGGGAAAGCCGATTTAGTGATACTGAATACTTGTCACATTAGAGAGAAGGCAGCAGAAAAACTTTACTCAGAGCTTGGGAAGATTCATTCGTTACGAAAAGAAATGACTATAGTGGTGGCTGGGTGTGTAGCGCAAGCAGAGGGAGAAGAAGTGTTCAGAAGGGCTCCTTTTGTTGATATTGTTGTTGGTCCGCAGAGTATCGCTACCTTACCGGAGCTGATAGTCAAAGCAAGCAGAAGTAAAGGTCATGTAATAAACACTGATTTTCCTGAAGTTGCAAAGTTTGATAAATTGCCAGATGAATGCTATGGCAATAGCCAGGGGTCTTCTGCGTTTCTTGCCATACAAGAGGGTTGTGATAAATTTTGTACGTTTTGTGTAGTGCCCTATACTCGTGGAGCTGAGTATTCACGGCCAGTGAATGAAATATTTCATGAAGCATTGAAATTAGTTGCAAATGGGGCAAATGAGATCAATTTGCTTGGTCAGAACGTCAATGCTTACCATGGGGAGTGCGAAGGGGAAGTGTGGGATTTAGGAAAATTAATTAGTCATATTGCTAAAATTGAAAAGCTAGAGAGGATTCGTTATACAACTTCTCATCCAAGAGATATGCATGAATCTCTCTACTTGGCACATGCGGAAGAGCCAAAGCTCATGCCGTTTGTTCACCTGCCTGTGCAGTCTGGTTCGAATAAAATATTGCACGCGATGAACAGGAAACACACTGCAGAGGAGTATTTGGAAATAATAGACAGATTTCGCAAATTGAAACCTGAAATCGAATTTTCTTCTGATTTTATTGTTGGTTTTCCTGGAGAAACCGAAAAAGATTTTGAAGAAACTATGAAATTAGTAGAAAAAGTTAGATATGCTCAGGCTTATAGTTTTAAATACAGCCCAAGACCAGGCACACCGGGAGCGGAAAGAAAAGATCAAGTACCAGAAGAGGTTAAAACAGAGCGCCTTCTTCGTTTACAGAAATTAATTAGTAAGCAACAACTTGAGTTTAACCAGAGTATGGTAGGTAAAACTATACCTGTTCTGTTTAGCGATAAAAAAGGTAAACACCAAAACCAAATTATTGGTAAAAGCCCATATATGCAATCAGTGTGCATTGATGATTCTGAAGATAAATACAGGGACAAAATAGTAAATGTGAAAGTGTTGGAAGCTCGGCAGAGTAGTTTGCTGGGGTGTGCATTTCACTGATTTTAAGCAGCGTTAAATATAAATCTTAAGCAAAGAGTATTGAAAAAATGCAATCATAATCTTTTTCAAAAGTTACAAAGTTTAATTGCTACCTCTGCTGAACGGGTACCTTAAACCTACAAATTTGAGCTTACCTATATCAATTTTTTGTACAAGATGAGTTAGTAACAACTTTATGTATAAAATTGAAGAAGAATAAAAATACAATAACGAGCATTAAATTAAATATTCCCACCTTTAAAAAACCCTCTTTATATATTTCTAAAGATTCTAAATAATTTATTTTACCGTTTACTGAAGGAACTGACATAAATTTTGATATTGCAACTCCGGCTAGGTTAGAAAATGCTAACGACATCGTTGTTATACCCATTACTACTCCTTTAAAATTTGGGGGAGCTAGTGCAGTTGATTGTTCTAAAACTAAGGGAGCAATGCATAATTCTCCCAGTCCCATAAAGGAGATAGCAATTATTAAATATAAGTATTCTACTTTACCTTCGCTGTTAGAGTTTAAACATCCTATGTACAGTGTGAAAAAACACATAGCCATTGTCAGAAGGCCAAGGGTAAACATGGAAGTTGCATATTTTTGCTTAAACTTCATGTATGTTCCAAAAAGAAAGCCAAGTATTATAATTGATAAAGGATTTATGGCTTGAGAAACTGAAGCTGGAATTGTTATACCTAATACATTGTTAATAACGTTTCTTTCGGTGAATAAGTTAACCAAAGAGCCAAGCTGCATTTCTAAAGCAAAAAAACACAAGAAAAATACCACAAGAATAGATAATGCCACTAATTTTCGTCTTTGTTCTGCTGATAATTTAGATATTATATAAATAAATATGCCTAGAGCTGTTATTCCAACAAATATGAGCATATTAGTAAAAAATTCACTATGTATAAGCATTTTAGCAATTATTGATGATTACAGAAAGCTTCCTATCAATACTATACCAAAGATTTTAATCCCTAATATGCGCTTATTCATAAGCTCTGGATAAGGAGAAAGGCCGCTATCTCCTAAAAGACTCTGAAATTTGAGAAAAAAGATTAGCCCTATAGACATCCCAATGCCAGCTAAACCAAAGCCGTAGTGCCAACCAAATAAGTGGGCTACATAACCACATGAAATAGAAGCCAATATTGCTCCAAGGTTTATACCTACATAAAATAAAGTAAAGCCTCTGCTACGTTCAGGATCGTCTTTGCCATAGCATGAACCAAGTAAGTTAGTTACGTTTCCTTTAAACATACCAGTACCTACGGCTATTAGAGATAAACCTAAATATAATAAACCTGGTTCAAACTCAACCAATGACATGCAGGCATGACCTGCTATCATCACTATCCCTCCAAGCAATACCATGTTGCGGAATCCCATCAACTTATCAGCTAAAAAACCTCCAAGTATTGGTATAGCATAACCTGTTGCAGCAAATAATGAGTAAATAGTAAAGGCCCTCTCATCAGTGAAACCTAAGTGAGAAGTCAAAAATAGGACCAAAAGTGCCCTCATTCCATAGTAAGAGAAACGTTCCCACATTTCAACAAAGCACAACATTCTTAAAAATTGTGGAAACTTATCTGTCTTCTGATCCATAAAATACCCCTAAAGCTTGGGTTAATGTTAAGTAAAACAATAAAAACTGCAAGTAAAACTTAAAAAAAGGTATTGGAAACTCGGCAGAATAGTTTGTTGGGGTGTGAGCTACGGAAATATTTTTGAATTTGTAATTTTTCAGAAAGCCCTATATTCTTTAGTTTTACATAGCGAACATGAAGTCAAAGCATTATCCTGATACAGTAAGTAGTCCTGATTTTTCATCGTTAGAAAAGGAAATCATAAAATTTTGGCAGGAAAACAAAGTTTTTGAGCGGTCAGTTGAAGAACGTTCCAAGGATAATTGTTTTGTCTTTTACGATGGGCCTCCGTTTGCAAATGGACTTCCGCATTATGGACATTTACTCACTGGTTTCATCAAAGACGCATTTGCAAGATATCAAACTATGCTTCAAAAAAGGGTTGAACGTAGATTTGGCTGGGATTGCCATGGATTGCCGGCTGAGATGGGTGCAGAAAAAGAACTTGGAATATCTGGTAGAACTGAGATAGAGAAGTTTGGTATAGATAAATTTAACGATCATTGCCGTACTTCTGTGATGAAATTTTCATCAGAGTGGGAAAAATATGTCAATAGACAAGCAAGATGGGTAGATTTTCACAATGACTATAAGACCATGGATAAATCATTCATGGAGTCGGTCATGTGGGCATTCAAGCAGCTTTATGATAAGGGTCTAGTGTATGAATCAGTGCGCGTTGTTCCATATAGCTGGGCGTGCGAAACTCCATTGTCTAATTTTGAAACAAGACTAGATAACGCGTATAGAGAAAAGACTAGCAAAGCTGTAACTGTTGCATTTGAGCTTTTAGAAAACCCACAGCAGTTTAAAAGTGTTAAACGAAAGTGTAAATTACTTGCTTGGACTACAACTCCCTGGACGTTGCCGAGCAACTTGGCTTTAGCAATAGGAAAAGATATTAAGTATTGTGCAGTGTCAGTCCACCCTTTGATGTCATTCCAGCGCGTGACGCTGGAATCTATTTCTGGATCCCAGTGTCGAAGCACTGGGATGACAGGGGAGGGGGCTACTGGGATGACAGGGGATAATGCAAAAGATCTAGTTAACGATGAAGTTTACATCTTCGCTGAAAGTTATTTAGGGAAATTTGTCAGCCACTGTGAACAAAGCAATATTCCATATGAAAACTGCAATATAAAATTTAAAGCAGATGATCTTGTAGATCTTTCCTATAAGCCGCTGTTTGATTACTTTAAAGATACAAAGAATGCATTCCGTGTTTTTGTTGCTGATTATGTTACAGGAGAAGATGGTACTGGCGTTGTACACACTGCTCCTGGATTTGGTGAGGAAGATTTTTACCTTTGCCAAAGTCATGATATTCCAGTTATTTGTCCAATTGATAACAGTGGAAAATTTACTGCTGAAATTTCAGATTTGGCAGGGGTTCATGTTTTTGATACCAATGATACAGTAATAAAAAAATTAAAAGAGCAAGGGAATTGGTTTAAAACTGAACAATATATTCACAATTATCCACACTGCTGGAGAACTGACACTCCTTTGATCTATCGCACTATGCCTTCTTGGTATGTTGCTGTTACAAAATTCAAAAGCAGAATGGTAGAGCTAAATAAGAGAGTTAATTGGATACCAAACCACATTAGAGATGGTCAATTTGGAAAATGGCTTGAAGGGGCACACGACTGGTCAATTTCACGCAATCGATTCTGGGGTACGCCAATCCCTGTATGGAAATCAGATGATGCGAGATATCCAAGAGTAGATGTATATGGTTCAATAGAAGAACTGGAGAGAGATTTTAATGTTAAAATAGACGACTTGCACAGACCATTTATCGATACTTTAACAAGACCAAATCCTGATGATCCAACAGGAAAATCAGTTATGCGCCGTGTACCTGACGTGTTTGACTGCTGGTTTGAATCTGGCTCGATGCCATTTGCGCAAATCCACTATCCGTTTGAAAATAAGGAGTGGTTTGAATCTGCGGATTTTATCACTGAATACATAGCGCAAACCAGGGGGTGGTTTTATACGCTCTTTGTATTGTCCACTGCTTTGTTTGATAGGGAACCATTTAAGAACTGCATATGCCACGGTGTTGTTTTGGATGTAAAAGGGCAAAAGTTGTCCAAACGTTTGAATAACTATGCAGATCCAATGGAGGTTTTTGATAGATATGGTTCTGATGCACTGCGTTTTCTTATGCTTTCTGGATCTATTGTTTGTGGTGGTAATTTGCTGCTTGATAAAGAGGGAAACTCAATACGAGATGTTCTGAAAAACGTAATAAAACCTATTTGGAACAGTTATCACTTTTTTACTATGTATGCAAATGCAGATGGAATTAAAGCTGAAGTTTGTAAGGATTATCAAAGTACTATTGATCACTACATGATTTCCAAATGTTTTGAAGCTATAGAAAGTATCCAAGCTTCTATGAATAGCTATAACTCCCAAGAGGCTTGCAAAATTTTAATGAACTTTTTTGAAGTGCTAAATAATTGGTATATTCGTCGCAGTCGCGAGCGTTTTTGGAAAAGTGATTTGGATCAGGATAAAACTGATGCTTATAATGTTCTATATACGGTTTTTTATTACATACTAAGAGCTGCAGCTCCTTTGTTGCCACTTATAACAGAGAATATATGGCAAGGGCTTAAGTATGAAGAAACATCTGTTCATTTGGCTAATTTTCCACAATTAGAGAAGTTTGATAGTCAGCTCATTGCCAAGATGGATCTAGTGAGAGAGGTGTGCAACTCTGCACTTTCGATCAGAAACACTTTTAATATACGTATCAGACAGCCGCTTGGCAGTATGATCATTTATCATCAGTCTTCCTGTAGTTTTCTTGAAGGTGAACCGCTTTCTGTCATCCCAGAGTTCTCTCCTGTTATCCAAGTAGCTGACACTGGGATCCAGTGTGCTGCAGATTCAAATGAGTACCAGGAGATGATAAAAGATGAGGTAAATGTAAAAAAGCTAGAGTTAGTAAACAGGCTCGAAGGTATTGCATCACTAGAGTTAAAATTAAATTTTCCTGTGCTTGGAAGAAGAGTTCCAGATAAAATTAAGAAACTAGTTCAATATGTCAAAGAGGGGAAATGGTGGCAAGTTGAAAATGAGCAAATATTCCTCGGAGATGAAACAGAGAACTATACTATAAAAAAAGGCGAATATGAACTATTGTTAAAAGCAAACAGTGAATTTTCCTCCGTGTTTGATAATAACAGAGGAATTGTGATTCTGAACACCACTTTAAATGATGAATTAATTCTAGAGGGGCTTGCAAGAGATGTCGTGAGACTTATTCAGGAAACTAGGAAACAAGCTGATTTTCATATATCTGATCGAATTAAGGTGATCATAAAAACAAAAGATGAGAAAATTAGGAAAGCGACAAGTAAATGGAGTGAATACATAAAAGAGCAGACTCTTTCCTTATCTTTAGAAATTAATACAGAAATTGGAACTAACTTTTATTCTAAGGAATATCAGGATTTAAGTGTTGGTATTAAGTTAGATTGTCAGTAGTTGAAAATCGTCAGTGTTTGTGCTATACTTAAGGTAATTGGATAAGGTTATGGTATGAATGCTGTTGTAGATTGTAAGAAAGTTGTTGACTTAAATAACAATAGTGATGATTTAGGTGAAGTAGAATCTATTTCCAATGTTACTTTGGAAGAGGAAGAGTCTTTTGATGCTATGGAAGCTGTTTCTAATGTAGAAGAAGGGAATGATTTAGGTCTTGCTACTTCAGAAGAGGAAGAAGAATTTTTTGATGCTGTGGAAGAACAAGAGCCGTTAGCTAATTTTGACGTTCCACTCAGTATATTTCATTATAAAGATTATAACTCTGATTTTTTTACTTCTTGGTATAATATATCAAGTAGAATATTTAAAGAGGTAAATCGAGCTTGCCCGAAGAAGAAAGTATTAAATTTAGCTCTATCAGTTTTAATGTTTCCTTATACAGTTTTCACTGCGTTAGGATTAGCCGTATATAATAAATTAAAAACAAATGATAAGACACAAATCAGTTCAGAGGAGAATAAAACAAAAAAAAGTGAAGTAAGTGAAAGTACAGCAAAAAGACTGGCATATGGTGTTCTTGCTGCAATAGTGATTCTTGTTAATATAGCTATGCTTGCAGCATTACTTATTCCTGCAACAATTGCTTTGGCTACTTTTTATCTTTTAAATAGAGATTTATCTCACTCTTTAGTTACTGCTCTTAAAATAAGTATGGGGCGGTATTCTAATAAGCATCAAAATATTGAGGTGTCTTTTCATGAAAAGGAAGTTACTGGACCAAATATTGCGTGGGATATGGAAATAGAATTTCCACCGCAATTTAAACGATTGCTTAGAGATTTGTATGAAAATGAAAATAACAAGTGGTTTGATGTGACGCGGGATTCAGAGCATAGCATCGTACTGAAATTGTCAACTAACATCAATTTAAAAAATGGTCTTAAGCCCTTACGCAATGAAATCAAGGATGTGCTTGCAACTTCTATTCAAGAATTTGCGAAGACTATGGAAGAACTGATAAAGCTAGAAAAGAAAGAGATTACATATGATAAATTGAAGGAATTGTTGGACGAATTCAGGTTAAAAGTGGTAAGTAGCATAGATTTTAAGTTGACAACTCACTTAATATACAACGCCTATCAAGTTGCCTTTATACAAGCAGTTAGGTTTCAGCTGGATAGACGGAAAGAAGGTTTTTCACTGGAAGATGAGATAAAAAATTCTTTAGTGAGACAGGAATTAGAGAGTCGAGGTAAGGAATTACCAGGTGAGAAAGAAGTGATAATAAGAGATCTGAAAAAAGCAGGAGCAAAAGTACCGGATGTTTTAGATGATAGTGAGCTTCCTATATTTAAAGCAGAATGGAAGCGGCTTAAAGAAGAAGGGAAGATAGCTAAGAGAACAATTATTGATGTTTATAAATATATACATAGTAGAGAAACAGAGACAGCTCTAGGTAATGCTAAAGAAGAGATTAATCTTTTAAAAAAAGAAGGACAAAAAAGATATATTAGGATACATGAAAAATTGAAAGAAATATATGGAGATGTAAAAAAGAATAATTTAGCAGGTGATGTTTTAAGAAGAAGGTTAGAAGGTCTTTTTAAGTTCGAGTATGATGATCAAGAAGTTGAGCAAAGGCTAGTAAAATCAGTAATGAAAAAAGCCAAGGGTGAGTTAGGCCTATTAGGCATGCTCAGCTTAATAGACCAGTTTCGGGATTTAGAAAAGGAGATAAAAGGTTCTTTGAGTGAGAATTTAAAAGAAGCTTCAGATAAAGTAAATGCTTTTGTAGCAAAGATATATTTAGAAATAACGAAATGCAAAAAACAAAATGTACTCAAAGGCCAAGCAAAGGGTATAGAGGATTCATGTAAGCTGTTAGAGGAAAAGGAGCCGGATTTAGTACAGAGGATTAATGCGCACCGAGCGGAAATTGCAGAATGCTTAGAGCAACCTATATCGTTAAGGAAAGTAATAGAAGAAAATGAGGATTTAAACAAATATTTAGAAGGTGAGCGAAATAGGAAAGGAGAACAGCATCCAAGTACAAAATTAATAGAGAAGCATTTGAAAAATAACCAAGAAATTCTCAAAGCATTAAAACAGTTAGAATTAGAAGAAAAAGGATTGTTGATAAATGAAGAAACAAAAAATGATTACATAGAAGAACTAAAATCTCGCGAAAAAATAAAGTTTGCAATAATAGAGGATGATTTACTGAAGGAGTTCGAGCGTGAAACTTTTAACGAAGAAGCAGTTAAGAAGTTGTTAGAGGAAGCGGAACTTGAATACTATTTGGCAGAAAAATGCATAAAAAGTCCTGTGATAAAAACAAAAAATAATATCAAGCACTTTTATCAAGGTTTATTGTCTCCTTTGATAGATAATTTGACAAAAGATATAATAAATAATATACCAGGAAATAGTGAAGGTTGTATACAGAAAGTTAAGAACTGGAGTAAAGTTATGTTTGGTGCAATAAAGATTGGAGCATCAAATGTTTATAAAGAGACTACAGAGAGAAAAGCGTTAAATGTGGCACATAATACTTGTAAAGAAGGAGAGACATTTCTTCAATGTTTTCAGTTAAATTATGAAGGTATTGGAGCCTTTTTAGGTAATTTATTTTCTGATGGTGGGGTAACATTTAAAAATGATGTGTGGCCTAAAATAGAAGAGCATTTGCATGGAATGTGGGATAGATTTTTCAAGGATATTGAATTCAATATTGGAAATAAATTGGATGAAGTAAGTGTGACACAGCAACGGCAGGAAACTATGATTGTGACTCAACGATAAGTTCTCAAAGTTCCTTCGGTATTTTCACATACTAAATTAACTATAGCACTTGATTCTTTTTGGATCTCTTTTTCAGTTAAAGTGTGAGTTGGAGAGCAGAAAGTAACTGACAATGCTATAGACATCTTATTCGATTCTATATTATTTCCATGGTATACGTCAAATACTAAAACTTCTGTGATGAGCTCTGAGCTTTTTTTTACCACATTGATTATGTTACCTACTTTCACATCCTTATTTACAATAAATGCAAAATCACGTTTTACACTTTGGTATTTATAATCGATAAATTTCTTTCTACTTACAGGTAAATTTTCAATATTTTCTAATATCACCTCAAAACCTACAACTTTTTGCTTGATATCAAAAAGATCTAATATATTAGGATGCAACTCTCCAAAATAACCTGCTACTTTATTCTTAAAAGAGAGAGTGCCTGACTTTCCTGGGTGATAATGTTCTTTTTCTGCTCTCTCTATCGTTAAATTATCACAATTGACGTTAAAAAACTCCAAAGCTGCTATGCAATCAGCCTTTGCGTCAAAAACATCTACTTTTCTATCAGTATTATAATGGTTTCGCGGTAAATTATTTCCTGTTCTTATCCCACTTAAAACATGTTTAGACCGAGCTTCACCATCGTAAATCGGCCCAATTTCGAAGATTGCAAGATCAGATATTCCATGGGCAATATTATCAGCAGTAACTTGCAATAAATTTGGCATAATACTTGGTCTCATTATATTAAAGCTATTGTTAAACGGATTATCGATGATAAATAACTTATTCGAGTAACCAAATTTTTCAGCTGTTGATTCACTCATAAACGACCAGGTTAGCACTTCATGAAACCCTCTGTTTGTCATCAAAATACGCAAATTGTCGTATGTACTATCTACTTCTTCAACATTATTTGGTAGTGGTTCTTCTTTTATTTTGTCATAGCCGTATATCCTTGTTACTTCTTCGATTAGGTCAGCAGGTATTGTCACGTCCGGTCTCCAGCTTGGTACTTGTACATTCCAATTGCCTTCGGTTTTTTTATCAATACTAAACCCTAGTTTCGTTAAGATATCAAGCACCTCATCAGGCGATACAGACACACTTCCAAACTTGTTCACATCCTGATAATCAAAGCTCACCTTGGTGTCAGCACTATCTAAACTGCCAGCAGACACTACGCTTGAGGTTTCTCCACCACATAAGTCCAGAATCATTTTAGCTGCAAGGTTGAGTCCATCAAAAGTAAATCCAGGATCAACTGAACGTGCAAATCTGTAACTAGCGTCTGTGGAGATGCCGAGCTGCCTTGAAGATTTAGTAATAGAGATGGGATCGAACCAAGCAGACTCTAAAAAGATATCAGTAGTTTCAAGAGTACATTCACTGCACTTACCACCTATAATTCCAGCAATTCCATGAATATTTTTATCACCTGCAATAACGCTTATGTCTTTGTTTAATAAGTATTCTTTACCGTTCAAACCAGCAAATTTTTCTCCGTCGTTTGCTTTGCGTACTGTGAGCTCTCCTTCTATTTTTTTTGCATCATACGCGTGCATTGGGCGGCTGAAAGATATCATAATATAGTTCGTGATATCAACTATTGCAGAAATGGAGCGCATTCCTATCGATTCCAGCCTATCTTTTAACCATTTTGGGCTTTCTTGATTTTTTACATTGGCGATGTATATTCCACTAATAAAACTTTCCCCGTCAGTAACTTCAACATCGATTGGTGAATTTATGGAGCTGGTAAGTTGTGGAATGCTTAAAGTCTTTAATGTCCCAATTCCAGTTGCAGCAAGGTCGCGAGCTATTCTATAAATGCCTAAGCAATCTCCACGGTTTGGAGTAACATTTATATCAATTACAGGGTCACAATTGAAAAATTTATCCCCTACTTTATAATCATCGGAAAGCTCGATTATTCCTTCACTTTCCTCTTGAACCAGCGCAAGTTCAGAAGCAGAGCAGAGCATCCCTTCACTTAGCATTCCTCGTATTTTTGTGGACTTAATTGTGAGATCACTTTCTGGCAACGTGCTACCAAGAGATGCAAGTACAGTTTTCATACCTTCTCTAACATTGTTTGCTCCACAGACTATTTGTAGAATTTTACTTCCATCATTTACTTTACATAATTTTAATTTATCAGCATTTGGATGAGGTACGACTTCTAATACCTCTGCAACAATAAACCCAGTCAATCTGGAATTATCGATCACATCTTCTACTTCTAACCCTATGTGAGTTAATTTATCGGTAATTTCTTCTAAACTAGCATTGGTTTCTAAGTGTTCTAATAACCAAGATAATGTGAATTTCATGGACCTAAAAAGAAGTGAAAAAGTTATTGTAATGTAAAATGTAGTGATTTTAAAGCTTATTGTAGTGGAATGAAAAGTGACTTCTGTATCACAAGCAATGATGCAGAAGTTTTTGTAACTTTATATCTTCTTGTAAAGAGAATTTATCTTCTTTATATCACCTTTTAAATCTATCTCCGTAAAGGATTTAAGATTCATATTGTGGGTATCTGCATGGAAGCTATGAATGTAGCCATCTATAGTTAAGTCTCCTATCATATTATGGCTTTCATCTAGTATTTCGCTTCCTATTTGATAATGGCCAGTATATTCGTTAAAGGAACCATCTGTCAATTTGATGTATCCGTTACCAAATTCCTGCTCTAAATTTAAAGGATGATTAGCGTTAATAAAATCTATTTCGTTCATTATATACCTCACTAAAAATTAAATTATAATTAAAATAAGATGTTAAGTTAAATAATTTAATAAGATTAGTAAATTTTAAAATACAGAGCTGACTGTAATTAACACTCTAATTACATATTTTGTTAATGTATCAATGTTATAATAACACAGAGCCTTATCTTAACCCTTGACTTTGTCCTATAAAATTCATACTTTATTTACTGTTATAGTTCAAGTACATAGGGTCAAAATGGCGTTAAATCCGCTAGAGCAATTTAAAGTATATACAATAATAGAGTTACCTAGGTTATTTGGGTATGACGTAAGCTTTACCAATTCATCTTTTTTCACGATGATTTCGGTGATATTGATGATACTCTTTTTGCTTTTTGGAATAAAGAAGGGGTCAGTAATACCAGGATATTTGCAAGCTGCAGTTGAGTATGTATATGATTTTGTTATTTCAATAATAGAAAATAACACTGGAAGCAAAGGCTTGCAGCACATTCCATTGATATTCACAGTATTTATTTTCATTTTATCGTGTAATTTAGTTGGTGTTCTTCCTTATAGTTTCACGGTCACAAGTCATGTGATAGTCACCTTCGCTTTATCGATGGTGGTTTTTATTTATATAACGATTGTTGGATTTAAAGAAAGGGGAGTAGAATTTTTACGCATATTGCTACCAAAAGGAACTCCTTCGTGGCTTGCACCTATAATAATTATTATTAAGTTGTTTGCTTATTTAGTAAGGCCGGTTAGCCTATCAATAAGGCTTGCAGCAAATATGATTGCTGGTCATACAATCATCAAAGTGATAGCAGGGTTTATTGTAAATATGAACATATTTTTCACTCCTGCGCCGTTTTTGTTCATAATTGCATTGATAGGATTTGAAGTATTTGTTGCAATTTTACAAGCTTATATATTTACTATATTAACATGTGTATATTTGTCAGATGCAGTAAAGTAATTGACTTCCTTGTAGAATATTTTACAATTATATTATAAAGAAAAATTAAAGGTAATATATGGATTTAGTAGCTTTAAAGTTTATAGCAATTGGTTTAGCTGTGTTTGGAATGCTCGGTGCTGGTTTAGGTATAGCTAATATCTTTTCTGCTATGTTAAATGGGATTGCGAGAAACCCTGAATCAGAAGGTAAAATGAAAAGTTATGTTTATATTGGTGCTGCCATGGTTGAAATCATGGGATTGCTTGCGTTTGTACTTGCAATGTTATTAATATTTGCTGCTTAACAGATGCCACAGCTTGATGTTTCAACCTTCTTTTCTCAAGTTTTTTGGTTTTTAATTTTTTTCTCTTCACTTTTTTTCGTGGTAAGTTGTTTATTTTTACCAAAGTTAGATAAAATAATAAGCACTAGAAGTAAAGAAGTATTGGGTTCTTTTAATAGTTCTGTTCATCTTTTAAGACTCACGGAAGAGCAGATTGCCAAGTATAATGCCGCTTTAAACCAAGCTAGAATACAGGCAAAAAAAATCATAGATGATGCACTTGCTCAGGTAGAAGAAATGAGAGCTAATGTTAAGAATATATTAGAAGAGGAAGACAAAAAAAAGAGCAAGCTTATTGAAAAAAAAGTGGCAGAATTTAAATCTGAATATACTGATCAGTTAAAACAAATGGCTACTAGTATTGCTTTAATTTATTATACTAAATTGACTAATTCTGAAATTGAAGAGGAATTTATTGCTGACTTGGTGTCCAAAGAATTTTAGGGGTTTTTATGTCTACATCACTGATTATCGGTCTTGCCTTCTTGGTAAGTTTTGTCCTTTCGTATAAATTGCTAAAGAAAGTGATAAAAAATGCGCTTAACAATAAGCGTAACAAAAGCAAATTTTCAAGTGAAGAAACTGAAAAATTCAGGAAAGATATGTTGGAGTATTACAAAAAATCTTCTAAAAAATACAAAGAATTAGATGCAGAAGTTAATAAAATGATGAATGAAGCACTTGATAAAGCTAATAGTATCATTAAGCACAATAGACAGCAGCTAGATCAGACATTAGATGACAATGCCCATTCTAACTTGAAGAAAGTCACTGACCAAGTTGAAAAAGCTCTTGGGGATTTACAGACTAACACAGTGAATATAGCTGCTGATGCTGTAAAAAAAATAATGCATGAACGTAAAGATGATAAGCGTAGTAGCGAGGTCATATCTTCATTTTCACGTGACTTAAATAAAAAATTGCATTAGGTTCAATGCAACAATTGCCTATACTTCAAGCTGATAATGTAGAAAAAATTAAGTTTGATTCTAGTTTGTGCAAAGAGCCAGAGAAACTTTTTTACTATAAATTTAATATAATTCCTTGGCAAAAATTAAATAATACTACTTTTTTTATGGTTGAAGACACAAGCCGAGATATCAACCGTTGGGTCGAAGCTCATTACGGTATTGACTATGTATTAATAAAAGTGGATAGCGAACAGATTTTAAATCTTCTTAACTCGCACTTTGGTATTTCAGAATTTGCAAGCAACTACTTATATTACAAGAATCCTAATTTTTCAGCTAAAAGCATTAAACTAAGCTCAATATTTTTTGCTTCTTTCTTTATTGTAACTTCAATTTTAACACTAACAGAGAAATATACATATTTTGCTTTGATGTTGATATTTATAATCGGATGTTCTAGTTATTTATTCAAGTTTATAGCTACAGTTTTTAGCTTGTGTGAAACCTCCAACCAAAAAGTGGATTATAGTAAGCTGAATGAAGAAGATTTTCCTATATATACTATTTTATTGCCTGCTTTTAAAGAAAGTGCAGTGATAGAGCAATTGATCGAAAGCATTGAAAGTTTGGATTATCCAAAATCAAAATTAGATGTGAAGCTTCAGGTAGAAAGTGATGACCAAGAAACGCTAGCAGCTATAGAAAAGTACACTTTACCGCAGTATTTTGAAGTAATAAAAGTGCCTCATTCTTTGCCTAGAACAAAAGCCAAGTCATGCAATTATGCTATGAGCTTTGCTAGAGGAAAGTATGCAGTAATATATGATGCGGACGATAAACCAGACCCATTGCAGTTAAAAAAAGCACTGATTGAATTTAATAAGGACGACGATAAGCTTGCCTGTGTACAGGCGAAATTAAATTACTACAATTGTGATTATAATTTTCTCACAAAATTCTTTTCTCTGGAGTATATGAACTGGTTTCAATACTTATTGCCTGGATTCCAAAAAATGAACATGCCGATGCCTTTGGGTGGTAGCAGTAATCATTTTTCAGTAAAAATTCTAAAAAAAGTGTTTTTCTGGGATGCTTACAGTGTTACCGAAGATGCTGACCTCGGTTTGAGACTTGCGCAAATGGGATATAAAACCAGGATGATTGACTCAGAAACATTGGAAGAGTCACCAATTGTTGTATTTGCTTGGATTAAGCAAAGAGCGCGCTGGATCAAAGGCTATATGCAAACTTATATTGTTCATTTAAAAAATATAAAGTCACTTTATAAACACACTGGATTTAAGGGAATTTTGCTATTGAATCTTTTTGTTGGCTCTGCAGCTTTTATATTTTTTACTACTCCATTTTTACTGCTTTCATTGATATTAACTAAAGTTTTAAATGAATTATTTTTGTACTACTTTGTAGTGGTATACGTTACTAACCTGATTCTTTTGGTAATAGCTGTCAAACAGCAAAAGATGCCTTTTTATTTTTATATAGTATCGATATTTTTTCCGGTCTATAGTCTGCTACATAGTGTTGCAGCTTTTCTTGCCTTATGGGAATTTATTCTTTACCCTGAGCGATGGAACAAAACTCAGCATGGTTTATGGAAGCAAAACCTGTAGCTATTTGGCTTTTTCTCTGCTCGGTCATGGTAATTCTCATGGTAGGGATTGGTGGATTTACCAGACTTTCAAAAGCAGGATTGTCAATCACAGAGTGGAAACCAATTACTGGAACATTACCACCACTGAGTGAACAAGACTGGCTACAAGAAAAATTAAAATACGAAGCTACACCTGAATATAAAGCACTTAACTATGGTATTAGTATGGAGGAGTTTCGCGCTATATACTTAATAGAATATGTACACAGATTGGTTGCAAGACTAACAGGTTTAGTTTTTGTCCTGCCATTTATATATTTCATATTAAGAAGAAAAATATCTAAAAAGGTAGTAATAAAGCTATGTGTGGCATTATTATTTGGAGCTTTACAAGCTTTTGCTGGTTGGTATATGGTAAAAAGCGGCTTGGTAGCCAAGCCTCATGTTAGCCACTATAGGCTCGCACTTCACTTATTATTAGCATTAGTTATCTTTGCATTATTGTCATATCAATTTTTTGATTATCAGATAAGGCCACAACAAACAAAACTTAAGGTTAGTGGTAACACTATATACTACGCAAGGATGATTTTGGTCCTAATTGTAATACAAATAATTTTCGGTGCATTTGTTGCAGGATTAAATGCTGGTTTGATTTACAATACCTTTCCACTAATGGACGGACAAATCGTTCCAGAAGATTTATTTTTCTTACAGCCTATATGGCTGAATATCTTTGAGAACAGAGCGACAGTGCAATTTATACATCGAGCACTGGCATTGCTAATACTAACTTTGGTAGTAATACTCACAATAAAAAATGCTAGCATAAAACCGGTATATATTATGCTGCTCTCCGTCGTCATTCAGATCATTTTAGGTGTAATTACTCTATTATTGCACATACCGATAGCCATTGCCATAGCTCATCAAGTGTTTTCATTTATCTTGTTTGGGTCAAGTTTATACTTCTTGTGTTATTTAAGGAAGCAGACTACATCACCAATCTGCACATTTTTTCCTTCTTGAACGGGAATATTTTTTATCACCATTGCTGCTTCAGCACATATGATATTTTCCATTTTCATTGCCTCCACCACAAATAAAGGTTGTCCTATTTCCACCTGATCTCCTACATTTACGTGCAATTTAACTAATAAACCAGATATTGGGGATTTTACAGCATCTGCTGAAATCCCTTCTGTTTCATTATTTAGCATTAACTTACTTAATTCAGCTACATGAGGTTTTAATATACAACACTCAGCTTTCATACCTGCATGTCTTATGAAGTACTTGCTGCCTTGTCTTTCTATTTTAAGTGCTATATTGGTATCGTCATTAATTGTGATATATAGCAATCTATAACTTGATTTCCACTTGCCTATAACGGAGTATTTATTGTGATTATATACCGTTATTAATATATTATCTTGGTATTTTGCATTTACGGAGTACTCATTGTCATTTATATTCACTATGAATAAATCTCTTGCACGGTCACCTGCCATCCGAGTAGCTGATACTGGTGCCCCTTCTTTTTTACTAGATTCCAGTGTCACGCACTGGAATGACACCTGAGATGTTTCATTCACTGCTTTATGATGGTACCTTTCTTCATTTTCCAAATGAACATATAACGCAGTGAAAATAAATATTTTAATATACTCCTCTGTAACAAAATCGCCGTGAAACCCACTAGGGTAATGATCTGGAATGAATCTCGTATGGAGCTTTGCTGCGATAAAATTTGGGTGATGGAAGATGGATTCTAGAAATTCTATATTATTTGTTACTCCTTCTATATAGCATTCAGACAATGCTTTTTGCATTCTGCTGATCGCTTCTACTCTATCTTTTCCATATGTTATCACTTTGGCAATCATCGAATCATAGAACATGCTAATTTCTGAACCTGCAGCAACTCCATCATCTATTCTTACATAATCATTTTCACCCGGTTTATCGTAATATTTTATTCTTCCGCTGGAAGGGAAAAATTTCTTCGATGGGTCTTCAGCGCAAATTCTACTTTCTATTGCAGAACCAGTAAGTTTAATATCATCCTGATTGAATCTCAATTTCTCTCCACAGGAAGTTCTAATCATTTCTTCTACTATGTCTATTCCAGTTATAAATTCTGTTACTGGATGCTCAACTTGCAATCTCGTATTTACCTCAAGAAAATAGAAGTTTTGGTCTTTATCTACAACAAACTCAACAGTGCCTGCTGAAAAATAGCCAACTTGCTTTGCCAGAGAAACACATTGAACATACATTTTTTGTCTTACTTCTTCACTAATGAATGGACTTGGCGTTTCTTCTATTATTTTCTGATTATTCCTTTGTATCGAGCATTCTCTTTCTCCAAGACAAACTATATTGCCATATTTATCTGCTATGATTTGTATTTCAATATGTCTTGGCAACTCTATATATTTCTCTATAAAGATACTGCCATCCTTAAAACTTTTCTCTGCTTCATTTGTGGCTGATGTAAATGCTAGTTCAATTTCTTTTTTGGAGTTTACAATTCGCATTCCTTTGCCACCACCGCCTGATGCAGCTTTAAGCATAACGGGAAAACCGATCTCTTTAGCAACTTGAGCTGCGTGGGCAACATCGCTGATCTTACCCATATATCCTGGCACTACATTCACTCCAGCTTTTTTTGCAGCTTCTTTTGCTGTTATTTTGTTGGCTGTAACTTCTATTGTTTCTGCACTGGGGCCGATGAAGTCTATATTATGTTTTTGAAGAGCACGTGGAAAATCTGGATTTTCTGCTAAAAAACCATAGCCAGGATGAACCGCCTCAGCACCTGTTTCAACTGCTACTTCACATATTTTTTCAATGTTTAAGTAACTGAGGCAAGATGGCGAAGGGCCGATATATCTTGACTCATCTGCTTGTCTTACATGCACAGAATTTACATCTGCATCCGAATATATGCATACACAAGATATACCCATCCTACGAGCAGTTCTGATAATCCTGCAGGCAATCTCTCCTCTGTTTGCTATTAAAATCTTACTGTACTTCTTTTCCGTCATCGTATGAGTATACTTTCTTAAGTTGAGAAAGTAAATTATTGCCTGCAAGTAATTTTTAGCTTCATGCTACAGCTAAATCACTATTTAAAAGTTGCATAACATCAGGATCTGTCACTATAGTACTTTCATCATACAAGCCGTATATTCCGTTACATGCCTTAAACAACAAACATGTAGATCCTCCAGAAGCTATTGTAGCTACTGAAGCTAGTGCAAGAGATTGAGAAACCAAAAATAAAAAGTACAAGGATAAACATAAGGCAGCAATACACGCTATAGCTCCTATTATGTATAAGCACGAATGAAATTTGCTATTACATATAAAACCGCCCTTTATACCTGCAATTTGCTTAGCTTCTTCCCGTTCTGCAGCATTTAAAAAATAAAGAGGAGCTACCGCTACTCTCCCATGAAGAATGCAGCTTTTATCACAGAGTGCTTCTTTAATATATCTCTTATTATCCTTAAGTTTCTCTTTTAATCTTTCTGATTCTTTCCAATTTTTAGCTTCTTCTGCTTTTTTAACCTTACTCTTAGTACCTTCTTCCAAATTTCTCATAATCTCTTTGAGTGCAGGTAGCAGAATTTCTTGACTTGCTGCTATATGAAATGGGTTCCCATTTTCATCAAGCCTATGCTTAGCTGCATAAGCAACATTCTCTGTGCAAATTCTGACAAATTCATCTTTATTTCTTGCTTTTGCAACTTCAAATAAGTCAGCCATAACATACCTCGCTATATTTAACCAACACTAAATTATACAACATAACTTACGAAAAACAAGTAGATTTTATCTCTCAGAATAAATAAATTCTAAATTGTTACAAACATAAATTTTAGCTATCATCATTTATATTACTGTAATAGACAAATATGCCAGACGTAGTCACTAGATTCGCTCCATCACCCACAGGGTTTTTGCATATTGGAGGGGCCCGCACTGCGTTATTTAATTGGCTCTATGCAAAGCATCATGGTGGCAAGTTTTTGCTGAGAATTGAAGACACCGACAGAAAACGTTCAACGCAAGAAGCAATTGATGCAATTATAGAAGGGCTAAGATGGCTAGGTATGAGCTATGATGGGGAAATAGTATATCAGTCAAAAAGAATAGAGCGGCATAAAGAAGTAGCAAACCTTTTAGTTGAGAAGGGTAGGGCGTATCACTGTTATTGCCCTGAGACAGAAAGGAAAATAAAAGCGAGAGAAGAAGGAAAAATATATAAGCACAAATGTATTAGTGTGACATCAAACGTAAAGCCTGTTGTCCGCTTTAAAGTGCCAGACTCGCAAGAGATCGTCATTGATGATAAAATATACGGCCAAATCAAAGTAAGTAGCGAGCAGCTTGATGATATAGTGATCTTACGCTCTGATAACACTCCAACATATATTTTTGCCGTAGTAGTTGACGATCATGATGCTGGAATAACTGATATAATACGTGGCTCTGACCATCTCACTAATACCTTTAAACATCTGCTAATATACCAGGCTCTTGATTTTGACATTCCACGCTTTGCACATGTGCCGCTTATCCATGGGGAAGATGGGAATAAGCTATCCAAAAGGCATGGTGCCACAAGCGTTTGCGATTATGAAAAGATGGGAATATTGCCAAAAGCGATGCGTAATTACTTGCTGAGACTTGGCTGGAGTCACGGCAACGATGAGATTATTAGCGATGAGCAAGCAATAGAGTGGTTTAATTTAGAAAGTATTGGTCGTTCACCTGCACGGCTCGATTTCAAAAAACTGGAGCATTTGAATAACCACTATATTAGTAATATGAGCAATGAAGATATTCTGACTCTAATGCTTAGAGAAAATACTCTAACTGACAAAAAAAAGGGCTATTTACTGCAGGGACTGACAGAGCTAAAAAAAAGAGCAAACTACCTGACCGAATTATTGGATTTAGCAAAATTTTATATTCAAGATCCGCCACTTGATTTAAGTGAAGAAGCTTGTCAAATTGTCAAATCTAACCTCAATATAATTAAGTTACTCGCATCATTTCTGTCAAAGATCGGTGATGAAAATTGGAATAAGGGTTTTTTATCTTCTCAGATCAAGGAATGTGCAAAATTGCACGATATGAAAATAAGCGATGTATACCACTCATTACGCGCCCCTATAACTGGAGTAATGGATGCACCTGGAATCATTGATATCATGGTGATTCTTGGTAAAGATGAGTGTATAAGAAGGTTACAAGCAATTTAAATGAAATAAGAAAATTACTTGACATCCTTCGCCAGCCCCCTTATCATGAAACTGAAGCTATTTATTTATCTTCGCAATCTGCAGATTAAAACGACAAAGGGAACTTTGTATTTGGCGTAAATCATGCTTAATTTTTTGCACTATGTGCACCTCATGTCTTTATAAAACTTCTGGGTTTCTACCTATACAAGCCGAAACGCGCTTATAAAGCGTTTAAGACATCAAAAGACGTCAAATAGAACAAGGGAGAATTTGAATACTAGCTACCCTAGGTTTTCTTTGCCTTTTTTTTATTTGGTAAATTTCTTAAATATTTATAGCTAAACGACAATCGTCATCCCGCTGCTTGTGAGCGGGATCTAGAGATACCGCGAATGAATCGCGGTATGACGGCTAAGTAGGGTGTCATCCCAGTGCTTGACACTGGGATGGCTTTGTTGCATCGCTACTTATGAAAGGCTAACTATAATTAGGATTATAAGCAACTTATTGAAAATCTTGTTTTTTTTGCAATCAATCTGATCAAATTTAAGAATAGTAACTTGTTATTTATATTAATAAATTTAATTCTATTGAAAATAGCTAAAGCATTGAAATTCTTGAATTTTAGCCGGATTAGTGAGTGGTAGTGAAATTTCTTTTACTCAAATTTAGGTATTCACTGACCGTTCTTGTTATAAATACCAGAATAATAAGCTACTGATATTCTCCACCTTTTTTATCTTTAATCCATCATAGCTAGCGATGCAACAAAGCCATCCCAGTGTCAAGCACTGGGATGACATCATAGGGGCACTGGGATGACACCCTGACAACCGTCATCCCGCTACGTGTTAGTGGCTGAGATACTGCGGCGGTATGACGTAGGACTGCTGTCACCCCGATACGTGTTAGCGGGATCTATTATGAAATACCGCAGCGATATAGCTACAGAAAACTTGTATAGATTTTTTCTACTTCTGTGATATCATAAGCCTGTAATGATAAAATAAGTAAATATGGATAAGTCAGCGTATGAGATCATAGAACATGAGTATGATGTGGTAGTAGTAGGTGCAGGTGGAGCAGGGCTCAGAGCAACGCTTGGGATGGCTGCAACTAATTTTTCAGTTGCCTGCATTTCTAAAATTTTCCCTACACGAAGTCATACAGTTGCAGCACAAGGCGGAATTAGTGCAGCTTTAGGTAATATCGGTGAAGACGATTGGCGCTGGCATGCATATGACACAATAAAAGGTTCAGACTGGCTTGGTGATCAAGATGCAATAGAATATATGTGTAAAAACGCTGCTAAAGCTGTTATTGAACTTGAAAATTTTGGCGTACCTTTTTCTCGTACAGAAGATGGCAAAATATACCAGCGTTCCTTTGGTGGAATGACAACTCACTTTGGTAAAGGAAAATCAGCTCAACGCACTTGTGCGGCGGCAGATAAAACTGGGCACGCAATCCTTCACACTCTATATCAGCAGTGTCTTAAATTCAACGCTGAATTTTTTGTTGAATACTTTGTGATTGATTTAATTATGGATAGCGAAACCGGAGCATGCTGCGGAGTTCTTGCTTGGTCGCTATGCGACGGCACATTACATAGATTTCGTGCGCATAGAGTGGTGTTAGCAACAGGTGGATATGGACGTGTTTATTTCTCTGCAACAAGTGCGCATACCTGCACAGGTGATGGTAATGGCATGGTAGTAAGGGCTGGATTACCACTTGAAGATATGGAATTTGTACAATTTCATCCAACAGGAATATATGGCTCAGGGTGCCTGATGACAGAAGGATGCCGTGGTGAAGGGGGGTACCTCGTTAATTCTCAGGGCGAGAAGTTTATGGAACGTTACGCACCAAAAGCAAGAGATTTAGCTTCCCGTGATGTGGTAAGTCGCGCAATAACAATTGAAATTAGAGAGGGAAGGGGAGTTGGACCGAAAAAAGATTACATGTATTTAACTATAGCGCATCTTGATCCGGAAGTAATAAAACTCAGATTGCCGGGCATCAGCGAAACCGCAAGAACTTTTGCTGGAGTTGATGTCACTAAAGATCCAATACCGGTCATTCCGACTGTTCACTACAACATGGGTGGCATTCCAACCAATTATCATGGAGAAGTGATTACGCTGAAGCAAGGTAAGGAAGAAGTGGTAGATGGACTATTTGCAATTGGAGAAGCTGCGTGCGTCTCTGTGCACGGTGCAAATCGACTTGGTTCTAACTCGCTTCTTGATCTTGTGGTTTTTGGCAGAGCTGCAGCGCTCAGAGCAAGAGAGAAACTAAAATCCGGTACACCACATAAAAAATTGCATTCAGACTGCACAGACTGGATAGTAGATAGATTCAATAAAATGCGATTTGCTTCTGGTGGGCTAAAAGTAGCAAAAATACGCAGTGAAATGCAGAACACTATGCAAAAATACGCATCAGTTTTCCGTGTTGCTGAAGTTTTAGAAGAAGGCAAAAAAGCTATAAAAAAGGTAGCAAAAATGATGCCTGATATTTCACTTGAGGATCGCAGTATGATGTGGAATAGTGATTTAGTTGAAGCACTGGAGATTGCTAACATGATCCCACAAGCGGTTATTACCATGGAATGCGCAGCTAATCGCGAGGAAAGCAGAGGTGCCCATGCTCGTGAAGACTTTCCTGAACGTGATGACAAAAACTGGATGAAGCACACTATAGCGTGGCTTGAAGAAAAGAAAGGGCAAATTAACGTAAAAATTGATTATAAAAAAGTGGCTGAAAAAACTCTGAGCGGTGAGATTGATTTCATAGCGCCAGAGAAGAGGGTTTATTAGTCAGCCCATCTAGCTTATTCATGAATTGACGTAGTATTGATACATCGCTCATTTTAGTAGCTGGGTTTTCTGTATGCTCTGGTTGATTTGGTGACTCTTGTACTGCTTGATTTTTAGTCTCATTTCTTAAATTCTGTTGATCATTATTAACAAGGTTCTTCGAAGCTTGATTCTGCTCTGTTGTTGAATTAGAGCGGTTTTTGTCGTTAAATGTGTCCTGTGCTTTGTTGGTTGATTTTTCAAAAAGTTTCTTAATACCACTAAATCCTAAAGTTAAAGTAAGGCATATAACTCCAGCAACAGCTATGATAGGAATGGCTGCTCCAATTGCCATTTGACCCTGAAAGAAAGCAAATGTTACCATTGCAATAACAGTAATCGTTATCGTGATTGCTAACAGTTCGCGGGTCCTTTTTGCTGGATCTATGAATCCTGCTACAGCAGATACTCCTTTTTTTATACCAGAACCTGCTTCTTTAATGCCAGACTTGCATTTTTTTGAAGCAGTTTTACAGTGGTATTTTTCTTCAAGCTTCTCTTTTAGTTCTTTAGCTTTCTCCTGTGCTTTCTGTGGAGTCCCTGAATAATCTTTTAGATCTCGTAAAGTTAAATAGTACTTTTTAGTATGGAATTTTGGATCTTTCAGCTCCAGAGAACAGGGATCAGCGCCTATTTCTAGCAGCATTGTACAAAATTTTGTTGTATTGTCATAAGCAGTTGCTGTATCAAAAATTGTTCCTTGCGGTAGGTATTCGATACTTCTTTTTTCTGCTTTTTTCTTTAATGCCAATTCTAGGGGTGTGTTCCCTTCTCCATTCTTAGCATTTATAGCTTTACCTAATTTATCTTTAGATATTGTTCCATTTTTTACTAAACCTAAAATCAATTCCAAACATGTAACTTTTTGTTCTCCTTTGAATGAAGCAATATAGTGCAGAGCATTTTTTTCATCTTTATCTTGCACAGTAATATCTGCACCGTTTTTTAGCAATAGTTCTAGGGTTTCATACCTTTTAGTTTTTTCAAATTTTCTATCTGTACATGATCGATCCTCATTCTTTCCTTTTATATGCTGAAGCAGCTGATGAAGAGGTGTTAATCCTTCCCTGTTAGTAGTATTTACAGCATCATCTTTATTTGAAATCAACTCTAAACATGTAACTTTTTGTTCTCCTTTGAATGAAGCAATATAGTGCAGAGCATTTTTTCCATCTTTATCTTGCACAGTAATATCTGCACCATTTTGTAGAAATAACTCTAAGGCTTTATACCTATTTGTTTTTTCAAATTTTCTATCTGTACATGATCGATCCTCATTCTTTCCTTTTATATGCTGAAGCAGCTGATGAAGAGGTGTTTGTTCTTCCTGATTTTCACTATTAATGAGTTGTGCTAAATCTTCCTCGGTGACCGTTTTTATTAGGGTACCTAGAAACTTGCATTTCTGTTTCTTTTCCAATGGCACGATAAGGTGTAAAATATTATTTCCTTTTTCATCTTTTATGCCGTTAACATTCGTACAATCTTTTAGATATTTTTTAAATTTCCTGTTATTTCCATTTTTGATCGCTTTTAGTAATTGAACATTATTATTCGTTATCCCGTTTATTTTATGATCATCTTCAACATCACTGCCGTAGCCACTTTCTGCTTCACTATTCCTACGATCATTTTGGTTACAATATCTGCTATTACAAGTAATTTTAAAAATTACTTGCTTTACTCGCTCTTTTGTTTCATTTGGTATTTTTTTCGATCGTTCTATTACTTCATCTAGCACTGGAAGAAAGCATTGGACATAATACCTATAATATTTTTCTTGTTCTCTAAGTGATTCTTCTAATTTAGTTAATACTTCAGGGCTAGCACCTTCCTTGAATAACCTTTTACACTCCTTGAGAGCTCCATCTTGACCTCTTGGTTTTTCACGCTTGTGTTCTTCTTTTTTTACCTTTCTCTCTATAATGCCATACAATTGTTCGTCTTTTCTATCCCGCTCTTGCTTTTCATTTTTATCTATGTATTCATCTAATTTTTTTGCATTAGTAGTTAGTGCAGTTATATCTATACCCATACTAAAACCTCAATATTAAAAGCTATTTAAGTTGTCAGCACTAAACTAACAACCAAGAAGTTTGACTTTTAAATTGAGCTAAACGTTGTATATGTATAGGTGGAAAGGCAGAAAACTAGTTTCTATTAGAAAATCTGTTATCATAGTCAAATCCTCACTTGAACAGTTGCTACTATTTTAACCATTTAATCTTAAAAAATAATAAATATAGCTAAACTGTGAAACGTGCTATTGGCTAAAATAGGATAAGAAACTATAGCTGCAAATATCCAAATTGATTTTTTATAAATCTTTCAGGCTTGGTTTTTCTTCTGATTTTTTAAGTCTTTCTTTATTTAGTATGGAGCTTATCTCTTCTACACTTTTATCAATATCATCATTGATTATTACATAATCATATTTATCACGTTTGCTTATCTCTTTTTGAGCTTCGGCTAATCTGCGCTCTATTTCGCTTGCATCATCACTATTACGCTTTTGCAAACGCAACCTAAGCTCTTCCATTGAAGGGGGAAGTATAAAAACACTTACAACTTTTTTTCTCATGAGCTTGAATAAGTGAAATGCTCCTTGCCAGTCTATGCTGAGTAAAACGCTTATTCCATTGCTTAAGTTTTGCTCTATAAAATTTCTTGGTATACCATAAAAATTCTCAAAAACTTTGGCGTATTCAAGCATTTGGCCAGCTTTGCATAACTCGTGAAATTTTTCTTCGGTAACGAAAAAATAGTCTTTTCCATTTATTTCGCCGGTGCGAGGCTTGCGCGTAGTCATAGAAACAGACCTAACTAAATTAGTTGATCGCTCAAGTAATTTTGCTGATATAGTAGTTTTTCCAGCTCCAGAAGGGGAGGATAGAACCAATAATACGCCCTCACTTTTTATGGTCATTTTTCTTTGCATTTTTTAACATGGTGCTTTTTGGATCAGAGTTTAAAAAGCTAGAACCTTCTAAATTAGAATTTGATAAGTTGGTGCCAATGAGAGAAGAGTTATCAAAGACAGTATAGCGCAAATCGGTCTTTTCAAAATTTGCCTTATTCAAATTAACGTTTACAAACTTTGCTCTACTTAATGTTGAATTAGAAAAATCGGCATTTTCTAAATTCATATTCTTAAATTCAAAGTAAGAATAATTTACATTAAATTTTTCACCCTGTGATATTTTCTCTTGCAAATCTTTAATCGAAGTTATAGCATTTTCTGAACCTGCAAGTTTTTTCTGTCCTTTATTGTCAATCAAAATTGAATTATCAAATTTGCAACCTGTTAAGTGAGCATCAACAACTGAACTTTTATATATGCTTGAAGAGAGAAAAGACATATCACTAATTGTTGAATTGCTCAAATTGCTAAGAAAAAAGCTAGTTTTCCTAAAGGCATTAGCGTGAAGCAAAGAAGATCTGAAATCGCTTTCAATAAAATTTGAATTAGTTACTTTTAAATTAGACCAGCTTGAATTATCAGCTAATAAATTAAAGAATGTTGAATTTTCTATTTCACTGGAATCAATATTATGGCGAGAAAGTGTACTGTTATAAACTTGAGAGTCTTGGATTTTTATCTTATACATTGAAGTTGTAGAAAGGTCTGAATCTTCTATCTTCGCAGAGGTGAATAGTGAATGGTCAAAAAATGAGCCATTCATGTTAGAATTCGCAACTTTAGTATTATGAAACTTTCCGTGACGAATGTCAGCATTAGAGACATTAACTTGATGCAGTTCACTAAAACTAAAATCAATATTGGATAAATCAGCATCCTGAAGATTTGCTTCAGAAACATATGTATGCTTTATCTTGGAACCATTTAGTATAGATTGAACAAAACTTGAATTATCGTCATTCACATAGGAAATTTGTGTGTTGCTTAAATTAGTTTCGTCGAAGTTACTGTTAATTATGATAGAAGAATTAAGGTAGGCAGCGGAAAGATTGCTACCTGTAAAGTCTGATTCTTTTAACTCTGCACCATATATGTTAGCATTTTTTAATGAAGAAAATTGTATCTTTAATTTATATGCATCCACTCCAAAGAAACTTGCATTATCAAGGTTGTTTTTCTGCATAACAGTATCGTTTATTTCACTATCACTAAAATTTACGTGGCTAACATTCGAGTTTGATAAGTTGGAGAAATTCATTTTCACATTCGAGAAATTAGTATGCAAACCAATTACGTTGTGCATACTCACTTTTTTGAGATCGGAACTGATAAAATCAGCATAACTAACATTAGACTGATCAAATACGATATCTGTTAAGTTTGCAGAAACAAATTTTGTAAAACTCAAATTTGTACCTTTTATTTTAATGCCATGTAAATTAGCATTGGAGAAATTAGCACCACGTAAATCAACATCAATGAAAGACACGTCGGATAAATCGGTGTTAGAAAAATCAGCACCAATCAGACTTACTCCATCAAAAACAGATTTACTTAGGTACAGTTGGTTAAAATTAGCTCCATTTAAGTTAGAACCAAAACCTTTCTTAAAATCTTCTGGCACGCCCTCTTTGTGGCACTGCACCAAAAATTCAGCAAAGTCTTTTTTACTGTAAGATACGTATTTTGCATCACGCAAAGCGTTTAAAAAATCACTAATCTGATTTTTTTCATCATTTGTTTCGTTTCCATAACATAAATGACCAACTAAAATTAATATCAAAAATCTAATCATCTTGCTTATCGCACTGTATTTCTTTCGTTTTCACAGCCCAATCGTACATTGCTGAGCTTTCTTTATTGTCTATTTTTCTATCCTCCAAAAGATGTGGCATCATTTCGGCAATCGCATTTATTATATTGATCTGCTTTTTTTCGATTGCTATATCAATTGGGGATTGAAAATTATTGTTAACTACTCTAAGATCAGCACCTTGTAATAAGAGAAAGCGCACTATGTCTACCTCACCTTGTTTAACTGAATAAATGAGAGGAGTATCACCCAATTTATTTCTAAACCTTAGTATCTCTTGAATTGTTAATCCAATTTTTTCTAGCTTACTTATTACTCCTCTTAAGCAAGTTAAGTTGTTCTTCTTAATGCAGTAAAAAAATTGCTTACTGTAATCATCAATAAACACAGTTGTAGGAAGATGCTCATTAAGGCTATCATATTGTCGTTTATATATTGACTTGCTTTGTATGTCTTTATGACCCCATTCTTTTATTGGTTCTCTGTTTAGCTTTGTCCATTTTTGTAAACTTTTCTTTTCACTTTGCTCTTCTTCATCTTTTTTAGTTATAGGTTTTACTCTATTGCGGTCCTTGGAATTACTGTTTGTTTCTTTCACTTTTTTTTCTTCAGACTGATTCTCTACTTTTTCTTTTTTTCCCTCTAATAATTGACTCGCATCACTTTTTGAAAGTTCATTATCTTTTATATCAATCTTCTGATCAGCTTGTAGATTTTTTTGCGGGTTAGCTGTATTCTCATTTAAATCAGCACTTAAAGGCAAAGGCTCTGGTTTCAAATCTTTATTCACTTCTTTATTGGCCACATTTGGTAAATTTTGAGCAAATTTGTCTGTGCTTCCTTCTAGCTGGTCATTTGGCAAATCTTTATCAATCCTTTCACCTTCACTTATAGTTTTTTCAACCACGAAAGCTTTGTTCTCGTTGTGTTGCAGTTTCTCTTTATCGGTAGTGCCGTCTAATCTTTTGCTCTCAGCCTCTTGTGTTTGTTTAGCATCGACGTTGCTTTTTAACTCATCTTTTTGATTTGTGCTATCTTGCTTCCTTACACCTACATTTTCGTTTTTATGAACTGATTCAATTTTCTTTTCTTCAAATTGCTCTACAGCAAATAGGCTCAGTGATCCGAATACAACAGCTAATAATATAAAATATAAAATATTTTTCATAAATATCCCAAGCATAAGCTTAATTAAAATGATACTATAATCAAATGATTAATCTACAGTAAAAAATGCCTTATACCAATTCTCATTGTTGTCCAGTCAAATAGGAAACTATCGTATATTTTATTGCGCAAAATGTTCTGTTTTATATATAACCAAAGCCTCTCAACAGGATTTAGCTCAGGTGAGTATGGAGGTAGGTATATAATGTCGATATTTTTAGGTACCTTTAAATTTTTTGACCTATGCCAACTAGCACAGTCCATAACGAGAAAAGCCTCTCGTGTTTCTAGATATTGCGAAATTTGCTCAAGAAATATGTTCATGCAATCAGTGTTGACATTTGGTGCAAATAAGCTAGAACTCTCTCCATTTCTAGGATTAACTGCACTATAGAGATAGAAATTTTGCCTACCTAATTTTGTTTTAACCTGTGTTCTAATCCCCTTTTTAAACCACCCATGTCCAACTTTTGAATGTGTGCCAAACCGTGATTCATCAAAGAAAAATAGCTCTTTTTCTGGATACTTGCTAATAGCTCAATTGAGATTTTTTTTTGAATTCCTCTTGTTTGCTTTTATCTTGTCCATTATGAACTGGTCTTGGTGTAATATATGAGAATTTCATCTTTTGCATATGGCGGTGTACTGTAGATTTGCTGATATTTAATCCGAACTTTTCCTGGATTCTTATTCTCATTTCTTTAATGGTGATATTAGGATTTTCTTCTATCCACTCTTCAATTTGCTGTAGTTGAGCCTGATTTAATTTAGTTTTTCTACGACGTTGTGAAGGAGCAAACAGTTTTTCTTCTCTGCCAATTTTCAAGAGTTTTACCCACGAAGTTAGTGCGCTTCTTGAAATGCAATATATTTTTGCTACAGCCGTTATACTGTACTTTTTTGCTGCAATTACAGCATTTAGTTTTTTTGAAACATATGCATTATTCCTTACTTTCTTCAGCATTTCTTTTGCTGATTCTACTACTTTTTCATCCAATAATTTTGATCTTAATGCCATTTAAACCTCGCTATTTTACTTACTTCAGTATGGCTTTTCTTCCATCATTGTCCATCTGTTTGCCCTGTAATGGGAATTGGTATTAGGATTTAATTTATAAAAAAACAATAGATTTTTTGTATCTGTTCAGGGGCATCGCAAATATTGAAGCAAAGTGGTCAGTGCTTACTGTACGAACATTGTGATTTGAGAGCAATCTCCGCTAGGGAGGATGTCATCCCAGTGCTCCTTTCTCGTCATCCCAGTGCCCAGACACTGGGATCCAGAAAAAAGAATGGTGTCATGCAAGTAGCCTCCTTCTCCTGTCATCCCAGTGCCCAGACTACTTGGATCCAGAAAAGTTTGCTTGTAAGCAAGCAAACTAGCATAGAAAGTGGTTACAACATTTTCGATGAGATTATATGGAAAACTGGATCCCAGTGTCTGGGCACTGGGATGACAAAGGAGGACGTTATTCCAGTGCCAAGCACTGACCATTTGCTGTGCAATTTACCTTCAAAAATGAATGTTCGTACAGCTATGGAATGAATCGCGGTATGACGTAGGACTGCTGTCATTCCAGTCTGGAATCTAGTCTTTACTGGGGAGAAGAAACTCTCCTTCTACAGTGTATCCGTTTAGGGGAGGTATCTGTTCAGATGTATGGCTAATGTACAAATATTGAAACAAAAATTCCAGTGCTCCCTTTCTTGTCATCCCAGTGCCCAGACACTGGGATCCAGAAAACTTAACTTTAAATAAGTGGCTGCATAATAAACTACACATTAAACCTAAAGTGCATTATATCACCATCTTGCACGATGTAATCTCTGCCTTCAAAGCGAATTTTTCCTGCGTCTTTGCAAGCTGATTCACTTCCATACTTTATGTAGTCTGCAAAGCTTATTGTCTCTGCTTTTATAAAGCCTTTCTCAAAATCAGTGTGGATTACACCTGCTGCTTTATCGGCTGTTGACCCTATTTTTACTGGCCATGCCCGTGCTTCTTTGGGGCCCACAGTAAAGAAAGTTATCATACTCAGCACTTCATACATAATACGCGCTACTCCATCAAGGCCTGATTCTTGTAAGCCAAATTCTGATAAAAAACTCTGTTTTTCCTCTTCACTATCAAGATTTGCAATATCTGCTTCGAGTTTTGCTGAAATGCAATAAAATTTGCTTTTATTTTCCTCCGCCATCCTCTCTACCTTTTTAGATAATTCATTGCCAGTTATAACATTTGTATCTGCAACATTGCAAACGTACATAACGGGCTTTGTTGTCAGCAATTGAAGCAACTTCATCTCATCTTCATTGATATTCTCCAAACTTCTTGCAGGTTTACCTAATTTTAAAGTAGCTAATACCTCTTGCATTAATTCAAGTTGTCTTTTTAGCTCTTTATCACCTTGCTTTGCTTTCTTTTCCAATTGAGGAAGCCTTTTTTCTATGCTATCAATATCAGCTAGGATTAATTCCATTTCTACCACTTCAGCATCTGATATTGGATCTATTTTACTGTGTATATGGCTGATATCGTCATCCGTAAAGCACCTGAGCAGATGAACGATGGCATCAACTTCTCTGATATGGCTTAAAAATTTATTGCCAAGCCCTTCGCCTTTGCTCGCACCCTTTACCAGACCTGCAATATCTACAACTTCTAATTGGTTGTAGATTACCTTCTCTGAGCCTGCAATTGCTGCGATTTGTTTCAAACGTTGATCTTTTATCGAAATCTTGCCTATATTTGGCTCGATTGTGCAAAAAGGATAATTTGCAGCTTCGGCTGCACTTGACTCTGTAAGCGCATTAAATAAGGTTGATTTTCCTATGTTTGGTAACCCAACTATACCGCAGTTAAAACTCATATTTGCTATGTAAAATTATAACTATTGCATAATTTAAAAATTTCTGCTATACTTAATTAGTTGCTTATTGACAATTTTGTTGGTATAGTAATATATAGCTTAAATTAAGGTAAAACTATGACTACAGCAAGGCCCAGGATCTCAGGGCAAGAAATAACTCTTTTAAATAGTAACCCTTACCCTGACAATTTCTATGTAGGACAAGCAATTGGTAATGGAAGCTGCTTTTTTGACTCGTTCAGGCAAAGTCTAGAACAACAGACAGGAGAGCAAGTTACTGTCGAAAAATTAAGAAATGATTGTAGGGAATTTGCGCAAAAGAATCCACCAAAGTGGTTTACAAATGCAATTGTCAATAGTCATGATAACAATGGCCAGCACCGTAGTGAAACTGTAGATGATTATACAGCAGACATTATGCGTAACAGTAGGTGGGGTGATCCTGACGTTGAAGGCAGAATACTTTGTGAAAAGTATAAGGTAAAGCTACATGTTATAGAGAACCAGACTGTTGATAACCAAGATCTGTCTTTGCATGAATTAATAGACAATTCAGGTTCAAAAAGTGCAGGTGAATACAATAAAGTTGATTATGATGATAGTAGTATTGTGCATATAATAAACAAAGGCGGATTGCATTTCGAACCATTGCTTGATAGAAATAAAAGTTTAGCAAAACAACTGCAAGAGGAAACCAAACTTAAACAAGAGCAAGAACAAGAAGATTTCCTATTAGCAAAAAAACTGCAGCTAGACGAGATCTTAGAATATTGTAACCTTTCAAAGGATATCTCTGAGAGAGCAGAGTTTGAAAAGGGATTTGATAAGTTATTGGCAGAAAATGCTGATGGAAAAATTGGTGATGTTGTAGGGCAGTGCGTTAGTGATATAAAGCAGCGCATAGAGCGCTCTGAGAAGCAAAACCCTTCAAGCTCACCAAGATGTAGTATGGAGGAATCAAGAACAGAAAAAACATTTCATCAACAACAAATATCACAATTGGAAGTGTAAAATAAATCTTCATAGCTCTGTATATTTTTATATAGGGCTTTTGCAAGCATTTCATATAATATGAACTTGCAGTACGTACTAACCTAAATGCAAGTTGACCATGAGACTAGTTTAATTATTGATGCCATAGAGGAATTTGGCGGTGAGGCTAGGCTTGTCGGCGGATGTGTGAGAGACTCAATTTTGCAGCGTGATGTTCACGACATCGATTTAGCTACTAATTTGCTTCCCAATCAAACGATTAAAGCGCTAAAACTCCGTAATATAAAAACTATTCCAACTGGCTTAAAACATGGAACTATCACTGCGGTTCTAAATCAAAGATCTTTTGAGATCACAACACTAAGGCATGATGTGAAATGTGATGGTAGGCATGCAAAAGTAGAATTTACCAATAATTGGCAAGCGGATGCTTCAAGGCGCGACTTTACATTTAATGCTCTGTATGCAGATAAGCATGGCCATATATATGACTACTTTGGTGGTATAGAGGACTTAAAAGCGCGAAGGTTAAACTTTATAGGCAACGCTGAAGATAGAATTAAAGAAGACTATCTACGTATTTTAAGAGCATTTCGTTTTCATGCAAAAATATGTGCCGGAGATTTGAGTGATGAAATACTAAGCGTATGCAAAAAGCATTCGCATATGATTCAAAACCTCTCTGGAGAGAGAATAAGAGATGAAATACTTAAATTGCTGGAGTGCAATGATCCTTTTCCAACACTTAAGAGCATGCAAGAATCTGATGTTTTGCAAAAGATTATCCCAAAAGAAGTAAAATGCGAAATTCTGTCTTCGTCACTTCTTTTGGGCACTGATGCACTAGTAAAATTAGCGTTACTTCTTAGGACCACCAAAAATGACAGGCTAAGTCTTGGAGAATATGTAAGCAAATTTTTACGTCTTTCGAACAAGCAAAAGAAAAAGCTGCTATTTTTACTATCCAACGATATCAAAACAGAGCTTTCGGAAAAAGAGCAAAAAAAGTACATATCTTTATTTGGTAGAGAACTATATTGTGATTTAATAAAAATTTGTGGTGTTGAGTCTGGAGAAAATATTGACAAATACATTTCATTTGCTAATACATTCAATATTCCAAAATTTCCTTTATCTGGCGATGATTTAATAAGTATAGGTCACCAGCCAGGAAAAAGTTTAGGTAAAAACTTAGAATTGCTAAAACAACATTGGGAAGACAGCTCCTATACTTTAACAAAAGAGGAGCTGGTGCTTTATGCTAAGAGCCTACTTTAACTTGCTTTCCGACTGTTCAATGAATGTATGCTTACAGTATTAGTGTGACTCATCGAGGAATTAGGTGTGTATTCTTTTTTAGCTTTTTCTGTTAATTGGTATTCGTTTACTCCTCCTTGAGTTTGATTACACATTCCCTGATCTGTAGATAAAAATTTATCTCTTATGCTTGATGTCAGTTGTAACTCTTGAATCTTATCTAAAAAAAATCTCATTCTAGCTTCTACTAGCTCTTTCACAACAATTTCTTTAAGTAATTCTACTGAGTCGTTATTATTATTATTCTTGCTATTAAAGCTGTGCAAGATAGAGTCTACAATCTTATTTACCCCTTCTTGTTTGTTAAATTCTAATTTTTTTACGCATTTTCTAACAGAAGGTGACAACTTGGCTTTTAAGCGGATTGTTTCAAATTACTTTCTAATAATTCAAGCAGCTTACTGCTTTCAAATTTGCCATCATCTTGATTTGATAGAGACTTTATAGTTTCATTAAGCACGTTATGGCAAAAGTGTTTCTCTTTAAATTCAGGAAAACCTTTTTTTAACTCCTCGTTTTTCCCAGATAAAAAGTTATTGAGACCCTTATCCCTAGAAAGCTTATTGGGCAAGTTTCGTAATTTTGAAAGAGTTGATTTTGCAGTAGATACTGTACTCACTGCACCTGCCTTTTTAGCCAATTGACCTTCTTTTGCTTCCTGTAGTTTCTTAGTGTCAGCTTTCAATTGACCTTCTAAATCAATCTCCAATTGTTGTTTAGATTCTTGAACACTTTGTAATTGCTTCCCCAAGTTCTCCATTTCACCCAATTGAGCAGTCAATGTATTCACACTTAATCGTAGAGCTTTGTCTTCATGACCTAAGTCACTGACTTTATTTTCTAATTCAGTATTTTTGTCTTTAGCCTGACACAATTTATCAGTCTGTGATTTAAGTAAAGCCACTAATTTGCTAGCTTGCCATTGTTGATTCAATTCAATTAATTTATCCTCCTTGTCCTTTAACCTACTCTTAAGTTCTATTATTTGTGCTTGCAGACTTTCATTATCTTTCCTAGTAGCTTCAATTTCTTCTCCTTGCTCTCTTATTATCATGTATTGATCAAATATAGTTTTCTGTTGTTCATCAACTTTATCCTGCATTGCTTTTTTATCTTGTTTGTATTTGGTTAGTTCCTCTTCTCGTTCGCCTGCATCTTCTGTAAGTCCCTTATAACTCTTTTCAAGTCCTTCAATTGCAGATCGTAATTCTCTATTTTCTTCTTTTAAGGAAGCATTTTGTAAACGTTCAAGTTCTAATTCCTGATTTATGCCCTCCAGCTGTTCTTCTAATGCTTCATCATCTTCCTCTGTTATCAATGCTACTCCATCAGTCTGAACCCCTCCATCTTTGTTTATCACTACACTTTGGCTCTCTTTCTCTACAACTTCAGGTTTTAAGTCAACTTGAACACTTCCATCTATTGTCTTAAAAGCATCAGTTTGAACTTCATTGTTTGCAGTAGTTTTATCGTAGTACAAAATATTTTCTGCCCATCTATTCCATCTCTTGGGCAATATTCGTCCAATCGTTTTTAGATATAACCAAGCAAATACAGTAGACCAGCTGTATTTTTTTTCCTTTCGCTTAATATTAATTTCATAATTAACCTTATTATTAATATTTAGCATAAAATTACCTCATTTTTTAACTTTAATTTACAGAAAATTTTAATAGTAATAAAGTTATATATATTAGTATAAATGTTAAACAAATACTAACACAGGTGTCAAATTATGGTAAAGTCTTTGCCCGCCTAATACACTTTAAGCAGAAATGTACATGTCTGCAAGTACAGCATTTGCTTTTTCTATCGCTCTTGCTAACACTTCCTGTTCATTGTTCTGATTTTTCACATTGATTACCTGAGCAGCCAAGTTTGCAGGAAAAGTGACCAAACTGACTTCCCATAATTCCACTTGTTTTAACACTCTAGCTCCGCTTTTATGATCAACATCATACTCTATAGGTATATAGCCGATGGAAAGTCCATTGATTACTCCAGTTTTGAGCATTAAGTACGCTTCCTTTGCTTTTTGGATGCCCAAAAGTAAGTGTGCGGTTATATACAGGCCAACATCATTTTCGCAAATATCTATGATGCTACCTATAGGCTCACCTGGATTGTGCTGCCAAAGGAGTTTTATTTTATTTCTGTTTAAATTTTCCTTAAATGCTCCAGGCAATATCAGATCATTTTGTTTATCAACTATATTAAAAACGCTAGCATAACCAGAAAATACACCGTTTTCTTCTATACTTTTTATTGACAATGGTGAATAGAGAAATTTCTTATTCATAAAGCCTCCTGTAGTATTGGGAATTTTGTTTCGCAATGCACTGCGATATAATTCTATTATATGCAGTGCTCTAAAAGGGGGAAGCACTTTTCTTAGTTACTAAAAACGCTAACTAGAATCCAGATTGGACACTGGGTTATAAAATTCTACGTCATACCACCGCGGCGCTAACAAGTAGCGGAATGGCGATTGTCAAGGTGTCATCCTAGTGCCTCTATGATGTCATCCCAGTGCCCTGACCAACACATCCCAAAACAAACTCTTCTCACGGCCCTTGGTTTTGAGCGCTGGAAATGGCTGTTTTATTTAAGTTCTTAGTAAAATACATTAATAAATCATTATTACTCCACTTGCAAATGTATAGAATGCAATTCTTTTTATTAATACTTGTATAGAAATATTCCAAACTCCTCTACAACTTTTTCTGACTAAGGCCACTATGTTCTACAATAAATATTTGACATATACAGCGTATCTTACGTTTAAATTATCTGACATCCAAAAATCAAGGAAGGCATTTTTAATGAAACATAATCACACATATGGAACGAACAATTTGAGGTTTTTTATAGTTAAGAGATCGTTATTTATTGGAGTAGTATCAGTCTGGTGCTGCATGATCACTCAACATAAAAACGCCGCAAAACTATATAGAATTTATAAACCTACTACCAGTGACATGGTAGGAAAACGAAATTAATATAGTATTCCCTACCACACACTTGTAAAACCTTAATAAAACATTGAAATTTACTACTTACCCTTAGAACTACCTGCAGAATTAACCTGAACTATGTTAAGGGCTTCTGTTATTTTAGTAGATACTCCATCTTTTTCAAGATCTATATCTTCCATTTTTTTTAATTTCTCTTGTTTATCTTTTAACAAATCATTCAGATTCTTGTGCATAGTGTCATCTCTTTCCAAAGACCCTCTTGCCATTACTATTGCACCTGTCAGTACTTCACATTCTTTTATTTTTAATTCTTTATAGCTATCCTCATTTTTGAACTTCTCATTATGAACCGCATCAAGAAGAGTGACAATACTACCAAACTTACCCTCACGAATATACTTCCTAATTAGTGATTTTTCTGCCTCATAAAAAGCAGTTCTTGATGTTTTACCACCTCTTATTTGGTCGTCACCTTTCATTAGGTTATTTTCCACCCATTGTGTAATCAAGTCAGGGTTATTATTATTCACTGCATCACATAAGAAATCTGAGTGTGCTCCTTCAAATGCCACCTGTAAATTACTTTTACGTTTTTTCATATAACCTCCTTTATATATATTTTCCTTAATACCTTTTCCTTTTAAGCGTTGTTCAATATCACTGACACCGCCTTCTCTTGGTAGTTTTTCAATATGAGTCTCATCGATACCACCTTCTTCTGGCGGTCTTTTAGTATCACTTTCCTCTATAATGATACTGCTTGCTTCAGAAAAAGACTGATTTTGTTCTTGATATTTTTCAAGTGTTCGATTTACCCAATCATCATTTAGTACTTCTCCAATTCTTTCGTGAAATGGCGCATTAATATAGTCTTGCTGTACTAAATCTATAAAAGACTTTAGTATCTTTTGCATTCCATTTCCTAATCCTTCTTCCACTGCACTTTCCATAAAACCATCCTTCAAGTACCTGTATGGCACTAGATGAATAATAACATGAGAAACAATTTTACTAGATAGTATTTTTCCTATTAATTTATTAGCCATTCCTGAACGAAATATTGCTTTATCATTATAACCTTTTGCTTCATTTATTTTTAACCTTCTATATTCATCTCCTTCTTGTACTAAATATTCTGCTTCTCTTATACCACCAGCAGAAGGATATACTTTGATAGCATCCCCTGCCTCTCTTCTTGGCGCTAATACTCTTTTTTCCAACGGTTTAAAATCAAATACTTCATACAAATGTTTTGCTACATGATTATAAAGAACATCATTTAGATTATTTTTATTAATCTTCCCATTATAATTACCTAAATCTTGACTATGTGTTCTAATAGTAGAATTACACTTTTCATTATAATCATCCAAATATTTCTTACTTTCTTTTTCATTGATATTATATGAAGTAGTTTTTAGTAAAGAATTTAAAACACTCAACGCACATGCTGTTCTCTTTACTATATATCCTTCATTATTCACAATTCTAATACGAAGATTATAATCTCCGACTATCTCTTGAGTGATTTCGTCATGTAGCAATACACTAAACACCTTTGCTTTAGGTTCTTTTGCATCGTTTTGGCTCTCATATAAACGAATTTCTTCTGATAGAGTATTACCTTCTTCAGGAAAAGCAGCATGTATGTCTTGATTAAACATAGTTAATATTATTCTGGCAACTCCCTCACACATTATTGTAACAGTGTTTATATCTTCTGCAGCTAATCCATCAGTTAGATAATCAATTCCATGGCTTATGTATTTTCTAAGTCTTGCATTAAAATCAGAGCGAGCTTTTTTTATTTCTTCTTCTGTAAAAATTTTTTTGCTATTAATGGCTTCTATAATCTCTTTATCGTATATTAAGTGATATTTTTTACGTTGTCCTTTTTTAGTTTCAGTCGTGAGTTTAAATTCATCATATTTACCAGAAGAAATAACCTCTTTCTCTTTAAGATTATTATACTGTTCTTCTGTCAAACACAAACCTTCTCTGCTCATTACTAGTGGAGTCATAACTTGTTCTACCATGTTTTTCACATATAACTCGTAGTCACCTTCTGCTTTTATTACACTTTCAATAGCACTCTTTACCGAAGAATATGATATAACATGACGCATTTGTTTTGTAGAACTTCCCAATACCTTTGGACGTCCTACTACAGCGATTTTAGTATCATCTTTACTATCAACTATAATATCTACTAGCACATCAGGACTCATCTCTATTCTAAGAAGATTTTCTAAAAACTTATACGCGTAAGCCTTATCATGTCCTTTAGGTATATTTCTTCGGGCAATTGGTGTAGAAGCACGTACAGGAGAAAAAAGACTACGTGAACCAAAGCCCCTGATTGATGCTACAAATTCATTATATGGACATTTCAACTCTCTAGTAAATTCTTGCTTTTCAGAAAATGATTTACAGACTAATTCTCTATCATTCCCCTTCCTTTCTTTTCCTGTGAACATTTTATACTCTTGAAACACAAATGCTCGTTTTTTCCCTTCAGTATCGCTATCAGGTAGTTTGTTTCTTACCAATTCCATCTCTTCTTCACTGAATCTTGAGTCAGGACTGTTTATTCTATAAGAAATAGTATAGCACCTTACAATTTGTTGACCTTCTGAGTCTCTTTTATTAGTTAAAACAGCAAACTTCAAATTTCTTTCTTCAACGCAGTCTTGATTATTGTAACGACCTAAATAAATTACTTCAACGTTCCCAAATATATCAACAAAATGCAAAGATTCGCCAAGGTAACCTTCGATCTTTTTTTCAAGATCATTAAGAGGCTCACCACTTCCTCTGTCGTTTTGTTTTCTCAATATTGGAATAAAATGACCATGGCCTCTATTTATTATGTGTATAGTATTTTCCTCATTATAATCTATGTTGTCCACATTCTTAGAACCTTCTTCACTATTTATGATCTGATTTGTCCATACCTCTTTTCCATCCACAACATGTATTTCCATAACATACAGTTTTACACCATACTTTCCACAAAGTATTCTACCTTCAACTTCGGAATCACCCCATCTATTGTTATTTAGAATATTTTTTGCATAAGAATCTGGAGTTTTCCTACGCACTACACCATTATTGTCATAACTGTTAGCAATAGCATTTATGAACCATTCTGGTGGGTTATTTTGTGCAAACTCTTTACAATATTCTCGCAGTTCCTCAACAGCAGCGCTCATTCCTAATTGTCCTAGTCCTTGCTTAAACGAATCAAAAAAACAGTTTCCATCTGTAGTTGCTTTTCCTACACGAAAGCCTGGAGGCAAAACTGGCTCATTTTCTTGCATAAACACCCTCACAAATAAACATACAAAAACTTACTTCAACCAATACAACAACGAAATCACTATCATACAATCAACACCACGATTAATTAATTGCCTACAATACTGCAAGCCACTTACTTATAAGACCACGATATCAACTATGCTTTTATTGTCAAAAATTATTTGACTAAAATAAGGATAAAAATTTTATTTAGGTTTATATCTTCTATGAAAGTGTAATTGTATATAAGTTCTCTAATTGCATAAAAGTCAATAATAATTTTTTATATCATGAAAAATATTTTTTGATGTAAAATTCAGCTCTAATACAACCTTTTATTTACTATCGTATTATCTTATTCAATCAAAAGGTATCCGTTCAAGCAATGGCGTTAAGTTAAGGAAAGATTGTCTAGTATAGCAAAATTTATAGCTCTTTCCATAAAAGTCCGGATGTGATAGGATAAGGGTAGATGATGATAAGGAGGTTGAATGCCAGCAGCATATAGTTATGATTTAAGAAAAAAAGCAATGGAAGCGCTAGACGAAGGAGAAAGCAGAGAAACAGTGGCAGCAAGATTTAAGATTGGACGAACTACTTTATGGGAGTGGCAGCAAAGAAGAAAAGAAACAGGAGACTTTCAATCAAAAAAACTTGGAAATGGGGGTTACAATCACAAAATTACCGACTGGGGTACCTTTGCCAAATTTGCCAGAGAACACGGAGGAAAGACTCTATCGGAAATGGCTAAACTTTGGAACAACGTTAGTATCCAAACGATCTATCGAGCCCTTAAAAAAATTGGATTTACGCGCAAAAAAAGACATATGGATACAAGGAAAGAAACGAAGAAAAACGTGCTGAATTTTTGAAAATTATAGCGACAAAAGAACCTAAAAACTTAGTGTATATAGATGAGTCTGGCATTGATAACACCGAAGACTACCCCTACGGATATTGCCAGAAAGGACAGCGGTTTTATGCCTTAAAATCTGGAAAGAAAACTCAACGAATCATTATGGTTGCAGCCTTAAGTGGAAGAAAGATAGTTGTTCCGTTAACCTTTGAAGGCCACTGTAATATGGATGTTTTTAATGGATGGTTTGAGCAATTTTTGACACCGATCTTGGAACCTGGACAGACTGTCATTCTTGACAATGCTACTTTTCATAAGTCTGATAAAGCTTGCTAAAGGGGTTGGTGCAGAAATTTTGTATCTGCCGCCTTATTCTCCAGATTTCAACAAAATTGAGCATCATTGGTTTGCTATAAAAAACAGAGCCAGGAAAAACATTCCTCTATTCGAATCCTTTCGTCGTGCTGTTGATTCTGCCTTCCTATGACCTGTTCGGACTATTATGAGAAATGCTATAAAGTAGGTGTTTTATTTGTTACATTTATTTTTTAGAGCATTTTTATCTAGAGTAATCTTATAAACCACTAACCTTATTAATTACTATCTAAAGTGGTTTTTTCCATCCCCTTTTTTTCTTTATGCCACTTTCCCTTAACTTGATGTATATGCTTTTTTGAACATTTTCGTATTAATCCTTTAATTTTCGGATCTCATCTAAAGAGAGGCCAGTGATTTCAGCGATAACATCAATAGAGACACCGGCCTTGAGTGAGTTTTTTGCAACTTCGATTTTTTCTTCTTGTCTACCTTTTTCTTGACCTAACCTAAGACCCTCATCAAATTTTTGAGCTAAAGCAGCTACCTCATCCATTATACGTTTTTTCATTTGTTCATATGCTAGTAACTCTTCTTCTGACCAATTAAACTTATTCATTTCTTCATAAGCTCGTTTTATTATTACGTCACTACCAACTATCTTATCTAGATCCTCTTCCCTTGTTTCTGCTGCATATCGGAAAAAATAACACCATTTTTCTACTATATTTTCTAGTTGGTCTTCTTTTGTCTTTATAAATTTAGGTAGTTCTATGAATACGAAGTAAAAATCCTTTAAGTCATGTTCAAAGCTATTTTGATCTAAAATGACATGATTAGATTTGTACTCAGTCTTATCTGGAAAAATAATACAATCAGCAACAGCTATGAAGATAATTTCCTTGAGATTATGATAATTATCACCTTGATCAGCTTGACTTGAGTAGGCTTTAGCAGCATAATATTGAGCACGTTTTTCGAAGCCTTTGGTCTTAGTGAACTGCATTTCTATAATATATCTGGAACCTTGAGAGTCTTTACAAAGAACATCAACAATACTCTGCTTTTTAGCGGCAATTTCAGGGTCCAAAATGGTAGCTAAGAATTCAACATCGTGAATAGCAGCTAAACCAGTAAAGCCTAAAATATCGTTCAAGAAATGAATGAGGATATCTTTATTCTTTTCAGTGCCAAATATTCTTTTAAAAGCATAATCATTGCGTGCATCAAGAAATTTCGAAAGAGCCATGAGAAAAAAAACTAAAAAGCATTAATAATTATACACAATTATGAAGAAATATTCAACTAAAATTCAAACATAGAAAGAAGCATCCCTCTTGTATATCTTTATTTGGTAGTATAGCTCTTTTTACAATAATCCGAACAGATCATAATATGCTACTGCTCTACCATAGCCATAAGCACATATCTTATCCTATTCGGACTATTGCGAGAAGTGCTATATTAACCTGTATAATATTTATGGCAAATATCTCGATAAGGTACAAAATAGCACAAAAAGTAAGGAGCTGGAGGTTAAAGAGAAAATATACTCTGAAAGACTTAGTAGACAAAACAAGCATAAACTACCACACGCTGCTAAGATGTATTAAACAAGATTTAATCTGACACTTTAAAAAAGTAAGTTATAAAATAATAAAAGAAAGGAGTGTTAGAAATGAATACAATACAAACAAAAATATTAAAACCAAAACTAGGTTTATTAGAGCTAGCAAAACAGCTCGGGAATGTATCTCAAGCATACGCGTCAAGTTAAAGAAAAGTGGTATAAGGAAGAAAGGAAACGAAAAAACTATTTTATATATTAAGTAATAAAGTTATTAATTTATAGATTCTTCTGAAAAAATTATCTTCTTCTAGATAAGAACTCCCTAAAAAAATAAATGTAACAAATAAAATGCCCATCTCAAATGTTGCTATATTTCACGATATTTCCTTAACTTGACGCGTATGAGGATACCAACACTCCAAGTATCGAGACAAGCCCGTCTTTATTCATAATACCAAGTGAAATAAGAGTCGTACCGATTGCTGGAATGAAGTGAGTCAACGGAAACGGATTGGCTATCACCAATACGCAAACCAGCATTATAAATGCCAAAATCTTTTCACCTGGCCCACAGAAGATAAAAGACATTCTCGGTTTCATGAACTTTTCTATTTTTTTTAATGCAGGTAAAGTTTTTTTAACCACAAGGGCTAATGTTGAACGTTTAAAGGATTTCCTTTCCAACCAACGTGGCATCCAGGGAGAATGAAACCCAAGCAGAAGTTGTAATGAAAACAAGATTAAAGGTATAGAAAGAATAGTTGTATAACCAGGTGGAACCGGTATAGGCACCGATAGCGGCAAGGAGAAGATGATTATTAAAATACCAAAACCACGTTCTTGTAAAGCTGTTTTAATGTCAAACAATGTCACTTTATCACTATCAGCAGTACCAGTACCTGCAACCTCTTTTAGAATATCAGATGCTAATTTTTTATCTTCAGTCAAATTCTTACCCCTTTTCACAATTACCTTTTAACCAAACGACCCAATAATTAGCATAATCACTACTATAACACAACATCTATTCTTGATTTAACTGATTCATTCCTCTTTGAATTTCATACTTATGGTCTTATCTGTTTCGATACAAATTTTCGTTATTAGAAGATAAATGAGGTATATTATGAATTTGCTTAAACTCTTCAATTATAGGCAAAAAGGCCCTTTATACTGTACTAATAATGGTATTAGCTACGTGCTTTAACGTTATTATAATATTTTGCATATAAACCTATTTTATAAAAATTCACAATATGAATTAGTAAATAAATTATGTTTAAATCAGTTGCGTATATAGTAAATATAATGCATTGTGTGCCTTTGTTAATAGAAAGGTATAAGTATGCCTAGTTCAAGGCAGGTAGTACAATATAACTCATTTGATAGTAATAACCTTGAAGACACTACTTTGCCTTGCGTATTTAAAGATTTTACGATTACTTCTGAAGAGATATTTGAGATTGGTAGTGAGGGTAACCAAGTAATAGATAATTCAGATGGTGAAATAGAAAGGCTGCAACAAGAAAACTTTGATCTCAAGAAAAATGAAAAGCTCTTGGAATGCTATAAAGGTATAGCGGAAGAGTATGATCAAGAAGTGAGTGAGCTCAGCAAGAAAAATCAGATCCTAGAAAAGAAAATTAAAGAGCTTGAAGCTCAATTACAAAGAAAAACAAGAGAATTAACTAAAAATGGCCAAGAAATTGAACAGCTAAAACAAGAAATAGAAAAAGTATTATTGGACGTGAAGAATAAAAATGACATAATAGGGAACTTGGACAGCAAATTAGAAGATATGAAGAGTGAAATACAGATGATAGACAAAAAAAATGAAGAGTTACAGCAAAGGTTAAATTTGGTTGAATCTAACTCAAGTAGACTAAGAAAAGAAAGTGTAGTGCTGGTAGACAGTATAGAGGATTTGAAGAGTAATTATGAAAACCAGATATTAGAAAAAGATAAGGAACTTAATGATGTAATAGGCCAGCTCTATGTTTATTTATCAGAGCGTGAAGAGCTGTTTGCAGAATTTAGTTCATTGCAGAATGAAAATGAGAGTTTAAAACAGAAAAACTTCTATATTAGTAATGAAGTGTCTCTTGAAGATGAATTAAACAAAGAAAACGTAAGAAAAGAAATAGTAAGACCTCAGTCTACAACAAAAGTGGAAATGAGGCGTATCAATGATAATGATGACCAGGAATCAATATGGCTATATAGAGAAGCAGAAGATTATCAAACAGGTGAAGATAAAAAACCTAAAAATACTAACTACGACATTGGAGTATGGAATGAAGATGACGATGAAAGTAGCGATGATCAAAAATCAACCTGGCTGTACGAAAAAGTAGAAAACAATCAAGATTATCGAACAAGTGAAGACAAAAACCTTGAAAACACTGATTACGATATTGAAGTATGGAATAAAGATGACGATGAAAGTAGCAATGATCAGGAATCAACTAGTGAAAGTGACTATAATGTTAGCTATTGCTTTGATTATGATGAAATTGTTGGTAGGACCTACGGTCAACTAGTCTACAATGCAAACATAATACGTAAAAAAGATTCTTTTTCCTTAGCAAAAGTAAAATTAAGAGAAAGAGAAAGAGAAAAATATGAAAGTATTTGGCAAAAAATAGATAATATTCATGATGAATTGGATGCTTTGGGTAAATATGGTAATGAAGAGGATTATGAAGAGTGCAATAAAAGACTTGATAAAATTGTAAGCGAGGCGCTGAAACAAAGAGTAATGTTCACTCTTCCGTATAAAGCTAATATATCTTTAGTGGATCGCATAATTGATACATTGCAAAAGCTATATTTTTCTTACGATACTACCCGAATTTATGGATTTTTAGATGAGAAAAAGATATTGCAAATAGTATCAAGAGGTGCGTCTTTAAATAGATTTAGCGGTGAAGAACATGGCGATTTCGTGAACATAATTTGCTCAGATAGATACGCTCTAGATCAACGAGAAAAAATACTTTTAGAACTTAAGGACTTGGTGTACAAAAGTATCGTAGACGTAAGTGTAAAAACTGATGATCATGATTTTGAGTTAGAGATGGACAATGGGCACTTTTGTATAAAATATCCAAAAGATAGTGTTGTCGAAGTTGCAAGAATATTCAACAATAAAAAAGCTAAAAATTTAGGTCTGGAAATTGGTATGCTTCAAGTTGGAGAAAGTATAGTTAGAGTTGAAAATGAAGAAGGAGTTAGGAATTACACCGACATTTCGGAGGGTAGAATTGAAATGTCTTTTACTACTTACTTTGGGAAGGTCAGTGTTTATTTATCTCCTAGTGATAGAGATAATAATAAAATAGAAGTAAAGCTCGCCAACGAAGAAAGCATAGCACGTTTTAGTAAGTTGGAGGATAAATCAAGTTTAGGGGGGAGCTGTCTTTTAGGAGGAAAAAATGTTTCTATAGGCATAGAAGATGGTTATTTTGAAATAAACAGTGACGTTTCTGAAGAGTTAGCTAAAACTATGAAACAGTCAGATTGTACAATAGAAAAATCATATGTTCCATCTAGCTTTATGAAAGAAGCTTATTGCAATCAGTTAGTAAATGAAAGGGGAATTTAAAAATCAGGCTCAAATATTTCAAAAATAACCATTCAAAGCAGCATTTTTTATACAACTTCGTTTTCAATCTATCTGGAAAGAAGATATCAAGTATTCAAAGTCCAATTCGACAAATCCATAGTCCATTCTTCCTCTAGCTTTTTTATCACTAATCCAAAATTTAGGTATAATACCAAATATCATAAATAAGTAGGCAAATATAGCACTTCTCGCAATAGTCCGAATAGGATAAGATATGTGCTTATGGCTATGGTAGAGCAGTAGCATATTATGATCTGTTCGGATTATTGTAAAAAGAGCTATAACTCACAGAACAAATAGTTTTGATCGAACTTTCCGTAATATTACGAATGAATGCACATATAGTATCCTCCAATAAACTAACAGAGTCATATATTCTATTTTTAATGAGATTGTCTTTCAAATCATACGCGTCAAGTTAAGGAAATAAAGGTATGAAAGAGATAGAATAATAAGGTATAAGTTCTCCCAGATATACTTTTAGTGAGAGAACCAATGAATAAAATAACTTGCTTATCAAAAAAGCTCAAAGAATTTTTTAATGAAAAAGCAGAGAAAATCTCAATTACAACAAGGTTTATAAAAAGAAAGAGAAAGCTAAAAGGTTCATCATTCGTAAAAGCCATGGTCTTGGGTAATATAGGAGTTGATAATTGTAGCGTAGAAACAATGTGTCAATTATAGCTCTTTTTACAATAATCCGAACAGACCGTAATATGCTACTGGCCTGCTATAGCCATAAACACATATCTTATCGCATTCGGACTATTATAAGAAAGGCTATACTAAACGAGGACTCGATAGATATAACAAAACAAGGTTTGGATTTTAGATTTACTGAAGAAGCAGTGGAATTTATGAAAAGGATGTATAATGAATCTGTGATTCTCTTTAAAAATATCTTGCAAGTTGATTGCAAAATCTTACAGCAATTTAATAGTGTTAAATTATTGGACAGTAGCTATATTACTCTACCTAACAGTATGGAAGAGATGTATAAAGGTTATGGTACTAGCTACAGTGGCTATGAAAGCAATACTAAGTCTGGAATAAAGTTACAATTAGTTTTCGACTACATGAATCAGATAATAGACCAACTTAATTTAACGGAGGGGGTAAGATCAGACCAGGGATATAGGAAACATTTAAGTAATATATTAAGCAATGATTTGCTAATATCTGATCTCGGTTATTTTGTGCCAAGTTCTTTTAAACAAATCAATGAAATAGGAGCTTATTTCATAAGTCGTCGATACCAACATATATGATGTAGAAACAAATCAAAAAATGGAGTTATTAGAATGTTTAGAGATTTTTAGAAAACGAGGTATTGTTAGGAAAAGAAGCAAAAATTAGAGTAAGAATTATATGTCAGAAACTAACTGAAGAACAGTCTATGGCCAGAAGAAGGAAAGCTAATAGATTAGCAAGATCGCAGGGATATACATCCTCTAAAAGAAATCAAAAATTGTTGAACTGGTCAATATTTATAACTAATGTTCCAGAAAATAAAATTAGTGCTGAGCAAGTATTAACGATTTACAGAGTAAGGTGGCAAATTGAGTTATTATTTAAATTGTATAAAAGCCATATCAGGCTTGATAAGCTAAAAGGAAAGCCATGCAGAGTATTATGTGAACTATATGCTAAATTGTGCGCAATTCTTATATTTCACGGCATAGTTGGTTGCACAGAAGTGAAAAAGAATACAGAACTTAGCTTAACAAAGGCATTTATTGAGCTAAAAAGGCGGGTTAGAGAGTTATTTTTAGTATTAACCAAAATTAATAGTTTAAAAGCATTTCTTAAAAAACTCACTATAACTTGGTCGCGATTTTCATTAAAAGACAAACGTAGAAGGGCTAGAGTATCCACTTTAACCTCTCTAAATTTGCTCACAATCTCTTAACTTGACGCGTATGGTCTAACAGACACTGCTGTTGATCAGAGACAAGATCAGAAAGCTTCCGATAATAGTGAATTAATTGAAAATAGTGGCATATCTTCACTGGATAGCTCAGTTGTTGGAAGTGATATGAGCGTGTCTTATAACTTTGATATAAATTTGATTAATTCGAGCACTCCGATTAAACAGGTCGGTCAATCTAACCAAACTTCCATGATTGAAGATCTGGTTAATGAGGCAGAACTTAGTGATAAGATGAATTTAAGTGGTGCAAGTAGAATGGTTGAACCTATGAAACTAATTGTAGATAGGTTGGACAATATGAAGAAAATAATAGAACAAAAAGATGTTACGTTATTTAGTAAAGAGTTAAAAGGGGTAAAAAAGTCTTTTGAAGATTTTTTTAATGTTGTAGAGGAGCTTATCATTAAATGTGGTGAAAAACGCCCACAAGAAGACAATTTTGGAAATTCATCTGGGGATTTTTTACAACAAATTTACAGACTTAAATTAGAATTGGAAAAGCAAGAAAAAATAAATAGTTCTCTAGATGAAGAAAATCAACTATTGATTGCAGAAAAACTCAAGCTTATAGGAAAGGATGAAGATCTTCTCGATAGAAAAAGATTAATGAAGGATAATCTACACAACGTACTCAAAGAAAGAGATGTGCTGTATGCTTCTATAAGGGAAATAGAGGAAGATAAAAATAGGTTGATTGCAGAAAATAAGCAATTAAGACAGGGAAAGGATGAGTTAGACGAGTATTACAAATACATTTCAAGACCAACCAAAACAAGAAGTATTGCTATGCAAACGGAGGACATAAGCAAATCTGGAGAAATTACCCAATTGGACGATAGGTATCCCAGATGGGTAGAACAACAAGAGTTGATAGAAAAGATAGATGTAATGAAGAAACAAATTGAAGAACTTCTTTCAGAGAGAATTATATTATGGGATCATGTAGAGCGGTTAAAGACAGGGAGTAAGCGATTAGAAGACGGTTGGAGTACCAAGATCTCACATTTTTGCTCTGGAGAAAATTTGTATAATGAGTTTGCAGCTATTGAAAAGAGGGAGAAGCTCGATAATTCAACCCAAAATGAAATGGAGCCGGAAGTTGGCCCTGAGGCGATGGTACCTACAAAGAACGTGGATCTAGTTAGTGTAAAACAAGGTTATAGTAAAAGGGCTAGTAACCTATCTCAAGTTCCTGAAAAAAGTTCAGCAGTAAAATCTCAATTCTTAGCAGTAAGCGCTCACGGTAGAAAGCAAATAATTTGTGCCTCTGCTTCTCTTATATTATCTGGAGCATTTGCTGTTGGCGCAAGTTTAACAATGTCTCATTTAGGAATATCTATTTCACTTGCTTTGACTGCATTAACTTTCCTTACATTGGGATGTTATTGTTCGTATAAGGCAAGTACGACGCTTAGGAATATTGAACTTGATCAAACTTTTAAAATTGCTAATCATGAAGCTGTTTTTATGGTTCCTAGTTTATAACTGTTCGGAAAAAAAATATCTTGCTTTGCTCCCCAAAAGATTTAGGGAGAAGTGGAAAAGTGCTATCAGCTTTTGGTGTGAAAAATTTGTTGCTGAATGGCGGGTGTAAAGTACTGCTTAGAAAATAAAGAATTTGCAAATAAAATTCTAGGTGCAAAAGGAGATACAGATGAAGAAAAGACTAATTTTAGTAGAAAAATTAGCAGGACTTCTTTGTGGATGATAGTAAGAACTCCAATTATGGATTAGAAATTGAGTATAACACCAAAAAAGAAGCTAAAATCATTAAGTTATACGATTGGTAATACATATATGACAGAAAGTAACAGCTTTGCTAGATTATGGATCAAAAAGCGCAAAATAACAGCAATTTACAAAATATCTGAAGCAAAAGTGATTTTATGTTATTACAATTAGTGCAGAGAACAGAATTTCAGGACTTTACATCAAGCTAATCCATAACTGAGGTATAAAGAACAAGGACATGAGTAAGTTTGTATGGAACTTCTATATTATAATCTATTACACTAATAAAAGGATTAGGGTGCTGTTGAAAAAACATTACTCAGTAGTTTCTAGTAGCATTTTTACTATATACACAACATTTGAGCCGCAATTGCTGGGTTTTCATCTAGTATAAAGTGTTCATCTAGACACCCAAAGAGCTTAAGTCTTTGACTTCGTTAACTGTAAGACCAGTAGTTTCAGTTATGATATCAATAGAAACCCCTGCTTTAAGTAGATTCTTTGCAACTGCTATTTTAGCTTGTTTTTCGCCCTCTTCTCTGCCTTCTTCTCTGCCTTTTTCAGTAGCATCATCAAGACGTTGTTCCCAAATAGCAGCTTCTTTCTGTACACTCAAAACTCTTTCTTCGTATGCTGCTAGATCCTCTTCTTCCCAACTAAACTTGTCTAATTCATCATATGCTAGCTTTATTATTGGTGATTTTTCTGCAATATCTTTTAGGTCTTCATCTGTAGTATCTTCTGCATACCGGAAAAAAAAACACCACCTTTCTACTGTGCTCTCTAGTTGCTCTACTTTGTTCTTTGTGAATTTAGGCAACTCAATAAAGACGAATTGAAAATCTTTTAAGTAATGTCCGTTAGTCTTTATATCACGTATATTGTGAGTGGAAATATACTCAACCTCTGTAGGAAACAATATACTATTGGAAATAGCGATAAAGAATACTTTCTTAAAATCAATGTAATTGCCAGATTGTCTTGAGTAAGCTTTAGCAGCATAAAGTTGGGCACGTTTTTCAAATCCCTTGTCCCTAGCGAGCTGCATTTCCGCAATATACCTATTTCCGTATGAATCTTTACAAAGAACATCAACAATACTCTGTTTATCAGAAGCAATCTCAGGATCCATAATAGTGCTAAGAAACTTAACTTCTTGTATTGTATTGACACCAGTAAACCCTAAGATATCATTTAAAAAGTGGATAAGAATATTCTTATTTTTTTCAGTGCCGAACACTCGTTTGAAGGGCAAATCATATTTAGGATCGAGAAATTTAGAAAAAGCCATAATAAATCAACCTAAAAAGCATTGATAATTATACACAATTCTGAAGAAATATTCAACTAAAATTCAAACATAGAAGTTTTTGTGTATCTTTATTTGATAGTATTAACCTGTATAATATCTATTTCTGTATGGCAAAGTATACTACCGTTTCCATAAGGTATCAGATAGCACAAAAAGTAAGGAGCTGGAGGTTAAAGCGAGGATATACTCAAAAAGATTTAGCAAAAAAAATAGGAACAACATATCAGTTAATACTGCAATATGAAAAAGGAACACGCAGAATTTCAATTAAGAAGTTATATGAATTAGCAGAAGCATTATCAACAACTGCTAGAGACCTAGCTTGCGGACAAGAAGTATCAAATAAGGAAAGGTATGAGGGAGAAGAGATAGTAAATCTAGTAAGAAGACATAAAGAGATTAAGGATCAAGAATTACGCGAAACGTTTTATTTATTAACTAAATTCATCCGTATTAGTGAGGAAGAGAGTGGAAAGGCAGTAAAAGTAGAGGTGGCAAAGGGTTTAGGATATGAGCTGGCTGCACATTATATTAGCGAAGCTATGCCTGTTGTGTTACTCACTGTTTTCTTTTTTATCGCTTGGTTTATATATGATCAAGTATTTAGTAAAATGAAGGAAGTAGAGCTGCCTATAGAAATAAAATTAGCTAATTCAGATAATAAACAACATTTGCTAATGTTATAATTGACGATTCCTTAAAACAACGATTGCAGATTATTTGCTGTAACCAAATGACAGAAGAAATGCGTGAGATGTTTGGAAGTGAAAGTATTAACTTACTAAAAGGTTATATACTGCACGGCCCTCCTGGAAATGGTAAAACACTTATCGCACGTGCAATTGCAGGTGAATCAAATATGAATTTTATAAGTATCTCAGGTCCAGAACTTATTGGAGTATATATTGGTCATGGTGCGCATGCTGTACGCGAGCTTTTTAAAGTAGCGAGAAAATATTCTCCTTGTATAGTATTCATAGATGAAATAGATGCAGTTGCGCAAAAAAGAAGTACCGCTAATAACTCAGCTTACCACTGTCGAGAGAGCTTAACACAGTTACTAACTGAAATAGATGGATTTAAGAGCAGAAAAGATATAATAGTAATTGGTGCAACTAACCTGATCAATGAGATAGATCCAGCACTTATTAGGCCTGGACGCTTAGGTCAAAGGGTTCATATACCTAATCCAAATGTGGAAACGAGACGAAAGATATTGGAGCTTTATATCAAAAATACAAAAACTGATGGAGGGCTAAATATTCAAGATATTGCAGAAAAAACAGAAGATTATTCTGGAGCTGAGTTAGAACAATTAGTCAGTGAAGCAAAAATACACGCTGCTCTTGAAAGAAAGTCCAAAGTAGTGAGTAAGGAAGATTTCAATCATGTGTTTCACGAGCTAAATCCAGGACAAGGAAGAGGCAGAGTAATGTCAACTTCATTTCAGGCACAAACAGAAGAATCCTCTTTTCTACGTCATTAACATAAAAATTAAATATTTGACTCATAGAAGTTGTTATAGCTGGCTTGTCAGATTAAACCTGAACTATTACAATTAAGCGCACCTACAACGCCTGGAATTTGATCAGCTTTAACATCACTAAGTGCTGTATTTGCTTTATATAAACAGCATCCCCCTGCTATAAGAAAAATCGATGCAGCTACAGCAAGTATGATACATACTGCTAAATAAGGTGTTAAACTTGCACCAATAGCAAACATTCCAGCTAATACAAAAGAAGCAGAGGCATAGTTAGTCTGTTTTCTACTCTGATCACTGATGACTTTTTGTTGGCTCAAGCTTTTTTGTTCTACCTGTTCCAATTTGCCATTAAGGTTTTCCATCACTTGCTCTAGCTGCCAGATACGCTCCCTTGAATCAATCAATGCTCTTTCTTTTTCTGCAAGTTGAGCATGAGCCTTACTAGATGTGTGGCTATAAACCTGCTGCAAAAGAGTGGGAATGGTTATAAAATAGGGAGGTATAGCAAAGAGAATAGAAAGGGAAGATGAGCTTAAACTACCATAATCTAAAAGAACATCCGAGAAATTTTCGAGATGTAACAGGTTTGAAAATAGAAGAATTCGAAAAGGTTGTAGGAAAAGTGCGCCCAGAGTGGGAAAAAGTTCAAGAACAGAAGAAATACCATGGAAGAACGTCAAGATTGCCTGTATTGGAAGATAAAATACTCTGTATAATTCTATATTATCGAACTTACATAACGTACCGATTCTTGAGCTACCTATTCAACTTGCATAACTCAAACATCTGCAGATTACTCAAAAAAATGGAACCTCTTTTGGCTAAAGAAATCTCAATAAAAAAGGACAGAACTATTACTCCAGAAAGAATTTTGAAGATATTAGCAGATGTTACAGAACAACCAATACAACGGCCAAAAGATAGAAAGAAAAGAAAATTGTCTTACTCCGGAAAAAAAAGATTAAACACAATGAAAAAGGAAATCATTATAAGAGACGATGGACAAATTCTATCTATAGTGCACCCATTTGTCTAGACCATTTTTTTCAAAGTAATCCGATTTTTAAAATGAATATGTTGATAAATACGTCGACACACATTTAAAGTATTTATCAATATATTCATTTACTGTTTATGATAATAAAGATCAGCAGGAACTTTATTATGTAGAGTCTGATGTCGCCTTCTATAGTTATACCAACCAACAAAATCATTTATTATAAGATTCAAATCTCTGATACTATTTGGTTTATAATAATATATAGCTTCTTGCTTTAAAGTTCTCCATAAGCGTTCAACAAATATATTGTCGAAGCAACGTCCTTTATGGTCCATACTGATTTTAACATTAGCACGCTCTAATTCCATAATAAAGTTATAGCTAGTAAACTGCACTCCTTGATCGCTATTAAAATCTCAGGTTTACCTTGTTTTAGAGCTTCTTTAAGAGTATAAAGGCAAAATCCAGCATCAAGATATGGTGATAATGAATGAGCAATAATATAGCGACTATACAAGTCCATTATTGCCATAAAATAGACAAACTTACCTTCTACCATAATATATGTTATATCAGTAGCCCATACCTGATTAACTCTACAAATAATCAAATCTTTGAGTAAATAAGGATATATTTTATGCTTTTTTTCTTTAATACTTGTATTACATTTTTTTCTACAATATAGTCCACTGATCTTCATTTTTTTCATAATTCTTAAGATTTTCTTGTGATTGACTACTACTCCACTCGCTATGATTTCAGCAGTAATTTTGCGATATCCATAACGGCAATCAGAAGCCAAATATACTTCTTGAATCAAATTTGCTACTTCACTTTCGTTATTAATTATAGGCCTATGATATAGGCTAGACCTGCAAATACCAAGTAAATCAGCCTGTTTCCTAATTGATAGATCAGAATCTTTTTCTATAAACCTTACTCTATCTTTTTTGCTTATTTCAGTAATTTTTTTTTCAAATAACTATTTTCCACTGTCAGTTCTCCTATTACTTTATGTAAGCTTTCTATTTCTTGCGCTAAGATTCTTTGTTTTCTCGCACTTTCACTTTTTTCAGCAAATAGGTCTTTTAACCTTGCCAATACTCTATCACTCCAATCATATAGATTTGTTGATGGTATTTTATATTCACTACATATCTCAGCTGTGCTTTTTTGATTTTTTGTTGCTTCTAAAGCTATCTTTGCTTTTAACTCTGGTTCATATTTTTTTGTTGCCATACTTTTACCCCTTTACCTTCCTACTCGGATCAACCAATTTTTTTTGGTCTAGTTTATGGGGTGCATTATACTATATGAGTAGCAGAAAAGACGTGAGGAAACGGGAGATTTTCAATCAAAAAAGCCTGGAAGCGTAGGGTATAACCATAAAATTACCGACTGGAATGTCTTCACCGAATTTGCAAAAAACCATGGTGGCAAAACTCAGTCGGAGATGGCTAAACTCTGGGGCAATATCAGTTGACAAACGATTCATCGCGCACTTAAAAATATTGGATTTACAAGAAAAAAAGATCTACGGATATAAGAACCTGTTTAAAATCTTCGTAATAGGAGAGAAACGAAGGAGAGAACAATCATCTGTAGGCTAGTATTAAGTTTACGCTCGCAATTTTTCCACAATCGTCTACATTTTTCTAACCAAGCAAAAGAGCGTTCGACAACCCATCTCTTTGGCAGCACAACAAAAGAATGTAACTCACTTATTAAGTGTTGAGCAAGGAAGAGGATTTCCCAACTCCACCGTCACCGTAAAGAGCTGTAACACTTGCTACAGGAAGCCAATCCTTAATAATCCATTTTCTCTTTGGAGCATTGTTGCTCCAAGCTGTAGTATTAATTGTTTTTGACTTTCTAGGGCTTTTGTTGTTGAGGATAAATTCTTCAACGTTCATTCTTTCTAGCACACCATCTGCAGCATCCCAGCCTTTTGGTCTACCTTGTGGTATCTTAAGCTTAACAAGTGATGCAACTCCAATCTCTAAAAGCTTTTTTTCAGCTTTTTTTGCGTATTTATTACCTGCTTCATCATCCAACAAACCAGTCTACACTAGATTACCGCAAAATTTACAACCTAACATGTTCTTTTCACTTACCTCTTCTATTACAAAATATACTACAAGAAAATAGATCACATACAGCAGTGGAAGGAGATATCAGATCATCGTCTTGAGTAATAGGAATATCCTCACCCTTATCCCGCAGCACAAGCCACCTATAAACATCAGGATTACTAAACTTTGCAATGGCTATAGGATCCCTACCATCTTTATCTTTTGCTTCAAGATCAGCTCCCAATTCTAACAAAGTCCTCACCATCTCTATGGAATTCGTTCGAACGGCGACATGCAAGGGAGTGTTACCATCTTTATCTTTTGCTTCAAGATCAGCTCCCAATTCTAACAAAGTCCTCACCATCTCTATGGAATTCGTTCGAACGGCGACATGCAAGGGAGTGTTACCATCTTTATCTTTTGCTTCAAGATCAGCTCCCAATCCTAACAAAGTCCTCACCATCTCTATGGAATTCGTTCGAACGGCGACATGCAAGGGAGTGTTACCATCTTTACCTTTTGTTTCAAGCTTGAAAGGTCCGAAACGTACAATATAATCCACTATCTCCACGTAATTTGCTTGAATAGCAATATCTAAAGCAGCTCTGAGGACTTCTCTTCTACTATAAGAAGTGCAACTAATTAAAGCATCGACCATATAAAGATTTTTCTTTTCAACTGCTAGGATTAGAGGAGTTCTACCACCTCTATCCTTTGCTTCAAGATTGGCTCCCGATTCTTTTAAATGTAACAGCATACACCTGTGATCTAATTCGACAGCATGAAATATAGGAGACCTGTATAATACATCTCTTGCTTCAAGATCAGCTCCTAATTTCACCAAAGTCGTTACCATCTCTATAAAATTCATTCGAACGGCGACATGCAAGGGAGTATACCCATCTTTATCTTTTGCTTTAAGGTCAGCTCCTAATTTCACCAAAGTTTCAACCAAATCCACTTCATCATCTTTAACAGCAAGTTGTAGAGGAGTACCGTGATCTTTGCTTGACAAATTAACATCGGCGCCCGCATTTACTAACAGCTTCATGATTTCTATATCCTTTTTCATAACAGCGAGATGTAAAGGAAAATAATTTTCACCATCCTTTAAGTTAACTTCCGCACCATGATCTATTAAAATTTGTATTAGAGACAAACTATTAGGGGTAGAAACAAGAGCAACATGCAAGGGAGATTGATTTCTCTTATTTAACATATTTATATACGGTTTATATTCCTTACTTTTTATTAAAAAGTCCATTATCTTTTCATCAGAGCACTGAGCAGCAAGATGGAAGCAGTTATTCCCACTTTTATCTACTTGAGTAATATCCGCAAGATTAATAACTAACAATTTCGTAAAACTAAATTGTTGATTTAAAATAGCAAGATGTAAAGGAGAGTGCCTGTTAAAGGCTAAAGCATGAATATCTGTACTTTGAGCAGAGAGTAGCTTTAATGCAACTTCAATCATTCCTCGCTCAGCAGCAAGGTGCAAAGGTGTTTTACCTTCATTATCTTTCTGATTAGGATCCACCCCCTTATTGATTAAGAAATCTACCACATCGGCCATTCCTCGCTCAGCAACAAGATGCAAAGGTGTTTTACCTTCATTATCTTTCTGATTAGGATCCACCCCCTTATTGATTAAGAAATCTACCACATCGGCCATTCCTCGCTCAGCAACAAGATGCAAAGATGTTTTACCTTTATTATCTTTCTGATTAGGATCCACCCCCTTATTGATTAAGAAATCTACCACATCGGTTATTCCTCGCTCAGCAACAAGATGCAAAGATGTTTTACCTTTATTATCTTTCTGATTAGGATCCACCCCCTTATTGATTAAGAAATCTACCACATCGGTCATTCCTCGCTCAGCAGCAAGATGCAAAGGCGTTTTACCTTTATTATCTTTCTGATTAGGATCCATCCCCTTATTGATTAAGAAATCTACCACATCGGTCATTCCTCGCTCAGCAGCAAGATGCAAAGGCGTTTTACCTTTATTATCTTTCTGATTAGGATCCATCCCCTTATTGATTAAGAAATCTACCACATCGGTCATTCCTTGCTCAGCAGCAAGATGCAAAGGCCCTTTTTTTTCTAAATTTTGCGCTTTAATCGATGCCTTATAACTTAGTAAAAGTTCTACTAAATCAACATTGCACCTCTCAACAGCAAGATGCAAGGGGGTATCACCGGTAAGATCTGACAAATCCAAAGAGGCTCCTTTCTGTATAAGAAGTCTTGCACAACCTACATTATTATGGATAGCAGAAACATGTAATGGAGTCCTACCTTCTTTATTCTTAAGATCAATTGATGCTCCCACATTTATTAGAGCAACTGCTGCTTCTTGGGAGTAAAATTCAGCGGAAATGTGTAAAGGAGCATTTTTGAATTTAGCTACAGTATCAAAAGTTATAGCATCTTCTAGGGTAATACCACTTTTGTGAGTGACAATACCCAAGAACTGTACCCCAGGATAAGTTAACGAATAACGATTAGAACTATCTTTATCTTTGGAGCTTACCAACAGTAAGCTACTTATTGCTTCTGAAAAATCAAACTTAGCAGAAATATGCAAAGGAAGCATTCTATCTATATCTCGTGCAGAAATACTCGCTCCTTTTTCCAATAATTTTTTTACTAAGGAAAGAGAAGAGCCCCTAGCAGCATAGTGGAGAGGAGTCGAGTAATCAAGACGAGATACCACTTCAACATACGCCTTTTTTTCTCCTTGCTCTAGTAGAATAGTAGCCAAACTATCACATTGAGATTTAGCAGCTAAATGCAAAGGAGTTAAGCCGTCACAGTCAACAATATTAGGATCTGCACCACACTCAAGCAGAGCAATTGCCATATTTTTGTCTTCATTTTCAATAGCAAAATATAGAGGAGTAGCTCCAGAAAGATCCCTAGCGTTAATTTCTACTTTTAACCTAAGCAGAAAAGGTACAATGTGTGGGACACTACCAGAAACAGCATAGTGGAAAAGATTCCAGCCGTCACAGTCAACAATATTAGGATCTGCACCCAATTGGACCAAAGTGTCCACTACTTTTTCACAACCAGACTTGGCAGCCAAGGATATCAGGCTACAAGAGAAAGAATAATCCTCGTTGTTTTTGTACGTAATGCTGAAGGTGAACTTAGCATCTAAATCAATAGCGACAGAGCTGAAATCAAAACTTTTATTTTCAAGTTCCAGCTGCTCTTCTATTTTCCTTATAAGGTTATCACAACTCAAATCTTCGCTGTCATTAACACGACTCAGTACTCTTTTCCAAACAGTGTAATTTATATCATTCATCGCCAAAATATCCATTTAAATATATTAATAACTTAATTTAGTTAACTAACCTCAATTGTACTTAAGACAAAAAAACAAAGCAAGTAGTATTACTGATGCTGAGAACCTGTCTCAAAAGTATTTATGAAGCATAATGGTGATCATATTAAAGGGGTGTTATTTTTTAAGTAGAAGGTGAGTGTCTGTAATCCTTGCTTATACGTCTAAAATTGGAAATCCAAGCAAAAGCTCTTTCAACGTTTAGGAATAACCTCGAATCATGTATCAACTACTTTCTTGGCGATTGTTAATAAACATCCTGTTTTTAATAAACAGCGGTTTGTAATTTATCTGTGTATCCTTGATCAGTAAAAAACTTCTGTAGCGTTGGAGCTTTTCGTTTAGCTTAAGTAAAAAGATTTAGATCACCATCACGATCTTGAACGCTTGCACTACGAACATCAGATGTAATCATTAGGCCCATTGTATCCACAACAATATGACGGTCTCTGCCCTTTAGTTTTTTTTCAGGACCATATCCTCTGGATCACTGCCATTAAGTTAAGGAAAGAATGGTTAAAAACTGAACTAAAAAGTCAGAAATAATTAAGGATTTATGACAAATGCCGAAACAGAATAGAGTAAACTTTAAGGCAGATAAACTCTGAAGTATAAATTACTTAAGAAATAGTTTGTTTAGAAGTCATTTTACAGGAGCTATGGCAATAAGCTACCCAGTTATTATCAGAAGATATGAATACTATAGTATTTTCTAAAATGGATGATAAAGTTCCATTATGGTATTACCAACCAAAAGCTGTAAGTCTGTATATTTATACATGAGAGGTCTGAGGCGGCTTTTGATGGTATGCCAACAGTATTCTATAGGATTCAAATCTGGTGAATATGTTGGAAGATACAGCAAATGACAGCCAAAAGACTCTATTAATGATTTTGTTTTAGTGGTCTTATGAAATGTAGCATTATCCATAACTATAGTTGTGCCAAGTGGCAATTTAGGTAATAACATCTTCTCCAACCATGTATTGAATACCTCTTTGTCACACCCACCTTTGAAAGTCATTGGTGCAATAAATCTCTTTCCAATCCACCCGGCTACTATACTGATTCTCTCTCGAGTTCTCCCTGGAATATCTGCATAAATTTTCTTTCCTCTTGGAGCGCGTCCATATTCTCGGTATAACTTATTATCAACTCCTGCTTCATCTATATATAAGATGCTGGAATGGTCTATTTTTGAGATTTTATCAATAAATTGCTCCCTATCTTCTTGATTGCGCTCTTGATATAGTGTGACTTTTTTTTAAAGTAATTTTTAGCTGTTTTAGTCTATACCAAATTGAGTTTATTCCAAATCCAAGATTTTGTTTCATCTCTGCCAGAGTATGATCTGGATTATTTGTAACATATTCTTCGAGTATTTTGGGGTCTATTTTTCGAATAAAGCTACCGTTTTTAGATGGCTTGAGGCTTTCACCAGCAGCTTTCTTTTTTAACCAACGGTACAGAGTTGCTATTCCTATCTCCATAAGCTCTGCTACCTCAACCTTTGTCTTACCTTTTTCTATCATCAATACTGCCTTTTCCCTTAAATCCACACTATATGCCATTATAACTCAAATACTTTATTATACCTTTATCATTTACTTTAGGAAATTGTAAGTTAAAAACGTGATATAAAAGAGATAAGAGAGAAAGATAACCCTGCTCACTAGGAATAGCGGGCGTGCGCGACCGAAAGGAAATTGGTATTACAACCGTTGGTATCAAGGTACGCTAGCCCTATCTCTCGATACGTTTGAATAGTTGCTTGGGACATATATATGCACCCGTTTACAATCTTAAATTAACTAAAATTATCGAGGTTTATTATGGTTACATCTTATCAAAATTTTATTGGCATTGACATCGGAAAATTTAAAAATGTCGTTGCAATTCACAAACAGAAGAATGCTGTCGAATTTGATAATAATGCTTCTGGTTGGCAACAATTATTTCAAGAGTTTTCAGATATTCTACCTAATGCTTTAGTGACTTTAGAAAATACAGGGAAATATGAGCTTGGCTTATCACATTTTCTTACCGACAAAAATATTGCCGTGCATCGAGCTAATACTCGTAAAGTAAAAAGCTTTATTTTATCTCACGGAACTTTAGCAAAGTCTGATAGATCAGATGCAAGAGCTCTTGCTCAATATGGATTTGAACGCCATAGAACTATCTCTCTATTTGTACCTACCTCTACAGAACAATCAACTTTGGCTGCACTTTGTCAACGTCGTGATGATATTACGCAAATGAGAACTCAAGAAAAATGCAGACTTGAAGCACCGGAAAATGATCATATAAAAGAAAGCTGTCAAAAGACCATTGAGTTTTTCGATAGTCAAATAAACGAACTCAATGATACTATACAAAAGATTATTGATGAAAGCCGCGAATTACAACAACGCCAAAAAATTCTTAAAACAGTTCCTGGAATAGGTAAAAAGTTATCACAAGATTTTTTGTGTTTAATGCCAGAGCTTGGTTACTTAAATAGAAAAGAAGTAGCAAGTCTTGCCGGAGTTGCACCGCATCCAAAAGAAAGTGGTAAAGCTGTTGGTTACCGAAGGATTACAGGTGGTAGAAGTAACGTTCGTTCAAAGCTCTTTACAGCCGCTATGGCTGCTACAAGGTCAAAATCTATACTTGGCGCCTTTTATTCTAAGCTTGTTGAAAGTGGTAAGAAGAAGATGGTGGCTATAACAGCCCTAATGCGTAAAATTATAGTAATTGCTAATACAAGACTTAAAGAAGCAATTAATTTGCATACTTAAAAATCTTCACAACGGTAACTGAAATTGGCTAATGAATATGTGCGTCCACACAGACTTAAAGCACATATTCATTAGCTTAAGCAGAAATTGCTGTGGTAGCTGTTTGATATAAAATTCTATTTCTATGACAAACGGGTTTTTATTGCCCATATAATTTGCAAAATTACACAAATAAAAAAATTTTTAAAAAACATAGTTGATACTATACCTCTAGTCAAAATATGTGTTTTCTAACTCTTTTTTGGTAATTGAACGAACGAAGATAAGGTACCTTATGACGATCAACTTTCGTTCCCTTTCTTACCGCCAAAGTGTTCATCAAAAATAGCTTTGATAATTAATCCATAATGCAGTCAGTATCTGATTCCGTAGCAAAAATGTCGAAAGCCAAGTTTTTGATCGCGTTAAATGAGACAGATTTGTTAATGCTCCTCTTAAGCTTATCGTCGGTTAAGTCCACATTCAACGCTTCTTCTACATCTTCTGTCATAACACTTTCTAGGTTGCTAATAAAGATAGCTGACCAAAAATCCTGTTTAACAGACTCAACACTTTTTCTTGTAAAATTTTCTAGACTTAGTCTTCCTTTGAGTTTTGCAAAAAATGTCTCAACTCTCCAGCGTAAAAAATATAACTCCTTAAATCCTCCAGTTTGAAACTTTTGTTCATCCATTAATGATGTAGCTAACACTTCAATTTCACCAGATGGCAGTACCACTTTGAAGCGTTATTCCGCTATTTTCTTGTTTTATCTTACGCTGAGCACATATGGTAACCTCAACACTAGATGGGCTTTTTTCTTCAAACATAGCATTCACTTGATTAAAAGACAATCTGGAACATCGAATAAACCTGATGGAAAAGAGAGAGAATGGTTATAAAATAGGAGGTATAGCAAGAGAATAGAGAGGAAAGATGAGCTTAAATTACCATAATCTAAAAGAACATCCGAGAAATTTTCGAGATGTAACAGGTTTGAAAATAGAAGAATTCGAAAAGGTTGTAGGAAAAGTGCGCCCAGAGTGGGAAAAAGTTCAAGAACAGAAGAAATACCATGGAAGAACGTCAAGATTGCCTGTATTGGAAGATAAAATACTCTGTATAATTCTATATTATCGAACTTACATAACGTACCGATTCTTGAGCTACCTATTCAACTTGCATAACTCAAACATCTGCAGATTACTCAAAAAAATGGAACCTCTTTTGGCTAAAGAAATCTCAATAAAAAAGGACAGAACTATTACTCCAGAAAGAATTTTGAAGATATTAGCAGATGTTACAGAACAACCAATACAACGGCCAAAAGATAGAAAGAAAAGAAAATTGTCTTACTCCGGAAAAAAAAAGATTAAACACAATGAAAAAGGAAATCATTATAAGAGACGATGGACAAATTCTATCAGTGTCAAAGTCACACAGAGGTCGAATTCATGATTTTAAGATACGAAAACAGGAAAAAATGTTGCCAAAAGAGAATATAAAGTATGCTGATTCTGGTTATCAAGGGTGGCAAAAATTGCAGAGTAACGTTGTAATTCCATATAAAAGGTATCGAAAAAAATCGCTGACCGATGATCAAAAAGAGCACAATCGAAAGCTGGCATCATTTAGAATGAGAGTAGAGCATAAAATTCGTGAAATTAAGGTTTTTAAAATCATGTCGCATACCTATCGCAATTTTCAGAAGAAATACAACATGAGATTTAACATAATTGCTGGTCTGGTAAACCTCAAACATGAGTTTTAATTGATCCTCCTGTTAACCTAACTCATCCTTCAATTAGTTCCATACCGTTTCGCAGTAGGTCTATTGTAAAAAGGAGAAAGAGAGATGCTACCTAAGATTTTAAAGAATTTTAACGTATTCGTTGATGGCCGTGGTTATGCAGGAAAAATAGATGAAATAACCTTGCCGAAGCTCACGATTAAAACTGAGGAATATAGAGCTGGTGGTATGGATATTCCAGTAAATATTGATATGGGTATGGAAAAGTTAAGACCTACTGCGAAACGGTATGGAACTAATTGAAGGATGAGTTAGGTTAACAGGAGGATCAATTAAAACTCATGTTTGAGGTTTACCAGACCAGCAATTATGTTAAATCTCATGTTGTATTTCTTCTGAAAATTGCGATAGGTATGCGACATGATTTTAAAAACCTTAATTTCACGAATTTTATGCTCTACTCTCATTCTAAATGATGCCAGCTTTCGATTGTGCTCTTTTTGATCATCGGTCAGCGATTTTTTTCGATACCTTTTATATGGAATTACAACGTTACTCTGCAATTTTTGCCACCCTTGATAACCAGAATCAGCATACTTTATATTCTCTTTTGGCAACATTTTTTCCTGTTTTCGTATCTTAAAATCATGAATTCGACCTCTGTGTGACTTTGACACTGATAGAATTTGTCCATCGTCTCTTATAATGATTTCCTTTTTCATTGTGTTTAATCTTTTTTTTTCCGGAGTAAGACAATTTTCTTTTCTTTCTATCTTTTGGCCGTTGTATTGGTTGTTCTGTAACATCTGCTAATATCTTCAAAATTCTTTCTGGAGTAATAGTTCTGTCCTTTTTTATTGAGATTTCTTTAGCCAAAAGAGGTTCCATTTTTTTGAGTAATCTGCAGATGTTTGAGTTATGCAAGTTGAATAGGTAGCTCAAGAATCGGTACGTTATGTAAGTTCGATAATATAGAATTATACAGAGTATTTTATCTTCCAATACAGGCAATCTTGACGTTCTTCCATGGTATTTCTTCTGTTCTTGAACTTTTTCCCACTCTGGGCGCACTTTTCCTACAACCTTTTCGAATTCTTCTATTTTCAAACCTGTTACATCTCGAAAATTTCTCGGATGTTCTTTTAGATTATGGTAATTTAAGCTCATCTTTCCTCTCTATTCTCTTGCTATACCTCCTATTTTATAACCATTCTCTCTCTTTTCCATCAGGTTTATTCGATGTTCCAGATTGTCTTTTAATCAAGTGAATGCTATGTTTGAAGAAAAAAGCCCATCTAGTGTTGAGGTTACCATATGTGCTCAGCGTAAGATAAAACAAGAAAATAGCGGAATAACGCTTCAAAGTGGTACTGCCATCTGGTGAAATTGAAGTGTTAGCTACATCATTAATGGATGAACAAAAGTTTCAAACTGGAGGATTTAAGGAGTTATATTTTTTACGCTGGAGAGTTGAGACATTTTTTGCAAAACTCAAAGGAAGACTAAGTCTAGAAAATTTTACAAGAAAAAGTGTTGAGTCTGTTAAACAGGATTTTTGGTCAGCTATCTTTATTAGCAACCTAGAAAGTGTTATGACAGAAGATGTAGAAGAAGCGTTGAATGTGGACTTAACCGACGATAAGCTTAAGAGGAGCTACCTTCTACCTAGCAATTTCTTCCCTAGAAACCCTTCTTAATTCTTCACGTTCTGCCCATGAAACCTTTTTGTTGTTAGACTCGCTTATTACTTCAGGACGCATTAATCCACCAGATCTTTCAAAATATCCCTGTTCAATAGCATCGTAGACCCAGTAGTTACCAAGCTCGCAATCATTGCCTAACTCTTCTTCGCAACCTTTGAATTTTTCTAATATTTCCTCTCTATTACTCACTTCTACTATAATTTTGCTTTTATTCTGTATGTCAGGATACAGCCTAACGTCTACATTTCCCAAACTAGTATAGAAAGTTAATACTACATCGCTGCCTTCTGTAAGATCTGTGTAATTCCTTATGCCATCTTCAGTTTTAATTTCTACTTCACTATTACCGATCTTTACTATATTTCTTCCACACTTTACATCCCCATCTGTTAGACCTAAATCCCTTGCCCCATCTGTTATCTTTATAATGTCTATTTTACTATCTTTAGAATATTCTAAGTAAAAAACGGAGTTGTCTACTCTTACATCTTTTAGCTCGCTATTGGTTGCACTTTTTGCGATTTCAATAAATTTATGAGAATTGCTAATATAATCTCTATAAGCTTTTTTTAGGTTAGTTTTATGCTCTTTAAATTCTGATGTCAGTGTGTTAGCATCAACTGTATTACCAAACACTGCCCCTTTTGATACTAATTGACATATTATATTACTAGCAACTTTAGGATTTTTTTCCAACTCACTGATTTTTTTCATCACATAATCGGTAAAAGTGTACTCATTACCTGAAAAGAAATCTTGTGAAAGAGAATAGTTTAATCGTACACCAGACTTTATAGCATCGTTTACAATCTCTTCAAGTTCAGCCATGTTTTGAGCCTGAAACACCTTATCAGAAAACTCATTTAACTTTTCCTTTTGATTTGAGGTTAAATTAACGAGTAATTTACTGACCTGTCCTTTCTTTTGCTGACGATAAATAATATTTTTATCATAATCTAATGCTCCTGCTTTTAGAAATATTTTTCTTAACTCTTGAGCAAGATCTTCATTATCCCAAGCAAAAACGATCAACATACGAAAACACTTTTGATTCACCCATTCCTTGCCGAATATTTAGCACCACTTTTAGGTCTGAGTCTCTTTTATGCTTACTTAAAAACTCCTTTAAATTTTTAGTGCAGTCTGAATCACACACAAGTAAGTCATACAATTCCTTATTCATCTTTTTCTGTTTATCAGTTAAGAATAATTCTTCTATATTATAGCAGAGTTTATTAGTTGCTATTTGTTGTGGAGTTTTGCCCTTTCTACTTGTTATATTAGGGTTAGCTCCTTTTAAGAGAAGAGAGTTTGCATTATCGTAATGACCTATGGCAGCAGCAATGTATAATGGTGTTTTTCCTTTGTTATCTTGTATATTAGGATCTGCACCTGCACCTAAAAGTAAATCTATAGCCTGATTTCCTGTACGACGAAATCCAACAATATTTGCTCCTGCAATTGCATGCAATACTGTTGATTGAGATTCTCCTCTTCTGAAATTAAGAATTACTTTTAAATCTTTATTGTTTTTATTACCATGTAAAAATTCTTCAAGGGGCTCAGTATTATCAAATGAACCACAGTTAGAAGCCAAACATTTTAGAGCACTAAGTAACTTTTTGTTTAAATTTTTTTGACTTGGCGTAAGATCGTGATCTAGAGCAAACCAAACACAAATTTGCTCGCTTAGTCCAAGTTTGCTATCAACTAAAGAAGGTAGTTCATTATGATTTCTAACTGATGGTAAATCTCCTGAGTACCACATATCATTCATCAGCTCATTTAATAAATGTTCTTTAGATGATAGATGTTCTATAATGGATTCATATTCAATATCATATAGTTCTGGTTTGGATTTTGGTTTTAGTAGATTGATGATAGATTTTACCATCCCAGTAGACTCACCCATATTTACCCTTTAAGCTAAGATATATGATATATTGTATGTGATATGTAACATTAAGTCAACTAACTTTTTAAAAAAATATTTTAGTGAAGATACCATGCTAGCTAGTGTTATAAGGAATTGAATTATTGACTCTTCTGAAATTGCAAAAAAGGTCATATATTTGTGAGAACACGTTGCGTAAAAATAAGGTTATAAAAATAGAAGATTTAAATTATTTCCATAAGCTTGAGCAAATTAGTTCGTATATAAATTTGGTGAAAGTAGGCTAAAATAGCTAGTTTCGTGTTGTATTAAAATTACTATAAAGGAAAGTTCGCACGGATCTAGCGGCAGTCCAATCCATACCAAAAAAACTTGTTCTCACGGATGTTACTTATGCTTTCTCGAAGCATTTAGGTTTTTTACATAATGTACGCTCAATTGGTAGCAACGTGTTTAACAATATTATTGCAAAAATATGTTGAACTTGTATAATTTAGGATACGGTTTTTTGTTGTAAAAGAAATGGATAAAAGAAAAATACAATCTTTCTTAAGCACACGATATCTCGACGCAACTAGTATTTATGACAGTTTAAGCAAAGTAGAATTCAGTAGTGATGATTCAGGTAATCCATTAACATGGGCAGATAATGATCATATAATTAATTTTATGAATCAGGCACTTGGAGAAGACGAACTTGCCTACTACATTGCGCCCATTGGCTTTGGCTTTTATAAAAAAGAGTATATTATGGATTCACTTAAACATATTTGTAAAAGGCGAACGAAAGATGGCTCTATAATAAATGACCACTATGGTACTGAATTAGATAAGCCTTTTGTCTTTATAGCTAATACTACAACGGTTCTTGCTGATGAGTCTAATGATGTTGACAAAGTAGGAGGGGCTCACTGGATTAGTTGGGTGTTGTTACCTAAAAAATACAAAAACGTAGCTGGTAAAGTAATAGAGAATGATAAGTATAGGGTTTATCTTTTTGATTCCTCCGCTCAAGCAAATATTCCTGCAGAGCTTAAGAATGGTCTGACTAGCAAGACAATGACTGACAATCTTTTTCCTTTGTGTGAAAAAAATGAAGTAGATTTTTTTGATACCAGGAAGCTAACGGGACAACAAATGAATGGATCTGACTGTGGTTGGTGGGCTTGTTATTATGCATTGATGACCGTGTATGCTGGGGATGTAGAATTTCTCAAAAAATTGCAAGGAAGAAAGTTATCTGCAAAGCCTTTACGGAGTATAATGGATTTGCAGGAAAGCATTCAGAATGAAGGCAAAAGAAGGGAGAAAGTTCCTAAAGAAAAAGTTTATGGTTTTGGAGATAGAAGTAGTTCTTCTTTGCTTACTGATCAAGAAAGTGATTTATCATCAGATGATACAGATCTTGCAGAGGATGAACTAACCGAAAGAGCAATTTGTTTTGTTACCCCTTTTGTTAAGGCATTTGAGAAAAAAATGTCTGAATATGATGAAGAAGGAGCACCGGGTTCAAAACGAAAGAAGGCGGGCAAGTTATTAGGTTCGCTTGATTCTTTAATGAGGAGTTCTACAAAACCAGGTCTGCACATACCCAATGAAGGTGATCGTCATGTTGGACAAGCGTTTTTTCTCGCGGCAAAAAAGCTTGTGGATTTCTTTTTAGAAAGAGACCATAGGAAGAGAGCGAAAGTGGTTTCTGGAGGAATGAAGTCTGCTAAAAGTTACCAGAGAGAGATTTGTGTAAAAGTTGGCTTAGAAATTTTTCAAAAGTTCTATAAGGTGTTGTCTAGGATTACAGATGCTGATCAAGTTTTTAGGGGGAAGAAAGTAGTAGTCTGGCAAAGGGGAATGGAAAAGTTAGCAGTTGATGCTGTGCATAGATTAATGAGTTATACTGCAGTCAATGACGTAGAAGGGTCTTTAATTGATTTTATGGTTCAGGGTGTTATTCTAGGTCAGTCAGCAAGAGACACCGTAGCTAAGACTTTACATCTAAGACCATATGGATATAAAGTGCAGGATGGGAGAATGGGTGTAGTCCTTTCGACTGGAGAATTGTATGAAGAGGTGGGAATAGAAAAAGTGGAGCATAATACTGTTAAGTATTATGAATTGAAGAAACTTGGTGGTGTTAAGCGATATGGCTATCGATATCCTTTTTCGTGGGAATTGAAAAATTGGTCAGAGATAGAGGAAAAATATGTGCTTAATCAAAAAGATAAGGAAGAAGGAGAGGAGTCTCAATGTATTCTGAGTGACGAGAAAAAAGCAAGATTAGCTTGCGATATATTACAAGGGATTAATGGACGGGAGTGTGCGCAAAAAAAAGATGTAGAAGATGTAGTAAGGCTTATTAACAAACAAGTTGAAGGTACGCGTCCCTTTTCCTTTGCTTTTTACAAGCTACCGGATATCTTCATTTTCAGAACAAAGATAATGGAAGAATTAGATATTAAGTTACATGGTAGAAGTCAAGAGATAGAAAATTCGCAGGTGGTCGTAGTTACTGGGGAATCCGGAGTAGGAAAAAGCGAACTTGCTAGAGCCTATGGGTTTTGTAAAAGGGGGACTTGCAACTGGGCGAAGATTATGTGGATGGATGCCTCGTCATATGCAACTCTTTCAGGCTCATTTCGTCAGCTAGCTAAAAAATTAGGAATTCCTTTAAAAGATAATAAAGGGTTAAAGAAGAAAGTCGAATCTATTGTCAGAAATGTATATAATCATCTCCAAGACGCAAAAAGTTTTTTTGTTTTTGATAATGCCAGTGAATGGGAGGAGGTTAAAAAGTTCTTACCATCTAGTTTTCGTTTGTTTTCTGATAGAGAAGGCCCTTTTATTTTAATTACTTCCTCTAACAGAGAGTGGAACGTAGAGGTAGCACGAGTACATCTGGGTAATTTCGATCCAAGAGAAGCTAGACTATTTCTTTTCGAAGCCTTGTCAGGTGAGCCAGCTGGGGTTATATTAAGGTTGTTGGAAACAGAAGTTCACTCCCCATTAAATTTGGCAAAGGTAGCAGGAGATGTGAAAGCAAAAAGTATTGGTATCAATGGATATCTGAAAGAAAAAGTTTTGACTGCCAGTGGTGCCATTGGTCAAATAAAAAAAGAAAAAATGTCGTATGGCATTTTAGGTTTTATGGCTTACTTAGTTTCCAATCAAATTGATGTAAGAAAGATTTTTTACCATAGAAAGTTAGAAAAAGACTTGGAAAAGGTTAGATCTGCAATCAATCTGCTTGAAAAGTTTTTCTTAATTGTGGTAGATAGATCAATGGCTAGGATTCATGAAGGAACACAAGAACTAGTAAGGTTAGAGTTAAGAAAAGAGGAGAGAGAGCAGAAAGTTATAAGAGAAATGTTGACATTGTTGGTGAGTGATGGCGTTACAGAGGAAAGTCACACTGTGTCTATTTGGGGTTATGCAGGTAAATATAAAGAGTTAGTTAGTGAGTTTATTCATTCTCCTTGTGGTGAAGATGATACTCCTATCTTACATTTACTAGCCAAAAGTGGTGATGAAAGAGTTATTCAGCTTATATTAGAGAAAATAGATCAAAGTCAATTAAAGTCAATTATTGATGCTGTTGATCAATTAGGTTTTGCTCCCTTGCATTATGCTGCTGAAAATGGTCACTTAAGTGTCGTTAGGTGCCTCATAGAAAAAGGGGCTAGTGTAGATTTACGAAACGAAGATTCGATGGTCCCCTTGCACTTTGCTGCTCAGTCTGGTCGATTCGACATTGTTAAGCAACTTGTGGAAAACAAAGCTAGTATAAATTTGCAGAACTTAGGTGATATGAGTCCTTTGCACTTTGCTGCTCAGTATGGTTACTTGGATATTGTGATGTGCCTCGTAGAGAACGGAGCTAATGTAAATTTACAGGATACGGATGGTATGAGTTCTTTGCACTACGCTGCTAGAGATGGTTATTTAAGTATCGTTGAGTACCTTGTAGGAAAAGAAGGGGTTGATATAAATTTGCAGGATGTGGATGGTATGAGTTCCTTGCACTTTGCTGCGCGGGACGGTCACTTAGATATCGTTGAGTGCCTTATGGCACGAGGAGTTGGGATAAATATGCCAAGTACGTGTTGTGTGACTCCTTTGTGCCTTGCTGTTGAATGTGGTCATTTAGATATCGTTAAGTGTCTCGTAGAAGGGGGAGCTAATATAGATAAAAAAGATGAAAATGGTGTAACTCCTTTGGAACGTGCTACTGAAAAGAACTACCCAGAGATCGCTGAATACCTAGTAATGAAGGGGGCTGATGTAGATTTAAAGGACATAGATATTATAACTCCCTTGCACGTTGCTGTTGAATGTGGTCGCTTAGATATCATTAAGGATGTTATAGAAGAAGGGGTTGATGTAAATTTCAAGGGTGAATATGGCGTGACTCTTTTGCACCTTGCTGCTGAAAATGGCTACTTAGATATTGTTAAGTACCTTGTAAAGAACGGAGCGGATGTAAATTTAAAAGATGGAGATTCGATGGTCCCCTTGCACTTTGCTGCTCAGAATGGTTACTTAAGTATCGTTAGGTACCTTGTAGAGCAAGGGGCTGATTCAGGTTTGCAGAACTATGATCGTATGATTTCCTTGCACCTTGCTGCTGATGGTGGTCACTTAGATGTTGTTAAGTACCTTGTAAAGAATGGAGCGAATGTAAATTCACTGGATGGCCGTAGTATGACTCCCTTGTGCTATGCTGCTCAGAGAGGTTGCTTAGATATTGTTAGGTTCCTTGTAGAGGGCGGAGCTAATATAGATTTAAAGGATGACCATAATGTAAGTCCTTTGGTCTATGCTGCTGAAAATGGTCACTTAGATGTTGTTAAGTACCTTGTAAAGAACGGAGCGGATGTAAATTTAAAAGATGGAGATTCGATGGTCTCTTTACACTGTGCTGCTGAAAATGGTCACTTAGATGTTGTTAAGTACCTTGTAAAGAACGGAGCGGATGTAAATTTAAAAGATGGAGATTCGATGGTCTCTTTACACTATGCTGCTAAAAATGGTTACTTAGGTATTGCTGAGCACCTTGTAAAGAATGGAGCGAATGTAAATTCACTGGATGGCCGTAGTATGACTCCTTTGCGTTATGCTGTTGAAAATGATTGCTATGAGGTTGCTAATTTCTTGAGAGGGAGGGAGGAATTTGCTATCCATAACCAAGATATTATGGCACAACCCTCATCAAACTTAACAGTACAGTCATGTAAAAGAAGATTAGGAAATGTAGGTGAAGGATCTGAGGAAAATAGGCCAGGTATAAAGCAGTTTCAACTTGATCCATCACACGTGTTAATGTTGCCTAAAATTTCCCTTGCTGGAATGCAAAGTGATACTCATAAAAGAAAGTTAATAGTTGGTTAGAAAACAGCTATTTACAGGAGCATGTAAAAAGTAGTAAAAAATTCCCCTGGTTTTAGCTACATGTCTAATAATAGATCGGAGAGAAAGTTTCTGTAAACCTCAAAAAGGCAACCGATAATACTCTAAAGCCCAGCACACAATTCGAGGAGGTAGTACATGGAGCAATTTATTTCTCCCTTTTAATCTGGAAGTTTACTTGCAAGTTCATAAGCACTAAGTAAACTTTTTAAGTAAAATAGCTCCTTTTTTAGCGCACTGAATAAACTTCCTCCATTATTGCTGTGTAACAAGTCATATACGGAGCTATTATCCACTTACAAGTAGTGCTTATGTTGGTGAGATTCTATCTTTAACTCGTCCATATTACACCTTGGTGAGCTTGAATAGCATTTTGCCAAGATTTTATTACTATTAAGCAGTGGTTCAAAATGATCATGTGCCTTATTTATTATATGTAAGACATCATTGTCATCATAATCTATCCTATTATACTCACCTGCACTGATTGATCCCGAACTATCTACTTGTTGATGCAAGTATGGATCTTGTTGCTCACCAGTAGCATTTAATGGATTACTCTCTACAACATGCAATTTTACATCATATTTTCTACAAAGTATTCTACCTTCGATATCGGTACGCCCCCAGAACTGATTATTTTCAATGCTATTGATATATTGGTCACACGTAGTTCCACGATTTACGAATTCACTTTCAACCTCATCAAAGTCATTGCCAATTTTAATTATAAACCACTCTGGAGGATTGTCTTGCGCAAACCTCTTACACTCATTCCTTAACTGCTCTACAGTAACTTTGATTCCCTTCTGTTGTTCTAGACTTTGCCTGAATGAATCAAAAAAACAGCTTCCATTATTGATTGCTTGCCCTAAACAGAAGTCATCAGGTATGTTTGATTTTTGCTCTTTATCACCTTGTTTTTCTGCCTTTTCAATAATTTCTTCCTCTAAACCAAAAATCTTACTCCGATCAGTCATAGTTTGGGCAGTTGAGTTAATTGTTTCGGAATATTGACAACGTTCTCCTAATCTAGTAAAGAAACCTTGTTCTATAGCCTGATTAACTGGTAAACCTCCCCATAAGACATTTTCTCCTATTTTTTCATTACAATTTTTTAATCGTTCCAGTAGATTTTGATTACTCACTTCTACCTTTACCCGATCTTTATTTTGCTTATCAGGGTATAACCGCACTTCTAGGCCTCCTAGGCTAGTACCTAAAGTTAGTAAAATATCGCTATCATCTGTAAGATCTACATAATTTCTCGTACCATTTTTCACCATAATTTCCACCTCATTTTTGCCAAATTTTACCACATGCCTTTCACATCCTACCACGTCCATCCTATTTGTAATTTTTGCAACATCTATTATGCTGCTCTCTGAATATTCCAAGCAGAAGTTACCACGATCTATTTTTGCACCACATAACTTACCACTTGTTGCGTTTCTTGCAGCTTCTATAAACTTATCAGTGTTATTAATGTAGCTTGCGTAAGCTTTTATGACATTAGCTTCATGGTCTTTAAATTTTAGTTGCAATTCATCCATTAGATTTATACTATTTCTATCATAGAATACCGCCCCTCGTGATATCAAACTACATACTATATCACTAGCAATTTTGGGGTTCATCTTTAACTTGCTAATTCTTCTCATCACATAATCTGTAAAGCTATACCAATTACATGCAATAGGGTCTTCTGGAGGAAGGCTCCTGTTAAAATTTAGTTTTATTCCAAATTTAATGGCTTCATGTACTACGTCTTCTAACTGTTCTATACTTCGACTTTCAGTTACTTTACATAGAAATTTGTCTAATTCCATCTCTTGGTTTGGCTCCAAACTATTCCACAGATAATCATAAGACTTTCGTTGTTTACAAAGATCTGCACCATAAAATGGTAATCCTGCATCTGAGAGTAACCTCATTGCTTCAATACAGACATCTCGATTATGCCGACAGATATACTCTATATGTTGTACTGCTTCTAACTTGCCTTCCTTCTCAATACTCAAAACTACTTTTAGATCTGGGTTATTCTTGTGCTTATCCAAAAACTCTCTAAGGTTTCTAGTAAAGCTATTAAAGCACTCTGAATGGTTTGAATTTATATGCCAATCTTTATGTAAAGATACATCAAACATCCTGTACAACTCTTCACTAAGCTCCTTTTGTTTTTTAGTCAAAAAGAGCCCCACCACATTGTAGCAACCACCATCAATTGCGATCTGTTGTGGAGTTTCTCCTTGCCTATTACATATATTGGGATCAGCACTTTTCCAAAGTAGGGAGTTTACAGCTTCATCGTTACCAATAGCAGCAGCGTGGTGCAAAGGTGTATTTCCTTCGCTATCCTGGGCATTACGATCTGCTCCTGCTGCCAAGAGTAAACCTATAGGACGATTCTCCTGATCACGACCCATCTCATATGTACGAACTCCTGAAAGCGCATGCAATACTGTTTCTTTAGATCCCCCCCTTCTAAGGTTGAGAATAACTTCCAGATCTGGATTACCTTCATTACCTTTTAACAATTTTTCAAGCTCGAAAACGCTGCCATTATCATAAACAGAAGGGGCTCCATCATCATACCAGTCTAGATGTTGTATAATATCTAATAGCCTTTTGTTTAACTCCTTTTGACTTTCTGTGAGGTCATGATCCTGAATAGACCAAACACAAACTTTTTTACGTAGCGGGCATCGACTATCCACTAAAGATGGAAGCATCTCATAACCTTTGGGTAAAGGCATCGCTACTTTAGTATACCAAGAATTACGTAGAACTAATATCCCAGCTATATCATCTTCTGAGTATCCTCGCCTTCTTAGGATTTGTGTCCGATCTTTATATGAAACTTGTGATAGATGTTCTTCCTTAATCAACTCATATTGACCATCGTACAATCCATTTATTTCTGAATAATCTTGCTTAGAATTCGGTTCCGGTTCTTCTAATAACCTACTTTCTTTTTGAATTTCTTCTTGTTTGGAACAACCATGTTCAATTTCCGTTTGAGTAAAATTGTCTACCTTAGTATTTGCGTCACTTAGCTCATCTGATACAACTCTTTCGTTCCTAACAACTTGAGATTTCAAATTTAAATCATCAAATTTTTCCTGTAGTGTGAGCAATTCCACAGTCAGATCCCGATTTTTTGATTCTTCTCGATTTATATGAATTCTTAGATCCTCAATTTCTCGTAAAAACTTATAATTATCTGAATCGTTATTTAATAGCTCCTCTTGTAAGGATTTTACTAAACCTTCCAACTCCTCATTTCTAAGTTGTAACTGATTTTTTGAAGCCTCATTTTTATCTTTATATTCGTTTAGATTTCTATTTGCTTCATCCAGAGAACGAATTTCACTCTTTGCATCACCTAACTTATCATTTAACTCTTTAATCAACAAACTCATTTCTTGCATTTGCAATCTTGACTCCTCACTCAATTGTTCCAATCTTTTTTTTTCTTGATGGGACCAAAGTACCTGTCCCTCTAGATTGTCTATCGTAGCTTTACTATCTTTGGGTTCTTTTTCTACATCCTGCAACCGCAACAGAAGCTTACATTCTGCTTCTGTTGCCATTTCCTCTATATAATTATTATTTTTTAGATCTTGTTGTAATTTTTCCATCTTTTTTTCGACTGCATGACTTTCGTCAGAAAGCCTATCAGTTTTATTCTTCATTTCTTCAAGTGTACCAAATAAATTTTCTACTTCTTTTGCTAACTCACCTACCACTCCTTCTTGAAGTCCACAGCATTCACCTACGCCCTCAATAATATTTGCAATATATTTAACCAAAGGAGACATCATTCCGATAGAATAGGCTTCTTCTCCATTCTCACCTGCACCATTAGAACATATCTGCTTAAGTATTTCTTGAATAGAATTAGTTGATTGCATGTCTAAAGACAAATCACTTAACATTTTTCCCCCCTCTAAATACCTTGCTGAACACATTCAACAAGTTTATTGATTCCTTTTCTAATTTGCAGACCATTTCTTTACCAACTTGTTGATTTTTAATACACAAATCACCACTAACACATTAAACTACTTTTCTTACCTAACTGCAAATCAGCTTAGCTTGCATACTACCAAATAATCTATCAACTTGCAAGACCAATCATAAACTTTTTACCTTCGATGACACAAGCAACGTGTGTTCAAGAGCACTTCTGGGAAGAATATTACAGTAGATAGCGCTAATAGTAATTTGATTGTTTACTTTCTTTGAAAAGATAAAAATAGATCGTATATTTGTGAGAACAAGCCGCGTAAAAATAAGGTTATAAAAATAGGAGATTTAAATTATTTCCATAAGCTTAGGCAAAACAGTTCGTATGTAGATATGGATGAAATGTGCTAATATAGTTGATTTCAGCGTATAATAAAATCACCATATAAAAAAGTTCGTATGTATCATTTGGTAGACTACTTGGATCCAAGAAAAAGAATGATGTCATGCAAGCCCCTATGATGTCATTTCAGTGCTTGACACTGGGATCTCATTTCACTCTATAATAGCAGTGCTCCTTTCTTGTCATCCGAGTAGCCTCTTTTTTGTCATCCCAGTGCGTGACACTGGGATCCAGCCTTTCCATAATCATCAAAACATTGTATTGTAACGTAAAATGGCTACTTTTATGCTTACCAACTTAATAAAATTCCTGGATCCCAGTGGGCTTTGTTGCATCGCTAGCTATGATGGATTAAAGATAAAAAAGATAGGGAATATCAGTAGCTTATTATTCTGGTATTTATAACAAGAACGGTCAATGAATACCTAAATTTGAGTAAAAGAAATTTCACTACCATTTACCAATCCGGCTAAAATTCAAGAATTTCAATGCTTTAGCTATTTTCAATAGAATTAAATTTATTAATATAAATAACAAATTACTATTCTTAAATTTGATCAGATTGATTGCAAAAAAACAAGATTTTCAATAGGTTACTTATAATCCTAACTATAGTTAGCCTTTCATAAGTAGCGATGCAACAAAGCCATCCCAGTGTCAAGCACTGGGATGACACCCTCCTAGTAGAAACGCTTTTGTAATTGCAACATTCGTGCAATCTTTAGCCATGAATATTAAGAAACTTACCAAACGAAAAAAAGGCAAAAGAAACCCTAGTCATTGTCTATTTTCAGTATTGGCGTTTTTTTATGTTTTTTACACTTAGTAACCGCGACTCAGCTGCATTTAAACTGCAACTAACTTTTAGCTATAAACATTAAAAAATTTACTAAGCAGAAAAAAAGGCAAAGAAAACCTAGGGTAGCTAGTATTCAAATTCTCCCTTGTTCTATTTGACGTCTTTTGATGTCTTAAACGCTTTATAAGCGCGTTTCGGCTTGTATAGGTAGAAACCCAGAAGTTTTATAAAGACATGAGGTGCACATAGTGCAAAAAATTAAGCATGATTTACGCCAAATACAAAGTTCCCTTTGTCGTTTTAATCTGCAGATTGCGAAGATAAATAAATAGCTTCAACTTTATGATAAGGGGGCTGGCGGAGTTTGTCAAGCAAGTTTTTAGCCCTGTCTCCTTGCTATAATGTTCATATCGATAGAAAAGCAAAAGAATAAAATGAAATATCAAGTGATATCCTCTATAATTAAATTTTTTGAATGAAGAGATGACGATTCGTGTAGGAATTAATGGTCTGGGTAGAATAGGCAGAGGCGTATTGCGTGCTATTTTCGAAATAGAAGAATATAGCAAACAAATAGAAGTTGTAGCTATCAATGGATCGCTCAGTGCAAAGCAGCATGCACATTTGATTAAATATGATTCTGTTCATGGCAAATTCAGTGGTGATATTGATTTTAATGAGTCTCAAAATTGGCTATCCATAAATGGCAGAAAGTTTTCTTTGTATAGAGAACGGAGCCCTGAAAATATTCCTTGGAATGTTGATGTAATACTTGAATGTACTGGTGCATTCAACAAACGTGAAGAAGCAATAAGGCACAATGCAGAGAAAGTAATTGTCTCTGCTCCAGTTCCAGATGCTGATGTCACTATAGTTTATGGTGTGAATAACGATATGCTCGAAAAAGAGCATAAAGTGATATCAGCAGGTTCTTGCACTACAAATTGCCTTGCTCCGATTGTGAAAGTCCTACATTCTAGTTTAGGCATAAAAAGCGGTTTTATGACTACTATACATGCCTACACGAATGATCAAAATGTTCTTGATGGTAATCATAAAGATTTGCGTAGAGCAAGGGCTTGCGGATTATCTATGGTGCCAACTACAACCGGGGCAGCAAAAACAATTGGTTCTGTCATCCATGAATTAAAAGGAAAACTAGATGGCACTTCCGTCAGAGTTCCAGTTAGCAATGTTTCTATGGTTGATTTTAAATTTACGACTGATAAGAAAGCGACCGTTGAAGAAATCAATGAAATATTTAAGGATGCAGCTCTCTCCTCTACGTCATTCCAGCGCGTGACGCTGGAATCTAATTTCTGGATCCCAGTGTCAGCTACTCGGATGACATCAGAGGGTACTAGGATGACAGAGGGTTATCCAATGTCAAATGTACTTTCTATATGCGAGGAACCTTTAGTCTCAATAGATTTTGTGCATAACCCTTATAGTGCAATTGTGGATTTAACTGGTACATATGTTACAGGTGATATATGCAGGGTTGCAGCGTGGTATGACAATGAGTGGGCTTTTTCGCTGAGAATGTTAGACATAGTATTATTGAGCTATAGTAAAGTATGAACTGGAACTCAAACAAATACGCCTCATTTTATGAGCACTTTGCGGAACTCAGAAAAAGAGTTATCTTTTGCTTTCTATTTTTTTGCGTTGCTTTTGGTTTTTGTTATTACTTTAAGGAAAATATATACCGTTTTTTACTCGCACCTTTAATAGAAGCAACAAAAGGTAGCGAAGGTTTTTCTTTAATTTACACAGACTTAACAGAGGCATTTTTTGTGTATCTTAGAGTTGCAATGATGAGTGCACTTTTGCTCTCTTTTCCTGTGTTTGCATGGCAATTCTATATGTTCTTAGCACCTGGGTTATATAAAAGTGAAAGGGCAGTGTTGTTGCCATACTTAATTGCAACACCGGTTTTATTTGTAACGGGAGCTACTGTAGTCTATTACTATATATTTCCTTTAGCCTGGAAGTTTTTTATCAACTTCGAACACAGTGGTAAATCCTTCGATATACCGATAGAGTTTATGCCATCAGTTAGCGAATATTTAGACCTCGTTCTCCAATTTATGTTTGCATTTGGCACTGCATTTCAAATTCCAGTCATACTCACATTAATGGTGAGAGTTGGGCTACTGACTGCACAAAGTTTGTCAAATAAACGTAGAATCGCAATAGTGGTAATTTTTATTATTGCTGCAATCTTAACTCCACCTGATGTATTAAGCCAAGTAGGGCTTGCAATACCTATGCTGATTCTATATGAATTGTCCATTCTGATATGTAGGTATATTGAAAAAAAGAAGACAAAGATTTAAACAAAGAAATCCCTCTTATCTCCTTTATATCACATTTTTAACTTACAACATTCTTATTCAGGACTTAAATATGGAAATGTTTCATAAATTGATTGTAATACTTTGTTAAGTTCAGCCTTACTTTTGATGATCAATAATACTGTATCATCACCTGCTATAGTTCCTATAATTCCTATGTTTTTGCTATTATTTAATGAATAAATAACATATTTCTGATCTAGAAAGTAAGCCAGACTGCTAGCTTGTCCTGGTTGAGTGTGTAGTACTATTAAACCAAAATCCGAAATTTGCATATTAAGTATTAATGGTAATCGATATTGGTTGATGTCAATTACTTTATACATACCAGCAACTTTGGCAATTTTAAGTTCTTTCAATTTTCTTGATAAAGTAGCCTGAGAAATGTTATACCCTCTTTTTTTGAGTAAGGTCTGTAAATCGCTCTGTTCTAAAATTTCATGATTTTGAATAATATTTAAAATATGTTCACCTAGTGTGTTGTCATGCATTATGCATTTTCCTCATATTGAATATGTAATAAGTATATTTGAAATTATATTCATTATTTCTTGACTATTCAATTTTTAATGTCTATATTCACAAGATGAATAAAATATGAATATAAATTAGTAATATGAAAAAATACATTTTAAATGCTATTATAGCGATAAGTATTCTATTAACAGGATGCAAGGAAGATAAACACGATAATATCATTAGATTTGCAATTTCTGCAGATTATCCACCTTTTGAATATTATGAAAATGGTAAATTTACTGGCTTTGACATTGAGCTTGCTCAATTAGTAGCAAAAGAGTTAGGTAAAGAAGCGATATTTAAAGATATGCAGTTTAGTACTATATTTGCAGCATTGCAAAGTAATTCTGTAGATGCTGCTATATCTACTATTGGTAGCACAGAAGAGCGTGAAAAAAATTTTGATTTTTCAAATAGTTATTATACAGGGGAATTTGGTATTCTATATCACAAAAATAAACCCATAGCCGGTATAAACAACTTAACTCACAAGAAGATAGCCGTTCAACTAGGAACTGTCATGGAAATTTGGCTAAAAGAGCATGTTCCTACAACAGCTCAAATTATTGCTATAGACAATAATAATCAAGCTGTAGAAACATTAAAGTCTGGTCATGTTGATAGCGTCCTAATTGATGAATTCCAAGGTAAAGTATTTAGCAAAAAAAATCCTGGTCTATCATGGTCAGCCATCGCTAAGTCAGATAATGGTTATTCTATTGCTGTGAATAAAGGATCTGATTTAAAGGATAAAATAAACGAGGCGTTAAAAAGTTTAGAAAGTAAAGGTGTAATACAAAAGATAGCAGAAAAATGGCTAGGAGATAACTGATGCAAGAATTAATTTCTAATTTCTTGTTTGTTGGAACAGGCCTTGCCTTTACTTTAAAATTATTGATTGGAGGACTGCTTTTAGGTATGAGTCTAGGAGGGTTATTTTCAGTACTCAGATATAATAAGATCTGTATTCCATTAATTAATGGAATTATATCTGTAATACGTGGCACCCCCCTTATATTACAGTTAAGTGTTGTTTATTTTATGACTCCAACCATTGCAGGAACTAAATTAAACATATTTAGTGCTGGCATTATAGCATTTGGTCTAAATAGCTGTGCTTATATTGCTGAGATTTTACGAGCTGGTATTGAAACTATATCAAAAAACCAGTTTGAAGCAGCTAAAACTTTACAAATACCTAGTTTCTATATGTGGAGAGATATTATATTACCACAAGTTATTAAAAATATTCTTCCTGCAATGATAAATGAGATCATTGCACTCCTTAAAGAAACGGCATTAATCTCTACTATTGGTGGTGTTGATATTATGCGCTCTGCGCAAATGCTTGCAGCAGAACAATTTACTTATTTTATACCACTTTGTCTTGCTGGGGCTTATTATTACGCTCTTGTATTACTAATTGAATATATAGGCAAAAAGATTGAACAGAAAGGTATATATGATAAAAATGCATAATGTTTGTAAATTATTTAATAATATTCCAGTACTTAATAATATTAACCTGATTATAGAACAATCTATAGTTGGTCTTGCTGGTCCTTCTGGTAGTGGTAAATCAACATTGTTACGTTGTATACAAAAACTCGAAGTTTTAGATTCTGGTAGCATTGAATGCAATGATAGTACTGGTTTTGTATTTCAGGATTTTCAACTTTTCCCACATATGACTGTCTGGGAAAATCTTACATATGCTCCCAAACTTAAAAACAAAACTCAGGATCAAAGTGATTCACTACTTGAGTCTTTGGGTATTGCCTCTAAAAAAAATGATTACCCTAGTAATCTATCCGGTGGGCAAAAACAGCGGGTTGCGCTTGCCAGAAGCTTAATGATGAATCCAAGGATTCTATTATGCGATGAGCCAACGTCTGGTTTAGATGTAGCAACAATAGTCGACGTTGTGGAACTACTACAATCAGTTAGAGATATGGGTATTACTATGATTATCGCTTCTCACAATTTGGATTTTTTAACAAAAATATCAGATCGGATTATTCTGTTAAAAAACGGAAAAATAATTGTAGATATCAATCCTAAAGAAATTGATGAACCAACAAACTATTTAAAAAATAATTATTAAAAGAGAATCACTCATATCATACTGAGAGCTATAACAGATCTTAGCATCGAAAATTACATAATGTATATTATGGAAAATAAATTACATAATATAAGAAGCAACGCTAAAAATAAAATCACATAATATAGCAAACTATAGCTAACCCAAGAAAGGTTTTCCTACGTCATACCGCCACGATATCTCAGCATAGATTCCGCTAACAAGTAGCGGAATGACGAATTTTTGTTTTTCAAACTGTCGGTAAATCTAAGTCAGTTTAGCTATATGTGTCAAGCACTGGGATGACACCCTCCTGATGGGCCAAAATCACAATGTTCGTACAGTTATGGAATGAATCGCGGTATGACGTGTTGCTTTGATCAGCTATAAAGATGATGCTGCGGAAGTTTTTAGTACTTGCTCGCAACTTTCAACAATTTAATAGCACTGGTGTTTACAACCTCTCCGCCGACACGCTTAGTGACAAAAAACCTCACATAAGGTTTATTCGTATAAGGGTCTCTTAATATTCTCATTCCTCTGTTATCTACAATCTTATAAGCTTGTTTGAAATCTGCCATCGCAATTACTGGTAGCTGATTGTTTGGCGCTGGTGGCATATCGGCAGATTGATATACTGGTATTCCCATTAAGGTATCTGGGGCTTTAAGCGACAAACTTGGTTGCCAGAGATATTGACCTGTTTGAGCTTTTAGTAGCCTAATGTCCTTCAACGTACTCCTGTTCATCAAAAATGACGCATTTTTGGAATAATATTCGTCCAGAGAGTAATACAACATCATTATTGAATCACTATCTAATTTTTCAGTTTTAACTTGCTCTATTTTATTATAACTGTTTCCATTTTCATAAGCTAAAATTCCTTTTGGTTGAAAAGTGCCCTCACCCTTAATGAAGGCTTCGCTTTCTTCCTTAGAGGTTGTCCGGAAACAAGTAAATTCAAGCATATTCCCTCTTTAACATAACCCTACTCATAGCTAGGTATATGAAATTCTCAGTGGATGTTGTGAGTAAATCATACTCCTTCGATAGCCTTCTATTCCTATTAACCCAAGCAAAAGTCCTTTCTACAACCCATCTTCTTGGCTGTACTTTAAACCCTTGTTCTCTTGTTGGTAGTAGCTCAGGTGGCGTATCTTTGTGCACCCAAAATCTACATGGAGGCCTTGTAACAATTTCAATATCTATGTCATATTCTTCCTTTATGTGATTCTTTAAATTTCTTCCTTGGTATCCCATGTCAGCCCACATTTTTTTAACTTTAGTATATTTTGTTCTCATATTGTTTAATGCTATTTTAATACCATCTCTATCATTTTCGTTAGCAGCGCCTACGTAACAACCTAGTATAAAACCCTGAGTGTCTGTAATTATATGCCTTTTTCTACCCTTTACTTTTTTACTTCCATCATAGCCTTTGATCCCCCCTTTTCTGTAGTCTTTACAGATTGACTATCTACTATACAGGCACTCGGCTGCTCATTCCTTCCTATTTTTCTTCTACTATATTTTGTAATTTCATAATTCATTTTCTCAAAAATTCCCTGCTTCTTCCATTGCCTGAACTGCTCATACACAGTCTTCCATAGCGGAAAATCATTTGGTAAATACCGCCATTGACACCCTGTACGCAATACATAGAAAATTGCTTCTAATATTTCTCTTTTGCTATACTTTGGCGGCCTTCCTCCTTTCTTGTATGATACTCTGAAGTGTTTTTCTATTCTTGCCTATTCCCTTTCGCTTAGATCTGTTGGATACTTTTTTCTCATCTTTACCCCGTACTAAAATTTCAGATATTATAGCCTTTTACTTGTTTCCGGACAACCTCTAATACCAATTCCCATTACAGGGCAAACAGATGGACAATGATGGAAGAAAAGCCATACTGAAGTAAGTAAAATAGCGAGGTTTAAATGGCATTAAGATCAAAATTATTGGATGAAAAAGTAGTAGAATCAGCAAAAGAAATGCTGAAGAAAGTAAGGAATAATGCATATGTTTCAAAAAAACTAAATGCTGTAATTGCAGCAAAAAAGTACAGTATAACGGCTGTAGCAAAAATATATTGCATTTCAAGAAGCGCACTAACTTCGTGGGTAAAACTCTTGAAAATTGGCAGAGAAGAAAAACTGTTTGCTCCTTCACAACGTCGTAGAAAAACTAAATTAAATCAGGCTCAACTACAGCAAATTGAAGAGTGGATAGAAGAAAATCCTAATATCACCATTAAAGAAATGAGAATAAGAATCCAGGAAAAGTTCGGATTAAATATCAGCAAATCTACAGTACACCGCCATATGCAAAAGATGAAATTCTCATATATTACACCAAGACCAGTTCATAATGGACAAGATAAAAGCAAACAAGAGGAATTCAAAAAAAAATCTCAATTGAGCTATTAGCAAGTATCCAGAAAAAGAGCTATTTTTCTTTGATGAATCACGGTTTGGCACACATTCAAAAGTTGGACATGGGTGGTTTAAAAAGGGGATTAGAACACAGGTTAAAACAAAATTAGGTAGGCAAAATTTCTATCTCTATAGTGCAGTTAATCCTAGAAATGGAGAGAGTTCTAGCTTATTTGCACCAAATGTCAACACTGATTGCATGAACATATTTCTTGAGCAAATTTCGCAATATCTAGAAACACGAGAGGCTTTTCTCGTTATGGACTGTGCTAGTTGGCATAGGTCAAAAAATTTAAAGGTACCTAAAAATATCGACATTATATACCTACCTCCATACTCACCTGAGCTAAATCCTGTTGAGAGGCTTTGGTTATATATAAAACAGAACATTTTGCGCAATAAAATATACGATACAATTGCTCTACTTGAGGGTGCTTTGTGCAAATTTATTACTTCTCTTGCCAGCTCCACAACTAAACAACTCTGCAATGTTTCCTATTTGACTGGACAACAATGAGAATTGGTATTACTAAAAGTCTCGGCAATCTTTTCCACCAGCCAACTCTCAACATCGACAAACGCATCATCGAGTAACTTTTGTGATATTTGTGGTTGAGCATATAACTCGTAAGTTGTGACGGAAATCTTTTGGATTTTGGGCGTGTCCGTATCTTTTGCAAAATCATACTTAGACTTATTGCCACCGTCCTCATCATCTACTGTTTCACTGCTCCAACCTGCACCGGCGCGGTCAAAATCTTCTATAATGTAATCCAATGTTTCAGTAGAGATTCTTTGACTGGAGCATATTTGTCGCATTGGGAACGAATCAGTTACGCGCTTGTTTATGCGTTTTACAATATGCGGAGTAACTAGATATCCCCCGATATCACTGTCATCTCCACTGAGGGTTTTGTGTGATAAACCGCTTTCCATTCCCTTGCGGATATAATCAGAAAAATATTTATCGCTTGTGCTAAAATCTGTATTTACTTCTGGGCGTTGAGCTGCAGTTTCGATCAAGTCTAAACGCTCTTTGCAACTATCAATGGCATTATTTACCTTGCATAGCTGCTCAATTGTTGCAGAATCAGCACGCCCTTTGCTTTCAATTTCTTTTAGTTTGCGATCATTTATTAATTTAAATTGCTCCCATGATGAAGCGAGTTCATTGATACGGTGAGCGATATCGGTAAGTGACATAATAGCCTCCTTTGAAAATGAAATAAAAATGGAAATAAGGTAATAGGAATGGCATCCATAGACGTTTCCCACAGTTGTACGAATATTGCAATATGGTACATAGTAAACGATGTCATTCCAGTGCTCCCTTTCTTGTCATCCCAGTGCTTGACACTGGGATGGCTTTGTTGCATCGCTAGCTATGATGGATTAAAGATAAAAAAGATAGGGAATATCAGTAGCTTATTATTCTGGTATTTATAACAAGAACGGTCAGTGAATACCTAAATTTGAGTAAAAGAAATTTCACTACCACTCACTAATCTGGCTAAAATTCAAGAATTTCAATGCTTTAGCTATTTTCAATAGAATTAAATTTATTAATATAAATAACAAATTACTATTCTTAAATTTGATCAGATTGATTGCAAAAAAACAAGATTTTCAATAGGTTGCTTATAATCCTAACTATAGTTAGCCTTTCATAAGTAGCGATGCAACAAAGCCCACTGGGATCCAGCTTCTATGCAACTTAATTAAAAACGTTTGTTTTAGCGTAAGACAACTACCTTTAGCTCATCAGCTCAGTTATAAGCAAAATTTCTGGATTCCAGTTTCAAGCACTGGAATGACATCATCTGTTGTGCAATTTACCTTTAAAAATGAATGTTCGTACAGTTATGTGCTTGGCACTGAAATGGCATCATTTTTTATCTGTTGAAAATGTAAACCGAAAAATAGCGTGGCACTTTGTGCCACGCTTAGTACTGTAAGCTTAATCCAGTAATTGAATTAAGCGAGGTAAAATAAAGGATAATGACACTATATAATGTTCGTTCTTTTATGTCAAGCACTTTTTTGAATTTTTTTGGTGATAATTTTTATCCAGTTATTTTATTATTGTAGTATAATTTCAATGCCAGATACTATCATTATGATCACTATCTAAATTTAAATCGTAATTATCATCAAATTTATATATCCCCTCCATCTCTTCTCTATGCAATTCATGTGAATCACCTAAAGCTTTTTGATTAGAAACGTCAACACAATACTGTAACAGTGCTCTTAATGCTCCAGCACTATCTTGATCTAAATTAAAATTGCTAAAATCAAATTTCTGCATATTCTCCACACGTCCTTCTCTACATAACCTACATATCTTAGCAAAAGCCCTTTCACTTTCTCGACTCCAAGCATTAAGAAAGTAAGGATCTACTACTTTGCTAAATTGTTTCTCTATCTCTTCAAGAGAGCTCTCTGGATTAAGTTCTAATATTACTTTGAAAATCCCACTGCCATGGAATCTATAAAATTTACTAGATAAGCTATCTTTTACAAAATTAACTGCATCATCTATTGTAACACCAGAGCGAGATTCAAATATCATCTCAAATGCTCCATAACAACTATCAAGACCAAAATTAATTATTTTTTCCATAAAATCAATTACCTCTTCTAAGGAAATTTGTGGCTTATTCCTCAAGATAACTTCTAAACTCTTGACAAAATTATGCCCATGCTGATCCATAGCATGGGTTTTCCCATTTATTGTATAATGATATAGCTTCTTATTTTCTATTATATGCTTATTGCACTGGTAGATATGTAGCTTATTCAATTTGCCAGAATATTCCTCTATTTCCTTATCTGGTAATTTTGAGCGGAATTCCTTGATTACTTCGCGTATTATTCTATTGATATTACTCATGCTTATTCCTAATTAATATGTTAGTATTTTTATAAATTAAGTTATTATATTAAAATTCTTTCATGGATTTCAATATTAGCTCCGCACTACTTGTAGTTTTTGTAATGGGTCTGCCAATGACGATATAATCAGCTCCTGAATTTATTGCTTCTTTTGGCGTTGCTGTTCTTTTTTGGTCGTCATGACCTGGATCTATACGAATTCCTGGAGTAATAATTTTAAAGTCTTCACCGCACTCTCGGCGCACTTCTTGAGCTTCTAGTGCAGAACAGACTATTCCATGGAGTCCAATCTTTTTTGCAAGCTTTGCAAGCAAAATTACCTGTGATTTTGCCTCTCTTGCTACTCCAAGCTCGTTTAAATCCTCATTGCTCATACTAGTTAGCACTGTCACTCCAATCAGCTTTATTTTTGTGCCTTGCACTACACTTAGCGCTTCTTCAAGCATTTTTGTCCCACCGCTGATGTGCAGAGTTAACATTTCAACGTTCAGAACTTTTATTACTTCAACTGTTTTGGCTACAGTGTTTGGAATGTCATGCAATTTCAGATCTAAAAAAATTGGTACATTGCATTTTGCAACTTCTTGCACTCCAGAAAGACCTTGAGCAGCAAAAAATTCTAATCCCAGCTTTACCATGCCAACTTTACCACGCAGAGCATTAGCTAGAGAAATAGCCTTATTTAAGTCTTGTGTATCCAGTGCGCATATTATTGGGTTCATTATCTTGCATGATTTATCTTATAATAAGACTCATTGTTGTGTTTTGCAAATACTTTCACTCTGATTGAACTGACTGCGTTCATAAGATTCTGTCAATAGTGAATTTGGCAACTTGGTCGGGGTGGATGAGCGACTGACAAATAATGATTCATATCCAAGATCTTCCAGCGAAGAAGAAGGCGTTTCGTCTGGCAAAAGCCGTGCAATTTCTCCTTGTAACGCAGACTTTAATATTTGAATCGTATCTAATATTGCTTTTCCATCATTATTTCTTATTGGTTCTTCTATATTGTCTGTTACGCATCTTATCAACAGTTGCGCAAAATTCACTTGTTTTTCTTTCTCTTTCAAAAAATCTTCTATTTGACTGTCTCGTTCTAAAAGTGAATTTCTTAAACTTTTTACTTCATTATTACAATCTTTTCTTATCCCATCTAACTCAAAAGATTGATTTTTAATTAAACCATTTGCTTCATCTAACTCTTCAAATTTCTCTTTTAATTCTTTAGATAAATTTTTCTTTTCTTTGTTGACCTCTTTAATTTTACATTGTAGCTTATCTAAGTTTGCATGCAGCCTTTCTTGTTCTTCACGTAATTCCTCTACTTCTTTAGAAAGTTTATTTTTTTCCTTATTCAATGCCTCTACTTTTTCACTAAGTTCATGTTTTTTCTCACGTAGTGCCTTTTGTACTTCACGTAACGTTTCTATTCTATCATTCAACCCCTTATTCTCTAGCTCTAAATGTTTATTATCATCCACTTCCATCTTCAGCTTTGCAATAAATCTACTTCTTTCTTCCAACTGTTTCTTCAAACATGAGATTTCAAGTTTTAATTTCTCTTCCTGCTCATTAAGCTTACCTGTTTCCTTTCTTGTTTTGTCCAATTCATTGTCTATTTCAAACGTACGATTCTTTGCTGTTTCTAATTTTTTCTCTAAAGATTTTTTTTCTTCAAGAAGAGATTCTCTCTCAGCTTCTGACTCATTTACTTTCTGATCCAATCTTTTTGCTCTCTTGTCTAAATTTTGCTTCTCTCTAGTTAATTCATGTAATTGATTCTTCACTTCTTTGTTTGCAGCTTCTTCAGCTTCTTTTTCCAGAGTTATTTTATTTTCTAACTTTTGCTCTTTCTGAGCGAATTTATTTCTCTCAACCTCTATTTTTTTATTATTACTAATTATTTTATACGAAAGTGCAAGCACCAAAATAGATAATGTAGCTAAAGCAAGAATTAGAGGAAGAGGCACATTAGAAGTTACAATAAGCGCTAAAGATGTAAGTAACGTAAGAGTAGCTAAGGAACTAGCTACAAAATAAAATGCATTAGCCTCACTAAGCAAATTGCTCATTACTCCCCTCCCACCACGGACAAAACTCCAGCAGTCTTGTATATATTTATTAAAATTCTCTTATCTGTGGAGGAATTATAGTGCTGCACCTACAACAAACTTTCCTTTTTCAGCCTGCTAGCTAAAAAATGACTTAGACCTTGTGTATCGAGTGTACCATTGTACTTATAATGTCTAGTTAGCTATTGATCGGGGTAGAACGTATACTGGTATATCCAGAATCACATGAAGCATCATTCAGCTTTTTACATGGCGATCTTATTGGAGTGGATATATAAGGTGGTTTTGGTTTCGGGAACTGTTTATTAACAGACTCATTTTCACCTATTCCTTCAAGTTCTGATAAATGTTCACTGCTTATATCTGAAGAAATGGAATGACTTTGCTCGTCTTCCTGCTCAATTACTGCTTGCAGACGTTTAACTTTTCTTTCCAAATCAGAATTACGTATTCTTAATTTACTGCATTCGTCATCCAAATCTTTTTCGCTACTTTTCAACTGACTGTTATTATCGCGCAACTTTTCATTAAGTTTTTTTAACTCTCCGATCTTATCAAGATTTTTAGTTTTTTCCTCTTCTAATTCCTTGCATAGTTTTTCTTTTTGTTCTAAATCTTTAGCTAGCTGGATCGTTTCTTGCACTTTTTTACTTAACTTTTCTTTCAATCGTATTTCTCTTTTTACTACTTCCCCTAATTCAGATTTTAAACAAGAAGTTTTGTCTTTTTCTAACTGCACTGCTAATTCTCCTACTTTTTTCCTTCTCTTTTCTAAACATGTTTCCAATTCTGTTATTCTTTCTTTTAATAAAAGAGCTAAAATTCCTTCATATTTTAATTCATCTAACTGCCTTTTTAAGGAATCTATTTCTTTTTGAGGTTGAGATAATTCCTCCATTAAAGAATCCACTCTTTCATTCAATCTTACATTTTCATCATGTAACTCTTGGTATTCAAGAGAAAGCATCTCCTCCTTATGTTTTAACTGACCTTTTACTTTTGCACTCAATTCTGTATTTTCATCGTGTAAATCTTTGTTCTTATTATTAAGGGCACCTATCTTACCCTCTAATTCTCGGATTTGATTACCTTTATTATTTAACTCTTTTGTAGCATCATCTAATTTTTGCTGTGCATCATCTTGTTGTTTCTTTAACTGCTCTATTTCCTTATTTAACCCTGCAATTTCGCTTTCCAAATCTTGCTTTTCTCGAGTTAATTGATCTTTTAATTCCTTCACTTCTTTATTTACAGCTTCTTTAGCTTTTTCTCCCAGAGCTATTTTACTTTCTAACTCTTGTACCCTACTCTCTGATTGTTGTTTTACGCTTTCTAACTCTTGCTCTTTTTCAGCAAATTTATTTTTCTCAACCTCTATTTTCTTATTATTACTAATTATTTTACATGAAAGTACAAGCACCAGAACAGAAAGTATAGACAAACTCAAAGCAACAGGAAGAGCTACATTAAAGGCTGCAACTGAAGACAAGAACTTAACATAAGGGGCAACAGCAAGTGTCCTAGACGCAAGCAATACCAAAGTAGCAAGAGCACCAGCTATAAGATAAGGTGCATTGGCTTTATTATATAAATCCCCTATTATTATTCCCTCATACTAATAATGATTGCAATAGCATGGATATTAAAGGAAGTAAAGCTATAAAAATCAGTATAAGTCTATATTCACTATGTATTTTCCGTCTTCAGTTTCAAGCTCAGACTGCATCCACTCTATCGTTTCCGCATTGCAAACTGCCTGCAAATCATCCTGCGCAGATTGATTCAATTTATCCTCTCGTAGATCTGCTTTTATCATCAACTTTTTTATCAGATGCTTAACTGATACATTATTATCTGCCTTTATCTTTCTGATAATGTTTAATATCTGAATAACATTATCTCCCATTTCCTCTGAATATTTATCGTAGATAAGTTCTTCTTTGCTCGGCCAATTACTTTGATTGTGTACAGAATTATAACTATACAACTGGTGGTATATCTCTTCTGTAATGTAAGGCAAGAAAGGTGCAAATAACCGCAAAATAATATTCAGTACATATGCCAAACTTTGCTTTGCACTTAAGTTTGTTTCGCTGTCTACTTTATCTCCATATGCGCGCTTTTTTGCTAGTTCCAAGTAGTTATCACAAAAATCCTTCCAAAAAAATTCTTCTACTGCACTCAAAGCTTCGCAGTATTCAAACTGTAATAGGTTGTTCGTTGCTCTTTCTATAACTTTGTATAACTTAGACAATATCCACTTATCCATTGTCTCGTGAGCAGAATTTATGCTCATCACTTGATGCTTTTCCATGAACATGGAAACGAACTTGCTAGCGTTCCAAAGTTTTGTAACGAGGCGCTTGCCAATTTTGAATGTATTTTCAGAGTAGACTGTATCAACTCCAAGCCTTGAGTTCGCTGCCCAATAGCGCACTACATCAGCTCCATAAGTTTCAAGTATTACATGAGGAGTGATGATGTTACCCTTTGATTTACTCATCTTTTTCTTATCATCGGTTAAACACCAACCGCTGATCATAATGTTTTTCCAAGGTAAAGAATTTGCATGATAATGTGCCTTTAAAATAGTATAAAAAGCCCAAGTTCTGATTATCTCATGGCTCTGGCTGCGCAGATCTGCAGGAAATATCGTATCATAGCGATGATTTGGTAAACTAAACTCACTGTTTACTGCCAGTGCACTCAGTTGAGGAGTAATTGAACTTGTGGCCCAAGTATCCATTACATCTTGATCTGGGATAATCTCTTCTTTGCTATACCCTTTTGGCAAATCTTTGAGTGGATCAATAGGTAGGGCCTTTACTTCAGCTAGAATAATTTTACCTTCTTCTCCCTTACGTTTAGAATACCACGCTGGAAATGGCACACCAAAATAGCGCTGCCTTGAGATGCACCAGTCCCAATTTAGCCCTTCTATCCACACTTCCATACGTTTACGCATAGTAGCTGGATGCCAATTGCATTCTTTTACTTTATCTAATACTTGAGCTTTTTGCTCTAAGGTCTTGATAAACCATTGATAAGTAGGTAATATCTCAAGTGGTGCACCAGATCTTTCTGCGCACTTAACAGAATGAGAAATGTTAGTGCTTTCTATCAAAAGTCCTTTTCCACTCGAGATTTCAATCATCCTCTTTCTTGCTGCTGTAACTTTCAATCCATTTATTTCATCGTAGATTCCAGTGTCAGCTACTTTCATGACGCCGGGGTGTGGTGGAATGACATCATCTAGGTTCATCCTCCCATCCTGATCGATGATAATTTTCATCGGCAGGTTATGCTTTTGCTGCCAATATATGTCGAGTTCATCACCGAATGTACAACACATAACAAGCCCGGTGCCTTTATCTATTTTAACCTTATCATCTGCTATTATTGGAACTTTCTCCTCTGTTATTGGCACTACCGCTGTTTTTCCGATCAGATGAGTGTAGCGCGTATCCTCTGGATGACAAAAAACTGCAACGCATGCTGGAAGTAGTTCAGGTCGCGTAGTTGCAATATTGATCTGCTCATTTTCTTGAGTAGAGAAAACTATCGTGTTTAAGGATGACTCAAAAACTTTATCTTCTATTTCTGCTTGCGCAATTGCTGTTTTATCAACCGGGTCCCAAAGGATAGGCTGCATTTTTCTATATGCATATCCCTTGTTATATAGATCAATAAACGACATCTGTGAAAGCGTCACAGTTTCCTTGCTGATCGTGTGATATTCCAAATCCCAGTCATAACTAATGCCGACCGATTTAAATAGTTCCTTGAATTCTTGCTTTGATTTTTCAATAACCTCATGGCACATCTCTATAAATTTTTCTCTGCCAACTTCTTTTGCACGGGTTTTATAGGTTTGTTCAACCAATCTTTCAGTGGGAAGCCCATTATCATCAAACCCAATTGGATAAAACACATCTTTTCCCAGCATGCGCTGAAACCTTGCAATAAAGTCTGTATGGCAATAGCTGAATATATGGCCAATATGGAGTTTTCCCGATATTGTCGGTGGAGGCGTGTCTATAGTGAAAGTGTTATCCTTTTCACCATTCCATTTATAAACTTTACTGCCTTCCCATAATATGTTGCATTTGTCTTCAATTTCTTTAAAGCCGTATTTTTCTTTTAACATAAATATTTCTCAATTTTAAACCTTAAGCTAGCAACGTCATACCGCGATTCATTCGCGGTATAGATCCCGCTAACAAGCAGCGGGATGACGATGGTCGGTAAACCTAAATTACTTTAGCTATAGCACAATTAAGCAAATACGGCAATTCTACGCCAAAATTTTTTGTTTACGAACATAAATTTTCTATGCTATGATAAAAATATTACTTGACCCTAGGTTCTAAGGGTATTATGTAATGTTAATTATGTATATTGAGGTTTAATATGTTGAACTCGAATAAAAATCAAAGTTCTTCACCTGGAGCAACTTCACCAACTGATATAACATCTGATCAAGAAGGAACTATAAATAAAAACTCTATTGAATCAGGAACAGAGCAGTCGTTACAAGGTTCTTCAGTTGGTAATCAAGATTCTTTAAATGATTATGTTGATGCGAGTAGCACGCCTGTGTCTGAAGGGATTAATGATACAATGCAGGTTGCCGATGATAATGAGGTTACGTCGGGCAATAAAGGTAATCGAAGTGTTCTTTCTAGTGGTAGGACGCCGTTAAGTGAAGGTTCTGTTAATGAGCAAGAAGATGTTACTGAGTCAAAAAAAAGAAGAAGATCAGCAAGTAAAAGACTACAACAGGGTAATGAGCTTGTTAACATCTTAGAGCAAAAGTTAGAAGCTAAAGACGATGAAATGAAAGATTTACAAGAACAGCTAAACAACCAACCAAATGCTACTCTGTTAAAAGCTAAAGACGATGAAATAAAAGATTTACAAGAACAGCTAAACAACCAACCAAATGCTACTCTGTTAAAAGCTAAAGACGATGAAATAAAAGATTTACAAGAACAGCTAAACAACCGACCAAGTGCTGCTCAGTTACAAGCTAGAGATGAGGAAATAACACAATTAAAAGCTCAAGTTCAGCAGTTGCAAGCTAAAAATGCTGAAGTTGTGGAGTTAAATAAACAATTAGAAGAGAGTAAAAGTCTTGTTGATAAATTACAGAAGGAAAAACAAACATTGGAAGATAAAAGCAAAACAACTGAGCAACCAAAACAAGGCAATGGAGCGAAGTACACCGCTACTGTTGGTGTTGGTCTTGCTGCTGGACTGATAGCATTTACTGCACTTGAACATACAGTTAGGTTAGAGATGTTAGTAATAATTGGTATAGCAGTAACATCTGCACTCGTAGCTGGTGGTATTACATATGCAGTATTACCTAGTACTCAAGTAGATGGGGCAAAAGAACAAGAAGTAAATGAGATGGGAAAAAGAAGTAACAAGGGTTAAGCCGAAATGTACGTGTCAAGTAAAACACTTGACGCGAACTTCAGTTTTTGTATTCCTTCATTAGCATAATATAATTTTGTGCTGATTGTGTAATATGTTTAATTTCTTCATTCGACATTTTTTTGAAGAATTTTGCTGGCCTGCCAGCCCATATTTCCCCACTTTTTATCACTTTTCCGTGTGTTACCAGTGAGCCAGCAGCTACCATAGCTTCAGGCTCCACAACTGCATGGTCCATCACGGTAGAGCCCATACCAATAAACGCCTTATCATGCACCGTGCATGCGTGCAACACACAAAAATGTCCCACTGTTACCATGCTGCCAATAATTGTGTCACCACCTGGGTTTCTATCCACATGAATTACCGTTCCATCTTGAATATTTGTTCCATCACCTATTTTTATTGATCCAACGTCCCCTCTGATTACACAATTAAACCAGATGCTTGCATCTCTTCCTATTTCAACCTTGCCTATGATATGCGAACCACCTGCGATGAAAGCACTTTCGTCTATTTTTGGTTCATAATCTTTATATTTTAAAATGTGATACATATTAAGCCCAAAGTCTTATGCATATGTTAATCAAAATAAGGTAAGCAGTAAATACATACTTAGAGGTTGTCCGGAAACAAGTAAAAGGCTATAATATCTGAAATTTTAGTACGGGGTAAAGATGAGAAAAAAGTATCCAACAGATCTAAGCGAAAGGGAATAGGCAAGAATAGAAAAACACTTCAGAGTATCATACAAGAAAGGAGGAAGGCCGCCAAAGTATAGCAAAAGAGAAATATTAGAAGCAATTTTCTATGTATTGCGTACAGGGTGTCAATGGCGGTATTTACCAAATGATTTTCCGCTATGGAAGACTGTGTATGAGCAGTTCAGGCAATGGAAGAAGCAGGGAATTTTTGAGAAAATGAATTATGAAATTACAAAATATAGTAGAAGAAAAATAGGAAGGAATGAGCAGCCGAGTGCCTGTATAGTAGATAGTCAATCTGTAAAGACTACAGAAAAGGGGGGATCAAAGGCTATGATGGAAGTAAAAAAGTAAAGGGTAGAAAAAGGCATATAATTACAGACACTCAGGGTTTTATACTAGGTTGTTACGTAGGCGCTGCTAACGAAAATGATAGAGATGGTATTAAAATAGCATTAAACAATATGAGAACAAAATATACTAAAGTTAAAAAAATGTGGGCTGACATGGGATACCAAGGAAGAAATTTAAAGAATCACATAAAGGAAGAATATGACATAGATATTGAAATTGTTACAAGGCCTCCATGTAGATTTTGGGTGCACAAAGATACGCCACCTGAGCTACTACCAACAAGAGAACAAGGGTTTAAAGTACAGCCAAGAAGATGGGTTGTAGAAAGGACTTTTGCTTGGGTTAATAGGAATAGAAGGCTATCGAAGGAGTATGATTTACTCACAACATCCACTGAGAATTTCATATACCTAGCTATGAGTAGGGTTATGTTAAAGAGGGAATATGCTTGAATTTACTTGTTTCCGGACAACCTCTTAAGATACAATCCGGATTGGATACTGAGTTGGTGAGTATAAAAGTATAGCTTCTACGTCATACCGCTGCGGTATCTCTTAGCCGCTAACAAGTAGCGGGATGACGATTGTCGGTGAATCTAAGTTACCTTAGCTACATTTCTAGCTGTAACTATAAATGTATGGATTTTTTATCGTGCCATGTTATAATTAACGTCTTGCTAAAAATTAAATATTGATGAATGAACTAAGAAAGTTAAGTATTACACAAATGCATGACGGGCTCAAAAAAAAGAGTTTTTCTGCCGTTGAACTCGTAGAGGCGCACATCAGTGCGGTTGAAAATGAGAAATTAAATGCATTTATAACAAAAACCCCAGAGATAGCAATGAAAGCTGCTAAAGCTGCAGATGAACATTTCTCTAGGCAAAAGGATGATTTAATCTCGCCGCTCATGGGTGTACCAGTTGGCATCAAAGATCTATTCTGTACAAAAGGAATAAAAACAACAGCATGCTCAAAAATGCTGGAAAATTTCGTTCCGACTTACGAATCTACGGTGTCTGACTTGCTTTTAAAAAGTGGAGCAGCCATGCTCGGTAAGCTTAATATGGATGAATTTGCTATGGGTTCTGCGAACACAAATAGCTATTTTGGCCCTGTTGAAAATGTGTGGATTAGAAAAAGCGATGGGGAAAAAGTTGTTCCTGGTGGATCATCTGGTGGATCTGCAGCATCGGTTGCTGGATTTTTATGCGCTGGAGCGTTAGGGAGCGACACCGGTGGATCTGTACGCCAACCAGCAGCTTATTGTGGAGTAGTTGGAATAAAGCCAACTTATGGAAGATGCTCGCGTTTTGGTATGATTGCATTTGCGAGTTCTCTGGATCAAGCAGGAGTCATTACTCGTTCTGTCTCTGATTCAGCATTAATGCTGGAAGCAATTTGTGGCTATGATACAAAAGATTCAATATCGAGCGAAAAGCCAGTGCCTAAATTTTCTAGCTTTATAAATGGTGATGTCAAGGGTAAGTGTATTGGTATACCAAAAGAATATAGGATGGATGGAATTTCAGAGGAAATAGTTCATAATTGGGAAAGAGTTGCTTCCTATTTAAAAGAAAATGGCGCTGAAGTTGTTGACATTACTCTGCCACATACTAAATATGCAATACCAGTCTATTATTTAATCTGTTCTGCTGAAACTTCATCCAATCTTGCTCGTTACGATGGTGTGCGTTATGGATTAAGGGTTGATGCTGATACCCTTGAAGAAATGTATTCACTAACAAGAGCAGAAGGTTTTGGTAAAGAGGTGAAAAGAAGAATTTTAATTGGCGCTTATGCGCTTTCTTCAGGTCATTATAATGAATATTACGAAAAAGCGCAGTGCATTAGGGCATTAATCAGAAATGATTTTATAAAAGCGTTTGAAAAAATAGATTACATACTTGTGCCATCTGCTCCAACAGAAGCTTTTGGCTTAAATGAAAAGCCAGATCCGCTAATTATGTGCATCAATGATGTGTTTACTGTGCCGGCAAGTCTGGCAGGATTGCCTGCTATTTCTGTTCCTGTTGGGCTCTCCAATGAGGGTTTACCACTTGCCTTGCAAGTGATTGGAAATTATTATGATGAAGCTGGAATATTAAATGTGGCAAGTGTGATAGAGCAAAATTGCGGCAGAATAATTAGACCTCTTGCATAATCTATTTTTTGATAGTAATTTTTGCATTAAAATTTGCTTACGCTCCTCAACGTACTCTATGGTTCCATTTTTAGATGAATAGCAAAAACAGGGTATATTAATCTGTTTACAAAATTTTCGTGTAACAGTTCACACTTAATTAAACAGACTGAATTCTGTAATTTTGGGATGTTGAAAAATTTACCTCACGTTGTCATTCCAGCGCATAACGCTGAAATCCAGATTTATAGAAACGAAAAAACTTGCTTGACACATTTTGCCAACCCCCTTATTACGATGTGTAGTACAATGATACAAATTAAGAATTCCCCCATCCTGTGCTGGTTCTTCGATCTGAAATCCTACTTCTACCTGATCACAACCAATGTTAATTTGTCCTATTAATGCTTTAATAATGCCGCGCTTAGTTTGCCAATCTAGCTGTTCCAGGTTCGATTTTACACTAGAATAAAAATTCTTTATGCTATTTATAATAAGACTTATTCCTTTTTCTACTGCCTTCTGATCAACTACCTTTTTTTTCTCTTCTTCTATCCCTTGTAAGCGTTCTTTCATTTTTCTCATTGTCTGTTTAAATTCTTCCTCGCTTATATATCCTTTCTCTCCTGCATTTTCTTGACTATAATAATCTTCCATTAATTTTTCGATACCTTCTTTTATTTGATTTTCTCTTCTTGCAAACTTTTTCTCTGATGATTCATCATTTTTATTTTCTAATACTCTACGTTGGTATTCCTTTTTTATCATCTCTGGGTTTTTTAGTACATCTTTCACCTTTTCCCATACTGACCTTACCCAGAAAAAGTGGAGAGAAAGAAAGGAGTTTTTTCGAGTAAAATAAAATTTTGGAGGATTAGAAATGGCAAGAGAATATACGGCAGAATTCAAATTGGAAGCTGTTAAGCTGGCAAATGAACAAAGAAAGGTAGGTCAACCAGTTGCAAAAGTAGCAAGAGATCTAGGAATAAGGGATAGTGTATTAGGAAAATGGATGAAGAAATATAACGAAAAAAAGTCAGCGGCAAATGCATTTCCAGATGTAGCACCTTATGACAAAGAGAGATTTGATTTACAGAAAGAGTTAGCAAAAGTAACAAGAGAAAGAGACATTTTAAAAAAAGCCCTGGCCAGTCAAAAAGAGTAAAATATTTTTTCATAAAAGAGCATAGTAAACACTATAAAGTGCAGGAATTATGTAGGGTTTTCTGCTAGTGGCTACTATAAGTGGACTACAAGGAAAATAAGCAGTAGAGAATCAGCAAATAAAGAGTTATTAGCAGATATTCAAAAAATATATCAAGCTTCTAAATGTAGATATGGAGCTCCTAAAATTCATGCTGAATTAAAGGCTTTGGGTAAAAGTTGCAACTTAAAAACAGTGCAAAGTATTATGCAGAAAAATGGTATTCAGGCTATATTGAGAAGAAAATTTAAAATTAAGAAACAACAAACGGACAGTAGCTCCCAATATATTAGACCAAAACTTTATTGTCGATCAACCAAATAAAGTATGGGATTACTTATATAAAAACCAAAGAAGGATGGCTATATTTGGCAACAATAATCGATCTATATTCACGCATGGTAGTTAATGAGCAGTTCAATAAATAAACAATAGGTTATGGACTCTTTATTAATGGCCGTTAACAAGCGTAAACCTGCCAAAAATCTACTATTACATAGTGATCAAGGTTCACAATATACTTTGCAAGGTTATCAATATCTCTTATCCATAAAAAACATAGATGAGTCATAAAGGTTGTTGTTACGACAATTCTGTTGTGGAAAGCTTCTTCAGTTCTCTAAAAAGGGAGTTACCAATAGACACCTCTCGGCACTCTAAACAGCATATCAAAACTGCTATATTTGAATATATAGAAATTTTTTATAACAAACAACGTCACTATTAACTATTGCATTCCTGAGCATTTTGATTCATCATTCTCTTTGTGAAAAACATTCCAAACTTTCTCTCCACTTTTTCTGGGTAAGGTCACATGTCAATGGCTCCATAAGTTCACATTCTATTCCCAAACTTTTTTTAACTAACTTTAAAATCATAGAAAATACTGTCGAAAAAGGAAGTTTTCTTGTTCGTGTAAAACTCAACACAATGGATTTTCTGAAAAGTTTTCGAGTATATTGCATTTTTAATTTGTAAGATAAGATCTTTTCCTTTTTGCATGCCTCACCTAAAAAAGACACATTTTAAACTTTTTTGTTGCAATAAAATAGAAACAAAAGTGCTGTCCCTTGCACTCTTTGGATAATTTAATGATAAAAAATTTGGAGAGAAATTTTATACACTATCGCTGATATTTTTCCTTAAGTTGACGCCATTGCCTGAACGGATACATGACAAATCTATCGTTTATCAAATCGTCGGTAAGCCTAAAGCTATAGCCATTAAGCACGATAAAGAAAATCATTCATAATCGCTATAGCAACTAGTGTAGACACTTGACGTTCCTTGTGATTTGATAAATAGAGGTTTTTATCTGACTTCACAACAAGGGCTTCTGGATGACTTTGAAAGTGAACATTACCATGCTTATCTTCAATAGCCTCTATTACCCCCTCACTGGAAAATGCTGCAACTTTATATCCAAGTGACTCCAATTTTCTTCTATTTTCTGGTGTATTACTTACTGCTCCTGAATGAGCATCTGGAAAATATGTTGAAAACCAGCCATTTTCATTAGGTATTAGGAATTTGGCTACTACTTCTGCTAAACGACTATTTGGAACGATCTTTATCTGCTGGAGAGGTACATCCTCTTTCTGTGGATTAGGTGCTGATTTTAAATGAGATCTTCGTTTCTCTTCATCACTCACAACACTCACTACTTCAATTCCCTTTGCATTCATTATGCCTTCACATATGCCAAGCAAATGAATTACAGGGTTATCATCCACTATTTTTACAATTGCTTCAGTAACAAGCTGGCGACAAGGAGTGGGTGCTGAGTGTAAATTATCCGGAATAAATATTCTATTTATTTTGTGCTCTTTAACAAACTTTGCAACTTCAACTTTTATTCGGTCTAATGTTAGCTTCTTTGCCAATGTTTCATCTTGTTTTGCAAAGATAAGCGACTTTTCTTGGATTTCTTTTAAGTTAATTATTTTATTGTAATCAATGAGTACGGTTTTAACTCCAAAGTTATTAAACATCTCGTAGATATTTTGAGATAGCCCAAGCTCATGTGCTTCTTCCGTTTTCAACAAACCAACAACTATGTCATTATTTACTGTATTTTCTGCCGTCAAGACAGTTGACGCTGGTTCTTCTTTTCTGGTTACATGTTGAGATGCCGGTTTTTCACTAACGCCAGCATAAGTAATATTGCTTAATAATAGAACTATAATTAATAAGATATTAAATAGTTTATTATAATATTTATATACCATGACTTGCCTCCCTAATATTTATATTACGATATAGAGTATTTTATGACAAAAAGGCAAGTTCGCCAAGAAAGAGAAGGTGGCCTGAGCAGGAATCGAACCAGCGACACAAGGATTTTCAGTCCTTTGCTCTACCAACTGAGCTATCAGGCCAACTGTATACTTTTATTTTTAGATAAAAAATGTTATTATGTCTATCAAAAGTTTTTAAAGTAGTTTATAAAAATAAAGGATGAACATTAATGACAAAATAGGAATCTACCCTGGCACATTTGACCCTATAACTTTTGGGCATCTTGACATAATCAAAAGAGCGTGTAAACTAGTCGATAAATTAATAATAGGGGTTGCAGAAAACGTTAATAAGCATACTGCCTTTGACACAAAGCTACGCACAAGCATGGCTGAAAATGAAATTAAAGGACTAGGAATTGATGCAGATGTTATATCTTTTAATGGGTTGCTAGTGAAGTTTGCCAAAGAGCAGAATGCTTCTGTTATTATTAGGGGATTAAGAGCAGTATCGGATTTTGATTACGAGTTTCAAATGAGCTGGGTAAATTATAAACTTCTTCCTGAAATCGAAACCATATTTCTTCCTGCTTCTGAAGATACTCAATTTATCTCATCAAGCTTTGTAAAGGAAATAGCAAGATTAGGAGAAGATGTTAGCAAATTTGTATCAAAAGGTGTTCAAAACGAATTGATTAATCTGAATAGGATAAAAAATGGAGAATAGTGCTTGTTGTTTTTTATTTCTGAATGGGTATATTCAATATATAAAATGTTATAAGCTAAAGGAGCAGCATGTCAAAAGTGAGGGTTAATAATAGAAAAGTTTGTTGTCATGGTGATGAGAATGATGAGGGTTCCGGCCATCCATTAATATATTTAGATATGGGAGAAGAAGAGGAAATAGCCTGCCCTTATTGTGAAAAGACGTTTGTCCATGACTGCACTGTAGAAGCGGTTGGGGAGCTGACTAGGGATGAGCTCTAATGGCACTTCTGCAGACTTAGCTTATGTAAATAGCAATAAGAGGGGCAGTAAAAATGAAACTGTCCATACGGTCGAGCACTCCCCCATGGCCAGGTATCATATTTCCACTATCTTTAACACCGTAAGCTCTTTTAACAAGCGACTCAGTGAAATCGCCAAGTTGCGCTAGAATAGCAATTGCAAGGCCAATGATTGGAGAATAAAAAATTGAAAATAGACCAAAAAATATTGATCCAAAAATTGTGCACACTACTCCAGCTAAAATCGCACCAAGAAGTCCTGCCCAAGTTTTTCCAGGGCTAAGAATTGGGCAAATTTTAGCTCCACCAAAATTCTTACCAAATAGGTAGGCAGTAACGTCAATTCCCCAAATGGTTAAGACGAACCATACTAATGCGTATTTTCCTTGTGGTAGATTATATAAATATATTAATGAGGCGCTTGGTAGTGCAATCAATAATAATGCAAAAACGTATAAAATTTTATTTCCTTGGGTTAGATTATACCATTCAAAAGAAGATAAAACTGCTATTGAAAAAATCAATAGGTAAAACGATAAATCACTGAAATATGTAGCAAAGGAAAATATGAATAATATTACTATTGAGGACAACATTCTAATTATAAAATTATTATCTACCATATTTTTTCTCTCTTTTTGTATAATCTTCTAATGCTTTACTCAAATCTTGACAAGAAAAATCAGGCCATAAAGTATCACAAAAATACAATTCAGCATAAGCTGCTTGCCATAATAAAAAGTTGCTTAACCTTTTTTCGCCACCAGTGCGAATTAATAAATCCAATTTTGGCAAATCTTTAGTATATAGAAATTTTTCAAATTCCTCTTCTGATACATAAGCAATATTTTCTTTTATAATATTGCTTATAGCTTGTGTAATTTCTTGCTTTGCTCCGTAACTGACTGCCACAGTGAGTAATAAACCATCGTTCTTATGTGTCATTTCTTCTGCTTTTTTAATTTGATCCAATATTTTACTGGGTAACAGACTTAAATTGCCAATAAAATTCAACTTAATGTTACAATTGTAAATGAAATTGACTTTATCTTCATTAGTTAAAACGGAGTAAAATAAATCAAATAGACAGTCAGTTTCGTTTTTAGGTCTAAGCCAATTCTCCATAGAGAATGCATACAAAGTTAAGTAGGGTATAGTTAAGTCCGTACAATACTTGGCAATATCGTATGCAACTTCACTGCCCTTTTTATAACCATCAATTTTTACTCTTCCTTGATTGTTTGCCCATCTACCATTACCATCCATAATAATTGCTAAATGTTTCGGTAAAGATTCTTGATTCAACATTTAAATTTAACCTAATTTTGACTTGAGTGAAATTTTTTGGATTTCAATGGACACCTGGAAGGTGTCAGCTACTTGCATGACAGGAAGAGAGTTACTGTAGTGACACCAATAGTTGGTACTTGAATGCAAAATTGGTGTCATCCCAGTGCTCCGACACTGGGATCCAGGAAATTTGATTTCAAACAAGTGCATCAGATAGTTGTATAGTAAAGGCTGGATTCCAGTGTCAAACACTGGAACGACATCATTTGCTATGTAAGCTTTCTCCATATCATTTAGTGATTCAGTATATCCTTTTCTTTGATGGACAATTCACCATCAATCTTTTTTATATTATCATCAGTAATATTTTGTATTTCCTTCTTAGCACCATGAAAATCATCTTCTGAGATTTCTTTATTTTCCTTCATTTTTTCTGTTTCTTCCATAATATCTCTACGTATATTTCTAATGGCAATCCGTGCATTTTCAGCAAACTGATGCAATAATTTCACTAATTTTTCACGGGTTTCTTGTGTCAAGTCCGGAAGAGCTATACGTATGGTATTGCCCTCAACAACAGGATTTAAATTCAAGTTGGCATTTAATATAGCATTTTTCACTTCACCGACAACATTAATATCCCAAATTTTAATTGATAGAGTTTTGTTATCTATAACCGAAACACCTGCAACCTGATTTAACTTTTGATGTCCACCATAGATATTTACAACTATACCATCAAGCAACGATGCGCTAGCTCTACCAGTGCGTACGCCTTTAATATCATCATGAAAGGACTGAATAGTTTTTAGCATTCTTTCTTTTGTTTTAGCTTTTATTTCATTTAACATAAATTACCTAATGTTTACAATCTGAAACTATAGTATAAGTACCTTGACCCTTAATAATATTGACTATTTTTTCTCCCTTCAAAGAAAAAACTATAATTGGAATAGAATTCTCACGAGCAAGTGAAATTGCTGATGCATCCATAACTTTTAAATCACGAGTCAATAAATCCGTGTAAGAAAGCCTATCATACATTACAGCATCCTCATTTTTTTTCGGATCAGCGGAGTATACACCATTTACTTGCGTACCCTTTAGAATAACATCACAATTCATTTCAACAGCACGTAAGGCTGCAGCTGTATCTGTAGTAAAAAATGGGTTGCCTGTGCCTGCTGCAAAAATTACCACTCTACCTTTTTCTAAATGACGAATAGCTTTCCTTCTGATGTAAGGTTCGCATACAGTGGCCATGGGTATTGCAGATAATACCCTAGAAGCTACTAAATTTTTTTCTAAAAAGTTTTGTAAAATTAAAGCATTGATTATAGTTGCAAGCATTCCAATATAATCACTGCTTGCTCTTTCACAACCACTTAAAGACGCAGATGTGCCACGAAAGATATTACCACCACCAACAACAATACATACCTGAACTCCAAGATTACAAACTTCAACTATGCCTTTAGATAACTCACCTATAGTCTCCATATCGTGACCAAATTGCTTTGATCCCATCAAAGCCTCACCAGAGATTTTAAATAACACCCTGGAATATTTTATTTCGCTTTTTTCATTTGTTGAAATAAACATTTTTTGCTATTTAATCTGCATCACCCAAAACAAGTAACTTGTAATTAGAGAGTTTAACAGCACTCAACTCGCTTGATTTTATAAAATCAGAAATCTTCATCTTATCATCCTTTATAAATTTTTGCTCCAGTAAAACAACTTCTTCATAGTACTTAGCCATTCGTCCATCTACTATTTTTTTTGCTACTTCTTCAGGTTTATTTAAGCTCCTCACTTGCTCTTCAATTATAGAACGTTCGTTGTTCAACTTCATTTGATCTAAATCATCTATAGACAAGGCTTCAGGCTTCATAGCAACTACATGCATAGCTATTTGTTTCCCAATCTCTTGTAGCTTCGCCTTATCACCAGATGATTGCAATGCAATTAAAGCACCAATCTTACCTAAGCCATGCGCATCACCATGTACGTAGCCAGCAATAACTCCATCCTTAGCTTCTAAGTAACAAAGCTTGCTTAACTCTAGCTTCTCACCAAGAACTGACGTACCATTCATAATAGCTTCCTGCACTGTGCCAATGCTTTCATACTTGGCATTTTTTAACTCATCAACGCTAGTACAGCGTTCTTGATGAGCAATTGATGCTAAATTTAAAACTAACTCTATAAATTTCTCATTCCTTGCGACAAAATCGGTTTCGCAATTGAGTTCAATCAATACACCACAATTTTCAGTCAAACACATAGCAACGAGCCCATCTGAAGCTACTCTATCAGATTTTTTGTCAGCTTTAGCAAGACCTATTGTACGTAACTTATCAACGGCTTTCTTAATGTCACCATCACATTCTTCTAATGCTTTTTTACAGTCACTTAAGCCAAGCCCTGTTCTATCACGTAATTCTCTTATATCATCTGGATTCATCTTCATTTGTTACTACCTCCCTTTCTTCTTCTTTGTAAACTTTACTACGTCTCCTTTTAGTTTGCACAATACCATCTTCTTTTTCTTGAATAAACTCATCACCCCTTATATCATCAATCTTAACTCCAGATTTTGCTAGACTAGACTCTATTCCAGCTAATATAGAGTCGGTAGCTAATTTACAATAGAGCTCTATTGATTTTCTTGAGTCATCATTTCCAGGTATTAGATAAGTAATACCATCTGGATCAGAATTAGTATCAAGTATTGCAACTATTGGAATTCCTAACTTCTTAGCCTCCTTAACCGCTATATGCTCTTTATTAGTATCAATGATGAATAAGATATCAGGAATTGCTCCCATTTCTCTAATACCGCCAAGCGCCTTATCAAGCTTTTGCTTTTTCTTTTCAATGTTTCCCAATTCTTTCTTTGTTAAAATGCTATCCTCGTCATTTAATATTTTCTCATATTGCATCAAGGTTTTTATCGAAGAAGAAACAGTGCCCCAATTAGTAAGCATACCACCAAGCCAACGATGATTCACATAATATTGACCACAACGAATCGCTTCACTTGCAATAATATCAAAAGCTTGAAACTTTGTACCAACAAATAGAATGCGACCACCTTGAAATACAACGTCATATAAAGCCTTCATGGCCACCTGTAGCAATGGTAGTGTTTTTCGCAAATCAATTATATGTATACGATTTTCTTGATGCACTCCATATATGTATGGAGCCATTTTTGCGTTCCAGCGACTAATTTTGTGACCAAAATGTACACCAGATTCAGCTAAATCACGCACAGTGACTTTAGGCAAATTTGTCATATATCATTCCTCCAAATAGTTTATCTTCCATGGCATAACCCTAATGGGACTACTTGTACAAGCCATGTGTGAAATTAAATTATTTACATAGTAATAGAAAAGACAGCAAAGCGCAAACAAAAAATATTGACAAAGGGCAACATGTTTATTAGCTTTAAAGTTGAAGCCCGAAAACGCTAAAAAGAAATTAGGGGGGTGTAGCTCAGTTGGTTAGAGCGCATGCCTGTCACGCATGAGGTCGTGAGTTCAAGTCTCATCACTCCCGCCATATTAGTTTTAGCATAACTTAGAATTCGCAGTATTATTGCCGGTATTGAGAAACGCCTTCACCAAACTTGACATGGCATGGTATTGTAATTAATACTTAAATAGGTTTGTTTTTATCATTAACAATTAGGATTAAATATGCTCATTTCTGAAGTTTTTGCAGCAGATGCAACTAGCAATACATCAAGTATCGGCGCATCTTTTGCTAGTTTTACTCCATTGATTTTAATATTTGTGGTATTTTATTTTCTCATTATTCGCCCGCAACAAAAAAAACTAAAAGAACATAGAAAGATGATAGATCAAATAAAACGTGGTGATACAGTCATTACTTCTGGTGGAATAATAGGTGAAGTTAATAAAGTTGATGAGGCAAATGCACAATTTATAATAGAAATAGCACCAAAAGTTGAGATAAAAGTTCTAAAGTCCGCTATATCTGAGGTTTTAAGCAAAGAAACTCAAAAAGTAGCAGCTAAACCAATTAAAAAGGTAAAATCGAAAGAATGATAAAAAGAATATAAATCAACCAGTAATAAAGGCAAAAATGCTTAACATGTTTAGAAAAAAGTTTGTTTGGTGATCCATTTGTGTGCGGAATATTTGGTGTAGTAAGTAGCGGTGATTCAGTAATACCAACCTTACTAACTGGGTTACAAAAATTGGAATATAGGGGATATGATTCCTCAGGTATAGCAATCATAAATAACGAAGGTAAGATAGAAGTCAAAAAATCAGAAGGTAAAGTCGAAAGGTTATGTGAAGTTGTTGATGACAGCAAGATGTCTCACAGTACAGTTGGTATAGCACATACTCGCTGGGCTACACATGGAGTCCCAGGCCTTAAAAATGCTCACCCCATTCGTACAAATAACGTTGTTGTTGCTCATAACGGCATAATTGAGAATTACAATCTGCTAAAAAAGGGCCTAGAAGAAAGGGGCATGTCATTCCATACTGACACTGACACAGAGATCATACCAAACATGCTAACCTTATATCTCGATGAAGGATTGTCGCCAGTTGATTCTCTATTTAAGTGTTTAAACAACCTACACGGCTCATTTGCCTTGGCCTTATTATTTGCAGAATATCCAGACGCCTTATTTGTTGCGAAGAGAAATTTGCCTTTAGCAATAGGCTATAACTGTAACACAGTGTTTGCTGCATCTGACTCTAATGCTTTAAGTGCATTTGTGGAAAAAATATCGCATTTGGAAGATGATGACATTGCAGTGATAAAATCTAGTGGAGTTAGTATATACAACAATGGTACACAAGTTAAACGCAGTATAGAAAATAGTAGTCCAAGTGATTTTCTAATTAGCAAAAATGGTTACCCTAGCTTCATGTTAAAAGAGATTTTTGAGCAACCGCGTGCATTAAACAAAACAATAAATCAATTTTACAAGCAATATAAAGAGGTAATATTTGCTAACAAAAAATTGTTTTCTGAGCTGAGTTACATTACTATAGTTGGATGCGGGTCATCTTATTTTGCTGGGCTAATAGCAAAGTATTGGCTGGAAAATGTCGCTCAAGTTCGAGTATATCTAGAAATCTCATCAGAATTTAGGTATAGCAACGTCAAGCTGGAAGAAGGCAGCATTGGGTTATTTATCTCTCAATCTGGCGAAACTGCAGATACCATAGAAGCGCTGCGTTATGCGAAATCACAGAAGCAAACAATCATAAGTATAACTAATACATTTAGCAGCAGCATTGAAAAGATCTCAGATATTGTGTTACATACTCTTGCTGGGCAAGAAATTGGTGTTGCTTCAACAAAAACCTTTTCTGCGCAACTTGCAACTTTAGCATGCTTTGCCGCGGAGCTTGGAAAAATAAAAGGTATACTGGGTGGAGAGAGAATAAAACAGCTAAGCAACGCTATTAACTCTATTCCCAAGTATGTTGAGCATGTTTTAAATGTGATGAAAATACAACATATATCAGGCAGCATATTAGAACACAATAACGTTATTTTAATTGGCAGAGGAAGTTCATACGGAGTTGCAATGGAAGGCGCATTGAAAATAAAAGAGCTTTCATACATCAATACCATTGGTATTGCAGCGGGAGAAATGAAGCATGGTTCTATTGCTTTAATAGACTCTACTGTGCTTGTTATAGCAATTATCCCTTATGATGATTTATTCTTTAAAACGCTATCTAATATACAAGAGATTATTGCAAGAAAAGGCAAAGTAATTGCCTTCAGTGATAAACAAGGAGCGCCATTCCTAAGGGGAGTTTGCGCAGATGTGGTGCAACTTCCAGACACTGATAACTTTATCTCTCCAATCATCTACAGTGTTGCTATGCAATTCCTTGCTTACTTTACTGCAGCAAAAAAAGGGTTAGATGCAGATTGTCCAAGAAATTTAGCTAAGTCTGTCACGGTTGAGTAGTTCATTTAAAGTTAAAGCTAAACCTCTAATTAAGGTAACCAGACTGCATTCTGTGATTTTTAGCAAAACACGATACACAATCGTCATTCCGCTACTAGTTAGCGGAATCTATGCCGAGATACCGCGAATGAATCGCGGTATGACGGTTCGCGGTGGTATGACGGTTAAGTAATTCGTCATCCCGCTGCTTGTTAGCGGGATCCAGAGATACCGCGGCGGTATGACGGTTCGCGGCGGCATAGCTATCTTCAAAAATATGGTTGAATAATTGTTAATAATAGTGTATAATTATTAATATTTTTAAGCACTTTGGCTATGGCTTTATCTAAGTTTCTCGACCCTAAGCTGGATTTGACCTTCAAAAAAATATTTGGCACTGAAAAAAATAAGAATATTCTCATACATTTTTTGAATGATATTTTAGGGTTTACTGAGATAAATACTATACAAGAAGTGGAATTCCTCAGTACTATAATGGATCCTGAAATTGCATCTGATAAACAAAGTATAGTTGATGTTCTTTGCAGGGATTCTAGTGGGGCCAGGTATGTGATTGAAATGCAGCTTACTCGCGATAAAGGCTTCGAAAAACGAGCTCAATTATATGCTGCTAAGGCTTACTCAAGGCAAGCTGATAAATCTGGTAAGCACATTGATTTAAAGAAGGTTTTCTTTATTGCTATCTCTAATTGTAATTTATTTCCTGATAAGCTTGATTATATATCCAGCCACACTATAAGAGATGAGAAAACCAATGAGCATGACTTAAAAGATTTTCAATTTGTATTTATTGAACTACCTAAATTTCCTAAGAATAAGGAAGAACAGCTAGAAAGCATAGTGGATCGTTGGTTATTTTTCTTCAAATATGCAGATGAAACTACGGAAGAAGACTTAAGGAAAATAGCAGAAAAAGCACCGATAATAAAGTTAGCCTACGATGAATTAGACAGGTTTAGCTGGAATGAAAAAGATTTAGTAGCTTATGAAGAAAGAATAATGGATCTACGCAAAGAAGAAGCCATTCTTGAATACAGACTTGATCTTGCTACTGAAAAAGGAATCCAAATTGGCGAAGAAAGAGGCATCAAAATCGGTAAAGAGGAAGGCAAAATTGAAGGGAAAATTGAAGGGAAAATTGAAGGGAAAATTGAAGTCGCAAAAGCAATGCTGGCTAATAATGTTGATGTTAACACTATTGTCAAATTTACTGGCCTTTCTATTAGTGAGATTGAAGAATTAAGTGTGAACAATTACTAATTAAGAACTTTAATTATCAATCATAAGTCACTGAATTTCGTTAGTAAATTTGTTGCCATTATCCATATTGCACAATTGTATATAAGATATAGTATAACAATAGTGTCCGTTCAGCTTAGAGGTTGTCCGGAAACAAGTAAAAGGCTATAATATCTGAAATTTTAGTACGGGGTAAAGATGAGAAAAAAGTATCCAACAGATCTAAGCGAAAGGGAATAGGCAAGAATAGAAAAACACTTCAGAGTATCATACAAGAAAGGAGGAAGGCCGCCAAAGTATAGCAAAAGAGAAATATTAGAAGCAATTTTCTATGTATTGCGTACAGGGTGTCAATGGCGGTATTTACCAAATGATTTTCCGCTATGGAAGACTGTGTATGAGCAGTTCAGGCAATGGAAGAAGCAGGGAATTTTTGAGAAAATGAATTATGAAATTACAAAATATAGTAGAAGAAAAATAGGAAGGAATGAGCAGCCGAGTGCCTGTATAGTAGATAGTCAATCTGTAAAGACTACAGAAAAGGGGGGATCAAAGGCTATGATGGAAGTAAAAAAGTAAAGGGTAGAAAAAGGCATATAATTACAGACACTCAGGGTTTTATACTAGGTTGTTACGTAGGCGCTGCTAACGAAAATGATAGAGATGGTATTAAAATAGCATTAAACAATATGAGAACAAAATATACTAAAGTTAAAAAAATGTGGGCTGACATGGGATACCAAGGAAGAAATTTAAAGAATCACATAAAGGAAGAATATGACATAGATATTGAAATTGTTACAAGGCCTCCATGTAGATTTTGGGTGCACAAAGATACGCCACCTGAGCTACTACCAACAAGAGAACAAGGGTTTAAAGTACAGCCAAGAAGATGGGTTGTAGAAAGGACTTTTGCTTGGGTTAATAGGAATAGAAGGCTATCGAAGGAGTATGATTTACTCACAACATCCACTGAGAATTTCATATACCTAGCTATGAGTAGGGTTATGTTAAAGAGGGAATATGCTTGAATTTACTTGTTTCCGGACAACCTCTAATACCAATTCCCACTGCACAACAAACGGATAGGCAACAATGGAAAAAAAGCCATACTATTGCCTTTCTTTCTCACTCCACAATTAAATAACTCTGCAATATCGCTTATTTGATTCACTAATAATGAGAATTGGTATAACTTTGCTATTTTTCTCTCTAGATTCTTGCAAAGTTCTACAAGATTAACCACATTACCTCACGTTTTCTCTATGATTATTTTTTTAGATTACTTGTCTACCTTATTTGCCGTTCTCCTGAACGAATATACATAAGCTATAAAAACTATCTAATAGCTACCCAAAACCCTTATTTCCCACTCAAGTTCAACATTAAATTTATCCTTTACTGCATCTTTTACTTTGTTGCCAAGGTTTTCCAAGTCAGATGCAGTTGCATTATCGTAATTGAGCAAGAAGTTACAATGTTTCTTAGAGATTCTAGCTCCACCAATATTTAACCCTAGGCAGCCAGATTTATCAATTAACTCCCATGCTCGGTAGTTTTTTGGATTTTTGAATATGCACCCAGCAGTTTTTCCTCTTATTGGCTGGCTTTTATTTTTCCTCTCAATAACTTCCTTTAACCTTTGCAGTATAAGCTCATACTCTGAGTTTACTCCTTTAAACTCAGCTTCAACAAAAATCCAATTTCCTTTTAGGCTATGTCCACGGTAAAAATACCCCATTTCTTCGCTGGAGAACTCATATAGGTTTCCATCCTCTAGATTCACTGCTTTTATGGATTGTACAACGCTTGCGATGTCACTACCATACGCACCTGCATTCATTTCTATTCCGCCACCAACTGTTCCTGGAATTCCAACTAGAAACTCAAGTCCACCAATTTGTTGCTCTCCTGCAAAGTAAGCAAGGTTCCTGAGCAGCGCAGCACCACCTGCAACAATGGAGTTGTTACCTTTACTTTTTATATATGAAAATTCCTTACCCAATTTTACTATTATTCCTCGAATGCCACTATCCCGCACTATTATGTTGGATGTTGCACCGATAACGTTGATTGGCAACTCAGTGTTTTTAATCAAGCATGTTAAATCTTCAATATCACGTGGTTTAAATAATATATCAGCTCGTCCACCGACATTTAACCACGTTGCTTTAGACATTAAGATGTCATAACGATAGACTCCACGTACTTTAGGTAAGCTTATAAGCATTTTGATTTCAACTCTAACCCTGCATCCATACCCATTTTCTCCGCATCTTCTATAAATGAAGTGCGCTCAGTGAAGTATATATTTTTTTCATCTGCCAACATACAACGAAGATGTAGCATATTTTCGCTCACATATTCAGCCAAAGCTGCAAGTGGTGTAAAACATGAAGCATTCACTGTCTTCATAAAACTGCGCTCTGATTTCACTCTTATAAAAGACATATTATTATTAATTTTCTCTAAAAGATCGATAATTTTTACATCATTCCTTCTACATTGAATACAAATCGCTCCCTGTCCCACTGCACTTAACATAACTTTTGGTGGCAATACCTCTGTAATTAAGTGATGTTTTTCTAATCTTATGAGCCCTGCTTCAGCTAAAATTATTCCATCAAAACTTTGATTTTGCAATCTAGTTGTTACATTTCCACGTAACGGTACTATATTTAAATCTGGTCTAAAATTTAGTAACTGAACTTTTCTTCTTATTGCAGAAGTGGCAATAATAGCCTGTTGTGGCAAAGACTCAAGGCTATTGTGTTTATGAGAAATAAACGCATCGCATGGACTTAGCCTTTCTAAAACACAAGGAATTGTTAAGCCCCCTGAGAAAAACGCAGGCACATCCTTTAACGAATGAACTGCCATATCTATATTATTTTCGAGCAATTCAGCCTCAATTTCTTTAATGAATAATCCTTTACCTCCTATTTCAGCAAGATTTGCGTTTGCATACTTATCTCCAGAAGTTTTTATCTTAACAATTTCAATAGATAAGTTAGGAAAAGAGTCCAGCAACTTTTGTTTTGCTTCCAAAGCCTGGGCAACTGCAAGCTTGCTTCCTCTGGTACCTATTTTGACTAGCATATGTACGACTGTTTGAATACCAAACCTTAACCTAATTAATTATTTAAACACTTTGGTAACGTGTATCGCATGAACTTCGGTTACCCTCTCTCTGATGTCATCCGAGTAGCTGACTACTTGGATCCAGTTTATATGAGCCTTTGCATTTATTGTACTTTAACTTAAAACCAAAAGCAACTTTGCCTTTACAAAATAATAACCTTTTATATGCATAAACAAGCTTACTGGATTCTAGTGTCAAGCTACTTGCATGACAAGGTATAAACCTTATCGTCATACCACCGCGAACCGTCATACCGTCACGGTATCTCTAGATCCCGCTAACACGTAGCGGGATGACGAATTATTTAACCGTCATACCGCGATTCATTCGCGGTATCTCTAGATCCCGCTAACAAGCAGCGGGATGACGGTTGTCGTTTAGCTATAAATATTAAAAAATTTACCAAGCGAAAAAAAAGGCAAAAGAAGCCCCGTGGTGGTTGGCTATTTACTATGTACTAAAATATCGGCGTTTTTTTTATTCTAAAACGCTTGATTAAGAGCGATTTAGCTGCTTTTAACTTGCAACTAACCTACACCGCAAGTGTTTAAGAAATTTACTAAGCAGGAAAAAAGGCAAAGAAACCCCGTAGTAGCTAGCATTCAAATTCTCCCTTGTCAATTTGACGTTTTTTGCTGTCTTAAACGCTTTGTAAGCGCGTTTCGGCTTATATAGGTAAAAACCTAAAAATTTTTAAAGACATGCGATGCACGCAGTGCGAAAAATTAAACATGAGACGCCAAATACCCTAAGTTTTTTGTCATTAACCTGCACAGATTGCGAAGATAAATAAATAGCTTCAGTACCATGATAGGGGGGCTGACAAAGCTTGTCAAGGAATTTTTATGGCCTAGCGTCACGTGCTGGAATGACATTTGGGAATATGTTATCCGTTTGTCACTTCTAAATGATAAGAGCCTCAATGAATTTATTAGTTTATTACATGTCTCTTTTCATGTATAAATCTATAGAAAGTTTTATACGGAAGTTGTTTTATGAGCAAAATTATAGAAATCAGAGCACCAAAAACTCTTGGTGGTGAATCAGTTACAGAAGGTATAGTAAAAATAAAGAAGGGTATTGGAGAAGCAGTAAAAGTAGATGACTTGATCTTTGAAATTGAAACTGACAAAACAGCACTCGAATTAACTGCAGAAGCTTCAGGGCAAATAACTGAATTTCTTATAAAAGAAGATGATGTAATAAGTCCTGATCAATTGTTAGCAAAGCTTTCCATGGGAGAAGTAAAAGAGGAAGCGAGAAAAGAAGATAAAAGCGAAAGTGCTGCTAAAAAAGATGCTCCATCAGCTCGTAAAATTATGGAAGAAAATGCAATCAGTGCAGAAAGCGTCAAAGGAACTGGCATGGGAGGCAGAATAACAAAAGCAGATGTGATAGGCCATATGAACAAAGCTGAACAACCTGCAATAAAACAATATGAATTGCCAAAAAGTGTAGTAAATGGAGAGCAAAGAGAGGAACGAGTAAAAATGAGCAAAATAAGGCAAGTAATTGCCGCTCGTTTGAAAGCATCGCAAAATACTGCTGCAATACTGACCACGTTCAATGAAATTGACATGAAAAATGTCATGGATCTAAGAGCAAAATATAAGGACGCCTTTGAAAAAAAATATGGAATAAAACTTGGTTTTATGTCGTTTTTTATAAAGGCAACGGTGCAAGCATTGAAAGAAATTGCTGAAATTAACGCTGAAATCTCAGGCGATGAAATCATATATAAACATTACTATGACGTAGGTGTTGCTGTTGGCACCGATAAAGGTCTTGTTGTACCAGTTATTCGGGGTGCCGATCAGATGTCATTTGCAGAAATTGAGTTGACTTTGGTTGCTCTTGGCAAAAAAGCTCGCGAAGGTAAATTACAAGTATCAGAAATGGAAGGTGCAACATTCACTATCTCAAACGGCGGAGTATACGGTTCGCTTCTTTCTACTCCGATAATAAACCCTCCGCAATCTGGAATACTTGGAATGCATTCAATACAAAACAGGCCAGTTGCTGTTGGTAATGCAGTAGAAATCAGACCTATGATGTACATTGCTCTCTCTTACGATCACAGAATAGTTGACGGCAAAGGAGCAGTAACTTTCCTCGTTAAAATAAAAAATTATATAGAAGATCCAAATAGATTAGTTTTGGAAGTGTAGCTCAAATGAATTGTTGTTAATCCAGTATTGCTAAAAACCTAAATGTCATCTAGTTCTGCCAGCAGTTTAGCAACTTCCGGATGATCAGGGCCATAATGTTTCTCAAAAATAGGCAAGGCCTGTTCAAGCAATTTCTCTTGTTTCTTGTGATCGCCCAAAGCGCCATAGGCAATACCAAGATTTGCCAGTAGTTTGGCAACTTGAACATGACCAGAGCCATAATGTTTCTCAAAAATAGGTAAAGCTCGTTCAAACAACTCTTTTGCTTTCTGATGATCGCCAAAAGTGCCATAAACGATACCGAGGGTTGCCAGTAATTTAACAACTTCAAAATGGTCGAGGCCGTAATGTTTCTTTCGAATTGCTAGAGCCTGTTCAAGCAACTCTTTTGCCTTCTGGGGATTACCTAAAACCCTATAAGAATTACCGAGGTTTGCCAGTGTTCTAGCAACTTCAAAATGGTCAGGCCTGTAATGTTTCTTTTTGATTGCTAAAGCCCGTTCAAGTAACTCCTTTTGTTTTTTATAGTCACCTAAATCCACATGAGAGATACCAAGGTTTGTCAGAGTAATAGCGACTTCAAAATAATCGGGGCCATAATGTTTCTCTTGAATTACTAAGGCTCGTTCAAGCAACTCTTTTGCTTTCTGAGGATTACCCAAATCCCTGTAAGCGTTACCTAGATTCACTAGTGTCCTAGCAACTTCGAAATGGTCGGGGCCATAATGTTGTTCATTAATTGCTAAAGCCCGTTCAAGTAACCCCTTCTGTTTCTCGTAGTCATCTAAATCCCCATGAAAGACACCAAGGTTTGTTAGTGTAATAGCAACTTCAAAATAATTGGGGCCATAATGTTTCTCTTGAATTACTAAGGCTCGTTCAAGCAACTCTTTTGCCTTCTGAGGATCACTTAAATTCCTGTAAGCATTACCTAGATTCACTAGTGTCCTAGCAACCTCAAAATGATTAGGTTTATAATATTTCTCTTGAATTACTAAAGCTCGTTCAAGCAACTCTTTTGCTTTTTGAGGAGTACCTAAAGCCCTATAAGAGTTACCAAGGTTTGCCAGTGTCCTAGCAACTTCGAAATGGTCAGGGCCATAATGTTTCTCTTTAATTGTTAAAGTCCGTTCAAGAAGCTCCTTTTGTTTATCATGATTGCCTAAAGTCCCGTAGGAACTACTTAGGTTTGTCAGTATGGCAGCAACTTCGAAATGGTCAGGGCCATAATGTTTCTCAGAAATAGGTAAAGCCCGTTCAAGCAACGTCTTTTTTTTCTTGTGATCACCTAAATCCCCGCAAGCGATACCGAGGTTTGTCAGTGCCGTGGCGACTATAAAATGATCAGATCCATAATGTTTTCTAAAGATAGGTAAAACCCGTTCAAGCGACTCCTTTTGTCTTCTAGGATTACCCAAGTAATAATATCCATCACTCATTCGTATTAACAAATCCACAAGATAATCCTTCTCTATTGTTTGCTTTTCTAAAGGATTTTTTCCTAGCCAATCATCTATATGTGATAAGAACGTTTCTAAATGTGGTAACAACTGTCGTTTCTTAGCATAATCTTCTAATTTGTCACTGTCGTCAGGGAAGCTTTCTTTTAATAATTGAAAAACGGTTTTTATATCTTTTTTAATTTTTCCACTTTCCTTTGACTTTAGCCTAATTACATCTTGTACTAAACAGTGAATAGAAACACTACTACTCTGCTCATTGGACACTAGCATCGAATATCTCAATAATATACCTAATACTTCTTCAAAAGGTTTTTCTTCAGAATTGTTCTCTACAATCTCAGGAAATATTCTTAACAAATCTTTAGGAATATCATTGTCTAAATATGCACAAGCTACTAACAACTTGCTTGCTAGTTTAGACTCATTACGAATTGCGTCCATTGTAATATCCCAAGTAATAAACACAGGCTCATGGTTAGAATCCTTAGGTAGTGTTTTATGAGATAATAAATAAAGCTTCCTTTCTGCATAAATTTCTAAGTAACGTGAGATAGTCATTTTGTTTTCTTTGATGTAAGCGCAAGCCTGAGCTAATGCCAAAGGTAATCTACCTAACTTTTCTGCCAATATACCTATATTTGGCCTATCGCTTTCTGAAACCTGGCCTAGAATTTTCTTAACATATAATTCTGATTCTGGAGGAGTAAAAACGTCTACACCTATACTCCCTTGTGGCCATTCAGTATTACGAGACGTAACTATTATTTTGCCGCCTTTTGTAGGTCTGAGCTTAGAAATGACTTCATAATTTGATACATTATCATAAATCAACAACCAGCCTTCACGTTTAGAATCTTCTAGCCAGTTTTTCACATAATAAGCTCGCTGTGCAATAGAAATGTTGTCTTCATCGTGAATAATATTTAATTTTCTTCCTAAATTAACATATTCACTGAGTAGTTGATCTTCATCTTTTGCATTAAACCAACATATTGCCTTGTATTCTTTCCCATGTTTTTGAATAAAATCTAGCACTGACTGTGTTTTACCTACTCCACCTAACCCGTACAAAGCAGTTAATATAACTGGCTCATTTTTTGTCTTTAGATGATTTACTATTTCTTCATTGAGATATTCTCGTTCAATGAAATTTCCACTAGCTATTTTAGGTGGAATGTTCCACCGTTCAAATAGATCTTCTCTAGGTTTGAGACTATAAAGATGTTCTATAGCTTCCCTAAAATAATCGTCTTTTCTTGTTAGATAAGAAACTTTGCTACCCTTTTGTGCCCACCATTTCTCTACCTTGTCAAATACACGGACAAAAACCGTATCAATATCTTCTTCCCCTGATATTTTGTATATATTCCCTATTTCTTTCTTAATAATATCATCTAATTTTGAATGATTAGGTTGATCAACTACAAACCTTATTCTAAGTAAAAAATCTTCTATTTCATCGTCACTACCACAACTGAAGTATTTTTTCAGTTCAGTATGATTTTTTATTTTGTAGCACGTTCCTTTTTGACCTTCATAAATATTTAAAGTGTTATCATTTGTTAACTTTGACTCTTCCAGATACTTCTCTAATGTTTCTACGCTTCCTTGCTTCTCTGTACCTTTTTTTAGGTTCACATTGACATTAGTATGAATGACAAGCGTAATATCACTGTTCTTACACTCAGGGTTTTGCTTAATCTCAGGATGAGATTCAAAATATTTGTTTAACCCGAAATCTTCTTTCTGTTGCTTTCTATCATTTCCATCAATAAACAAATCTTCAAAAGTAATATTCTTCGGAGAGCGATGTGTATTGCAGTGCTTAGCTTGAACCAAGATAATTCTCGATTTGTTCTTCTGATCTTTATACTCAAAAAAAATATCATCAAAGGCTCCAAAACCTTCTATGTTTGATGCTAACCAAAAGTCAATTTTACTACTTAACCCATGAAGTAGATACAGCATTAATAATTTTACTTCATACTTGCGACCATGATCACCTGTTGATGTGCCATCTCTCTTCTTAAATGTACGATTACTAAGTACTTCAGACTGTTTGTTTTCTACATTCATACCCTACTAAACCTACGAATAACTTCTTTCTATAAAAAATTAAAGTCACCAAGTGCCTAAGATAATGCAACAGATTCTTTAACATTGTAATAACAGTGCCGAACAGGGTCAATTTTGTTTGCTGTCTTAAGCATAAAGATTCCCCGAATCTAATATGTCATTGCTGTAGGCTGCATTTAGTAATATAATCTCATATTAAATAAGACTTTACTTAAGTTTATGCTAGATTCTCCGCTAATTTTGACAGCCATTCTTATATTTTTTATTTTTACGTTGTCATTCTTTTTTATAAGAAAGATATTTGGATCAACAAACAAGAAGATAATAAAATCCTTTAGGAAAATTGTTCAGCAAATAAATGCATTAGAAACAGAAATGCAGAGCTTATCTGATGAGGAGCTTGCTGGTAAAACTGAAGAATTCAATCGAGAATTGAAAAATGGGAAAACGTTAAATGATCTTCTCGTACCTGCATTTGCAGTTGTGCGTGAAGCCTCTCGAAGGTTTCTTAACATGAGGCACTTTGATGTTCAACTGATTGGTGGAATGGTGCTCCACAATGGCATGATATCAGAAATGAAAACAGGAGAGGGAAAGACACTCGTTGCAACTTTAGCAGCATATCTAAATTCCTTAGAAGGGAAAGGCGTACATGTCGTAACTGTTAACGACTATCTTGCAAAACGAGACACAGAGTGGATGAGCAAATTATATAATTCTCTTGGGGTTTCTGTTGCGTTTATTACGAATAACTTGACAGACGAAGAGAGGAAAGAGGCTTACAGTGCAGATATCGTGTATTCCACAAATAACGAGCTTGCCTTTGATTACCTGCGAGACAATATGAAATTTTCTCAAGAAGACATGGTTCAGAGAGGCTTTCACTACGGAATAGTTGATGAAGTGGACTCAATACTCATTGATGAAGCTCGCACTCCGCTTATTATTTCTGGCCCGGTTGAGGAAAACAATCAGATATATAAGCATATCAATAAAATAGTAACCAAATTAGTTGACTCCGATTATGAAGTAGATGAAAAAGGTAGAACGGTATTCTTGACTGAAGATGGTATTTCACGAGTGGAGGAACTACTAAGGTCATACAATCTCATTCCTGAAAATTCCTCGCTCTATGATACTGACAGCATGATAATGACTCATTATATAGACCAAGCATTACGTGCATATAAGCTGTTTACTGCTGATAAAGATTATATAGTAAAGGATGGCAAGGTAGTGATTATTGATGAATTTACTGGGCGTATGATGGAGGGCAGGAGATATTCCGATGGTCTTCATCAGGCACTTGAAGCGAAGGAGAATCTTGAAATTCAGCATGAAAACCAAACTTTAGCATCGGTCACATTTCAGAATTACTTTCGTATGTACAATAAACTTTCCGGAATGACGGGAACAGCAGCAACAGAGGCAGAAGAGTTTCGTGATATATACAGATTAAATGTAGTAAAAATTCCAACCAATGTACCTGTAAAAAGAGTTGATATTGATGATGAAATTTACGGTACAGAAAAGGAAAAATTTAATGCTGTGTTGAAGTTTATAGAAGAATGCTACAAACGCCTTCAACCGGTCCTTGTTGGCACGGTGAGCATCGAAAACTCTGAGAAGCTTTCTGCGCTTTTGCAAAGCCATTCTCTTAAGCATTCAGTATTAAATGCTCGTTATCATGAACAAGAGGCGTACATAATAGCGCAAGCTGGAGTGCCAGGTAGTATCACTATAGCAACTAACATGGCAGGACGTGGAACTGATATTCAGCTTGGTGGAAATGCTGAAATGATTGCAAAGGTGGAGCTAAAGAAGATAAAAAATGCTGATGAAAGAGAAAAAAAATACCAAGAAATAGTTGAAAGAGTAAAAAAAGATAAGGAAATTGCTATAAAAGCTGGTGGTTTATGTGTGGTTGGAACCGAAAGACATGAAAGCAGGAGAATAGATGATCAATTACGCGGCCGTTCTGGTCGTCAGGGGGATCCTGGACTTTCTAAGTTCTTTTTATCGCTCGAAGATGACCTAATGAGAATATTTGGCTCTGATAGAATGAGAAGTTTTTTACAAAAAGTAGGGCTAAAGAATAACGAAGCTATTCATCATCCATGGATCAATAAGGCACTCGAGAAAGCACAAAAGAAAGTTGAAGCTAGAAACTATGACGTGCGGAAATCTCTACTTAAGTTTGATGACGTAATCAACAACCAACGTAAAGTTATTTTTAAGCAGAGAAACAATATCTTAGGCAACGAAATTAATGATTTACTTGAAGTATATAGCGAAGTAAATGAGAGCGTAATAGAAGGTATAGTCCAAAGTGGCTATTATGAGGATTATATTGAAGATATAGTCAAAGAATTCCATACAAGGTATGGAATAACGCTTGATAAAGAAGATTTAGCAAAGTTTTTAAACAAACAAGAAGCTTTGGATTATATAAATGATAAGATACAAGAATTTTTTACTGAGAAAGAAAAATATTTCAACAGTCAGCACACTACAGATTTGTGGAATACGATCGTGAAGCAAATGATGATAATGACACTTGATCATTTATGGAGGGAACACCTTTCAGTTCTAGAGAGCCTAAGACAAAGCATAAGCCTACGTGCCATGGGGCAGAAAGATCCACTGAATGAATTTAAACGCGAAGCTTTCTTGATGTTTGAGTCAATGCTTGAAAAATGGAAGGAACTCACCATTCACCGCCTAGCGCACTTTAAGTTGGCAGATAACCAAGAGATAGGCAATAGGTTACATTCTGCTAGAAATAGCAGACTTCCCAAAGTCTCAAGAAACGACAAGTGCCCTTGTAATTCTGGAAAGAAGTACAAACACTGCCACGGCGCGGTTACTGTGGTGAATTAATAATTATGGTTGTACAGTTTGTTTATTTCCATCAACATTACTGCAGCTAACCTCACTTAGCTTACTGTTTAATGAATGCTCTGATGACTTATATGCAACCCCATAGGAAATTCCACCAACGATCAGTGCAGATGCCACAGTAATTCCAACTATTGCTAGTGCAGGTAATGCAGTAGCATAAATGAGTGCTAATGGAGCAACAATGGCAGCTAATATACCTACAGTAATTCCTGCTGTTATAGCTTCAGGTCTATGAATAAATGATGGATCTGCACCATAATTTAGCAGAAGTTTCGCTACTTTTGGATGTTGATAATTTAGTCTTGGATGTTCACCATGAGTGTAATAAACAGCATAATATAAAGGAGTTCTTCCGTCTTTATCTTGTGCATTAACGTCTGCTCCCTCTTCTAGCAAAACTTCTACTACTTGTGTGTATCCATTCTCAGCAGCATAATGTAAAGGACTTCTTCCATATCTGTCCACTACATTAACATCTGCCTCTTTTTTTATAAGATGTTTTACTACTTCTATATGACCACTATAAGCAGCATAATGCAAAGGAGTCCCTTTATCTTCATTTTGTGCATTAACGTCTGCTCCTTCTTCTAGCAAAACTTCTACTACTTGTGCATGCCCATGCTGAGCAGAATAATGTAAGGAGGTTTTTTCCCATTCATCTTGTACATTAACATTAGCTCCGTTTTTTGTTAAGTATCTTACTACTTTTTCATAGCCATTTTCAGCTGCTATAAGTAATAAATTGCACTTGAGCACTATAAACGTGTAATTTATATCAAATTCGTTTTTTTTCCACTCATCATATGTAAGTTGATTTTCCTGCTGCAGCTTATCTTTAATTCTATCAATTAAATTTTCCTTACTCAGATCTGGACTACTGTTGACTTCTTGTAGTGTTAACCTTAATGTCATTTCCTTCTCCAAGATATAAAATTTTATTATGGCATATGGAGTGGATTATGTCAATGAAAAACTAAGAAACTGGTTCTTCTTTTTTTCTATAGCTTTAGGTTTACCTACAATTTGAAAAACAACAAATTCGTCATTCCGCTACTCGTTAGCGCCTCGGCGGTATGATGTAGGGAAACCTTTCTTGGGTTAGCTATAAAGTTAAAATTCGACCAGGGCAGCCGCAATAAGGTAGCAAACGCCATCATGTCTTTAGGAGAGTTTGCTAATGAAGGCTCTTAAGTTGACGCCATTGCCTGAACGGATACGCCAATTTTTATGTTCATTTGTAACCGTTTATTATTTTACACCCCAGTCTTTTTCAAATATTGCTAGTCCTTGGTCAGTAAGTGGGTGATTAATTAATTGTCTAAGTACTTTTGCTGGCACAGTAATTGAATCAGCACCAAGCCTTGCAGCTTCTATTACATGCGCTGGGCTTCTCACTGATGCAACAAGAACTTTAGTATCAAAACCGTAATTAGAATATATAGTACATATATCTTCTATTAGCGATAAGCCATCATAGCTTATATCATCAAGGCGACCAATAAAGGGGGAAATAAAACAAGCACCGACCTTAGCGGCAAGCAGTGCTTGTCCAGGAGAAAAACATAATGTGATGTTAACAGGTATTTTATGCTCTGTCCATAACTTTTTACAAGAAATTAATCCTTCATGTGTAAGAGGTAATTTGATCACAACATTATCAGCAATTTTTGCTAAATTCAGACCTTCTGTGATCATCTCTTCATGGCTATCTGCAACAACTTCAACACTAACAGGCCCTTTTATAATAGAGCATATTTCACGCACTAAATCCTCGTATTTATCTTTACGCCCGGACTTTGCTATTAAAGAAGGATTAGTTGTTATGCCGTCAATGAACTCCTTTAGTTCTTTAATTTCATTTAAATCAACGCTATCAAGAAAAATTTCCATATTAATCTCCTATAAAAAAAATACCCTTGCAAAATCTTGTCATCCTACCGCTTGACTTACAACCGTATGAACTTCCTGCGTTGTAAACATCAAACGGCCGATAACACAACTGTACAAATATTGAGACATAAGAGTAATTTGTACCAAGAAAAAAGATGTCATCCCAGTGCCCAGACCCCTTAGACAATGTACCATCTTTTGATTTTGTCCATTCTGGGCGGGGTTTTCAAGTTCTTTGATCTTAAATACTACATCTACTTTATCAAGATCAATGTTGACTTCTTTTACTAATGTCCTAATAAGACTACGTCTGGCTTGCCAATCTAGGTCCGATTTAACACTAGAATAAAAGCCCTTTATGCTATTTGTAATAAGATTCATTTTCTGCCGTATTCCCTTTTACCTTTTTCTTCTCTCCTTTAATCTCTTTTAAACGTTCCTTCATTTTTTTTATTGCCTGCTTAAAGTCTTCCTTACTTATAGTTAGTGCATACTTTGTTGCCGTAAAAACTTCTGGTACCCAAATAATTGTAATAAGTATACACAATCTTTGTCAACTATTTTCGGCACTGGTATATTGACCTTACCCAGAAAAAGTGGAGAGAAAGAAAAGAGTTTTTTTGGGTAAAATAAAATTTTGGAGGATTAGAAATGGTAAGAGAATATACGGCAGAATTCAAATTGGAAGCTGTTAAGCTGGCAAATGAACAAAGAAAGGTAGGTCAAACAATTACAAAAACAGCAAAGGATTTAGGAATAAAGGGTGGTTTATTAGGAAAATGGATAAAGAAACACAACGAAAAAAAGTCGGCAGCAGATGCATTTCCAGGTAGAGGTAACATGGCTCCTTACGACAAAGAGAGATTTGATTTACAGAAAGAGTTAGCAAAAGTAACAAGGGAAAGAGACATTTAAAAAAAAGCCCTGGCCAGTCAAAAAGAGTAAAATATTTTTTTATAAAAGAGCATAGTAACTGCTATAAAGTACAGGAATTATGTAGGATTTTCTGCTAGTTGCTACTATAAGTGGACCACAAGAAAAATAAGCAGTAGAGAATCAGCAAATAAAGAGCTACTCGAAGCTATTCAAAAAATATATCAAGTTTCTAAATGTAGATATGGAGCTCCTAAAATTCATGCTGAATTGAAGGCTTTGGGTAAAAGTTGCAATTTGAAAACGGTGCAAAGTATTATGCAGAAAAATGACATCAGGGCTATACTGAGAAGAAAGTTTAAAATTAAAAAACAACAAACAGATAATAGAGCTGTAGCTCCCAATATACTAGATCAAAACTTTATTGTTGATCAACCAAATAAAGTATGGGATTACTTACATCAAAACCAAGGAGGGATGGCTATATTTGGCAGCAATAATTCTCACGTATGGTAGTTAATGAGTAGTGCAACAAATAAACAATTGGTTATGAACTCTTTATTAATGGCCATTAATAGGCGTAAACCTGTTAAAAATCTACTGCTGCACAGTGACCAAGGTTCACAATATACTGCGCAAGGGTATCAATATCTCTTAGCTGTAAAGAATATAGATGAGTAATAAAGGCTGTTGTTACGACAATTCTGTTGCAGAAAGCTTCTTTAGCTCATTGAAAAGAGAAATACTTATTGATACTTCACAACACTCTGCTCAACAAACTAGAACTGCAATATTTGAATACATAGAAATTTTTTATAACAAACAACGTCACTATTAACTATTGCATTCCAGAACAATTTGATGCATCATTCTTTTTGTAAAAAACATTCCACACTTTCTCTCCACTTTTTCTGGGTAAGGTCAGATACTATAAACTATAAAAAAATTTCTCCGATAGTTCATATAGCAAGTAAATTCACAAAATGAAGACTATTATTTTTATTACAGGTGTATCTACGGTTGGAAAATCAAGTTTGGCTCATATATTAGGTTCAAAGCTTTTTATGCCTAGAAACTTTGCAATTCCACTAACTATAGCTAACCCAAGAAAGGTTTCCCTACGTCATACCGCCGCGGTATCTCAGCATAGATTCCGCTAACGAGTAGCGGAATGACGAATTTGTTGTTTTTCAAATTGTAGGTAAACCTAAGCCACTTTAGCTATACTTGTAGAGAAAAAAGAATAGATGATGATCCTAAATATTTAATAAATTTGACTACTGAGGAATTTCAAAAATCTCAATTTTTTATTAATTGTGATATGGTACATTCTATCTTCATATAGCTTTCCTCTTCATACCTCAACTAATGAAATCAGAAGCATCAACTCCCTTTTGCAAGCAAGCAGCAATAACAGTGTTCATCATTAGAAATGCAATGGTCATTGGGCCAACGCCCCCGGGTACTGGGGTCATAGCTTTGGCTTTCCCTTTTATTCCTTCAAAGTCAACATCACCTACAAGCTTTCCTACGTTAACGCTATTTATGCCAACATCGATCACTATTGCACCTTTCTTTATCCAGTCTGCTTGAACAAAATTTGGCTTTCCGACTGCTGCAACTACTATATCCGCTTTAGAGCAATATTCAGCTAAATCCTTGCTTTGTGAATGCAAGATGGTGACAGTGCAGTTTTCTTGCAATAGCAGGTAAAACATTGGCTTGCCCACGATATTTGACCTACCAATTACCACTGCGTTTTTACCGGAAAGGTTCTCTTCAATTGACTTAATTAAATGCAAAGAACCTTTAGGAGTGCAAGGTATAAGGCAGTTTTTTTCACCTTTAACTAATTTGCCAACGTTTTCATCATGAAAGCCATCTACATCTTTTTCAACACTTACTGTGTTAATTACTCTGCTTGCACTAATATGATTTGGTAAAGGCAATTGCACTAAAATGCCATGCACAGATGGATCTTCATTTAATTCATTGATTTTTTCAATTAATTCATCTTCTGAAATATTATCAGGCAAAACAATGGTCTCAGAACTTATGCCTATTGATTCTGCTTTTTTCTGTTTGTTGCGAACATAAACCTGACTTGCTGGATTGCTGCCCACGAGAATTACTTTCAGGCAAGGAAAAATGTTATACTCTCTCTTTAAAATATCAATTTTTTGTGATAGCCTCTCACATAGGTCGTTTGCTATTTTTTTACCATCAATAATAATTGTCACTTCCTTGCCACTCCTTAAAGTCGGGTAATTTGATATCAAATAAATCCAATACTTTGCCAACAGAATGATTAATAATATCATCCAACGATTTCGGTTTAATATAAAAAGCAGGCACTGGTGGAGCAATAATTGCTCCCATCTCCGTTAATTTTAACATATTTTGTAAATGCCCAAGATGCAGTGGTGACTCTCGCACCATAAGAACTAACTTTCTTCTTTCTTTTAGCGTTACATCTGCAGCCCTTGTCAATAGATTGGAAGTAACACCTGATGCGATTTCAGACATTGTCTTCATAGAGCATGGTGCTACAATCATCCCTGAGGTTTTAAATGAGCCGCTTGCTATTTTTTCTCCAATCTTTTCTTCAGAATAGTAAAAATCTGCAAGTGATGTAATATCTTCAAGTTTTTCTTTAATCTCGTGAGCTAAAGTTATTTTCCCAGCACGACTTATCACTAAATGAGTTTCATAATCGACGTCTTTCAACGCTTCTAAAATACGCACACCGTAAATAGAACCAGATGCTCCACTTATTCCAATTACAATTCTGCTATTCACTTAACTCTTCTTCGTAGCTCATTCCCAATGCACGTTTATAGGTATCAAGCAATATTTCTTGTTCCTCTCTGTCATCATCATCCATCTTCCTCAGCCTAATAATTTGTTTCATCACTTTTATATCCCAACCTTCATCTGCGGCTTTTGCATATACATCACGAATGTGATCTTGCACATCCCTCTTTTCTTGTTCAAGTTTTTCGATTCTCTCTATGTAACCCTTTAACTCTTCAGCCGTTATTTTTACTGTATCTTCCATGAAACTCCACTAATTAATTGCTGCTACTAGTATTACCAGTTTTTACTTGCACTTCAACAACAGTAATAATATTTTTATCTTTTTTTAAAATCTTAAAGCGAAACCCATACATGGAAAACTCCTCGCCTTCGTCAGGAATGCGCTCTATTTCATTTACAATCATACCTGCTAGAGTTGTAGCTTCTTCATCAGGGAGATTCCAGTATAACCGCCTGTTAATGTCCCTAATAGTAGATTTTCCTTCTATGTGATACATATTATCAGATATTTTCTTTATAAAATTCTCCGTAATCAAATCATGTTCATCCGAAATTTCTCCAACTATTTCTTCCAGTATATCCTCAAGAGTTACAATTCCCTGCAGTGCTCCATACTCATCAATAACAAATGCAAGGTGTTTCCTGTTCTTACGGAAGTTGTGAAGTTGCACGCTGAGCGGTGTACTTTCTGGTATGAACCAAGGCCTTGACATAACTTGGGTAATGTCAACTTCTTCCGCTTTATTATTCTTTTCACGCAAAGCATTTATTAGAGCTTTCACGTGAATTACACCTACAATGTTATCTGGTTCCTTCTGCCATAAAGGTACTCTACTGTGACTGCTGGTTAAAATCTCTCTTATTAACTCTTCTTTATTCCGATCTATATCAAGAGAAAATAGGTTTCTTCTATGGGTCATAATTTGTGATATCTCTGTCTCAGCCAAATCAAGTATGCTGCTTAGCATATCTAAATCCTGTTGCAACATAGTTCCTTCACTGCGGTGAAGAGTAATCATATTACGCATTGCATCCGCTGCAGATATCACTTCCTTATCTTTATGCAGCCCACATAATTTTAGGATGAGGTTAACAATAAATTGAATACCTAGTGTCAATGGAGAAAAAATCTTTACAAAAAACAATACAAAATAAGCAGAAAATGATGCAAATTTTTCAGGATTTTGAATAGCATAAGTTTTTGGTAGAACTTCGCAGAACAATAAAATACAAAATGTCATTATAATTGTTGATAGGAGAATGACCTCATTTCCAAAAAGATTGATAAATATTGCTGTAAATAAAGCAGAGCAAGTAATATTAATAATTGTATTGCCGAGCAATACCGTTCCTATTGTCAATTCTTTCCTATTTAATAAGCGATCTATTACCCTGGCTTTTTTGTTACCGTCTAGCTTTAGCTTATTAACTCGAGAACGGCTAATTGAGGTTAAGCCTATTTCTGCTCCTGAGAACAAAAACGATAAAACTAACAAAACAAAAATTGCTGATGATACTAAGACCAATAACCAATCCATTAAAGTACGATGTTATTGTGATAAAAAATAAAATTAATTTTACATGTTATGAGAGGCATTTGCAAGCCTGAATTTATATTGCCGAATTTTATATACCTTTAATCTTAAAAAACAAATCATAAAGCATATTACACGCTGCGTTCACATGCTCATCCTCAATGATAAGTGGTGGGGTTACCCTTACTACTTTGTTGTTTAAAACCCTAGTTATTATTAAACCTTTATCAAGAGATCGACTAATAATTTTATCAGCTACAGGAGTTGCTAGTTCTATTCCCATTAGTAACCCTTCTCCACGAACTTCTAAAATCATCTCAGGAAATTCTTTAGCTAAAAGCAACAGCTTTTCTTTTAAATCTTTACTAATTTTTTTAACATGATCAAAAAAGCCTTCTTTTAGCATTATATCGAGCACTGCATTACCAGCAGTCATGGCAAGTGGATTGCCACCATAGGTTGATCCATGAGTTCCTGGAGTGATTGCTTCTGCTATATAATCTTTCACTAAACATGCAGCTAAAGGAAAACCGTTACCCATAGCTTTTGCACAGGTTAGCATATCAGGTTCAATGCCGACATTTTGATAATGAAATAAAGAACCGATGCGTCCATATCCGCACTGCACTTCATCAAAGCACAAAATTATTCCTTGAGCTTTTGTTATTTCCCTTACTTTTTGAAGATATTCTACGTCTAGTGGATATACTCCACCTTCGCTTTGTATGGGCTCTAAAAATACAGCAGCTATTTCATTGTTGATTTTTTCTTCTAATGCTTTAATGTCATTTCTTGGCACTTTATCAAAACCAGAAAGGAGCGGAGCAAAACCTTCGCGTGATTTTTCATTGTCTCCAGCAGAAATTGCAGCAATACTGCGGCCATGAAAGCCTCCTTCAATTGTAATAATACGATTACGTTTTGCTTGCCCTTTTGAATAAAAGTAACGACGAATAAACTTAATTGCAGCTTCTGTTGCTTCAAGCCCACTTGAGCAGAAAAAAACTTTATCTGCAAAAGTAAGGGTTGTTAAACGCTCGGCAAGCCTTTCTTGCTCGGGAATAGTGAAAATGTTAGAGCAGTGCCATAATGAGCTCGATTGCTCTTTCAGCTTATCTGTAATGTATGGATGACAATGCCCTAAAGAAGTTGTAGAAATACCTGCAGCAAAATCTAAATATTTTTTACCATCTTTATCAAAAAGATATGCCCCTTCTCCCCTGACTATAGGAGTGTCAAGTCTATTATACGCATTAACAACATGATCCATTTTATAAGTATTGTGGTATTATCTATACTATACCTGAAATGAATCCATTAACACAAAGCTTTTCCTTTAACCTCTTATGCTACTTCAACTAAAAATTTGGCTAATGCAAACCTTTTTTGTCATTCTATAGCTAAAGTGACTTGGTTTTACCAACACTTATTAGCCATTGTAAAAGTTTTTGTTTCTATTGAATGATAGTTGTAGCCTATGCAAGAAGTTTATTGACTTTGAGCGCACTTTAGCCTATACAATTTTAATATCTTAAACTACTGGACATGCCCGATCTAAAGACAATGATGTTAAATTTTGGACCTCAGCACCCAGCTGCACATGGAGTGTTGCGTCTTGTTTTAGAGATGGATGGTGAAGTGATCGAGAGGGCAGATCCCCATATTGGGCTTTTGCACCGCGGTACTGAAAAATTAATAGAACATAAAACGTATCTTCAAGCTTTGCCTTATTTTGATCGCCTTGATTACGTATCACCAATGTCACAAGAGCATGCATATTCACTTTGTGTGGAGAAATTGTTGCAATGTGAAGTGCCAATTAGGGCAAAGTATTTACGTGTCTTGTTTTGTGAACTGACGAGAATACTAAATCATTTACTGAACGTTTCTTCTCAAGCACTTGATGTTGGAGCAATGACCCCTCTTTTATGGCTCTTTGAAGAAAGAGAAAAAATACTGGAATTTTACGAAAGAGCTTCAGGTGCAAGGTTTCACGCAGCTTACATCAGGCCAGGTGGAATTGCAGCAGATGTTCCAGAAGATTTGATTGAGGATATTGCAAAGTTTATAGAGCAATTTCCAAAATATATAGACGATGTTGATGAACTTTTAACAGAAAATAGGATATGGAAGCAACGCACTGTAGGAATTAGTGCAATATCAATTAAACAGGCACTTGATTGGGGCTTTAGTGGCCCAATGTTGCGCGCTGCTGGGCTTGCTTGGGATTTGCGAAAAAGCCAGCCATATGAGATATATGATCAACTAGATTTTGATATACCGATCGGCCAAAATGGCGACTGTTATGACCGTTATCTAGTTAGAATGGCAGAGATTAGGCAATCTATCAGTTTGGTGAAGCAGTGCATAGAGAAAATGCCTGAAGGGCAAATAAAAACTGAAGATAGAAAAATTTCTCCACCGTCAAGAGCAGAGATGAAAAAATCTATGGAAGCTCTGATTCACCATTTTAAGCTCTATTCAGAAGGATATCACGTACCAGAAGGTGAGGCTTACGCAGTTGTTGAGGCACCAAAAGGTGAGTTTGGAGTGTATATAGTTTCAGATGGTACCAATAGACCTTATAGGTGCCGAATAAGAGCACCTGGCTTTGCGCATTTACAAGCCTTAGACTTTATGGCAAAAGGACACATGCTTGCTGACGTTGCAGCAATTATTGGCTCACTCGATATAGTTTTTGGTGAGATTGATAGGTAATCATTGGTACCCGTTCAGGCAATGGCGTCATGCAAGTAGCTGACACATAACTGTACGAACATTTGTTTGCAAAGGCAGTATGTTAAGTGTTATAGCCGATTTTGCCTCAAACACAAAGGCAGTGCCTTGACTACTTGGATCCAGAAAAATTGATTGTGTACTATACAACATTTTTGATCAAAAGCGTAACCGTTCACTGTTAGACTGCATTCTGTGATTTTTAGCAAAACATGATCTTTCATTTGAGCTTCCTTCAATTTAAAATAAATACAGAAAATTGCTGCCTATAGCTAAACTGACTTAGATTTACCAACAATCGTCATCCCGCTACTTGTTAGCGGCTAAGAGATACCGCGGCGGCATAGCTATCTTCAAAAATATGGTTGAATAATTGTGTGTATAATTATTAATATTTTTAAGCACTTTGGCTATGGCTTTATCTAAGTTTCTCGACCCTAAGCTGGATTTAACCTTCAAAAAAATATGTAGGGTCAAGAACTGGCGCGCCTACTTTAGGGTTTGGTGGCTGATCCATTGTTTTCACAATAGGCCTCAATCCAAATTCCCATGTTAACGTTTCCAGCTCCCGCCTCGTCAAACGCAGCATCCGCACTACGCTTTCCTAGCAGATTCTTTACCAAAGTTTATAACATATTGTGCTGGTGATGCTTTCGGTTTGTAATACCTTATTCTGTAGTCTGAATATAGACCCAGCGTTTTGTATATCCATTCGCTACTCCACTTCTTCCAACCAAACCCTCTCTTCACTTTCAGCTAATAAGTGATTTTCTATTTCACCTTCCAAACTTGCCTCCAGCAGCTTTTTTATAAATGGTGTAAATGCTCCATCCCTTCCTGTTAATGGTCTGCCTTCCCTTATTGATGACAGTATATTTGCTTCCAGTTCTTTGTAATCTACCAAACCGGTAGTTCTGTTTACTACTTTCTGACTCATTGTCAAACCTCCATTTTTTTTATATCAATTTATTACTTTTTTTTTGGTTTGACACACTTTTTTGAACATTCCCTGTTAAGATGCCTAATCTACTTTCAGCTCCTCAGTATGTAAACTGCGTGGTAAAGACTCTAATTCCTTTGCAGCACTTAAACTTTTATTTTTTGCATGTATACCAAGCTTATTGAATTCTCGAGCAGCAGGAAACACCCTTGCTTCAAGAGAGCCAGCAGTTTTATTATAATGATCAACAGCACTTTTTAAGCTCCTGCGCAAATTATCAAAGTTTTCACCCATTGTGCAAATGCGCTCATATAAAATATGACCTAGTTCACTGATTTTCTTTGCGTTTTCAGCTATCATCTCTTGCTTCCATCCATACGCTATTGCTCTCAGCAACGCAATTAGAGTGATCGGTGTTGCAATGATCACTTTTTTTTCCACTCCAATCTCTATCAAAGCAGGCTCATATTCCAGTGCTGCGCTAAAAACCCCCTCCCCTGTTAAGAAAAGCACCACAAGTTCTGGCGTATTTTCAAATTGATTCCAATACTCTTTTTTACCCAAGTCATTTATGTGTTTTTTTATTGCCAGGGAATGGTTCTTTAATTTCTCCTTTTGTATTTGCAAATCATTTTGTGATATAGCATCCATGTAAGAATCAAGCGGCACTTTAGCATCTATTATTATTTGCTTTCCAGATGGCATTTTGATTATTAAATCAGGACGCAATAAATTATCCTCGTTTTTATCAATCACTGACGGCTGAGTAAAAAAATCGCAATACTCAATCATTCCTGCCATTTCTACCACTCTTTTGAGTTGCATTTCACCCCATTTGCCCCTAATGTGAGGTTTCCTCAGGGCATTAGCAAGGTTGGAAGTTTGGTTCATCAGCGCTCCAATTTGCTCCTTTAAACCTTCATAGGCCCCTACCCTCTCCTTTTCTAGCTCACGTATTTCATTATCGAATTTTTCTAATTTTTCTTTTATTGGAGTTACAACTTCGTTGATCGTTGCTTGTCTTTTTTTGAAATCGCTTTCCGTTTCTTTTAATTTACTATCGATTACTTCCTTTGCTAAGTTCAGAAAATTATTGTTATTTGTTTGCAAAGCATCAAGAGAGAGCGCTTTAAAAGTGTTTGTTAATCTCTCCTCTGCTTTTGTTAGTAATTCTATTTCCTTTTTCTTTTCCTCACGTTCTTTTTGCAGAGTTACTTCAAGTTCTGCTCTTTTGACCCTTAAATCAACTATTTCTTCATTCTTCGTAAGCAAAGTTTGCTTTGTTTCTTGAAGTTCTTGCTCTAATTTACATAAATTACCCTCAAGGTTTGCTTTCTTTTCGCTCAGTTTTTTTACGATAATGTAGAAAAATAGTAATAGAGAGACAACCAGAGCTATAGAATTGAAAAGCATCAGAATAAAAAAGCTGTATTTACAATTCTATATGATTTTTGTGTGTATAAGAAAGAAAAAAGGAGCACCTAAAGAGGTGACCTTACCCAGAAAAAGCAGAGAGAAAGTTAAGACGTTTTTATCATGAGAATAAATTGTGCAGGAATGCAATAGTTAATAGTAGAATGTCTACGTTATTTGTTATAAAAGATTTCTATGTATTCAAATATGGCAGTTCTGGTTTGTTGAGCGAGAAGTATCAATAAGCAGCTCCCTTTTAAGTGAACTTTTCTGCAACAGAGTTATCGTAACAACAGCCCTTATGGCTCATGCTGGAAATGATGTTTTTTGTATTCAATAGAAATTGGTAATTTTGAGAGGTATACTGTGACCCTTGATCGCTATGTAACAGCAGATTTTTATCGGGTTTGCGTTTATCAACGGCCATCAATAAAGAATCTATAACTAATTATCATGTTACTCATTAACCACCATGCGTGAATATAGGTCAATTATTGCCGCCAACAACCTTCTTTAGTTTTTATGTAGGTAATCCCAAACTTTATTTGGCTGATCAGTAGTAAAATTTTGATCCAATGTGTTCGGAGCCACAACTCGGTTGCTTATTTGCTGTTTTTTATTTTTGAACCTTCGTCTAAGCTTGGTTTTAATGCCATTTTCTTGCATAACACTTTGTACTGTTTTAATTTTTGCCTAAAGCTTTTAATTCAGCGTGAATTTTAGGGGCTCCATATCTGCATTTAGAATGCTTGATGTATTTTTTGAATATCTGCTAGAAGCCCTTCTTTTGCTAATTCTTTACTGCTTTTTTCCTTAGCAACCCATACCACCAGTACAAAACCCTACATAGTTCCTGTGTTTTATAGCAATTTCTATATAAAAGAATACTTTACTCTTTTTCTTTGCCCAGGGCTTTTTTTAAGATGTCTCTTTCTCTTATTAGCTCTTTTTTTAGATCAAATCTTTCTTTGTCATAAGGAGCCTTTGCCTGGAAATGCGTATGCTCCAGACATTTTTCCATCATATTTTCTTACTTAACATACTGCCATCTATACCTAGATCTTTTGCTATTTTTGTACTTGCTTGACCTGTTTCTTTAACCAGCTTAACAGCTTCTAATTTGAATTCTGCTGTATATTCTCTTCTATTTGTCATATTTTGAAAAAACGTTTTATTTTACTCCAAAAACGTCTTAACTTTCTCTCTACTTTTTCTGGGTAAGGTCAATTTACCGCCGCGGCGTTAACTAGTAGCGGGATGACGGGTTACCAAATTGTAGAAGTTGCTTTAGCTATAAATTCAAGTTTTATCAATGTCTTGTGTTGTTACCCAAATAATGGTTGTGCAAGCGCTTAATTTTTTGATCAAAAAGGAACAAGTTTAGTAAAAAATAATGATATTATTAGTGGAACATAAAACAGTCCCACTGCAGTACTGATTAGAAGCAATAGAGTAGCTTTATCTGGTTGATAATTCAAAATATTAGCAAGTATTATACTGGACCCAGAAACTGGAATAATAGCTAGCAACATCAGTGCTTTATATATGCTCTCATCGTATATACCTATAACATGCTTGTCTAAAAGGACAATTCCTAAAACAAACAGTGGCCAGAATACGTACTTTGCTGTAATAGTGATCAAAGCAAGCTTCCAATCTATTTTAAAGCTTGCAATATTCGCAATGCTCACTCCAAGTAGCACCATTCCTAATGTGACAAATGTACTTCTAATATTCATCATAACATCTGTTAAAAAAGTAGGTATTTGTATATCGTATATACTTAAAAAGAAGCCCAGAACCATCGCATAAAGCGAAGGAAGTTTGAACAACTTTAATATGCATTCTTTTGCGGTATAAATACCATTTGCAGCTATGTAAAATCCTAAGCTGTTTTCAAATAGCGCCATTCCTATATAACAAACAACATATACAGATACTGAATCTTCATCAAATAAAGCCATGGCAATCGGCAGGCCAAAATAACCCATACTTGTGCTGCCCGAGCTAAATGCTAATATGTTTCTTGTGTTATCCTTAAATAAAAAAGAAGAAAGATAATACACTGATAAGGACATAGTGCTACCTATAAACCATATCAAAATCGGCAGAGAAATTACTTTTAAGTTAACTTCTGTATGAGAGACTCCATATAAAATCACTATTGGATTAGCTATATAAAAAAGTATTTGAGATATAGTGTTTCTATCAATTTTAAGATATTTTCCTGCTAAGTAACCAATAAATATTGTAATATAAATAGGTAATATTTTGAGAAAAAGAGTAAGGAACATACTAGCCTATTGTAATATTTTTGATTGATAAAGTGACATTAGATCTTAAGGTGTTGTAAAAGTAAACAAAATTTATTTTCCAATTTATCCAGCTCATAGTTAATTAAATTAGTGCCAAAATTTGTTTTTACATAGGACTTAAGAATGACATTTGTATGATAAAATTATGTTAAGTTTCTGTAAAGCTTCTTGCATATTTTTGAATAATGACATATTTACTAAAAATTAAACTGCTTGTAGTAATTTAGACGGACTGTTGAAAAAGTAAGAGGAAATAAGTAAAGTTAGGACAGAGAGTAAGAGCTTTAACATAGTTGTCATATTTTTCTTTAATTAACCCTAGTGTCCAATTTATCCACCATTCCTTCACATGAGGTGTTTCTAACCATTTTAATAACAGTAAAAAATGTTTTCTTTCAACGCTTTAAATGTGATATTTTTATTCATTAATTAAAAATCTCAAATGTTACTACCATTTCTGTTAATCCTGTCTCTCATTGCCAAGTTCATTGAAATTGACATTTCCGTACCTAGTTTTTCTTATATGGTGCACTATTTTAACGTACCGGAAGGCATAATTCAATTAACTATTGCTTATAATTTCCTAGGCTTTTGCATAGGAGGGTTGTTTTTTGGTCCATTGTCTGAATGCTATGGCAGAAGGAGAATTATGATCATAGGTAACACTTTGTTATTAATCGGCGCTGTTGGTTGTGTTTTTGCACCGTCGATTTTTTGGCTTTTAATCTCTCGCTTTGTTCAGGGCATTGGTGTTAGCACATCTGTAGTTGTGTTTGCAATCGTTGCAGACAGCTACAAAGGCGACGAAGCGGTGAAATTTATTGGAATCATGAATTCTGTTCTTACAGTTGTCATGGCAATTGCGCCAGTGTTAGGCAGTTTCATCAATGAAATTGTAGGATGGCGTGGTAATTATGCAACTGTTGCAATACTTTGTTTAATCTCTTGGGTTTTGCTGCTTTTAGCGTTACCAGAAACAAAAAAGGACCGCGATATTTTCAGTTTGAAAAAAATGATGAAAGATTACAGAAAACTACTATCTAGTCCGAGGTTTGTTACGTTGTCTTTGATGTCAAGCCTCTTTTCTGCTGCGTATATGTCATTCATTACTTGTGGACCTTTTCTGTATATGAAGACTTTTGGTTTATCTAGCACTATTTATGCACTACATCAAGGTGCAATAGTTGGGTGCTTCTCACTCATCAGTCTATTTGCTGGCAAAATCTTGCAGAAACTTGGAGCAATAAAGTGTGTAATTTCTGGTACGAGCGTGGGTGCTATTGGGTCTCTATTGCTTGTAATATTCAGTATAATTGTACCTCACTCTTTCTACTTAGAGGTTGTCCGGAAACAAGTAAAAGGCTATAATATCTGAAATTTTAGTACGGGGTAAAGATGAGAAAAAAGTATCCAACAGATCTAAGCGAAAGGGAATAGGCAAGAATAGAAAAACACTTCAGAGTATCATACAAGAAAGGAGGAAGGCCGCCAAAGTATAGCAAAAGAGAAATATTAGAAGCAATTTTCTATGTATTGCGTACAGGGTGTCAATGGCGGTATTTACCAAATGATTTTCCGCTATGGAAGACTGTGTATGAGCAGTTCAGGCAATGGAAGAAGCAGGGAATTTTTGAGAAAATGAATTATGAAATTACAAAATATAGTAGAAGAAAAATAGGAAGGAATGAGCAGCCGAGTGCCTGTATAGTAGATAGTCAATCTGTAAAGACTACAGAAAAGGGGGGATCAAAGGCTATGATGGAAGTAAAAAAGTAAAGGGTAGAAAAAGGCATATAATTACAGACACTCAGGGTTTTATACTAGGTTGTTACGTAGGCGCTGCTAACGAAAATGATAGAGATGGTATTAAAATAGCATTAAACAATATGAGAACAAAATATACTAAAGTTAAAAAAATGTGGGCTGACATGGGATACCAAGGAAGAAATTTAAAGAATCACATAAAGGAAGAATATGACATAGATATTGAAATTGTTACAAGGCCTCCATGTAGATTTTGGGTGCACAAAGATACGCCACCTGAGCTACTACCAACAAGAGAACAAGGGTTTAAAGTACAGCCAAGAAGATGGGTTGTAGAAAGGACTTTTGCTTGGGTTAATAGGAATAGAAGGCTATCGAAGGAGTATGATTTACTCACAACATCCACTGAGAATTTCATATACCTAGCTATGAGTAGGGTTATGTTAAAGAGGGAATATGCTTGAATTTACTTGTTTCCGGACAACCTCTTATACCAATTCCCATTACAGGGCAAACAGATGGACAATGATGGAAGAAAAGCCATACTGAAGTAAGTAAAATAGCGAGGTTTAAATGGCATTAAGATCAAAATTATTGGATGAAAAAGTAGTAGAATCAGCAAAAGAAATGCTGAAGAAAGTAAGGAATAATGCATATGTTTCAAAAAAACTAAATGCTGTAATTGCAGCAAAAAAGTACAGTATAACGGCTGTAGCAAAAATATATTGCATTTCAAGAAGCGCACTAACTTCGTGGGTAAAACTCTTGAAAATTGGCAGAGAAGAAAAACTGTTTGCTCCTTCACAACGTCGTAGAAAAACTAAATTAAATCAGGCTCAACTACAGCAAATTGAAGAGTGGATAGAAGAAAATCCTAATATCACCATTAAAGAAATGAGAATAAGAATCCAGGAAAAGTTCGGATTAAATATCAGCAAATCTACAGTACACCGCCATATGCAAAAGATGAAATTCTCATATATTACACCAAGACCAGTTCATAATGGACAAGATAAAAGCAAACAAGAGGAATTCAAAAAAAAATCTCAATTGAGCTATTAGCAAGTATCCAGAAAAAGAGCTATTTTTCTTTGATGAATCACGGTTTGGCACACATTCAAAAGTTGGACATGGGTGGTTTAAAAAGGGGATTAGAACACAGGTTAAAACAAAATTAGGTAGGCAAAATTTCTATCTCTATAGTGCAGTTAATCCTAGAAATGGAGAGAGTTCTAGCTTATTTGCACCAAATGTCAACACTGATTGCATGAACATATTTCTTGAGCAAATTTCGCAATATCTAGAAACACGAGAGGCTTTTCTCGTTATGGACTGTGCTAGTTGGCATAGGTCAAAAAATTTAAAGGTACCTAAAAATATCGACATTATATACCTACCTCCATACTCACCTGAGCTAAATCCTGTTGAGAGGCTTTGGTTATATATAAAACAGAACATTTTGCGCAATAAAATATACGATACAATTGCTCTACTTGAGGGTGCTTTGTGCAAATTTATTACTTCTCTTGCCAGCTCCACAATTAAACAACTCTGCAATGTTTCCTATTTGACTGGACAACAATGAGAATTGGTATAAATACCGCCATTGACACCCTGTACGCAATACATAGAAAATTGCTTCTAATATTTCTCTTTTGCTATACTTTGGCGGCCTTCCTCCTTTCTTGTATGATACTCTGAAGTGTTTTTCTATTCTTGCCTATTCCCTTTCGCTTAGATCTGTTGGATACTTTTTTCTCATCTTTACCCCGTACTAAAATTTCAGATATTATAGCCTTTTACTTGTTTCCGGACAACCTCTGAGTATGGGTTTTGCGTTATAGAATGAAGCACTTTTGGTGAATTTGTAAAGAAAACTGGATTCCAGTGGGCTTTGTTGCATCGCTAGCTATGATGGATTAAAGATAAAAAAGGTGGAGAATATCAGTAGCTTATTATTCTGGTATTTATAACAAGAACGGTCAATGAATACCTAAATTTGAGTAAAAGAAATTTCACTACCATTTACCAATCCGGCTAAAATTCAAGAATTTCAATGCTTTAGCTATTTTCAATAGAATTAAATTTATTAATATAAATAACAAATTACTATTCTTAAATTTGATCAGATTGATTGCAAAAAAACAAGATTTTCAATAGGTTGCTTATAATCCTAACTATAGTTAGCCTTTCATAAGTAGCGATGCAACAAAGCCATTCCAGTGTCAAGCACTGGAATGACAAGTTCTCGGCAACCCCTACGTCATCCCGTCACGGTATCTCTTAGCCGCTAACACGTAGCGGAATGACGATTGTCGGTAAATCTAAGTTACTGTAGCTATAAAGGCTTTCACAACAACCTATTTTCCTTGAAACTAAAATAGCTACTGAATGTAATAATAATGTGGTCTATTAATTCTATTCCTATACTTTGGCAAGCTTCTGCTAGTTGTCTAGTGAGAGATATATCGCTATTTGAAGGTTGTGTATCTCCGCTTGGATGATTGTGAGATATTACAATGGATGTTGAACCAATCAAAAGTGCGCGCTTGATGATCTCTCTGACATAAAGAGGAGTTTGATCTACTGTACCAATATTTTGCAGGTCTTCCGCTATTAGACGATACTTTTTATTCATATAGATGACACGAAAATTTTCCTTATTGAGGCTTCCTATACTTATTCTTAAATAATCAAGCAATTTTTCCCAGTTATCGATTACAGGCAGGTTTTTTATTTCTTCTCTTGCAGAACGAACAAAGGCTTGTTTTACACAAAAGATGGCAGATATCGCTGCATTGCTGACATCATCAACGTTTTGCAGCGCTTCCAGGTCAGCATTAAAAACTTTATTTAAGCTGCCAAAACTTTCTATCAAACTCTTTGCCACCGGTTTTACATCAATTCTACTATATGCTGAATATAAAATGTGCTCTAAAACTTCATAATCAAGTAATGATTGTCCATTATCTAAAATAATTTTCTCTCTTAGGCGCTTTCTATGCCCCTTTTTGTAATTTTTCATCATCAATGAATTGCTTATCTCTTGTATAATAAGAAATTAGATTTTTAAGTAAAATATTTAATAAAGCGCATGACGCACAATTGTAAGAACATTCATTTTTAAAGACAGCAAATGGTGTCATGAAAGTAGCTGAGACACTGTCCTCCTTTGTCATCCGAGTAGCTGACACTGGTTCCTTTACGACGGCAGTGCCCAGAGGTGTCATCCCAGTGCATGCACATAGTGCAAAAAATTAAAAATAAGACACCAATACGTAATACTGTTGTCGTTTAATCTGCACAGATTGAAGATAAATGAATACCTTCAGTATCATGATAAAGGGGCTGGCGAAGGGTGTCAAGTAGTTTTTAGCTCTGCCTTCTAAGGCTTTTACTCGTGACAACCACTGTGCCTGCGATCTTATCGTGCCAAGTTTGACAGCGTTTGTTGAAATTTGACCATAAAAAGCCCAAGAACAATGGTGCAACTGACAATATAAAGGAAAAAAATCTCTTTGTTGCTTGTTTTAGGGTCATCTTTTCGAAAGTTTGTGCATCCACAACTCTAAGCCCAAATAATAGTTTTCCAGGTGTAGTAGCAAACTTTACCCACATATATATTACATAGCAAAAGAGCATAATAAACTGGACTATTTGATTTAGGATTAGTAATTTTATAAGTCTACTCTGCGTTGTCTTTTCTTCCGCAGACAGTGGTGCTTGCATTGGGGATTTTGCAGCAATTTGACTTAATATTTTGCTATCCTCTGAGTTCATAAAGAGCTGATTTAAGGCTTGGCTGCAAAACTGCAAGAACAAAACGATAATAATCAAATCAAGCAATACTGATATATAGCGCCTGAGGCCCGTTACATAACATATCCCATTTTCATCTTTCTTTACCTTTTGAATAACATTTATAGAAGAAAAAATAGAAAATAAACGATTAAAAAATTTATGTAACATATATATACTTTCCAATATTTAACGTGCCCCTGGCCGGACTTGAACCAGCATGCTTTTGCAAGCAACAGATTTTGAGTCTGCCGTGTCTACCATTCCACCACAGGGGCATTAAGTTTTAATGCTATAGGCAACACGGAATTAGTCAAATTTTTTTGCCTTTACATCTTTCAAATGAGGACTAAATATTCTACAATAATCAACAGTTACTCTCAAAACTTAAAATGAATGAATTAGCTAGTCTCTTGGGTTCAAGAAGTGTAGACAAGGAAATATGTAAATTACCGCATAACCTAGAAGCTGAACAGATGCTTATTGGTGCAATGATTCGTGATAATAGAATCTGTGATGCGGTTGAAGACACAATCACAGCGGAGAATTTCTATGATCCATTACATCAAAGTATTTTTACGCAAATATCCAAAACCAGGAAACATGGCATAATTGCCAATGAACTGAGCCTCAAAATGTTTTTTGAGAACGACCAAGCGTTTACCGAATGTGGTGGGGTAGAGTACTTAGCAAAGCTTGCAGCGAAGGCAAGTATTGCGCTTGATATCTATAGTTTGACTAGAATAATCCGTGATACTTACTTAAGGAGATGTTTAATTAAGCTCGGGCAAGAAATAGTTGGTGATAGCTACAACTACGATATTGAAAATCCTGCACAGGCGCAAATTGAACAAGCAATGACAAAATTGTTCAATTTGGCAGTAAAAAAACAAGGTGAGAAAACATATATAAAACTTGCAAGTTCAATTAAAGATGTAGTTGAGAAGATCAGCACACTGAAAAATAATCCAGAAGCGCTAGGCGTTACAACCGGACTTCAAGATCTAAATCAGCTTCTTGGTGGTCTACAAAAATCTGATTTATTAATTTTAGCTGCAAGGCCTTCTATGGGAAAAACAGCATTGGCGCTAAACATCGCACTCAATGCTTGTAAGATGTTGCAAAAAAGAGCAGATAAGCAACACTATGTAGCGTTTTTCTCGCTTGAAATGTCAGCAGAGCAATTAACTGCAAGGCTGATCACTATAGATTCAGGGATTAGTTATTATAAGGCATTAACCGGGAGAATTAGTGATTTTGAATTGCATGAATTTATCAATACTAGTACAGAATTATCTGAACTGCCTTTCATCATAGATGACACCCCTGCGCTATCGATTAGTGCCCTTCGCACCAGAATACGCTTGCTGTATCAATTATATAATGTAGAAGTGGTATTCATTGATTATTTGCAGCTAATCAGAGGAACAACAAAAAGGAGTAATGAAAATAGAGTGCAAGAAATCTCGGAAGTGACGCAGGGTTTGAAAGCAATTGCAAAGGAGCTAAATATTCCCATTGTTGCACTATCTCAGCTCTCTCGTTCTGTTGAGCAGAGGGATGATAAAAAACCACAACTTTCTGATTTACGTGATTCAGGGAGCATAGAGCAAGACGCAGATATAGTAATGTTTCTCTATAGAGAAGAGTATTATGAACTAAGAAAACAGCCAAATGAAGGAAACAATAAACATCGGGAATGGCAAGAGAAAATGGAAAAAATTAGAAACATTGCAGAGCTCATTATTGCAAAGCAGAGAAATGGACCAATTGGCAGTGTGAAGCTATATTTTGACTCTAACAGAGGTTCGTTTAAAGATTACACAGAAAGGCATAGTTCATAGCTTGGCAGCAATCTTCTTGTTCCCAAGTTCATTGATTATTTTTTTATGTAAAGATAGCTTGACAATTTCTTAAAAATCCTTTTATAATGGTATTATATTTTATAATACGTGAGATGATGAATAAAAACAATGTACCCTATCTTATAGCTGGTGCTCTGGCTACTGCAACTTTATTAGCATCTGAAGTGTTTGCTGCAGCTCCTTATATTGGTTTCTTAGCTCCAGTTGCAGCATTAAGTGTTGGCTTGCCATTTATTATTGGTTATGCTGTGTTTTCTGTTGTAACTATTGCACTTTCGTATAAAGCAATTAGTGAGAACAAAACAAATTCTGAGTTAAAAAATAAAATGAAAGCTCAAGAGCAAACAATTTCTGGGCAAAAAACTCAACTAGCTAAAAAAGAAGCGGAAGTAAAAGCTAAAGAGGAAGAAAATTCTAAGTTAAAAAATAAAGTAGAAGCTCAAGAGGAAGAAAATTCTAAGTTAAAAGATCAAGTACGCACTCAAAAGCAGAAAAATTCTGAGCAAAAAACTCAACTAGCTGAAAAAAATAAAAAGATAGAAGAAGACAAATTAAAAGTGGCAATTGCTGATGGCACTGTTCAGCTTGCAAAAGGAACAGTTAATAGCGCTGTTTGGTTTGCAAAAGAAGCAGTTAATGGTGTCTTGTATTCTGGCAAATATGCTTACGATAATTATGTGCCATCAACTGAGTCTACAAAAGGAACACTTAGTGGTATTGGAGGTGGCTTGAAAAATACTTATGATGCGTCAATTGCATCTGTAAGAGGAGCACTTAACAGCGTTGGAAGCAGCTTGTACAGTAGGATTTATGGTACTAAGGTTTCTAGTCCGGAAGAGCAGTTTAAGCGTGAAGATGGATCTAAACCTAGCATGCAAGAACTAACTCGTTTGGATTATTTAAATCTTGAGGTTCTTTCCAGTGAGCAAAAGCAACGAGCTAATAGTTTGGATTATTTAAATATTGATAACGTTCCTAAGCAACCTGATCATTTAAATGTTGATGCTGCTAAAAGTGATTTAATGAGTCTTTCTGAGGATCAGGATGTATTTTATGATGCAGAATCTGGTGATGAAAAAGATACTGAGGTTTCTAGCCTGAAAGAGCAGTTGGATGAAAACAATAAAACAAAAATTCAGTCAAGAATTTCTGTTGTATATGAGTTAGTAAAAGGGAAATTTACCAGCTTTTGGAGTGGTGTACAAAATAGTTATGTACTAGGTACTAATCTGTTGCATGCTCAACATAAAAACACCTTGGCTAATGTACCACAAGAAGAGGTTATAAATAAAGAAGCTCAAAAGCCAGAAGAGCAAGCAGAGCAAAAGCCAAATCTTCAAAGGGACAACAGCATAAACAATACGAAAGAAGACGGTAAAAATAAAAGAAGTGGAGCCGCAAGAAGAAAAAGAAAACAAGCACGAGTAGAACAACCTATAGTGTATGCAGTTAAAATAAGTAATAAATATGATGTGTTACTACCTGAATGCTTCCTTGGTTAAACATCAACCCTCAAAAAAACCGGCGTAGGTTTAGGCAGCGTAATGCCTGAACTTACGCACGTGTCGTACAAAGATTTTAAATCTCGTTGTTCTTTCGGAATTTGCAGTTGATTTAGTATCATCTCTGCTGACTTTGGAACAATCGGTTGCAATAAAGTGCCAATTATCCTGATATATTCCAGTAACTTGTAAATTACTAAATTCATGCGTTCTCTATCAGTTTTGCTTAATGTCCAGGGTGCACTTTTGTCTATGTAGGCATTTGCTTCAGAAGAGATGTTGATAATTAGAAGTATAATCTGGTTAAATTCATACTTTGATAAATGGTCCATCACTTGACCTAGTATAGCTTTGCAATTTGGCAGACTTTCTTCACCTCTAAGTAAATCTCGATCAATTGTTGGTACAATTCCAGAGCATTGCTTGTGTAAAAATGAAATTGTTCTTTGTACTAAATTGCCTATGTTGTTTGCCAGTTCTGAATTTATCCGGCTGATCATATTTTTCTTACTAAAGTTACCATCCTGGCCAAAACTTGCTTCTCGAAGGAGAAAATAGCGTAGTTGATCAACACCAAACTCTTGAGCGAGGCCAATTGGATCTATGACATTACCAAGGGACTTGGATATTTTTTCTCCCTCGTTTAGCCACCAACCATGAACTGCAATTTGTTTTGGTAGTGGCAAATCTGCTGCAAGGAGAATTGCCGGCCAATATACGGCGTGAAAGCGCAATATGTCTTTACCAATTACATGAACGTTGAAAGAGCTGTCAGCTAGGTTTGCAGCGCGTAACACTGGAATCTGCGTTTTCCCTTGGTTTGGTGTCATTCCAGCGCGTGACGCTGGAATCTGCGTTTTAGATTCTGCCCAAAACCTCTTATATTCCTCACCTTCAGTACTAGGGAAACCTATTGATGTAAGATAATTGGTTAATGCATCTATCCAGACATAGATTACGTGTTTGTCATTACCTGGTACTTTTATTCCCCAGTTAAAACTAGTGCGAGAGATTGAGAGGTCAATGAGCCCTGATCTTACAAACGATATCACTTCATTTCTTCTGCTCTCAGGAAAGATAAAACTTGGCTGATTTTTATAGAGTTCCAGTAATTTGTCTTGCCAGTTTGACAAGCGAAAAAAGTAGCTCTCTTCTTTTATCCACTGAACTTCTGCGCCTGTTGGTGCTTTGCCATCTATCAGCTCTGATTCCTGATAAAATGCTTCATCACGAACTGAATACCAACCCGAATAGGAATCCAAATATATTTGCCCTCTCTCTTCAAGTCTATTCCATAAAGCTATAACTGCTTTTTTGTGACGTTCCTCCGTAGTGCGAATAAAATCGTCATACTCAAAATTCATGAACTTAGCCAATTCTTTAAATGAAACGCTCACTTCATCTGTAAATTCTTTTGGCTGCATTTCCTTTGCTTTAGCTGCTTTTTCTATTTTTTGTCCATGTTCATCTGTACCGGTGGTAAATTTGACATTTTTCCCAGCTAGTTTCATGAACCTTGCCACCACGTCACACAAGAGAGAAGTGTATGCATGACCAATATGTGGCTTATCGTTTACGTAATATACTGGCGTGGTGATGTAAAAGTTCTCGAATTGTTCCATGGTTTAGCATTTTGATAAAAATCAACTGAGTTAATTATAGTATTAAAAAGGCAGTAATAAATAAATATTGATTAGGTTAAGCATAATTTTTGAAAAAAGCGATTTACTGAAATTTTATAAAAATAAGAAACAATCAGGCATGATTATTGAAAGAACAATGGGAAATTTTCTTGTAATTCTATTTATAGTTTTCTATGCATTTGATGCACACGCTGATGGAGCAACAGATGTAATGTGTAATGTAATAGGTTACGTTCATGGAATAGGTGGACCAATGATTACAGTGGTAATAATTGGTTCAAGCTTACTTGCAATATTTGGCAGAATGCCTTGGCCTGCACTTTTCGCACTGGGTATGTTTGTTGCTGTGTTTTTTGGTGCTCCTCAAATTGTAACAAAGGTAACAGAAAAAGAAGTTTGTTGTCTTTTTAAAGGTCAAACCTTGGAGAATGGAAAGTGTGTTGCTGATCCTGGATATGAACGTGTAGGTACAGGTTATGCTTGTCGTTCCGGTTGGGCGCTAACTAATAAAGGCTACTGTATAAAAGCTGGCCAAGATCCTTCAAAGTATTGGAAGTGAAAATGGTGCTTTTATAGAGTTAAATCTAACAAACCGCAGAGTATATAATTAACATCCACGCCTTTAGTTAGATTCCACTCACGCTTTATTACGTTGTACTCCATGCCAGCCATGTTTTGCAGCGTTACATTATTTTCTCTTAAGTGATTTGCAATTTCTGACGGCTTGAGAAATTTATTCCAGTTATGTGTACCTTTTGGCAGCCAATTTAATATGTACTCTGCACCAATTATTGCAAGACAAAAGGATTTAATAGTTCTATTTATTGTGGATATAAAGATTAACCCCTCCGGTTTTAGCAGTTCTATCGCTTTTTTCATGAAAAGCTCTAAATTATCCACATGTTCAACTACTTCCATCAGCAGAACCACGTCGTACTTCTTGTCATTGCTTAGCTCTTCAATGCTGGTGTGTATATATTCTATATTTAACCCTACTTTTTTTGCATGTGAATGCGCTACTTTTATGTTTTCTTCACATACATCTATTCCCACAACGTTAATGCCAACGCGTGCCATTGACTCTGACAAAATGCCACCACCGCATCCAACATCAAGCAATGATAATTCTTTCAAATTGCATTTTTTTAACTCTTTTATTTTCTCAATAATGTAAGATACTCTAACAGGATTCATCATGTGCAATGGTTTGAATTTGCCGTTCTCATCCCACCACTGGCCTGCCATTTTAGCGAATTTTGATATTTCATCTTCGTTATAAGTTTTTGTTTTTTTTTTCTTAGAGGTTATATTGCTGAGTTTATCAAGGCGTTTTTTATGTCTGCTTTCTTTTGAAAATTCTGTTTCGAGGAATTGTTTGACTATGTCTTTTGCTAATCCACTCGCAGTAAACCCTGCACCAAGACACAGTACATTTGCGTTGCCATGCTCGCGAGCTAATTTTGCGATCTCAACACTGTTACATAAAGCAGCGTAGATTCCTTCAAAACGATTTGCCACAGTACTCATGCCCAAACCTGTACCACAAATTAATATCCCATAATTTGCTTTTTTGCTTGTTATATCTTCTACAACTTTAACAGCATAGTTTGGGTAATCTACACACTTTTGCTTAACAGTGCAGCCTTGATCTACTACTCTGTAACCTAGGGCTTCCAGGTAAGGTTTTATTTCTGATTTTAATTCATAACCAGCATGATCTGAGGCAATTGATACTATACCTAACATATAAGAAATAAGGACATTTTATATGGGTTTGAACTTTCTGTCAAGTCATTCAATGCTTCTGACCTTTTGGGAGTTCTAAAGCTATAGCTAAGGTTTTCCTACGTCATACCGCAATTCATTCCACAACTGTACGAACATTGTGATTTGAGAATAATCTCCGCCAGGAAGGGTGTCATCCCAGTGCTTTGGCACTGAGATCCAGAAAACTTAATTTTAAATAAGTACACCAGATAGCTGTATAATAAGAACTGGATTCCAGTGGGCTTTGTTGCATCGCTAGCTATGATGGATTAAAGATAAAAAAGGTGGAGAATATCAGTAGCTTATTATTCTGGTATTTATAACAAGAACGGTCAGTGAATACCTAAATTTGAGTAAAAGAAATTTCACTACCACTCACTAATCCGGCTAAAATTCAAGAATTTCAATGCTTTAGCTATTTTCAATAGAATTAAATTTATTAATATAAATAACAAGTTACTATTCTTAAATTTGATCAGATTGATTGCAAAAAAAACAAGATTTTCAATAAGTTGCTTATAATCCTAATTATAGTTAGCCTTTCATAAGTAGCGATGCAACAAAGCCATTCCAGTGTCAAGCACTGGAATGACACCTTCTGTATAAATATTAAGAAATTTACCAAACGAAAAAAAAGGCAAAAGAAGCCCCGTGGTTGGCTAATTACTTACATTATACTTTCAAGTATGGCGTTTTTTTATTCTAAACACTTAATAACCGCGATTTAGCTGCTTTTAAGCCGCAACTAATCTAAATTATAAACGTTAAGAAATTTACTAAACAGAAAAAAAGGCAAAAGAAACCCTAGGGTAGCTAGTTATTCACTATCCATTTTTTAAGTTGGCGTTTTTTAATGTTTTAAATGCTTTATAAGCGTATTTCAGCTTGTGTAGGTCAAAACCCGGAAATTTGATAAAGACATAAGGTGCACATAGTGCAAAAAATTAAACATGAGACGCCAGATACGTTGAGTTTTTTTGTCATTTAATCTGTACAGAGAAGATAAATAAATAGCTTCAGTTTCATGATAAGGGCGCTGGCGAGGTTTGTCAAGGAAGTTTTTTGTTTCTGTGGGCTACCTGGATGACAGGATTGCTCTTGAATTTGTATAGCTACATTGTCGGTAAATCTAAATTGCTTTAGTTATAGAAATAAATTTCGAGTCAGATGTGTATAAATTCTATATAATTTTTATCCTACTACTAATTCAATAAGATGGATCACATAGATATTATAAAATCAAAATTATTATTATCCGACATAGTAGGTAAAAAAGTCAGATTAATAAAAAGAGGAGATAGTTTTGTTGGGCTCTGTCCATTTCATAACGAAAAAACCCCATCTTTTTCGGTGAGCAATACTAAGGGGTTATATTACTGTTTTGGTTGCTTAGCTAGTGGTGATGCATTTGAATTTATTTCACAAACTGAAGGATTAAGCTTTAAAGAAGCATTGGAAAAATTAGCATCGGTTACAGGTGTTGAACTGCCCAAAAATCTTAGTATTACAAAAGAGAACAATAAACTATTTTTAGCGCTTGATTTAGCTGCAAATTGGTTTGCACAAAAAAATCAAAGTGTTGTAGATTATTTAAAGCAGCGTAAGATTTCACCTAAAATCATAGATAAATTTAAGATAGGTTATGCACCAAGCTCTGGTTTGAAAGAGTATTTAAACTCTTCAGGTATTGAAGACAAAATTTTAATTGATATTGGATTAGTAAACAAAAATTTTCATGATTATTTTTATGACCGGCTGATATTTCCTATACAGAGCATTGCAGGGAGAGTTATTGGTTTTGGCGGACGTGCGCTAAGTTCTGAGCAACAGCCGAAATATTTAAACAGTCCAGAGAGTCAGCTCTTCAAGAAGAGGGAGAATTTATACGGATTAAACTTTGCTTTAAGCGAAATACGTAAAAAACAGCACATATTTGTTGTTGAAGGATATATGGACGTGATAGCACTACATCAAGCGGAAATTAGCAATACAGTTGCTCCGCTTGGTACTGCAATTTCTGCAGAACAGATAAAAAATCTATGGAAATTTGCTAAAGAAATCTCCATCTGTATGGATGGCGATAGTGCTGGACGTCATGCTGCTACTCGAGTTGCAGAACTTGCTCTGCTAATATTAGAGCCTGGATACACGTTAAAGTTTGTGACTTTGCCGAGTAATAAAGATCCATACGATATATGTAACGAACTGGAATACAAGAAAGAAGACGTATTGACTGCTCTTGACCATTCAACAAAACTGCATTCTGAATATTTATGGCATCACATAATCGATAGCAATTTGCAAAATTATGAAAAACTTGCTCCGGAAAAATATTCAATTCTTGAGCACAAGTTCATGGAATATGTAAATACTATTAGCAACAGCAGTATTAGAAGGTATTACAGAGATTATTTTTACAATAAGTCTAGTGAACTAAGAAGTAGCTTCAAAAAACAGATTTTTAATAGTAAAACTGGAGCAACAAAAGGTGAGTATCTTCATAACAAATCTCCAGAGCTAATTGAAGCAGAGCAAAATCAGGCCGTAATTTTGCGTATAGCCGTAGAATTTCCTGAAATCTTGAACCGTCCTATATTTTTTGAGCAATTTTCTCATTTTGAATTTACTAATGAGATGAAAAGATTACAACAGCGTGTAATTGATGTAATAAGTAACAAAAGCAAACTCGATAAAGAGGCTTTGTTACAAGAATTGAAACAGTTTAACGTTATAAAGTATGTATTTGAAAAAACTAGTGTACTAAATAGCCAACTGAACGAGAGAAAATCTGCAGAAATTGTGTGGAATAATATAGTGTTACTAAAAGAGTTAAATGCATTACGAAAAGAAAGAACCGAAGCGAGGCTGAGCGGTAATCTTGACTTAGAGGAAAGGTTGATAGAACAAATAAAGCAAATAGAAAGCAGTATACAAGAAATGCAAATGGAGTTTATTGAAAAGTAGATATCGTCTCGTTAGTCAACAAGAAAATTACAAAATAAGACAATATTTTACATAAGATTGAAATTTTTAACTAATTAAGCCTTCCTCTAACAGCTTTGCCCTGTAGTTTTTGATATGGTTAGGATCACTTAAAAATGTATAATTTTTGTAGTTAGCTCTGCTATGCATATAAAGCTTACTATTGACTTTTATCACATTATCTCACATTATCTCACATAATATGCATGTGAGAAGAATATGAACTGGAAGAATTTTCGTTTTAGTACACGTCTCAACCTAGAAGGGCCTGTAATTGAGCAAGTGTACGAGTTAATTACTGCAGTTGATAGTGTTAAAAATAGCTGGCAGGTAACGAAAAAACTACTACCACAAACAATTGAAAGATTAACTCATTCAGTTATTGTTACATCTTCTGGCGCTTCTAACCGTATTGAAGGAAATCGTCTAACCGATAAAGAAGTTGAGGATCTATATAAAAACCTACGTGTCAAAAAATTTAAAAATAGAGATGAGCAAGAAATTGCTGGCTACTTAGAAATGCTTAAACTAATATTTCATGATTATACGGATATTCCAATTAGTGAGTCATCAATATTGCACATTAACAACCAGATGCTACTTTATAGTGAAAAAGATTTGTATCATAGAGGAAAATACAAAGCAAGTTCTAATAGAGTTGAGGCAAAAGATCAGAATGGAAAAGTTGTTGGTATAATTTTTGATCCCACACCACCTTACCTTGTTAGAAAGGAAGTACAAGAGCTTATTGATTGGTATCACTGGTCCTTAAATAATAAATTTAAGCATCCTCTTATTATTATTGCTAACTTTGTTTTTGAGTATCTGGCAATACACCCTTTTCAAGATGGGAATGGCAGAACTAGTAGATTGATGACTAATTTAATGCTGTTGCAGCAGGGTTATGATTTTGTATCTATTGTATCACATGAAAAGATAATTGAAACTAACAAACTTGATTACTATTTAGCGCTTAATAAAACACAAAGTAGCTGGAAAAGTGGCAAAGAAGATATTTCCCCATGGTTAATATTTTTTCTTAATGTGCTCAAAACGCAAGCAAATGAGGCGCATTATATTCTTGAGAGGGAGAATACTGAATATTTATTATCAAGAAAACAATTATTCTTCTGGGAGTGGGCACTTAGCCTTGCAGATAAAGAATTTAGTAGAAAAGATGCTATAGAAGCTCTAGGATTTCCTCCAAGAACAGTAGAGGCAATTACAAAGAAACTGCTAGGGATGAAATACTTACAGCGTCTTGGAGAAGGCAAAGCCACTAGATATAAAGTTATTATTTAAAAGTTTTAGTATGTTTTTCGAGATTTTTTTAAATCCAGTTTTATGCACAACTTTATTTGCAATTTTACATTTTTATTCGATTCAAAATTGCATTTTTGCAATAGAAAACTTACTTATTGTAGGAAAATCTTGTGTTTGTTCTCATATAAAATTATTTATGGAGTGACAATGGTGCATGTATTATACTTACATTTCTGATTCGAAAATTTATGCAGTTGTTTCTAACAAAATTAGTTAACAAATTCTATTGTTTAAAGATGAGAAATAAAGTAATCATCATTTCCAGTATTGCTTTTATTCTACTGTTTTTTATCAGCAGTGCATTTTTAAAAAAAGATCAGGCGGTTCATAGTGATAATGCAACTAGTAACTTTTCAGTAAAAACTCAAGAATGTGCGCCGCAAAACCGCACTATATATTTAAATTTTTCTGGTACAGTAAATCCCTTACATAGAGCTAGCCTTGTCTCAAAAATAAGTGGTAAGATTATTGCTATTTATTTACCTGATGGTGAAAAGGTAAAAAGAGATGATGTAGTGTTAAAGATAGAAGATTATGACAGGATTGAGCAAGCTCAGAAAGCCAAAGCTTTATTAAAGCAGCGTGAAATTGAGTATGATTCCTCTCACAAACTGAATAAAAAAGGCTATGGGGCACAAATACAAGTAGAAGCAGCTTTTACTGCGTTACAAAGTGCAAAAGCTGACCTAAAAAGGCTAGAATTGGATTTAGAAAATACTGCAGTCACATCTCCTATAGATGGTTATATTGATAAAATCAATGCAAACGAAGGGGATTTTGTTAATGCTGGGCAAAAAATAGCTGACGTGGTTAATTTCGATCAAATTCTTGTAGTGTTATACGTTTCGGAAAATGAAGTAAATAAAATAGAGCTAGGCAGCACAGCTCAAATTAATTTGCTGGACGGAAAAGAATTGGCAGGTGAAGTAAGTTTTATTAGTAAAATTGCTGAGCCTAAAACTGGGTCTTATAGGGTAGAAGTAAAGGTAACTAATAATAAAATGATATCCTTGCAGGGACTAACTGCCAACGTAAGGCTACCTTCAGGCGAAAGATTTGCATATAAAGTTCCTTCTTCAGCCCTGAGCTTAAGTGACGAAGGTGCTCTTGGAATAAAGATTGTTGATGATAATAATTATGTAGTATTTTCACCAATAGAAATTGTTGATCATGAGAGCGATGGGGTTTGGATAGTAGCAAATAACGAAGGTAAACCCATAAAGTTAATAGTATTGGGCCACCTATTTGTTAAGCCTGGTGATAAGGTTTAAGACACAAGATCCTTTGACCTTACCCAGAAAAAGTGGAGAGAAAGTGTGGAATGTTTTTTACAAAAAGAATGATGCATCAAATTGTTCTGGAATGCAATAGTTAATAGTGACGTTGTTTGTTATAAAAAATTTCTATGTATTCAAATATTGCAGTTCTAGTTTGTTGAGCAGAGTGTTGTGAAGTATCAATAAGTATTTCTCTTTTCAATGAGCTAAAGAAGCTTTCTGCAACAGAATTGTCGTAACAACAGCCTTTATTACTCATCTATATTCTTTACAGCTAAGAGATATTGATACCCTTGCGCAGTATATTGTGAACCTTGGTCACTGTGCAGCAGTAGATTTTTAACAGGTTTACGCCTATTAATGGCCATTAATAAAGAGTTCATAACCAATTGTTTATTTATTGCACTACTCATTAACTACCATACGTGAGAATTATTGCTGCCAAATATAGCCATCCCTCCTTGGTTTTGATGTAAGTAATCCCATACTTTATTTGGTTGATCAACAATAAAGTTTTGATCTAGTATATTGGGAGCTACAGCTCTATTATCTGTTTGTTGTTTTTTAATTTTAAACTTTCTTCTCAGTATAGCCCTGATGTCATTTTTCTGCATAATACTTTGCACCGTTTTCAAATTGCAACTTTTACCCAAAGCCTTCAATTCAGCATGAATTTTAGGAGCTCCATATCTACATTTAGAAACTTGATATATTTTTTGAATAGCTTCGAGTAGCTCTTTATTTGCTGATTCTCTACTGCTTATTTTTCTTGTGGTCCACTTATAGTAGCAACTAGCAGAAAATCCTACATAATTCCTGTACTTTATAGCAGTTACTATGCTCTTTTATAAAAAAATATTTTACTCTTTTTGACTGGCCAGGGCTTTTTTTTAAATGTCTCTTTCTCTTGTTACTTTTGCTAACTCTTTCTGTAAATCAAATCTCTCTTTGTCATAAGGTGCTACATCTGGAAATGCATTTGCCGCTGACTTTTTTTCGTTATATTTCTTCATCCATTTTCCTAATACACTATCCCTTATTCTTAGATCTCTTGCTACTTTTGCAACTGGTTGACCTACCTTTCTTTGTTCATTTGCCAGTTTAACAGCTTCCAATTTGAATTCTGCTGTATATTCTCTTACCATTTCTAATCCTCCAAAATTTTATTTTACCCAAAAAAACTCTTTTCTTTCTCTCCACTTTTTCTGGGTAAGGTCACTACTGCTATTCCACGTCAAGAACAACCATAAGTTCATTAGGGTTCACATAACCTAAAGCATTTTTTGCTTGCTCATCAAGCAGATCTAAATCTAAGCTTTTTTCATATAAGCCAAATACTTTGTTGTCCAACTTTTCCTTTTCAGAAGAGACATCCTTTAGCAAAAGTTCATTGTACTCGATTTCTTTTTTTAAATCGATTAACGTCAATAAGCCACGTTTACCTGTAATTGTGCTAATGCTGAAATATAATGTAAGAGAAGAAATGAGTAAGGTTACGCTTAAACACAGTAATTTTTGCTTCTTTTTAGATATAAGCACCGTACTTTCACATATAAAAAATATATAACATGAAAAGGTGAACAAAAAGCTAAGAACCTTGACGCGCTTTACACCTTGGCTTTACCTTATTTATAATGTAAATCTTACCACCCCTTTTCACAACTTTACAATTTTTATCTCTGTTACGATGAGATTTTAGCGACCCTTTGACTTTCATATCTATAGTAAGAATTAAATTACTTTGCATTATAATCACTTATCAAGAGTTAGTCAATTGATAACATTTTATTAAAATATTGTATAATTGTTGCTGATACTTCTTCGATCGACTTTTGCGTGACATCGATAATTGGCCAGTTATTCTGTTTAAAGAGCTCCTCTGCTTCTTTAATTTCCTTTTCTACTTTCTCAGGGTTAGCATATATATTATTATCTTCGTTGTTAATTGAAGTAAGTCTATTTTTGCGTATTTCTATTAGCCTACTTACGTCTGTTGTTACCCCTATCGTTAGTTTATTTTTTAATTTTGCCAAGTCAACATAAAAGGGTACTCCACTAACAAAAGGAATATTTGCAACTTTATAGCCTCGGTAAGCTAAATACGTACTGGTGGGAGATTTTGATGTACGTGAAACTCCAACCAAAATTATATCTGCTTTATCAATATCTTGAATATTTTGTCCATCATCATGATTAATAGTGTAGTTTATTGCCTCAATGCGCTGAAAATATTCGTTATTTATCTCAGTATGCAAGTCAAGCTTTTCGTCTTTTTCAATTTTAAGATAGGACGAAACTTCTCTAATAATATGTGATAATATTGCTCTATAGGGAATTTTCAACTTTATACAGTTATCTTTTAAATATTTTCTTAGCTCATCATCAGTAATAGTGCATATAACAAAATTATGCTCATCACTTTTCCTATTAATTTCCTCCAGAATTTTGTCAATCTGCTCCTCTTTTTTCACAAAAGACCAAACATATTCGATCGTTTCTATAGAACGAAAGTGTTTCAGAGCTGATTTTGCAACTGATATAACAGTTTCACCACTTGAATCTGATACTAAGTGTAGATTAAGCTTTTTAATGGTCATGTTTTATATAGTGTTATACTAAAAATAATGGCTAGCAATCTGCTACTGAAATTATGCTAATTTGTTGACCTACGTAAATATAGAAAAACTATCCTGTTGATAAAACTCAAACTAATTGGTAAATTCTTAACACAATTATTCTCAAAACGAATGTTTTTATTAAAGCCTACAAATTTCTCTTATTTTTCTAAGAAAGCTCTACCTTGGCTTGGGGTTATTTGTTTCGCATGTTTTTTAATTGGAATGTCTTTGGCGTTATTCTTCTCTCCAGAAGATTATAAACAAGGAGAAATTGTACGAATCATGTACATTCATGTGCCTTCTGCATGGCTTGCTCTTGGAATATATGGATTAATTGCATCACTCAGTTTCATTTCATTGGTATGGAACAATAGCATTGCTAGTGTCTTGGCACATGCTGCTGCTCCTGCAGGGACAATCTTTTCGGCAATATGCTTAATCACAGGCAGCATCTGGGGAAAAGGAACCTGGGGCACTTGGTGGGTATGGGATGCAAGGCTTACTTCAATGCTGATTTTACTTTTCCTATATGTTGGCTACCTTTCATTGTGGAGCGCTTTTGATAATGAAGCGAGGGCAGAAAAATCAGCAGCAGTATTTGCCATCTTTAGTGCTATAAATATTCCTATAGTAAAATTTTCCGTGAATTTATGGTCCACTCTCCATCAGCCAGCAAGCATTTTGAGAAAAGGTGGAATAGCAATAGAAAGTTCCCTGCTGTTGCCACTGGTTGCAATGTTTATGTTTTGTGCCACATTTTTTTTAGTAGTGTGGATACTGTATTCACTTTACTTAATTAATTTATATAAGATAAAGAGAGAAATCAGTATGCGGTATTAGGCCGAGAGATGAAAATAGAACACACCACATCACCAAGTAGCAAAGACATTGAATTCCTACTCAAAAAGATTAATGAAGAAACCGTTGATAAAGGTACGTGTAACCCATTTGCTTTTTTTATTCGCGATGATACTGAACAAATTATTGCAGGTTGTAGCGGTTTTGTTATCTATGGTTCAATTTACACTGACTTGCTTTGGGTACATTCTGATTATAGAAGAAAAGGTATGGGAAAGCAGCTAATGGAAGAAGTTCATGATTATGGTCGTGAGATGCACTGTAAAATAGCAACCGTTGCAACCATGAATTTTCAAAAAGCGAAAGTATTTTATGAAAAGCTTGGGTATAAGTGTGATCTTGTACGTCCAGGGTATGTTAACATGTATATTTTTGAAGAAAGTGTTGTGAGATGCACTGTAAAATAGCAACCGTTGTAACCATGAACTCTAAAATATTTAAAGAGCCTACTAATATCTTTAAGGTAAATGTTCATGTGATTCCGCAGAATAATTCTGTTTTTTGATTCTATCTGTCCATTTATCATTTTCTATATCTTGTTTGTTGGTTGCTTTTTTTTCTTGCTCAACAATTGCCTTATCTATCTCCTTATGAATTGCATCAATTGCATTAATCGCACCTCCTTTTTTGTATACTTCGCTTTTCCCTTCAATAATTAACTTAATAAAAGTATTTACAACAGACTGCACTTGATTATGATTAACCTGACCTTTTATCAAAGAAGGTAAAGAGCCTAATTCCATCAATACTTCTGGTGCTGTTTTGTCTTGAGTGGAAAGTCCTAAATTATCTGCTACTTTACTTATTAATAACTCTCTGTGTTCTTTATTATCTTCCAATTTAGCATAATCACTCAATAGATCTATAACGGTAGATACTCTGACTTCAACAATATCATCAACATCTTCATCTTCTAGAGCAACTCCTGACCCCAATAACCTCTCTCTGAGATTTTCGCTTAAAAGATTGATAAATTCTTCATTTGCATCTGATCCTGTGGTTGATATTGTACCATCTAAATAGTTACTTTGAGCACCGAAGCCATGCTCTATTTGTATTTTTGTCTCAGGTTTAAATCCTAATTTTGCACAGAATTTCTGAAAATATTCTTTAATAATGTCAAACAAGCTCTTGCCATTATCTTTATAATTTTTTAACTCTTTAGGAATAGTAAGTGACAATTTACCATCTCTGTATGTTACAAAGTCTTCACCATTGTGAGATTCAATTGTAAATTCCAATGAACTAGACAGATTACATATCTTATCGCCATGCATAACTTGATTTTTAACAGAGAGTATTGGTAGCCTCATATCAGATCTAATTCTCACATTATTTTGGTTAGCACAATCAATGTTTATTACTTTTTTAGGATTTTCTACTATGAACGACTGTCCAAGTGCAAGTTGGGTTTGTATAAATGGAGCAGCCTCATACCCTGCTTGATTACAATTGGTAACTAGCTCTTCTAAAATAGCATCACTTGGAACTTCTGCCCCAGCGTATCTGAACATTTTTTTGAAAACTTCTTTTGCAAAGGAACGGTAATCCTTGTTTTCATCTTTCTCTGTTGGTAATAGATGGATATACCTTTGGCCAGCATTGTAAAATTCTTCAAATTCTTTCTTATATGAATCAGTTTTTTGATGATCAGTAGTTTTGGGATCTTCGCAGTGATTTTTCCACAGCTCACCCAATGCGTCACTTACAAGCTCTTTCTCAATATCTTCGAGTACTGAAGCAACAAAAGCTTTGCCACGATCCGTATCTATTTCTCTTGTTCCTTTTTTGTTAAATATTTCGTCATTATATATATCATCACTATTAAAAAGTTCGCTTCTGCGGTGCTTAGCTCCTTCCTTAAATGCAATAATAAGATTTTTATCTATTTCTTTTCCGTTAATAATAAAATTCATCCTTTGAAAATCTAAGAACATTGTTTCACCGGAATTCGCTAATTTATTATCTTGATCTGCTCTTAATTTACTAAAATTGAACTCTTTAGCTGTGGCCTTTAATCTAACTACTGGACTCTTATTATTTTTTCCTTTTGTCTCTTTCATAAATAACACCTTACTGCAAATATGCTGTAAGTTATATCATATAATGATGAATAATTTGGTAATATATTAAGAAAATCGACAGTATATTTCTTTATTTAAGAGGTGTAGGAAAGGCGTAGATTTCTCTTTCCATTTGTAGCGTACTGCATTAATATTTATGTATTAATCTAGAAAATAATGATGAATAACATTGTAATTGTTGGTCTGCAATGGGGTGACGAAGGCAAGGGTAAAATAGTAGATTATCTTTCTGAGAATGCAGATGTAGTTGTGAGATTTCAGGGAGGAAATAATGCAGGGCACACTATAGTAGTAGATGATGAGGTTTATAAATTAAATTTACTGCCCTCTGCTGTTTTGAGGCCAGGCAAAATATCTATCATAGGAAATGGCGTTGCTCTTGATCCACACGCTCTAATCTCAGAAATAGAGTCATTGAAAGTTAAAGGAGTAGACGTAAACTATAACAACTTGATGGTATCCGAGAGCTGTCCATTAATACTTAGCATACATAAGGACAAGGAAAAGCTATTTGAAGATTTAAATGGAAATCACAAAATTGGTACAACAAACAAAGGGATAGGGCCATGTTATGAAGATAAAGTTGGAAGGAGAGCTATACGCCTTTGTGACTTAGAAAACGCAGATGAGCTCAATAAAAGAGTGGATACTCTTTTGAATTACCACAATGCTATCAGGAAAGGCCTTAACTACCAGGTGGTTAAAAAAGAAGAAATATTAAAGGAAATTCAAGAGATTTCAGAAAAAATTCTTTCATATAAAAAACCTGTGTGGAAGATATTAAATGACTTGATGAAAGAAGGTAAGAAAATAATATTTGAAGGTGCCCAAGGCGCATTTTTAGATATCGACCACGGAACTTACCCTTTTGTTACTTCAAGTAATACTGTAGCATCGCAAGCAATAACAGGCTCAGGGTTATCCTCCAATGCTTACATTATTGGTGTGGTAAAAGCTTATACAACAAGAGTGGGCAATGGCCCATTTCCTACTGAGCAGAAAAATGAAGTAGGAGATAGCTTGTTTACTATAGGTAAGGAACTTGGAACAGTGAGCAATAGAAGAAGGCGTTGCGGATGGTTCGATGCAGTTTTAGTGCGCCAGGCCGTACAACTCTCTGGAGTTTCAAGCATTGTATTAACCAAATTAGATGTGCTTAATTCTTTTGATACAATTAAAATATGCACTGGTTACAAGTATAGCGGAAAAATGTATGATTATTTACCCGCATCGCATTCAATACAAGGGGAATTAGAGCCAATATACGGAGAGTTTCCTGGCTGGAAAGAAAACACTCAAGGTAAAAGGTCAATTAAAGCATTGCCTATCAATTTAATAAAATATATAGACAGGTTAGAAAAATTAATAGGTGTACCAATTCATCTAATTTCAACTAGTCCAAAGAGAGAGGATGTTATTAAGCTTAAAGATTTCTGAAAACGTCTTTGTATCTTAGAGCCTGTACGTAATCTCAAAAAAGAGATAAAGTGAGAGGATAAAGTATATAAAGTAGGATATGCGAAGTTTATAACCAAGTGACATAAGTCGAGAAAAGTTTGAGATTATTGTAGCAGATCTGGAATCTTGCAGAAAGAAGACAAAACCAAGAACACTTGATTTACATGATGTATTTTGTGGAGTGTTATACGTGTTAAAAAGTGGTTGCCAGTGGAGAATGGTATCAAAAGAGTTCCCAAAATGGCGCAATTGTTACGACTATTTTAAGAAGTGGAGTGAAAAACCAGATGCAAATAAAGAAAGTGTTCTGGAGCTGGTATTAAAAAAAAATAATTGCGACAAAACAATGGTCGGAAAAGCTTCTGTATAATTGATGCACAGAGTATAAAAAATGCAGATACTGCTGAAGCTATGATGCAGGCAAGAAGATTTCAGGGCCGTATTGCAGTAGATACGCAAGCATGCAATTTATACAACAACAGCAGAGATAACTGACCGTAGCAGTGCTGTGAGAATGGTCGAAAATGCAAAAGAAAACCTCTCGGGAGTTAAAAATGTACTGGTTGATGCAGGCTATACTGGAGAGAATTTTGTAACTCAAATAAAAACGATTATTGGTGCAACCGTTGAAGTGATCAAAAGAAATGAATTACGTTCCTTTGTTGTATTGCCCAAAAGATGGGTTGTGGAGCGATCTTTTGCTTGGTTAGAAAAATGTAGAAGATTGTGGAAAAATTGTGAGCGAAAACTCAATACTAGCCTACAAATGGTCGTTCTGGCTTTCACTGCCTTACTTCTGAAAAAATTATGAACAGGCTCTTACTAACTCTTATCTAATAAAAAAAATACTTGTGTAACTTCGAATAGTCTATTATGCAAGACAGCAGTATAAACATGTAGTAATACCAATTCTCATTGTTGTCCAGTCAAATAGGAAACATTGCAGAGTTGTTTAATTGTGGAGCTGGCAAGAGAAGTAATAAATTTGCACAAAGCACCCTCAAGTAGAGCAATTGTATCGTATATTTTATTGCGCAAAATGTTCTGTTTTATATATAACCAAAGCCTCTCAACAGGATTTAGCTCAGGTGAGTATGGAGGTAGGTATATAATGTCGATATTTTTAGGTACCTTTAAATTTTTTGACCTATGCCAACTAGCACAGTCCATAACGAGAAAAGCCTCTCGTGTTTCTAGATATTGCGAAATTTGCTCAAGAAATATGTTCATGCAATCAGTGTTGACATTTGGTGCAAATAAGCTAGAACTCTCTCCATTTCTAGGATTAACTGCACTATAGAGATAGAAATTTTGCCTACCTAATTTTGTTTTAACCTGTGTTCTAATCCCCTTTTTAAACCACCCATGTCCAACTTTTGAATGTGTGCCAAACCGTGATTCATCAAAGAAAAATAGCTCTTTTTCTGGATACTTGCTAATAGCTCAATTGAGATTTTTTTTTGAATTCCTCTTGTTTGCTTTTATCTTGTCCATTATGAACTGGTCTTGGTGTAATATATGAGAATTTCATCTTTTGCATATGGCGGTGTACTGTAGATTTGCTGATATTTAATCCGAACTTTTCCTGGATTCTTATTCTCATTTCTTTAATGGTGATATTAGGATTTTCTTCTATCCACTCTTCAATTTGCTGTAGTTGAGCCTGATTTAATTTAGTTTTTCTACGACGTTGTGAAGGAGCAAACAGTTTTTCTTCTCTGCCAATTTTCAAGAGTTTTACCCACGAAGTTAGTGCGCTTCTTGAAATGCAATATATTTTTGCTACAGCCGTTATACTGTACTTTTTTGCTGCAATTACAGCATTTAGTTTTTTTGAAACATATGCATTATTCCTTACTTTCTTCAGCATTTCTTTTGCTGATTCTACTACTTTTTCATCCAATAATTTTGATCTTAATGCCATTTAAACCTCGCTATTTTACTTACTTCAGTATGGCTTTTCTTCCATCATTGTCCATCTGTTTGCCCTGTAATGGGAATTGGTATCACCAAACCCAATGCATTACTTGCAATTAAGTTTCCTGGATCCCAGTGTCTGGGCACTGGGATGACACCGTCATAAAGGAACCAGTGTCAGCTACTTTCATGACACCCTTCTGGTAGGCCCAAATCGCAATGTTCGTACAGTTGTGGAATGAATCGCGGGATGACGGTTCGCGGTGGTATGACGTAGTAGCTATTTCTTGCAATCAAGTTTCGTTAAAAGTCAGATTGAATGGTTAAATCTTCCACCCAAATAACCACGCACTCTACTTGCTTGTTTGGATATATTTCTTGTACTAAGGTTTTATAGGTCAACATTTGCTTTTTTATTTCATTTAATGAGGAAACAGAAACGTTACGGTGTGACTTGTAGTCAATTATGATTGCTTTATCTTGCGTTATGCATAGCCTATCTAGTCGTACTAATACTGACTTGCCATCAATTGTTCCACTCAGTGTAATCTCTGATTTGCCTTCCAAGTCAAACAAATAGCCATATTTTTCATTAAAGGCTAATATTTTACTGTAAATTTCATCCTTATCTTCGCTGATGTTATCAAGGTATTTTCTGACCCAATTTTTTCTCCTTTCTTTTTCTATCTTGGGCATATACTGCAATATGCTGTGAATAATCAGGCCTCTTGCATAACCATCTGTCATCCCAATGCTCCTTGTTGTCATTCCAGCACTCTCATCTGTCATTCCAATACCCCTGTCTGTCATTCTAATACCCCTATTTGTCATCCCAGTGCTTGACACTGGGATCCAGGCCTTTTTTTCTCCAGGTTCCAGCGTCACGCGCTGGAATGACGAAAGAGAGTGCTGAAATGATACCGAAGAGTGAGCTGACACTTGTTCTCCTTCTTTTTTACTGGATCCCAGTGTCAAGCACTGGGATGACAGGGGAGAGCGAGTAGCTGATGCTGGTTCTCCTTCTTTTTTACTGGATTCCAGTGTCAAGCACTGGAATGACATTGATAGGTTTGGTGGAAGGGAAATGACCGGAACGTCAAAGTAATCACGTTTTTTATAAATGTAAGGGTAGTTTGCATTCACGCATAATACTTCAACTTTTTCTTTAAATATTGGCCGTAAATCCCTTTGTTTCTTTTCATATGGTTCTCCGTACTTAGTGATTAGATCATACCAAGAGCCCTTTTGCACTGGCTCTTTACTTAAGATGTATAACTCATCTTCAGCACGTGTGAGTGCTACGTATAATAAACGCAAATATTCATTATAATCCTCTAGTTTTTTCTCTCTTTTTACTTGATCGCAATAAGCGTTGTTGTTTTTTCCACACCAAAATGGCACTTCTGTTCCATCAAAGATAATGCTTTCACTGTTTCTTGGCACTGTGTTTGTATCAACCAAAAATACTATGGGAGCTTGCAGACCTTTTGATTTATGAATTGTCATTATTCGCACAGCATTGCGTTCTGATTGCATATCATTCTTAATCTCCGGGTTATTCTCCTTGATCCACTGAACAAACGCTTGAAGAGATGGGTTTTCAAATTGCAACACGAGGTTCATAAATTCGTCTAGAACCTCAAAGCACTCAAGACCTAGCCTTGCAGCAAATTTCTTCTTACCTGTACGCAATATATGTGTAAATAGTGCAAGAGGAGACTCTGTGCGAGATAAGTTAATGAGATAGTTTAATTCACTGTAGATAACCACAGAATAATCCTGAATTCTTTCCCATAGTGAATGCTCTTTACGATCATATGCAATGTTAAATAAATCATCCTCGGTAAAATTGAATAACGGTGATTTTAAAGCATTTGCAAGAGCTAGATCATTTGCCTGGAGGAGTAAAAATTCGGCCAAAGCTATTAAGTCCTGCACGGCTATATAGTCCATAATTCTAAAATAATCTCGGCCTACAACTGGCACGTTTGCTTTTTTAAGTTCGCTTATTATGTAATCAACCAATACGTTTCGTTGTCGTACCAGAACCATAATGTCTCTTGGTTCTATATGGCGATCTTTAGCAACTAAAATCCGCCCTTCGTTTAACCAATTGTGAATTTTGTGGGCTATTGCCTGAGCAAGTAATCGATCTGCTATTGTATAACCTTCCTTACATATCAGAGGAATTTGTAAAGCTTGCTGTTCTTCCTCTTTACACTTTGGTAACGCTGGCCAAATTTCAATATATCCTTGATCATTTTCTCTATGTGGAACATGTTTTATTTCATTATCAACAAAAGATATTTCTGCGCGGAAGTTGTTAAATATTCTATCTACAAGCATCAAAACTTCTGGAGTTGAACGAAATGACTTTTCAAGTTGGCATGATATCCAATCTCTACCACCAGTTTTCGTATGAAAGTATTGTTGCATATAGTTGAATAGATGGGGATTTGCTCCTTGAAATCTGTATATGGATTGTTTTACGTCACCAACTACAAATAAGGTTCGCTTTTCATCATTACCGGCAAAAAATTCATCGCAGAGATTTGTTATAATTTTCCACTGGCTGATGCTATTGTCTTGTGCCTCGTCAACAAGGATGTGATCTATTTTTTGATCCAAGTTAAACAATATCCAATCTTTATAGTTTGGATTGCTAAGAAGATTTGTTGCTAAGTTGATTATATCATTGTAGTCAAGCAGTGCATTTTTTGATTTTTCACTATTATACAAATCAACATATACTTTAAATACACCAAGTAAGCTACTGGTTCTCTTGAATATTTGATAAGAGTTCATGTCTCTTATATGGGTAAATACTACATTCTGAACGCTCTCTATTATTTGCTCTGCATCTTTGAATTTCTCCAAAATACTTTTTGTTGCAATGGATGATATGCTCTTTTTTTCGTGCGATTCTGATTTGAGAAATACCTTGGCTAGGTTTTCTATTTTGGTGTCATTCCACTTTATTCCGGTGTCATCCGAGTAGCTGACACTGGTTCTTTTTTTCTGGATCCCAGCTGGGATGACAGTAGAATAAAGTATTTCACTATAACTCTGATCTCTTTTACTGCCTTCACTTAATATCTCGGCTAGTCTTCCCACGTGCTCAGTCGTTTCACTCTGTAAATCATGAATTCCATCTGGAGCATTGAGTTTTTCTTTGATGTATTCTGAATCATTTGCTGACATCGATCTTTTTACACATAAAGTATAAAGCAAATCGCGTAGTTTATTTTCATCAATTTCAGTTGCAATAAGGTTGATATCATCCTGCACAGTTTCGTTATGAAGCACTTTATTGAATATGATGGAATGTAATTCTTTACATTCACTCAGCGTGCAATTTGGAGCAATGCCAGCTTCTATAGGAAAGCTGGAGATTAATTTGTAACAGAAAGCGTGTATGGTTTGTATAGTTAGACCAAGATTTTCCAGTTCAGAGAAAAGCCTTCTTGCTCTTGTTAAGTGACGATCAAGTGCTTCATTTTTTCTGGATCCCCCCGTTATCCCAGCACTCTCCTTTGTCATCCCAGTGCTTGACACTGGGATCCATTCTTCCTTTTTTCTGGATTCCAGCGTCAAGCACTGGAATGACACCGATTCCTCACTTAAATGCAAGAGGTCTAGTTGTTCCAGATCCATTATTAATTCACTCTCTGAGCATATTGCCCACTTACTGAGTATGCTGTGAATGCGATTCTCCATTTCGTTTGCTGCAGCATTGGTGAATGTTAAGCAAAGAATATTTCTTTTGTTTTCTAATAAAAGTCTCAATACTCTGTCTATTAAGATTTTTGTTTTGCCTGTACCAGCGGACGCATTTACCCACACAGAGAAATTAGGATTTATGGCATTTGATCTCATCAGAAGTGCGAGAACCTTATAGAAGTTGACTAAAATAGCATTATACATATAATGTAAAAATAGTGTTAGTGAAGATATATAATGAAAAGTTTTTGTGTAAAGGCGCCTGCAAAAATCAATCTTTTTTTGCATGTTGTAAATAAGAAGGAAACAGGATATCACTTGATTGAGGGTTTGTTTGTCTTTGCTAATCTCTCTAATTTTTTGGAAATAAAAGTAGGTGAGAAGGATTCTAGATACGATAACTCTACAGTTGAATTTATAAACTCCGAGTCTAGAATAAATAACCAGTATAACACTGTAATGAAAGCGGTTAATCTGCTGCTTAGGCATGCTCCTGTACGCACTAAAGTCACTGTAAAGGTTGTAAAAAACATACCAATTGCTGCAGGACTTGGTAGCGGATCCTCAGATGCTGGAGCTGTGGTACGTACGCTAGGGAAGCTGTGGGAGATTGATAGGACGATTTTAAATGAAATAGCCTTAAACGTTGGTGCTGATGTTCCCGCAAGCGTAGATAGCAAGCCAGTTTTTGTTAGAGGTATTGGCGAAGAATTATGCCACATTAAAAAATTCTCTTTATCTACAAATGTGGTGCTTGTGAAACCGAAAAAAAGGTTTTTGAGTACACCAGAGGTATTTTCCAAACATGAAGGAAAATTTTCTGAGCCAATTAAATGGAGCGATGACGCTGAAAAGGATTTGTTGAAGCTTCTTAAAGAGACGAGAAACGATCTTCAAGAAATAGCAATAAGCTTTGTACCTGAAATTAAGGATGTGATATCAACACTTGAGTCACAAGAAGGCTCTATACTTTCTCGCATGTCAGGCAGTGGTGTATCATGCTTTGGAATATTCGATAGTGAGGAAAATGCAAAAGCTGCTGCAGTTAATATCGGAAAAAAGCAACCAGAATGGTGGGTATGTGACACTCAATTAATAGTTTGACTTATGCCCTTAATTTCCGAGAATAAAAATCTTATAAATGGTTACAGGGAAGGAAAATTTTTGGTGAATAATAGAGAATATTGCGGCTCAATTATAATTTTTCCTGAAAAGGTGATTAAATTGAAAGAAAGTGATATAAATAGCAAGGAACATTTTAAATCTTTTTTAACAGAGGAAATAGAAATTTTGATAATAGGTACTGGTAAAACACGCAATATACTAAGTTCTTCAGTGAAGTCCTATCTTATGGAACAAAAAGGTTTAAATTTTGAATTTATGACAACAGGTTCTGCATGCAGAACCCATAATATTCTGATATCCGAAGATAGATTTGTTGTCAGTTATCTAATAGCCATATAGCATGTTTGAAATGTTTACCCAGGATTTTTTCATCAACAGTCTAGTTGCAGTAGTTGTAATTAGCCTAGTAACAGGCGCTTTAGGATCGTTTATGATATGGCAAAGGTTATCTTATCTTGGTGATAGTTTGTCCCATTCTTCGTTGCTTGGTGTTGCACTTGCTTTAATCTTTAAGATTAGCCCATCGCTTAGCATAATGCTCATTGCAATTACATTTGCTATACTACTTTCTCTTAATTTTAACAGATTATATTCTGCTGATACGATATTGAACATTGTTACCAATGTAGTTTTATCATCGAGTTTAATACTTATGTCTTTTCTTCCATCTGGCAATAATAGTATTATTAGCTCACTGTTTGGTGATATATTAACGCTCGATCAAAGTGATATAGTATTGATTTTTTTAACCTCTGCAGTAGTTACTTTGATATTAATATTTAGATGGCGTTATTGGTTAATGATTTCAATTAATCAAGATTTAGCAGTAGTTGAAAAAATTAATGTTACCTTTGTTAGACTAGAATTTTTAATCACTCTTGCTATATTTATAGCAATTGCTGCCCAATTAATAGGAATATTACTTATTGCTGCATTTTTGCTAATACCAGCAGCATCTGCAAGGCTCATTTCGAAAACTCCGATGCAGATGATTATTGTTGCAACAGTTTTTTCTGTGATCTCTGGGATATCAGGTCTCATGTTATCTGCAAGTTTTGATTTGTTAACTGGACCTGCAATTATACTTGTTGCAGCCGTATATTTAATTATCGCTTATTTTATAAGGCTAGTATTAAGCAGGTTGGCTTAATTTTAATCTCGAATGTTAATAATTTTGTAATATACTCATTATAAAACATCACTATCTTAGCACAAAATAGTTTTTGCTATACTATTATTTATATGCTAATGATAAGTTGTTAATTTTATGGAGTAAGCAATATGAGCGAAGAAGGATTTTTTTCCAAATATATATCTTAACCTGTGAAAAAATTTTATAATTATATTACAGGAAAAACAGAAGAGTCGGATAATGTGCAGAGTACGGCAGATGATATTGTACAAGAAAGCTCAGAGTCTTTGGACACTCATGTACAATCAAATGAGAATGATATCATATAGGTGGCATGAGGGTTACACCATCCAAAGTTAAAAGATTCCTAGAGAAACCTGATGCTTTACGTGGTGTGTTAATTCATGGAAGTGATAACAGTAGGGTTGATTTTTATGTACAAGAAATAATTGCCAGTTTGGATGAGTATTCAGTTCAGGTGATGGATTTTGCAATAGTGAATAAGTCACCCGGTTTACTATTTTCTGAATTGGCAAACATTTCGATGTTTACCAGCAAAAAATTAATTAAACTGATAAATGTGAGTGGAGGTATATCCAAAGAGTTAAAAAACGTATTGGATTATAATGCAAGTGGTCATTATGTAATGATGACAGCAACTGATCTTCCACACAATTCTGCAACCAAAAGTTATATGGAGAGTTCAAAAATTTTTGGTGTGATTGCTTGCTATAAAGACAGCAACAGCAATCTTTATGATATTATATCAAGTTACTTAAAACAAAATGATATAAAATGCACAAATGAGATAATCTACCATTTGCAATCTTACTTTAATCATAGCAAGCTGCCTATATGTTCAGAACTTGAGAAGTTAGTTTTATACTTAGGGGAGAGAAAAGACCTAAAACTTACTGATATAGAATTATGCTTTTCAACTTCCGGCAACGACTATGCTACACTTGATGATCTATGCTCTGCCATAGCAAGTAAAGATATGTCGCGTTTCATTAGAATTTCTGATGCATTGATATCGCAAGAAAATTTTTCACCGATAGCACTAATTCGCATTATATCAAATTATTTCCTACGCCTTGAAACCGTTTTGCTGTCAGTGCAAGGTGGAATGAGTGAGCAGGCTGCGATTGATCAGCTAAGCCCTCCATTGTTTTTTAAACAATTGCAGAGTTTTAAATCTCATTTGAAAAGTTTGCAACTTTCAGAACTTAAGAAGATCTTGGAAAAATTGATAAGCTTAGAAGTTACCTGTAAAAAAACTGACTTGGATCATAAAATGATTTTTCAACAGGTGATTTGTCATATTACAAATACAGTTACTTGCTATAGCTAACAAAGATAAGGTGTAACCAGACTGCATTCTGTGATTTTAGCAAAACACGATCTTTCATTTGAGCTTTCTTCAATTTAAAATAAATACAGAAAATTGCTGCCTATAGCTAAAGTAACTTAGGTTCACCGACAATCGTCATCCCGCTACTTGTTAGCGGAATCTATGCCGAGATACCGCGAATGAATCGCGGTATGACGGTTCGTGGCGGTTATGACGTGTTAGCTATAGCTATCTTCAAAAATATGGTTGAATAATTGTTAATAATAGTGTATAATTATTAATATTTTTAAGCACTTTGGCTATGGCTCTTTCAAAATTTCTCGATCCTCGCAATGATTTGTGTTTCAAAAAAATCTTTGGAACGGAAAAAAATAAGAATATCCTTATTCACTTTTTGAACGATATTTTAGGGTTTACTGAGATAAATGCAATACAAGAAGTTGAATTCCTCAGTACTATTATGGATCCCGAAGTTGCCTCTGATAAACAGAGTATTGTTGATGTTCTCTGCAAGGATTCTATTGGTAATAGGTTTGTGATTGAGATGCAGCTTGCTCGTGATAAAGGTTTTGAGAAACGTGCCCAACTGTATGCTGCTAAGGCTTACTCAAGACAATTAGATAAATCTGGCAACTACATTGATTTAAAGAAAGTCTTCTTTATTGCTATTTCCAATTGTAACTTACTTCCTGAAGAAGTTGATTATATCTCTACTCATAATATACGTGATATAAAAACCAACGGCCATTACTTAAAAGATTTTCAATTTATCTTTATAGAATTGCCCAAATTTTCAAAAAGTAAAGTAGAGCAGCTAGAAAGTACAGTAGAAAGGTGGTGTTTCTTTTTTAAATACGCAGAAGAAACAACAGAAGAGGACTTAAAAGAGATAGCAGAAAAAGCACCAATAATAAAGCTAGCATATGATGAATTAGACAAGTTTCGTTGGAACGAAAAAGATTTAGTAGCTTACGAAGAAAGGATAATGGATCTACGCAAAAAAGAAGCCATTCTTGAATACAGACTTGATCTTGCTGAAGAGAAAGGTAGAGAGGAAGGTAGAAAAGAAAGGGAAATTGAAGTCACAAAAGCAATGCTGGCTAATAATGTTGATGTCAACACTATTGTCAAGTTTACTGGCCTTTCTATTAGTGAGATTGAAGAATTAAGTGGAAATCTGTGAACGGTTACACTTGGAAAACCTTTGTGGCATAATTTAAGTGGGCAGCGTAGTCTACGATTACCGCATAATTTACTATATAGATATTCCAGAACATACAGACTTCAATTGAACACAGAAAAGATTCTTATCAAAGTTAATTACCCTTATTATCAATAACTATTAGCTACAGACCAGTTCTTGTTAAGTTACAGTAAAGAAATGAGTCATATATAGCTAAACTGACTTACGACAATTTGAAAAACCATCATTCCGCTACGTGTTAGCGGGATCTATGCCGAGATACCGCGAATGAATCGTGGTATGACGTGTTAGCTATAGAATATAGATCAGAAGTGACAGAGCTTAAAAAAAGGCCTAACATTCTTAATAAACGTAAAAAGCTTTATGAAAATCAGAGTTGGAGTAATAGGCTGCTTAGGCAGGATGGGCAAGAAAATACTCAATGAATTAATTACAAATACCAAAGTGGAAATAGCAGGTGCTGTTGCCCGTTCAGGCAGTAAGTACATAGATTCAGATATTGGACCAATTATAGCCAATCTAGGAATTAAAGTTACAAGTTCTATTAGTGGCATATTTGAGTTATCCGACGTTGTAATAGATTTTACAACTAAAGAATGTATGTTAGACTGCCTTAAAGCAGCTGTAAAATTTAAAACACCGCTGGTTAGTGGCACAACTGGAATAGAAGGTGTCGATTTGAAAGAATATGCTGCTGAAGTTCCAATATTATGGTCAGCAAATATGAGTGTTGGGGTTAATGTGTTGCTGAAATTGGTAAAAAAAGCTGCTGAGCTTTTAGGTAATGAATATGACGTTGAGATTTGGGAAATGCATCATAACTTAAAAAAGGATTCACCATCTGGAACAGCTATAGAACTTGGCAAAACAATTGCTAACGCTTCAAAAGTGGATTTTCAGTCCAATCAATATTTACATAGTGGTTCAAACATAAGAAAAAAGGGGGGAATAGGTTTTGCGGTATCTCGTGGAGGTGGAGTAATAGGAGATCACAGCGTGATGTTTGTCAATTCTGATGAACGGATAGAACTAAACCACAAAGCAATTGATCGCACAACATTTGCTAGAGGAGCTGTTCAAGCAGCAGTATGGCTATACGAAAATAAAAGAGAAATTCCGGGGCTCTATTCAATGCAGGATGTGATATGAGCAATACACGTGCCTCTGTTAAAGATTTAAATCTCTGGTACGGCTCTAAGCAAGTTTTATTCGATATAAATTTGAATATTTATAAAAGAAAAGTTACTACTTTTATCGGACCATCCGGGTGCGGTAAATCAACATTTTTGCGTTGTTTTAATCGTATGAATGACTATGTACCTGGATGCAAAACTGTTGGTGAATTAGATATCGATGGGCTGGGTGATATATATTCACGCGATATGGATGTTGTGCTACTCAGAGCAAAAGTTGGCATGGTATTTCAAAAGCCAAATCCTTTTCCAAAATCAATATACGACAATGTTGCTTATGGACCAAAACTGCATGGTATGGCGAAGGATAAGCAAAAATTGAATGAGATGGTGGAAAATAGTTTAACCAAGGTTGGTTTATGGGAAGAATTGAAAGACAGATTGCAAGATAGTGCACTCAATTTATCCGGTGGCCAACAACAGAGGCTATGCATCGCTCGCGCAATTGCAGTGAAGCCAACTATTTTATTAATGGATGAACCGTGCTCTGCTCTTGATCCAATGGCAACCAATGCAATCGAAAATCTTATACAAGAGCTGAAATTAAGATTTACTATAATTATGGTGACTCATTCAATGAAGCAAGCTAAAAAGTTATCTGATAGTGTAATTTTCTTTCATAATGGCAGAATTGTTGAGTCTGGAAGCACTCAAGAAATATTCGAAAATGCTCAATCTCCCTTAACAAAGGAGTATATCCTGGATCATTAAATTTCTGACCTTACCCAGAAAAAGTGGAGAGAAAGAAAGGAGTTTTTTCGAGTAAAATAAAATTTTGGAGGATTAGAAATGGCAAGAGAATATACGGCAGAATTCAAATTGGAAGCTGTTAAGCTGGCAAATGAACAAAGAAAGGTAGGTCAACCAGTTGCAAAAGTAGCAAGAGATCTAGGAATAAGGGATAGTGTATTAGGAAAATGGATGAAGAAATATAACGAAAAAAAGTCAGCGGCAAATGCATTTCCAGATGTAGCACCTTATGACAAAGAGAGATTTGATTTACAGAAAGAGTTAGCAAAAGTAACAAGAGAAAGAGACATTTTAAAAAAAGCCCTGGCCAGTCAAAAAGAGTAAAATATTTTTTCATAAAAGAGCATAGTAAACACTATAAAGTGCAGGAATTATGTAGGGTTTTCTGCTAGTGGCTACTATAAGTGGACTACAAGGAAAATAAGCAGTAGAGAATCAGCAAATAAAGAGTTATTAGCAGATATTCAAAAAATATATCAAGCTTCTAAATGTAGATATGGAGCTCCTAAAATTCATGCTGAATTGAAGGCTTTGGGTAAAAGTTGCAATTTGAAAACGGTGCAAAGTATTATGCAGAAAAATGACATCAGGGCTATACTGAGAAGAAAGTTTAAAATTAAAAAACAACAAACAGATAATAGAGCTGTAGCTCCCAATATACTAGATCAAAACTTTGTTGTTGATCAACCAAATAAAGTATGGGATTACTTAGAGGTTGTCCGGAAACAAGTAAAAGGCTATAATATCTGAAATTTTAGTACGGGGTAAAGATGAGAAAAAAGTATCCAACAGATCTAAGCGAAAGGGAATAGGCAAGAATAGAAAAACACTTCAGAGTATCATACAAGAAAGGAGGAAGGCCGCCAAAGTATAGCAAAAGAGAAATATTAGAAGCAATTTTCTATGTATTGCGTACAGGGTGTCAATGGCGGTATTTACCAAATGATTTTCCGCTATGGAAGACTGTGTATGAGCAGTTCAGGCAATGGAAGAAGCAGGGAATTTTTGAGAAAATGAATTATGAAATTACAAAATATAGTAGAAGAAAAATAGGAAGGAATGAGCAGCCGAGTGCCTGTATAGTAGATAGTCAATCTGTAAAGACTACAGAAAAGGGGGGATCAAAGGCTATGATGGAAGTAAAAAAGTAAAGGGTAGAAAAAGGCATATAATTACAGACACTCAGGGTTTTATACTAGGTTGTTACGTAGGCGCTGCTAACGAAAATGATAGAGATGGTATTAAAATAGCATTAAACAATATGAGAACAAAATATACTAAAGTTAAAAAAATGTGGGCTGACATGGGATACCAAGGAAGAAATTTAAAGAATCACATAAAGGAAGAATATGACATAGATATTGAAATTGTTACAAGGCCTCCATGTAGATTTTGGGTGCACAAAGATACGCCACCTGAGCTACTACCAACAAGAGAACAAGGGTTTAAAGTACAGCCAAGAAGATGGGTTGTAGAAAGGACTTTTGCTTGGGTTAATAGGAATAGAAGGCTATCGAAGGAGTATGATTTACTCACAACATCCACTGAGAATTTCATATACCTAGCTATGAGTAGGGTTATGTTAAAGAGGGAATATGCTTGAATTTACTTGTTTCCGGACAACCTCTTACATCAAAACCAAGGAGGGATGGCTATATTTGGCAGCAATAATCGATCTATATTCACGCATGGTAGTTGGCTGGTCAATGAGCAGTTCATAAATAAACAATTGGTTATGGACTCTTTATTAATGGCTGTTAACAAGCGTAAACCGTATCCGTTAAGCGGAGTGGCAGAATAAGGTAGACAAGGTGATCTAAAAAGATAATCATAGAGCAAAAGTGAAATAATATGGTAAACCTTTTAGAACTTTGCAAAAATTTACAGCAAAAAATAGAAAGGTTAGAAGCAAAAATAGAAAGATTGGAAAAAGAGAATGAAAGTTTAAAAGCAGAAAATAAGGCTTTAAAGATAGAAAATGCTGAGTTAAGAGAAAGACTCGGTTTAAGCTCAAAAAATTCATCAATACCAAGTTCCAAAGAGTTGTATAAAATAAAAAAGAATAAGCCGAAAAGCGAAAGGAATATTGGCGGTCAGGTTGGTCATAAAGGAAGTTTTCGCGCCAACATGGATGCAGATAAAGTAGTAAAGATAGAGTTGCCTAATACTTGCGAATGCGGAGGAGAAATTGCAATATGTGAAAAACCATATATTCATCAGAAAGTTGATCTTCCAGAAATCAAGCCTTATGTAGTGGAATATCAGTTAGAACATGGCCGTTGTCGGAGATGCGGAAAGAGAAGAAGTAGCAAGTTACCGGAAGGTGTTACGCCAAATACATTTGGTCCAAGGGTTAAGTCAATAATTGCAGCGTTCAGCGGATTCTACAAAAATTCAAAACGCGAAATAGCGAGTGTCGTAAATGATATCTTCAATTTGAACATAAGCGTCGGTAGCATATCAAATAGTGAACATAGAGTTGCTTCAAAATGCAAAAAAATGTATGAGCAGATCGAACAAGAGATAAGTAGGAGTAAAGTTCTACATATTGATGAAACGAGCCATTATAACAAAGGTAAACTCGCTTGGTGTTGGATGTTTGCAAGCAATACGGCAAGTTTTGTAAAATTTACAGAGTCAAGAGGAATGAAAGTTTTACAAAATAGTAAATTCTGCAATCGCAATAGCTTGGTAATAACTGACAGGTATGCAGCATACAATTATTTTGCCGATAAAAACAGGCAAATCTGTTGGGCACATTTATCAAGAGATTTTGAAAGATTAGCACATAGTTGGAATATTGAAGTTAAAGTTCTGGGTTGTTACTTGAGAAACGTGGCCACTGAATTATTTGCACTAAAAAAAGCTTTACTAAAAAGTGAGATAGATGTTTTGAGGTTTGTCAGACGTGCCAGAAAATTAAGAAAACGTACAAAGTATTACTTGAAGGAGATATCTCGTTTACCTGAAGCAATTGGAGCCTCTCGAGTTGCAAAAAATGTTCTGAGATCTGAAAGAATGATGTGGAAATTTTTAGATGACCCAGAAAATATTCCGCTGACAAATAACCACGCTGAACGGCAAATTCGGCATTATGTCGTTTATCGCAAAAACTCATATTTTACACAATCAAAGCGGGGAAATACATTCCTTGAGCGGATAATTTCATTATACTTAATTTGGAAACAAAGGGGTCTCAATCCTTTCCAAAATCTCCTATCTATTGTTTCTTAAACCACTCTCCTGAACGGATACAGCATTTCTGTACTTTTATGGGTTATTTCTTTCCACACTTTTCCAACATAGCTTTTGCTTCATCGCTTACATTGGGCATAACTTTTATTATAATCGTCTTAGCGCCAAAAAATACAGCACAAAACACGCCTAGAGCAAAGAGGGCTGGCCACGGCATCCTGCCAAATATTGCAAGCAAAGCTGCACCAATTATTACTACCGTCATAAGTGGACCGCCTATCCCCCAAACATAACCAATAATATTACATATTACTTGTGTTGTATCATCCATATCAGGACCAGTGATAGCTGCGTAACCTGAGAAAGAGAAAAGCAATACTACACACAAGACACCAAAAAATCCTATTACAGAGCTCATTTTTTTGCCTCTAAGTAATAAATTAACGTAAACCTAAACCTACACATTTTCTATTTTAAAGTAAAAATTATAATTTGTCCATACATAAGTGTTGCTACATAAATAACCCACCATTAATATTGAGCACATGCCCTGTTATATATTTTGCTTCATCACTTGCTAAAAACAAGACCCCTGCTGCTATTTCTTCCCCTGTTCCCATTCTTTTCATTGGAATATTATCTAATATTTTTCCCTTTTGTCCTTCATTTAAAACTTCAGTCATTTTAGTATCTATAAACCCAGGAGCAATACAATTTACTGTTATATTACGACTTGCAACTTCTTTTGCTATAGATTTGCTCATGGCTATTATTCCAGCTTTAGACGCTGCATAATTTGCTTGCCCGGCGTTTCCTGTTAGCCCTATTATTGAGGAAATATTTATAATTCTTCCCCAATTATTCTTAATTAGTTTCCTGCATGCTTCTCTACTCAGCTTAAATATAGAGCTCAAGTTAATATCAATTACTTTTTGCCATGCTTCATCTGTCATTCTCAATAATAAACTGTCTTGCGTAATGCCCGCGTTGCATACAAGCCCGTCAAAGCCTTCCATCAACTCACTTGCTCTGTTTACTAGTTGATTTACTTCCTCAGCATTTGATAAATCACAAGGGAGTACGTGCATATTTTTTTCATATTGTTTAGCAACTTCTTCGAGCACTTCTTTTTTTGTGCCAGAAATACATAAAGTTGCTCCGGCTTTGTGCATAATTTTTACAATTGCTTGCCCTATTCCGCCTGATGCGCCAGTAATCAGGAACTTTCTGCTTTCCAATTTAAGCATAATAACTTTATATTATCTTAATTCCTAACAGAATATTGACTAGTTGGCAATAGATTTCTTACATAATATAAGTAACTCAGATATTCACAAAGTAAAGAAAAAGTTATAATAAAGTTAAACGTCAAAAAATTTTAAAAACATAGTTGATGCAGGAATTGTTACTAAATAGTTTATTCTGGTGCTCTACAGTCTAAATGGAATGCTTAAATTATAGATTCTTTGTTTTTGTGTGTTATCTTGAGTTAACACAAATTCACAGTAGTATTATGATAAGTAAGTTAAAAAAGCTTAGCGCTGGATTTTCTTTGACAGGCTTGATTGGCCATGGTGATAATATAAATATGCAAGGAGTAAAAAATAAAAAGAAGAAGTACCCAAAATTTTTGGATAAGACGTTTGCATTGATTGATGCAGTGATAAATTTTATTTTAAAACGCGAAAGTAATAACGTAAATGAAGTCCTGAAAGTAACATGGGGACCACTATTTTTTGGTCTGGTAGTAATACTCATCTTTTTTGGGATAGGTGGTATTTGGTCGGCTATAGCTCCAATTGACGGTGCGGTGCATGCAAGTGGAGAAGTTATTGTATCTTCAAATAGAAAAATAGTTCAACACTTGGGCGGAGGAATAATAAGCAAAATTTTAGTAAAAGAGGGTCAAGCAGTTAAAAAAGATGAGCCTCTAGTTTTGTTGAGTGATGTTAACGAGAAGGCGAATTTAAGTATCATCAAAGAGAAGCTCTTATCATTTTTAGCAACAGAAGCAAGGCTTCTTGCAATCAGAGTAGATTTGGACACGCTCGAGTTTCCTGATGAGGTTAAAAAATTATCTCACGATGAACTTGTAAATAAAGCGATAAAGAATCAAGTAAAGTTGTTCAACTCTCAGAGAAAGAGCATATTGGGAAAAACAGACATACTGCAACAACGTATAAAGCAGTTAAATGATGAATTAGCGGGGCTAAACTTTCAACTAAATGCAGCTCATAAGCAATATGACTTGATAACTGAGGAGTTGGAAACAAAAAGACAATTACTTGATAGTGGCCATATAAGCAAACCACACATTTTAGCTTTAGAAAAGCAGTTTGCTGAAATTGAAGGCAGAGTTGGACATTACCGTTCTGCAATATCTCAAGTGCAGCAAAAAATTGGAGAGAACGAATTAGAAATTATAAACGTGAGAAATGATTCTCAAGAAAGAGCAAACGCTGAACTTAAGGAAGTTAGTACGTCTATTGCAGACTTGAAAGAGAGACTGATGGTTGCTGAAGATTCATTAGCACGTACAATAATTAAATCGCCTCAAGATGGGATAGTCACAGATATAAGATACCATACTGAAGGTGGTGTTATACAATCTGGAGTTCCGATCATGAGCGTAGTGCCATCGGATGATGACCTAATAATAGATGCTAAAATTCAGACCAGAAACATAGAAGAGATACTGTCAGCACAAAAGAAAGATAGCAATATAGTCTCTATTGATGGGCTAGAAGGGCTAAAGGTTAAAGTTCGTTTAAGTGCTTACAGTGCACGTCGTTTAAGTTTAATTAATGGTATAGTAAGCAATATTTCTCCCGATGCCCTTGATGATCCAAGGCTAGGGCGTTATTATTCAGTACGTGTAGTGATACCAAAACCAGAGCTTGCTCAGTTTAAAAACGTATACCTATACCCTGGTATGCCAGCAGAAGTGTACATAGTTACTCAATCTCGTACTCTTTTATCATTCTTGTTTACGCCTATAATTGCAACAGTCGATAGGTCTTTTATAGAAAGGTAGCTCACTCGTTAAAGTAGTAGTGAAAGTGCCGTAATAAAATTTAGGTACATAATTAGACAATAGGCTTCTTGACCTTACCCAGAAAAAGTGGAGAGAAAGAAAGGAGTTTTTTCGAGTAAAATAAAATTTTGGAGGATTAGAAATGGCAAGAGAATATACGGCAGAATTCAAATTGGAAGCTGTTAAGCTGGCAAATGAACAAAGAAAGGTAGGTCAACCAGTTGCAAAAGTAGCAAGAGATCTAGGAATAAGGGATAGTGTATTAGGAAAATGGATGAAGAAATATAACGAAAAAAAGTCAGCGGCAAATGCATTTCCAGATGTAGCACCTTATGACAAAGAGAGATTTGATTTACAGAAAGAGTTAGCAAAAGTAACAAGAGAAAGAGACATTTTAAAAAAAGCCCTGGCCAGTCAAAAAGAGTAAAATATTTTTTCATAAAAGAGCATAGTAAACACTATAAAGTGCAGGAATTATGTAGGGTTTTCTGCTAGTGGCTACTATAAGTGGACTACAAGGAAAATAAGCAGTAGAGAATCAGCAAATAAAGAGTTATTAGCAGATATTCAAAAAATATATCAAGCTTCTAAATGTAGATATGGAGCTCCTAAAATTCATGCTGAATTAAAGGCTTTGGGTAAAAGTTGCAACTTAAAAACAGTGCAAAGTATTATGCAGAAAAATGGTATTCAGGCTATATTGAGAAGAAAATTTAAAATTAAGAAACAACAAACGGACAGTAGCTCCCAATATATTAGACCAAAACTTTATTGTCGATCAACCAAATAAAGTATGGGATTACTTATATAAAAACCAAAGAAGGATGGCTATATTTGGCAACAATAATCGATCTATATTCACGCATGGTAGTTAATGAGCAGTTCAATAAATAAACAATAGGTTATGGACTCTTTATTAATGGCCGTTAACAAGCGTAAACCTGCCAAAAATCTACTATTACATAGTGATCAAGGTTCACAATATACTTTGCAAGGTTATCAATATCTCTTATCCATAAAAAACATAGATGAGTCATAAAGGTTGTTGTTACGACAATTCTGTTGTGGAAAGCTTCTTCAGTTCTCTAAAAAGGGAGTTACCAATAGACACCTCTCGGCACTCTAAACAGCATATCAAAACTGCTATATTTGAATATATAGAAATTTTTTATAACAAACAACGTCACTATTAACTATTGCATTCCTGAGCATTTTGATTCATCATTCTCTTTGTGAAAAACATTCCAAACTTTCTCTCCACTTTTTCTGGGTAAGGTCAAAAAAAACGCCGATATTTTAGTACATGGTAAATAGCCAACTACCACGGGGCTTCTTTTGCCTTTTTTTTTATTTGGTAGATTTCTTAATGTTTATGGCTAAACGACAATCGTCATCCCGCTACGTGTTAGCGGGATCTAGAGATACCGCGAATGAATCGCGGTATGACGGTTCGTGGCGGTATGACGATAAGGTTTATACCTTGTCATCCCAGTGCTTGACACTGGGATGGCTTTGTTGCATCGCTAGCTATGATGGATTAAAGATAAAAAAGATAGCGAATATCAGTAGCTTATTATTCTGGTATTTATAACAAGAACGGTCAGTGAATACCTAAATTTGAGTAAAAGAAATTTCACTACCACTCACTAATCTGGCTAAAATTCAAGAATTTCAATGCTTTAGCTATTTTCAATAGAATTAAATTTATTAATATAAATAACAAATTACTATTCTTAAATTTGATCAGATTGATTGCAAAAAAACAAGATTTTCAATAGGTTGCTTATAATCCTAACTATAGTTAGCCTTTCATAAGTAGCGATGCAACAAAGCCGACTGGGATCCAGGAATTTTATTAAGTTGGTGAGCATAAAAATAGCTGTTTTACGTTAAAATACAATGTTTTGATGATTATGGAAAGGCTGGATTCCAGTGTCAAGCACTGGAATGACACCATAGGGGCACTGCCATCATAAAGGAACCAGTGTCAGCTACTTGAATGACATCATAGGGACACTGCCCTGACAACCGTCATCCCGCTACTTGTTAGCGGGATCTATGCTTTGAGATACTGCGAATGAATCGCGGTATGACGGTTAAGTAAGGGATCTATGCTAAGAGATGCCAAAGACCTTCATGAAACTTTGCCCATTTGGCTTCTCTAAAGATTTCGTTTACAGAATCTAGTAACTCAGCTATGCAGAATGAAAAAAGTTTGTATGGTATATAAATAGTGTGTTTTTTTTGTAATTATTTTCTATAATACGCAAACCTTTGGTTCAGTAAATGCTACCATAGGCATTAAAAGTTAATTAACAAACTGCAATGTATAATGAAATAAAGACACTTGCAAGATTTTGATCTTGCAAATCATAAACTTATCATAAAGTTTAATAGTGTCTGTTACTGCTTTTAGGTGTGAGGCTAGAGGGTTATTAGCAGTAACAGACACTATTAAACTTATTATAGAATTTACTTAAAGTAAATACTTAATTTAAAATATTATAATATTTTTACTTACAATAGATTTATGTAAATGCTTTTCTCCTCAAATTAGTATTGTACTATTATACTTGTTGAATGCTAAAAAATTATTAACCATCACTAATCTCTATTTGCATAGTAAGTTTATATGTACTATTATACAGTATATCACTTAGTTTTATAGCAAACAAACAAAAGATATGGTGAAGTTATTTGCACTATTGATAATATTTTACTCAAATATATCTGTTGCCTCTGCTCCTACTTCCTGGCAATTTGGATTTCCTGCTCCTGCAACTGAAGTAATGGAGGCTGTAGTTAGGTCACATTCGTTTGTGATGCTTGTGATGGTTACAATAATGCTTTTTGTGTGGGCGCTGCTTGCTTATATAGCGTTTCGCTTTCGTAAAAGCAAAGTAACAAACATAAGTAAAACTACCCATAGTGTTCCTTTAGAAATTATTTGGTTTGTTATACCAACTATCATTGTTGGAATATTAGCCTTTGAAAACGCTAAATTACTGAAGCTACAGGAAGAAATACCGAAAGCTGACATAACACTAAAAGTTATTGGCCATCAATGGTATTGGAGCTACCAATATCCAGAATATCAAGGTGTGTCATTTGATAGTTATATTAAGGGAAAAGAAGACTTTATCGAAGGAGATTTAAAGCTATTCTCTGTTGATAACAACATCATTTTACCCGTTAATACTAACGTTCGTTTACAAGTTACAGCAGGAGATGTGATACACAGTTGGGGAGTACCGGCTTTTGGTGTAAAAATTGATGCGATACCAGGCAGGCTGAATGAGGCGTGGTTTAATATCAAAAAGCCTGGTGTTTATTATGGGCAGTGCTACGAATTGTGTGGTCAAGGCCATGGATTTATGCCAATTGTTGTTGAAGCAGTAAGCAAAGAAGATTTTAATAAGTGGATTGAAAATAGAAAATTAGTGAGTTAAATTTGGAGTATAGATATGAGTGACGTACCAAAGGGCATAAAGCGTTGGTTGTTTTCCACCAATCATAAAGATATAGGGACACTGTACATTATTTTTTCCATATTAGCTGGAATTATTGGTGGATTATTATCGGTGATTATTCGCACTCAGCTAATGCACATTAATATACTTAACAATAACTATCAATTGTATAACGTAATGGTTACAGGGCATGCGTTGATAATGGTGTTTTTTATGATAATGCCAGCCCTCATGGGAGGATTTGGTAACTGGTTTGTACCTCTCATGATTGGCGCACCAGATATGGCGTTTCCTCGTATGAATAATTTGAGTTTCTGGTTATTAGTGTCATCTTTTATTTTGCTCATTCTCTCAGTGTTTATTGGTGAAGGTCCAGGTACAGGTTGGACTTTATATCCACCTTTATCACAGGTAATGTCCCATCCAAGTGCAGGAGTTGACATTGCTATACTTGCACTTCATGTTGCTGGTATGTCGTCAATTGTTGGGGCGATCAACTTTATAGTTACTATATTTAACATGCGCACAAAAGGAATGTCATTAACTAAGATGCCACTGTTTGTTTGGTCTGTCTTGCTAACAGCATTTATGTTGATTGTTGCCTTACCAGTGCTTGCCGGTGCTATAACTATGCTTCTTACTGATCGCAATATTGGTACTTCCTTTTTTGATCCTGCAGGTGGTGGTGACCCTGTGTTATTTCAACATTTATTTTGGTTTTTTGGTCATCCAGAAGTTTACGTAATTATTTTTCCTGCATTTGGCATCATAAGTCAGGTTGTATCAACTTTTTCTCACAGACCTGTATTTGGTTACATAGGGATGGTTTATGCAATGATAGGTATAGCAGTATTTGGCTTTATGGTTTGGGCTCACCATATGTTCACTGTTGGGCTTAGTGCTGACGCTGCTGCATTTTTTAGCACCACCACAATTTTTATCGGTGTTATAACTGGTGTAAAAGTCTTTAGTTGGATTGCAACTATGTGGGGCGGAGCAATTGAGTTTAAGACCCCTATGCTATTTGCACTAGGTTTTATTTTTATGTTTGTTGGCGGTGGCATAACGGGAATAATTCTTTCTCATGGTGGAATAGATAAGCTCCTGCACGACACCTATTATGTTGTTGCTCACTTCCATTATGTCATGTCACTTGCTGCATTATTTGGAGCTTTTGCTGGCTTTTATTATTGGATTGGTAAAATGTCGGGTAAACAATATAATGAGCGCTTAGGTCAAATCCACTTTTGGCTTACTTTTATTAGCACCAATATCACTTTTTTACCTCAACATTTCTTAGGATTTGCTGGTATGCCAAGGCGTATACCTGATTATCCTGATGCGTTTATCCCTTGGAATTATATATCCTCAATTGGTTCGTATATGTCCTTTGTTTCAGTTATGTTTTTTGTGTTTATAGTTATACATCTTTTTAAATGGGGCAAGAAAGCTGGAGATAATCCTTGGGGAGGTGACACCTTGGAATGGACGGTATCTTCACCACCGCCTTTTCATACTTTCGAAAAACCACCAGTGGTAAAATAGAATGTACACAAGTGTTTTGCTAAATGTTGAATCAACAATACTGGATTTTTGGCGTTTGCTGAAGCCAAGGATAATGTATCTTGTGGTATTTACTGCAGTTGCTGGTATGGTTACTGCACCAGGTAGTATGCACCCTTTTCTAGTACTAATATCTCTTATATGTGTTGCTCTTGGCTCAGGATCTGCAGGTGCTATAAATATGTGGTATGACAGAGACATAGATCTGCTCATGGAAAGGACAAAAAACCGCCCTATACCTTCAGGTAGAGTTTCTGCAGAAAGCGCGCTTGAATTTGGTATAACTCTTGGAATATTGTCAGTATTTATCATGGCAATAGCAGTAAATTATATTTCTGCTGCTTTGCTTGCAGTTAGCATATTATTTTACGTTTTCGTATATACAATTTGGCTAAAAAGGCGTACTCCGCAGAATATCGTTATCGGTGGTGCAGCAGGTGCTTTTCCTCCAATGATTGGCTGGGCAGCTGTAACTAATTCTGTCAGTTGGGAAAGTTTCATTTTATTTTTAGTAATTTTTATGTGGACTCCGCCACACTTTTGGGCCCTATCTTTAAATAAGTCTGAAGACTATGCAAAGGCATCGATTCCAATGTTCAATATTGTTTATGGTCCGGAAAAAACAAGAAAATATATATTAATTTATAGTGTCTTGCTGGTGCTAACTAGCTTGCTTCCAGCTCTATTCTTGAAAAAGGCTTTACTTTATCTAAGCATGGCAATTTTTGCAGGTTGCATCTTTATTTGGTACGCTATATCAATTCTAAGATTCAAGAACCACAACTCACAGAAACAAATGTTTTCTTACTCAATTTCTTATCTATTTTCCCTATTTGCCAGTATTATTTTTTGTTCTATTGATTTATTTTAGTTATGAAAGAACGGCAGAAACATAAAAACTATTTTTTCCTTTTCCTTTTGGTAATGCTCGTTGTCACACTTTTTTTTGTTTCTATAATAAAATTTAAAGGTGCAGCTTAAACTACCTTTAGAAATTGTGCTTTCATAAAAGCAACTATATACTTTGTTAACCGATATAAACAAAGATGAGTAAAAAAGAAGTGACAATATATACGGATGGGGCGTGTTCTGGTAATCCTGGAGCGGGAGGATGGGCAGCTATCATATTATTTCAAGATTACAGAAAAGACATTTATGGTAGAGAAGAAAATACCACAAACAATAAAATGGAGTTAACAGCGGTGATCAATGGGCTGAAAGTATTGAAATTTTCTTGTAATATTAATTTATATATGGATAGTCTTTATGTTAAACATGGCATAACAGAGTGGATAAATAAGTGGAAAATGAATGGCTGGAAAACAAGTAATAAAAAATCAGTAAAAAATATGGAATTGTGGAAAGAGCTAGACAACGTTGCTTCACAACACGAAATTGATTGGAAGTGGGTTAAAGCACACAGTGGCGATAAGTATAATGAGGAGGCTGATAGTTTAGCAAGAAAAGCAATAATCGATGCTTAAAAAAATCACTATATCACTTTCCATAGTTCTATTGTTTGTATTCTGCTTATTTGTCTTTTTTAAGGGTGAGAGTCCTTTAGAAATCAATATTAATTATATTAATTTTTATGTTAAACATAAAATATCAAAGATATTTGTTGGCTCAAGCGTTAATATGGAGAATACCTCAGTTGTTTGGCAGAAAGGTAGTAAAGATCCGTATTTAGTCATTACAGATTTGGCAATAGCAAATCCTAATTTTACTATAAAAGTTCCTGAGCTTTTTGTACATTTTAAGTTAAGTTCCTTATTTAAAGCTAGCACAAATCTCTCTCAGGTTTCAGCTGATAATGTGCATGTATATATCAAGAGAGAAGAAACTAATGTTAATCCGCAAAACTCATTAGACCTTTTGGATAATCATTATTTAAGTAATAACCGCCTTCCTTCGGTGTCATTCCAGCGCGTGACGCTGGAATCTAGAAAAAAAGAAACCTGGATCCCAGTGTCAAGCACTGGGATGACAGGAAAAAAAGATATTGGGATGACAGGAAAAAAAGATACTGGGATGACAGGGAAGAATTTCAAGATGACAGAAAGCAGTGCAAAAAATCTATTAAAAACAATAAGGGAATTTTTTTTTGACTTAAATGCGGATTCAAAAATTGAATTTACTAACATCGCTATTGATAAAAGCACAGAAGATGAATTTTTTATTGATAAATTATATATAGGGAAGGGGGAAGATTTTAATGTTTTAGATATTCATGTGAATACAAAAGATGGAAAGGGATTTTTGGATGATTTATCAATTACGATAAAAAATCGCAACAATTTGCTAAATGTGTACGGGACATTTTATGATCTAAAATTGGGACTATTGAGCAAGTTTTCTACATTAGTTAAAAGCTACAATTTGGACAAAAATATAGGATTCAAAGGAAGCTTCTCAGTGAAAATTAATAAAAAGGATGAAATTGTAGATGGAAATATATACGTATTAAATACAGAAAATTATTTGAACAAAAATTTGGCCTTAACTAATGTAAATATAAATTTAACATATAGTAATGGAATTATTAGTGTAAAAAACTTCCATTTTAAGTTAAATGACACGTATCTCTCTTTAATAGGCAAAATGAACTTTAGTACAAGTCATGCTTTGCTTAGAATTAATATTAGTAAGTTTGCTGCAAAGGATTTATGTACTTATATACCAGATAGTGTAGTAAATAGTAAATTTAAAAGCTGGTATTGTGATAATATCGAAGGGGATGTTTTAAATACCATTGTAAGTTTCAATGGCAAAATTAACAATTTGGTTGATGACGATCTGTCAGACATTGTAATTGTTGCTGATATAGAAAACGGTAGCGTAAAATTTGATGAAGATTTTGAGCAAGTAAAGGAATTAAAGGGTGATTTGATCATCAAGAATAACGATCTTGAAATTACTGTAAATAGCGCTAAGTTTCAGAATTTCACTGTTAATGGTGGTGATATTGAAATGAAATCTCTAAATAAGGAAGATTCAGTTCTAACCATTAATGGCAAAGCTGTAAGTGATGCGTATGGTTTATATGAGCCTATAAGATTTAAGCTGGATGATGTGGTGAAGGTTGAAAGGGATAAAGTAAGTGGAATGGCAAAATCCGTATTTAATTTTCGCATTTTTAATCTAAATGCTGATGACAAAAAAGTAGACTTCTCAGCAAATTTTCATTCTGAAATTGACAATTTGGCCGTCTATAATGCAAGTCTTGGTAAATATGATATTAAGCTTAGTTTTGGCAGTGACTTTATAGATTTAAATGGTAGTGGTATGGTGAATAACACACAGCTATTATTTGACCTGAAAAGTAGCAATAGGAATGAAAGTTTCGCCTGGAATTTGACCGGAGATTTACCCGCTCAAATACTTAATTTTGATGAAAATATAGGTGGCTATGTCAATACAAATATAGAATCGGTGATAAATCAAGATAAGACGGGGCATGTTAATGGTAATATGGATTTATCAGAGCTTGAATCACGTTCAAGTTATTTAGGATGGAAAAATCGTTTTGAAGATCACAATAAAATTTTGTTTTCTACAAGGTTAAAAGGAGCAGGTGAATTGTTAATAGACAAATTAGATGTTGTAGGAAATGACCTAGATATAAAATTCAGCGGAAGAGTAGAAAATGGAAATTTATATTTAAATTCTAGTAGTTTTAAATTGCCTGATAATGATTTTAGTATAGAAATTGAATCAGGTAAGGAAAAAAATGCCATAACTATTTATGGTGAGGAAATTAACTTAAGTGATATTTTAGGCTTGCTTGGCAAAAACAGTAATGGATTAAACAAAGATATAGAGATTAGTATGAATGTTGACAATGTAATCATGAAAGAAGGCATCGTTATCAAAAATGCTAAGCTGAATGTAACCTGTACTAAAGGTAATTGCGATGGAAGTCAATTTACAGGACAGTTTCTAGAAGATAGCAGCAACATACTAGCGGAATACAGTGGAATAGGGCTCGAAATATATGCGGATAATGCAGGTATACTTTCGCGTTCCTTAGGCATTAGTAAATCAATTAAAAACGGCAAATTGTCTTTTTATATCTCTCCTCAGAGAGAAAGTGGAGAACATTATGGTACGTTATCCATTAGCAATTTCTACATCAAAGATGCTCCACTACTTACTACTTTATTGTCGATGTCTTCATTGCCTGGTATCGTAAATGCCATAAAGAACGAAGGTGTATACTTTTATAAATGTAATGCACCTTTCTCATACAAAGATGGCACTATTGAAATTGAAGAATCTTGGCTTGAAGGGGCGGAGTTAGGTATTAGCACTGGTGGTAAGCTCGATATTAAAGATTATAAATTCCAGGTTGCAGGACAAGTAATACCAGCATATTCAATTAATAAATCTTTGTTAAAAATTCCTATAATTGGAAAACTTCTTACTGGTGGGAAAAATAGGGGAATCGTTTCAATAGACTATAAAGCAAGTGGTGATGACAAAAACAATAACGTATCTGTTGATCTTATCTCTTCGCTAACTCCAAACCTATTAAAGAGGTTATTGGGAGTGTTTGATCGCATTATGACAAAAACTAACGAAAGTGGCTTAAAAGGTGGTGTGAAAAAGAAATTTGGTTCGATATGACCAAAAGGGAAGTTATTTAACAAAATTATGGACAAAAATGCAAGAATTTCAGAATGATCTACCTGGTTTTTTATTTAGTTGTTTAAGTAATACCACTCCCTTTAACCTCTCTATATTTGCTGAACAACTAAAAAGGGTAGGGGGTGGTTGTAATACCAATTCTCATTGTTGTCCAGTCAAATAGGAAACATTGCAGAGTTGTTTAATTGTGGAGCTGGCAAGAGAAGTAATAAATTTGCACAAAGCACCCTCAAGTAGAGCAATTGTATCGTATATTTTATTGCGCAAAATGTTCTGTTTTATATATAACCAAAGCCTCTCAACAGGATTTAGCTCAGGTGAGTATGGAGGTAGGTATATAATGTCGATATTTTTAGGTACCTTTAAATTTTTTGACCTATGCCAACTAGCACAGTCCATAACGAGAAAAGCCTCTCGTGTTTCTAGATATTGCGAAATTTGCTCAAGAAATATGTTCATGCAATCAGTGTTGACATTTGGTGCAAATAAGCTAGAACTCTCTCCATTTCTAGGATTAACTGCACTATAGAGATAGAAATTTTGCCTACCTAATTTTGTTTTAACCTGTGTTCTAATCCCCTTTTTAAACCACCCATGTCCAACTTTTGAATGTGTGCCAAACCGTGATTCATCAAAGAAAAATAGCTCTTTTTCTGGATACTTGCTAATAGCTCAATTGAGATTTTTTTTTGAATTCCTCTTGTTTGCTTTTATCTTGTCCATTATGAACTGGTCTTGGTGTAATATATGAGAATTTCATCTTTTGCATATGGCGGTGTACTGTAGATTTGCTGATATTTAATCCGAACTTTTCCTGGATTCTTATTCTCATTTCTTTAATGGTGATATTAGGATTTTCTTCTATCCACTCTTCAATTTGCTGTAGTTGAGCCTGATTTAATTTAGTTTTTCTACGACGTTGTGAAGGAGCAAACAGTTTTTCTTCTCTGCCAATTTTCAAGAGTTTTACCCACGAAGTTAGTGCGCTTCTTGAAATGCAATATATTTTTGCTACAGCCGTTATACTGTACTTTTTTGCTGCAATTACAGCATTTAGTTTTTTTGAAACATATGCATTATTCCTTACTTTCTTCAGCATTTCTTTTGCTGATTCTACTACTTTTTCATCCAATAATTTTGATCTTAATGCCATTTAAACCTCGCTATTTTACTTACTTCAGTATGGCTTTTCTTCCATCATTGTCCATCTGTTTGCCCTGTAATGGGAATTGGTATAAGAGGTTGTCCGGAAACAAGTAAATTCAAGCATATTCCCTCTTTAACATAACCCTACTCATAGCTAGGTATATGAAATTCTCAGTGGATGTTGTGAGTAAATCATACTCCTTCGATAGCCTTCTATTCCTATTAACCCAAGCAAAAGTCCTTTCTACAACCCATCTTCTTGGCTGTACTTTAAACCCTTGTTCTCTTGTTGGTAGTAGCTCAGGTGGCGTATCTTTGTGCACCCAAAATCTACATGGAGGCCTTGTAACAATTTCAATATCTATGTCATATTCTTCCTTTATGTGATTCTTTAAATTTCTTCCTTGGTATCCCATGTCAGCCCACATTTTTTTAACTTTAGTATATTTTGTTCTCATATTGTTTAATGCTATTTTAATACCATCTCTATCATTTTCGTTAGCAGCGCCTACGTAACAACCTAGTATAAAACCCTGAGTGTCTGTAATTATATGCCTTTTTCTACCCTTTACTTTTTTACTTCCATCATAGCCTTTGATCCCCCCTTTTCTGTAGTCTTTACAGATTGACTATCTACTATACAGGCACTCGGCTGCTCATTCCTTCCTATTTTTCTTCTACTATATTTTGTAATTTCATAATTCATTTTCTCAAAAATTCCCTGCTTCTTCCATTGCCTGAACTGCTCATACACAGTCTTCCATAGCGGAAAATCATTTGGTAAATACCGCCATTGACACCCTGTACGCAATACATAGAAAATTGCTTCTAATATTTCTCTTTTGCTATACTTTGGCGGCCTTCCTCCTTTCTTGTATGATACTCTGAAGTGTTTTTCTATTCTTGCCTATTCCCTTTCGCTTAGATCTGTTGGATACTTTTTTCTCATCTTTACCCCGTACTAAAATTTCAGATATTATAGCCTTTTACTTGTTTCCGGACAACCTCTAAGAAATGTATAATGAAAAATAAAAGCTCAAGTTTAACACTTGCAGTTATTTTTACACAATTAAGTAATCATAAAAGTTAGTGTAGGACGAGGTTATACAGTTTGATTTCTTTTAATATATGTTAATTGGTATAATATAAATATATTTAAGGAGGCGTATTATGACTGGAAGTTTGGCTAAGGAAGAAAAAACAGCAGAGGCAGGAAAAACAAGTAATCAGTCAGAGAATTATGATGTTGAATCAGTTATAAGGGTAGCATCATGTGCTTGGAATGCAATACATTGCTTGTTGGCATCTTATGAATACGATCTATATTCGTCATGGCTTGAATCGCATTTTACATCCCTCAAGGACTGTATCAATAAAATGGAAAAAGACAATTCTTTCACTAAGGACTCTGCTATAATAAAGTTCTGCCGCTCAATTGCAGAAAATAATAAATTATACAAAGAGTTAAAAAATTTAAATAATCCTGCTGAAAATTTTTCTCAATTAGAGAAGATAATAACAGGCTTTAAACTAAAAGACCTAGAAGACAAGGTAAGCTTCTTAATGCTTTTGAAAGAAGAAAGTGACTTCACTGCTATACAGGAGGCTTATAGAGATGAGTGGAGTTTTTATGACCTAATAAATGATAGAGATTTTAAAAAAACGTACATAGATAAAGCAGTAACAGAGTCTGCTAATAAGAGCTTTAAGAAAGATATAGATAAATGCATAAAGTTGGCAGAGCAGGGAAAAAAAGCTGCAAGTAAATATCTTGGAAGGAAAGGCGTAGAGCTTCAAGCTTATTACACAGAAACTGATAACGCTTATAGAGTTTTGAATATCAACTCTATTAATTACAATAGAAGTGAGCCAACCAGGATTAGTGACATTTTACAGCAAGAGAAAGATATTAAAGAGCTGAATATCTATTGCAATAAAAAACATGAAATACACGCTCATCGGAAAGGTAAGGAAAGATATTATGAATTTAAAGAGGGCGCATATTATGAAATGAAAAGCACTTGGCCTGTAAAGGATGGATCCGAAATGTGTACCATGATTATGAATGTGAGTAGCGATGGCATAACTGAAGTACTAAAATTTAATGATGAAGATTTTGTGCTATCGGATGAGATCTTAGAATTAATAAAGCAAAACGATGAATTATATATTCAAGGTCTCTCCTTATATGATGCTGTACTAGAAAAAGGTAAGGCTGCTGATGTTGTACCTACTGCTAATAATAATTTTCAAAATGAGTCTATAGCGGCCTATCGCGAGGAACCAGAGGGGGAATTAGACCCTAAAGTTGATGCTGACAATAGCCTTCCTCCTTCTATTAATAGCAATGCATCAACTCAAACGGAAGTCAATTTACAACACACTGAAACTCAAACAGAAGTTGCTTCACAACAAATTGAAACTAAAACGGAAGTCAATTTACAGCACACTGGAACTCAGACAGAATTTGCTTCACAACAAATGGATGAATTGATTTTAAATAATCAGATGCTGTCCGAAAAAAACGTTGAATTGAAGCAAGAAATGTCAAATTTGAAAAAAGAAGCTGTTGAATTGAAGCAAGAAATAGAAGCAGGGTTGCAAGTGATAAATAAAAAGCACCATGAATTAATACAAGAAAATCAGCGACTACAGGAGAAACTAGAAACAACCCAAGCAGAAGCTAATCAAACAATTGTAAAGTTAGAGAAGCAGAATAGCAATTTACAAGACAGGTTTGAAAAAGAGGAGCAAAAAAACACGGAATTGCAAACTGAATTGGCACAAAAAAATGAAGAATTAGCAGGTGTGTTAAAAGAGCTACAAAGGAAAGCACAAGAACTTAAAGGTGTATATGAAGAAAAAAGAAAGCTAAAGGAAGAGCTGAAAATTGTTAATGCAGGAAAGAAGAATTTGGAAAAAGAGCTAAATCAAGCACGAGAAGATGCGGAACAGATAATGGTTGAACGACGCCAGCAGAAAGAGCGCTTGAAAGATCAGCTAAGAGAATTAGATCAGGAATATAAGGTACAAGTAGAAATTGGGCAAAAGATTAAAGAATCAGATAGGCAGGATAGCAATTTACAAGATACACTTGGAGAAGAGAGACTAAAACTCAACATTGAAGAGCTAGAAAACGAGTACGAGGAATTTCCAGGAGATAAGGTGCTTACACTTGAACTCACTAAAGATGAAGATAAAGTCGAAGAGTTAAGAAACGAGCTAGAGCGTGAGAAAGAAAAGTGTAAACAATTATTAGAAGAAGAAAATGAATGGGGTGATGAATTGGTAGGAATACTTGATGGACTGGAAGAAAAAATTCGTGCTGATGAACAAAGGAGCTTCAACAATCAATTAACGGGAGAAATTTCTAATGAGTCTGGTAATGCTCCACGACAGAAGAAAAGGTTATCCAAATCTTCAAGCGTTGATAATGAGTCTTATGTTCCACTGAGAGAGAAGACAACATTACTCAGATCTTTAAGCGTTGATAGTGGACTTGATAGCGATGAAGAAAATTGTGATAATGATTTATCTTTCAACATAAGTCCTATAAGTTCTATTGAGAAGGTGGCAGAGAGTAGAAACGTAGGTAGGGTATCATTGTGAAGATGGTTGGGGTTAAGTTGCAACTTAAGTGGGGCGCAAAAGGTCTTTTGTGTTGATAATAATTTAAAATCTATAGTAGACTAAAAAAGATTATTAAATTATAATATAACATATGATAAAAGACGAGAAATCGAAAACAATTTTTGAAGTGGAAGGGGCAGTAACTGCTTTACTACCTGCAGCAGAATTTAGAGTGAAACTGGACAATGAACATGAGATTATCTGTCATGTATCAGGGAAAGTGAGAAGAAGTAAAATACGCATCATTATAGGGGATAGGGTGTTAGTTGAGATGAGCATTTACGATAGGAATGCGAGAAAGGGTAGGATCATTAGAAGGCTTAAAGGTACAAGTGACAGAACGATCTCTAAATAATCTTATTCTTGCTTCATCATCGAAAAGGCGTATAGCTTTACTAAAACAAATAAACATTGAGCCAGGTTTAATTTTGCCAGCAGATATAGATGAAGCCCCTTTAAAAAAGGAACTTCCGAAGGATTACTCAATCCGTATGGCAAAAAGTAAAGCGGAGAAAATACAAAGCTCAAATCCAAATTACTTTGTGCTTGGTGTTGATACAGTTGTTGCTTGTGGTAGAAGGATATTGCTCAAAGCTGAAAACGTTGAGCAAGCAGAAAAATGTATCCGCTTGTTATCAGGAAGAAGGCATAGAGTATACACCAGTGTATGTCTATTAACTCCCGATCAATCTAAACAACATATCAGGACTGTGGTTACAATAGTGAAATTTAAACGTCTCAGTGAACAAGAAATTAAGTATTATTTAGCATCAGAAGAGTGGAAAAATAGGGCGGGGGGATGCAATATACAAGGCCTAGCTGGAGTGTTCGTATTGTTCTTACGCGGCTCCTACTCTTCCGTTATAGGGTTACCATTACATGAAACCTATTGTTTGCTAAGCAATTATTTTAACTTCAATTTATATTGAAATACCTTTATTAGTATCTTTTTTTTGTTGTGACTCAGCAACCTGTTTAGCCCAATCTAGTGGTCTTTTATTTCTGTTAGCTAATGCAATTCTATTGCGATCATAACCATCAGTGTGTTCTGTTAAAGTATCTCCTCTTTCTTCTTCTATTACTCCAGCTTTCAGTTGTGCTTCATCTTTCTCTAGTAATTTATATAGTTCGCTATTTTTATCTACAGTTGGATTAGTGTCATTATTTTCTCGTTCTGCCACTGTTTTTTCTAACCACTTACGTATAGGGTCATATTGTTTACCTTCTCCTATCTTTTCTAAAATGTTTTCTGAGAATGAATCTTTAGGAATATTTTCTTCAGTAGCCTGTTGTGCCGGTTCTCTTAACCCTTTATCCGGGTTTCCCAATGCTCCTTTTAACTCACTCGTATCTCCGATTTCTTTTGGTTCAATGTTTTCTAAGCTCTTCTTTAACTGTTCAGGATTTACTTGAGATTGTTCATTATTGTCATGAGTTGGAGATGAATAGCCCGAGTCACTTTTATTATTGAGTGCTGTAGCAGAGAGCGGCTGTTCACTTTCTTTCCACTTAGCATCACTAGCATCTTGGTTATCACTGTTATCTGGAGAAGATGAATAAGGAATTATGTCCTTTAATGTCTCTAACGGTGATGGGTTATTTTTTCTACTTCCTGCAATTGATGCTTTTCTATCATCAACATCAATGTGCCGTAAGTTATTTTTCTTGAAATTTCTGATGTCTTGTAACAGATCGCCTTTGCTATTTCCTTCTTGTTGCTGGGTTTTAGGTTGTTGCTGATCATTAGGTGTTTGCTCACTTCTATCTGGTTTTTGGCTTCCAGGTACAGCATGTCCAAATGTAGGATTGTCATACCGTTCATCTTCTTGCCTATTATCTTGATTGTGGCTTACAGACTTGGTGAAAGTAGAACTATCTGAAGAATCAGAAGTTGCACCTTTTTGCTGATTATTAGGTGTTTGCTCATTTTCGCGCAAGTCATCTGGTTTTTGGCTTCCAGATTTGGCTCCCCCTTGCTCATCGAAAACACCTTTTTTAGGTGGTGGTGAACTAGTTCTAGGTGGAAGTGGCGGAGGAGTTTTTTTGTTCTGAGGATTCTCCTCAAAAAGCGATTGTAGGTTATAAACTTGACCTCCCGAATTTGCTTCTCGTGCTGCTTGTCTAAGCTCACGCTTTTCTTTAGCCTCCTGAGAATTAATTTTATCGTCAAAATCTTTTCCAATTCCGCTATCGTAAGACTGCCTTCTGCTGTTAGATTGTAGTCCAAAATGTGAATGGTGGTCTTCTTTTTTTTGAGTTATATCAGTAGCTTGAACGCTAACACCTCTATTAACATCAATTCTTGTTGTAGTTTCAGATGATAGCTCGTTACTGTCTTTATTATGTTGCATCTCATTCGCTTTTCCTTGTCCTTTCTCCCTGAATTGTATTTCATGCAAGAATAAACCACCTATTTTTACATCTCTGTTTACTTCTAACCGTTCTAGAGAAAAATCATCACCTTTAACAAGGTCTACACCGTTAGCATCAATCTTAATTTTGATCTTACATTCCTTCCCCTCCGCATACCACTTTAAAGTCATTTCATATGAACCATCAGTTACGACATAATGTCTTATTTTTTTCCCTTCTTCCTCGGCAACAAAACCATGCATTCCGCTCTTTCCATCACTATGCAATGTTGAAAATCCCGAGATTTCATTCTTCTCACAAAAATCACTGTTTAAAAATTCGCTGATTTTAAACTCTTTTTTGTTATTTCCCAGCGTAATACTTGCGTGATTACCGTATATTGAAACTCCTGCAACATCATCAACATACTCTTTCAACCTTTCTTTAACTTCACTTTCAAGGTCTTGTCCAGCTTTCTTTGTCTTGTCGCATTTCTGAAGAATAACTCCATATGCTTTATCTTTGTTTTCTTCTTCGTCCCAATTCCAGTTGGCGTGTTTTGTTAAAAACTTTACTGTGTTAAAATCAACTCTAGCATTATAAATTGGGTCGTCTTCCTTTTTTATTTTATCAAATAAAGGAAAAATTTCTTGAATGCGCTCATTATAAATGTGTTCTTGTTGTGTATCGTTAGTGCCCATATATCCCTCACTAATAACCCTCTGCCTTTAGTTCTAGCTAATACTAGCTAATATAATTATCACAAGCATTGGTTGAATTTTTATTAAGGAAGGTTGTGTTACTAATGTGATGACACAAGCTATTTTATGGTAACATCAAACGATTTAAGTTGTCATTCCAGTCTGGAATCCAGCCTTTCACGAACCCCATCAAAAATGTTGTGTTTTAACATAAGATTAGCTACTTTTATGCTCACTAACTTAGTGCCAATCAAGATTCCTGGATCCCAGTGTCTGGGCACTGGGATGACATCCTTCTTGGCGGAAATCACTCTTATATCACAACAGCTGCATAGCCTAAATTGCTTTAGCTATAGCTCTGTTTTTGCAACTTCAAATATCTGCTACTCATAGTAAACACTTCTGGATCTTGAGAGGTTAGCTTGAGTATAGCGAGTATGTTGATAAACAACAAAGCAGCAATCGAGATATCAGCAACATCCCATAGCAACCGGACTTTACCTATCGCACCAAGCGGAATGATCATGGTAAAAATTACAATCCAGATTTTAGTGTATTTATTATCCATAGACACATAGCGTATTGTCTGTTTTGAGCAAAAAAACCAAGTAAAAATAGTAGTAAAAGCAAAACAAAACATTATGGCCATAATTAAATAGTCAATATAAGGCCAATTCATTGCCTTTCTAAAAGCAAATATGCACATGTTAGTGCTCTCTAAATCAGTGACCCAAGAATCTGTGACAAGCAGTACCATTGTTGTAATAAACACTATAAACGCAACTATAAAAGGCGATATTATCGTAATTAGACTCTGCTCAATAATAAATTTATTATTATTTTTCTTAGGAACAATTGAAGAATGTACGATTCCTTCAAGGCCAAGCCCTATATCTGTTGCAAAAATACCTCGCAAAGTTCCGACTTGAATAATAGTCAACATTTCTAGAATCAAACCTAGAGATAAACCAGAGTTAAAGCTACTGGTTGTAAAAAAACTGCTTGTTATTAGTTTTAGAGAAGGAAGAATATTTTCACTAAATTTAAATAATATGATACCGCAAAGTGTGAGGTAACTTACCGTCATTATCGGTATCATAGCCGATATAAAAATTTTAATTTTTTTTAAGCTGAGAGCTGCAACAACAAAAAATATTATGGCCATTACAATGCCACCAACAACTACAGGCACATCTATCATATTAAGTGGTATTGATAGAGAATTTACCTGAACAAGGTTACCAACTGTTATTGAAACCATCATCATGATAACTAGAAAGACAATTGTGGCCTTCCTAGAGTTAAACGCATCAGTCATGTAGGCTACAGGGCCACCTATAAACCTTTCGTTCTTTTCCTTTCTGGTTTTTATACTTAGATAACAAGTGACATATTTTATCACAGAAGTGATAACAATAATTATTGCCATCCATAAAATAGAGCCCGGTCCTCCGGTTTTTAGAGCAACAGCAGTTCCTGAAATATTTCCTACTCCTAAATTTCCCCCTAAAATTGTAAACAGAGCGGCTATAGAAGAAAATTTATTTTCTCCTTTTTTAGCTCCAAGGAGTGAAAGGGCGTATGGTAATCTAAATACCTGTAGCCATTTTAGTTTAATCGATAGGTAAACACCAGCAACTAGCATGAGTAATATTGTTGGCAGTAATAAAACAAACTTTACTGTATCCATCTGTAAAAGTGAGATTTTTATTTGAGTATACAACAAAAATTGAAAATACCTAACCTATTTTCTATGTATGACTTCGTTTCCGTCATTCTAGAAACCTTTTCTTGTCATCCAAGTAGCGTGACACATAACTGTACGAACATTGTAATATGGTACAATGTTAAGACGATGTCATTCCAGTGCTTGACACTGGAATGGCTTTGTTGCATCGCTACTTATGAAAGGCTAACTATAGTTAGGATTATAAGTAACCTATTGAAAATCTTGTTTTTTTGCAATCAATCTGATCAAATTTAAGAATAGTAATTTGTTATTTATATTAATAAATTTAATTCTATTGAAAATAGCTAAAGCATTGAAATTCTTGAATTTTAGCCGGATTGGTAAATGGTAGTGAAATTTCTTTTACTCAAATTTAGGTATTCATTGACCGTTCTTGTTATAAATACCAGAATAATAAGCTACTGATATTCGCTATCTTTTTTATCTTTAATCCATCATAGCTAGCGATGCAACAAAGCCCACTGGAATCCAGCTTTTAATGCAACCCCTCACCAAAAATATTGTGTTTTAACATAAGGTTAGCTACTTTTATACTCACCAACTTAGTGTCCAATCTGGATCCCAGTGGGCTTTGTTGCATAGCAGCAGAAAAATTAGTGATTACTGACAAAATTCATTATAAAATAGCCATTTAACCTTGAAAGAAAAAATATGCCACAAAAAATGAGGGTCAGTAACCATAGCGAATATAACAAATTTCTAGAAAAAAGAGGAAATATTTTTCATTATACCAACGAAGCCATAGAAAAGTGGTACGAGAATGGTCCAAAAATACCAGGTGGCAACAATATTTATAGCGATAAAGTTGTAATTTTGGTGCACATAATAACTTGTTTATTTAGAATAGGCCTGAGGCAAACAGTTGGGTTTATAGCAGGATACCTTGAGCAAATTGGGAAAAATTTGCAAGTTATCAGCTATTCACAATCATCAAGAAGGTTTAAGAAACTCAATATTAAGATCAATGATTGCAGAAAATAATATGGAAGATATCGAAATTGCTATAGACAGTACAGGAATTAGTATATACAACAACACTCCTGGTCATAGCAAAGAAAATAGCGAAGATAGAAAGTATCGCAGCTATGAACAGACAAGAAAATTGCATGTAATGTTGAATACAAACAGCAAAAAAGCCATAGCTGTAAAATACAGTAACGGTGTCTACTCTGATCACTATGGAGCTTGTGATTTGCTAAAAGAAGTCGATTTTCAGTATGTCATAAAAGTACTATATGCAGATAGGGCATATGACAGAGAAAAGCTCTATAAGCTGTGTAATCAATATGGTATAAAAACGAAAATTCCTCCGAAAAACAACGCAGCAGAGCATCCAAAGTTAGACTATATGGCTGAGAGAAATTCTGCAGTCAAGCTCATAAAGTCATATGATGAAGATGGTATAAAGAAGTGGAAAAAAGAGATGAGTTATGGAAAAAGATCTTATATAGAAAGTTTTTTCTCGCGACTGAAACAAACATTCGGGTTTAGTTTTAGGAATAAATCTGAGACAAATAGAGAGAAGGAACTACTTGTTAAATGCTATTTGCTCAATAAGTTCACTGATATTGGTATGGCTAAATTTGAGATAGCTTCATAAATTTATTGTGCGTTACCTACTATCCGAAGAGCGATGCAACAAAGCCATCCCAGTGTCAAGCACTGGGATGACATCTTTTTTCTTGGTACAAATTACTCTTATATCTCAATGTTCGTACAGTTAGTGCGTGACACTGGGATCTAAATTTTTTATGCGAAACCATTATGTTTATATACTTGTAGGCCCAAGTTCCTCACATAGTGAACAAAAAAGTAAATGAGATTCCAGTGTCACGCGCTGGAATGACACCTACCCCATGAGAACTCTATTTTTCATACCACTCATTTATAAGTTTATTGATATCAGAATCTATAAAATCCTTTAATGGTTGCCTGATTTTTATCTCAACATTTTTAGGGATGCACCTATCTTTACATATCGCATAATTTATATGGAAGTTAAGGTCAATATACCCTTGATTTAAAAATATATTCATCTTAAAGGGAAATAATACCATATCCTCATATACGTTACTTACAAACGTCTCTCTCCCTACTTTATCTTTATGTTCCTTTGGAATAGGCCAGTGAATATTTATATCTGATGCATTACCTTTGTAACTAATAGACGTGGGAAGGCCAAAATCTCCAGGATCTTTATAATATATGTGCCAGCCTGGTTCTACTGTAACCTTTATTGCACCTTTAAGAGTGAAGCTTGCTTCATTTATCTCGCCGATAAGTAAATCAAATTTTGCAATTTCCTCGTCAGCATATAGTTGAGCGCAAGAAAAAAATAAAAATAATATTAAATATATATATATTTTCATTAAGGTAAATTTCTCCTTTTATGGAGAAAGTGATTTAGATTTTAATTATTACATTTAATAGCATTATATAGATTATTTATTAATATAGCATTATGCTATAGCTAAACTGACTTACAACAATCTAAAAAACGACAAATTCGTCATTCCGCTACTTGTTAGCGGAATCTATGCCGAGATACCGCGAATGAATCCACAACTGTACGAACATTGTGATTTTGGCCCATAAGGAGGGTGTCATCCCAGTGCTTGACACTGGGATGGCTTTGTTGCATCACACTTTATGAGATGGTGATTTATGGTAAATTCATATAACTATCTCAAATTTAGCCATACCAATATCAGTGAATTTATTAAGCAAATAGCATTTGATTAGCAGTTCTTTTTCTCGATTTATCTCAGATTTATTCCTAAAACTAAATCCGAATATTTGCTTTAATCTTGAGAAAAACCCTTCAATATAAGATCTTTTCCCATAATTTACTTCTTTTTTCCATTCTTTCATGCCATCTTCACCGTATAATTTTATTAACCTAATAGCAGCATTCCTGTCAGACATATAATCTATTTCTGGATGTTCTGCCGCATTGTTTATTGGTGGAATTTTTGTCTTTATATCATATTCGTTACACAACTTATAAAACTTGTGCCTATCACATGCTCTATCTGCATATAGTGCTTTTATGGCATGCTGAAAATCAACTTCTTTTAGCAAATCACAAGCTCCATAGTGATCAGAGTAGACACCGTTACTGTATTTTACAGCTATGGCTTTTTTGCTGTTTGTATTCAACATTACATGCAATTTTCTTGTCTGTTCATAGCTGCGATACTTTCTATCTTCGCTATTTTCTTTGCTATGACCAGGAGTGTTGTTGTATATACTAATTCCTGTACTGTCTATAGCAATTTCGATATCTTCCATATTATTTTCTGCAATCATTGATCTTAATATTGAGTTTCTTAAACCTTCTTGATGATTGTGAATAGCTGATAACTGCCAAATCTCTTCCTATTTGTTGCAAATACCCTTTTATAAACCCGACTGTTTGTCTTAAACCAATTCTAAAGAAACTGACGATTATATGCACCAAAATCACAACTTTATCACTATAAATATAGTTGCCGCCCTGCATTTTTGGACAATTCTCGTACCAATTTTCTATGGCGTCATTGATATAACAAAAAATGCTTCCTCTTTCTTGGAGAAATTTGTTATATTCATGGCAGTTACTGACTCTCATTTTTTGTGGCATATTTTTTCTTCAACAGTTAAATGGCTATTTATAATGAATTTTGTCAGTAACTGCCAGTTCTTTTCACTTGAGCGATGCAACAAAGCCCACTGGGATCCAGAAAAATTGATTGTGCACTATACAACATTTTCGATTAAAAGCTGGATTCCAGTGTCAAGCACTGGAATGACATCACAGGGGCACTGGAATTTTTGTTTCAATATTTGTACATTAGCCATGCATCTGAACAGATACTGTAAATTAGCTATATTACATTAGCCCATCAGATGAGTTGTAATGGTTATAATTGTCTGATAAGTGATCTCTAACATCGTGACCTAACTCATTGGCATCAGGCTTAACTTCGTGATCTAACTCATTAGCATCGAGCTTAAACAAAGAAGGATTATCATCAGATTGTTGATTAGACTCTTTCTCTTTCGACCCAAATAACCATGAAAAGAGTGATGAGATAGAATCAATAATGGATTTAATTGCTGAAAAAATATTGGATAAGAAATTACTGGGTTGCTGAGTGTCTTGCTGGCTACTTTTTTCTTCTTCTACATTACTTTGTTCTACTTCATTTGATTTTTCCACATCTTGTTCAGGTTTACTTCTGCTTATAAATGTCTTATCTAGCTGTTTGAATATATTTTTGTCGGAGTTTTGAAAATACATTCGACTTATCTCCTTATTTTCATCAATGTAAATCACTAAAGTTGTATTATCGTTCCCCAATCCATCACATTCACTAACGAGCGATTCATGAGAGTTCTTAATGTCTTTGATAAATTGAAATTTTTCTTCTTCTGAAAAGTCCTTGCATCTTACGTTATAAGTGGTGCCTTTGTATTTAAAACTAAATATCCATCCACGGTCTTCATATTCATCTAGTCCAGAATTCTTGACACGTTGTATAATTTGAAATTTCTCTGCTTCTGAAAGATCCTTGAGGTATATACTACTAGTTGTATCTTTATATTTAAATTTAAACATCGATCCACGATCTTCATATTCATCTAGTCCAGAATTCTTGACACGTTGTATAATTTGAAATTTCTCTGCTTCTGAAAGATCTTTGCGGTATATACTGCCAGTTGTGTCCTTATATTTAAATTGAAACATCCATCCACGGTCTTTATATTCATCTACACCCATCTGCTTGCAAATAGCTTTATAATTTTTTTCTTCTACCTCAAGTCCAATTGCATTTGCCATCAGCTGACTATTTTTATAGTCCAATTCTCTTACTTTTGTTGGGGAAAACTTGAATTGAAATACGTGACCAAATTCATGGGCTAAAACGTTGTCCGTATAAGCGTTTTTATAGAGCAATACGCTTTCTCCATTTGTCATCCCACCAGAAATATTGAGCGAAGATTGATTCCATGAAAACCCAGGAACCAAAGTGCCATATCCCTTATAATCATATTTATTATTAAAAACATAGGTATGCACAGTCACTTGAGTATCACTATCCATACAAAACTTTGCTTTATATGCCTCATAGGCATTTTGAATATCAAGCTTTATTTGATCTTGCTCCCGTTGCGATACATTGTCATAATGTATTACGCAATTCAACTTCCATATTCAAAATTGAATTGATTAGGTAATACATCTTGTAATCCTACGTATTTTGTATTCTCACCAAAGTTTTTTGATTGTGCAATTTTATATAAATTATTACGGTATGTAATAGAGTTTCCGTTAGGCAACTTAGGTATCTGCGCAATCGCTGTTCCATTACTATCATAGAAGAAAATATCAGAATCACCAATCCTAAAATCCTTTATAGATTGCCCGCAAGTGCCATCATTTGCACAATCGTGATGATTTGGGTCAGTCTTCTTATAAAACCATGCGTTAGTGTATTTTCCCATTTTGATACCTCACTACCAAACCTTACTATATTATTATCTTGGTAAAAATCATAATAATTCGTTAACTTGTATTTTAAATCTGTATCAAATGTGCTTTTCTCGTAAGGTATCAATTGTGAAGTAATTAACTTTATTTGTTTAAAATTTTGCTAAAATAGCTCTTTTTATACTATGTTTTATATAGCTAAACTGACTTAGATTTACTGACAATTTGAAAAACAAAAATTCGTCATTCCGCTACTAGAGGTTGTCCACAAACCAAGGAATACGTAGTATATAAAGAAAGAATATTGAGGTAAGAGATGAGGAAAAAATATCCAACAGATTTAAGTAAAAGGGAATGGGCAAGAATAGAAAAACACTTCAGAGTATCGTACAAGAAAGGAGGAAGGCCACCAAAATACAGTAAGTGTGAGATAGTAAATGCAATTCTTTATATACTGCGCACAGGATGTCAATGGCGCTATTTACCACACGATTTTCCGCCGTGGAAGGCTGTGCATGAACAGTTTAGAAGATGGAAAAAGCAGAGAATTTTTGAGAAAATGAACTATGATATCACTAAATATAGTAGGTCAAAAATGGGAAGCCGAGCGCATGCATAGTGGACAGTCAATCGGTAAAAACCACGGAAAAAGGGGGGGCAAAGGTTATGATGGTGCGAAAAAGGTAAAGGGGAGAAAAAGACATATAATCACAGATACTCAAGGATTTGTGCTTGGTTGCTATGTAGGAGCTGCAAGCGAAAATGACAGAGATGGGGTGAAGATGGCATTGGACAATATGAAGGAAAAATACAGCAATATTAAGAAAATGTGGGCTGATATGGGATACCAAGGAAAAGATTTAAAGGATTACGTAAAGAGAGAATATGGGATAGATATTGAAATTGTCAAAAGGCCTCCATGTAGGTTTTGGGTGCATAAAGATACACCACTAGAACTATTGCCACAACGGGATGGCTTTGTTGCATCGCTACTTATGAAAGGCTAACTATAATTAGGATTATAAGCAACTTATTGAAAATCTTGTTTTTTTTGCAATCAATCTGATCAAATTTAAGAATAGTAACTTGTTATTTATATTAATAAATTTAATTCTATTGAAAATAGCTAAAGCATTGAAATTCTTGAATTTTAGCCGGATTAGTGAGTGGTAGTGAAATTTCTTTTACTCAAATTTAGGTATTCACTGACCGTTCTTGTTATAAATACCAGAATAATAAGCTACTGATATTCTCCACCTTTTTTATCTTTAATCCATCATAGCTAGCGATGCAACAAAGCCCAACGGGATCCTGGATTTTCAGTACAGCCGAGAAGGTGGGTGGTAGAGAGGACTTTTGCTTGGATCAATAGAAATAGAAGGCTATCAAAGGAGTACGATTTACTTACAACATCTACTGAAAGTTTCATATATCTGGCTATGAGTAAAGTTATGTTAAGTAGGGAATATGCTTGATTTACTGGTTTGTGGACAACCTCCTATAGTATTTTCTAAAACGAATGATAAACGTCTAAAATGGTATTACCAACTAAAAGGTGTAAGTCTGTACATTGATGCATTAGAGGTCTGAGGCGACTTTTGATGGTGTGCCAACAATGCTCTATCGGATTTAGATCTTACTATTACCCACAAATATAAATGTTTGTTGCATAGCTCTTAATGGCATAACTTTTGCTTGAAATAACTGTTTATATGGTGCAATTTACAGCTTTTAGTTGCTAAAATTATAACTCTTAGTTTAATAATTTTAATCTAATAAGCTTTCAGGTTAATAAAATTAAATTATTTGAGTAAATACAATACTATGTTTTTATTTGTGGGTAATAGTAAGGCTTAAAGCAAAATGTAGTACGAACGGTAGGTGGATCTAAAAGATCGAATTACAATCCTGTATACAGCATTTTGCATTATTGTTTGATTATATTTATAGGTACAAAAATGGCTAGAATAATTTTCATGGGAGTAGATGTTTCCAAGGAAGCATTGGACATCTCAATTAATGGCAAGCATAAGCGCATAGCAAACGTGAGTGATGCTATATCTAAGTTTATAGAAACAAATATAGTCGATTTACCCATCAAGTTATATGTAAACTGGTGGCTATGAAAAGCTCATTATAAAATTGTTGCAAGATAACTGTCCATAAAGCTCACCCGAATCGGGTATATGCATTTGCCAAAGCTTGCAATCATTTTGCAAAAACTGACAAGTTAGATGCTAAATTACTGGAAAAATACGCTGAATTTGTCAGTAAAGACGGTGAAGTAAAAGGATGTATAATTTCACAAAAGCAAGAGGAATTAAAGGAGCTGGGGACAGTTGAGCGTAATTTAAATGATGCAATTCATGCAAACAAGTGTCGCCTGCAAAGTGCGACGGGAAAAGCTAGAGAATACATAGAAAGACAGATAGGGTTTGCTGAAAAACAATTGAAAGAAATTAGGCAAGACATAGAAGACGCAATAGCTGAATTGAAAGGAAAAAATGAGCTTTTAATCAGCTATAAAGGTATTGGATCAAAGACGGCGAGCGTTCTACTGACAGAGGTGCCTGAGCTTGGTAGATTAGAGAATAGAGAAATTGCATGCTTAGTTGGAGTTGCACCTAAAACTAGTGAAAGTGGAAGAAAAGTTGGCAAAGCTCAAATCAAAGGAGGCAGGTTTTATGCAAGGAAAGCACTATACATGTCAGCTCTTGTTGCTATGCGCCACAACAGAAAAATGAAAGCGTTTTATCAGCGTTTGGTTGATTCTGGCAAAGCTGCTAAGGTTGCATTAGTTGCTGTCATGAGAAAAATTATCGTTTGTTTAAATGCCATGATAAAAAATAACAACTTTTATCTTGACTCTTAAGACGGTAGATGACAGACCATTGATTGTATGGGTTTCATCTGTTATATATAATCTTTTTGAATACGAAGAAAACTGATGAATGAGTATGATATTACGGTTATAGGTAGCGGTCCTGGTGGTTATATAGCGGCAATTAGGGCGGCACAGCTTGGGTTTAAAACTGCAATTGTGGAAAAAGAAAAAAATTTAGGCGGTATATGCTTAAATTGGGGATGTATACCAACAAAATCACTGCTTAGAGCATCTGAGGTTTATAGGCTAATAAAAAGATCAAAAGAGTTTGGTATAGAAGTAAAGGGAGCGAATTTTGATATACAATCAATAGTGAAATACTCAAGAAACGTTGTTGATAAATTGTCAAGCGGTGTTGCATATTTGATGAAAAAAAATAATATCAAAGTTCATCAAGGTTTTGGTAAACTTGCAGGCAATGGTACTATAAAAGTTGCTGGCGATAAGGAAGAACAAGAAATTGTTTCCAAGCATATCATTTTAGCAACAGGCGTGAGGGCACGGAATCTGCCTGGAATAGAGGCAGATGGAGATTTAATATGGAATGCGCAGCATGCTATGATGCCGGGCAAATTACCAAAATCACTACTAATTATAGGGTCTGGTGCAATTGGAATAGAATTTGCAAGTTTTTATAGTACTTTGGGGGTTGATGTAACAATCATAGAGATAAAGAGCACTATTTTGCCGCTGGAGGATAAAGACATTTCAGATTTAGCACAAGAAATATTCACAAAACAGGGGATAAAAATATATACAAATAGTAGCGTAAAAGCTTTGACTAAAAATAAAGACTCTGCTCAAGTGCTACTAAGTAGTGGTGAGAGCAAAGAATTTGATAGGGTGATTGTTGCGGTTGGCATTCAGGCAAATACTGAAAATATAGGTTTAGAAAATACAAAAATTAAATTAAGCCCTTCTGGTTTTATTGAAATAAATGAATGGTATGAAACTAGTGAATCAAATGTGTATGCAATAGGTGATGTAGCTGGCCCACCATGTTTAGCACATAAAGCGAGCCATGAAGCCGTGATCTGCATTGAAAAGATTGCTGGTAAAGGTACTCATGCGTTAAAAAAAGAGTGCATACCAAATTGCACTTATTCTCATCCACAAATAGCGAGCATCGGCCTTACTGAGGAACAGGCAATAAAAGGTGGGTATGATATAAAAATAGGAAAATTTCATTCTAACTTTAATGGTAAGTCTGTTGCACTCAGTGAAACTGAAGGGTTAGTGAAAACGATTATAGATAAAAAAACCGGAGAAATTCTGGGTAGCCACATGATAGGTGCAGAAGTAACGGAGTTAATTAGCAATTTTGCTCTTGCAAAGCAACTAGAAGGAACAGACTTCGACATAAAATCTACGATTTTTCCTCATCCAACCATTTCAGAGATGATACATGAATCAGTGCTTGCTGCAGATGTTAAATAGTTGAACTAACGTTCCATCGTTTTAGAGTTGTCAATGTCTTGAGTAGTAGTTTGATTAGGCACTTTAGTTTCAATAGATTGATTACCACCAGCATCAGAATTCTGTAACTCTTCTTTCAATCCCTTAGCTGCTTCTTTAACTTCAAGCTTTGCCTTTGGATGAAGATCTTCTGGGCCTTTTCCTTTAGTATCCAAACCTTGTTGTAGATTAGTGCTTTTCATTTTATTATGCTGCTCGTGCTCAGGTAGGTCAACGACCGAATTGAAAAGAATTTTTATTATATTTTTTAGCAGTTCTAAAAAACCTCCGCTTCTGCCTTCTCTTTGTTCTTGAGGTTTATTTTCTCATTAGGTTCTTTTTTACTATTACTTTTAGGCATTTTTAACTCAACTATCATAACGCTTAATAAAATTCTACGTGCAAATTGTTAAATAACAGTTAACAATCTAGGATTTATTATTTACAGATGGATATTATTTTAGCAACAGGTGGCACAGGTGGGCATATCTTTCCGGCCATAGCTTTAGCAAAAGCACTAAAGACACAAGGATACAATTGCATATTATTCACTGATAAAAAAACAAATAAAAATACCGACATAGAAAGCTACACCTTACCATTACGTAGACCAAGCAGCAACAAATTTAAGTTTTTCCTTTTCTTGATATACAGCTCTATGTTAGCACTGTATCAAGTAAGAAAATTAAAACCAAAATCGGTCATTGGTTTTGGTAGCTATGCTTCTTTTCCAACTCTTCTTGCAGCAAGAGTTCTTTCTATACCTATAATTTTACATGAACAAAACACAGTTTTAGGGAGAGTAAATAGATTCTTTTTCAAGAGTGCAAAATTAATTGCAACCAGCTTTCCGGAGACTAAATATGCAGAGGGCAATAAATGTATTTTTACAGGAAATTTTGTTGATATAAAAGCACAGAGCCATTCTAGCACTGAGAAAATCCTAAATATATTGGTCATAGCAGGCAGCCAAGGTGCAAATTTTTTTGATGATGTAGTAAGCAGCGTAATTTGTGATTTACCTATTAAAATGAAAAAGAAAATTAGAGTGACGCAGCAATGTACGAAGAAAAATGTAAACAAGGTCAAAAGTCTATACAAAAGTGAAAAGATCGATTGTGAATTGAGTGAATTTTTTGATGATATGGAGAATAGACTGGCCAATGCTCACTTGGTAATTAGCAGAGCAGGAGCAACTTCAATAGCAGAGATCACTCTTGCTAGGCGTTCTGCTATATATATTCCTTACCCTTACTCAAAAGATAATCACCAATTTTATAACGCAAAATATATTGAAGACTCGAGAGCAGCTATAATAGTTGAGCAGAATAGTGAAGCAAAAAAAAATCTAACAGAGGTACTATTTGATCTATTAAATAATTCTCAAAAATTGCGTGATATGACCAATAGTACAGAAAAAACAGGGATAAAGAATGGGACTACTGAGTTTGTTAAGGTGATTGTTCACAGGTTTAGTTGATGGCTGCTTGCTTTTTCTTCAAACACGTCCCAAAGATCCTTTTCTAGCGATATATTATACAATTTATTGATATAAACTACTCCCGTGGGTGAAGTTGTGTTAATTTCGAGCAGGAAGTCATCTATAATATCAATACCAACAAATATTAGCCCTCTTTTCTTTAATTCAGGACCAATTTTGTTACATATTTCATTGTTTCTATCGTTCATTTGAGCGGGCTCAAAACTTGCTCCAAGTCGCATGTTTGTTCTGATCTCTCCACTGATTTTTGGAATTCGTTTCATTACACCAATTGGTTGGCCATAAAGTAGCAATATTCTTTTATCTTTATCTATGTTTTTACAAAATGATTGTGCAATCACAGGGCATTCGTATTTTGCTATCATGAGATCCACTACTACTTGAATACTATTCTCATCTTGTATTCTTATCACATCGTTTCCTCCATAACTATACAATGGCTTCAGAATAATATCTTGATAGTTGTAGTAGAAATCTCTAATCATTGATATATTTTCAGTAATCAAAGTTGGCGGAATTAGCTCTGGAAATAATGAAGTTATCAATTTTTCAGGACAATTTCTTATTTCTGTTGGATTGTTAATTACCAATGCGCTGGTTTTTTCTAAGATATATGTTGTTGTAATATAACGCATATCAAAGGGTGGATCCTGTCTGATAAATATGATGTCCATTTCATTCAAGTTGATTGCTACATCCTCTTTAGAGATAAAACTAAAATCATCAACGCTGACTTTCTGAGCCAGAGCAATTGGATGGTTTAGCTTTAGTGCTAAATTGTTAGGAGCATAGACAAAAACTTCGTGCTTCCTCCTTTGTGCTTCCTTTATTAGCACGAATGTAGTGTCAGTTTCAAAATTTATATTTTCATCCATCTGAAAGGCAATTTTCATTTATGTTCTCTACCTATTGTCACAACTGTACAAATGTTATAATTTGAAAGCGATTTTTGCCTAATGGCGTAACTTACTGTACCTGTATCGTACATAACTTACAACTTGTTTTACTCCCTTTACTTTTCTTGCAATTGCTATTACAGCTTTTAATTCCGCTTTGTTTTGGGCTATACCCATCAAATAAACAACTCTATCAACCGTATTAACGCTATAATTAATTGACTTAATATTTCTTTTTCCCAGGAGTCTTGTTCTTATTTCCGCTGTTATCATGCCATCTACAGTGGTGTCTAGCATGGAAGCCATTTGAATTGGTATTACTCTTATTTCATTTATCACTTCTTTAATTTCTTTTTGCTGCCAAGCTATTTTTTCTGCTGTAAGTTGTTTTTCAGGAGTGTCAACACTTCCAATGAGCAATACTCTTCCTTCACTTACTTTAACCTTTATGGATGAAAATAGCCCATGTTTTAAGAGCCCCTTATTAATTCTGATGACCATAGTCGTATCATCAATGATATTTCCCAAGGATTTGTCCTGCATTGTTATTGCTGTTGCTGTCGCTGTAGCCACCACACCACCTATTATAAGGGTTGTGCAACCACTTTGTGTAATCAAAAAAATTGCGAGTAAGAAGCTTGTTATTAATCTCATTATTGATTTTCATGGTTTAGAGCTTTCATTAAGAAATGTTAATAAGCTTTTTTGATTGTGTAAATACCATAAATTAAGTAAGACTTTAAACCTTGAATATTTTTAATGGAATACCTATAATAGGGTACTGAAAATTTCTTGCGGATATGGCGGAATTGGTAGACGTGCCAGGTTTAGGTCCTGGTGAGCTTGCTCGTGGGGGTTCAAGTCCCTCTATCCGCACTTTAAAGTCATGTAACTTAGGTTTTAAGGGAAAATTTATAATCACTAAATACACTTTTGTTTGTGTAAAAACCTGTTCTTAAGGATTGTGTTTAACTTAAATTCTGGTAAAATGACTCTATTAAGATATGAATTAAAATGTTAATAAATGAATTATGATGTCTAATAATATACCTCAAAATACAGTCGAAGTAAGTAGCGTATATACCTACAAAGAGCTTAGTATAGATAAACTAAAGTATGAGTATGAAATCACAGTTGGTAGTGATTATATAAAACAAAAGGTAAATTCCAGGTTGCAAGAGATAGCAGAAAATGCAAAATCACCTGGGTTTAGGGCTGGAAAGATGCCCTATGACCTTGTTGTTGCAAATTATAAAAACGAGGCTTTGGAATATGTGATAAATAATACAATTGATTATTGCTCAAGTGATTTGATGAAAAAAATTGAAGTCAAGTCTCACATTTATCCTAAGGTTGATGTTATATCATTACCAGATCTGGGCAAAGAAAATGAGGAGGGCAATTTTGTATACAAGCTATCTTTTGAGTCGATGCCTGAAGTACCAGTGATAGATCTTGACAAAATAAACTTAAAGAAAATTGAAGCAAAGATTGAAGAGGAAGATATAAAAGAATTTATTGATTCTATTAAAACAAAGTTCCCCAATTTCGCCTCTGTTGATGATGCTTCTTATCAAGCGAAAGATGGGGATAAATTGATAATTGATTTTGAAGGGCGGATTAGGAATAAGCTCTTTCAAGGTGGAAGTAGCAAAAATTTTGCCGTTAATTTAGGGTCTGGCACATTTATTAATGGTTTTGAGGATCAATTAACTGGTATGAAAAAGGGAGAAACAAAGAACTTTAAGTTGAAATTTCCTGAAAATTACCAAGCCATTTCCCTTGCAGGACAGGAAGCTGATTTTTCTGTGCGAGTTAATGAGATTCAAATTGCCAAAGATTTTGAAAATGATGATGAAATAGCTAAGAGTATTGGGTTTAAAGATTATTCTTTGCTAATAAATCATGCAAAAAAAATGATTGGTGATCAGTGCACCGAAATGAGAAATCTCTTAATTAAAAAGGAGCTGTTTGATTATTTGAATGCTAATTATAGTTTTGATTTACCCACAGACATAGTAAAACAGGAGCAACAAAGAATGGAAGGAGAATTGGGTGCTCAAAATGATTCTCGTAAAGAAGCTGAAAAACGTGTAAAGCTTGCTATGTTATTTATGAAATTTAGTGCAGAACATAAAATATCATTAACTCAAAATGATGTTTTGAGTGTTATTGTAAATCAATATGTCAGTAAAGATGTGCAATTTGACAGAGTACTTAAGCATTTTGAATCAAATAAACAATTTCAAGAATTAGTTAGAGGGCAAGCGCTTGAGTATAAAGTGACAGATTATATAATAGAAAAAGTTAGTAAAGAAGAGCAGATTGTTTCTGTGAAAGAATTAAAGGAATTATTTGATAATATTTAATAGGAAAAGGTATGACTCTTATACCAATTGTAGTTGAACAAACTAGTCGCGGTGAGCGCGCTTATGACATATATTCAAGACTAGTGAAAGAAAGAATAATTTTTGTAACAGGTCCTATTGAAGACAATATGGCCAGTGTAATAGTAGCACAGCTTTTATTTTTAGAATCGGAAAATCCCGATAAAGACATTTGTATGTACATCAACTCACCAGGTGGTGTTGTAACTGCTGGTTTGTCGATCTACGATACAATGCAGTATATAAACCCAGACGTTTCAACTTTATGTATAGGTCAAGCTGCGTCTATGGGTTCTTTATTGCTTGCAGCTGGTACAAAAGGTAAGCGCTACTCTCTACCTCATTCAAGAATTATGATACATCAGCCATCTGGTGGTTATCATGGTCAAGCAACTGATATAGAAATACATGCTAATGAAATTTTGCGGGTTAAGAAAAAACTAAATCAAATTTATGAAAAACATACTGGAAATTCACTGAAGAAAATTGAAGGAATGATGGAAAGAGATAAATTCATGGATCCTGAAGAAGCAAGGAAAATTGGCTTAATTGACAGGGTGATAGCTGAGCGTACAGATATTGAAATTGAAAATATTAAAGTTAAACAAAAGGTGGGTTAATGGATAACAATAATGATTTACACTACTGTTCTTTTTGCAACAAGGCGCAAGATGAAGTAGATAAATTGATTACTAACTCTTCGGATGGTTTAAAGGTGTTTATTTGTAATGAGTGCATAGAATTATCTCATAAAGCAATAAGTCAAAAGAAAGATAGATCTTTTAATTCAGATCGTATATCTGATATGAAGCTATTACTAAAGAAACCTGAGGATATAAAAAACTTTCTCAGCAAGCATGTTGTAGGTCAAGAACACGCGCAACACGTTTTATCTGTAGCTATGTATAACCATTGTCAATCCATGGTACAATTTCATGCTATAAGTGATATTGAAATCGAGAAGTCAAATATAATGCTTATTGGTCCCACTGGTTCTGGTAAGACTTTGCTAGCCAAAACACTTGCTAAAGTTTCAGATGTGCCATTTGCTATGGCTGATGCGACAACTTTAACTGAGGCAGGTTATGTGGGTGATGATGTAGAAAGCGTGTTGTCGCGTTTATTACAAGCTGCAAATTATGACGTTGTAAAAGCACAGCGTGGTATAGTGTTTATAGATGAAATAGACAAGATTACAAGAAAATCTGAAAGCACTTCAATAACCCGTGACGTTTCAGGTGAAGGGGTCCAGCAAGCTCTGCTTAAGATTATGGAGGGTACAGTTGCTTATGTTCCGCCACAAGGAGGGCGAAAACACCCACAACAAGAGTTTATACAAGTGGATACTAGTAACATACTGTTTATTTGTGGAGGAGCTTTTGAAGGCCTCGATAAAATTATTGAAGCGAGAAAAAAGGGAACGTCAGTTGGCTTTGGAGCAGATATAAGTCAGTCTAAAGAGCAAAAGAAAAAGAATGCTTTACATGATGTTCAACCTGAAGATTTAATCAAATTCGGTTTAATACCCGAATTTGTAGGGCGGGTTCCAATAACTGCTGTTTTAGATGAGCTGGATCATGAAGATTTAATACATGTGTTGACAGAGCCAAGGAATGCACTAATAAAACAGTACAAAGCATTGCTTGCGTTTAGCAAAGTAAACCTTGAGTTTTCAGATGAAGCAATATCAGCTATTGCTAAAAAGGCTATAAGCTACAAAACAGGTGCAAGAATGTTACGTGCTATCTTGGAGTCACTTTTGCTTGACATTATGTATACATCTGGAAACGGAGGCTTTGAAGGTAGCACTATAGTAATCACTAAGAAAATGGTAGAATTAGGAAAAGCAACGGTTAATCATAATAACAATGGCAATGTTATAACGGTTAATGATTAATTTGAGGCATATATTATGAACATTGAACGTGCTGTAAGCTCTAGTTTTACTGCATTGCCAGTATTACCTTTAAGAGATGTAGTAATTTTTCCAAATATAATGGTGCCTTTATTCATAGGCAGAGAAAAATCTGTTAATGCACTAGAGTATGCAATAAGTAGTAGTAATCACCAAAATGAGATTTTTCTTGTAGCACAGAAAGATGGCTCTGTTGATAATCCAGAGCCTGAAGATCTTTATGAAGTAGGTGTGTTAGCAAGCATTGTACAACCGTTAATAAAATTACCTGACAATGCAGTAAAAGTTATAATCCGGGGGATAAGAAGGGGAAGAGTTGTAGAATATATTAGCTCTCATACTTTATTACAAGCCAGGGTAGAGTTAGACAATCATTATAAAGAAGATGAAGACAATATTGATTTAGAAGCTTTAAGGCGGTCTGTTGTAGACGCGTTCGATAGCTGGTGTAAGCTAAACAAGAAAAATCAGCCCGAGGTTGCCATTAACTCCATTGATCAAATCAAAGAAGTTGATCAACTTGTAGACACGGTAGCTTCACATTTAAATATAAAAGTATCAGATAAACAAAGCATACTTGAGGCTTATGACCCAGAAGAGCGTTTAAAAAAAGCTTTTGCTTTTATTGAGAGAGAAATGAGTATTTTGAACGCACAAAACCGTTTATATAAGACAATTAAATCGCAAGTTGAAAGCACTCAGAAAGTTTACTACCTTAACGAACAATTGAAAGCTATACAGAAAGAATTAGGCGAATTTGAGAATGGTGATGAAGGGAATATACTCAATGAATTTGAAAAAAAGATAAATGAAACAAAGCTTTCTCAGGAAGCAAGAGAGAAAGCTATAACTGATTTGAAGAGATACAAGAAAATGAATCCCATTTCTCCTGAAGCTACAGTTATATCTAGTTACTTGCATTGGTTGCTTGAGTTGCCATGGGGAAAGTACAAAGATGCAAAAATTAACTTAAATGCAGCTAAGAAAATCTTAGATGAAAATCATTATGGCATAGAGAAAGTAAAAGATAGAATAATAGAATTTTTAGCGGTATTAAAAAGAGTAAAAGAGATAAAAGGTCCTATATTTTGCTTAGTTGGACCGCCAGGTGTTGGTAAAACTTCTTTAGCTAAGTCTATGGCAAGAGCAGTAGGAAGAGATTTTGTTCGCATAGCTCTTGGTGGTGTGCGTGATGAGTCTGAGATACGAGGGCATAGGAAAACTTATATTGGCTCAATGCCTGGTAAAATCATTCAACACATGAAAAAAGCTAATTCATGCAACCCGCTTTTTCTGCTTGATGAAATAGATAAGATGGGTTCTGATTCGCGTGGCGATCCTGCATCTGCATTACTTGAGGTTTTAGATACTGAGCACAATAAACACTTTACGGATCATTACTTGGAAGTTGAGTTTGATCTTTCAAGTGTAATGTTTGTAGCTACGGCAAACAGCTTAAATTTACCACATCCTTTGCGTGATAGGATGGAAATTATACAATTGTCCGGGTATACTGAAGATGAAAAAATCAGTATTGCTACACACCACCTTATTCCGAAGTTAAAGAAGGAGCATGGTTTGTATCAGAAGGAATGGGACATAACTAATGAGGCGTTATACGAGTTGATACGTTTATATACACGTGAAAGTGGTGTGCGGAGTATGGAAAGGGAGCTTGCAAAGCTCATGAGAAAGGCAGTTAAAGAAATATTGACTGATAAAAATAAGAAAATATCCGTAGGGGTTGACAATTTACAAGATTATTTAGGGGTACGTAAATATACCTTTGGCATTGCGGAAAATGAGAGTTTAGTAGGAATAGTAACTGGGCTCGCCTATACTGAAACAGGTGGTGATATTTTGATGATAGAATCAGTCCTAATTCCGGGCAAGGGAGAAATAAAATACACAGGAAAGCTTGGAGAGGTTATGCAAGAATCTATAAAAGCTGCGTATAGTTATATTCGATCAAATTGTTTGTTTTTTGGTATAAAGCCCGAAAAATTCCAAAATAATGATATACATTTACATGTACCTGAGGGTGCAGTACCAAAAGATGGCCCTTCTGCTGGCGGCGCGGTATGTACGTCTATTGTTTCTCTTATGACAAATATACCAGTTAACAAAAATGTTGCTATGACAGGCGAAGTGACATTGCGTGGTAGAGTTTTAGCTATCGGGGGCTTGAGAGAAAAATTGCTTGCAGCGCTCAGAGGATCAATCAAAACTGTGATTATACCAAGTGAAAATGAGAAAGATATGCAAGAAATTCCGGCAAGCATCAAAGAAGGGATCAACGTAGTTTTTGCTAAGAATATTGATGAAGTTACGAAAGTTGCTTTAATGCACCCTACTACTCCAATTAATGGTGATGATAATCAAAATAGTGTGCCTTCCTCTATAGAAAATAAAGATGATACTTTTCCTATGTCGGAAACATTGAAGCATTAGATTAAAAAAATATTATCAATCTCCATTTCTCTTTTATCCGGCAAAAACCCACCAACTTGTGTGTCCCATAAGGATATGACTTGCTTTGTTGTTATGTCATTCATATTTTTTACTTATTCTATCTCCCAGTTTTATTCAAGTAGATGATATATTATAATAGTCCTTTTCATGGAAACCTTTTCTGGTAGATTGCTTTCTAGAAAAACCTTGGTCAAGGTGCTAACTGTGGTTTATAATAATATAAATCATATCATAGTTGATTTGCGTTTATCAGAGCTGGAGTAGAGGTATGTTTTATCTTACAAATTTTTTGCCTATTTTACTGTTCCTATTTCTTTTTGTAGGAAGTGGTATATATTTTACTGTTCTTGGCGTGTCAAATGCTTTTTATCAGTTATCTCCACTGGTAGCCATTGCTCCTGCCATAGCTCTGGGCTGGATTTTATACAAGGGCAATACTGAAGAAAAAATGTATGCCTTTCTAGATGGGGTAAGAGATCGTAATATTATCACTATGTGTATCATTTTCTTACTTGCAGGTGCATTCAGTGAAGTAACTAAAGCAATCGGTAGTGCTGATGCCACAGTTAATTTGGCTCTTTCATTTATACCAACACAATTTTTACTCATAGGATTATTTTTTGTAGCAGCTTTCATCTCCACTGCTATTGGTACATCAATGGGCACCATTGCAACAATTGCTCCTGTTGCAGTTGAACTGACACAAGCTGGGATTTCTCCTTCCTTAGGAGTGGCAACCGTTGTAGGAGGAGCAATGTTTGGCGACAATTTATCTATTATCTCTGATACTACAATTGCATCTGTGATGTCTCAAAAGGCTGATATAAAGAAAAAATTAAAACTGAATGCAAAAGTGGCACTAATTGCTTCTATATTCACAATAATTATATTATTTTATAGCTCAAGCAATAGTGCTGCTATTTCAGTTAAGGAGTATTCTTTATTGCTTGTGGCTCCTTACATCATACTTATATTGCTTGCAAACTTTGGAATAAATGTATTTACGGCATTGGTTTTAAGCATAACTTTTGCTGGAATCATTGGATTTATAAATAACAACAATTATGGTTTATTGTTTTTAAGCCAAAACATCACTAAGGGGTTTATGAGTATGCATGAAATTATGCTACTGTCATTGATGGTTGGCGGGCTTTCAGGACTGGTAGGTAAAAATTCTAAGGAGTTTGCAGATAAACTTTCATCTTGGGTTATGATACAACGTGGTGGACAAAAAACTGCGCAATTATTTATTGCAAAAATAGTCAGCATATTTGATATTTTACTTGCAAATAACACCATCGCTATAATTTTTAGTGGTGAAATTGCTAGAGATATTGCTAAGAAATATGAAATACCGCCTCACTATAGTGCAGCATGGCTAGGCATATTTTCTTGTGTATTTCAAGGATTAATACCGTATGGCGCTCAATTGCTTTTGGCTAGCACTATTGCTGGAGTTTCACCTTTGGCAGTCGTGCCACACGTATACTATTGCTATGTTTTAGGTATTATTGCAGTGTTATATATTGTATTGAACAAAATTGAGAAAAAAGATTGTGCTTAATATACAAGACAACGCTCCGCTCTGTAGAAAATGGATGTTCTTGGCAGTATGTGCTCTTGCTTGCTCTGGGTTACTGTCAATAATTGTTATTTTTCTACGATTGCCTTTTATCTCCTCTCTTGTTCCTTCTGCACAATATATTTTTGATAATGCGCTGGTAATACACGTGAACTTGTCAATTTTAGTGTGGATGTGCTCTATAATATCTCTGCTCTTTATCATAAACCTACAAAATACCAATAGTTGGTTTAACTTTTCATGGGTTCTATCAACCCTTTCGATGCTGCTCATGTTTATATCTGCATTCGTTCCAAACACTGAAGTTATCAAAAGTAACTATATTCCCGTATTACAAAACAAATTATTTTTACTTGGACTCAGTTTATTTATTGCCAGTATATTAGTAAATACAATGCTAGCATACACATCAAAAAAAGAGGTTTCATTTCTCTCTGTTGGACAAATTGGGCTAGTTATTATACTTGTATCGTCATTTCTTTGCTTTGTTTTAGCATATAATAATATGCCTCCAGGTCTATATCACTCAGATAATAATTTATTTTACGAATATCTCTTTTGGGGAGGCGGACATTTATTGCAGTTTGCTTTTACTCAAGGAATGTTTTTAGTCTATTTAATAATGCTAAGTTCCAATGATATTAGTTTAGCTTCAAACAATAAAATTACTATTTTACCACTATTTATAAACACGATTTTAGCTGTAGGCGCACCGTTTGTATATTTTGTTTATCCAGTTGATAGTGCCAAGTTAATACAGTTTTTTACTTGGCATATGAGGATTGCTGGAGCAGTTTTGCCGTGCTTTTTGATAATATTAGTGTGCTACAACATCAGAACTTTTATTAATGATAAAAGCAACTATTTATTACATTCATTTTTGTTGTTCACTTATGGAGATGTGCTCGGAGTGTTGACTATTGAAGGGAATGTCACCATTCCCGCTCATTATCACGGTTCTGTAGTTGGGATCACTATAGCTTTTATGAATTTCATTTATTGGCTGTTACCCAAATTAAACTTTAAAGAGGTAAAAAACTCCATGGTAAGATTACAGATTTATGCCTACAGTGTAGGGCATTTTCTCCATATTACTGGCCTTGTTTGGCTTGGTGGGTATGGTGCTTTAAGGAAGGTTGCAGATCTGCCAAGTATTTCATCAATGTTAGCACGCACGTGCTTCATTATAGGTGGCGCTATATCAGTTGTTGGTGGAATGTTGTTCGTAATAATTGTGCTTTTACATCTGTTAAAAGGCAAAGCGCGTACCAACTGACCCATAGAAACGAAAAAACTTACTTGACAAACTCCGCTAGCGCCCTTATCATGAAACTGAAGCTATTTATTTATCTTCTCTGTACAGATTAAATGACAAAAAAACTCAACGTATTTGGCGTCTCGTGTTTAATTTTTTGCACTATGTGCACCTTATGTCTTTATCAAATTTCTAGGTTTTTACCTACACAAGCTGAAATACGCTTATAAAGCATTTAAAACATAAAAAAACGCCAACTTAAAAAATGGGTAGTGAATAACTAGCTACCCTAGGGTTTCTTTTGCCTTTTTTTCTGTTTAGTAAATTTCTTAATGTTTATAATTTAGATTAGTTGCGGCTTAAAAGCAACTAAATCGCGGTTATTAAGCGTTTAGAATAAAAAAACGCCATACTTGAAAGTATAATGTAAGTAATTAGCCAACCACGGGGCTTCTTTTGCCTTTTTTTTCATTTGGTAAATTTTTTAATATTTATACGGAAGGTAGCGCGTGACGCTGGAACCCCAAAAAAAGGATGATGTCATCCCAGTGCTCCTTTTTTTGTCATCCGAGTAGCTGACACTGTCCTCCTTTGTCATCCCAGTGCCCAGACACTGGGATCCAGCATTTCACGCAATCCCATCAAGAACGTTGTATTTTACATAACACTTTTATGCTTACCAACTTAATAAAATTCCTGGATCCCAGTGGGCTTTGTTGCATCGCTCTTCGGATAGTAGGTAACGTACAATAAATTCATGAAGCTATCTCAAACTTAGCCATGCCTATTTCAGTAAATTTGTTAAGCAAATAACACTTGAGTAGCAGTTCCTTCTCACGATTAATTTCAGATTTGCTCCTAAAACTAAACCCAAATATTCGCTTCAACCTTGAGAAAAATCCTTCAATATACGATCTTTTTCCGTAATTTACTTCTTCTTTCCATCTTTTTATACCATTCTCACCATGTAATTTCATTAACTGAATAGCGGCATTTCTATCAAGCATATAATCCAATTTTGGATGCTCTGCTGCGTTGTTTTTCGGAGGAATTTTCGTTTTTATACCATATTGATTACACAGCTTATAGAGCTTTTCTCTGTCATATGCCCTATCTGCATATAGTACTTTTATGACATACTGAAAATCGACTTCTTTTAGCAAATCACAAGCTCCATAGTGATCAGAGTAGACACCGTTACTGTATTTTACAGCTATGGCTTTTTTGCTGTTTGTATTCAACATTACATGCAATTTTCTTGTCTGTTCATAGCTGCGATACTTTCTATCTTCGCTATTTTCTTTGCTATGACCAGGAGTGTTGTTGTATATACTAATTCCTGTACTGTCTATAGCAATTTCGATATCTTCCATATTATTTTCTGCAATCATTGATCTTAATATTGAGTTTCTTAAACCTTCTTGATGATTGTGAATAGCTGATAACTTGCAAATTTTTCCCAATTTGCTCAAGGTATCCTGCTATAAACCCAACTGTTTGCCTCAGGCCTATTCTAAATAAACAAGTTATTATGTGCACCAAAATTACAACTTTATCGCTATAAATATTGTTGCCACCTGGTATTTTTGGACCATTCTCGTACCACTTTTCTATGGCTTCGTTGATATAATGAAAAATATTTCCTCTTTTTTCTAGAAATTTGTTATATTCGCTATGGTTACTGACCCTCATTTTTTGTGGCATATTTTTTCTTTCAAGGTTAAATGGCTATTTTATAATGAATTTTGTCAGTAGCCACCAGATTTTTCAGTTGCTATGCAACAAAGCCATCCCAGTGTCAGCTACTCGGATGACAAAAAAAGGAGCACTGGGATGACAGGAGAGGGAGGCTACTTGGATGACATCATAGGGGCACTGGGATGACACCATTCTTTTTCCTGGATCCAAATAGTCAAGGCACTGGAATGACAAAAAAAGGAGGCACTGGAACGACAAAGTGGAGTGTCTGCTTCTGTCATCCTATGATAGCTAAAAAGACCTGGTCACGCGCTGGAATGACACCGAAGGGGCTACTGCCCTCTTGGATGGAGACCAGTGTCAGCTACTTAGATGATACCTTTTTTCTACTTAGTTTAGGTTATGCAGAAGTCTAATACAATTATAGAACAAGCTTAAAAATTCTGGTAAAGTAGTTTTATTTACAAAGAAAGAATATGCTACTTGAAATTGAAAAGCGCAGCATAACAAATGCATTGTGGAAGTTGCAAGAAGCAGATCAAAGGCAAATCTTAACTCTTACACAGAGATTTGAGTTACCAGAAATATTAGCAAGAATATTGGTTACTCGTGGTGTTAACATAGAAAATGCAAGCGACTTCTTATATCCACTAATCAGATCGCTATTACCAGATCCCTTTCACCTTCTTGATATGGATAAAGCTGTTTCTCGTATAATATGGGCAATAAAAAATGATGAAAACCTTGCAATATTTGGTGACTATGATGTTGATGGTGCAACGTCGTCAGCATTGATTAACAGGTACCTGAGAGCAATCGATATACACTCTATAATCTACATTCCAGATCGTGTTGATGAGGGTTATGGATTAAACACAGATGCTTTATTACAACTTAAAAAGAATGGAATTGATTTATGTATTTCCGTTGATTGTGGTACGCTTGCATATCAACCAATAGAAGATGCAAAGGCTTTTGGTCTTGATATTATAGTTGTTGACCATCACCTTGGTACGGAAAAATTACCAAGCGCCGTAGCAGTTGTGAATCCAAACCGCCTTGATGAGAGCTCTCCTTATAATAACCTAGCAGCAGTTGGAGTGTCATTTCTGCTAATTGTTGCTCTTAATAAAAGCCTACGTGAGCAAGGATTTTTTACCAACAAAAAAGAACCAGATTTATTTGATCTGTTGGATTTGGTTGCCCTGGGAACTGTCTGTGATGTTATGCAGATCACAGGCCTCAATAGAGCACTTGTCTCACAAGGATTAAAAGTTATGTCAACAAGAAAAAACGTTGGCTTGCGTGTTTTATTTGATGCTTTGGGAATCCTTGAAAAACCAAGTGTTTCTCGATTAGGGTTTAGTATTGGGCCATGCATAAATGCTGGAGGAAGAATTGGAGAAGCATCGCTTGGTGCAAGGTTGCTTTCCACCGATGATGATGAAAAGGCACATTCAATCGCGCTAAAATTAATAGATTTGAATAATGCAAGAAAAGTGTTAGAAAATGAGGCTCTCTTGGAAGCTACAGCACAAGCGGAAAAGTCTGCCCAATCAGGTGCGAATTTTATAATGATAAGTGGCAATTGGCACCAGGGAATAATTGGTATAATTGCATCAAGGCTAAAGGAGCAGTTTCACTTGCCAACAGTAGTGATATCTTTAAATAATGGAATAGGAAAAGCAAGCTGTAGATCAATTTTGGGAGTTGATATCGGTGCTGCAGTCCTTTCCGCAAAGTTTATAAATTTGATTATTGAAGGTGGTGGCCATAGTATGGCGGCAGGATTTTCAATTAAAGAAGACAAAATAAATGATTTGCATGATTTTTTTACTGAAAGATTTTCAAATTCTATAAATGAGAAAACTTTAAAAGCTGATAGTATAGTAACTGCTAAAGCAATAAATTTGTCTTTATGGAATCAATTGCAACGCTTGGGACCATTTGGAGTTGGAAATCCTGAACCAAGGTTTATTATCCAAGGAGCAAAGATAAGAAAGCCTGAAGTTATAGGAGTTGACCATATAAAATGTTTTATTGCTGATGATAATGTTATGGTAAGAGCTATTGCATTTCGTTCTGCAAATACTCATCTTGGCTCTGCTATCATGCAGGGTAATGTTAAAGCTATTTTGGGTAAAATCTCTATGAATTACTGGAATGGCAATGAATTTGTACAATTTTTAATAGAAGATGTATTGACCATTAGTTGAGTGTATCTGTTCAGCAGAGTGGCAAAATAGGTAGACAAGATAAACCAAAAAATCAAGAAGAAGTGAGTGTGCACTTGTCCGTAAAGTCTTTCCATTTCTCCCATTTCTTCGATTATTCTCTTCACTTTCAGCTAATAAGTGATTTTCTATTTCACCTTCCAAACTTGCCTCCAGCAGCTTTTTTATAAATGGTGTAAATGCTCCATCCCTTCCTGTTAATGGTCTGCCTTCCCTTATTGATGACAGTATATTTGCTTCCAGTTCTTTGTAATCTACCAAACCGGTAGTTCTGTTTACTACTTTCTGACTCATTGTCAAACCTCCATTTTTTTATATCAATTTATTACTTTTTTTTCGGTTTGACACACTTTTTTGAACCATACGCGTCAAGTTAAGAGATTGTGAGCAAATTTAGAGAGGTTAAAGTGGATACTCTAGCCCTTCTACGTTTGTCTTTTAATGAAAATCGCGACCAAGTTATAGTGAGTTTTTTAAGAAATGCTTTTAAACTATTAATCTTGGTTAATACTAAAAATAACTCTCTAACCCGTCTTTTTAGCTCAATAAATGCCTTTGTTAAGCTAAGTTCTGTATTCTTTTTCACTTCTGTGCAACCAACTATGCCGTGAAATATAAGAATTGCGCACAATTTAGCATATAGTTCACATAATACTCTGCATGGCTTTCCTTTTAGCTTATCAAGTCTGATATGGCTTTTATACAATTTAAATAATTTGCCACCTTACTCTGTAAATCGTTAATACTTGCTCAGCACTAATTTTATTTTCTGGAACATTAGTTATACCAATTCAACAATTTTTGATTTCTTTTAGAGGATCCTGCGATCTTGCTAATCTATTAGCTTTCCTTCTTCTGGCTATAGACTGTTCTTCAGTTAGTTTCTGACATATAATTCTTACTCTAATTTTTGCTTCTTTTCCTAACAATACCTCGTTTTCTAAAAATAACTTATCCTCTAAACATTCTAATAACTCCATTTTTTGATTTGTTTCTACATCATATACGTTGGTATCGACGACTTATGAAATAAGCTCCTATTTCATTGATTTGTTTAAAAGAACTTGGCACAAAATAACCGAGATCAGATATTAGCAAATCATTGCTTGATATATTACTTAAATGTTTCCTATATCCCTGGTCTGATCTTATTCCCTCCGTTAAATTAAGTTGGTCTATTATCTGATTCATGTAATCGAAAACTAATTGTAACTTTATTCCAGACTTAGTATTGCTTTCATAGCCACTGTAGCTAGTACCATAACCTTTATACATCTCTTCCATACTGTTAGGTAGAGTAATATAGCTACTGTCCAATAATTTAACACTATTAAATTGCTGTAAGATTTTGCAATCAACTTGCAAGATATTTTTAAAGAGAACCACAGATTCATTATACATCCTTTTCATAAATTCCACTGCTTCTTCAGTAAATCTAAAATCCAAACCTTGTTTTGTTATATCTATCGAGTCCTCGTTTAGTAATTGACACATTGTTTCTACGCTACAATTATCAACTCCTATATTACCCAAGACCATGGCTTTTACGAATGATGAACCTTTTAGCTTTCTCTTTCTTTTTATAAACCTTGTTGTAATTGAGATTTTCTCTGCTTTTTCATTAAAAAATTCTTTGAGCTTTTTTGATAAGCAAGTTATTTTATTCATTGGTTCTCTCACTAAAAGTATATCTGGGAGAACTTATACCTTATTATTCTATCTCTTTCATACCTTTATTTCCTTAACTTGACGCGTATGCTTTTTTGAACATTCCCGGAAATGCAGAAAAAAAATGTTCAACATTATATCAGGAGTCCTTGTCGTTTTAATCTGCACAGATTGCGAAGTTAAATGAAATAGCTTCACCGTTATGATAAGGGCGCTGGCGAAGGGTGTCAAGCAAGTTTTTCGTTTCTATATGTGCTACCTTAAGACTTCAACGTCTTAACGCACCTAACTCCATCTGCATATAAATTTGCATGGCTCTTTCCAGTATTAAGCAATGCAAATCCAATGTTGTCTACACTAGAGCGCAGTTCCCCTATTTCCTCATTGTTTTCATTTGTCACTTTAGTGCCAATATCTGGAAGTGCGTTATCCCCCTCAACAAGGTAAAGTTTTCTTCTGAATATTTCTTGTCTGCTCATTCGATTTACAACTTCCTGACCTATATAACACCCCTTATTAAAGCTTATACCGTTTACCTTATCGATTAAAAATTGCAGCGGAAACGATGAATTCTGCACCATATCTTTCGCTCCATCTGGAACGAGATTTTGAATTCTGACTTTTTCATACTGAGTAAAATCCCCAACCGGCTCTTTTATTTCATCTTTATGTATGATCCTCATTCCTAGCAGCTTGTGCCTTGGATCTTGAAAAATAACTTGTGACTTACTACTACACTCCGCCAACTTAGTATTAAACAAAACCCCAACCTTATATAGTGCACTAACGTCTTTAATCTTTACCCTCAAATAAGTTTTAAGTAAATCTAGTTTCTCGATTATTTGCTGCAAGTGTATGTTTTCGCACTCTAAGAGGGTGTATTTACCATATTCAATAAGAAAAAAATCATATAGATATTTTCCCTGAGGGCTAAGCAATAAAGAATAAATGGCTTTTTGGCTATCCAACTTATTAATATCATTGGTTATAATACCCTGCAGAAAATCTCTAGTGTCAGGCCCATATAGCACTATCACACCACGACTTAAAAATGGTATATAACTCATGAAATCTCTATAAATAAATCTAAATTTTATTATATAACATTAGGCTCTTTTAGAAACTGCTTTTAGCGTGCATATTTTATAATGGCGTGCATATTTTACAAGCTCCAGCCCTTGAAATCTAACTTACGAGTATATACATATAAACTTATAAGTTAATTTGTTGATGAGGAAAAACAAATGTCAAGTATAAGTTTAAATGTATTAGATGATAGCGTGCTGATCAAGCCTATTAGCGAAGAAAAGCAAGGTGGAATTGTGCTTCCATCAAGTGCTGAAAAGAAACCTACTAAAGGTGAAGTTATAGCAATTGGTGAAGGTTCACGCAATTCAAGTGGCGAACGCGTAACTTTAACTGTGAAAGCTGGTGATAAAGTGTTCTATCGCCAATGGGCTGGTACAGAAATAGAACATAATAATGAGAAGCTTATCGTGATGAAAGAGTCCGATATACTTGCTGTCATTAAGTAGCAGTCTTTATTTTACTAAACTGAAACAAAGCGCAACATAGCGCATTGTAAATGATTTTATTATAGTTTTCTAAATTTTTTATTAACAAGAGGTGGTAAAAATGACTAATGTAGTAGTATCAGGTGAGCAGTTGCAAGAAGCCTTTCGTGAAGTTGCAGCAATAGTGGATTCAACGGTAGCAATAACTGCAGGACCTAGAGGAAAAACAGTAGGGATTGATAAGCCCTATGGAGCACCAGAAATTACAAAAGATGGTTATAAGGTGATGAAGGGTATCAAGCCTGAAAAACCATTAAACGCTGCGATAGCAAGCATCTTTGCACAAAGTTGTTCTCAATGTAACGATAAAGTTGGTGATGGTACAACAACGTGCTCAATACTAACTAGCAACATGATAATGGAAGCTTCAAAGTCAATTGCTGCTGGAAACGATCGTGTTGGTATTAAAAACGGAATACAGAAGGCAAAAGATGTAATATTAAAGGAAATTGCGTCAATGTCTCGTACAATTTCTCTAGAGAAAATAGACGAAGTGGCACAAGTTGCAATAATCTCTGCAAATGGTGATAAGGATATAGGTAACAGTATCGCTGATTCCGTGAAAAAAGTTGGAAAAGAGGGTGTAATAACTGTTGAAGAGAGTAAAGGTTCAAAAGAGTTAGAAGTTGAGCTGACTACTGGCATGCAATTTGATCGCGGTTATCTCTCTCCGTATTTTATTACAAATAATGAAAAAATGATCGTGGAGCTTGATAATCCTTATCTATTAATTACAGAGAAAAAATTAAATATTATTCAACCTTTACTTCCTATTCTTGAAGCTATTGTTAAATCTGGTAAACCTTTGGTTATTATTGCAGAGGATATCGAAGGTGAAGCATTAAGCACTTTAGTTATCAATAAATTGCGTGGTGGTTTAAAAGTTGCTGCAGTAAAAGCTCCAGGTTTTGGTGACAGAAGAAAGGAGATGCTCGAAGACATAGCAACTTTAACTGGTGCTAAGTACGTCATAAAAGATGAACTTGGAATCAAGATGGAAGATCTCACGCTTGATGATCTTGGTACGGCTAAAAATGTTAAAATTACTAAAGATAATACCACAGTTGTCAGCGAAAATAGCGATTCTGACAGTGTGAAAGCTAGAATCGAGCAGATTAAATCTCAAATTGAAACTTCAACTTCTGATTATGATAAAGAAAAGCTAAGAGAACGTTTAGCGAAATTATCAGGTGGCGTTGCTGTGCTCAAAGTTGGTGGAGCAACTGAAGTGGAAGTTAAAGAACGTAGAGATAGAGTCGAAGATGCGCTGCATGCAACAAGAGCTGCAATTGAAGAAGGTATAGTTCCAGGTGGTGGGGTTGCGCTTCTTTATGCTTCATCTGTTCTCGACAAATTAAAAGGTGCAAGTGACGAGGAACAAATAGGCATAAACATTATCAAGAAAGTTCTCAGTGCTCCAATTAGAAGGTTAGTCAAAAATGCTGGTCTTGAATCTGCTGTTATAATTGACTATTTGATTAAGCAGAATGATAAAGAGCTTATATACAACGTTGAGGCTATGAATTATGCTAATGCGTTTACAGCTGGTGTGATTGATCCAGCAAAAGTGGTGCGTATTGCTTTTGAAACAGCGGTATCTGTTGCGAGTGTGCTGATAACTACTGAATCTATGATAGTTGATGTACCAAGCAAAGAAAATGCTTCATCTCCTATGGGTGCAGGAGAAATGAGTGGCATGGGTGGATTCTAAGTAGAATGAAACCGTGGAGCAATTGCTCCACGGTAGTTCCAAAAAATCTCACATTTTACTATTCGTTAAAGGTAATACGTTTGGTGCAGAAATGCACTACTGTTTGCACCCGTTTCACTCCTTTATATTGTGGTTGTCTAATAACAAAAAGGCAGCATAAGAAAACTATAACCCCTAGTATATTTATACTATAGCTGACCCAAGCAACACGTCATACCGCGATTCATTCCACAACTGTACGAACATTACAATATGGCACATAGTAAACGATGTCATGAAAGTAGCTGACACTGGAATGACACCCTTTTGGATGGAAACCAGTGTCACGCACTGGCATGACACCCATTTGTTCCTATAGTTGTCTTTTCTCGTCTACCTTATTTTGCCACTCTGCTGAACAGATACAATTTAGAGGTTGTCCGGAAACAAGTAAAAGGCTATAATATCTGAAATTTTAGTACGGGGTAAAGATGAGAAAAAAGTATCCAACAGATCTAAGCGAAAGGGAATAGGCAAGAATAGAAAAACACTTCAGAGTATCATACAAGAAAGGAGGAAGGCCGCCAAAGTATAGCAAAAGAGAAATATTAGAAGCAATTTTCTATGTATTGCGTACAGGGTGTCAATGGCGGTATTTACCAAATGATTTTCCGCTATGGAAGACTGTGTATGAGCAGTTCAGGCAATGGAAGAAGCAGGGAATTTTTGAGAAAATGAATTATGAAATTACAAAATATAGTAGAAGAAAAATAGGAAGGAATGAGCAGCCGAGTGCCTGTATAGTAGATAGTCAATCTGTAAAGACTACAGAAAAGGGGGGATCAAAGGCTATGATGGAAGTAAAAAAGTAAAGGGTAGAAAAAGGCATATAATTACAGACACTCAGGGTTTTATACTAGGTTGTTACGTAGGCGCTGCTAACGAAAATGATAGAGATGGTATTAAAATAGCATTAAACAATATGAGAACAAAATATACTAAAGTTAAAAAAATGTGGGCTGACATGGGATACCAAGGAAGAAATTTAAAGAATCACATAAAGGAAGAATATGACATAGATATTGAAATTGTTACAAGGCCTCCATGTAGATTTTGGGTGCACAAAGATACGCCACCTGAGCTACTACCAACAAGAGAACAAGGGTTTAAAGTACAGCCAAGAAGATGGGTTGTAGAAAGGACTTTTGCTTGGGTTAATAGGAATAGAAGGCTATCGAAGGAGTATGATTTACTCACAACATCCACTGAGAATTTCATATACCTAGCTATGAGTAGGGTTATGTTAAAGAGGGAATATGCTTGAATTTACTTGTTTCCGGACAACCTCTTATACCAATTCCCATTACAGGGCAAACAGATGGACAATGATGGAAGAAAAGCCATACTGAAGTAAGTAAAATAGCGAGGTTTAAATGGCATTAAGATCAAAATTATTGGATGAAAAAGTAGTAGAATCAGCAAAAGAAATGCTGAAGAAAGTAAGGAATAATGCATATGTTTCAAAAAAACTAAATGCTGTAATTGCAGCAAAAAAGTACAGTATAACGGCTGTAGCAAAAATATATTGCATTTCAAGAAGCGCACTAACTTCGTGGGTAAAACTCTTGAAAATTGGCAGAGAAGAAAAACTGTTTGCTCCTTCACAACGTCGTAGAAAAACTAAATTAAATCAGGCTCAACTACAGCAAATTGAAGAGTGGATAGAAGAAAATCCTAATATCACCATTAAAGAAATGAGAATAAGAATCCAGGAAAAGTTCGGATTAAATATCAGCAAATCTACAGTACACCGCCATATGCAAAAGATGAAATTCTCATATATTACACCAAGACCAGTTCATAATGGACAAGATAAAAGCAAACAAGAGGAATTCAAAAAAAAATCTCAATTGAGCTATTAGCAAGTATCCAGAAAAAGAGCTATTTTTCTTTGATGAATCACGGTTTGGCACACATTCAAAAGTTGGACATGGGTGGTTTAAAAAGGGGATTAGAACACAGGTTAAAACAAAATTAGGTAGGCAAAATTTCTATCTCTATAGTGCAGTTAATCCTAGAAATGGAGAGAGTTCTAGCTTATTTGCACCAAATGTCAACACTGATTGCATGAACATATTTCTTGAGCAAATTTCGCAATATCTAGAAACACGAGAGGCTTTTCTCGTTATGGACTGTGCTAGTTGGCATAGGTCAAAAAATTTAAAGGTACCTAAAAATATCGACATTATATACCTACCTCCATACTCACCTGAGCTAAATCCTGTTGAGAGGCTTTGGTTATATATAAAACAGAACATTTTGCGCAATAAAATATACGATACAATTGCTCTACTTGAGGGTGCTTTGTGCAAATTTATTACTTCTCTTGCCAGCTCCACAATTAAACAACTCTGCAATGTTTCCTATTTGACTGGACAACAATGAGAATTGGTATTAGAGGTTGTCCGGAAACAAGTAAATTCAAGCATATTCCCTCTTTAACATAACCCTACTCATAGCTAGGTATATGAAATTCTCAGTGGATGTTGTGAGTAAATCATACTCCTTCGATAGCCTTCTATTCCTATTAACCCAAGCAAAAGTCCTTTCTACAACCCATCTTCTTGGCTGTACTTTAAACCCTTGTTCTCTTGTTGGTAGTAGCTCAGGTGGCGTATCTTTGTGCACCCAAAATCTACATGGAGGCCTTGTAACAATTTCAATATCTATGTCATATTCTTCCTTTATGTGATTCTTTAAATTTCTTCCTTGGTATCCCATGTCAGCCCACATTTTTTTAACTTTAGTATATTTTGTTCTCATATTGTTTAATGCTATTTTAATACCATCTCTATCATTTTCGTTAGCAGCGCCTACGTAACAACCTAGTATAAAACCCTGAGTGTCTGTAATTATATGCCTTTTTCTACCCTTTACTTTTTTACTTCCATCATAGCCTTTGATCCCCCCTTTTCTGTAGTCTTTACAGATTGACTATCTACTATACAGGCACTCGGCTGCTCATTCCTTCCTATTTTTCTTCTACTATATTTTGTAATTTCATAATTCATTTTCTCAAAAATTCCCTGCTTCTTCCATTGCCTGAACTGCTCATACACAGTCTTCCATAGCGGAAAATCATTTGGTAAATACCGCCATTGACACCCTGTACGCAATACATAGAAAATTGCTTCTAATATTTCTCTTTTGCTATACTTTGGCGGCCTTCCTCCTTTCTTGTATGATACTCTGAAGTGTTTTTCTATTCTTGCCTATTCCCTTTCGCTTAGATCTGTTGGATACTTTTTTCTCATCTTTACCCCGTACTAAAATTTCAGATATTATAGCCTTTTACTTGTTTCCGGACAACCTCTTAGTAACACTGTCTATGATTATTTTTTCTATCGGTTGTGCAATTTTCCAGCCAGTGATTTTTAATGCATCAATAAATGTTTTCCCTGAAATTAAAGGCACAGCTTCTTCTGCAGTCTCGTTCATTAGAGCTTTTATCATGGCTATTTTTATCGGCTTAACAAGCTACATTTACAATGGTCAAACAATTAGTGTAGCTGTTCTTGTTTTATCCGCGATAGTACTAGAACTTGTTTTTACTGTCTATCTATTGCGTTTAAAAGATCCTATGTAATTAATAAAGATATTCCATTGTAGGCTGCTAACTTTCCCCGGCCAATCTTTCTGCTTCATTGCGTGAAATTAATGCCTCAATAAATTCATCTAGTTCACCTTCTTTTATAATCTGCTCTAACCGATGTGAAGTTAGATTAATTCTATGATCTGTTATTCTTGATTGTGGAAAGTTATATGTTCTTATGCGCTCGGAACGATCACCAGAGCCAATTTGGCTTTTCCTCATTGTTGACCTTTCCATTTCTTTTTTTTGTCTTTCAATTTCGTATAGCCTTGCCCTCAATACTTTGAGCGCTTTAGCTTTATTTTTGTGCTGCGATTTTTCATCTTGCTGTATCACAACTATCCCTGTTGGCAAGTGGGTGACCCTTACTGCGCTGTCAGTTGTATTCACTGATTGCCCTCCAGGACCACTGGATCTATAAACATCTATTCGTAAGTCTTTTTCTTCTATTTTAAAGTCAACTTCTTCTACTTCAGGTAATATCGCAACAGTAGCGGCAGAGGTATGCAACCTTCCTGAGGATTCAGTTTCTGGCACTCTCTGTACTCTGTGCACCCCTGATTCAAATTTCAACCTTGCAAAAACTTCTGTTCCATTAATGAGTGCAGAAGCTTCCTTATAGCCACCTATACCTGTATTAGAAATGCTTATTGGCTCGAACTTCCAATTTCTTCTTTCTGCATATTTTTGATACATACGAAATAACATTGCTGCAAATAATGCTGCTTCTTCTCCGCCTGTACCTGCTCTAATTTCTAATATTGCATTTCTTGAGTCATCTTCATCTTTGGGCAATAATGCTAACTTTAATTTTGCTTTTATTTTTGGTAATAATACCTTGTGCTTTTCGAAAAATTCTTCTTTTGCTAACTCTTTTATATCACCTTCGCTGTTTTCATCTTTCATTATTTCTTCTAAGTCTGAAATTTCCTCTTTCAGCGTGTTATATTCATCAATTATCTTGATTATTGGCCTGAGCTCAGAGTATTCCTTTGAAAGGGTAATGAATTCTTTTTGACTTAAATTGGTAGGATTTTCCAAATTCCTCTCTATATCATTAAATTTTTTCTTTAAGTCTTGTAAATTATTTTCCATATCCATATAGCACAGATCTAGCTAAGTAATATATACTGAAATAAAAAATTTCTTATATCAAGCAATAACACTATAATATACCTACTACCTTCTAGTTGAATATAATGGCAAAACAGATAACATCAAACTGCAATTTCATATTTGGAGCTTCGGACATAAAAACATTACCAGATGAATCGGCTCCAGAGATTGCGTTTGCTGGTAGATCAAATGTAGGAAAATCCAGTCTGATTAGCTTACTGATAAACAGCAAAAAAGCTGCCAGAGTTTCCTCTAAACCTGGATGCACTAGACAAATAAATTTTTACTCTATGTACAATGATAAGTTCAGGCTTGTTGACCTGCCAGGGTATGGTTATTCTCATGCAGGTAAGGAGGAAATTATACAATATTTAAACTTAATTGAGTATTATCTAATTCAAAGAAGAAATCTAAGAAGAGTGTTTGTGTTGATAGATAGCAAGGTAGGATTAAAAGAAATAGACAAAGACTTCATTTATTGGTTAATATATAATAACATTAACTTTAACATTGTGCTAACAAAAATAGATAAAGTAAGTCAAAAAAGCTTAGGTGCTGTTATAGAAGATATTCAAAAATGGATTAATAATGAGAATGTGTCAATTCATCAAATGAGCATCCGTGTTAAGCATAAAATAACCAAGGTAAGAGATGAGTTTTTCAAGTTTACAAGATAAAAAAATGAAGAGTAGTGAATTTTTAAAGGGTGAGGTATCATTTGAACAAAAAGCAGAAATATTACTTGAAGTGCTATCTAACATACCTAGCTTTGTAGGCGAGACTTTTGTCATTAAATGCGGTGGTACAATAATCTTAGATGAAACACTATTTAATACTTTTGTGCATAATGTTGTCTTGTTGAAGCAGCTTGGTATAAATCCGGTAATAATTCATGACGGAGAATATGAAATTAACTCAGTGTTAAAAATGCTGGATATGAACAGTAAGTTTGTGAATGGTATCAGACTTACAGACAAAGACACTATGAAAATCATTGAAATGGCACTGTGTGGTTCAGTTAATAAAAAAATTGTTCAGTATATAAATTCTGCTGGTGGTTCAGCTATTGGATTATGTGGAAAAGATGGTCACTTAATTAAAGCCGAAAAAATAACCGCTACGCTTAGAGAAGATAGATCAAATAATATCGAAAAGATATTAGACATGGGGTTCATCGGTAGACCCACTGAAATCAATCCTGATATATTATTTTTTATTGAAGAATCAGATTTTATACCAGTTATTGCACCAATTGGTCATGGAAAAGATGGGGAAACGTATCATATTGATGCCGATAGCACTGCAAGCGCAATTGCAATTGCAGTTTCTGCATCTAAAATGATAATCTTGAGTGACACAGATGAAGAAATAGATAAAATTGGTGGCAGGAAGATATCTGTTAAAAATTTAAATGCATCGATTGATTGTGGGAAAATTAAAGGGGAAAAATTTATTGAAAGGCTTATGGCATACGTTAAAATGGCGGAGGAATGTGCTGGAGTTGTTCACATAGTTGATGGTAGAATACCTAACATTATGCTTGATTTATTTACTGAGAGTAATTCAAGCATATTGATTGTGAGTGATTTATAGCTATACTGCTTACAACCACACGAATACCAAGAGGGTGTCATTCAAGTAGCTGACACTGGAATGACAGCAATCCACGTCATACCGCGATTCATTCGCGGTATCTCTAGATCCCGCTAACAAGTAGCGGGATGACGGTTGTCAGGGTGTCATCCCAGTGCCCAGACACTGGGATCCAGAAGACTTAATTTCAACCAAGTGGCTGCATAATAAGGACTAGATTCCAGACTGGAATGACATCATAGGGGCACTGGGATGACAAAAAAAGGGGCACTGAACTTGTCAAGGAATTTTATGGCCTAGCGTCACGCGCTGGAATGACATCATTTACGATGTAACATTTATCACTTTTGCAGATACAATTTACATGCTATAATTGAGTCTTCATAGATGGTAAATTGGAGTGCAAAGAAGTAAAATTAAAGTAGAAATAAAAAGATTATCACACGGAGAAGACTTGTCTCTTCCATGTTATGCAACTACGCAGAGTGCTGGCATGGATCTTTATGCTGCATTGAATGATTCTGCTGTTTTAAATCCACTTGAAAGATTACTTGTTCCAACTGGAATTGTGATTGCAATACCAAACGGTTTTGAGGGGCAAATCCGCCCACGTTCTGGTCTTGCTGCAAAACATGGAATCACTGTCTTAAATTCTCCGGGCACTATAGACTCTGATTATCGAGGTGAAGTTAAAATTTGTCTAATTAATCTAAGTAATCAGCCATACGAAATAAAAAGAGGAGATAGAATCGCACAAATCCTTATTTCTCCTGTATCTCAGGTAATTTGGGATGACAGAGAAGAATTCTGCGCAGAAGAAACCGGTCGCAATGCAGGGGGCTTTGGCTCAAGCGGCAGGTAGCTTACGAAAAAGCTTGACTATGACAGTTCTTTTATACACAATTTAAGCATATTAATATTTTATTAAATGAAGTCGTTTATGCTAACTTTCAAAAATCATTGTGGCCAGCTCCACAAAGCAAACACTGTATTTGTTGCATTTACTGCTATATACGTTATAGGTGGATTAGCAATACTTTCAACACCGCTTTGGAGGCCTTCAACTTGCAAGCTAGCAGCTTTTGCAGCTACACCACTTGGAATGGGCGTTTTAGCATTTGTTGCTGCTGCGCTGACTTATTTAGCAATATATGCTATCAGCAAAAATAACGAAATATCTGAGTTGAAAGCTCTGAAGGTTATTGAGGATGGGTTGCTAGTAACAGAAGACGCATTTAGGGAAATTGCAAGGAATAACCAAGTTAAAGATGAAGAAGGTAAGGTAGAAAAGGATAAATATTATATAGACTTCAGCTTAGAAGGCAAGAACTACCGTATTATTGTTGATATTAATCAGTTTACCAATAAGCTGGGCAATACTTCACTCTTCGAGATAGATTCACTAGAAGTGAAAAACAAAGAAGGTAAGTTCGAGACAGTAGATAAAACCATACGCGTCAAGTTAAGGAAAAGTGTAAGTAAAGTTGATAGAGTGAAGGAAAATAATAAGGTATAAATTCTCTTGGATATATGAATGAGAGAACTTACAATGGACAGAATAGCTTGCTTATCAAAAGACCTCAATGAATTCTTTAATGAAAAAGCAGACGAAATATCAATTGCAGTAGGTTTTATAAAAAGAAAGAGAAAACTTAATGGCTCATCATTCATAAAAGCTATGGTTTTTGGTAACATAGGAGTTGATGATTGCAGCATAGAAACAATGTGCCAATTGCTAAATGAAGACTCGATAGAAATTACAAAACAGGGTTTAGATTTTAGGTTTAGTGAAGAAGCAGTTGAGTTCATGAAAAAAATGTATAACGAAGCTTTGTGTTTATTTAAAAAAAGTCTACAGATTGATTGCAAAATTTTACAGCAATTTGGAAGCGTTAAATTATTGGATAGCAGCTACATTAGCCTGCCCAGTAGCATGGAAGATATGTACAAAGGATATGGCAGTAGCTATAGAGATTGTGAGAATAATACCAAATCAGGAATAAAGCTACAGTTAGTCTTTGATTACCTGAATCAAGCGCTAGATAAGTTAAATTTTATGGAAGGAATAAGGTCGGATCAAGGTTATAGGGATTATCTGAACGGTTTATCAGCCAATGATTTGCTAATATTTGACTTGGGCTACTTTGTGCCTAGTTCTTTTAAACAGATTGATGAAGCAGGTGCATATTTTGTTAGTCGTTATAAGTCTGATACCAATATATATGATATAGAAACAAATCAAAAAATAGAGCTATTGGAGTATTTGGAAGGTCAATTATCTTCAGAAAAAGAAGTATTATTAGGAAAGGAAGTAAAAATTAAGGTAAGAATTATATGTCAAAAGCTAACTGAAGAACAGTCTATGGCTAGAAGAAGAAAGGCTAATAAATTAGCAAAGTCACATGGATATACATCTTCTCAAAAGAATCAAAAGTTATTAGATTGGTCAATATTTATAACTAATGTTCCAGAGAGTAAAATTAATGCTGAACAAATATTGACGGTTTATAGAGTAAGATGGCAAATCGAATTACTATTTAAACTATATAAAAGTCATATCAATCTTGATAAACTAAAAGGAAAGACAAATCCATTTAGAGTATTGTGCGAGCTATACGCAAAATTATGTGCTATTCTCGTATTTCACGGAATGATTGGCTGTGTAAAACTAAAAAAGAACACGGAGCTCAGTTTAACAAAGGCATTTATTGAATTGAAAAGGCGGGTTAGAGAGCTCTTTTTGATATTAAACAATATTGTCAATAATTTAAAAATTTTTCTAAAAAAGCTTACTATAATCTGGTCAAAGTTTTCTTTGAAAGACAGATATAGGAAGACCAGGGTATCTACTTTAAGCTCTCTACATTCCTTAACTTGACGCGTATGGTAGATAAAACAGAATGGAATAAAACATTAGGTTTAGAAAAAGAGGGTGCTAAAGAGGTTAACACTTATTTAGGCTCGCTTATTGTTGAACAAGTTGCTTCTCAACAACAGACAGTATAGCCAAGTGAAATAAAAGAGGTAGATTAAGTCTGCCTCTTTGTTTTTTTTGATTTTTAGTGTTACGCGCATAACTGCATGGATGTTGCGATTCTCAAGGCAACGTATCTGTTTAGATGCATGGCTAATGCTGAAACAAAAATTCCAGTGTTCCCTTTCTTGTCATCCCAGTGCTTGACACATAACTGTACAAACATTCATTTTTGAAGGTAAATTGCACAACAGATAATGTCATTCCAGTGCTCCCTTTCTTGTCATCCAAGTAGCTGACACTTGTATCTTTATGATGTGAGGCATTAGAGCTAAAATACCTCACAGGGAGGGTGAAGCTGATGCGACACTAATGCCATTAAGGCCGAATCCCAGATTTTGCTTCCCTCCCATAGAGTTAAAGACTGAACAGTATCTTTTGGAATTATATCCCGTATTACAAGGTTAGTCTAAACTCTCAGTTTATTTATAGTCTTGGAGGCAATTTTATGCAAGTAAATGCTATTTTGGGTGTGGATATTTCAAAAAAGAAATTTGATGTTTGTTTGTTAGTGGACAGTAAAAAACGACACAAAGTCTTTCAAAATAATCAAGATAGTTTTGCAAAACTTGTAGTTTGGTGCAATGGCCATGGAGCAAATCTTACTCATTTATGTCTTGAAGCAACTAGTTGGTATGGAGAAGATTTGGCTACTTTTATGCACGATTTAGGACATAATGTCAGTATAGTAAACCCAGCCCAAATCAAAGCTTTTGGCAAAAGTGAGCTGCTCAGAAATAAGACAGATAAATCAGATGCAGCTATGATAGCTAGATTTTGTATCGCCAACAAACCTGCTCTTTGGAAGCCCATTGCACCTGAAATGAGGCATTTGAGGGAGCTTTACCGTTGCATGCAATCGCTAAAAGATGATAAGGTGCAACAGACAAATCGCTTGGAAAACAAAAATATGCATTCCAGTTGCAAAGAAGCTATATCTAAAGTAATTTTGGCAATAGAGGAGCAAATTATTGTTCTCGAAAAAGAAATTAATGAGCATATAAATAACTATCCACATCTAAAAAATATGGTGGAAAACCTTAAGACTATAAAAGGTATAGGATATCTTACTGCTGTTGCTGTTGTCGCAGAAATGCCATCAGTTGATAACTTTGACAATGCTAAACAATTTACAGCTTTTGCTGGTCTAAATCCAGGACATTATCAATCGGGATCGTCAGTAAGTAAGAGAAGTTGCATATGCAAAATAGGATCTGAGCGTATTCGAAAAGCTCTTTATATGCCAGCTATAGTAGTCAAAAACCATAATAATCATTTTCAAAAGTTTTGTCAGCGTCTAGCAAGTAAAGGCAAATGTCCAAAAGTCATAGTTCTTGCGTTAATGCGAAAATTAATGCATGTCTTTTTTGGTATTCTTAAAAATAATCAACCATTTAATTGTAATTTTGTTGGATAATTTGTTTGACAGCAGAGACAGTATCTGGGATCTGGTAGACAATGTTCATACAGCAGCTACTCGGATGACACCTTGTGCTTGCTGGCTATAATTGCTAAGGATTTTTATTTAATTTAACTGCATCTTTTGCCTTATCCAATAACCCATTAATAAAACCAATTTCGCTTGGTTTATCAAGTAAATCAGATGCAATGTTAGTATATTCATTAATGACAACTGGAACTGGCGTATCACAATTAGCTAACTCACATATTGCAACACGCAAAATAGATAAGCTTATAAGATTTAACCGTGAAAGGGACCAACTTGGGTGTAAATAAGACTCTATTATTTTATCATATTCTTCACTGCTTTTTATAACCTTATATAACAAGTTTTCTAAGAACTGATGTTCAAATTCTTCACATTCAAATATATCTTTCAACTTATTTATGTAGTCCTTAAGCTCACAATTTTCCAGTTTAAAAGTGCTTTTGTTGTAACCTACGAAAATATTTGAATAAGCAATTTGTACAGCAAGAAATCTTGCCGTGCTTCTTTTTATGCGCCATTTTTTATCTACTGGTTTTTCCTCCATTATTTTAATTTATTGTGTAAATCTATCATACGCAAAACAGTTGAGGCTGCATGGCCACCAACGTTCTTTTTGTTTTTATCAGCTCTAACTAGTGCTTTATCTTTGCTGTCAGCGGTAATTACACCCATACCAAGGGGTATTGCATAATGCATAACAACCTCATTTAAGCCTTCAATTACTCCTTTACAAACATATTGATAATGATCGGTTTCACCGCGAATTACGCACCCAAGAGCTAAATAACCATCATAATTAGTATGCCCACTCTTGACTGCAAAAAGAATTGTAGCTGGTATCTCAAATGTACCAGGAACCTCAACTACATCGTAACTGGCATTACTGCCTTTTAATTTATCAATTGCACCTTCAAGCAAAAGGTTCGCTATTTCAGTATAATAAATCGAATTAACTATTAGTATTCTCGACATTTACTACCACTTTTTTTGTTAAAAACAACTTTATTAATGACTGTTGAATTAGAGTTATAATATTACTAAATATCCAATATATTACCAGGCCGGCAGGAAAAGAAGAAAAAATAAAGACAGAAATGTAAGGTAAAAACTTCATAACATTTACTTGAATATCATCTTTACTGGTTTGATCTTTCTCACTTAGCTTCTGCTGAATTATCATGGTGGCACCGAAAATTATAGGTAAAATGCCTATAGAAATAGGAAAGTTATAATTAAACAACCCAAATAATGTAAAGATGTTCGTTGGGTCAGGAGCTGAAAGATCCTTAATCCATAAAAAAAAAGGAGCATGCCTCATCTCTATAGTAACAAATAATACTTTATATAGAGCAAAAAATACCGGTATTTGTATTAGCATGGGAAAAATGCTCGACATTGGATTTACGTTGTTTCTCTTAAACAATGCAATTGTCTCTTTATGCTGCTTTAAGCTGTCATTTTTATACAACTCTTTTACACGAGTTAGCTCAGGCTGCAAGCTTTTCACCTTGAACATTGAAACATATGATCTATTAGATAAGGGAAGCATCAAAAGTTTGATTACTAAAGTCAGCAATAATATTGCTAAGCCAAAATTCTTTAAAACGAAGTTAAAGTATTCAAGCAGTAAAAACACTGGTTTAGTTATAAAGTAAAGAACACCAAAATCTACAGCTTTATCAAACAAAGGTATATTGAGAGTATCCTTATAAGAATCCAGTAAATTCAACTTTTTTGCTCCAGCAAAAAAATAATTCACATTAGAAGTGCTTGCACCAGGAAGTATACTCTTATAAGACTTAACAAAATCTACTTGAAATTTATCAATATCATTAGCGTTAGTATGTTTAATGCTTACATTTATTTTATCAGATTTTTCAGGTATGATGGCTGTGAGCCAGTATTTATCAGCAAAACCAAACCAATTTTTTTCACTCGTGCTTGCTTTTATTAAATGTTTTTTGGAAATATCCTTATATGTCCACTCCTCTAGTTTATTATCAAATGCACCCAGTACTCCTTCATGGGATATCCAATAAGATTCGTTGATATTGTCACGTTTACGGTTAATTTTACCATAAGGAACCAAAACTACATTATCCTTTGTATTATTTTCAACAACTTGCTCAACTTTAAACATATAATTATCGTCGAGGTTAATTTTCATTCTAAATAAAATGCCATTCTCATTGTCCCAAGATAAATTGACCTCTTTTTGATTAAGTTTATCTGCTCGCCAGACTGCTTTAGAATCTGGAACTTTAATCTTGTTACTCGGATCGAGCCACCCAAATTCTGCAAAATATACATCTTTTGATTCTGCAGGTGACAGTAACACCACTTGTGGAGAAGAAGAACTCGGTTCTAAGTGGTAATTAGTTAAAATTAAGTCATCAAACCTTGCACCTTTCAGAGAAATTGATCCTTTAATCATGTTATTGGTTAAACTAACCCTCTGTTCTCGAGTAGAATTAATAATTTCAGAACGATTTTGGTATATTATAGGAGCAAGGTCGTTAAAAGATTCGATATGTTCAATATTTTCAATCAATGGCTGGTTTTGGTTTGTACTAAAAAAATTATCATAAATAATACGCCAAGACACCATGATTAACATGGAAAGGATAGCTGCCAAAATTAAACTTTTTGCTTCTGACATGAAATTAAATCAAACATATCTTCTTAAAGTGTATACTAAATATTGTACTAAAACAATGAAATTTACTTATTTTTAATAATAACTTTTAACGCTGATCTTTAAAATTTATTTTAATAGCTTCAAATTTTAACAATATGAACGCGGTGAAAAATCTAGTTATTTGGTTGCTAATAATAGCCACTACTGCAATGCTTATTGATTCACAAAGGGACAAACTAAGCGACAGATTTCTCAGTACTTTTTTACCATATAAAGGAAGAATTCAAAATAGCGGTCAGAATAGTGGAAGTATTGAATTTACGAAGTCATATGATGGACACTTTTATATTCAGGCTCAAGTCAATGATCGCAATATAACGTTTTTGCTTGATACTGGAGCAACCGATATTGTTCTATCACAAAAAGACGCATTACATGTTGGTATTAACTTACAAAATGTTCAGGATTTTAAAATATATGAAACTGCGAAAGGTCAAATAAAAGCTGGAGTGGTTCAAATACCTCAAGTTAAAATAGGAAATTTTTTGATTAATGATGTACAGGCAAGCGTTAACACTCATTCTATGTCTCATTCACTACTTGGAATGAGCTTTTTAAGGTATTTTCATTTCACTATAAGAGATAATAAGTTGATATTATACCGCGACTAAACACTTCTACAATCTACTTATCAAAGCTCTGTAGGTTAATATAGGAGCAGAAATAAATATTGCAGAACAAGTGCCAATCAAAATACCAAAAAAAATGATCAAGCTGAAGTCTTTCACTGCATCTGTGCAGATTAATGCCAAAGGAAGAGCAGCAAGAAGGGTTGTACCCGAGGTTAATATAGTGCGAAATAATGTAGCGTTGATACTTGCATCTACTATCTCACTCATCCGCCCACTTTTACCACTCTTGCAATACTCTCGAATCCGATCGTATATAATTACTGAGTTATTGATTGAATAACCAATGACAGTGAGAAGAGCTGCAACTGATGAAATATTAAACTCAATGCCAGTTAGGCTAATAAAACCAACAGTTAAAATCACGTCATGAATCAGTGCTGTTATTCCACTGAATCCACATTGCCAATTAAATCTAAACCAAACGTAAAAAAATATTCCAACAATTGCGATCAACATGGATAACATTCCTTCAAATATTTGTGTTGAGCTTATTTGTGGGCCAACATAGTCTATTTTACGATAGCTTATTGAGCTCCCCAGCTTTTCTTCTAGTATGCTTTTTATCTTTTTGATTTTATCTTCATCTCCTTCATCTTTAAAACGCATGACTAAATTATCACCCGCTTTTGAACTCTGCACTGTAAAACCATTTTCTTTTAATGCATCAAGAATAGAGTGATTCTCATCTGAAGATTTTATCTCTATCAAAATTCCGCCTGCAAAGTCTATGCCTAAGTTCACTCCACGCAGCACAACAGTGAATATTGAAAAGATGATAAGAATAATGCTAATTAATGCAGTCAAATCCCTATATTTACTAAATTTTATATTGAGGTTATCTGGAATGAGTCTAAGTGCCATGCTATTTACTTAAACTTGAATTTTATATACTTTTCAAAAAATTCACTAGTTTATTCTGTGATTGTTTGACTATGTAAATTTTTCTGTCAGTTGATTCTTGTCTGTCGATTAAGTTCTATCTAGTGCAAACTTTGCAATTTTGAAGTACATTACAAGAGCAAAATACCGCCAATTTGGCCCATCATTTTATCTCTGCAAGCTTATCCCCCCCTTGCTATGTTAGCAACGCAACCTAAGCTAGGTTCCTTCATAGCAGTGTTAGGTACACTGCCATATCTTTCAAAACTTTCATGCTCTATAGCTTCCTCAACACTTTTTCCTCCTAAAAGACAGTTTTCCCCTAAACTTTTTCCCCTATTTTTTAACTCATTAAGCCTTGCTCTGTTTTCCCCATCAATCTCCACTTTTATTTTATTGCTGCCTTTCTCACTAGGACTTAGATAAATACTTATCTCTCCTACCTCAGTAGTAAAAGACATTTCAATACCACCTTTTGAGACATCCATGTAATTTCTTTTTCCCCCTATTTCTTCTACATTTTCAACTCTTACTATACTTTCTCCAATTTTGAGTATGCCAACTCTTAAATTTAAGTCTTTGGCTTTTTCATTGTTTAGGATTTCTGCAACTTCAACAATACTATCTTGCGAGTACTCTATACAAAAATATCTATTATCCTTGTCTACTCCTAATACATTTTGAGTCTGCTTGCTTTTGTTTACAATACTTTCATATGCTAAACCTTTTAGCTTGCTTTCAATTTCCTTACATTTCTCAGAAAGACCATCATCAAATCCATTACAAGTAACTATCTGCTCAAACTCATTCCCATCGAAAAAATTATGGCGTTTTACCTTCCCACCTTCTAACAATAAATTACTAACAATGCTTTTGATAATGTCCTCTTCGGACACTTCATTTTTTTTGTTACAGTTTTGATCTTCACTTTCTTTGTTACAGTTTTTATCTTTACTTTGATAGGGAAAGTTATCAAATACAAAAGTGTTACTTCTGTTACTTATATGACTACCACTAGTAAGATCTTTTATTTCTTCAAATACTGTATTTGTTACAGTTTTGTTACAACAACTACATTTTAAATTTAACATTACTTCTTTTTCTAAGTATTTAGCTACTATGCACTTAGTACTTTCTGGAGTATTTTTTATATCTTTTTGTTCATTTTGTTCTGTTATACCTCTCACCTCCCCACAGCATTTATCAATCAGATCCTGTTTACTTTGAGTTAACGACATTTTTAGTTTCATAAAAAGTGAGTCTTTTAGAAAAGGATTATCATCTTCTGAATCCAAATCATCTGTTAACTCCATTGAATCAAAATTACCTGAGCTATAGTACGAACCCTTTTTTGAGTCCGAACTATCTTCTGAGTTCCCATCACTATCTAACCAATTGTCAACTTTCGGAAATTCTGAGCTTTTCTGTTCACCTTCAAAAGTCTGATTACTACCACCAGCGCCCTTTGTCAAATTTTCTTTACTTTCACAAGAACCATCTGAACCATAGCCCTCATTCCCTTTTGGATCTGAATCATCTGGATTACAATCAGAAGTTATTTCTGTATCTTCAGAAATCTGTTGATTATCACTTTCACCTAACAAACCACCATTTGTTGGATTACATACATTTTCTGTATATTTTTGATTATTTTGTGCTTCTATTTTCTCCTTTTCGTACAACAGTTTAAACTGATCCTCATCGTCAGAATTGTGACCTGAATCACAAATTACATGATCATTGCAGGTAGAATTATGCTCTACTGAATCAGTACTTTCAAAAATTTGTGGATTATTACTTCCGTCTGGCAAATTACCTGATAAACCAGTCTGATGATTATTTTCACCTACCCAACCATCAGTTGTTGTTGGAATATATATTCCTGTATATCTTTGGCTATCAAGAGAATCATTAGTTAATTGTACTGCTGTATAAGTTGTCCGGTCATCCTCATCATCGGAACTAATACCTGAATCATGGCCATCACCTTCTTTAATCTTTTGAGTTTCTATATCGTGTTCATTTATTTCGCTCGACGAATCATAGTTGGAAGGGTTATACTGTTGATTAGGACGTTTAAAAATTTGACGCCAATCGCTGTAAGGCTCCTTAAAATCGAAAGCAGTGCGTATAACTTTTTCCTTGCCTGATACCCCACCATTCATATTGTATAACCATTACTCACTAATCCCTTAGTGAATATCGTAATATATAGGTCTGTCAATAAAAAAATATAACTTTCTTTGGTTCTAACCTTTGCAAATCAGTATCTATAGCCCGGTAATTTCTCATATATTGCACTCTGGACCTAGGAGCGTTGTTAATAAATCCACGACAGCTAGACAACCTTCGCCCGTTTACTAAAAGGAAAAGCAGCAAAGAGCGAACCAAAAGCGATGAGAAAGGATCCAAGCCAGATTATAGACATTCCAGGTTTATAGTGCACTTTAGCTGCAATTTTGCTCTTACTCTTATCAATCTCTCCAATTACAACATAAATATCAGAAAGCAAATTGTGGTAGATACTGCTTTCAACATTTTTTTGACCTTCCGCAAGGTAAAATCTATATTCAGGGGTCATCTCACCTAATATCTTATTATTCAGCAAATTCCTGATATACATTGTACCTCTCACTGCATGGAAATTTTTTTCTTTTATTAGCTCAATATTTCGTAAAGTAACTTTAAATTTATTGACTGTTATGCTATCCCCTATTTTTAAGTAATTTTCTTTTTTCTCCTGCCAACCAACCGAATATGCTATACCAAGCACTAGAATTGCCACTCCAGCATGAGCTGCCATCATTGCATAGTAGGATTTAGAAACTTTTCTTGCTAATAAAATTGATTCACCAAATGCTACCTTAAATAAACAAATTCTTTTACTGTATGCTTCTAAAACAAAGATTAATAATGCTATGGAGATAGTAATTGATAGCACAATTATTAGCTCCATGTGAAAAATAAACGGCAAAATAGCTGCAGCACTACAAAATGAAAATCTATATTCACGGAATATTGGCAATAGACTATTTCCCTGCCAACTGCAGTATTGCCCAATTATCGTGAGGGCTAGAATAGCCAGTGCAATAGGATTAAATAAAGAATTGTAATATGGTGCTCCAACTGAAATTAATTCACCGGTTAAATATTCGAGCACTGTAGGGTATAAAGTGCCAACGAACACAATGAAAAAGGCAGTGATGAATAATAAATTGTTCATCAGCATCATCGTAAGGCGTGAAAAGAATCTTCTACCCTCTGTCACTTGAGTAGCAGGTTTCTTTTCAGATTCCAGTGTCAAGCATTGGAATGACATCGCAGACGTGTGATTTTTTCTCGTAAATACTACAAATATTACTAAGCTACTGACTGTAATTACACCAAGTAGAGCTAATATATACAGTCCATACCTTGGATCATCTGCAAACGTGTGCACTGAGGTGAGTATTCCTGAGCGGACTAGAAATGTTCCAGTCACACTCAATATAAAAGTTGTAAGCGTAAGTAAAATAGCAAAGTTCTTTAAAACATTGAAATTCCGTACCACGAGCAACAAATGTGTCAGCGCTACTGCAATTAGCCACGGCATCAAAGAAACGTTTTCCACTGGATCCCAAAACCAAAATCCACCCCACCCAAGTTCGCGATATGCCCACCAGCTACCCAAGCTGATGCCCAAAGTGAGCAGCGACCAAGAAATAAGTACCCAAGGCCTGACAATTTTAGCCCAAACATTTCCTTCAACTTTTGCAATTAATCCAGCTATAGAGAGCGAAAAAGGAACGCTAAACCCAAGGTACCCCAAATATAATATCGGTGGATGAATAGCAAGGCCTATATCTTGCAATATCGGATTAAAACCAAGACCATCTTTTTCAACGCTTGGCATTTTAGTGAAGGGGCTGGATTCAAGTAAAGTGAACAGTAAAAAACAAAAGCAAATCAAGCCTTGGGTGATCAAGGATACTTTCTTCAATTTACTGTCGTTATCAGTAAAAATATCCATCAGAAATAGGTAAAAGGTAAGCACTAATGCCCAAAGCAACATGGACCCTTCTTTATTTCCCCAAACACCACAAATCTTGTAGATCAAAGGTTTTGTTGTGTGTGAGTGGTAGTATACGTTTTCAAGTGAAAAATCATTTGTAATGTGGCAGTAGATCAAAATAGCCATTGACGCTGATACACAAAAAAATATGGCAGTGGTAATAAACCGACAAGAACTAAGCGGTAAAAACAAATATGTCAAAGACAATAAGCAGGCTAGCAATAGCAATATATTCCCAAGTTCAGGCATAAAAAATTATAGTTTTTATATAAACAATATTACTGATGACAAGTAAGAAGTTAAAGTGTTAATTGATGCTAGCATAATGCTCCCGTAGTTAGCTGTGCTAGTATTAATTAAAAATTAAATATTAAATCTTTATACTTTTATAGATAGCGTTAATATTGAGGTAACATTGTGGGTACAACTAAGATTAGTAAATTTCCATTCAATATAAAAGGTAAAGTGGCAAAACAACATGCCGAACCAATAATCGAAAAAAATCTCTATACTATTTTAGGATTCAAAGATATAGAAGATTTTGAAAATAAGACAAGTAAACTTGTTAATAAAAAAGTTTGGCAATCATTTGTTGACTGCTTTGCAAAAGAAATAGATTATGCAGCAACCGAAGAAGTTGTAAAAAACATCGTTTGTAACATTGCAAAGAGTGATCAAGGTAATGCTTTTACCAAAACTGAACATCTCATATTAAATGAAAAGCAAGATAATAAAAAGAGAGAAAAAGCGATTAGAAAAGCTATTAGTATTTTGAGAAAAATCAATCCAGAAAAAGCCTTTAATGAACTTTCAGTAATAAAAAAACAAGCTGAAGATTTTTTACAAACCGATTTTTGTAAAGCACAGAGTAAATCACTTCAAGGATTTGCTCCCTCTGGTGGACAGCTCTTTGCGGAAACTCTGAAATATATAGAAACACTAGAAAGATTATCCGAAGTAAAAAAAGAAGGGCTAGTTAGAGATTTCTTGTTAAATCATGTTAGTTTATTGAATAAAAAGTATCCTAAATCACAAGGTAAAAGGGAAGATGCTATAACAATACTATCAAGTGATGAGTTGAAGAATTTTTACAATAAAGGTGTAAAAGAAGGAATGTTACAACCAATGGCATCTTACAAAGGATGCAGAAACCTGTATGACAAAATGAACCAGATAAAAAATGAATCCAAAAGTATAATTAAAAGAGAAGAACGGGAAGAAAATTTAAAGAAAATAGATAAGTCGATAATCAGCGCAATTAATGACATAAAAAAACATAGAGAAGCAATCCTTAACTGTAAAGACTTTCAAAATTCTTACATAAAAGAGAAAAAAGAACATCCATTTAGAGGCAACGCATGTCAAAAAATGATTGATATATATCAAGAGAGAATTGTTGGATATCAGGAGAAAATTCGTCAAAACTTAAACCAAATAAAAGCGATATTAAAAAGTGCGCCGCAAGAAATGGATGATGTGGAAGAATTCGAGGAAATAATTGATGATATACATGAAGCAAAGCAGTGTGATGAAATTTTTGATTCAGCTTTAATTTGTTTATCGAACATACAGAATGAGCTAGATATTCAGCTGGAAAATCCTTCAACAGAACTCAGAGCTTCACACATTAACGTTAAAACTGAGCTAACTAGGTTATAAGAACCAAATCTTTAGGATAATGAAAGCACTTTAATTCAAGACAGCTCTTAGTCTGTGTTTTAATTTGGTTGTGTTTTATTAAAAAAACTTTAGATTTATTTTATAATCGATACCCAAATATAATGACTCAAACTTGGGATTTGTTGCAAACAGGGCAAAAGGAAGGCTATAAAATTGCGTATACTAATGCTCGTATTATCGACCCGGAAACTAAACTTGATATAAAAGGTTCATTATTGACTGAAGGGGATAAAATTGTTGACTTTGGTGAATCATTATTTTCAACAAGTGGAGTTGATGAAACAATAGACTGTAAAGGGCTTGTTCTAATGCCAGGCCTTATTGACATTCACGTACATTTTCGTGAACCAGGCCAGGAACATAAAGAAACTATATATACAGGCAGCAAATCTGCAGCTGCGGGGGGAGTTACAACTGTAGTTTGTCAGCCAAACACTGTTCCAGCAATTGATAGCGTTATTTTGGCTAAATATTTGAAATATAGAGCACTTGAAACTTCACATGTAAACGTTGAATTTTACGCTAAAATCACCACTTCGGAAGAAAAGTTGACTGAAATGGCACTTTTAAAGGAAGCAGGTGCGGTTGGGTTCACTGATGATGGCATGCCAGTTATGAACCCAATGATTATGAGACAGGCACTGCTTTATTCAAGTATGCTGAATGTCCCTATTGCTCAACATGCAGAAGATTTAAATTTATCTGCTGGTGGCGCAATCAACGAAGGTAAAATTTCTGAAGAATTGGGAGTAAAGGGGATCTTGAGTGCGTCAGAATCGGTTATGGTAAATCGTGATATACTGCTAATGAAGGATATGGAAAATGTGCACTACCATATTCTACATGTCTCTTCAAAAGATTCACTTGATGCTATTAAACGTGCAAAAGATTTGGGATTAAATGTTACGTGCGAAGTAACCCCTCATCACTTCACTTTGACTGAAGATATAGTAAAACAACATGGGGCAATTGCAAAAATGAATCCGCCGCTTCGCACTGAAGAAGATCGTTTAGCTATGGTTGAAGGTTTAAAGACAGGTGTGATTGATTGCATTGCAACTGATCACGCTCCGCATGATCGTAGTTCTAAAGATCTACCACTTGAAAATGCTGCATTTGGTATTGTTGGTCTTGAAACAATGCTGCCCCTTTCACTTGAACTCTATCACAGTGGGCAAATGGGTCTACTTGATGTGCTTGCAAAATTGACATATAAGCCTGCAGATATAATACACATACCACGTGGTCGTATACAAAAAAACCTTGCTGCAGACTTAATTTTAGTTGACCTCAATCATGAATGGGAAATTAAAACTGACAACTTTGCTAGTAAATCAAAGAATTCTCCTTTCGATGGTCGCAAAGTAAAAGGACACGTAGTACGTACTGTTGTGTCCGGCAAAACTATATACTCGCAGAAGAGTTAGTTATCATATCTTATCTATTCCAATTTGTTATCACCAGAATGGGCTAAGTGCACCTAAATTTAAATTAAGAAATCTTACACTGTCTCCGAATAAACACATCCTCTTATCTTTCCCTAATCTGTAAAGTTATTTTGTCTATCAATCTGATTCCAAAACAGCAAAATTATTGTATAATGTTACTTTGAAGTTTTATTTTCAATGCACAAGTTTGCAATACTTTTTTCTATACTGCTTGCAATAGTTGCTTACTACCTAAACAATGAAATCATATTTGAAATAGCAAAGCTATTTAGTGATATCTTTATCAGCTTGCTCAAATTAATAAGCTTACCTCTGGTTTTTTTATCCATAGTTTCCACAATTTCCGGGCTCAAAGACTCAATTGAAATCAAAGTCTTAGTTAAGAAAACACTATTTTATACTCTGCTTACAACTATTATAGCTGCGTTTGTTGCATTATCGTTTTATTTGTTAATAGATCCAGCAAGAAAAAATTTCATAAGTAATACAATAGGGAGTATTAACAGCAATAACCACAGTTATTTTTCATATTTAAAATCACTCATTCCTTCTAATTTTGTGCAAGTTTTTCTTGAAAATAATATGATTGGTAGCATATTAATCGCTTTTTTGATGGGTGGAGCTATTGTTTCACTTTCAAAAGAAAAGCAGGATATATTATATCAAGTATTCTCTGCACTTTTTGATACGCTACTTAAAATTGCTCAAGGGTTATTAAAATTTATTCCGCTTGCTGTTTGGTCTTTTATTACTTGTTTTTTGCATGAATTAAAAGGCGGTAGTGAGTTCTACAATCTTTTATGGTATTTTGTTTGCATAATGTCTGCAAATTTTGTGCAGGCATTTCTGATTTTACCGCTATTTATGTGGTATAAAGGCATATCACCAATTCAAACGCTGAAAGGGGTTATGCCAGCACTCACACTTGCGTTTTTTTCTAAATCATCCAGTGCAACATTGCCAACAACTATAGAATGTGTGCAGAACAAGCTAAAGGTGCCAAAGAAATTATCGTCTTTTATTTTACCAATATGCACAACAATTAACATGAATGCATGTGCTGCATTTATACTAATCACTGTAATGTTTGTTGCAGAAATGAACGGATACGTATTTTCCTTAAGCGAAATGTTGATATGGATTTTTTTAGCTACAGGGGCTGCAATTGGTAACGCTGGAGTGCCGATGGGGTGCTATTTTATGGCAACCAGTTATCTCATGTCGATGAATGTTCCTCTGCATATTATGGGACTGATTTTGCCTATTTATACAATCATCGATATGTTTGAAACTGCAATAAATGTGTGGTCTGATGTTTGTATCACTCAGATAATTAATAAAGAATGTAATAGTGAAACTTAAAAAATGATATTAGACGAAAATAACCTAATAATAAAAGAATTTAAAGAAGCAGAAGCAATTTTGCATGGGCATTTTGTTTTATCATCCGGGCTGCATAGTGACACATACATACAGTGTGCGAAGATTTTTGAAAATCCAAGCAGAGCCATGAAAGTTTGCGCATTATTAGCAGATAAAATAAAAAAAGAATTAAATAGCTCCATAGATTTAATATTATCTCCTGCAATTGGTGGAATAATTGTGGGTTATGAGATTGGCAGGCAGCTTGGAATAAAGACAATGTTTTGCGAGCGCGTTAATGGTAAGTTTGAATTACGCCGTGGATTTAAGATCAAAAAGGGTGAGAAAATATTGCTCATTGAAGATGTAATAACCACAGGTAAATCTTCACTTGAAGCAGTGGAATGTGCAGAAGGGGAAGGAGGTAAAGTTGTTGCTGAAGCTTCTTTGATAAAGAGAAATAGTGAAACGAAACTGCCTTTTCCTGTCATATCTTTGATTGAACTGAACATCAAAAACTACAGCGAGGAAGAACTTCCAAGTGAATTAAAACAACTACCCATAACAAAACCTGGGAGTAGGGAATATTTAACAAAGTAATCCTATAATATCTTGGAAACACAGCATTTATACACAGCTTTAGTTATTTACTCCAAGTGTATTTTATGTATACTTATTACTAAATTAATTTTGAAATGATAGAAAATGAACGAATTTAAATCGATCCGAAATATAGCAATAATCGCACACGTTGACCACGGTAAAACTACTTTACTTGATAACATGTTAAAACAAAGTGGCACATTCCGCGAGAATCAAGAAGTTCAAGAACGAGTGATGGATAGTGGCGACCAAGAACGTGAGCGCGGGATTACAATACTTGCAAAATGCACATCAATAATGTGGGGTGATGAAAAAATCAATATTATTGATACGCCAGGGCACGCAGACTTTGGTGGAGAAGTAGAAAGGGTATTGTGCATGGCAGACGGCGTGTTGCTGCTGGTTGATGCTGCAGAAGGTCCCATGCCACAAACAAAATTTGTGCTCTCAAAAGCACTAAAAGCAAATTTGAAGCCAATTGTGATAATCAATAAGGTCGATCGACCAGACAGCAGAATTGATGAAGTATTAAATGAAATATATGAGTTATTTTTTAACCTTGATGCAACCAACGAGCAGCTAGATTTTCCAGTGTTGTATGCTTCAGGTAGAAATGGCTGGTGTGCTAAGGAGCTTTCTGATGAAAGAAAAGATTTAAGCCCATTATTTTCAACGGTTATAGATTATATAAAACCTTCTGTTTATAATCAAAATGCACCTTTTGCTATGTTGGTCACTCTACTTGAGTCTGATAAGTTTCTTGGCAGAATATTAACAGGAAAGGTTTATCAGGGCATTGCAAAAGTCAATTCAGATCTTAAGGTGCTTGACCTCGATGGCAAAGTAATTGAACGAGGAAGATTAACTAAGTTGCTCTCATTTTCTGGCTTGAAACGCATTCCAGTAGAACAAGCTGTGGCAGGAGACATAATTGCAATTGCAGGGCTTGAGGAAGCTTCAGTTTCAGACACTATAGCAGCACCAGAGGTTACAACTGCAGTAAGCTCAACTCCAGTTGATCCGCCGACAATGGCGATTACTCTGAGTGTTAATGATTCACCTTTTGCTGGGCAAGAAGGTACAAAGCTTACCTCAACTGCTATAAAGGATCGCTTATACGCGGAGGCAGAAACAAATGTTGCAATTACTGTGACTTTAGCACCAAGCGGTGAAGCGTTTGAAGTAGGTGGACGTGGTGAGCTACAGCTTGGGGTGTTAATTGAAAATATGAGGAGAGAAGGTTTTGAGCTTTCGGTATCACGCCCTCGAGTGCTATTTAAGGAAGAAGATGGCAAAAAACTTGAACCTATAGAGGAAGTAGTAATTGATGTAGATGATGAATATAGTGGAATCATCATGGAAAAACTCAGCTTCCGTAAAGGTGAAGTAACTGACATGAGACCTTCTGGTAATGGCAGGACAAGATTAACGTTTTTAGTGCCATCAAGAGGATTAATCGGTTATCAAGGAGAGTTTTTAACTGATTCTCGTGGCACAGGCATAATTAACCGTTTATTTCACAGTTATGCTCCACATAGAGGTCCAATTTCTGGAAGGCGCAATGGAGTTTTAATTTCTACAGATAAGGGTGAGGCTGTGGCATATGCAATTTTCAATTTGCAAGACAGGGGAATTATGTTTATTAAGCCACAGGATAAGGTATATTGTGGCATGGTTGTCGGCCAGCATAGCCGTGACAATGATTTGGAGATAAATGTGTTAAAGGGTAAGCAATTAACAAACGTAAGAGCTTCAGGTAGTGATGAAGCTATAAAGCTCACTCCACCAAAGATAATGACACTGGAGGATATGATAGCGTATATAGATGATGATGAATTGGTGGAAGTAACTCCAAAATCTATACGTTTACGCAAGAAATTCCTTGATCCAAATGAACGTAAGCGTGCAGGAAGGGCAAAGAATAAGGAGTAATCAGAGGTTGAACATTTGCGAAAAATAGTGTATAATTATTCGTCTCCTAATTGTATTTAATTATGGCCTTTTCGAAATTTCTCGATCCAAAAAACAATTTCGCGTTCAAGAGAATATTTGGCACTGAGAAAAATAAAGATATTCTCATTCACTTTCTCAATGATATATTGGGCTTCGCTGGCAAAGATGAAATAGAAGAAATAGAATTTCTCAGCACTATCATGGATGCTGAGATTGCCTCTAAAAAACAAAGTATTGTTGATGTTTTCTGTACTGATTCTGCTGGAACCCAGCTAATTATTGAAATGGTGCGACCTGAAAGTCTTCGGTCATATTGTTTAAAAGGAGAGGAATTCCTTCAGAAAGAAACTAAAAGAGTTCTAAAACTTATTAAACCAGATGTTTTGCCATCTGAGTCTACGCATCAATGCGAATCGGGTAACCGGTTGGTGCCAAGCGATGCGGACAATGAACCTCCTCTTGAAAAAGAAGATGCTCAATCGTGAAAGGAGCATAAACTACAAGCATCATGTGGTTGGAGAGCTAGGCTTAGTGGTATGGTGAACGTAAGTGAAGCTTCATAAGTATCGTAACGATTAAAGAGCTAAAGATGCTGATAAGCTCCGACCAAAAGGTAATGTGACATTTTTCATTTCTGGATGTACGCAAATCACCGGTATAGAGAAGTCACCTAACCCACTGTTGTATGACAGAAGGAACAGGGTAAGCCTGTATTTCCGCCTATATGGCAAGCAAACCGCAAGGAACGCTGATGAAAATGCAGGTAAAGGATAATGGAGAAAGCGAATGCCATTTTGTAACGAAATGTATAGAATTTGTAACATTAATTCGCGTGAAAACGAGCAGATTTCCATTTGGTCCCTCGTGACAAGAAACTTTGTTAACCACTTGAGGTAGAGAAGCAGATGACCTTACCCACAGAAATGATGAAGAAATTAGGAATATTTTTTACAAAAAGGACAATACTAACAAAAGAACTTTATTCTATTTAGAATATAAAGTTACAATAAATTTTCCTGTCATCTCCAAATAAATTACATTAACTTAGTATTGTATATTGTTAATAACTTAAATAATACAACCATTTTCAGCAACAAAAACCAAAGGTCTTGAGATACAAGATATTTGTATGGTTAGAGGTTGTCCGGAAACAAGTAAAAGGCTATAATATCTGAAATTTTAGTACGGGGTAAAGATGAGAAAAAAGTATCCAACAGATCTAAGCGAAAGGGAATAGGCAAGAATAGAAAAACACTTCAGAGTATCATACAAGAAAGGAGGAAGGCCGCCAAAGTATAGCAAAAGAGAAATATTAGAAGCAATTTTCTATGTATTGCGTACAGGGTGTCAATGGCGGTATTTACCAAATGATTTTCCGCTATGGAAGACTGTGTATGAGCAGTTCAGGCAATGGAAGAAGCAGGGAATTTTTGAGAAAATGAATTATGAAATTACAAAATATAGTAGAAGAAAAATAGGAAGGAATGAGCAGCCGAGTGCCTGTATAGTAGATAGTCAATCTGTAAAGACTACAGAAAAGGGGGGATCAAAGGCTATGATGGAAGTAAAAAAGTAAAGGGTAGAAAAAGGCATATAATTACAGACACTCAGGGTTTTATACTAGGTTGTTACGTAGGCGCTGCTAACGAAAATGATAGAGATGGTATTAAAATAGCATTAAACAATATGAGAACAAAATATACTAAAGTTAAAAAAATGTGGGCTGACATGGGATACCAAGGAAGAAATTTAAAGAATCACATAAAGGAAGAATATGACATAGATATTGAAATTGTTACAAGGCCTCCATGTAGATTTTGGGTGCACAAAGATACGCCACCTGAGCTACTACCAACAAGAGAACAAGGGTTTAAAGTACAGCCAAGAAGATGGGTTGTAGAAAGGACTTTTGCTTGGGTTAATAGGAATAGAAGGCTATCGAAGGAGTATGATTTACTCACAACATCCACTGAGAATTTCATATACCTAGCTATGAGTAGGGTTATGTTAAAGAGGGAATATGCTTGAATTTACTTGTTTCCGGACAACCTCTTATACCAATTCCCATTACAGGGCAAACAGATGGACAATGATGGAAGAAAAGCCATACTGAAGTAAGTAAAATAGCGAGGTTTAAATGGCATTAAGATCAAAATTATTGGATGAAAAAGTAGTAGAATCAGCAAAAGAAATGCTGAAGAAAGTAAGGAATAATGCATATGTTTCAAAAAAACTAAATGCTGTAATTGCAGCAAAAAAGTACAGTATAACGGCTGTAGCAAAAATATATTGCATTTCAAGAAGCGCACTAACTTCGTGGGTAAAACTCTTGAAAATTGGCAGAGAAGAAAAACTGTTTGCTCCTTCACAACGTCGTAGAAAAACTAAATTAAATCAGGCTCAACTACAGCAAATTGAAGAGTGGATAGAAGAAAATCCTAATATCACCATTAAAGAAATGAGAATAAGAATCCAGGAAAAGTTCGGATTAAATATCAGCAAATCTACAGTACACCGCCATATGCAAAAGATGAAATTCTCATATATTACACCAAGACCAGTTCATAATGGACAAGATAAAAGCAAACAAGAGGAATTCAAAAAAAAATCTCAATTGAGCTATTAGCAAGTATCCAGAAAAAGAGCTATTTTTCTTTGATGAATCACGGTTTGGCACACATTCAAAAGTTGGACATGGGTGGTTTAAAAAGGGGATTAGAACACAGGTTAAAACAAAATTAGGTAGGCAAAATTTCTATCTCTATAGTGCAGTTAATCCTAGAAATGGAGAGAGTTCTAGCTTATTTGCACCAAATGTCAACACTGATTGCATGAACATATTTCTTGAGCAAATTTCGCAATATCTAGAAACACGAGAGGCTTTTCTCGTTATGGACTGTGCTAGTTGGCATAGGTCAAAAAATTTAAAGGTACCTAAAAATATCGACATTATATACCTACCTCCATACTCACCTGAGCTAAATCCTGTTGAGAGGCTTTGGTTATATATAAAACAGAACATTTTGCGCAATAAAATATACGATACAATTGCTCTACTTGAGGGTGCTTTGTGCAAATTTATTACTTCTCTTGCCAGCTCCACAATTAAACAACTCTGCAATGTTTCCTATTTGACTGGACAACAATGAGAATTGGTATTACTATGATAGTTCCTTTTTTAAGAAAGTTTTAAATTTCATACCTAACAATAAACAACTTTAGGTTTAAATTTATGAAATCAGTTGTTATATACATCAGCAAATACGAATTTAACTGGTGTTATGGACTTAAATAAATTTACCGAAAAAGCAAAAAGTCTAATTCAAAGTGCTCAAATGAAAGCGTTGGGAGCTGGGCATCAGATTTTTATGCCTGAGCATTTACTAAAAGTGATGCTTGAAGATGAATCAGGTTTAGTTCAGGATTTGATAAACGCTTGTGGTGGAAGTGTGCAAAGTATTTCTGATGCTGTGGATAGCGCAATAAAAAAGTTGCCAGTAATTGAAGGTCCAGGAAGTGGTGGCCTTCAACTTTCAAGAGAAATAGCAAAAGTTTTTGAAGATTCAATTGGTATTGCAAGAAGAAATAAAGATTCATTTGTTGCTGTTGAGCGTTTACTACAGGGCCTCACTGCACAAAAAGATGATACTGTAGGCAAAATTCTGGCAGAGAATGGTGTGACTCTACAAAAACTGAACTCAGTTATTGCAGAAATGAGAAAGGGCAGCAGTGCGGACTCGCCAAACAGTGAGGAAAAATTAAACGCGGCAAAGAAATATACAAAAGATGTTACAGAGCTTGCTATGCAAGGAAAGCTTGATCCTGTAATTGGTCGTGATGAAGAGATCAGAAGAACTATGCAGGTATCACTGAGGCGGACAAAAAATAATCCAGTGCTGATCGGTGAACCTGGTGTTGGAAAAACTGCAATAGTTGAGGGGCTTGCAAATAGAATTGTTGCAAACGATGTGCCACTTGGTTTGCATGATGCAAAGGTCTTAGCTTTGGATCTTGGAGCACTAATTGCTGGCACTAAGTTTAGAGGAGAGTTTGAGGAAAGGTTAAAAGCAGTGATTAATGAGATTTCGAGAGCAGAGGGAAAAATTATATTATTCATCGATGAATTGCACACTTTAGTTGGAGCAGGAGCAACAAGTGGTGCAATGGATGCCTCGAATCTGCTGAAGCCTGCTCTTGCGCGTGGAGAAATTCGCTGTATAGGAGCCACAACTTTAGATGAATATCGTCAGCATATAGAAAAAGATCCTGCACTTGCAAGGCGTTTTCAGCCTGTGTTTATCTCTCAACCAACTGAAACTGATACCATTTCAATACTCAGGGGTTTGAAGGAAAGATATGAGGTGCATCATGGTATAAGAATTACAGATGGTGCAATAATTGCTGCTGCAACGTTGTCCAATAGATATATAACAGATAGGTTTTTACCTGATAAAGCAATTGATTTGATTGATGAAGCAGCAAGCAGGGTGAGAATTGAAATGGATAGCAAGCCTGAAGTTATTGATGAACTTGAGAGAAAGGTTATACAGCTAAAGATTGAAGCAGAGGCTTTAAAAAAAGAAAGTGATGAAAATTCTAAACAGCGTTTAAAAAAGATAAATGAAGAGATCGAAAATCTAAACAGTAAATTTGCTGACTTGAACAGCAAATGGCAGATGGAAAAGAATAAAATAGCTAGAATACAAGAAACAGCCGAAAAATTAGATAACGCTAGAAAAGAGTTGGAATTAGTTCAGCGTAGTGGGAATTTGGGAAGAGCAGGAGAGCTGATGTATGGTGTGATTCCTCAGCTTGAGAATGAATTAAAAAATCAGGAAAAGGTTACTGATAGTTTCTTAAAGAAAGAAGTGACTGGAGATGATATTGCAAACATTGTTTCAAAGTGGACAGGAATTCCAGTTGATAACATGATGCACAGCGAAAAGGAAAAACTTCTCAACATGGAGAATGAAATAGGAAGAAGAGTAATAGGGCAGAAAGATGCAATAGAAGCGATAAGTAATGCAGTTAGGCGCTCTCGCTCTGGTGTGCAAGATACTAATCGACCTTTTGGTTCATTCTTATTCTTGGGTCCAACCGGAGTTGGAAAAACAGAATTGGCAAAAGCCCTTGCTGAATTTCTGTTTGACGATCAATCAGCGCTTTTGCGTTTTGATATGTCAGAATATATGGAAAAACATTCTGTTTCAAAGTTAATTGGCGCGCCTCCAGGGTATGTTGGCTATGAACAAGGTGGCAGATTAACTGAAGCAGTGAGGAGAAGACCATATCAGGTAATCTTATTTGATGAGATAGAAAAGGCAAATCCTGATATATTTAACCTATTGCTACAGATCTTGGATGAGGGTAGACTCACTGATAGTCATGGCAAATTAATTGATTTTCGCAATACCATACTGATTTTAACTTCTAACCTTGGTGCTGAGATAATGCTTAAAGGAGCAAAAGAAAATAGCCCTCTTGAAAAGCCCTCTGTCATCCAAGTAGCTGACACTGGGATCCAGGAAAAAAAGTGGATTCCAGCGTCACGCGCTGGAATGACATCGGAAGGAGGAGTTGCTAACTCTGTAAAAAGCGAAGTGATGCAAATAGTTAAATCAACATTTCGTCCAGAATTTTTAAACAGACTGGATGAAATTATTATATTTCACAGTTTAACCAGAAATGACATCTATAAAATTATAGATGTTCAATTTTCTTATTTACAAAAAACACTTGCTAAGCGTAAACTGAGTATAAGTTTGTCGCAGGAAGCTAAAGAACTAATAGCACAAACTGGCTATGACCCTGAATATGGAGCAAGGCCCCTAAAAAGGGTGATACAAGAGTGTATTCAAAATAATTTAGCTAAATTAGTTTTATCAGGGGAAGTAGTAGAAAATGATGAACTAATAGTGTACGCTCTTGATAATGAAATCTTAGTTAAAAAGGTTTAAGTTCACTGTGTATTTTTGTTAAAAAAATGTGTATAGATCATAATGTTGACACTGAGTCTTTATTTAAGTTAGCTGATCAAGAAAATCAGCAAGATAAAGAAAAAATTAAAAAATTTATTAAGTATTTTTATAGTTTTGTTTATAAAAGCGACCTAAAAGCCAATGATAAGTTTTTGCTATATATTGTAAACGATGCTTACAATTTTGTTTCTCAAAAAGAGAAAGATGAAAGTAAGTTAGTAGTAAGTAATATAGATGATATACCAGGAATAGAAGGCGATTTTACCACGATTAAGATAACAAACGATGATATGCCATTTTTGGTTGACTCCGTTATTGCAACTATTAAGTCGCACGATTTAACCATATGCTATTACAGCAACAGCATAATTAACATTAAAAGAAAAGATGGCCTAATAGATGAGATTTACCCTTTGGAAGAAAGTAATGGAATAAAAGAGTCAGTTATATATGTAATTATCAAAGGTATAAGTGACAGTTTTGTTGATACATTAAAAGAATCTCTACAAAAAACGCTGAAAGCAGTTAATTGTGTTGTGAAAGATTGGCACTTAATGCTTAAGAAACTTGATGAGGCAAGTCTTTCTGTCATCCCAGTACTTGATACTGGGATCCAGGAAAAGGACACGTGGATTCCAGTGTCACGCACTGGAATGACACCAGACCGAAATCAAGAGCAAAAAGATTTTCTAGTTTGGTTAAAGAATAATAATTTTGTATTTCTAGGTTATCAAGAATATATTGCTGGTAAAGATGAAAAACTCGTCTGTGATGGCAAAAAGGACCTTGGCCTGATGAGAGTAGGTCAAAGTACGTTGATTCCTTCTGCAAACCTTGATTCCCTATACATATTGAGATCAGATCTAATCTCAATAGTCCATCGGCGTACATACATGAATTGTATAGGAGTAAAAGAATTTGATGACCAGGGTAATGTAGTAAAGGAACGGCGTTTTTTCGGGCTATTTACTTCTGTAGCGGAGGTCCAAGATATTCGAACTATTCCAATAATAAAAGATAAAGTTAAAGTTATAGAAAAAAATGCAGGATTTGTAACCGGGGGCCACAACAATAAAGCTTTGATTTCTATTTTGCAAGTGTTCTCTTGTGATGAATTATTCCAATCAAATGAAGACGAATTATTTAAAATTTGCATTTCGATCATGTCTCTTGCGATTAGGCCAAGGGTCAGATTATTTTTAAGAAGAGTCGGGGATTTTATTAGTTGCATAGTGCTGATACCGATGCGTTATGCTAGCGCTAGGCTAATGTTCAAGATACGTGACATATTGAAGGATGAGACAAGTGCAGGAAGTTCAGATATTTATAACAATCACATTATCAATGAATATGATTTGATGAAATTGCATGTAGTGCTAAAGGCTAAAAACGCTAGTGTTCCTGATGATGAAGTTTTGCGTATCGAAAACAAATTAAGGAACATTACGGAAAAATGGGAAGATCGTTTTATAGACAATTTATATAATACTTTTAGCACTGTTGAGGATATATTCATCCGTTATTGCAAGGCATTTCCAATAAGCTATCAAGAGAGTTTCGAACCTCATGACGCATATTACGATATGAAAAAATTGGAGATAGTGAGGAAAAAAAGAGTTAGCGAGGTCGATTTAAGACTTACTCGTGACAATCTTAATTATCAATTAAAGGTTTACACTTCGAGCAATGGAGGTCTTGAATTATCGAAGATATTAAGAATTACTAAGAATTTGGGAGCTAAGATTCTATCTCATAATGGCTATTACATAGAAATTAACGGCGGAATATGGATACACCATTTTGTGTTGTCAAGAGTCGATGAATTAATAGACAACATTACTCTAAAAGAGCAATTTGAAATAACACTTGCGAAAGTGTTTAGCAAGGAAATTAAAAATGACTATTTCAATAGTTTGATCATTATTGCTGGGCTCAAGTGGAAAGAAGTGCTTCTGGTTAGAGCGTTAAGTGCTTACCTAAAGCAGACGTCATTTAACTACAACCCAGAATATATCCAAAAGGTAGTCTCAGAGTATCCAAAAGTAGTAAAGTATTTGATACAACTATTTCATGCAAGATTTGATCCTAACATAGACATTGATAGAGCAGAAACTACGGACATTGTCAGAGAAAAAATTGAGGAACTTCTAAAAGAGATCAGCAATGTTTCACATGATTACGTTTTACGCTCGATATTTAACTTGATAATGGCTATTTTAAGGACCAGTTATTATCAAGACGATAAACCATATTTATCTACAAAATTTGACTCAAGTAAAATAAATGGTTTGCCTGATCCTCGTCCGTATCGCGAATTGTATATTTATTCAAACCTTTTTGAGGGAATACATCTAAGAGGAGGGAAATTAGCCCGTGGTGGCTTAAGGTGGTCGGATAGGACGGAAGATTTTCGCACTGAAGTTTTGGGGCTCATGAAAGCTCAGATGACAAAAAATGCGGTTATTGTCCCTGTTGGTGCAAAGGGTGGATTTGTAATAAAGCAAGCTTATAAAGATAAGAATATTTTAAGAGAGAAAAGTGTTGAGTGCTATAAGAGTTTTATTAGAGGAATGCTTGATATTACTGATAACGTGGTTGATGGTGAAATAATTCCACCAGAGAATGTGATTAGGTATGATGAAGACGATCCATACTTGGTAGTTGCAGCAGATAAAGGCACTGCTTCATTTTCTGATTATGCCAACCAGATAGCCTCTGAATACAATTTTTGGCTTGGCGATGCATTTGCATCTGGTGGATCAGCAGGTTATGATCACAAAAAAATGGGTATTACAGCCAGAGGTGCATGGATTGCAGCACAGAGGCATTTTTGGAAAATGAATAAGGATATTTACCAGGATACAACTGTTATTGGAATTGGAGATATGGCTGGCGATCTATTTGGAAACGGTATGCTGCTTTCAAAAAATATACATTTAATCGGCGCATTTAACCATATGCATGTTTTTGTTGACCCAAACCCTGATGCAGAAAAGAGTTTCACAGAGCGTAAACGTCTCTTTGAGTTACCATTTTCAACTTGGATGGATTATAATAAAGATTTGATTTCTAAGGGTGGAGGAGTATTTGAGCGTAGCAGCAAGCAAGTAAACATTTCTCAAGAAATAAAAGAATGCTTTGATATAACAGAAGATATGCTACCTCCAAGTGATTTGATTAGATATCTGTTGAAAGCAAAAGTGGACTTCATATGGAATGGAGGAATTGGCACGTTTGTTAAGGCAAAGAGTGAAAATCATAGCATGGTCGGTGACAAAGCAAACGATGAGCTGAGAGTAAATGGTAAGGATATTAGAGCTTCTATGTTTATAGAGGGTGGAAATCTTGGTTGTACACAGCTTGGAAGAATAGAATATGCTGAAAAAGATGGATATATCAATGCAGATTTTGTTGATAATTCAGCCGGAGTGATATGTTCGGACCTTGAAGTTAACATTAAGATTGCATTTGTTTCAGCTATGAAAGCAGGGGGTATTTCTTTAGAAAAAAGGAATGAAATACTGGCAAGTATGGTGGATGAAGTTGCATCCAAAGTGCTTGAGAACCACAACAAAATTGAAACAAAAGCATTACTTCTTGAGTGTTTGCAAGCTAAAGAGAGATTGGAGCAGCACCACAGGTTACTGCTCAGTTTAGAAAAATCTGGGCTGTTAAACCGAAGCGTAGAATTTCTTCCAACTGAAGAAGAGATAGCAAGGATGTTAACTGGTGCAGAAGGTTTCAGTTCTCCTCAGCTCTCTGTTCTAATGTCTTATGCTAGAACAGCAATAAAAAATGAAATTATACATTCCGATCTGTCTGAAAAAGATCTTATATCTCATGACTACTTGCTAGGTTATTTTCCTAAAAAGATGGTAACAAAGTTTAAGGATTTCATATTAAAACACCAACTTCGTAGAGAAATTATCTCTACTTGCATTGCAAATGATGTAGTGAATAGAATGGGCTGTATATTCATCAATAATTTGGCTGAGAACACTGGAATTAAGATACAAGAAGCGGTTAACATATATATTGTTGTTAACCACCTGTATGATTTAAACAGCCTGTGGCAGAAAATTGATGAATTGGATGGAAAAATTGATGTTAACTCATACTTACAAATAGTGAGGAACGTGCAGAAATTTATTGGCAGAGTATCATTTTGGCTAGTGAAAAATCTTGGCAAGCTTAGCTTTGTAGAATTGGATGATGTTACAAAATTTAAAGATGCAATTGAAACTTTAGGCCAGAACTTAACTGATGTTTTAGATGAACACCTATTAAAGATCTATAGCCATGGATCAACTTCTTTAGTAGAACTTAATATAAATAAAGATCTAGCAAAAAAAGTTGCTGATCTATGCGTTCTTGCTTATGCACTGGACATTATATCTGTTGCTGAACAGACATCTTTGTCCATTCTTGATGCTGGTAAAATATACTTTGAGTTAAAGTCGCTGTTAAGATTCGATCTGATTAGAACAATTGCCATCAAGATGAAAAGCCGCTCTTCTTATTGGGATCGCAGCTTAGTTAATGATTTATTGGACGATTTAAGCAATTACCATCACAAGCTAGCTGTTAAAGTCATAAAAGCTACTGATAACCCTGAAGATAAGGTTCAAACCTGGGCTTGTAATGATAAGGACTACATAGAACGTTATAATAGTTTTTTAGATGAGATGGTTGCTTCTAAACTTGATTTAAGCAAATTAATATTTATAATCAGAAGGATTAAAGTACTTGCTTCATAGGAAAATGTTCAATATAGGTCTTTCAGAAATTTTAGTTGTGGCTTTAGTGAGCATAATTGTTCTTGATAAAAATAAGGTGCCTGTATTTATTGATCTTATTAGGAATGTGTATAAGTATCTTATGATTATAAAATCAAAAGCTAGGAGGTTATTGAAAGACGCAGGAGTTGAAGACTTATATAAAGAATGTAATGCTGAGAAAGTAAATTACATAATTGGTAAAAATGGTAAGCTTTATCCTACTTATGATATAGATAATACATCTAAAGATAATGACAGCAAAGATTCTGGTAGTAGATGATGTACTATCTAATGTCAAGCTTTTAGAAGCTCGACTAAAAGCAGAGTACTATACGGTTATCGTAGCTCATGATGGTGAAGAAGCTATAGATTTAGTAGCAAAGCAGCAGCCCGATATTATATTACTTGATATCATGATGCCAAAGATGAATGGCTTTCAAGTTTGTAAGGAGCTAAAGAGTGATCCCTTGACAACCCATATTCCAATAATTATGGTAACTGCGCTGCATGATACTCATGATAGAGTGCAAGGTATTAATGCTGGCGCGGATGATTTTCTGACTAAACCAATAAACGAAACTGCTTTATCTGCACGAATTAAGTCTCTCACACGCTTAAAGATGATTATTGATGAATTGCGTTTGAGAGGAGAAACTAACGCTGAGATTGGTGGAGTCGCAGGAAACAGTATTATGGATTATTCCAATCAGATTTTTGATGCTAACATACTTGTTATAGATGAGGATGTTCATCAAGCAGAGCAGATATATAATATATTAAAGCAACGCTTTAGGTCAATTAAAATACTGAGTGATCCAATGGAAGCATTGAAGGTTGGTATTGAGAATGGTTACGACCTGATCATTTCTGATATGCAATTTTCAAAAACTGACGGCTTGCGTTTGTGTTCTGAGTTTCGTAGTAAGGTGGAAACACGTTATACACCAATTCTGATTCTTTCTGAGGATTATGATAAAAACAATTTAGTAAAAGCACTTGATGTAGGTGCTAATGATTATTTAACAGTACCTTTGGATGAGGGTGAGCTAATAGCAAGGGTTAATTCGCAAGTAAAACGCAAAAGATATCAAGATGCCTTGAGAATGAATTTATTTAATAATGCGGAAATGTCTATAAAGGACCCATTAACTAACTGTTATAATAGAAGATATTTTGATGCACACTTAAGAAACATTGTTAAGGACTCTGTGGAAAAGGATAGAAGGTTGTCTCTTATGATACTTGATATAGACTATTTTAAGATAGTGAATGACAGTTTTGGGCATAGTGCTGGAGATGAACTTTTAAAGCAAATACAGAAAAGAATTTCTGAAAATATCAGAGTGACAGATTTACTAGCTAGGTTTGGTGGTGAGGAGTTTGTTGTTGTAATGCCAGATACCAATGTATCAGATGCGTATACTATTGCGGAGAGAATACGAAAAATTATTGCTAAAGAACCTTTTGTACTTGCGGATAAAAATACAACCCATAATGTAACTGTGAGCATTGGAATTGCAGAAATGCAAGGATCTGACTTTGATGATATTAAAAAATTTATAGTACGTGCTGACAGATATTTATATAAAGCAAAAAACAGTGGTAGAAATAGAGTGGTTACTGGCTATAGCTAAAGTGGCTTAAGTTTACCGACAACCGTCATTCCACTACTCGTGAGCGGAATCTATGCTGAGATACCGCGAATGAATCGCGGTATGACGTGTTGCTTGGGTTAGCTATAGATTTCTGAAATGATTTCAAAAAAATGATAACTAAGATTAAAGCGACAACATGAGGTTTCTCAGCTCTGGAAATTTCACGTTTAACTGCAAAAATAGATACTTATTTAAAAAATATCCTGTGACTTTCAGTCCTAACTGAAATTCTTGGAATGAGTAGCTGTTTTGTAGGGTATTATTGTATACATCATGCAACATTTGTGGAAAAGGTAGGAGTTTATCTGCATAATAATCTCCTACTTTTTTTGACACTGCTCTACCAGTTTTTGGAGAAATAAATTGCAGATTTTCCTTAACACCTGTTACAGCGCATTTGGATAAGTCTAACTTGAATCCCAATTGCGTAAGAAGCAGAAGCTCTAAGTTAAGATAATGGCTTTGCCAAGACTGATTGTTGTGTTTAATTACATCGATGAAATATCGAAAATTGTCATACAGCATGGCACAGGGTTCACTTTCTGGAAGCACTTTTTCTAAAATAGAGGAGAAAGAAACAATAGTAATGCTTTTTAACCTATCTTGAAAGAAATGATGGAATGGAGATTCGATTAATTCGCACTTAAAAAAACCTAGATTTTCAGGTAACTTAGCACTCCATTCTGCATGTAATAGATTACTTATCTGAAACTTATAATTGCTATTGTTTGTTAGCTTAGTTAATCCCCTGCGCTTTCCATGATTTTTTGTAAACAGAGAGAGAATTAAGTTTTTATCGCCGTATTTTTTAGCAGCTATAATGATGCCTTCATCTTTCCATCTCATTTAGAGTATATTGACCGTATGATATTATAGGATAGTACACCTAGAGCTTGTAATCCATAAAAATCACTTACTCCGTTACTGTCTGCTTCCAAAGTTTCAAGGCTATGAGAGAGTAAGGTATTGGCTGCCACCCTTCTTCCTGAGCCTCCATGCTGAGCTTTTGGTTTTTGGTTTGCTAAATAATTGTTTGAATGATTTTAGTAACCATTACTTTTCCTTATCTGAAATTTTGGATAATTCAGCTTCTAATTCTTCTATCGTCGGTAAAGCTGTTTTTATGTTCTCTGGTAGATTTTCAGTTATTCGATATTCCGCTAATCCTATTGGTTTATTTATGTCTTTGAGTGTATATTTAGCAAGTACATCGTCTTTAGATTTACATAAGATTAACCCTATAGAAGGTTGATCTGTCGAGTGCTTCAGTAAATCATCAACTGCAGAAAGATAAAAATTCATTTTACCAGCATATTCCGGCTTAAAATCCTTATCTTTTAGTTCAATCACTACGAAGCAACGTAACTTTAAATGATAGAATAATAAATCAATATAAAAGTCTTTATTACCAACATCTAAATGAAATTGTCTACCAACAAATGCAAATCCTTCACCGAGTTCTAACAGAAATTTTTCCATATGCCCTACGAGTCCTTTTTCTACTTCTCTTTCATGAGCATCCTTACCTATACTTAAAAAATCAAAAATATACGGATCTTTTAATGTGTAATGTGCTAGATCGGATTGTGGAGATGGTAATTTTTCTTTAAAATTAGTTATTGCTTTTCCTTGACGTTTATGTAGTCCAAGTTCTATCTGCATCACCATAATGTTACGTGACCAGCCATGTTCAATAGCTTTTTTTACATAAAATAATCTTATTTCATGACTTTCTATTTTTTCCAAAAGAGTGATATTGTGATACCAAGTTAATTGTGCAAGAGGCTCCTGCACAAATTCAACATCAGGATATTCTTCGGCAAACTTACGCATATACTTCAGATTTCTCGTGCTAAAGCCTTTCATTTCTGGAAATGTACTTCTCAAATCCTTACTTAATTGATCAATTACCTTAGCTCCCCAGGTATGTTCTTTTTGGCGTTTTAGGATCTCTGTACCAATATGGTGGTAAAGCAAAATAAGCTTACTATTTACTGCAAGTGCTGCCTTATAACGGTTTGTTGCAATACGATCTTTCAACTGCTCTAAAAGTTCTGTATATTCTTTTCCTATAATTTTTGTCATACGGTCCCTTTTAATCCATTATACAATTCTTTGTCTGTCGAGAAGACAATCTTTCGCTTGCCTGCAACTTTGAAGGGATTCCTTATTGACTTCAAAGTTGTCCATCAACTAAAATATATTGACTTTACGTGCAATATTAGCTTTAAACCAGTAAAACAAGCTGCTTAACATATGCGTTTTTTCTATTCTAATTATATTCTTTTTTTGTCTTTATGTTGTTTTCTGCTTTTTTCGTTACCTTCAACAAAAGCCCAAACGAATGATACGTCAGTTGTTCCTATACCACAAAGGAAAAAAGAATTGGTTGAGCACACTGTTGTAGCACAACCGAGGCAAATTATCGAAATGCAAGAAGAAGTCATTATTAACGAGGGTAAAGAATTCATTCCAATTCCAAAAAGAAAAAAAAGTGTAGAGAAAAAACTAAGAAGGGATGTTAGAGGGGCAAAAAATGAAATAGGAAACGAAAAAAGCGTTGAGAGCAAAAAGGATGAATTAGTTGTAACAGAAATTATTAACTCTATAAGAGACAAGCTCACAAAATGCTGGAGCATTCCTGAAAGCATAGCTTACAAAGAAAATTTTAATATAAAAATTAACTTATTGTTATCCAGTCAAGGCGAGATAATTATGGCGGATGTAGCAGACAGTGATTCCTATCGAAATAATCCACTTTTCAGGTCGATAGCAGATAACGCAATGCGTGCAGTATATAAATGTAGCCCATTAACCGGCTTGCCTACTCAGCACCACCACATTTGGCGTGAAGTAACACTAGACTTTATTCTATAGCTAAAGTAATTCTATAATTTAATAAGCCCACTGTATCCGTTCAGGATAGCAGCAAGGTAGTATAACCATAGAGTAAAAGTGAGTTTACAACAAATGGTGTCATCCCAGTGCTTGACACTGGGATGACGTTATACGGTTCTTGGATGCAAAGAAGAGTGAGAAAAACTCCATAGTTAGCAAACTTTCAATCAGAAACAGCCAAAGATCTCTCTAAGATGTCAGTTTCTTTTGTATCTTCAACTTTACCGTCCTGGTCGAATGAAATTTGCAGAGACTTACTACTATACTTCCTTTTTCCTAAAAAGTTGGCTTGTTTAATTTTATATGAGACATAGTACCAAACATTGTCATCGAACTTTGATACTAATGTTGGTGATCCTAAAGTGTGAACCACTTTTTCTTTATCGTCACCTACTTTTATCTTGCTCCACAATTCAACACTAATGCCAGGAGCTCCGTGATTGTGAATAGTGTGAGTGCAGCTCACTGTAAATAATAAAATAAAAGATATTAATACTCGCATTTCTGTTGATAAATTACTTGAAGCTATAATACACTAATAAATTATCTGCCGTCAAATTTCAAAAAAGTTAAATTGACTGATTCTCAATATCACTTAATATAATATTTACTTTAGAAAATAATAGGTGTCTTATGTCATTGTTAGAAGCAGATCCAATATACAAACCTTTTAATTACCCTTGGGCGTATGATGCATGGCTGCAGCAACAAAGAATCCATTGGATACCTGAGGAAGTTCCACTTGCTGATGACGTAAAGGATTGGAAAACTAAACTTTCAAGTGTAGAAAAAAATCTACTAACCCAGATCTTTAGATTTTTTACTCAGGCAGACATTGAAGTAAATAACTGCTACATGAGGCATTATTCAAATATATTTAAGCCAACGGAAATATGCATGATGCTTGCAAGCTTTTCCAATATGGAAACTATACACATTGCAGCTTATTCTTATCTTTTAGACACAATTGGCATGCCAGAAAGCGAGTATCAAGCATTCTTAAAGTATGATGCTATGAGAAAGAAGTATGAATACATGTTAGAATTCGAGGAAAGCAAAAAACACGATAAAAAACATGTAGCTAAAACTCTAGCGGTGTTTGGTGCATTTACCGAGGGGTTGCAGTTATTCGCATCATTTGCAATTTTGCTCAATTTTCAACGCTTTGGAAAAATGAAAGGCATGGGACAAATAATTGCCTGGTCAGCCCGTGATGAAACTTTGCACACCAATTCAATTATCATGTTGTTTAATACATTTATTAAAGAAAATAATGAAATTTGGGACGACGAGTTTAAAGAGGAATTATATTCTGCATGTCGCACCATTGTTGAACTTGAGGATGAATTCATAAAGCTTGCTTTTGATTTCGGAGACGTTGAAGGACTATCCGCAGAAGAAGTGCGCAATTACATACGCTACGTAGCAAACAGACGGTTAATGCAATTAGGTCTTGAGTCCATATATGATGTTAATGATAATCCTATTCCGTGGCTTGATGAAATACTAAATGGCGTGGAACATACGAATTTCTTTGAAAATAGAGTAACAGAGTATAGCCGTGCAGCAACTCAAGGCACATGGGAGGAGGCTTTTACTGAAAACGACACGAATAATAAGTGAGTGCTAATTTCACTCTTCTTTGTCATTCCAGTGTCAGCTACTTTCATTACACCATTTGCTGTGCAGTTTAGACAGTTTTGCTTTACTTAACAACTAACTTACCATATATATGTCCATAGGACATTGGTACATAAGAACGTGCTACAACTATTAATCTTACTCACGGTCATCACTTCAGTTGCATTCTTTGGTCATTTAGTTCCAATGGAAGCAAAAACCTTCTTGTACTCAACGAGCCTGAGTATAAAAGAGGTTTTGCTATTTATAATGCCTTTTATTATTTTTGCGTTAATCTTTAGCAGTGTTAACAATCTTAAGCAGTCAGCTATAAAGTTCATATTGTTACTTATTATAATGATCTTCTTGTCAAATCTGGCTTCAAGTTTAATAGCTTATTCTGTTGGGCATTTCATCATACAAAACACTCATTCAATACAAGATATAACGTATGAAGAAACAATTGTTCCCTTATGGTCGTTTAGGCTGCCTGCATTGCTTTCTAATTTTTATGCCCTTGCCTGTGGATTTGTGTCCAGCATAGTAGTGTCCACACTGCTACCCAAGAAAAGCAAAGAGCTTTCGAACAAAATGTTAGATTTAACTCTCTTTATTTTGAAGACGTTTTTGACGCCGATTATTCCAATATTTGTACTTGGGCTTGCTTTAAAAATGCAGCATGATCAAGTTTTATCTATAATATTTAAGGATTACTCAATAATTTTCATTATTATAGCATCTGCAACCTACCTTTATGTTTTCCTCTTATATGGAGCAGCAAATTCATTCAAGATCACAAGCTGGATAGCTAGTATAGGCAATATGATACCGGCATTTATTACTGCGATGAGCACAATGTCTAGTAATGCAACTATGCCTCTTAGTCTTGAAGGAAGCAAAAAAAATGTAAAGCAACCTGACATAGCATCGTCTGTTGTGCCAATAACTGCTAGCTTTCATTTAGTAGGTGATTGCTTTTTTATCATAATATTATCAATGATAATTGCCTCCGGTTATTCATTGTGCACAACAGACTATGTAACTTTCCTTCTCTATTTTTTGTTATTTAAGTTTGCTATCGTTGCAGTGCCGGCAGGAGGAATTATGGTAATGCTACCTATTCTTGAGAAATACCTCAAATTTTCTCCAGAAATGCTTTCGTTAATCACAGCATTGTATATAGTGTTTGATCCAATAATCACTTCAGCAAATGTTATGGGTAATGGTGCCTTTACTATGATATTTTCAAAACTCTATGATAAGCTTAAGTAATGTCTATTTTAGCGATTGATACTGTAGGTATTGGTAGTTCAATAGCAATAGTTGATTATGATGGTAACTGTTTTGTAGAGCACAATTCCACCAGCAATAGTCATGCAGAATCATTTTTTCAAATACTAAGTACTTTATTTGATAAGCACAACTATAATTATGATAAAATAGATCATTTGGCGGTAGTAGTTGGACCAGGAAGTTTCACTGGAATTAGAGTTGGTATATCAGCTGCACAAGGTATAAATCTTGCTACAAATAAGCCGTTATACGGGGTTAGTGCGCTGGAAGTTCAAGCCTACGCAATATCTTTGCTTTGTGCAAATAGCAAAAAAAATATCAGAGCTATAATCAAAAATGCTCAAGGGTTTTATACACAGTTATTTGATTTCAATTTGTTGCCGCTGTCTGGTCCAACTGCAGCATGTGACCCTGGTCACGCTACAAGCAGTACACATATGGATTGCAATTTAAATGCTAGCCATGCAGGGCTATTAGTTCATTATAGACTAAAGAACAAGCAAAAATTAAATGAAGTTGAAGCTCTATATTTAAATGAGCCTCAGTATATGAAATTGCTATAGACTATTTTTTTGCATACACGCAATTTGGCTAAGCTTGTGCATCTGGTTTACTATCTCTTGAGCTACTTCTTTTATACTCATATTTGAATTTTCTATCTCTATAGCACTCGGTGGTGTAAATAAATTGTTAATCCTACATTGCTCTATCATGCTATTTAGATTAATCACCTTCCTATTTTTTCTTTGCCTTTTTAATGCAATACGCTTTTGTAATGTCGGTAGATCACACCTAAGTACCACAGGAAGGATTTCTGTGTTCATTTTTTTACTAAGCCTTACTATTGAATCATACATCCTCATGTTCTGGTCATTATTTTCCATCAACTCATCAATAAATATGTAATTTTTTGAGTGAATCGGATAATTTTCTATTACCTGAAGCATAATTTGCATAATGCCATATATTCTATCTTGAACTTCTTTAGGTATTTGATCACGTTCAAAGACACCATCGTATATAGAGCAAGCTTGAACATTGTTATAGAACTTACTATTTACAATTAATGCGTTTATCATATTAGATAATTCTATTGCTGTGGAAAGTTTACCACTTCCCGAAAGACCAGAGAGATATATGAAAAATCCTGCTGGCTGTTTCTTTGTGTTAATATTTACCATATTATTTTCAATCTTGAAACTTACATTTATAATAACATAAAAATGAGGCTTTAAAACATATGAAATATTATATAGAAAATTATTTTTGTAGTTAAGATATTATGTAATTTAAAAACATAAATTCTGTATATAAACTCTATAATAACGATAACTATTTTTAAGCAAGCTACAACACAAAAGTGTTTGGTATTCAGAAAGCAAGACAGAGTGGCATAGACTTATTAGTTTACTACAAGTCTCTTTTCGCGTATAAACCTTCAGAAGATTCTAACAGAGGATTGTGTTGTTAACAAAGAGCAGAGTAAAAAGGGATCTAGTCTATGCCTATCAGATTTTGTCCTACCTTAAGTTCGATGATCATACATATACTCACCTTTCAGTGCGTTCTGAAGATCAAAAGTCGTTTTATATTTATCCGTTTGGTATGCGTTTTGATGAAGTAGATGAACGTTCGTTAATGAAAGTATCATTTGATGGAGATGTAATTGAAGGCAAAGAATATCAATATAATAGAACTGGCTATATAATTCATGGTTTTATTTATCAAGCAAGGAAAGATATTCAAGCAATTTTTCACTTGCATACACCTTCTATTGTAGCGGTTTCTTCTCTCAAAGATGGGCTGCTTCCTATAAGTCAATGGGCACTGCACTTTTACAATAAAATCTCTTACCATAATTATAATTCCCTAGCACTTAGCGATACAGAAGGAAAGAGGTTAATAGCTGATCTGAAAGAAAATTTTGTCATGTTAATGCGTAATCATGGATCTATAACGTGTGGTCGGACTATACAAGAAGCAATGTTTTACACGTATCATTTAGAACAAGCGTGCAAAACTCAATGTTTAACGTTAGCAATGAATAAGGAGTTATCAATTCCAAGTGAAGAAATTTGCTCAAAAGCTGTAAAGGATCTCCTATCTTTTGAAAGCAATCTTGGTGAGAGGGATTGGCACGCATGGGTTAGACTAATTAAAAGTAAGTTGTAAGAGACTTTCGCACTACTATCTGTCATCCAAGTAGTGACCTTACCCAGAAAAAGTAGAGAGAAAGTTAAGACGTTTTTGGAGTAAAATAAAACGTTTTTTCAAAATATGACAAATAGAAGAGAATATACAGCAGAATTCAAATTAGAAGCTGTTAAGCTGGTTAAAGAAACAGGTCAAGCAAGTACAAAAATAGCAAAAGATCTAGGTATAGATGGCAGTATGTTAAGTAAGAAAATATGATGGAAAAATGTCTGGAGCATACGCATTTCCAGGCAAAGGCTCCTTATGACAAAGAAAGATTTGATCTAAAAAAAGAGCTAATAAGAGAAAGAGACATCTTAAAAAAAGCCCTGGGCAAAGAAAAAGAGTAAAGTATTCTTTTATATAGAAATTGCTATAAAACACAGGAACTATGTAGGGTTTTGTACTGGTGGTATGGGTTGCTAAGGAAAAAAGCAGTAAAGAATTAGCAAAAGAAGGGCTTCTAGCAGATATTCAAAAAATACATCAAGCATTCTAAATGCAGATATGGAGCCCCTAAAATTCACGCTGAATTAAAAGCTTTAGGCAAAAATTAAAACAGTACAAAGTGTTATGCAAGAAAATGGCATTAAAACCAAGCTTAGACGAAGGTTCAAAAATAAAAAACAGCAAATAAGCAACCGAGTTGTGGCTCCGAACACATTGGATCAAAATTTTACTACTGATCAGCCAAATAAAGTTTGGGATTACCTACATAAAAACTAAAGAAGGTTGTTGGCGGCAATAATTGACCTATATTCACGCATGGTGGTTAATGAGTAACATGATAATTAGTTATAGATTCTTTATTGATGGCCGTTGATAAACGCAAACCCGATAAAAATCTGCTGTTACATAGCGATCAAGGGTCACAGTATACCTCTCAAAATTACCAATTTCTATTGAATACAAAAAACATCATTTCCAGCATGAGCCATAAGGGCTGTTGTTACGATAACTCTGTTGCAGAAAAGTTCACTTAAAAGGGAGCTGCTTATTGATACTTCTCGCTCAACAAACCAGAACTGCCATATTTGAATACATAGAAATCTTTTATAACAAATAACGTAGACATTCTACTATTAACTATTGCATTCCTGCACAATTTATTCTCATGATAAAAACGTCTTAACTTTCTCTCTACTTTTTCTGGGTAAGGTCAAACATGCAATACCAATAATGCTAATATATTTTATAATTTTTCTCATAAGATATTTTACAATGCTTCTAATAATATTAGATATCATCTATAAAATTAAAAAATCCATGAAAGGGGATGAAAATATGTAAAAAAGTATTATTGATTAATTAAAAACAGATTTTGATTTGATAATACTAATAAAATCGATTTATCTTAAATTTACGTTGATTTTTACCTGTTATTTTTTGTAGTTTATCCAACGTAAATTCCAGGTAAAACAAAGTCGTTATCTCCAACCGTTACAACCAACTCTCCTTCTTTAATTTTTATTTGATTAGGTGTATGGTCCCATACCATCACACTCTGGGATCATACACCTAAAGTACTCCGACACTGGGATGACACCCCGGGGTTTCTGGGATGACAAAAAAGAGCCCCCTGAGCAAAAATCTTATAGCCACTTGAATGATAATTGACTTTTTGCCTAAAATAACTAAGAAAGAAACTTCTCATCAAGATAACTTAAATATATACTAATTCTCTTATTTTTAAACGATTTCTCATCATGAATTGCACGATCAAAAACCTGAATTTGACTTGTTATAATGCTACAATTATTATTTGCAACTTCTAATACGCCACTATCAATTACAACCTTCTTTTCTGTTTGGTTACTCATTTTAACAGTAATCATACCAGGCAATAAATAAATTAAGTAAGGAGCATGGTGAGCTAAAATCATAAGCTCCCCTTCGAGCCCAGTTACTGAAAGAGAAACCACTCCACTGAATGAAATTTGATCATCAGGAGAGAAAAATTGCACTTTAAAAGTATTCATAATCTTTAACTTTTATTTAGCTTCAGCTTGTATTAATTCAGCCTTTTTTATTGCTTCATCTATATTCCCCACCATATAAAAAGCAGCCTCTGGTAAGTGATCATATTTGCCTTCAACAATCCCTTTAAAACTGGAAACAGTATCAGAAAGTGAAACAAATTTACCAGGCATGCCAGTAAATATTTCTGCAACGTGAAAAGGTTGAGAAAGAAATTTCTGAATCTTACGAGCCCTATCAACAATAATTTTATCTTCATCAGATAGCTCATCCATACCAAGTATTGCGATAATATCTTGCAGTGATTTATAAGTTTGCAATATACGTTTCACCTCAGAAGCTACATTATAATGTTCTTCACCAATGATTTCAGCAGATAAAGACTGAGAAGTTGAATCAAGTGGATCAACAGCAGGGTATATTCCCATTTCAGCTATTTGCCTTGACAACACTGTGGTTGCATCAAGGTGAGAGAATGTAGTTGCTGGGGCTGGATCAGTCAAATCGTCCGCAGGAACATATATAGCTTGCACAGAAGTAATAGAGCCAGAAGTTGTTGAAGCTATTCTTTCTTGCATTGCACCCATATCAGTTGCAAGGGTTGGCTGATAACCAACAGCTGACGGTATTCTTCCAAGTAAAGCAGAAATTTCAGAACCAGCTTGTGTAAATCTAAAGATATTATCCACAAAAAATAGAACATCTTGGTTTTCACGGTCACGAAAATACTCTGCCATAGTAAGTGCTGTTAAAGCAACTCTAGCCCTTGCTCCAGGAGGCTCATTCATCTGACCATAAACCAAAACAGCTTGAGATTTTTCATGCTCATTTATATTTATTACATTTGAAGTGATCATCTCGTGATAAAGATCGTTACCTTCACGCGTTCTCTCCCCTACCCCGGCAAACACAGAAAATCCTTTATGAGCTTTTGCTATATTATTAATTAATTCCATTATTAGGACTGTTTTACCAACACCGGCTCCACCAAATAAGCCAATTTTTCCTCCTTTAAGATAAGGTGCAAGAAGATCTATAACTTTTATTCCCGTAACTAAAACTTCTTCCTGTATTCTCTGTTCAGTAAAACTTGGAGGTGCTCTGTGTATAGGCTCTAAGTTATACTTTCCCTTCAGTGGACCACACTCATCTATAAGCTCTCCAACAACATTAAAAATCCTTCCTAAAGTTGAACGCCCAATTGGCACCGATATTGGTGCACCTGTATCAACAAATTCATCCCCCCTTGACATGCCATCTGTGCTATCCATAGCAATACAACGAACTATATTGTCACCTATATGCTGCGAAACTTCTAAAACCAGCTCCTTATCCTTATATTTTAGTTTGCTTTTTAAAGCATTAAATATTTTAGGCAATTCACCTTCAAATTTTATATCAACAACTGCTTGAGTTACCTTAATCGCTCTACCTATATTCATCTCTTTATTTTTATCACCTAACACTATAATTCCATAAAAGAACTTCTAAAGAAAATAAATTTTATATTATTAATAGAAATTTTGCAACATTAAAACGCTTACTAGTTACGCTTCATTACAAACAATGCAAATGCATTTAATAGCCAAGTAATAATAAACAATACTAAACTAAGCGCATAAGCAGCAAGAGTTTGTACACTATTGAAATCCTGATCTCCGGTAAGTAATGTAGCGATCTGCACGGTAATGGTAGTAACTGAATTAAGAGGGTTAAAAGTCAAATTTGCGTTGATTCCCACAGCCATTAGCACAATCATTGTTTCACCTATCACTCTTGAAATTGACAATAAAATTGCACTTAAAATTGTAGGCATTGCATAAGGTATTGTTATATGCCATATAGTTTCCGCTGGAGTTGCACCAAGTGCCATGAAGCCATAACGCAAGCTTTTTGGAACAGATCTTATGGCATCTTCGAGTAAAGAAATAATAAAAGGAAGAATCATTATCCCAATCGATAAACCGGCAACTAAGGCACTTTCTGAGTGTATACTTAAACCAAAAAAATTTGCTACCTGCTTTATAAAGAAAGACAAAAACACAACCGCGAAATATCCATATACAACCGTAGGAATAGCAGACAAAACTTGCAAAGTTGTATTAACAATATAACGCACTTTCTCACTCGCATATTCACTAATATATATTGCAGAAAATAAACCAAGCGGAACGACAACTAACATTGCTATAATAGTTATAAGTAATGTACCAACTAAAAGCGGCGCTATACCAAAACATCCTATCTTCTCTTCATTGATAGTGACTACATTGTGGCCCCATTTCAAGCAAAACAAGAATTCTGAAATAGCTACTTTATTAAAAAAACTAATGGATTGAATAAAAATAGACAGCATTATAAATAAAGTGATAAAAAATGATATGGCCAAAGCCACAAATAACGAAAGTTTTATTATCTTATTTCTTTTATTTTTAAAGATAAAAGCAAGCATGAAAAAAAGTAACGCTATAGAAATAAAAGTTACAAAACAATTATTATAGAATACTAACAACCAAGTTAGCATCCATACACAACTAAGATATAGATAAGACTTAACCTTATTTACTTCTTGAAACCTACTAAAACAAAATAAAAGGATTAGTAAGACAGGTATGACTATCACCGAATTCATTCTTCCATGCATCAAATTTTATTCTACGAAAATGTCATACAAGTTCACCATTATTTGACAATAAAGTAAAACAATTTAAAATAAATAATTATATTAATATAAAAACAATGAAGAGAACATTTCAACCAAAAAATTTGATAAGAAAGCGCAGACACGGATTTCGTTCACGTATGGCAACAAGAGCTGGAAGAAAAATCCTTAATAGGCGCCGTTCATTAGGGTGTAACAAATTATGCGCATAGTAAGTATAAAAAAAAAGATTTTTCTTCTGCTTTCAAAAATAAGTTAGCACTCAACAGTCTTTTTTATCGTGGGCTTTATATATCACTGTACGCTATAAAAGAAAGAGAACCTGAGAAGTACATTCATACTATTAGAGTAGGTCTGGCTATCAGTAAAAAAACCGGAAAAGCAGCAAAAAGAAATAAAATAAAAAGGCAACTACGAATGCTTGCTAAAATTAGCATTTTAAATATAAGTAATATAGGGCACTACTACATAATACTAACTCATAGAAACATTATGCAAGCAAGTTATAAAAATTTACAAAAAGATCTAACTATTTGCTTAAAAAAGATAAAATAAAAAAAAATCTCAATTAAGGTATTTACAACTATATTTTTTATGATAATATAGGTAAAATTTTTAAAAATAGTTAATGGGTGTGGTGAGTGGTAGAGCATATAAAAGAGGTAAATAACACAGGCTTTGGTCAGATGTATCAATTCTTATTTCTTCCTAAAGGAACAGGAACAGATTGGAGGTCAGCATTTCGCCAACAAGAAGAATTATTTAAAAAAGTGGGAGGTAATGTAATATTACCAGAAATCAGTAATTCTCCTTCAAAAGGGAATCAATTAGGGGAAGTAGGAACAATGCTAAATAATGTAGAAAATGACCAAGAACATATAAGAAAAAAAAGATATCGTAGTTAAAGTAAAAACTTAAAGAATAGTAACAAAACAAGAAAGTTAAAAGTATCCGTTCAGGAGAGTGGTTTAAGAAACAATAGATAGGAGATTTTGGAAAGGATTGAGACCCCTTTGTTTCCAAATTAAGTATAATGAAATTATCCGCTCAAGGAATGTATTTCCCCGCTTTGATTGTGTAAAATATGAGTTTTTGCGATAAACGACATAATGCCGAATTTGCCGTTCAGCGTGGTTATTTGTCAGCGGAATATTTTCTGGGTCATCTAAAAATTTCCACATCATTCTTTCAGATCTCAGAACATTTTTTGCAACTCGAGAGGCTCCAATTGCTTCAGGTAAACGAGATATCTCCTTCAAGTAATACTTTGTACGTTTTCTTAATTTTCTGGCACGTCTGACAAACCTCAAAACATCTATCTCACTTTTTAGTAAAGCTTTTTTTAGTGCAAATAATTCAGTGGCCACGTTTCTCAAGTAACAACCCAGAACTTTAACTTCAATATTCCAACTATGTGCTAATCTTTCAAAATCTCTTGATAAATGTGCCCAACAGATTTGCCTGTTTTTATCGGCAAAATAATTGTATGCTGCATACCTGTCAGTTATTACCAAGCTATTGCGATTGCAGAATTTACTATTTTGTAAAACTTTCATTCCTCTTGACTCTGTAAATTTTACAAAACTTGCCGTATTGCTTGCAAACATCCAACACCAAGCGAGTTTACCTTTGTTATAATGGCTCGTTTCATCAATATGTAGAACTTTACTCCTACTTATCTCTTGTTCGATCTGCTCATACATTTTTTTGCATTTTGAAGCAACTCTATGTTCACTATTTGATATGCTACCGACGCTTATGTTCAAATTGAAGATATCATTTACGACACTCGCTATTTCGCGTTTTGAATTTTTGTAGAATCCGCTGAACGCTGCAATTATTGACTTAACCCTTGGACCAAATGTATTTGGCGTAACACCTTCCGGTAACTTGCTACTTCTTCTCTTTCCGCATCTCCGACAACGGCCATGTTCTAACTGATATTCCACTACATAAGGCTTGATTTCTGGAAGATCAACTTTCTGATGAATATATGGTTTTTCACATATTGCAATTTCTCCTCCGCATTCGCAAGTATTAGGCAACTCTATCTTTACTACTTTATCTGCATCCATGTTGGCGCGAAAACTTCCTTTATGACCAACCTGACCGCCAATATTCCTTTCGCTTTTCGGCTTATTCTTTTTTATTTTATACAACTCTTTGGAACTTGGTATTGATGAATTTTTTGAGCTTAAACCGAGTCTTTCTCTTAACTCAGCATTTTCTATCTTTAAAGCCTTATTTTCTGCTTTTAAACTTTCATTCTCTTTTTCCAATCTTTCTATTTTTGCTTCTAACCTTTCTATTTTTTGCTGTAAATTTTTGCAAAGTTCTAAAAGGTTTACCATATTATTTCACTTTTGCTCTATGATTATCTTTTTAGATCACCTTGTCTACCTTATTCTGCCACTCCGCTTAACGGATACAGTTAAAATATAAGTATACCTACTGTCTAATTAACAAAGAAATTTTTATAAACTTGGCGGCGACCTACTCTCCCTTTTCAAGTACCATCAGCGCTAAAAAGTTTCACTTCCGAGTTCGAGATGAGATCGGGTGGTTCATTTTTGCTATAGCCACCAAGTCAATAAAAATTTCTAACTTAACAATTTTAACTTAATATTTAACACTGCATACACACATATAGAAAGCAAATAAATCAATCAGGCTATTAGTACTAGTTAGCTTCACATGTTACCATGCTTCCACACCTAGCCTATCAACGTGGTAGTCTTCCACGGCCTTAATTGGGAAATCTTTTTGAAGAGGGTTTCTTGCTTATATGCTTTCAGCAATTATCCCATCTATACATAGCCACCCAGCGATGCTATTGGCATAACAGCTGGTACACCAGAGGTATATCCATCTCGGTCCTCTCGTACTAGAGTCAGACCTTCTCAAATTTCCTTCACCCACGGCAGATAGAAACCGAACTGTCTCACGACGTTCTAAACCCAACTCACGTATCACTTTAATCGGCGAACAGCCGAACCCTTGGGACCTTCTTCAGCCCCAGGATGTGATGAGTCGACATCGAGGTGCCAAACGGTGTCGTCGCTATGAACGCTCGAACACCATCAGCCTGTTATCCCCGGCGTACCTTTTATCCGTTGAGCGATGACCCTTCCATACAGAATCACCGGATCACTATGACCGACTTTCGTCTCTGCTTGGCTTGTCAGCCTCGCAGTCAGGCAAGCTTATGCCATTATACTATCAAGCTGATTTCCGACCAGCTCTAGCTTACCTTCGCACGCCTCCGTTACTTTTTAGGAGGCGACCGCCCCAGTCAAACTACCCACCATACAATGTCCTAGCTCCAGATAATGAAACATAGTTAGATATCAAAAGTGTAAAGGGTGGTATCTCAAGGTTGACTCCATTATAGCTAGCGCCATAACTTCAAAGTCTCCCACCTATCCTGCACATCACACTTTTAATAGCAATGTAAAGCTATAGTAAAGGTGCACGGGGTCTCTTCGTCTAACCGCGGGTACCCCGCATCTGCACGGGGAATTCAATTTCGCTGAAGTGATGTTGGAGACAGTGGAGAAATCGTTACGCCATTCGTGCGGGTCGGAACTTACCCGACAAGGAATTTCGCTACCTTAGGACCGTCAGTGTTACGGCCGCCGTTTACTGGGGCTTCAATTCGGAGCTTGCACCCTTCCTATTAACCTTCCAGCACCGGGCAGGCGTCAGACCCTATACTTCCACTTACGTGTTTGCAGAGTCCTGTGTTTTTAGTAAACAGTCGCTACTCCCTATTTTGTGCCACCTACTCATAGTTGCCTAAAAGCAGGTTACCCTTCTTCCGAAGTTACAGGTATAATTTGCCGAGTTCCTTCAACATCATTCTTTCAACACCTTAGTATACTCTACTCATCCACCAGTGTCGGTTTGCGGTACGGCCTCATAAATATAAGTGCTATTTCCTGGAGCTTCTTTTAAGCATAGATCAATCCAATAAGATCTATACAAATACGAAACCCGTCACACTTAAGAGGTTTAGGAATATTAACCTAATTGCCATCGACTACTCCTTTACGGACTCGCCTTAGGAACCGACTAACCCTACGCAGATTAACTTAACGTAGGAACCCTTAGATTTTTGGTGAGAGTGTTTTTCACACTCTTTTACGCTACTTATGTCAGCATTCTCACTTCCGATATCTCCAGCAGTTTTCACAAACCACCTTCACAGACTTACGGAACGCTCCGCTACCGCGCCTATTGATCGAAATCAATAAGCACTCACATCTTCGGTATACAGCTTTAGCCCCGGTACATTTTCGGCGCAGAAAAACTTATTTAGACAAGTGAGCTGTTACGCTTTCTTTAAAGGATGGCTGCTTCCAAGCCAACCTCCTAGCTGTAATGGTTTTTCTACTTCCTTCCCCACTTAGCTGTAATTTTGGGACCTTAGATAGTGATCTGGGTTGTTTCCCTCTTCACCACGGACTTAGCACCCGTAGTGTGCCTGCTGTATAATTAGTTGTTGGTATTCGGAGTTTAGTTAGATTTGGTAAGACGGTGAATCCCCCTAGTCTATCCAGTGCTCTACCCCCAACAACATACATACAACGCTCTACCTAAATAGATTTCGCGGAGAACCAGCTATTTCCAAGTTTGATTGGCCTTTCACCCCTAATCACAACTCATCCAATAATGTTGCAACATTAACTGGTTCGATCCTCCAGTGTGTTTTACCACACCTTCAATCTGGTCATGACTAGATCACTTGGTTTCGGGTCTAATCCATAAAACTAAAACGCCCTATTCAGACTTGCTTTCGCTACGCCTACACCTAACGGCTTAAGCTTGCTTCATAGATTAACTCGCTGACCCATTATGCAAAAGGTACGCTGTCACTCTAAATATCAATAAATTGATATAGAGCTCCAACTGTTTGTAAGCACTTGATTTCAGATTCTATTTCACTCCCCTCCCGGGGTTCTTTTCACCTTTCCCTCACGGTACTTGTTCACTATCGGTCGTTAAGGAGTATTTAGGCTTGGAGGATGGTCCCCCCATATTCAAACAGGATTTCACGTGCCCCGCTCTACTCAAGGATTTAAAAACTTTCTACTTATACAGGACTATCACCTTCTATGGTTACTATTTCCAGAGTATTCTAATTCTTATTCTTAAATCACTAGCCTTTTCCGCTTTCGCTCGTCACTACTAACAGAATCTCGGTTGATTTCTTTTCCTTTGGCTACTTAGATATTTCAGTTCACCAAGTTTGCTTTACATACTTAGTACGTAATAACTAGCTAAACTAGTTGGGTTTCCCCATTCGGAAATCTGCGGATCAAAATTTGTTGACAATTCCCCACAGCTTATCGCAGCCTGCCACGTCCTTCATCGCCTCTTAACGCCAAGGCATCCATCAAGTGCTCTCAATAATTTATTTATCCGACTATATGCAGAATATGCAGAGTTAAATATTATTAAAATTGAATTGAGATTAAATTAATCTCTACCATAAAACTTGTCAAACATCTAAAAACTAAATTAATCTTTTATATATTATAACCTAATAAATAATATGTCAACGCCTTTTTGCACAAAACATTTACTTATATTATCAACAACAATATACTAGCAATCCTAAACAGTATAATCTGAGAAATATGTGGTAAACTTATATATACAGTAAAAATTAATAAAAAAGATATTTTGTAAGATAAAATGTGTTAAAATCAATTGCCTAAAAATGATAATAAACATTCGGAGTATTTCTAACGTATGAAAAGTAATCTCTCTTTTATAAAAAACGTTGCTTTAAATTGTATGTCTAAGCTCATTGGCGTATTAAATATTAAGAAAGTAAAACACTTCATTGTGAATAAATATAATACTCTTCATAAAGAAATGACAGTGCTTCTTAAAAAATCTAAGAACCTGTTAAACACCAACATTGAAATCGGTTTATATCACTTTTATGAAGGTAGCATATCAGATGCAAAGTTACGATTTTGGTTAATTAGCATATTTTACCCCCATTTACCTATAGTCTGGTATAACATCGGAAGGTGTCATTTTGCGGTAGGGAATACTAACAAAGCTTATAATTATTTAACAAGGGCACTAAAATTAGATAATGACCACGAGGAGGCGTCTTACTATATAAAAAAAATGACAAACTCAGCGCCTATTACAGAATTGCCAAAAAACCTCATAAGACAATATTTTGATTACACAGGTGAATATTTTGTTGAGCATTGGTTGATTGCCAAACAATATAGAGGGCATGAACTTGTACACATGATAATTACAAAAATCTTCAACAACTCCACTTCTGAGCTCAATATACTCGACCTTGGTTGTGGAACTGGAATATGTGGTCATTTCTTGAAAATAAATGGTATTGGAAACCATATAACAGGAATTGACATTTCAAGTAGAATGCTAAATATCGCAAGAGGATGCTTTATAAAAGGTAAGCCTGTTTACAATGAATTAATACATATGGAAATGAAAGAGTTTCTTAAACAAGAGAAAAACCAGCAGTATGATGTAATTATCTTTGCTGAAGTGCTACATTATCTACATGACTTTCAAGAAGAATTGGAATTAGCAAAAAGATCTACGAGCAAAAAAGGGGTTATTGTATGTTTAATAAGAAGAAAGGAAGGTGAAGGTATTGACTTTGTAAATAAAGGAGACTATTTTCGTCACTCAGAAAGTTATGTTCAACATGTTGCAAAAGAAATAAATATGCAAATAAGTTATATGAGTTACTGTAAAATATATGGCAGTCAGGTTGACGGTATCTTGTTTGCATTACAGCATCAACAAGAAAGTCCGAAAAACCTAACTTAAAAATCGCTCAAAATGACTTTTAAGTATCTATATATAATAAAAGAATAAAAGGAACTTTATGAATAACATTACCATTAATTACGCAAAGGACAGCAAATTAACCGACTTTGGAAAAGCAGTTCTATCAGACAGGTATTTAATAGAAAATGAAAGTTATCAAGACCTCTTTGCACGTATTGCTAATTACTATTCTGATAATAAAGAACATGCGCAGCGTCTTTATGACTACATGAGCAACTTGTGGTTCATGCCTTCAACACCAATACTCAGCAATGGTGGCACTAAGAGAGGGTTACCTATCTCTTGCTTTCTTAATGAAACCGAAGACAGCTTGCAGGGAATAGTTGATCTATGGAACGAAAATGTTTGGCTTGCTGCACGTGGAGGAGGCATAGGTAGTTATTGGGGAAATTTACGCTCAATAGGCGAAAGCGTAAAGGGTAGCGGCAAAACATCAGGAATTGTTCCATTTATTGTAGTGCAAAATGCTCTAACGCTTGCAATTAGTCAGGGATCCCTAAGGCGAGGAAGTTCAGCAGTCTACCTTCCTGTATCTCATCCGGAGATAGAAGAGTTTCTAGATTTACGCAAGCCAACAGGCGGTGACCCAAATCGCAAAGCGTTAAATATACATCATGCTGTAATAGTAACAGATAAATTTATGCAGGCTGTTGAGAATGATCAAGAATGGAATTTAATAAGCCCTCACAACAATAAGGTTATTTCAACTGTAAAAGCGCGGGATATATGGATCAAAATATTAACAGCAAGAGTTGAAACTGGAGAACCTTACATTATTTTCCTTGATGCAACAAATAACAATAAGCCAGAATCTTACAAAAAGCTCAACTTAGACATCAAGATGTCAAATCTATGCAGTGAAATAACTTTAACCACAGGTTATGATCACCTGAATAAGTCACGCACTGCTGTGTGTTGTCTATCATCCGTAAACCTTGAGTACTACGAAGAATGGAAAGACAATAAACTCTTCATAGAAGATATAATGCGCTTTCTTGATAATGTATTGGAAGATTTCATAAATAAAGCACCGAATGAAATGCAGCGAGCAAAATATTCTGCAGCCAGAGAACGCAGTATTGGTCTTGGTGTGATGGGCTTTCATTCATTTTTACAAAGCAAAATGGTTCCTTTTGAATCAGTAACAGCACAACAATGGAATAAAAAAATATTTAAGTATTTACGCGAGCAAGCAGATATAGTTTCTAAAAAATTAGCAGAAGAAAAGGGAGCATGTCCTGATGCCAAAGAAGTTGATCTAATGGAAAGGTTTACACACAAACTCGCTATTGCTCCTACTGCCTCGATCTCCATTATTGCAGGTAATACCTCCCCTGGAATAGAACCATACGCAGCAAACGTATTCATACAAAAGACACTTACAGGCTCATTTGTAGTGCGAAATAAATTCTTGCAAAAACTATTAGCAGAAAAAAATCAAGACGATGATAAAATATGGTCTTCAATTTCAACAAACGAGGGTTCCGTTCAGCATTTAGATTTTCTTAGTGAGCATGAAAAATTGACATTTAAAACAGCGTACGAGCTTGACCAAAGATGGATTATAGAACATGCAAGTAATAGAACTTCGTATATTTGTCAATCTCAATCAGTAAATCTGTTCTTACCTGCCAACGTACATAAACGTTACTTGCACAAAATACACATGCTTGCTTGGAAAAAAGGATTGAAGAGCTTATATTACTGCAGATCACAATCAATGCAGAGAGCCGATAAGGTCTCGCATGACATATTCAAAAAAAGTGAAATATTGCAACAAAAAACAGATATTGACTACGATGAATGTCTGTCATGCCAATAGCGGCCTTACTCAGAAAAAGTAGAGAGAAAGTTAAGCAAATGGGTAAATAGACTTCTTGCATAACCATATAACGCACTTTTATTGGGAATAGAAACGAAAAAACTTTCTTGACAAACTCCGCCAGCCCTCTTATCATAAAATTGAGGCTATTTATTTATCTTCTCTGTACAGATTAAATGACAAAAAAACTCACGTATCTGGCGTCTCATGTTTAATTTTTTGCACTATGTGCACCTTATGTCTTTATAAAACTTCTACCTACATAAGCTGAAACGCGCTTATAAAGCGTTTAAAACATAAAAAAACGCCAACTTAAAAAATGGATAGTGAATAACTAGCTACCCTAGGGTTTCTTTTGCCTTTTTTTCTGTTTAGTAAATTTCTTAAACATTTATAGCTAAGGTTAGTTGCATTTAAAAGCAGCTGAGTCGCGGTTATTAAGCGTTTAGAATAAAAAAACGCCATACTTGAAAGTATAATGTAAGTAATTAGCCAACTACGGGGCTTCTTTTGCCTTTTTTTTCATTTGGTAAATTTCTTAAACATTTATGGCTAAACGACAATCGTTATCCCGCTACTTGTTAGCGGGATCTATTGCCAAGATACCGCGAATGAATCGCGGTATGACGGTTCGCGGTGGTATGACGGTTCGTGGCAGCATGAAGATAATCCCGCTACTTGTTAGCGGCTGAGATACTGCGGCGGTATGACGTAGATTGCTGTCATTCCGCTACTAGTTAGCGCCGCAGCGGTATGGTGTAGGAAAATTAGCTATATAGCTAACTTGTACCACGCGTTAAAGCTTTTAAACAGGTCTTGGTTTACTTACTCCATTATTTTCTTTATTATCAGATATCATTTTAAATAATATGGAGGAGCAAATTGTCAGCAATTGCCATTATTGATTTTGGTTCACAGTTTACACAGCTTATCGCAAGACAAGTAAGAGGAATGGGTGTTTATTGTGAGATATTTCCAAGCAACATCAGTTTTGAAACAATATCAAAATTCAATGGGTTTATTCTCTCTGGAGGACCACAATCTGTAAATGATGATTGTTCTGAAACAAGTAGAGTAGTACATGAAATTATAAAACTTAATGAGGCAACAAGCGTTCCTATACTTGGAATATGCTATGGACAGCAACTCATTTGTCATTATTTTGGAGCAAAAGTAAAAGAGAGTTTCAAACAGGAGTTTGGTAGAACTAAAATCAAGATACTAAAAGAATCCCCCATTGTAAAGGATACCTGGGATGTTAATTCTGAAGTGGATGTATTAATGAACCATGCGGACAGTGTTGATACTATACCACAGGGATTTACTGTTATCGCATCAGGTGTGATAAATCAAACAATTGCAATGATTGTCAACGAACAGCGGAAGATTTACTGTACTCAGTTCCATCCTGAGGTTAAGCCCACAACAAATGGCAGTAAATTGCTCTCTAACTTCTTGGATATTGCAAATTGCAAAAGAGACTGGACAATGAAGTCGTTTATTGAGGAGCAAAAGGAAAAAATCAAAAATGTAGTAGGAGAGAAAAAAGTAATCGCTGCAGTAAGTGGTGGGGTTGATTCAAGCGTTGCAGCGGCTCTCACACATAAAGCTATAGGAAAACAATTGAACTGTATTTTTATCGATACTGGGTTGTTACGCAAGAACCAAACCATCGCTATGTTGAAAGAGATTCCGATAAATTACGTTGATAAATCAAATTTATTTTTGAGTAGGTTGAAGGGAATAACTGATCCAGAAGAAAAGCGAAAAATTATCGGTAACACTTTTGTTGAAGTGTTTGAAGAAGAAGCAAAAAAAATAGGTGATGTGGATTTTTTGATGCAAGGTACCATCTACTCTGATGTAGTTGAGTCAGGGCATGCCTCAAACAACACTAGTACAATTAAGTCTCACCATAATGTTGGTGGGTTGCCAGAAAAGATGAACCTGAAGCTAGTGGAGCCTTTACGCTACCTCTTTAAAGATGAGGTAAGGCTACTTGGAAAAGAAATTGGGCTTTCAGATGAGATAATATTTCAACATCCATTTCCTGGACCTGGACTTGCAGTGAGGATTATAAGTGAAGTCGATGAAGAAAAGGTGCGAATATTGCAAGAAGTAGATGAAATATATATTAATACGATGAAAAATTACGATCTATATGATAAGATATGGCAAGCTTTTGCTGTATTATTACCAATAAAAACTGTAGGCGTTATGGGAGATGGTCGTACGTATGGATATGTTTGTGCTTTAAGGGCTGTAACATCATCTGATGGTATGACAGCCGATGCATTTCCATTTGAAGATAAGGATCAACACTTGCTAGTATTTTGGGATTTTTTACGCAATGTCGGCAGTATAATTGTTAATAATGTTCCCGGAGTAAATAGAGTTGTTTATGATATCACTTCTAAACCACCCGCAACTATTGAGTGGGAGTAAATCAAAAAGATCCCGCTGCTTGTTAGCTGGATCTAGAGATACCGCGAATGAATCGCGGTATGACAGTTCGCGGCAACATGACGATAACCTCGTCATCCCGCTGCTTGTTAGCGGCTGAGATACCGCGAATGAATCGCGGTATGACGGTTAATTTTCTTTATTTTGCTTATAATTTCCACAAGCAGTGCAAACATAAATGAAGAATACAAATATCCTTTTGGTAATTCTATATGAAATCCATGAAGCATGAGGTACACACCGACAAGTAAAATAAATAAAATGGCGATTATTTTTAACCCTGGGTTAGATTTGATTAACTGGGCGGTATAACTTGATAAAAACAGCATTGCTAGCATGGAAAATGTAAATGCTGTAGCAATTATTACCATGTTATAAGTTAGTGCTATAGCAGTTAATATCGAATCAACCGAAAAAACTAAATCTATTAATATAATTTGTAGCACAACTAAAAAAAATTTTGATTTAACGTTTGCTTTCTTTTTATTTTTCTTACATACAAAGATGTCATCCCGTAACTCCATAGAGCTCTTAACAATAAGGAATAATCCCCCTGCGATCATAAGTAAATCCCTTGCTGATGCAGTGTGAAATATAGGTTTTTGCATTGATAATATAGATGATGTAAAAAATAGTATTACAAAACGCATTAATAGTGCTAATCCAAGGCCCATAAGGCGCACTCTTTCTCTCAGCGCATTTGGTACCTTATCTATTGCTAGAGAAATAAAGATTAAATTGTCTACACTAAGTATAGTTTCAAGTAGTGTAAGTGTCAGTAAAGTCCAAGCATCAGTTAGCATTTTTGTTTCAAATTCGGTTCTTCTTACTCTACAATAGATGTGTAAAAATTAAGTGACTTCACTCAGAAGTTTTATAGCAGTTCTCCAGAAAAACAGGATATATAAAGTTCAGCAGCTTCTTCTATTTTCGTTTTTGAGCAAAATCAATAATAAGAGAGTTTCTTATTTTCATGCACGCAAATAAGATAAAGCCTTATTTTCATTTTTGACTTTATTTGAAAATAATATATACTATAAAAATAGTGTGCTCGGTTGAATGAATGTATATTAAAGGATCACCATCAGGCAAAGTATTCGCTGGTTATCAGGCATTTATACCAAGCCCCTTGCCACCAAAATTTGAATGGGACAATGATTTAGTTAATAGTCTTTAAACCCTTACTTTACTATAAGGAAAGTGGTTGAAAACTTAGGTGTCGTATTTACAACAGCCCAAAGAGCAATCGTAAAGCTTGAAGATTTAGGCATCGTTTCACAAACTTCTCAAGGAAAGAGAGATCGGGTTTATTGTGCAACTGATATTTTGAATATTCTAGAAGAACCAACTAAGATTACAGAGAACTTCGATAGCACATTGTAGCTATTGTGATGAATAAATTCAGCAAACAGCAAGCTTAAAGAGTCTGATCCAATGGACATGCTGAACAAAAAGTAAGGAGCTCCTTTTGGAGGATTATATTAACTTATTAATTAATTGCTTGACTTTTAGCAGGATTTATTATATTATTTATTAATGAGTAATGCAATCAAACCAAGGAGGATAGCATGATAAATAATTTGGATTCAATAATTCTTGGAATAAAAGATGGTGAAAAGGCGATTGAAGATTTAAGGGTTGTTCTTAAAAAAAGAAAAGAAGAAGTTATTACTACACAGACATTTAATTACGCTTTACGATGCCCAAAAACTACAAAGGAAGCGATAGTACACGAAATTCTGCTTCATTTTATACAAAATCCTGGCGAGCAATCACTAGAACAAGTGATACAATGCTTAGATAGAGCAATACAATCTGGGATATATGCAAAAAACAACCCAATAAGAAATCTAGATGAAGAATTTCGTACTCATATAAACTTTAAAGATGAAGAGGGAAATACATTACTACATCATGCAGTTATAGGTAATAAAACTGAAGAAATAACCACCCTTCTTGTTACATATAGTGCAAATCCTTTGATACAAAACGCGGATAATAAAATTCCTTCAGATTTAGCTCAAGGAAAAACAAAAGAAGTGCTTATTAAAAGTATGAAAAAACAAGCTCATACGAAAAAAGAAAGCGCTATGATAGGCAGTTTAGTGCCTGGCGTAATAATTGGTGGTTTTCTTGGTGTTGTACTTGGAGCTGGTGTGTATGTTGCAGTAAGTCTTTCTGGTGGTATGATACTAGGTGTAATGATAGCATCTGTTCTTGTTGCTAGTATAGCTGTTGGACTGGCCATGTATTTTTTGAGTCAAGACTATGAACAGGCTAAAGCGATAGAAAAAACTATTAGCACTGTTAGCTCTGTTAGCTCTGAAATATCTGTTGGTGCTGCAAATGGTAAAAATGATAAAGAAGGGCAACAACTTATATAGAAAAAGCTATAGTATTTTTCAAACTAAATAATAAACCTTGTAATTAGGATATTCTGGATTCCAGCGGGCTTTGTTGCATCGCTAGCTATGATGGATTAAAGATAAAAAAGGTGGAGAATATCAGTAGCTTATTATTCTGGTATTTACAACAAGAACGGTCAGTGAATACCTAAATTTGAGTAAAAGAAATTTCACTACCACTCACTAATCCGGCTAAAATTCAAGAATTTCAATGCTTTAGCTATTTTCAATAGAATTAAATTTATTAATATAAATAACAAATTACTATTCTTAAATTTGATCAGATTGATTGCAAAAAAACAAGATTTTCAATAAGTTGCTTATAATCCTAATTATAGTTAGCCTTTCATAAGTAGCGATGCAACAAAGCCATTCCAGCGTCACGTGCTGGAATGACAACTGCGTTTTTTGTTTTTTTGTCATCAAATACTCCTACTCTTTATGTCATCCAAGTGTCCTGACTACTTGGATCCAAGAAATTTAATTGTTTTAAATTTTCCCCTCTATACACCTATTTAAATTTTATATTATCCACATGTACAATATAATCTATAATAACGTTTATCAATACAATATATTAAAAAATATTATGAGCTTCGTAAAAGAAAAAAACACCCCTGTGATGGAGCAGTATTTGAACCTGAAAGCTCAATACAAGGATCATCTGCTATTTTATAGGCTAGGAGATTTTTATGAGTTGTTTTTCGATGATGCTATTAAAGCTGCGAAATTGCTGAATATAGTGCTCACTAAGAGAGGTAATTCGTGTGGGCAAGAAATACCAATGTGTGGAGTGCCAGCACACAGTAGTGAATCTTACCTACACAAGCTAATAGATTTAGGATTCAAAGTAGCAATCTGTGACCAATTAGAAACTGCTGATGAAGCAAAAAAGAGGGGCTATAAATCCATAGTAAAACGTGATGTAGTGCGAGTTGTAACTCCAGGTACAATTATAGAAGATTCACTACTGGAGGATAAAAGCAATAATTATCTCGCGTCCATAGTTGAACAAAATGACGAATATGCTATTAGTTGGCTTGAATTATCGACGGGAAAATTTTTTCACACTTTAACGAGTTTGAAAGCTCTAGATAGTGATTTATTGCGTATATCACCAAGAGAATTATTAATTTCTGAAAAATTCACTGAGGATGAAAAAATTAGATCGGTTTTAAAAAATTATAAAATATCAATTACGCAACACGCACAGAGCTTTTTTGAGTATAGTAAATCTCACAGAACGTTATGCGAGTTTTATAAAATCAGGGAACTTGGGAGTATAGGAAATTTCAGCAAAGTAGAAATCATGGCGTGTGGTGCACTGCTTGAATATGTCAGAGTAACGCAAAGGGGCTCCATTCCAAGGCTTGAATTCCCAAAAACCTATAAGCAACAAAATTTCATGCTTATTGATGCTTCAGCAAGGAGAAATCTTGAGTTGTTTTCAACTCAATTTGGTGAAAAGAAAGGTTCACTAATTTCAGTTATTGATCATACAGTTACAGCTTCTGGTGGACGCCTGCTCAAACAAATGCTCGCTTCACCCCTTGCTTGTTCTAAGGCGATTAACCTAAGGCTCAGTACCGCTCAATTTTTTGTAAATAATCATGATTCACGCAAAAAAATACGAGAGATATTATCTAACATTCCGGATATTGAAAGGTCTTTATCGCGCTTAATACTAGGGCGTGGTTCACCAAAGGATATGAACCTATTAAAAATAGGCCTAGGAAAAACTTTAGAGTTGTCTGAGTTCTTATGTAAAATTGAATCAGGTGAAAATGGATCTCTCCCACAACAATATGTCATCCAAACTGAGATCCAGCCAGCGTCACGCGCTGGAATAACAGTAAAATCAGACGAGAGTGAACTAAGCACAATACATAAAAGCCTTGGCAATCATAAAGACCTATTTGAACTGTTAAATAGTGCTATACTCGATAATAACCTCAGTTCCGTGAAAGAAGGAGGATTTATTCACTCAAAATACAACTCAGAATTATCTGAGTTATCCTACATATTAAATAATAGTAATAAACTAATAACCAAACTCCGTGAATCTTATCGCGACCTAACTGGCATTGCCGCACTCAAAATATTACACAACAACATACTTGGTTATTACGTTGAAGTGTCGGCAAATCACAAAATAACTTCGGATATATTTATTCATAGGCAAAGCTTAGCAAATAGCATGCGCTACACTACTAATGAATTGAAAGAACTAGAAAATAAAATTCTTACGGCACGTGATGCTGCAATCGGCTTAGAAATGAAAATTTTTAGTGAACTGTGTAGTGAAGTTGCTAAAGAGTCTGAAAAAATTGCTCTTGCTGCAAATGCTTTGGCAAAACTTGATATTAGAACCGCATTTGCAGAGCTTGCAGTGCAAAATAATTACGTAAAACCCATTATTGATGACAGCAAAGAGTTCAATATCTGTAGCGGAAGACATCCAGTGGTTGAAGTTAACGATAAATTCATTGCAAATAGCATCAATTTAGCTGGTATACATCTAATTACTGGTCCTAATATGGCTGGAAAAAGCACTTTCTTGAGGCAAAACGCTCTCATTGCAATTTTAGCTCACATGGGGTCATTTGTGCCAGCAGAGAGTGCACATATTGGAGTGATTGACAAGATATTCAGCAGGGTTGGCGCAACGGATAATATAACAGCTGGTTATTCTACCTTCATGGTAGAGATGATCGAAACAGCAACGATAGTAAATCAGGCAACGGACCGTTCCTTGGTGATACTTGATGAAATTGGTAGGGGCACAGGGGTGTATGATGGATTATCTATTGCACAGGCGGTGATTGAACATATTCACAATGTAAATAAGTGCCGCGCCATTTTTGCAACTCATTATCATGAATTAACTAAAGTAAGCAAATACTTGAAGAACGTGAAATGTTTTTGTGTAAAAATAAGAGAGTGGAACGGAGAGGTTATTTTTCTACATGAAGTCATTGAAGGCATTGCAGATGAGTCATATGGAATACATGTAGCAAAACTTGCTGGTTTTCCTGATTCTGTTTTAAATAGAGCAAGTGAAGTGTTTGAGGAGCTGAAGGCTTGAATCATTATTATGAGTGAAGAATTACCTATACAATCGTGGTAGTAGCTATAGAAACGAAAAACTTACTTGACACCCTTCGCCAGCGCCCTTATCATGATAGTGAAGCTATTGTATTTGCTTTCGCCAATCTGCGGATTAAAAGGTAAGGATTACTTAATGTATCGGCGTCTTATGTTCAATTTTTTGCAGTATATAGATACTGTATGTCTTTACAAAACTTCATCTACATCTAGATTTTTATCTAAATAAGCTGAACGCGCTTATAAAGCGTTACAAGACATCAAAAAATGCCAATACTCGACAGAGATAGTAAAAGACTAGCTAACTCGGGGATTCTTTGTCTTTTTTTCTGCTTAGTAAATTTCTTAAACATTTGCAGCGTAAGTTAGTTGCAATTAAAAGCAGCTTAATCTTGCTTGTCAAGCGTTTAAAACATAAAAAACGCCAATATTTTAAAGCGGATAATAACCCCAGGGCTTCTTTTGCCTTTTTTTTTATTCGGTAAATTTCTTAATATTTATAGCTAAACGACAATCGTCATCCCGCAGCGGGATCTAGAGATACCGCGGCGTTATGACAGTTCGCGGCGGTATGACGTAGAGTGCTGTCATTCCAGTGCTTGGCACTGGAATGGCTTTGTTGCATCGCTACTTATGAAAGGCTAACTATGGTTAGGATTATAAGCAACCTATTGAAAATATTGTTTTTTTGCAATCAATCTGATCAAATTTAAGAATAGTAATTTGTTATTTATATTAATAAATTTAATTCTATTGAAAATAGCTAAAGCATTGAAATTCTTGAATTTTAGCCGGATTGGTAAATGGTAGTGAAATTTCTTTTACTCAAATTTAGGTATTCATTGACCGTTCTTGTTATAAATACCAGAATAATAAGCTACTGATATTCCCTATCTTTTTTATCTTTAATCCATCATAGCTAGCGATGCAACAAAGCCCACTGGAATCCAGCCTTTATTATGCAGCCACTTGGTTGAAATTAAGTCTTCTAGATCCCAGTGTCAGCTACTTGGATGACAGGAGAAGGAAGCACTGGGATTGGGATGGAAAAGGCTATTTGTGTGATGCCAATGAGTGATAGAAAGTTCTGCAAGAAGTCATTAATTGCAAAAATTTAATATAAGTGGTAAAGTAGAACCACTGAATAAAAAACATATGTTAATTAATACAACGTCGGAGCTGGAGGACATATGTGAGGGGTTGATAGCAAAAAAGCCAAAATTTATAGCAGTTGACACGGAGTTCATTAGAAATAATTTAATCTACTACCCAAAATTATCGTTAATTCAAATTTCTTACGGAGAGAAGAGTTTTATTGTAGACGCATTAGTGCCAGAAATTGATTTATCATTCATTAAGAAAATAATGCTAAATCAGGGGATAACCAAAGTGTTTCATAGCTGCCGGCAGGATATAGAATCCTTACTCACTGTGTTTAAATGTATTCCCACTCCCATTTTTGATACCCAAGTTGCTGCTATGTTTTGTCATTATTATCATGACTTTATTGGTTACTCAAAAGTAGTGGAGCAATATCAAGGAATAGCACTGGATAAAATTAAAGCTAAAAATTCAGATTGGTTAAGGCGTCCGTTGTCCGAAGATCAGTTAGATTATGCAGTAAACGACGTGGTACACCTATATGACCTATACCAAATATTGTGCAATAAACTTGAAGAAAATAATAGGATGGGTTGGTTTCAAGAAGAGATGGAATCAATAGTTGATATAAATAAGTATTTACATAGCCCAAAAGATGCATGGAAGAGGATTAAATTTAATTATGAAGTAAATCCAAGATTGATACTAACTGTTAAAGCAGTTAGTGAGTGGCAAGAAACCTTAGCACAGCGCTATAATATGAACCGTAATAAAATAATCAATAATGCTGTAATAGCTGATTTTATTGAAAAAAATGTAGAGCATGTTGATGAGATTTTAGATGATCTCAAGAGGAATACAAAAAATATAAAAGATGCGGATTTACTAGAGTTTGTGAATATTTTTAATGAAAATGAGAGAAATTGGATGCAGCAAAACAACACCTTATCGAGTAATTATGATAAATCTGTACTTGATATACTCTCAATTATTTTAGATAGTAAATGTAAAGAAAGTAACATATCAAGGAAATTAGTTTCTTCAAAAGATGAGTTAACCGGGTCAATATCTGGACAGACAGATAAATTATTCAAGGGGTGGAGATATGATTTTTTTGGCAGGTCAGTTGAATCATTTTTGAACACAAGCTCAAAATTTGAGATTTCAGCAGTGAAATCCGCAAATAATATAACCAAAATTCAGAGTAATTTAGTGGAGAATAACTGTTGCTAAAGTAACTTAGATTTATCGACAATCGTCATCCCGCTACGTGTTAGCGGCTAAGAGATACCGCGGCGGTATGACGGTTAAGTAGGGTGTCATCCCAGTGCCTTGACTACTTCGATCCAGGAAAATTGATTGTAAACGAGCAAACATTTTCGATAAAATTACCAAAAAGCTAGATCCCAGACTGGGATGACACCACCTACAAATTGCAATGTTCGTATAGTTATGTGCTTGACACTGGGATCTAGAAAATCTAGTTAATATATATAGAGAAACCTTAGCTATAGTTTCAAAAGAAGTCGAATGTATTTTGTTATATGATTATAAGTCTAACAGGCGGAATTGGGGTAGGAAAGAGCTTTGTAGCTAATTGCTTTCAAGAGTTTGGTGCTGTTGTATTTGATGCTGATTCTGTTGTACACCAACTTTATAAAGTGGATAAAAGCATAATAAGTTATGCAGAGAAAAATTTTCCTGGAGTGGTAGTAAATGGTGAAATAGATAGAACAGTACTGTCTAAATATTTCTTAGCCTACGATGAAAATTGGAAACAATTTCAATCTTTGGTTCACTCTGCTGTGCTGCGTGAATTAGAATTTTTTATTGCCAAGGAAAAAAAGATCGATAGAAAACTTTTAGTCTTAGATGTGCCACTTCTATTAGAAACAAAATTTTATTTATATTGCGACCTTATTGTTTTTGTTCATGCAGATAGCGTTGTGCAAGCTCAAAGACTTAACGAACGCAACATAGATAAAGAAAAGCTTAATCTAATCTCCGATGTTCAGTTATCTATTGAGGAGAAAAGGAAGATGAGTGACTTTATTATCGATACCAGTGTAAGCAAAGAGTATGTTTTTTCTCAAGTAAAAGATATAGTGGATTCATTAAACCTAAACACGTAGCTCTACGTCATACCGCCGCGGTATCTCTAGATCCCGCTAACAAGCAGCGGGATGACGGTTGTCAGGATCCCAGCAGCCTCCCTCCCCTGCCATCCAAGTAGCCCCCTATGGTGTCATCCCAGTGCTTGACACTGGGATGGCTTTGTTGCATAGCAACTGAAAAATCTGGTGGCTACTGACAAAATTCATTATAAAATAGCCATTTAACCTTGAAAGAAAAAATATGCCACAAAAAATGAGGGTCAGTAACCATAGCGAATATAACAAATTTCTAGAAAAAAGAGGAAATATTTTTCATTATACCAACGAAGCCATAGAAAAGTGGTACGAGAATGGTCCAAAAATACCAGGTGGCAACAATATTTATAGCGATAAAGTTGTAATTTTGGTGCACATAATAACTTGTTTATTTAGAATAGGCCTGAGGCAAACAGTTGGGTTTATAGCAGGATACCTTGAGCAAATTGGGAAAAATTTGCAAGTTATCAGCTATTCACAATCATCAAGAAGGTTTAAGAAACTCAATATTAAGATCAATGATTGCAGAAAATAATACGGAAGATATCGAAATTGCTATAGACAGTACAGGAATTAGTATATACAACAACACTCCTGGTCATAGCAAAGAAAATAGCGAAGATAGAAAGTATCGCAGCTATGAACAGACAAGAAAATTGCATGTAATGTTGAATACAAACAGCAAAAAAGCCATAGCTGTAAAATACAGTAACGGTGTCTACTCTGATCACTATGGAGCTTGTGATTTGCTAAAAGAAGTCGATTTTCAGTATGTCATAAAAGTACTATATGCAGATAGGGCATATGACAGAGAAAAGCTCTATAAGCTGTGTAATCAATATGGTATAAAAACGAAAATTCCTCCGAAAAACAACGCAGCAGAGCATCCAAAATTGGATTATATGCTTGATAGAAATGCCGCTATTCAGTTAATGAAATTACATGGTGAGAATGGTATAAAAAGATGGAAAGAAGAAGTAAATTACGGAAAAAGATCGTATATTGAAGGATTTTTCTCAAGGTTGAAGCGAATATTTGGGTTTAGTTTTAGGAGCAAATCTGAAATTAATCGTGAGAAGGAACTGCTACTCAAGTGTTATTTGCTTAACAAATTTACTGAAATAGGCATGGCTAAGTTTGAGATAGCTTCATGAATTTATTGTACGTTACCTACTATCCGAAGAGCGATGCAACAAAGCCCACTGGGATCCAGAAGACTTAATTTCAACCAAATAATAAAGGCTGGATCCCAGTGCTTGGCACTGGAATGACACCCTTCCGATGGGAACTGCTCTCAAACTACAACAGCATGAGTAGCTACAGAAGCTTTAATGATACAAGAAAAAATAAACAGCTATCATTTTTTTAGTAATTAAGTAAAATAGAGTGAAAGATTGCGAGGAAGTTTTGAAAAATAAGATAAAAAAGATAGTAATTTCAGGAAAGGAAGTGTGGCCAATCATCGAGGGCGGCAAAGGCATTGCAGTTAGTGATGGAAGATCAAGCGGAGCATTTGCTGCAGCAGATGCTGTGGGTACATTTTCTGGTGCAAATGCTAAGCTTATTGATGATAATGGCGAGTTAGTGCCACTAATTTATAAAGGCAAAACAAGAAATGAAAAGCATAGTGAATTGATTGAGTATAGTATTGAAGCTGGAATTAGTCAGGCAAGAATAGCAAATGAAATATCAAAAGGTCATGGAAGAATACACATGAATGTACTTTGGGAGATGGGAGCAGCAGAACGCGTGCTTCATGGCATATTAGAAGGAGCGAAAGGTTTGATTCATGGTATTACCTGCGGTGCTGGTATGCCTTATAGGCTTGGAGAAATTGCAGCTAAATATCAGGTTTATTATTACCCTATTATCTCATCGGTGCGTGCTTTTAAAGCATTATGGAAGCGTGCTTACCAAAGAATATCTTCCTATTTGCTTGGTGGAGTAGTGTATGAAGATCCATGGCTTGCTGGAGGGCACAATGGACTGAGTAACAGTGAAGACCCAGAGCTACCACAGGCTCCATTTGAAAGAGTTGCAGAGCTTAGATCTTTCATGAACGAGATCGGTCTTTCAGAAACACCAATTGTTATAGCAGGAGGAGTGTGGCATTTGAAAGATTGGGAACATTGGTTTGACAATCTGCAAATTGGACCAATAGCTTTTCAGTTTGGCACTCGTCCACTTTTGACGAAAGAAAGCCCAATTTCTGCAGAGTGGAAAAAGAAGCTACTCACTTTAGAAGAAGGTGATGTATTTTTAAATAAATTCAGTCCAACAGGGTTTTACTCATCTGCAGTAAAAAATAACTTCATACGTGAGTTGCAGGAACGGAATTCACGTCAAATAAAGTTTTCAGAAAATGCTAGCGAAGAATTTAATAATGAATTTGCAATGGGTAGCAGAGGTAGAAAGATCTACCTTACTGCAAAAGACAAAGAACTGGCAAATACATGGACTAAAGCAGGGTATACAGAAGCAATGAAAACTCCAGATACAACTGTTATTTTTGTGACGCCAGGCAGGTTTGCAGAGATAAGACAAGATCAAATCAATTGTATGGGATGCTTAAGTCATTGTTTGTTTAGCAATTGGAAAGATCATGGTGACCATTCAACAGGACGAAAGCCAGATCCGCGTAGTTTTTGCATACAAAAAACACTGCAAAACGTTATACACGATGGTGATATTGAGAACGAACTCATGTTTTCCGGGCACAATGTGTACAAATTTAAGCAAGATCCATTTTATGAGAATGGCTACGTACCGGCAGTAAAAGAACTGGTGGAAAGGATATTGACTGGGTATTGAGTCAGCAGTGGCCTGAAAAGTCCATTTTTCACTTTATAAAATGTTTATATTTTACTACCTACTTTATTTGAATAAGTTCTTCTGCCACACTTGAACGAATATCAAAAAAGATTGAATATTTGTATAGAATAGTGTATAATTATTAATCTTTTCTCAGTATTTTTACTATGGCTTTATCTAAGTTTCTCGACCCTAAGCTGGATTTAACTGACCTTACCCAGAAAAAGTGGAGAGAAAGTGTGGAATGTTTTTTACAAAAAGAATGATGCATCAAATTGTTCTGGAATGCAATAGTTAATAGTGACGTTGTTTGTTATAAAAAATTTCTATGTATTCAAATATTGCAGTTCTAGTTTGTTGAGCAGAGTGTTGTGAAGTATCAATAAGTATTCCTCTTTTCAATGAGCTAAAGAAGCTTTCTGCAACAGAATTGTCGTAACAACAGCCTTTATTACTCATCTATATTCTTTACAGCTAAGAGATATTGATACCCTTGCGCAGTATATTGTGAACCTTGGTCACTGTGCAGCAGTAGATTTTTAACAGGTTTACGCCTATTAATGGCCATTAATAAAGAGTTCATAACCAATTGTTTATTTATTGCACTACTCATTAACTACCATACGTGAGAATTATTGCTGCCAAATATAGCCATCCCTCCTTGGTTTTGATGTAAGAGGTTGTCCGGAAACAAGTAAATTCAAGCATATTCCCTCTTTAACATAACCCTACTCATAGCTAGGTATATGAAATTCTCAGTGGATGTTGTGAGTAAATCATACTCCTTCGATAGCCTTCTATTCCTATTAACCCAAGCAAAAGTCCTTTCTACAACCCATCTTCTTGGCTGTACTTTAAACCCTTGTTCTCTTGTTGGTAGTAGCTCAGGTGGCGTATCTTTGTGCACCCAAAATCTACATGGAGGCCTTGTAACAATTTCAATATCTATGTCATATTCTTCCTTTATGTGATTCTTTAAATTTCTTCCTTGGTATCCCATGTCAGCCCACATTTTTTTAACTTTAGTATATTTTGTTCTCATATTGTTTAATGCTATTTTAATACCATCTCTATCATTTTCGTTAGCAGCGCCTACGTAACAACCTAGTATAAAACCCTGAGTGTCTGTAATTATATGCCTTTTTCTACCCTTTACTTTTTTACTTCCATCATAGCCTTTGATCCCCCCTTTTCTGTAGTCTTTACAGATTGACTATCTACTATACAGGCACTCGGCTGCTCATTCCTTCCTATTTTTCTTCTACTATATTTTGTAATTTCATAATTCATTTTCTCAAAAATTCCCTGCTTCTTCCATTGCCTGAACTGCTCATACACAGTCTTCCATAGCGGAAAATCATTTGGTAAATACCGCCATTGACACCCTGTACGCAATACATAGAAAATTGCTTCTAATATTTCTCTTTTGCTATACTTTGGCGGCCTTCCTCCTTTCTTGTATGATACTCTGAAGTGTTTTTCTATTCTTGCCTATTCCCTTTCGCTTAGATCTGTTGGATACTTTTTTCTCATCTTTACCCCGTACTAAAATTTCAGATATTATAGCCTTTTACTTGTTTCCGGACAACCTCTAATACCAATTCCCATTACAGGGCAAACAGATGGACAATGATGGAAGAAAAGCCATACTGAAGTAAGTAAAATAGCGAGGTTTAAATGGCATTAAGATCAAAATTATTGGATGAAAAAGTAGTAGAATCAGCAAAAGAAATGCTGAAGAAAGTAAGGAATAATGCATATGTTTCAAAAAAACTAAATGCTGTAATTGCAGCAAAAAAGTACAGTATAACGGCTGTAGCAAAAATATATTGCATTTCAAGAAGCGCACTAACTTCGTGGGTAAAACTCTTGAAAATTGGCAGAGAAGAAAAACTGTTTGCTCCTTCACAACGTCGTAGAAAAACTAAATTAAATCAGGCTCAACTACAGCAAATTGAAGAGTGGATAGAAGAAAATCCTAATATCACCATTAAAGAAATGAGAATAAGAATCCAGGAAAAGTTCGGATTAAATATCAGCAAATCTACAGTACACCGCCATATGCAAAAGATGAAATTCTCATATATTACACCAAGACCAGTTCATAATGGACAAGATAAAAGCAAACAAGAGGAATTCAAAAAAAAATCTCAATTGAGCTATTAGCAAGTATCCAGAAAAAGAGCTATTTTTCTTTGATGAATCACGGTTTGGCACACATTCAAAAGTTGGACATGGGTGGTTTAAAAAGGGGATTAGAACACAGGTTAAAACAAAATTAGGTAGGCAAAATTTCTATCTCTATAGTGCAGTTAATCCTAGAAATGGAGAGAGTTCTAGCTTATTTGCACCAAATGTCAACACTGATTGCATGAACATATTTCTTGAGCAAATTTCGCAATATCTAGAAACACGAGAGGCTTTTCTCGTTATGGACTGTGCTAGTTGGCATAGGTCAAAAAATTTAAAGGTACCTAAAAATATCGACATTATATACCTACCTCCATACTCACCTGAGCTAAATCCTGTTGAGAGGCTTTGGTTATATATAAAACAGAACATTTTGCGCAATAAAATATACGATACAATTGCTCTACTTGAGGGTGCTTTGTGCAAATTTATTACTTCTCTTGCCAGCTCCACAATTAAACAACTCTGCAATGTTTCCTATTTGACTGGACAACAATGAGAATTGGTATCAGATATTATAGCCTTTTACTTGTTTCCGGACAACCTCTTACAATTACGTTGTACAGTTCTCCTTCTATTTCGTTATACACTTTATAAGCCTCACAATAAAAATTGAATATAAAAATTATTACTAATGCGGTATAATTATTATGAAAAAGCGTGCTATGCTTTAACAATAAGCTAGTATATAAATATGGGGCTGTAAATCAAAAATTTTAGCAATCTAAAGAAATTTTACTATTACCTTCTATATTGAATTCTCTACGAAGATCAGCAGACAAGTTTATGCTTTCCCAAGAAAATCCACCGTCACTTTCTGACTCTTTACCAAAATGTCCATAACAGGCTGTACGTTTATATATAGGGCAATTAAGCGATAAATGCTTGATTATGCCTTTTGTTGATAAATCTATATTATTCTCGATAAACTTTTTAATTACTCTTTCCTCTACCTTATTCGCACCAAATGTATCAATATAGAATGAAGTAGGTTTTGATACACCAATTGCATAAGAAAGTTGCACAAGACAACGTTCAGCCAAACCTGCAAAGACAATATTTTTAGCAAGATATCTTGCCATATAAGCCGCAGATCTATCAACTTTGGTTGCATCTTTTCCGGAAAACGCTCCTCCACCGTGTGGAATATAACCTCCATAAGTATCAACCATAATTTTTCGTCCGGTTAATCCACAATCACTAACCGGTCCACCAATAACAAATCTACCAGTTGGATTGACTAAGAGATTTTCCTCAGAACACATCCATCCTTCAGGTAAAGATGAAACTATGTAAGGGTAAATTATTTCTTTTACTTTTGATTGATCCAAATCCTCAGGGTGCTGTATTGAGACAATAATACTTTCAGCACGTACCGGGAGGTTATTCTCATATGCCAAAGTGATTTGTGACTTTGCATCTGGACCAAGTTTTGCTTCTTTAACTGCGCTCATGATATTTTTCAGAATCGAGTGTGCATAAAAAATGGGTGCCGGCATAAGGTTTTCTGTCTCTGTTGTTTCATAGCCATACATTATGCCCTGATCTCCAGCACCTTGATCCAACCCTATTGCAATGTCATTTGATTGCTCATGCAGCAATATATTTACTTTCACTTTTCTCCAGTGGAACCCATCGTGCTTGTAACCAATATCTTTTATTGTATTCCGTACAATACTTTCAATCCTGCTATTTTTGATGTTAGGCCCAAACACTTCCCCAGCTATAATAACGTTATCTTTGGTGACTAAAGTCTCTATTGCAGCTCGCGCAAAAGGATCAGTAAAAAGGTACTCATCAAGTATTGCATCTGAAATTTGATCTGCTACTTTATCTGGATGACCAGCCGCCACTGATTCACTGGTTACTAAATTTTTATATAAACTCATGTTTTTGCTTATACAATACCAAAACCGCTATAGAAAACACAGTTAGTAACTACTAAATGGTGGGTCTGGGAAGAGTTGAACCTCCGACCTCACGCTTATCAGGCGTGCGCTCTAACCACCTGAGCTACAGACCCATGATTTATTCAAGCTGAAGCTTTCATATTATCTGTAGGCACGATATCAATAAAAGTCTTTTTATTTGCTGATCTTCTAAAGCTGACCCAGCCTTCTATTTTAGCAAAAATCGTATGATCTTTACCTATACCAACATTCTTCCCAGGATGGAATTTTGTGCCTCTTTGGCGCACAATTATGTTACCAGGAATAACCTTCCCATTCTTCTTTATTCCTAACCTACGACCCGCTGAATCTCTACCATTACAGGAACTACCACCTGATTTTTTAGTTGCCATATCTTACCTCTTACTTTTGAAGACTAATTTCATTTATACGAAGAACAGTTATATACTGCCTATGACCAGTTTTCCTACGGTAATTTTTTCTTCTTTTCTTCTTAAAGATTATAATTTTTTCCCCCCTGCACTGCTCCAACACTTCAGCTTTAACAGTAGCATTAGATGAATAAGATAAGCCATTATTTGAAATACAAATCACCTTATTGATTTCCACCTCTTTTTTTTCTTCAGCTTCTAACTTCTCTACCTTTATTATACTACCTTCTTTTACTAAATATTGCTTTCCACCAGTCTCAATTACTGCAAACATGATAAATATAAATTATTGTTATTAACTTTAATCGTAAACGATGTCATATACGCTGTCAATATAAATAAAAAGCATGACTTAACGTTCTTTTTGAGCTACTAAAATACTTCTATCTGTTTTCATCTTTTATCTACCTTTTCTCAGACAGTAGACTTCTTGCATAACCTAAGCAGAAAAAAGGCAAATAGTTATTATAGCTCTAAGTTTACCGACACCGTCATGCAAGTAGCCCCTTCTCCTGTCATCCGAGTAGCTTGACACTGGTTCCTTTATGACGATGTCATCCAAGTGTCAGCTACTCGGATGACAAAAAAAGGAGCACTAGGATGACACCCTACTTAACCGTCATACCGCGATTCATTCGCGGTATCTCTTAACATAGATCCCTTACTTAACCGTCATACCTTAACATAGATCCCGCTAACAAGCAGCGGGATACTATCTACACCGTCATACCGCCGCGGTATCTCTTAACATAGATCCCTTACTTAACCGTCATACCTTAACATAGATCCCGCTAACGCGTAGCGGGATACTATCTACACCGTCATACCGCCGCGGTATCTCTTAACATAGATCCCTTACTTAACCGTCATACCTTAACATAGATCCCGCTAACACGTAGCGGGATACTATCTACACCGTCATACCGCCGCGGTATCTCTAGATCCCGCTGGGATGACGATTGTCGTTTAGCCATAAATATTAAGGAATTTACCAAATAAAAAAAAAGGCAAAAGAAACCCTGGGGTTATTATCCGCTTTAAAATATTGGCGTTTTTTATGTTTTAAACGCTTGACAAGCGAAATTCAGCTGCTTTTAATTGCAACTAACCTACGCTGCAAGTGTTTAAGAAATTTACTAAGCAGAAAAAAAGACAAAGGACCCCCGAGTTAGCTAGTCTTTTACTATCTCTGTCGAGTATTGGCATTTTTTGATGTCTTGTAACGCTTTATAAGCGCGTTCAGCTTATTTAGATAAAAATCTAGATGTAGATGAAGTTTTGTAAAGACATACAGTATCTATATACTGCAAAAAATTAAACATAAGACGCCGATACATTAAGTAATCCTTACCTTTTAATCTGCAGATTGGCGAAAGCAAATACAATAGCTTCACTGTTATGATAAGGGGGCTGGCGGAGTTTGTCAAGGAAGTTTTTTTGTTTCTATTCCCAATAAAAGTTTGTTATATGGTTACGCAAGAAGTCTAATATTAAAAATGACACAACAACATAATTAAATTAGACTACTTTATTCTCTTAGTTACTTGCTTTTCTCTTGCTATTGCAAGGCTTTTTTCTGGTACATCCTCAACTATAACACTACCTGCTGCAATTACAGATTCATCATGAATATTAAGCGGCGCAATTAGTGAGCTATTGGCGCCAACAAAGCAATTGCTCCCTATATTCGTTTCATGTTTATTTTTCCCATCATAATTACAAACAATAGTGCCTGCTCCTATATTACTCTCCTGCCCTACTTTAGCATTTCCTATATAACTTAAGTGTTTTATTCTAGTGTTTTGACCAACTTCACTTGTTTTCACTTCCACAAAATTTCCTATTTTTGCCTTATTACCAATTGTTGTGTTTCCGCGTATTCTGGTAAATGGACCGACCTCAGCATTACTTTTAATTAAGCAGTTTTCTAAATGCGAAAATGGCAGTATTTTCGCACCAGACTCTATTTTCACTCCAGTACCGAAAAAAACATATGGGTAAATAACTGAATCTCTGGCAATTTGCGTATCAAGAGAAAAGAAAACAGTCTCTGGTGCAACAAGCGTTACTCCGGAGTCGGTAAAAACTTTTCTTTTATTTTCTTGAAAGTAAAATTCAGCTTTTATAAGGTCATTTCTGTTATTTATTCCCGTTGCTTCTTCTCCACCGGTAATAACGTAACCGACATTTAAATTACTCTTCACTGCAATGGAAACTATATCGGTCAAGTAATATTCATGAGTTGAGCTATTGCACTCTATTTTCTCCACCAATTCACGTAAATTCTTTGCACATGCAACCATTATTCCAGCATTTGCAAGAAATTCTTCATGATTATTTTTATCACTCTTTGCTTCTACGATTTCTCTTAAGGAACCATTCTCAATAATTAACCTACCGTATTCTTTATTGCTTGTCCTAAAACCTAGGCAAACTAGAGCCTTGCCTTCTAAATAACTAATCATTTTAGTTATTGTGCTGCTTTTTATGAGCGGAGTATCCCCATACTGCACAACAACTATGCTTGAATCTGGCAATTCTCTTAGGTTTCTCATCGCAGTTTTGACCGCATCTCCCGTACCAAGTGTTAATTCTTGTGTAATTAACTGTATATCCTTAAAGCACTTTAGTCTTTCAATTAAAGGCAGATCAACTACAACAGCAATATTTTCAGGATTTAACTGTTTTGCATTGTAAATGACATGCTGAAGCATGGAAAAATTGCCTATTTCGTGCAGAACCTTAGGCAAATCTGAATTCATCCGCCTGCCATGCCCGGCAGCAAGTATGATAAAAGTATGAGCTTTATTTATCACTTATCTTAAAGATGAAAAATGAAAACCATAATGATCAAGCCAACTGATTTTGTTATCGTAAAAGCTTCTTAGGTCGCTGATTTGATATTTTAGCATCGCAAGCCTTTCTATACCAATGCCAAACGCAAAACCGTTGTATTTAGTATGGTCTATTCCAACATTTTGAAAGACATTTGGATGCACCATACCACATCCAAGCACTTCTATCCATTTACTACCTTTATAACTTATGTCCACTTCCGCAGAGGGTTCAGTAAAAGGAAAAAAACTATTACGAAAACGTATCTTCAGCCCTTTATCTCCAAAAAACTTATTAAGGAAGTGATGAATAGTAAATTTTAACTGGCCCATATTGACGTTTTCATCGACATATAACCCTTCTATCTGGTGAAACATAGGAGTATGAGTTGCATCAAAGTCATTTCTGTATACCCTACCAGGGGCTACTATTTTAATTGGGAATTTTTTTGTTTTTTCCATGGTTCTAATCTGTACAGATGAAGTGTGAGTGCGCAGTACCATTCTTTTATCGTTTATTTTATTCTTTAAGTAGAAGGTATCTTGCTCCTCTCGCGCAGGATGATGACTTGGAGTATTCAGTGCATCAAATACATGAAATTCATCTTCAATATCAGGGCCATCAACTGCTTTAAAACCCATATGTGCAAAAATAAGCTTTACTTCATTTATAACCTTACTGAGTGGATGGACCTTGCCCATTTTTTCTGGTCTAACGGGCAACGTGATATCAACCGCCTCGTTCTGCAATTTAAAGTTAACTTCTTCTGTTTTTAGCACATTTTCCCTATTCATGATAAGATGATCTATCTTATCACGTAAAGCGTTAATCACTGCACCTAAATCACGCTTTTTCTCTGCATTTTCTATCTTTTTTAAGTTATCAAAATACGCTCTAACTACACCCTTTTTTCCCAAATATAATAGCCTAACTTTTTCTAAATCTTGCAAAGAAGAAGCATTCTCAATTTCGGAAACTGCTTTATCTTCAAGTGAAAGTATGTCATCTAATAACTCTTTATTCATCTTAAAAACGCTGGCTTAAACTTTCATTATAGTGAAATTTTAAATATCATCAACAATCCGAAAAATTGCCCTATTCTGATTATTAATTTATTGACTGATTAATCTTTTTTATTTACCTTTGCGTTGATGAATTTGCTGTATCAACTATGCACAACAGTAATACTGAAACTAAGAATAAGTATAAAATAGAGGATTTACCTAAGCTCTTTAAGGAAAAATCCAGAAACATAAGTAAAGCATTTTCTAGCGAAACAATTAAGATCAGTACTATTCGCTCGAGAAGTATTGAAAGTAATATACAAGAATTTTCATTTGAGCTAACAGCAACAGATAAAGACACCTTTAATGTAGGATTATTTCGAATAAACCCTTTAATTGATTTTTTCAAAATCTGCCTTTCCCGGGAAAAAAAATTTACAGCCAACATAAAAGTGCCCAAAGAAAGCAGTGAACTATATAATAACTACTGTAAAACTAACAGTTATAAAACTGTAGAAGAATTCGTAAATAGTGCTCCGCCTCAAATCCTTCTGCAGGGCACAACGATAACGCTACAAACAGACGTTGAAAACATTAACCTGGACAACTTGTACCAAATCGAGTTATTTCTAAATGAAAAGCTACAACATGCAGAAAAAACTGAAAATGAAGACAAAAAAGAACAGAGTGAAACTAACCAAAAAAATGCACAAAATAAACAAATCGTACCAGTTACAGGCCTGTTTGGCTATAATTTAACAAGTAGTAAAAAGCAAGTGATGCGGGTTCCAATAGTTGTTGCTGCAATGCGTGACAATTTTTTTTGGTTTGGATCTTCTTTTCGGCTATCCAATTTTTTTAATACAATACAATTCTTCTTTCAACAGCCACCAAAACTGTCCATACGAAACCAGAGGGCTTTGACTTACCATCCAACACTTCAAGAGACAAAACAGGACAAGGTAACACAAAAAGATGGAATCGACGAAAGAAGAATAGAAGACGTCACAATGCTTATTTCTGATTTCGGTCAAACTACTTCGCACACAGAGTATTTTAAGGCTAACAGAAAAAAGAAGTCAAAAAAGCAGACCAAAGAACTATCAGAGAAAGAAAAACCATTAGCCATAAAACAAGCACAAAATGATGCTAGAGTAGCTATGATAGATAACCAAATTGAGCACAGGGGGAAAAAACTCGATAAAATATTTATTGAAGTGATGAGTGGATACAAAAATCAAGATCCAGAAACATTTTGCAATATTTTCAGCTCAGTATTCAATATTGTTTACTTTCAAGATAAACAATTACATGCAATATTAGAGCCAGGCGAAATATCAGAAGTATTACAGATACTCGAAAGGCCACAACCTCTTAGTAACTCACTTTTAGGTAAAGAATATTTACAAAAACAAGTATATAGAAAAAAAGAGCAATTGCTTAAATTAGTTTCAGGTGTTTATATACAACAACCTTCTCCACAACATGAAAATACTCCTCATAAATCTACAAACCCTTTACCAATTAAAGATCTTTCACCAGCAACAAATGAAGCTAAAACTCTACCACCTACTAACATTACACTCAAATCATCATTAAAAACTGTATTTTCCTCAAAAAAGGCTTATTTTTGTCTATTTATAATAGTAGCATCTGCATCAACACTTTGCTTATGGCATTTTCCGTTAGGAAAAGTGTCAATGTTAAAAGGATTAGTGCCACCAGAAAAAAGAGAAAGTATTGGGCTAGCATTGAACATAGGGTTACCAATATTAACTGCATTATGTGTTCTGAGTTTGGCTTATTTCATATATTCTGAATATTCTATAGAATCTATTGAACAAGTAAGTGAAAACGATCCCCTTTCTCGCGCCTATAGCTAGTGCAGGCTCAGTTTTCCTACGTCATACCGTCACGGTATCTCTAGATCCCGCTAACACGTAGCGGGATGACGAATTTGTCGTTTTTTAAATTGTCGGTAAACCAGAATTACTTTAACTATAAAAAAATAGAAATAAGTTGTTGTAAAAAATTTTTCATGGTAAAATTATTTATTTTCACCATATGTTTAAAGGAATTATCACGGATATCGGGACTACAACTGATACTACCACTCACTCCAACTCTGATCAAATTTTCCATATCAAGACACAAAATTTATCCTCTATAAATAAAGGAGATTCAATAGCTTGCTCTGGTGTGTGTTTAACTGTTGTTGATATAATGAGCGATACATTTACAGTCCAAGCATCTCAAGAAACTATGAAGGTTGCTAACTTAAATACGTGGAGAATAGGAAAAAAAATAAATCTCGAACAAGCAATGAGATTAAGTGATAAGATCGATGGCCACCTAGTTCAGGGTCATGTTGACGGGATAGTAAAATTTTTAACAATTAATCAAAATTTAGATTCTCATGAAATCAAACTATCGTGCCCACAAGAATTAATTAAATTTGTTGCAAAAAAAAGCTCCGTTACACTAGATGGGGTTTCCCTCACAGTGAATTCAGTTATTAATCAGGAATTTACAGTAAATATCACTCCCTATACATGGGAAAATACAACTTTTCAGTACAACAAAGTAAATGATTATTTGAATTTAGAAATTGACATGATCGCTAGGTATTTAGATCAATTGATGCAGCATAAATACAATTAATTTTACAACCTTGTTATTTACAACTATTATATCTTGAAAACCATATAGATATAAAACATGCTTTTCGATAGCCTAATTATCTTCATTGTTGTTCTATGCGTAATAATCTCGGTAACTAGAGGCTTTATAAAAGAGCTATGCGCACTAATGTTTCTATTTTTATCGGTCTTTCTGACAGCTAATCACTATGATTTTTTCGCTCCAAATTATAGTAAATATTTTGATTCTAAAGTTACACTAAACATACTTTCTACAATCTCTGTATTTATTATACTTAATCTTATATTCATGATAATAAATAACTGGCTAATGTACATATTATCACCCATAAGGTTGGGGTTTATCGATAGAGTTACTGGAATCTTTCTCGGAGTGCTTAAAGGAATATTGCTCTCTTATGTATTATTTTTTGCTGTGCACTTATATTGCTACACAGTATATGACAAAAAAGAGGGAGAGTATAAAATAGAAGCAGAAGACATATTGCCTAATTGGATAATAAATTCACACTCTTATCAGGCTTTATTTGTGACAGCAGAAGAAGTAATTGACATGTATGTACCAGAGTCGTTGATACTAAAAATAAAAGAGATCGGTGGAGAAATGGTTGATCAAGAAAAACCTAAAAACAATAAAAAAGAAGAGTAAATATTTATTTATAAATATTTTCATTGGGAGTATTCAAAAAGCCATATGTGTCAGGTTAAGAGCACAGAATTTTTTACTGGAAATATTAATTTTGTTTTAGCAATAAATCAACTTAAGGTCATAATATCTTGACATTTATTTAATGTTGCTATATAATAGCTATGTACATTTTGTGTACTATAGCAATAAAATTACCTTGTAATAGGTGTATTGGACCCGAGGGCAGTACTCGGCGCCTCCACCATGTTTTTTAATTATACGGGGGCGATTAAGGATCGACATGCATAGTAAAGATGGTAGCTTTGCTCGGTTAGACACCACCGCTAAGAGTTCATAATTTAAATGCAAACGATAATTTTGCTGCTGAAGAATATCGTGTTGCTGCTTAATTTAGCACAACCAATTTATTACTAAAGCACGGTTCAGGGAACGCCGGGTAACAGAAGTTCCCCCAAAATTTACGTATGTGAAAGTTATATGGAGCAAACAGATTACAAAAAACTGCTTAATTCTGCTAAGTTTCAAGTTATCAAAAAGACTTTAGATGTTATATCAGGTAATGGTTTTATCCCTCACTTAGAAATATTATTTTTCACATATTTTAATGGTGTGACCATGCCAGATCGTTTGAAAAAGTCATACCCTACTCAAATGCTTATTATATTACAGCATCAATTCTATGATTTAAAAGTTTCTGAGGATAAATTTAGCGTCAGTTTGAGTTTTCAAGGAAAACAAGAGCGAATTACTATACCGTTTTTTGCTATTAGTGAGTTTCGTGATAAAATTTCAGGAGATGTTTTAATATTTGACAAAATCAGTATCGACTCTGATAAAGAATACAAAAGTGAAAAATGTACTGAAAAACTATCAAACGGTAGTATTATATCCATAGATCAACTGCGTGATGAGTAACTGCTCATCTTTATAAACAAAAAATATTAATAGAAAAAAGTGGTCTAACTTCAGTAATAGAATAGAGGGTAGATAAATATGCTAAATCTTTAATTATTTATTAACGCAGGTGGCAAAATTTTTCTTACATATCATCAACTTCCTTTATTGAAAAATTCAGAAAAATGTTGTATAATTATTAGTAGACTTTGGTAAAACATATGACAGATTCAGGAATTAGTATAACTTTTGACCCAAAAACTTCACATAACCTTACTAAGTTAGCTGAAATCACCAAGGAATCCGTTCAAGAACTAGCAAAAAGGTTAGTCATCGAAGGAATCGAGTGCGAAGTAGAAGATATTGCGTTATATAAAACTATTAAGGAATGTGAGGATGTAGACTGGAACACAGTACTATCTGAAAGGGAGAGGACATAAACTGAAATACGATATTGTCTACTCAAAAAACTTTACTGAAAGAGATTTTCTAAATCTTCCAAAAACAATAAGATCAAGGATTACAAAAGCGATAAACGAGCGGCTTACAACTGATCCAATTAAATTTGGTAAACCATTACGTGGCAGGCTAAAAGGGTATAGAAGAATAAGGGTTAGTGATTATCGAATTATTTATACTGTAAATATTGCAAAACATAAGGTATTTGTTGCTACAGCAGGACATAGAGACACCATTTATGAGAAGGCTACTTGATAAACATTAAATATATTTTTATACAGCCCTCCTTCCTTCCTTTCTTTATTGAAAAATTAAAAAAAATGTTGTATAATTATTAGTGGACTTTGGTAAAACATATGGCAAATTCAGGCATTAACATAGCTCTTAGCGAAGAAACTTTAAAGCATCTTGCTGAATTATCTGAATTTACTAAACAGCCCGTTCAAGAATTAGCAGGAAAACTATTTAGAGAAGCAGTTGAGCTTGAAATGGAGGATTTTTTAGTATCTAAAATTTCTGATGAGCGTGATGTTGAAGGTGCAGAAACAGTTGATTTTGAAGATATTAAGTGGGATTAGAGCGTTACAAGGTTAAGTCTCTAAAGAGTGTTGTTGAAAAAGATTTACCAAACCTTCCAAAGACAATAAGGCTAAGAGTTCAAAAGGCTATAAAAGAACGTCTTACAGTTGACCCAATAAATTTTGGTGAACCACTACATCATAACTTAAAAGGATGTAGAAGGCTAAGAGTTGGTGACTATCGTGTAATTTACAGAGTAAATCAATTAGATCATATAGTAACTATCACAGAGATAGGACATAGAGATGATATTTATAAGAAATAAATACCAACATTAATATATATTATACACCCCTCCTTCCTTGTCCATTCTCTACTTTAGGTGGCTTTGCCCAGCTCAAAAAATGAAGTTTTTTTTGGTTCAGCAAAAACAACATTTTGAGTTTGAAAAGGCTAAATACTTGTCTTTTATATAACTTTCGTGTAATAGATATGTATGCATCCAATCATATATCTACTCAATACGTTACTTGATCTTTATAGCTTCATTCTAATATGTTGGGTTGTCCTAAACTGGCTGGTTAAACTTAATATGGTGAACATATATAATGAAACTGTCAGTAGCATAATGCACATCTTGAACCAATTGACATATCCACCACTAAAGATTATTAGAAGATATATACCACCGTTCAACGGATTAGATTTATCTATAATGATATTGCTAATAACAATTCACTTTGTAAAATATACAGTAGCTTACTACTTTAGGTAGATGTTAAAAAAATATCTAAAATCAGCAATATATCTATCCCTTTTAATATATATATATATATCAGTTTTTAGCTATAACTATAAAGATCCTTCCTTAAACACGGCTACAAATGAGGAAGTGACAAATTTAGGTGGAATAGTAGGTTCATATTTAGCTGATATATTGGTTCAATTTCTTGGATTAACTAGTGTTACAATAGCTACAACCATAGTTTACTTGTTGATCTTCAGGCCAGCAAAAATACTGCTGAAAATTCTCTATTTAATATTAATCAATTTAGGGGTATGTGCTATATTACCACAACTTTCGCTAGGCATCACAGCAAGGTACAGACACAGTGGAATAATAGGGAATGCACTCGTTAATAACTGCCCGTTTTATGTATTTGTGATAGTAACATTAATAGGTCTTGTAGGATCTGTTGGTTGGAAGAGAACAATTTACTCTCTATTCTTCTTATGTAAAAAAATAGCTTGCTTATTTGTAAATGTTCCATTCTTCAGATCACATAAAACTGCTGAATATTCAGTTGCACCATTAGTAGTAGAAGAAAAACATAAAACTAAAATCACTACTAAACAACAACCAAAAGAAAGACAGAAAAAAGCTACCGAAGAAATTTTTAAACCTTCCAGTGAGTTCGAATTTCCAAGCATTCATTTACTTTCCAAAGCAGAGGAGTCTTTGCAGAGAAAACAGCTGAATGAAATGGAGAGCAATAAAAATTTATCTCTGCTGGAACAAGTCCTGAGTGATTTTGGCGTGCAAGGAAAAATTATCAGTGTATGCTATGGGCCGGTTGTGACTTTATACAAACTTGAACCACAAGCTGGTACGAAATCTGCAAGAGTAATTGGCCTTGCAGATGACATTGCACGTTCGATGAGTGCACTCTCTGCACGTATTTCAATAATTCGTGGGCAAAATGCTATGGGAATAGAGTTGCCGAACAAGGAACGGGAAATTGTAATGCTGCGTGATTTGCTTGAATCACCAGAATACCAAAATGCAAACTTAAATCTTCCAATTGCGCTTGGCAAAGAAATAAGTGGAAAACCAGTTATTGCAGATCTAACTAAAATGCCTCACTTGCTCGTTGCTGGAACCACAGGGTCTGGTAAATCAGTTGCGATTAACACTATGATTCTTTCACTCGTTTATCGATTAAGTCCTGACGAATGCAAGATGATAATGATCGACCCCAAAATGCTTGAGCTTTCAATATATGATGCAATACCACATCTAATAACGCCAGTAGTAACAGAGCCAAAAAAGGCTGTAGTCGCTCTTAAGTGGATAGTGAAAGAAATGGAAAACCGCTATCGCATGATGTCGTATTTGAATGTACGCAATGTTATAAACTATAATCAAAAAATCACAGAAGCGATGAATAGTGGAATAGAATTGGAGCGCGTTGTGCAGATTGGCTTTAACTCAACAACAGGCAAACCTCTGTTTGAAAAAATACCAATCAAGATGGAAACATTTCCATATATTGTAGTGATCGTGGATGAAATGGCAGATTTGATGCTTGTTGCCGGCAAAGAAATAGAGTGCTCTATTCAACGCTTAGCTCAGATGGCTCGTGCTGCAGGAATACACATCATAATGGCAACACAACGCCCATCTGTGGATGTGATCACAGGTGTGATAAAGGCGAACTTTCCAACGAGAATCAGTTTTGCTGTTACTTCTAAGATAGATAGCCGTACAATACTTGGCGAACAAGGGGCTGAACAATTGCTCGGCATGGGTGACATGCTCTATATGGCCTCTGGTGGTAAGATCATTCGAGTTCACGGCCCATTTGTAAGTGATAATGAGGTGCAAGATATAGTTGATCATCTGAAAATGCAAGGTGAGCCAAACTACATGGAGGAAATCACTAAAGAAGATGAAAATTCTTCTACAGAGTCACACGATGAAACGGAGGATGAAGAAAATGACCTCTATAACCAAGCAGTGGCCATCATTCAAAGAGATCAAAAAGTTTCAACCAGTTACATTCAAAGGCAGCTTAGAATAGGCTATAACAGAGCAGCAAACATCGTTGAAAGAATGGAAAAGGAAGGTATTGTCAGCGCTCCAAATTACTCAGGGAAAAGAGAGATATTGGTTGAATAACAATCTTGTAATACCTTAATTTAAGTTTCCGCACTTTCAAAAAGCAAGTCAAACAAAATTATTAAAAGGTCAATACATAATGACAGTTAATTTAATAATAATTTAAACATTGGGAATGTAAAATTATAATATATTAATTAACTAGGGGGTTAAAATGATAAAAGAAATTTTGTGCAATTGGTTAGGTGTAACAGAATTGCACGAAAGTCAAAAAATCGATGCTGAGCAGTTTGAAAAAGTTTTTGGTGCATTAAAAGAATGGCAAGAAGCTCAAAAGATAGATGCTAAACAGTTTGAAGAGGTATTTAGTGCATTAAAAGAATGGCAAGAAGCTCAAAAGATAGATGCTGAGCAGTTTGAAAAAGTTTTTAGTGCATTAGAAGACAAGATTGGTACTGAGCAGTTTCAAGCTATGCAAGAGCACTTAAACGGCCTGCAAGAAAAAGTGGAAACACTTGCAGAGGCAGTAGCAGATCAAGAAAAAACACTACTAATTTGTACCATAGCCACTGCTGTTGCCGTAATAGCGATAACTAGTTTTGTTGCATTCTGTATCTATCAGGGAGTTAAGTGTGAAAGGGAGAAAGAAAAGAACTTGTCTAAAGATACACCAGACGCAAAACTTAATAATGTAGATGCTACCGATGGTACTAAAAAACTACGGAATGACTTAAAAGTTGACAAACATATAGCTGCATAACACTTTTCTTGAAAAGGTGTTACGCAACTTGTAACACCTTCCTCTTCCCTTAGCCTATGTAGATTTTTTGATAGTAAACATATCACTTTTTAGAAAAATATTTGTATTGTAAAGTTAGTAAAGATTCTGGTTTACTTAAAGTTTGTTAATTGCTATCTTTTAAAACACGATATTTACTATAGCACCATATGCTTAGGATTTTTTCTAAAGTTTTGTTTATATTAATGTTTTTGGTTTCTAGCTTTTTTACTGTGCATAGTGCTGGAGCTAAATCTAAGCTCAGTAAGAGATACATACCTCCTGGTAACCCTGGTGGTGCAAACTTTCATACAGATGAGGATTTTGCTGAGTCATATAAACTGTATGAGAAGCGTAGGGAATTGCTCAAGAAAAAAAAGTCACAAGATCGAGCTATAAATAAAGAAGATCTAATAAAAAAATTAAAAGAGAAAAAAATTGCTAGTCTTGATAATGAGCCAAATGACATGGAAGCGTGCATAGTCGACGATGAAGAGAGCGCTATGATAAATCAGCATGGTATTAATATCGCACGTTTAAAGGGTGCTGTATTTATAGATCAAGAGCCAGTTTCTCAGTATGAAAGTAAGCAGCATGAAAGTGAACAACAAGAAGGGAAGAAAGTTACTTCAACACGAGAAAAGAAAGTTTCTCCTATAAATATCACTATAAAAGAAACTCCTTCAAGAAGAACCTGCTCACATGATTCTATTGCTAATTTGGATAACGTAGATGCTTATAGTTTGAATGGTTCAAGTTCGTTTGGCAGCGTAGCTGAGACAGTAAAATAGTATCACAATTAATAATATGCTAGATACAGACCTGATATTGAATGACGATGCATGTGAATTATCGCCAATTTCCAGGCACAAAACTCATGTTGTAGAAGTTGGAAAAGTAAAGATAGGCGGAAATAATCCTGTAGTTGTACAATCTATGGCGCTTGGTGTGCATATAGATTCTGATAATATAAAAAGTAGCGCAAAACATTATGCAAAAGAGATAACAGAACTAGCGCGTACAGGTTCAGAATTGGTGCGAATTGCCTTGAACTCAGAGGAGGTAGCAAGAGCAATACCTTATATAGTAGAAGAGATAAATAAAGAAGGTTTTGACGGTAAAATATTGGTAGGCTGCGGTCAATATGAGCTAGATAAATTAGTTCAAGATTATCCAGACAACATCAAAATGCTGGGTAAAATTAGAATCAATCCAGGCAATATAGGCTTTGGCGACAAACGTGATGAGAAGTTTGAAAGGGTGATAGAGTATGCAATAATGCACGATCTTCCGGTTAGAATTGGGGTAAATTGGGGTAGTCTTGATAAATACCTTTTGCAAAAATTGATGGATGAAAACTCTTCGCTTAGTAATTCAAGGCCTTCTGATGTTATACTGCGCAAAGCACTTGTAATGTCTGCTCTTGATAGTGCAAAAAAAGCTGAAGGAATTGGTCTAAATTCAAACAAAATAATCATTTCATGTAAAGTTAGCAAAGTGCAAGATTTAATTTTAGTTTATATGGCACTTGCAAAATCTTCCAATTATGCGCTGCATTTGGGTTTAACTGAGGCTGGTATGGGCAATAAAGGTGTGGTAAATACCGCAGCAGGGCTTACTTATTTATTGCAAAATGGCATTGGAGATACAATACGGGCTTCTTTGACTCAACGTCCTGGTGAATCGCGTACTAATGAAGTGGTGGTGTGTCAGGAAATATTGCAGTCTATAGGCTTGCGATACTTTAACCCTCAGGTTAATTCATGTCCTGGTTGTGGGCGCACGAGCAGCGATCGTTTTCGTATATTAACTGAAGAAGTGAATGGCTATATAAAAACTCATATGCCGATGTGGAAGAAAAAAAATCCAGGTGTAGAGCATATGAACATTGCTGTTATGGGATGCATAGTAAATGGTCCTGGAGAAAGCAAACACGCAAATTTGGGAATCAGCTTACCTGGATATGGAGAAAAACCTGTTTCAGCAGTCTACAAAAACGGCAAATATTTCAAAACTTTACAAGGTGATAATGTCTCTGAAGAATTTAAGGCAATTATTGATAATTATGTGAAGAAACATTACACGTAACCTTTCACGGTTAATTATGACCTTACCCATAAATGGAAGAAGATCTGATAGGCTTTCATATACTTAACTTCAATATTAGCTTTTCTTGATCTCTGGTTTCCACCTTTAGTAACTTCTAGAGAAATTTTCTTTTTTACTGGCAGTTGAGTGATGCGTGTTTGCAAATCTGTTTTTCCGACTTCAGTACAGATAAATCTTCTATTAGCTCGATTGCGGATTACATAAAAACTACCTAACGTCTCAGCCACCCATAAAAATTTGAAGATGTCTGCTTCCCTATCACCAAGGGTAACAAGTTGTACATTTGGAGGAAGGTTGTTTATAGTTTCTTTGAGAGCTGTTATCCACTTATAACTTTCTTTTTCTTCTATGGAGGTACGGTATTTTCTGTTTGCTTTTTCTTGTGCCGTTTCTTCTTCCCTAATAGAACGCGCCCAACATTGTTGGGAAGATAGACCTAAAGGTAATCCGTCTTTGCTAGGCACTATGCAACAGTAAACCCATTTTATGCTTTGTATAAGCTTTAGAAATACTGCCTAGTCTCTTGGTCTTTATATGAGAGTCAAAATCCAAATAACTGGATTCCAGTGGGCTTTGTTGCATCGCTCTTCGGATAGTAGGTAACGTACAATAAATTCATGAAGCTATCTCAAACTTAGCCATGCCTATTTCAGTAAATTTGTTAAGCAAATAACATTTGAGTAGCAGTTCCCTCTCACGATTCATTTCAGATTTGTTCCTAAAACTAAATCCAAATGTCTTTTTTAATCGCGAGAAAAAACCTTCTATATAAGATCTTTTTCCATAACTCATCTCTTTTTTCCACTTCTTTATACCATCTTCATCATATGACTTTATGAGCTTGACTGCAGAATTTCTCTCAGCCATATAGTCTAACTTTGGATGCTCTGCTGCGTTGTTTTTCGGAGGAATTTTCGTTTTTATACCATATTGATTACACAGCTTATAGAGCTTTTCTCTGTCATATGCCCTATCTGCATATAGTACTTTTATGACATACTGAAAATCGACTTCTTTTAGCAAATCACAAGCTCCATAGTGATCAGAGTAGACACCGTTACTGTATTTTACAGCTATGGCTTTTTTGCTGTTTGTATTCAACATTACATGCAATTTTCTTGTCTGTTCATAGCTGCGATACTTTCTATCTTCGCTATTTTCTTTGCTATGACCAGGAGTGTTGTTGTATATACTAATTCCTGTACTGTCTATAGCAATTTCGATATCTTCCATATTATTTTCTGCAATCATTGATCTTAATATTGAGTTTCTTAAACCTTCTTGATGATTGTGAATAGCTGATAACTTGCAAATTTTTCCCAATTTGCTCAAGGTATCCTGCTATAAACCCAACTGTTTGCCTCAGGCCTATTCTAAATAAACAAGTTATTATGTGCACCAAAATTACAACTTTATCGCTATAAATATTGTTGCCACCTGGTATTTTTGGACCATTCTCGTACCACTTTTCTATGGCTTCGTTGATATAATGAAAAATATTTCCTCTTTTTTCTAGAAATTTGTTATATTCGCTATGGTTACTGACCCTCATTTTTTGTGGCATATTTTTTCTTCAACAGTTAAATCGCTATTTATAATGAATTTTGTCAGTAGCCACCAGATTTTTCAGTTGCTATGCAACAAAGCCATTCCAGTGTCAAGCACTGGAATGACACCGTTATAAAGAAACCAGTGTCAGCTACTTGAATGACACAGTCTTTGCTTAAACCCGTAACGTTCGTACATTTTGCTAAAAGTTCAAATATCAACATCATGCACGTTGAGTGCATTGCTATTAATAAAATCACGGCGTGGTTCAACTATATCACCCATTAGTATTGAAAATATGGAATCAGCTTCTTCACAATCTTTTATTTCAACCTTTAGTAAAGTTCTAGCCTCAGGATTTAACGTAGTATCCCATAGCTGATCAGCATTCATTTCACCAAGACCTTTAAATCTCTGCAGAGTTAAACCTTTTTTACCATAGTCCATTATTATTTTTGCAAGCGTACTTGGAGAAGTGATTCTTATTTCAGTTTCTTGTGACTTTAAAAATGAATCACCATTAAATAAATTACTTATACCATCAAGCAAACTTAATATGTTTTGCATATCTTTGCCTTCAAGCATACTAAGTGCAAATATATATTTGTCTGCCAATCCTTGAAACAATTTAGAGATATGAATTTCTTTTTCTTCATCTTTTATTTCCACTTCCCAAGTGTATTCGCTGTACATTAACTTCAAATACTTTAATATCTCATCAGCCGATGATAGAGCATTCTTTTTACTTAAAATTAGCAATGACTCTAAGAGATTTTGTGGTATTTCTCTATCATAATTTTTGCTAATATTAGAAATGCTAACGCATTTATTCAAAATAAGGCGCAAATCGTTAAATTCTGTAGCTGTACTACTTAGTGTTAATCTTTTAACTGCTGAGTTTATTATATACTCTTCAAAAGTTTCGTCATCTTTAATATAAGTGTCTTTAGCATTCTTTGTAACTTTATAGAGGGGTGGCTGTGCTATGTATAAGTAGCCTTTTTCAATAACTTCACGCATGTGTCTAAAAAAGAAAGTCAGAATCAAAGTTCTTATATGTGAACCATCAACATCTGCATCTGTCATGATGATAATTTTATGATATCTAGCTTTTTCAATATCGAAGTGTTCACTCCCTATTCCAGCACCAATTGCAGTAATTAAAGAGCCTATTTCTGCAGATGAAAAAATACGATCTAAACTTACACGTTCTACGTTTAGAATTTTTCCTCTTAAGGCAAGCACTGCTTGTGTTTTACGATTACGCCCCTGCTTTGCAGTACCACCTGCTGAATTACCCTCTACTATAAATAATTCCGATAACTCAGGGGCTTTTTCCTGGCAATCAGCAAGCTTTCCTGGCAGAGTTGCAATATCAATATTGTTTTTGCTTTTAACTAGCTCTCGTGCTTTTCTTGCGGCTTCTCTTCCTTTTGCTGACCTAATTGCTCTTTCTACTATGCTTGCCGCCAATTTGGGATCAGTTTCAAGGATTGTGCTCAATTTATCAGAAACTATACTTTCTACAACTGCACGTGCTTCAGAACTAACTAGTTTATCTTTTGTTTGTGAAGAAAACTTAGGGTCAGGCATCTTGAGAGATAAAACACAAGTTAAACCTTCTCTAACGTCCTCTCCAGTTAAATTTACTTTTGCTTTCTTTAAAAACCCTTCATTAGTTGCATAGTTATTGATACATCTAGTTAGTGCAGATCTAAATCCTGCCAAATGCGTACCACCATCTCGTTGCCGTATATTATTAGTGAAACACAACATATTCTCATAGTAGGAATCATTCCATTCCATCGATATTTCCAAGCTGATGCCAAGATCTTCTGCATCTCCTTTCATACTGGCAATTTTAGTTACATGTGTCTTATTCTTATCTAAATACTGCACAAAATTTGCTGTACCAAAATTGTCTTTAGATTGATTGCTCTGATTGAAATGAGATTCTGTATATGGTTCATTGCGCAGATCACGTAAAGTAATGTCGATATTTGAATTTAAAAATGCTAATTCTCTTATACGACTTTCAAGCGTTGAGTAACTGAAATTAATGCCATTAAAAGTCTCTGTTGATGGCATGAACGTGACTTTAGTTCCTCTTTTGTTTGTATTTTCGTTGACTACCTTTAAAGGTTCAATAGACTCACCATCTTCAAAACGCATAAAGTGTTCTTTCTTATTGCGCCAAATAGTTAATTCCAACCAGCTTGATAATGCATTCACAACTGAGATTCCAACACCATGTAATCCCCCAGAAACCTTATAGGTATTGCTGTCAAATTTACCACCAGCATGGAGTTGAGTCATTATTACCTCTGCTGCTGATATTCCTTCTTCTTCATGAATGTCAATTGGAATGCCACGACCATTATCAGTTACAGATACTGAACCATCTGCATTTATACTAACTTCAATTTTATCACAATATCCAGCTAAAGACTCATCTATTGCGTTGTCAACAACCTCATATACCATGTGGTGCAAGCCAGATCCATCGTCAGTGTCACCAATGTACATACCTGGACGTTTCCTTACAGCATCAAGACCCCTTAAGATTTTTATTGCATCGGCATTATAACTATTTTCCATGGTATTGCTTCGTTTATGAATGTTAATTAATATTACATTCATATATGCTGATTAGCAACATTTTTAAACTGATAACCCATATTAAAAGCACAATTTTACGAATGTTTATTTTTGAAGACAGCAAATAGTGTCATTCCAATGTGTCTTCCAGGTGGAGATTAAATTATAACGCTCATGCAGTTGCGTAATTAACAGAAGAATCTATAATTCAGTTTACGTATTTTCTGATCTCAGCCAAAATCTTATCAGATTGACTTTCGTCTGAATTTAAATCGGCTGCAAAGTGTGTAACATATTTTCCTCCAGGGCCAATAAGATATATTATCGAAGAATGGTTGATTTCTTCTTCTCCACCAACTTTGCTTGCATATACTTTGTATTTCGCAACTACTTCGTCTATTTTTTCTCTTTCACCAGTTAACATTTGTATTCTGTGGTCAAATTGCTGCTGAAATTCTTTAAGTCTTTCCGTGCTATCGTGCTCAGGATCAACTGTGATAAAAAATGTTTGTAGCTTGTTGTTAGTTTTCTCATCTAACTTTGCAAGTGTTTCTGAAATTATTCCAAGGTTCATAGGGCAAGTTCTTTTGCATGAGGAAAACCCAAAGAAAATCATCATGTATTTATCTTTAAAATCACTACTGCGCAGGATCTGTCCGTCCTGATTAATTAAAGAAAAATCTCCGCCTATCTTAACTTCTGCGTTGTGAATCGCTACTGGGGCAAATATGCCTTTTTTAGTGAAATAACAATAACCTAAAAAAACAACTGCTAATGCTGCTAGCACATTAGATAACAATCTTACAAACCTTACCATTAGAATGCTCTCAGTAAAATTAAATTGTATCTTTATTGGTTGATCTATTCAATACATTTATTCCAAAGTGTATTGTTAATTTTGTCTAACAGTTTCTTATGTTCATCAATTTCTTCACTATTTGGTGAATGTTCTCTGGGAGTTAGATTACGCACTTTATGCTGAACGAATGTAGAGTTACTGTCCTGATTGCATTCATTATCAAACAGAAAGGTTTGTAACCCTCCTGTAAGTTCAACATATACCTTTGCAAGCAATTGAGCATCAACTAGTGCTCCGTGCAATTCTCTATTCTCTAGCGATATATCAAAACGCTTACATAATGCATTCAAAGAAGCAGGTGATCCTGCGAATTTTTTCCTCGCAAGAGGTAATGTATCTAGCACTCTATCTGAGGAAATTAACCCAGCATTCAGCTTGCTTAACTCCATGTTAAGGAACTTAACATCGAATTCAGCGTTGTGAATTACCAAAATATCATTAGATATAAAGTCAAGAAATTCAAGTGCAACATCTGAAAATAATGGTTTATCTTCTAAAAATTCTTCACTAATACCGTGAATCTTAAATGAGTGATAAGGTATATCTCTTTCTGGGTTAAGGTACCGATGGAATACTTTACCTGTTGGAATGCGGTTAATTAATTCCACACACCCTATTTCAATAATTCGATGACCAGATCCAGTGTCAAGACCTGTCGTTTCAGTGTCAAGTACTATTTCGCGTAGCTTGCTTTCCATTTCAAAAAAAACTCATCTTACTTGTCATTTGTCTTATCGTTACTTGTCTTTTTATAGTGAATAGAAACAAGCAACCAGCTTGGGTCTGATGAATTAACATTTTTTTTGAATTGCCATACATCCTCAACTTTATTAATGGTGGATGTACTACCTGATATGATATCCCCTTTATTATTCTTAACGAAGTTAATTTGCTCTGAAAGGAAATATACTGCAATAAACACTGCGTTTTTTACTAGCTTTATTTCTAAAATCTTTTGTGAAACAATAGAAACAATTATAGACTCGTGCACCTCTTTACGATGTTTAATCTTCTCTGCAAAATTATCATATAAGTCTTTATCGAGAAGTGGTTTTAACTGAGACAAATTTCCTTGATTGAAACATTTTATTATTAATTCAAAAGCTATGCTTGAACCTTCTATAAAGTGGGAAATAGAAAAATCTTTGTTTTTTTTTAATATTTGTTTATAAGTAACTTTTATTGAATTTTCATCATTGCTATCAATGTAACCCTCAATGTTTTCTACTACATCTTCTCTACTTCGGCTTACATCCAATACATTAGTTAGCTTTTTTAGGTTGAGGTTGGCTGACCTTCCTAAAGAATTATACAAACGTGAAAAAATGAACGCCGCTAATAAAGCATATATTACAAGCTCTATCATAGTAACTCAACTCCTTGGCATATAAAGTATCCGAACATTATTAATTATTAATGAAAATATGTTTTTCATATCAACTTATAATCAGGTTTGCTATTCGTTTGTAAATGAATATATTATATAAGAAAGTATTAAATATCTCAACTTAATTAAAGGAGACGTAAGAAATGCCACAACAAAAAATGAGAATTCACGGTCAATATGTTAAAGATCTATCATTTGAGAATCCGAATTCGCCATTCCTTTCTTCTAGTAAAGCTCCAGATATTAATGTAATGGTTAATATCAATTCAGCAAAATTAGAAGGGACGAAAAACAAAGAAGAAGTGAATGAAGAAAAATCTTTCCATGAAATTACTTTGCATATAGAAGTCAAAGCAACGGTAAAAGATGAAGGCATAAAAGATGGCGTAGCTTTCATTTGTGAGACGAAATATTGTGGTATTTTTTCAATAGAAAATTTAAAAGAGTTGAGTGAGGAAGAGGTAAGACAAGCTTTGTTTATTGGCGGACCTACTTTTCTTTTCCCTTTTGCAAGAGAAATAATTGCAAGAGTTACAAGTAGTGGTGGATTTCCCCCACTGATGCTAGATCCTATAGATTTTGAAACTATGTATGAGCAGCAAGGTCAACAACAAAAAAGTAACGGTAGTAATTCCAATTTTAACTAATATGATGTAACTTGATGAATAATTCTTTAAACGCAAAAACGACTTTAAACATTGACGGGAAGTCATACAACTATTTTAGCCTAAGTAGTGTTAGTGAATTTTTAGGAATAGATGTGACTAAATTGCCCTGCTCACTTAAGGTTCTGCTTGAAAATTTATTGCGCAATGAAGATGGAGTAAACGTAAAGCTGGATGACATAAGAGTGCTAGCAGACTGCGTTAATAAACACACTAATCACGAAATTAGCTATAAACCAGCAAGGGTGTTGATGCAAGATTTTACAGGGGTTCCTGCTGTTGTTGATCTAGCTTCAATGCGGAGCTATGTTAAGAAAAATGGAGGAAACCCGAGCAACATAAATCCGTCTGTACCGGTTGATCTTGTGATTGACCATTCTGTTCAAGTAGATAGTTATGGAAGTGTTTCCGCATTCAGTAAGAATGTTGAGCTAGAAGTAAAAAGAAATTTGGAGAGATATCAATTTTTAAAGTGGGGGGAATCGTCCTTCACAAATTTTAGAGTAGTGCCGCCTGGCACAGGGATTTGCCACCAAGTGAATCTTGAATATTTAGCGCAAGTTGTGTGTAATAATGATGGAGTCATATATCCTGACACTTTAGTTGGTACTGACAGCCATACTACAATGGTTAACGGATTATCAGTTCTTGGTTGGGGTGTTGGAGGCATAGAAGCTGAGTCTGTGATGCTTGGTCAACCAATTAGTATGGTGATTCCAGAAGTAGTTGGATTTAAATTAATTGGCAGATTGCCGGAAGGAGTAACTGCGACTGATTTAGTGCTGACGGTTACCAATATCCTAAGAACAAAAGGCGTTGTTGGTAAGTTTGTAGAATTTTATGGTGATGGTTTAGATTATTTATCTTTGGCAGATAGAGCCACTATAGCAAACATGGCCCCAGAGTATGGTGCAACTTGTGGGTTTTTTCCAATTGATCAGAAAACACTCGATTATTTACATTTAACAGGGCGACCAGAAAAGCTGATTAAGTTAGTTGAGGCTTATGCGAAAGAGCAAGGATTGTGGCGTGGCAATAATGAGTTAGCATTTTTTGACGCACTAGAACTTGATTTATCGAGCGTGAAGCCAGTAATGGCTGGTCCTAAAAGACCACAAGATAAGGTTTTTCTTTCACAAGTGGCAGAGTCTTTTTCTAAATCATTTTCAGTTAATGAGTCAAAGGAAAGCGATAAACTCCAAGATGGAAGTGTAGTTATTGCAGCAATAACAAGCTGCACTAATACCTCAAATCCAAGTGTGATGATTGCTGCAGGTCTTGTAGCTCGTAATGCAATTAAACTTGGATTAAAATCAAAGCCTTGGGTTAAAACTTCTCTTGCTCCAGGGTCACAAGTTGTAACAGAATATTTAGAAAAGTCTGGATTGCAGGTAGATCTAAATGCTTTGGGTTTTAATCTAGTTGGATATGGTTGCACAACTTGCATTGGGAATTCTGGTCCACTTAATAAAGATATAGAAAATGGCATTAAAAACAAAAACTTAACCGTTGCTGCAGTTTTATCTGGCAATCGTAACTTTGAAGGAAGAATTCATCCGTTAGTCAAAGCTAATTACTTGGCATCTCCGCCACTTGTTGTTGCATATGCACTTGCTGGTACTGTGCAAATTGATCTGACAAAAGATTCAATATGCAAAGATAAGAATGGAAATGATGTCTATCTCAAAGATATATGGCCAACAAACAATGAAATCGAAGATTGTGTTAAAAGTGTGGTAACACGTGAGATGTTCATACAAAAGTATAAGGATGTTTTTTCTGGTGATGAACATTGGCGAAAGATAAAGTGTGAAAAAAGTGAAATCTATAATTGGGATGCAAACAGCACTTACATACAAAATCCGCCTTATTTTGATAACTTATCACCTAAAAATAATAAAATCGATATAAAGGGTGCACAAATATTAGCAATGTTTGGCGATAGCATAACTACTGATCATATTTCCCCTGCGGGAAATATTGCCTCGAGTAGTCCTGCCGGTCTATATTTAAAAGGGCTTGGAATTGAACCACAGGATTTCAATTCATATGGATCTCGTCGTGGTAATCACAATGTAATGATGCGTGGGACTTTTGCTAACATTAGAATAAAAAATGAAATGGTTAGCACCGAAGGTGGATATACAAAATATATTCCTTCTCAAGAAACTATGCCAATTTTTGATGCGGCGATGCGCTACAAGGAAGCTCTCATCATTGTGGCAGGAAAGGAGTATGGCACAGGTTCAAGTAGGGATTGGGCAGCAAAGGGTACTTTATTGTTGGGGATTAAAGTTGTAATTGCAGAAAGCTTTGAGCGTATACATAGGTCCAACTTAGTTGGTATGGGTGTTCTTCCACTTATATTCCAAAATGGAATAACCAGAAAGATATTTGATGGTAGCGAGGTAATAAGCATAAAAGGTGAAATAGTGCCGAGTGGAAATCTAGAATGTATCATCAAAAGAAAGGATAATTCAAGGCAATCAATTCAACTCAAATGCTGTGTACAAACCGCAACTGAGACTAAATACTTGATGTGTGGTGGAGTGTTGAGCTACATACTTGCACAATCTTTTTGATTTAGTGAAGTTATTGCATGGACTTCTTTTAGCCAGCCCTGATCCCTTTGTAAATAGCAATTTGCTCTGCGCAAAGTTATGATATAATTTCACCATACATATGGTGTCGGAGTATTTTTTGGAGATAATTATATATGATAAGCTCTATACAAGAACCTAATGAACTCAGAAAACGTTTACAAGGATTTTATCGTACTGATGAAAAGAGTTATATACGTTATCTTGTAGAAAAAGCAGAGCTTTCGGCTGATTCAAAAAATAGAATTTATAATATAGCAAAACAAGTTATTGAAAAAATCAAACACAATAAATTAAGTATTGTAGATTCCTTTATGCAGCAATACTCGCTTTCCAATGATGAAGGAATAGCGCTTATGTGTCTTGCTGAGTCACTACTTAGAATACCAGATGATTATACAATAGACGAGCTAATCAAAGATAAAATTGCCAATCAGGAATGGAATAAATATTTAGGGCACTCTTCTTCGTTGTTTGTTAATGCTTCCACATGGAGCTTGATGATAGGTAGCAGTATATTGAGAGATAATGAAGGCGATTCGAAGTTCTATTACGCAATTTCTAAGTTACTTAAGAATTTAGGAGAACCGATCATTCGCAAAGCAGTAAAACAAGCAATGTCTATGCTTGGTAATCATTTTGTTGTTGGAGAAACCATAGAAGAAGCTTTAAGGTACGCAAAACTAGATGACAATAGTAAGTTTTTATACTCTTTTGATATGCTTGGCGAAGCTGCTCACACAACTGAGGATGCAGAAGAGTATTTTAATTCATACATGCACTCAATAAAAGCTATAGGTGAATCCACTGAAATAAATGATTGTTTTAAATCCCATGGAATTTCAATCAAACTTTCTGCTTTACACCCACGTTATGAATTTAGTCAACTTGGCCGAATTGCTGGTGAGATATTCACTAAGGTTTTAGAGCTCTGCCGCGAGGCAAAAAAATACAACATTTCACTATGCATAGACGCAGAAGAAACAGAAAGGCTTGAAATTTCCTTAATCTTGTTTGAACAATTACGGCTTGATGAATCACTTTCTGAGTGGGAAGGGCTCGGCTTGGCTGTACAAGCATATCAAAAACGTGCTTTATCTGTTCTTGACTTTGTAGAGGATGTTGCTATTCGATCAAATCATAAAATTATGGTGAGGCTTGTAAAAGGTGCATATTGGGATTCAGAAATCAAGTGTACGCAAGAATTGGGATTAAATGATTACTCAGTATTTACAAGAAAAAGCTATACTGACGTATCTTACCTCGTGTGCGCACAGAAACTTTTGAGTAAACCAAACAGCTTTTACCCATGCTTTGGAACTCATAACGTCTATACTTTTGCTTCTATCATGGAACTTGCTGATAAAAACCACCCTGGATTTGAATTTCAACGCTTACATGGAATGGCAAAAGACTTATATGATTATGCAATGTCAGAGCTTGCAACAAATGTTAGCTGTCGTGTCTACGCACCCGTTGGGGAACATAGTGACTTGTTGCCTTATCTTATAAGACGCCTTCTTGAAAATGGAGCTAATAGTTCGTTTGTTAATCAAATAAGTGATCCTAACGTTAAAATCGATGAGTTAATTTCAGATCCACTGGAAAAAGCTATAAATTTTAATTATGAACCTCATCCAGGCATTCCATTACCACAAGATATTTTGGGACCAGAAAGAAAAAATTCCTTGGGGATGGATATTAGTGATTCTGTGATAGTCTCACAATTTGCAGATGATATAAAGGGTTTTAGTGAAAAAAAGTGGCAAGTTGGACCAATAATTGATGGAAAAGCACTATTTGATAATGCTGAATTTATCGAAGTAGTGAATCCTGCACATTTGGAAAATGTAATTGGAGAAGTGTCAAGTGCAACAAGCGATCAAGCTTTAAACGCTCTTGAAATAGCACATAGTGCTTTTGCTAAGTGGCAGAATGTTTCAGCAGAAGAGCGCGCTAAATGCCTTGAAAAAGCTGCAGATTTGCTTGAGGAAAGGATGAAAGAGTTAATTTACATTCTGATTGTGGAAGCAGGAAAAATTTTATCCGATGCAATAGCAGAAGTAAGAGAGGCAATCGACTTTCTGCGTTATTATGCAATGATAGCAAAAAATGAACTGAGCGACTGGAAAAAATTGCCGGGCCCAACAGGTGAAGATAACTTCATCTTTTTTGAAGGCAGAGGAGTTTTCTTATGCATATCACCGTGGAATTTTCCGCTCGCTATCTTCATTGGGCAGGTCTCAGCTGCACTTGCAGCAGGTAATGCAGTGCTGGCAAAACCGGCAGAGCAAACGCCGATTATTGCCTACGAAGCTGTTAAGATACTACATGAAGCTGGGGTACCAAAGAATGTGTTACACCTCATTCCTGGGGATGGTGGATATTTAGGCAAAATATTAGTTCCAGACAATAGAATTGCCGGAGTAGCTTTTACTGGCTCAACACAAACTGCTCAAATAATCAATAAAATGCTTGCAAATAGGGATGGTCCTATTGTGCCACTTATTGCTGAAACAGGAGGGCTCAATGCTATGATAGTTGATAGCTCTGCTCTTTTAGAGCAAGTGGCTATGGATGCTTTGCTTTCTGCGTTTCGTAGCAGTGGTCAACGCTGTTCTGCGCTTAGAGTGCTGTTTATTCAAGAGGACATAGCAGAGAAGCAGATAAAAATGATATGCGGTGCAGCGCAAGAACTCAAGATTGGTGACCCAATACAACTTAGTACTGATATTGGTCCAATAATTGATAAAGCATCTATCGATATGCTCACTCAACATACGCAAAAAATGTCAGAGGATGAAGATTCAAATCTGTTATTTAAAGTACCCATGGATACAAATTCTCATAATGGTTATTTCTTTCCTCCATATATTTATGAGATACAAAAAATTTCGCAATTAAAGCAAGAGGTATTTGGTCCTATTTTACATATCATACGTTTTAACAAGTCACAATTAAATGAAGTTATAAGTGATATAAATAGTACTGGATATGGGCTTACGTTTTCTTTGCAGAGTCGTATACAAAGTCAAATTGACACTATAAGTAAAAAAATATCAGTTGGAAATGTCTACATCAACCGTAACCAGATAGGTGCAGCAGTTGGGATACAACCATTTGGTGGTAGAGGACTATCTGGCACTGGGCCAAAAGCTGGTGGTCCTCATTATTTACAGCGTTTTTCTACAGAAAAAGTTGTAAGTGTTAACACTACAGCATTTGGTGGTAACACTACACTTATGTGTTTGGATTAATTTGCAGGCCCTAATTTTTCTTACCCCTAAACTAGACGTTCGTGCAGTTATGTACACAGCGCTAAAATCCGAAAAGGACCAGCTCATGCACTGAAATAAATCGTATCCGTTCAGCCAATGGCGTCAACTTAAGAACTTTCATTAGCAAACTCTCCTAAAGACATGATGGCGTTTAGGCTTATCTACTTTATTGCGGCTGTCCCGGTCGGATTTTAACTTTAGCGCGTATACTTAAAAAGGGCTTGAAAGTTTTTTGGCGCAATAAGTACCTGATAGAGTTTCTGTCTCATTACACTAAATAAAACTGAAAAATTTAAACGATACTCAGAGGTTGTCCGGAAACAAGTAAATTCAAGCATATTCCCTCTTTAACATAACCCTACTCATAGCTAGGTATATGAAATTCTCAGTGGATGTTGTGAGTAAATCATACTCCTTCGATAGCCTTCTATTCCTATTAACCCAAGCAAAAGTCCTTTCTACAACCCATCTTCTTGGCTGTACTTTAAACCCTTGTTCTCTTGTTGGTAGTAGCTCAGGTGGCGTATCTTTGTGCACCCAAAATCTACATGGAGGCCTTGTAACAATTTCAATATCTATGTCATATTCTTCCTTTATGTGATTCTTTAAATTTCTTCCTTGGTATCCCATGTCAGCCCACATTTTTTTAACTTTAGTATATTTTGTTCTCATATTGTTTAATGCTATTTTAATACCATCTCTATCATTTTCGTTAGCAGCGCCTACGTAACAACCTAGTATAAAACCCTGAGTGTCTGTAATTATATGCCTTTTTCTACCCTTTACTTTTTTACTTCCATCATAGCCTTTGATCCCCCCTTTTCTGTAGTCTTTACAGATTGACTATCTACTATACAGGCACTCGGCTGCTCATTCCTTCCTATTTTTCTTCTACTATATTTTGTAATTTCATAATTCATTTTCTCAAAAATTCCCTGCTTCTTCCATTGCCTGAACTGCTCATACACAGTCTTCCATAGCGGAAAATCATTTGGTAAATACCGCCATTGACACCCTGTACGCAATACATAGAAAATTGCTTCTAATATTTCTCTTTTGCTATACTTTGGCAGCCTTCCTCCTTTCTTGTATGATACTCTGAAGTGTTTTTCTATTCTTGCCTATTCCCTTTCGCTTAGATCTGTTGGATACTTTTTTCTCATCTTTACCCCGTACTAAAATTTCAGATATTATAGCCTTTTACTTGTTTCCGGACAACCTCTAATACCAATTCCCATTACAGGGCAAACAGATGGACAATGATGGAAGAAAAGCCATACTGAAGTAAGTAAAATAGCGAGGTTTAAATGGCATTAAGATCAAAATTATTGGATGAAAAAGTAGTAGAATCAGCAAAAGAAATGCTGAAGAAAGTAAGGAATAATGCATATGTTTCAAAAAAACTAAATGCTGTAATTGCAGCAAAAAAGTACAGTATAACGGCTGTAGCAAAAATATATTGCATTTCAAGAAGCGCACTAACTTCGTGGGTAAAACTCTTGAAAATTGGCAGAGAAGAAAAACTGTTTGCTCCTTCACAACGTCGTAGAAAAACTAAATTAAATCAGGCTCAACTACAGCAAATTGAAGAGTGGATAGAAGAAAATCCTAATATCACCATTAAAGAAATGAGAATAAGAATCCAGGAAAAGTTCGGATTAAATATCAGCAAATCTACAGTACACCGCCATATGCAAAAGATGAAATTCTCATATATTACACCAAGACCAGTTCATAATGGACAAGATAAAAGCAAACAAGAGGAATTCAAAAAAAAATCTCAATTGAGCTATTAGCAAGTATCCAGAAAAAGAGCTATTTTTCTTTGATGAATCACGGTTTGGCACACATTCAAAAGTTGGACATGGGTGGTTTAAAAAGGGGATTAGAACACAGGTTAAAACAAAATTAGGTAGGCAAAATTTCTATCTCTATAGTGCAGTTAATCCTAGAAATGGAGAGAGTTCTAGCTTATTTGCACCAAATGTCAACACTGATTGCATGAACATATTTCTTGAGCAAATTTCGCAATATCTAGAAACACGAGAGGCTTTTCTCGTTATGGACTGTGCTAGTTGGCATAGGTCAAAAAATTTAAAGGTACCTAAAAATATCGACATTATATACCTACCTCCATACTCACCTGAGCTAAATCCTGTTGAGAGGCTTTGGTTATATATAAAACAGAACATTTTGCGCAATAAAATATACGATACAATTGCTCTACTTGAGGGTGCTTTGTGCAAATTTATTACTTCTCTTGCCAGCTCCACAATTAAACAACTCTGCAATGTTTCCTATTTGACTGGACAACAATGAGAATTGGTATCAGTAATTTGATCTGGGTTCCAAGGCCCTTGTGCATCACATATATGAAGCGATAATATATTGCACATGACCAAGTTTGCCCAAAATTCTTGTAATACAGCCTCTCCAGAAAAATTCTCTAACTCTGCTCCTACTTTGAGTCGTTTCCTCTATGTGCCACCTTAGCACATAAGCTTTGCTCCAAAGTCTCGGTCAAAAACTCTGTTTCTCAGTTGGCTAATGTCAGCACTATAACTCTTACTTTCTGTCCTTTCATTTTATTTTTTAGCTTTTCATTTTCTAATATAAAATCAAAATCTAATTCGCCAGCGTTCCCATAGCTTACTATAATTTCTTTTTTGCAAGCGAAAAATAAAATCTACTTCCAAATCATAATGCTGCTGAATGAATTTTACTGAAGACGATCATAGATAAATAATAATTTCTCTTGATTTAATAAACGCATTTGAGTGATAACTTCGGGTAATTGCTCTGCCGCCAACGTTTGTTCACCTATATTCCAAGCTGCAAGACGAGCACTACAAATCAGCGAAGTACACAAATCAACAAACAAATTGCCAATGGTGCCTGTTGTTCCATTTGGTTCAAACTCGGATACAATTTCCCCAGAGCTGGGTAATCTCATACCAGAACCATCTGCTGCAATAAGTCTATAGCCTCTCCAACTCAGGTTCATCCTGATAGGCTGTTTGGATGCTTAAATTCTTGAAAGCCTGTATGGCAAATCTTATACCTTGCTTTAGAAAAAGCTTGCTTTGATGGTACATGTCAATGGCTCCATAAGTTCACATTCTATTCCCAAACTTTTTTTAACTAACTTTAAAATCATAGAAAATACTGTCGAAAAAGGAAGTTTTCTTGTTCGTGTAAAACTCAACACAATGGATTTTCTGAAAAGTTTTCGAGTATATTGCATTTTTAATTTGTAAGATAAGATCTTTTCCTTTTTGCATGCCTCACCTAAAAAAGACACATTTTAAACTTTTTTGTTGCAATAAAATAGAAACAAAAGTGCTGTCCCTTGCACTCTTTGGATAATTTAATGATAAAAAATTTAGAGAGAAATTTTATACACAATCTCTGACATTTTTCCTTAAGTTGACGCCATTGTGTGAACGGTTACGGTTTCCCGTCTTCACCATGCTATATAGAAAAAAGTCTGGATTCCAATTTGCATGACAATATGGAGTATCTGCTTCTTTCATCCCAGTGGGATCTTTTATTCCATTTTATCAACAGTTTGTTTTGCAGTATCAAACAATTTTAATCCTATAATCCCGAATGTAACTAAAATAAAGCATATTACTTCGAATAAATTAACTGGTTCATCAAATAGGTAAACTCCAAGTATCGAAGCTCCTATAGCGCCCACTCCAGTCCAAATTGCATAGCATACTCCGATAGGTATAGAACGTGTAGCGAGCGAAAGTAAATATGTACTAAGAGCCATGGAGAGTATGCTAATTATTGATGGTACGAGATGAGTAAATCCATAACTATGCTTAAGTGTTATGACCCAGAACACTTCAATTAGTGACGATAAGAGTAAATATATCCAATTCATGCATAAATTTTTAGGTTTAAATAGAGAGCTTTAGCCCTATGGTTCCTATTACAATTAAAACGATACATAAAACTTGATATAAATTAATATTCTCTGTGAAAGTGGTTGCACCAATTATAGTTATTCCAATTGTGCATATTCCAGAGGAAACTGCATAGCATACTCTAATAGGTAGAAAGCATGCTGCAAGAGATAAAAAATAAATGCTAATGATCATAATTACCAATGTTGCAATCGAAGGCACAACTTTAGTAAAACTGTTACTAAACTTTAGTGTTACAGCCCACAGTATCTCTAGGATACTAGACAGCAACAAATATAACCAGCACATTTTCGTAACACTTCAATCTTGTATTGTAACAGAAATTGTTAGTTAAAACTACACTAAAGTGCAATAGATCTCTCTTTCGAAATTGCTTTAATATCAAACTTAAAACAACATCCTAAAAAACTTTTCTACGAAATTCAATTCCTGCACGTCATTTGCTGCATAAAGTGGTGTAGTTTGTTGCTCAATACCTGGTATTTCTACAAAAACTTCGCCCACTTCTTGACCTTTTTTAATGGGTGCAGGTATCATATCTTTATATTCAATACGCACCTTAATTTGGTCATGCAATTTGCGGTTGTAAGTTATGGTAACATCGTTTGCAACTGTAATAGGCACTTTTTTATCTTTTCCATAGAGAACATTTACTTCCTCAACTACGCTATCCTTAGCGAATATTTTCTTGGTGTTAAAATGATTTAAGGAGTATTGTATCAGTCTTTTTGCTTCTTCTATTCGCTCTTTCTCAGTGTTTAAGCCATTTACGACAGCAAAAATTCTCCTATCATTTCGTTTTGCAGATGCTACAATGCCGTAACCACCAGCATTTGTATAACCGGTTTTTAAACCGTCAACCCCAATGTCGTGAAAAAGTAGAAGATTTTTATTCTTTTGTACAATTTCATTATATGTCAAATATTGTTCAGAAAATAAATCATAATATTCAGGAAAATCGGTGAAAATCCTTTTTGCCAGCATTACCAAGTCTTTTGCGTTCATAAAATGATCTTCATCTGGCCACCCGCTTGAGTTGACAAAATGACTGTCATTCAGATTCAAATTTTGTGCAACTTCATTCATTTCAGCCACAAAATTCTCTTCTGATCCTGCAATGCCCTCGGCTAGTGTTATGCAGGCATCATTGCCTGAGACTATTGTAATTCCTTCAAGTAATTCCCTCACCGTAACGGATTGACCTTCTTTCAAAAACATAGAAGAGCCTCTCCTTTCCCACGCTTTTCTACTTACTCGAAATTTATCCTCCATGTGTATTATTCCAGCTTTTAGATAATCGAAGGCTATATATAAAGTCATTAGCTTGCTCATTGAAGATGGGGCCATTTTTTCATCAGAATTATGGTCAAAAATGAATGAGTCTGAAGCTAAATCTAAGACTACTGCTTGCTTTGCTTTGGTTCTAAACTGGTATGAGTATGAAGAAAAAGGAAGTATAAAAACTAATAGCAAAATTACCAATCTGCTTAACATATCTATAATTTTAAATTTACAGTGCACTAATTAATAGTATAATTTTACAGGGGCATTTCAATAGATCTCTTGCATAAAAATTCCTTGACAAACCTCGCCAGCCCCCTTATCATGAAACTGAAGCTATTTATTTATCTTCTCTGTACAGATTAAATGACAAAAAAACTCACGTATCTGGCGTCCCATGTTTAATTTTTTGCGCTATGTGCACCTTATGTCTTTATAAAATTTCTAGGTTTTTACCTAATATAAGCTAAAATGCGCTTATAAAGCATTTAAAACATAAAAAAACGCCAACTTAAAAAATGGATAGTGAATAACTAGCTACCCTAGGGTTTCTTTTGCCTTTTTTTCTGTTTAGTAAATTTCTTAAACATTTATGACTAAAGGTTAGTTGCATTAAAAAGCAGCTAAATCGCGGTTATTAAGCGTTTAGAATAAAAAAACGCCATACTTGAAAGTATAATGTAAGTAATTAGCCAACCACGGGGCTTCTTTTGCCTTTTTTTTCGTTTGGTAAATTTCTTAAATATTTATAGCTAAACGACAACCGTCATCCCGCTACGTGTTAGCGGGATCTATGCCAAGAGATACCGTGAATGAATCGCGGTATGACGTAGGATTGCTGTCATTCCGCTGCTTGTTAACGGCTGAATACCGCGAATGAATCGCGGTATGACGGTTAAGTATCCCGCTGCTTGGATGACAGCAGATCACCTCTTCACAAAGATTTTATCAGTAATACGCATATCAATAATACTCCAATCGCTGAAAGTAAAATCAGTTGTATTTTGCAAGTGGTTTAAATATTCCCATGCACTATAAGGGTTATCTTCAGGCAGTTTTACTGTGGAATCGTTATCAAGTATGATATTCCATCTTCTATTCCCTATATAAGCAAAAGAAGAAATGTGGTCACTTAATTGAGTTTTACTCTCTAACACATCTCTAACAAATTCTAGGTTTGATAACGAGTTTTGTCCTGTAATTACAACAAGATCATCTACTGGATAGTTATCTACGATCACTTTGCCTTCGAAATCAATTACCGAGGTTTTGTTATTATCTTTCCAGAGAGCAAACGGTTTATGCTCATCTATATTAATGCGTAGAGTATTGGGCAAAATTCTGTGAACTCTTACGTGTTTTATCCACCTGCTTACGGATTGTATGTTACCGGCAAGTTTTGAAAGTGATATATACAGGATAGGTTGCGTTCTATCTGTCAAACTTAGAATATCCTTTTTGTTTGTAAATTTATTGCCGCTCACGACTACTTCGTCGATTGAAAATCCACTACTGAGTAATAAACTAGATAGGCAGTCATTATACCAAGTAAAGTAGTAATTAAATCGATTTATTATTTTATCAAGTGAGCTGTAAAGTATTAGCGTAAGAAAAAGTGCTGTGATAATAACCAAGGCACACTTACGCAAAAAACTCCTTTGGCTTCTAGTAATACTGCTCAACATGACTTAAATCCCTAATATTTTTGTGCTGCAAACTATCTTCAATAATAATTTTAACTAATTCATTAAAATTGATTCCTTTTGCCAATTTTGCAATTTCTGGCACTAACGATAACTCAGTAAAGCCAGGATGTGTATTAATCTCAAGCATTTTTAAAGTGTTATTCTTGGGATTATAACGAAAGTCTGAGCGGGAAATAGTTTTGCATCCTAAAAATTGATGAACTTTCAGTGCGTGTTCCAAGGTCATTTTATATATATTGTCAGGAATTTCAGCAGGAAATATATGTTCTGCAAATCCATCTGTATACTTTGCTTCATAATCATAGAATTTATTTTTTGGTCGTATTTCCATAGTGCCAATTGCTTCATCCAGCAATACAGCAGTATGTAACTCTATGCCCGGTATGTATTCTTCTACGATCATCAAATCTTTTGTCATAGAAGTAGCTCCTTCCTTGTCATCCAAGTAGCCAGGTACTGTTTTTTTTTCCTGGTCACGCGCTGGAATGACATCAAATTTCAGTTTTAAATAATCCTCATGTGAGGAAACAATATGTACTCCGATGCTAGAGCCTTCATTAATTGGTTTTAAGACGTACGGATAATCAATTTTAATATTATTTTTTAGTAGATCTTCTCGGCTAATTACATAACCTTTTGGAGTATCAATACTAAGGGACCAAAATATATGCTTTGACATTGCCTTGTTCATAGCAACAGCAGAAGCCATAACTCCTGAGTGTGTATATTTTATACCTAAGATTTCCAATAAACCTTGAATGCAGCCATCTTCACCATAAGGTCCATGCAGAGCGATAAAAGCAAGGCCCGGATTAATTTTTTTAAGCTTTTCAGCAATGTTGCTGTCAACATCTATTTCTATTGCATTATATGAAAGGCTATCAAGTGCCTTCTTTACTGCTCTTCCACTCATAAGTGATATTTCTCTCTCACAAGAAAATCCACCACTTAAAATTGCTATAGTTGGAACCATGGGCACTCTTAGAAGAACCTTATTAATTATAACTACATATATGAACCTTGTAAACAGAAGGGAAAGTTAGCTTGGAGGTTTATAATCTACTGCCACTGTCTTTGCAATTTTATCATGAAGAAACTGCTTGCGTTGGTCAAATATTGCACATATGAAAATTAGTATTGTGGTCATAAAGATTAAGCCTAATAAAGGATCAAACCACCATTCAGAGGTATACTTATCAAAAAATTTCCTTCTCGTGATGAATATGGGGAAGCAAATAACTTCAAATGAAATATGCCTAACTATTGCTTGCACTAGAGTAACATTTTCAAGTGTATTTGCATCTTTGATATTAATACCGCATAACAATTGTCCTGGAGTACCACCAAATCTTCTTATCATGAATACTCCGAATACTATCGATAGCAAAAAAGATAAGCAAATACGTATAATTAATAATTTAGGTCTAGCAATGTGAAAAACCACTCTTACAAGAATCAAACAGAATAAAGGAATTCCCTTAATAATAAGACTGTCAATAATATGCGCTAACACACGCCTAGTTATTCCCACATATACATAGTTTAATTTTGGGTAGCATGCTTCAGACCTATAATCCATTACTACTGTTTTTGTAATTTTGTCGTAGAAAAGCTGCTTGCGCTTATCAAATATTGCAAACATTAGAACCAATATTGGTAAAATAAAAAACCACTCAGAAATGTAGGTGGGTACCCACAAAAGTGCCTTGAGAGTGCTTCTCATCACTACTTGCATTAAAGCAGCGTTTTTAAGTGTGTTTGCATCTTTTATGTATATACCAAGTAGCAACTTTCCTGGAGTCCAACCAAGTCTTGTTATCATTAATACTTCCAATGCTATATATACTAAATCTTTCAATAATATATCTAAGTCTTCTAATATTTCATATCGCTCTGATATAAGGTCACTATTAGTGTCAATATCAGGAAAGACATAATTAAAAACATCGGCAAGGGGCTCTCCTGATAATATGAATAAAATTAATAAATAAAATAATGAATAACAGACTAGGAATATAATTTGGTCAACTATATAAGCTGCAGCACGCTTAGTTATTCCCGCATATTTTACTTTAATATCCATTTTATACCCCATATGATCCGTCTAATGTACCTATTAACAGTTAAATAGCAGTAAAATTGCTGTATTACTATTTGTATTCTCAAGTAAACTAGTTATGCTATCAAGGACATAAACAATACAGCCACTTTCAGCAATGCAAAACAATAATTGTGAGATACAAGAGAAATTTTCTTTTTCCTTCAGTAGCATTATTCTAAATTTTCGTCAAAATAAGCTGTTTTATCCTTTTTTTCCTTATACTCTTCTGCAGTATAGAGAGGTTGCTTCTTAGCTGTGATATTTGGCCATTTTTGTGAGTATTCTACGTTTATGTTGTAAAATGATTTGAAGATTTTTTGTTCACTGTTCAGTAACTCTTCATCTAGTTCTAAAATATCTTTTATGGAATCATCAGTTACAATTGCATCTACTGGACACTCAGGTATGCACACTCCGCAATCAATACATTCATCTGGGTTAATCACGAGCATGTTTTTACCTTCATAGAAGCAGTCAACGGGACATACTTCCACACAGTCCGTATATTTACATTTTATGCATTTATCTGTAACAAAATGCGTCATAAAACACTGTATATTTGCATTATCTTGGGTACACTAAATTGATAAGAAATTCAAGCCTTTTATGAAGATAAATAAATTGAACAACAAAGAATTAGAAGTATGGTTAAGCTTGGCTAGAACTATAGGACCAACAAAGTTTTTTAGTATACTAAGAACACATGGATCGCTAGATGAGGTGCTAAAATATCTCAATAGGGTGGCTAATAATAAGGTGTATGGCATTCAAGATGCACGAGAAGAAATCAATAATGCAGAAAGAATTGGAGCTAAAATTATACCCGCATGTGACCCAGATTACCCTGATCTTTTAAGAAATATCTCTAGTTGTCCTCCTGTAATAACTGCGCTTGGTGATATATCATTATTAAGCCGTGAGATAATTGCAGTAATCGGTGGGCGTAACTCTTCAATGAATGGAAGAAATTTTGCCAATAAGTTGGCACTTGATTTAAGCGAAGCTGGTTTTGTTATCGTTTCTGGACTTGCAAAAGGAATCGATACTGCAGCAAACAGTGTAATATACAAAAATCATCCCACTATTGCTGTTACAGCAAGCGGAATTGATGTGGTGTACCCAAAAGAAAATTTTGATCTATACAAAAAAATCACCGAGAATGGTGGATTAGTAGTTACTGAGCTTCCATTTGCTACTAAACCAAAGCCTCAGTATTTTCCTCAAAGGAATCGAATTATATCTGGTCTATCGCTGGGTGTTGCAGTGATTGAAGCATCGAAACGTTCTGGCTCTCTAATAACAGCAGATTTTGCTTTAAATCAAGGGAGAGAGGTGTTTGCAGTTTCTGGTTTCCCTTTAGATTCACGCTGTAGTGGTAGTAATTATTTAATTAAAAACGGTGCTAAGCTTGTCGAATCCGCTGATGACATAATAGAGAGTATTAGGTTTAGTTTACCTCCGCAGCAAAAAAACCTATTTGATGTTGAGCACCATTTTGTTAACCAAAAACAAGAAAAATTACAACAGGCAAAATCTGTTATAGTTGATCATATTAACTCTGTACCTGTTGATATAGATGAACTTATATTAGCAAGCGGACTTTCTACCAACATAGCTCTAATGGCTCTTTTGGAACTAGAGTTGGAAAACAAAATAGAGCGTTCACCGGGGAATAAAATATCGTTAATTTTCTAGATTACTTTAGCTATACTAGATGCTCGTACAGACATATGCTTGACACTGGAATGATGCCATTTGTTATAGGATTCTTAGTTGCTGATTTTAGAATTGATAAGAGAAAACTTTTTTTCAACTTGTTGTATAATTTTATAAAAGTGATCGAAATCTAAGCTTGCACTGCCAATTAAAACTCCTGATAAATTTGAAATATTTAACAAATTTTCTATATTTTCTGAACTGACTGAACCACCATATATAATGTGTTTTTTACTAGTACACAATTTTATTACCTCTATCACCTCAGCAATTGCATCATTATTTGGCACATGACCTGTGCCTATTGCCCATATTGGCTCATATGCTACGGTATATTCACCGTGTATTGGCAAGCGGTTTTTGCATTGATATTCTATTACTTCTTTCTTATAATCTTCTGAATTTTCACCCACACAGATAATTGGGTGTAAGCCTGATTCTATTGCTATTTCCGACTTAAGTTTTATTTCACTATCTTTTTCATTAGCCCTTTCAGAATGCCCAAGTATTACGTAAGTACACCCTAGTTCTTTTAACATTTCTGCACTAATTTCACCTGTGTAAGAACCGAACTTTTTATGATGGCAATTCTGTGCTCCTATATTAATATTATTGTTCAACTCTATACTGCTTGGAAATGACGTAAAAGGAGGGCAAATCACTAGCTTAGAGGTAATTTCGTTGCTCTTGTTGTTAAGTTTGCCTATAAAGTCAACAAATGAAGAACGCATTCCATTCATTTTCCAATTTGCTACTATTAAAAAGGACATCAACTTTACTTATATGGGCGAGAGTGCCGGCTGTCGGACTTGAACTGACAACCTACTGATTACAAGTCAGTTGCTCTACCAATTGAGCTAAGCCGGCGTTAAACACATTAATAATATACAATTATCAATGAATTTTCGTCAACTAATTTTTATAAAATACTGTATAATGAAAATAATATGAGAAAATTTTTACTGAAGCCAAAAAAGAGTCTAGGGCAAAATTTTATTTTATCGAGTGAGATAACAAAAAAAATAGTCGCTTTAGCTGGTAGTCTGGAAAATTTTAATGTCATTGAAATTGGTCCTGGATATGGTGCATTAACAAGAGAAATATTGGTGCATAATCCAAAGTCTCTACTTTCTATAGAAAAAGATAGAGATTTAGTAAAACACCATGATCAACTGCTAAATGAGCATCAAGGAAAGTATAAAATTATAGAAGCAGATGCACTGCACGTTATAGAAGAAGAGCTGATAGAACGTCCAGTTAAAGTTATTGCTAACTTGCCTTACAATATCTCGGTAGTGTTATTTTTAAAGTGGTTAAATAATATAAAATTTTTTACGAACTTGACATTAATGTTTCAAAAAGAGGTAGCAGATCGCATTACGGCAAGACCCAATTCTAAAGATTATGGTTCCTTATCAGTGCTAAGCCAGTTACTATGTGATATAAAAAAGGAATTTGATATTGAACCTAAAGAGTTTTTTCCAAGACCAAAAATACATTCTTCAGTAATTACAGTAAATCCTTTGCCTATCCCAAAATTTGCAGTAAATTTGGAAACCTTAACAAGATTAACACGTGCTGTTTTTTCTCAAAGAAGAAAGATGCTGAGAAATAGCTTGCAAAATATAACGAACCACGCTGAAACTGTCCTTGAAAACGCTAAATTGAGTGGAAATGAACGTCCAGAAAACTTAACTATTGAGCAGTTCTGTTTGCTGGCAAATAATGTAGAATGCTTATTGTGCAATAAAATATATTAGCAGCTATATATTCTGGTATCTCTTCTATCCCCTAAAAACAGTGAGAGCTATACGACAGAGCCACACCGGCTTCTATAGCTCCGCTTCTGTCATCCTATGGCTTACTGTACGAACATTGCAATATGGCACATAGTAAACGATGTCATTCCAGTCTGGAATCCAGCTTTTTCATAATCATTAAAACGTTGTATTTTAACATAAAACGGCTACTTTTATACTTAATAAAATTCCTGGATCCCAGTGTCTGGGCACTGGGATGACATCATAGGGACACTGGAATGACATCATAGGAGGCTTGGATGACACCTTAACGATTTGAAGAACCGTCATCCCGCTGCTTGTTAGCGGGATCTAGAGATACCGCGAATGAATCGTGGTATGACGTAGGGAAACCTTTCTTGGGTTAGCTATAGAATGCTTATTCTGCAATAAAATGTATTAGCAACCATATAGCTTTTCTATCTCCTAAAAACAGTTAGAGCTATACAATTAAAGGCTCCTAGCTAATTTTGCCTATTGCAATTTAATTAATTGGCGTATAAGCTTTAAATAAAGCCTATGAAAAAAATGGAAGCTTGTTATTCGTTTGACGATATACTTCTTTTGCCAGCCTATTCTAATATATTGCCTTGCGATGCAGATACAAAAACTTATTTAACAAATAGTATAGAACTAAATATCCCTCTCATATCCTCTGCAATGGATACTGTTACTGAATCGGGCTTTGCAATAGCTATTGCCCAACATGGAGGGATAGGTTGCATACATAAGAATTTATCAATAGATGAACAAGTTTTAGAAGTAAGAAGGGTGAAAAAATATGAAAGTTGGATCGTGTATAACCCAATTACGATTTCACCGGATAAAACAGTTGCGGAAGCAATTTCATTAATGAGAGAGCACAATTATTCTGGCATTCCTGTAGTCGATCAACGCAAGTTAGTTGGAATTTTAACTAACCGAGATGTGAGATTTATTGAAGACCAGAACATGAATGTAAAAGTTTCCGAAGTGATGACAAAAGATAAGTTAGTGACAGTGCGGGAGCAGGGAGTGAATAGTGCCTCAGCAATGAAATTGTTGCATGAAAATAGAATAGAAAAGCTTTTGGTCGTAGATGAAAATTCTTGTTGTATAGGTTTAATTACGGTTAAAGACATTGAAAAATACAATAGATACCCAAATTCATGTAAAGACAGTAAAGGGCGTCTCAGAGTTGCCGCTGCAATTGGCACTGGTAAAAAAGATGGTATAGACAGATGTGAAGCTTTGATCGGAGAAGAAGTTGATGTAGTTGTTGTGGATACTGCTCACGGTCATTCCGAAAACGTTATCAATACCATTAGGGAAATAAAAAAGATGTATCCTAATACGCAATTAATTGGCGGAAACATTGCAACAAAGGAGGCTGCTGAAGCGTTGATTGATGCGGGTGTTGATGCAGTGAAGGTCGGAATAGGACCAGGATCAATCTGTACAACCAGAATAGTTACAGGTGTTGGTGTGCCACAATTCTCTGCAATCAAGAATGTTGCAGAGGCGTGTAGAGCAAGAAACGTCAGACTAATTGCTGATGGTGGGGTAAAATACTCAGGAGATGTTGCAAAAGCTATTGCAGCTGGTGCTGACTCTGTGATGATTGGTTCGATTTTTGCTGGCACTGACGAAAGCCCAGGTGAGATTATTATGTATAAGGGCAGAGCATATAAAGGCTATCGAGGAATGGGATCTATTAGTGCAATGAAACGAGGTTCAGCTAGCCGTTATTTTCAAGATAAAGATTCAAAACTCAAATTAGTTCCACAAGGAGTGGAAGGAAGAGTTCCATTCAAAGGTCCAGCTTCAGGAGTAATCCATCAATTGATTGGCGGATTGCAAGCTGCAATGGGGTATACTGGTAATAGGAATATAGAAGAGATGAAAAAAAATTGTAAATTTGTTACTATTACTGCATCAGGATTAAGAGAGAGTCACGCTCATGATATAGTCATTACACAAGAAGCTCCAAATTATGCTTATCAAGCGTCCAATTTGTCAACCGATTCGGAGTAGTCCAGAAAAAGTAGAGAGAAAGTTAAGACGTTTTTGGAGTAAAGTAAAACGTTTTTTCAAAATATGACAAATAGAAGAGAATATACAGCAGAATTCAAATTAGAAGCTGTTAAGCTGGTTAAAGAAACAGGTCAAGCAAGTACAAAAATAGCAAAAGATCTAGGTATAGATGGCAGTATGTTAAGTAAGAAAATATGATGGAAAAATGTCTGGAGCATACGCATTTCCAGGCAAAGGCTCCTTATGACAAAGAAAGATTTGATCTAAAAAAAGAGCTAATAAGAGAAAGAGACATCTTAAAAAAAGCCCTGGGCAAAGAAAAAGAGTAAAGTATTCTTTTATATAGAAATTGCTATAAAACACAGGAACTATGTAGGGTTTTGTACTGGTGGTATGGGTTGCTAAGGAAAAAAGCAGTAAAGAATTAGCAAAAGAAGGGCTTCTAGCAGATATTCAAAAAATACATCAAGCATTCTAAATGCAGATATGGAGCCCCTAAAATTCACGCTGAATTAAAAGCTTTAGGCAAAAATTAAAACAGTACAAAGTGTTATGCAAGAAAATGGCATTAAAACCAAGCTTAGACGAAGGTTCAAAAATAAAAAACAGCAAATAAGCAACCGAGTTGTGGCTCCGAACACATTGGATCAAAATTTTACTACTGATCAGCCAAATAAAGTTTGGGATTACCTACATAAAAACTAAAGAAGGTTGTTGGCGGCAATAATTGACCTATATTCACGCATGGTGGTTAATGAGTAACATGATAATTAGTTATAGATTCTTTATTGATGGCCGTTGATAAACGCAAACCCGATAAAAATCTGCTGTTACATAGCGATCAAGGGTCACAGTATACCTCTCAAAATTACCAATTTCTATTGAATACAAAAAACATCATTTCCAGCATGAGCCATAAGGGCTGTTGTTACGATAACTCTGTTGCAGAAAAGTTCACTTAAAAGGGAGCTGCTTATTGATACTTCTCGCTCAACAAACCAGAACTGCCATATTTGAATACATAGAAATCTTTTATAACAAATAACGTAGACATTCTACTATTAACTATTGCATTCCTGCACAATTTATTCTCATGATAAAAACGTCTTAACTTTCTCTCTGCTTTTTCTGGGTAAGGTCAAATAGAGAATTTTACAAAAATCTATTTTTAACTTACAATCAATTATTACAATTTTAAACCTACAACTTATGTACAACAGACTTATAGTCAAATCTTTTTCAGTATTATGCATCTGTTTATTTGCTTTATACATAACACTGCCAAATTTCTTTGATAATAAGCTTTTTATTTCGAAAAAAAGAATAAACTTAGGCCTTGACCTGAAAGGAGGGGCATCTTTGCTTTTAAACATAGACTTAGACTTCTATTTTAAGGAAAAGCTAAGCATGCTAGCTAACGAAATAAAAGAGACGTTGCTAACAAAAGATATTGAATCTAACGTACAAAATAGCGTTATAACTTTAAATAATATTGATGATTATAAAAAAGCATCTGTGTTGATTAATGCGATAAATCCAAATTTAGAGCTAAATAGAAAAGATTCTTCAATTCTCATTTCGTATAAACCCCATTATAAAAATTCTTTGATCAGTGAAGTAGCTGCAGAATCAATAAACAATGTCCAGCGCCGTTTGGACAAACTTGGCACAAAGGAAGTCAGCGTTCAAAAACAAGGGCAGAATAAAATATTAGTGCAGGTGCCTGGAGTAGAAGATACCAAGCAGATAAAATCTCTGCTTGGCAAAACTGCTAAGCTAGCTTTTCATTTGGCAAACACTAACATAGCCAAGGTGCAGGATATAGACCATGAAACCACTGTCATGCTCAAGGATTCTTTAGGTAATTCTTATCCAATATTCCGCAAAACTGAAATAGGTGGTGATTCGCTGGTTAACGCATCAGTTAGATTTGGTCACTTAGGTAAACCAACAGTGCATTTTAAATTTGACAGCATAGCGAGTAAAAGATTCGCAAAAATCACTAAAGAAAATGTGGGAAAACCTTTTGCAATTGTTCTGGATAACACAGTCTTAACAGTACCTACAATACGTGAGCCAATTTTAAATGGAGAGGGAGAAATTAGCGGTAATTTCACTGAAAAACAAGCAAGCGAACTTGCAATACTTTTAAAATCTGGAGCACTGCCAGCACCACTTAAAATAATTGAAGAAAAAAACATTGGCCCAAGTCTTGGAGAAGAGTCAATAAAGGCAGGGGAAATGGCAGCAACAATCTCTATTATAGCCGTGGCTTTATTTATAATCATCACTTACGGCAAATTAGGTGTATTGGCCTCTGTTGCACTTTTTTCTAATGTAGTTCTTATATTATCAATTCTCACTCTGCTTGAAGCAACTCTAACTTTACCTGGAATTGCCGGTATTGCACTCACTGTCGGTATGGCGGTGGATGCAAATGTTTTAATATTTGAGCGAATTCGTGAGGAAATCAAATCTGGCAAGAGAGTGGAACGTGCTATTGAAGAAGGGTTTAAAAACGCTATAAAGACAATACTGGATTCAAATATCACTACATTAATTGCTGCAGGAATAATGTTCATTATTGGCAGTGGAGCAATAAGAGGCTTTTCTGTCACTCTATCAATAGGAATTTTATGTTCGATGTTTTCTGCAATCACAGTCACAAAACTCCTGATAGAGTTGTGTATGAACCCGAAGGAACTAGCGCTTTGAATTAAGGATTTAGATCTCAGTCAACCACCTTCATTCCCACAACGTTATATCCTGAATCAACGTGCAAAATTTCTCCAGTAGTGCCACTACTTAAGTCGCTTAATAAGTATAACGCTGCCTTGCCAACATCCTCTATTGTAACATTGCGTCTGAGCGGAGAGTTATTTCTATTCCATTCTGATATGGAGTGAAAATCGCTTATTCCAGAAGATGCTAAAGTTCTGATTGGACCAGCGGAAATTGCATTTACTCTGATATTTTGTGGCCCGAGATCACATGCTATATATTTTACACTTGCTTCAAGTGCCGCTTTACATAAACCCATAACGTTATAATTTGGCATAACTTTTTCAGCGCCATAATAAGATAAAGTAAGTAAACTACCACCATTTGACATCATTTTTTCAGCCCTTTGCGCTAAAGCAGTAAAAGAATAGCACGATATATGCATTGCATTGAGGAAGTTATCCAGTGAAGTATTGACATATTTACCATCTAACTCATTTTTATCGGAGAATGCTATTGCATGCACCAAAAAGTCAAGAGTACCCCATTTTTTCTCTATTATTTCGAAAGCGTTATCTATGATTTTTTCATTTGAAACGTCGCAGTGTAATATTAGCTCCACATTTAGTTCATCTGCTATTGGTGATAGTTTTTCTTTTATTATTTCATTCTGGTAGGTGATTGCAAGTTCTGCTCCGTGCTCTGAGAGAGTTTTTGCTATACCGTATGCTATTGATCTCTTATTTATTATTCCGGTTATTAATCCCTTTTTGCCTTGTAATAGACTTGTCGTCATAGAACTATCTGTTTTTTTATAATTTGGAATATTAACTAGGTAAAGTCAAGATATCACTATGTTTTAAAATATTTTTTGCAGTAACTTGAAGTCTATAAACAGTAATCTTGATTCTTCTACAACAAAGCCATCCCGTATGACATTTTGTCTATACCTAATTAAGCATATCAATAAGTAAGTAAATCTTAATATAATCTTATTATACTTATAAATACGCTGTATAGAATGAAAGTATGGATGATTTCATAACTGCAAGAAGAAAAGATGATGCTGTGGTATCTGTTTGTCAGGATAATAAGAAAAAAAACGTGTTAATTTTAGGGCTCAATCAAGTTGCAAGGGATTTGTTAAAATATGAAGAGGAGAATTTGCTTAATAAGCCATTAATTAATATCTTAAGCACAAGAGCAGCTGACAACGTGAAGAATTATTTAGAGTATACCGAAAATGGGCACGATTTACTTGATATATTACCTAAAGTGATAGATTTTTCCTTAACTGATGCTAAAGGAGAAGATATCAGGACAAAAGTAAAAGTTTTCCGCACTGCACAATTTGCCAGTAATAAAATAAATTATGAGCTGTTAATACGTGATATCAGTTTGTCCCATAAATTAGGAATCTTTAGAGATGAATATCTAATGGGTAAAAAATATAAAAACCATGACTTATTCGATATACCGGGCAATGAGTCCACTATTCTAGAGTTATACGTTATATTGAATTTCGCCTTTCAACATCAAATTAATGCAGCTATAGGAATAATTGGCTTAAATAGTAGCTGTAGCGAGACAAATGATGCACTGAAAGTTGTCATAGAACATTTTTATAAAAATTGCCGTAGTGATGATTTTCTAGGGTATATTGATGAGAATAAAGTGCTTTTTGTTTTGATTAACTGCGATGTAAAAAGTACATCTAAAATAATTAATCGTATACATTCTGCCATTAATAAGCAGTTATTAATGCAAAAATTACCAAGTGTATCAATAATTTATGGGAATATAGCTCAAAAACAGGCAGCAAAATCTACCAGCGGTGCCTTCTGAAAAGTTGTTTTTTATTTATATTGAGTTTAAACTTAAATTTTTATAAAGATTTAAGTTTATTTATGAAGTTAAAGTACTACCTGGTAGCACTGCTTTCATCATTGTTTTTGCAGAATAGTGCTAGCTCTAAAACAATTTTGGATAAGGAAATATTTTATGCAGAACTAGACGGAAAAATAGATTTGAGATTCGGCTACGCCTTCAACAGAGATTCTTTCAATGCTAAGCCTAAGGATAAAACTTCAAGTTATTCATACTTGCGCTTTCTTTATTTACAGCAAGTTTATCCAAATACTCAAATGGGGGTTAATGTTAAGGCAGGGGTTTCTGGTATTGCAAACCTAAAAGCGTTAGACATAGAAAAGTTAGACATGGAGGAATGGTATTTTATCATAAAAAACCAGGAACTTGGATCAATTGAATATGGTAAAAGAAGTTTAGTTGGTCAGAGCATGTTAATTAACACTTCAAAAATTTATGCAGCTGCTGGAGGAGTAAATGGTCATTGGACAAACTATGCAAATTTGCGCGGTGATCATAAAAAAGATGGTGACCCTGGATATGATCAAGACAAGGTGTTCTGGGTCAAGCCCAATATTTATAGCGATTATAATGAACTCGAACTAGGGTTAAAACAATCATCAATTAACTACACCTCCCCTGAAATCTATAACTTTCAACTCGGATTCAGTTATGTTCCAGGAAAAAATAACTTACAGTATAGCAATTTAATTGCTGCTGGCCTTTCCTATAAAAACAGCTTGTCAGATGATATAGGTTTTACTACTGCCTTAACTGGTGAATTTGCAAGAGAAAATTTAACTGATTGCTCAGATGGGACTTCTAAAAATTATGAATGCCGCAATCAATTACTACACTGGAATTTTGGTTTGAAGCTAAAATTGTTCGATCTTGATTACATTTTTTCGTATGGTAATGGTGGTAAATCTGGTGAGAAGCGTAATCCTGAAACAAATAATACGTATTATATGAATGCAGGTATCGCTTACCGTTCTGATTCTTACAAATCGAGCTTAACATATTTTAGTAGTGGTAGGGATATTGCAGGCGAAGGTACAAACGAGTTAACATCATATGCTTTAAGTCTTGAAAATTCTCTTTTTTTAGGTACTTCATACTATTTCGATATTGTAAAGTTTAGTACAAAAGAGCCTAAAATAGAAAATAACAACTCTGGTTATGTGTTCTTGGCTGGACTGAAATTAAGTTTTTAATATTGCCTCCTTCCAACACTCTTTTCTGTCATCCAAGGTAACCGTTCACAGATTTCCACTTAATTTTTCAATCTCACTCATGGAGAGGCCAGTAAACTGACCTTACCCAGAAAAAGTGGAGAGAAAGAAAAGAGTTTTTTTGGGTAAAATAGAATTTTGGAGGATTAGAAATGGTAAGAGAATATACGGCAGAATTCAAATTGGAAGCTGTTAAGCTGGCAAATGAACAAAGAAAGGTAGGTCAACCAGTTGCAAAAGTAGCAAGAGATCTAGGAATAAGGGATAGTGTATTAGGAAAATGGATGAAGAAATATAACGAAAAAAAGTCAGCGGCAAATGCATTTCCAGGTAGAGGTAACATGGCTCCTTACGACAAAGAGAGGTTTGATTTACAAAGAGAGTTAGCAAGAGTAACAAGGGAAAGAGACATTTAAAAAAAAGCCCTGGCCAGTCAAAAAGAGTAAAATATTTTTTTATAAAAGAGCATAGTAATACCAATTCCCATTACAGGGCAAACAGATGGACAATGATGGAAGAAAAGCCATACTGAAGTAAGTAAAATAGCGAGGTTTAAATGGCATTAAGATCAAAATTATTGGATGAAAAAGTAGTAGAATCAGCAAAAGAAATGCTGAAGAAAGTAAGGAATAATGCATATGTTTCAAAAAAACTAAATGCTGTAATTGCAGCAAAAAAGTACAGTATAACGGCTGTAGCAAAAATATATTGCATTTCAAGAAGCGCACTAACTTCGTGGGTAAAACTCTTGAAAATTGGCAGAGAAGAAAAACTGTTTGCTCCTTCACAACGTCGTAGAAAAACTAAATTAAATCAGGCTCAACTACAGCAAATTGAAGAGTGGATAGAAGAAAATCCTAATATCACCATTAAAGAAATGAGAATAAGAATCCAGGAAAAGTTCGGATTAAATATCAGCAAATCTACAGTACACCGCCATATGCAAAAGATGAAATTCTCATATATTACACCAAGACCAGTTCATAATGGACAAGATAAAAGCAAACAAGAGGAATTCAAAAAAAAATCTCAATTGAGCTATTAGCAAGTATCCAGAAAAAGAGCTATTTTTCTTTGATGAATCACGGTTTGGCACACATTCAAAAGTTGGACATGGGTGGTTTAAAAAGGGGATTAGAACACAGGTTAAAACAAAATTAGGTAGGCAAAATTTCTATCTCTATAGTGCAGTTAATCCTAGAAATGGAGAGAGTTCTAGCTTATTTGCACCAAATGTCAACACTGATTGCATGAACATATTTCTTGAGCAAATTTCGCAATATCTAGAAACACGAGAGGCTTTTCTCGTTATGGACTGTGCTAGTTGGCATAGGTCAAAAAATTTAAAGGTACCTAAAAATATCGACATTATATACCTACCTCCATACTCACCTGAGCTAAATCCTGTTGAGAGGCTTTGGTTATATATAAAACAGAACATTTTGCGCAATAAAATATACGATACAATTGCTCTACTTGAGGGTGCTTTGTGCAAATTTATTACTTCTCTTGCCAGCTCCACAATTAAACAACTCTGCAATGTTTCCTATTTGACTGGACAACAATGAGAATTGGTATTAGAGGTTGTCCGGAAACAAGTAAAAGGCTATAATATCTGAAATTTTAGTACGGGGTAAAGATGAGAAAAAAGTATCCAACAGATCTAAGCGAAAGGGAATAGGCAAGAATAGAAAAACACTTCAGAGTATCATACAAGAAAGGAGGAAGGCTGCCAAAGTATAGCAAAAGAGAAATATTAGAAGCAATTTTCTATGTATTGCGTACAGGGTGTCAATGGCGGTATTTACCAAATGATTTTCCGCTATGGAAGACTGTGTATGAGCAGTTCAGGCAATGGAAGAAGCAGGGAATTTTTGAGAAAATGAATTATGAAATTACAAAATATAGTAGAAGAAAAATAGGAAGGAATGAGCAGCCGAGTGCCTGTATAGTAGATAGTCAATCTGTAAAGACTACAGAAAAGGGGGGATCAAAGGCTATGATGGAAGTAAAAAAGTAAAGGGTAGAAAAAGGCATATAATTACAGACACTCAGGGTTTTATACTAGGTTGTTACGTAGGCGCTGCTAACGAAAATGATAGAGATGGTATTAAAATAGCATTAAACAATATGAGAACAAAATATACTAAAGTTAAAAAAATGTGGGCTGACATGGGATACCAAGGAAGAAATTTAAAGAATCACATAAAGGAAGAATATGACATAGATATTGAAATTGTTACAAGGCCTCCATGTAGATTTTGGGTGCACAAAGATACGCCACCTGAGCTACTACCAACAAGAGAACAAGGGTTTAAAGTACAGCCAAGAAGATGGGTTGTAGAAAGGACTTTTGCTTGGGTTAATAGGAATAGAAGGCTATCGAAGGAGTATGATTTACTCACAACATCCACTGAGAATTTCATATACCTAGCTATGAGTAGGGTTATGTTAAAGAGGGAATATGCTTGAATTTACTTGTTTCCGGACAACCTCTAAAAGAGTTTTCTGATCTTATTGATAAAATAAAAGAACACCCTTTTAATGTTGAATTGATAAATAATACATTAGATTATGAAAAATTCAAATTCTACCTTCAGCAGGATTTTCTGTATTGTATAGATTGCGCTCGTGCTTTTTTAATTGTTGCAGCTAGAGTTGATGATATTGAAATGATGAGTAGTTTAATCAATTTGGCACAAGGAGCATTTTATGTTCGAGAACAGTATAAAAAATATTTTGAAGATTGTGATCTATCTGATGATCACAAAAAGTCAAGAGCTTGTTCTGCCTTTACTGACTTTTTCATGAGTGCCGCATATCACAATTCTGTTAATGAAGCTTTAGTAGCATCTTATTCTTGCTTTAACATATACCAAATCGTTATACGCCATATGGTAAATGAGATAACAACTAAAGGGGTTAAAAATAACAAATACAAAGAGTGGATCAACATTTATAGTAGCGAAACAGTAAATGCTGTAATTGATGAGGTTACTGATATTACAAATAAGCTATATAAAAAAGCTAGTGACTGTGAAAAAAAGAGGATGTATGAGTTTTTTAAGAAAGGGCTGGAATTAGAAATAATGTTTTGGGATGAGGCATATTACTCTAATATATCTAGCAAAGAATATTAGCAGCGGATTATTTACGTTAACTTGATCTTTTATCGATAACTACAGTGTTCAGTGGCATAATTAGGAGCTGTTACGGGTCAAATCTTTTAAAGGATATAATTGAGCATCCTTTTAATGTTGAGTTAGCGAATAACACCCTAAATATAGAGAACTTCAAATTCTATGCTCAACAAAAGACGTTGTTCTTAGGTGATTATATTCGTACCACCTTAATTACTGCATCCAAAATGGAAGATTATAGTAGTATTATCTCGCTTGCTGAAGTAGCCCAAAGAGTAGTGACTGTTAATAGAATGCTATATGACTACTACTTTACTATGTACGGTATAAGTCGCGAAAAGAAATCTCTTGAGTGTTTTAATTTCACTAATTTTCTTTTATCCATCTCGCATAGTAATACCTATGAGGCTATGACGGTTTTGTATTCTTGCATGTTTATATACGAGACTGTCGTTGATAGCATGAAAAATAGATTCAAGAAAAATAATAGATACAGGGATTGGTTTAATTTTTGTTACAGTGATTCAGTAAAGTCTGGATGCATTATTTTGGAAAATATTGTTGATGGATATTGCAGCAGAGCAAGAGAAAACGAAAAGAGCAGAATGCTTGAGTTGTTTAGAATAACTGCACAATTTGTGTTAGATTTTTTGAACGGTGCATATAATTTTTCAAGATTCAATCAATTTCCTAAGGAACATTGACAATTTTAAGCTAATTTGTATCCTTAATAAGTATTTTTTAAAATGCTATGAAAAGTAAAGAACATGATTTTCATTTAGTGGATCCAAGCCCTTGGCCAATTGCTGTATCAGCAGCAATTCTTATTCTTGCACTTGGATTAGTTGGCGCGCTTCATAAACAAATTGTCGGAATGTTTTGTTTAGTTTTGGGAATCTCCGCAGTATCAGGGGTGCTGTTTTATTGGTGGAGAGATGTAATAAGGGAGGCCATTTATGACAAATGTCACACTGCCATTGTAAAACATGGACTCAAATTTGCAATGTACTTGTTTATTCTCTCGGAGGTCGTATTTTTTATAGTGTTCTTTTGTTCATTCTTTAAAGCCTGGCTTGATCCAGTTTTTTTATTTGAGGCGTTTTCTCCTGCAAAAAAAGTTGAATGGCCCCCTGAGGGAATTTTGCCACCTGATCCGTGGTCACTACCATTCATGAATACATTAATATTATTGCTTTCTGGTACAACAATTACTTGGGCAAATCACTCTTTACTTAAAAATGATAAAAAGAGCATGATTAAAATGCTGTCCATAACTATATTGCTTGGAGTTTTTTTTATAATAGTGCAAGCAATAGAGTATCATGAAGCGAGTTTTTCTCTACAAGAAACAGGAGAAAAGCTTATTTATACATCCAATTTTTATATGATTACCGGTTTTCACTGCGCACACGTTATAATAGGAATAATATTTTTATCAGTGTGTTTATTTAGAGCACGGAAAGGCCAATTTACACTTCAGGACCATTTGTGCTTTGAGTTTGCCTCCTGGTATTGGCACTTTGTAGATGTAGTCTGGATATTTTTATTTTTGTTTGTCTATTGGTTAAGCGTTTATTAAGTGGTTAAAATAATAGGTCTAGATCCAGGAATAAGCAAGACTGGGTGGGCCATTATCAGCCTGAACGAAAAAAATAATATTGAATTTTTGGGCGGCGGTACCATATCAACTGATGGTAAATTGGGTACAGGTGAACGCCTACATACAATTTTTGAACAATTAAAGAAAGTAATTTCCCTATACTCTCCGAATGAAGCTGCGGTGGAGAAAATTTTTGTTAATAAAAATCCTAAATCTTCACTAACTTTAGGATATGCAAGAGGGGTTGTAATTTTAGCGTTAAAAATAACAAAGCTAACTATGAATGAATATGATGCAAACTATGTAAAAAAAAGCATTACCGGAAATGGTCATGCTGATAAGGATCAGATGATATTTATGGTGAAGCAAATAGTTAAAAATTTGAGTATAAAATGCCACCATGCTGCTGACGCTCTTGCTGTAGCAATTTGTCATGCTTATACGAAAGGTTCTTGTTTTGTTGAGTAACTTTTATATGGGATTCAGTTTGAAGATTTCCAGATCTGGAAAAACTATTTGATTGTATTTATCTTGTCTAACGTTCGTTGCAAAATAATACATGCGGAGATTTTATCATCTATTTTTTTCGATTTTGTGATTGATATTCCAGTGATTTTTAGTGTATGAGTTGCAATAGATGTTGATAAGCTCTCGTCTTGTAAGTATATATTTACTTTATATTTTTTTATTATTTTATTTGCAAATTGGATTATGGTTTTACACCATTTAGTTTCTTGCTCGTCTATGTTTAATGGTATTCCTATTACCATTGATCCAGCTTCATTTTCTTTGAATATTCTATGCAGATAACCTAAATCTTTGCTCATATTTTTTCTGTGATATATGCTATGAGCTGTGGCTATGAGCTGTGTTTTATCGCTAAATGCTATGCCTATTTGCTTTTCTCCCATGTCAAGGCACATTATGCGCTTATCTTTTGGAATAGACTTTAGAAACTCATCTGGATTTCTATGTAGCATCTATTAGACTTCCTTTAAAGTGACCTTACCAAAAAAGTGGAGAGAAAGTTAAGAAAATTTTTTACAAAAAGAATAATGAATCAAATTGCTCAGGAATGCAATAGACTTCTTGCATAACCCAAACTAAGTAGAAAAAAGGTATCATCTAAGTAGCTGACACTGGTTTCCATCCAAAAGGGCAGTGCCCCTATGATGTCATTCCAGTGCTTGACACTGGAATGGCTTTGTTGCATCGCTAGCTATGATGGATTAAAGATAAAAAAGATAGCGAATATCAGTAGCTTATTATTCTGGTATTTATAACAAGAACGGTCAGTGAATACCTAAATTTGAGTAAAAGAAATTTCACTACCACTCACTAATCTGGCTAAAATTCAAGAATTTCAATGCTTTAGCTATTTTCAATAGAATTAAATTTATTAATATAAATAACAAATTACTATTCTTAAATTTGATCAGATTGATTGCAAAAAAACAAGATTTTCAATAGGTTGCTTATAATCCTAACTATAGTTAGCCTTTCATAAGTAGCGATGCAACAAAGCCCACTGGGATCCAGATTGGGCACTAAGTTGGTAAACACGAAAGCGCTTTACAACGTTTTTGATGGAACTGTGCAAAAGGACTGGATTCCAGTGGGCTTTGTTGCATAGCAACTGAAAAATCTGGTGGCTACTGACAAAATTCATTATAAAATAGCCATTTAACCTTGAAAGAAAAAATATGCCACAAAAAATGAGGGTCAGTAACCATAGCGAATATAACAAATTTCTAGAAAAAAGAGGAAATATTTTTCATTATATCAACGAAGCCATAGAAAAGTGGTACGAGAATGGTCCAAAAATACCAGGTGGCAACAATATTTATAGCGATAAAGTTGTAATTTTGGTGCACATAATAACTTGTTTATTTAGAATAGGCCTGAGGCAAACAGTTGGGTTTATAGCAGGATACCTTGAGCAAATTGGGAAAAATTTGCAAGTTATCAGCTATTCACAATCATCAAGAAGGTTTAAGAAACTCAATATTAAGATCAATGATTGCAGAAAATAATATGGAAGATATCGAAATTGCTATAGACAGTACAGGAATTAGTATATACAACAACACTCCTGGTCATAGCAAAGAAAATAGCGAAGATAGAAAGTATCGCAGCTATGAACAGACAAGAAAATTGCATGTAATGTTGAATACAAACAGCAAAAAAGCCATAGCTGTAAAATACAGTAACGGTGTCTACTCTGATCACTATGGAGCTTGTGATTTGCTAAAAGAAGTCGATTTTCAGTATGTCATAAAAGTACTATATGCAGATAGGGCATATGACAGAGAAAAGCTCTATAAGCTGTGTAATCAATATGGTATAAAAACGAAAATTCCTCCGAAAAACAACGCAGCAGAGCATCCAAAATTGGATTATATGCTTGATAGAAATGCCGCTATTCAGTTAATGAAATTACATGGTGAGAATGGTATAAAAAGATGGAAAGAAGAAGTAAATTACGGAAAAAGATCGTATATTGAAGGATTTTTCTCAAGGTTGAAGCGAATATTTGGGTTTAGTTTTAGGAGCAAATCTGAAATTAATCGTGAGAAGGAACTGCTACTCAAGTGTTATTTGCTTAACAAATTTACTGAAATAGGCATGGCTAAGTTTGAGATAGCTTCATGAATTTATTGTACGTTACCTACTATCCGAAGAGCGATGCAACAAAGCCCACTGGGATCCAGAAGACTTAATTTCAACCAAATAATAAAGGCTGGATCCCAGTGCTTGGCACTGGAATGACAGCAATCCTACGTCATACCGCGATTCATTCGCGGTATCTCGGCCGCTAACAAGTAGCGGGATGACGGTTATCGTTTAGCTACAAACATTAAGAAATTTACCAAACGAAAAAAAAGGCAAAAGAAGCCCCGTGGTTGGCTAATTACTTACATTATACTTTCAAGTATGGCGTTTTTTTATTCTAAACACTTAATAACCGCGATTCAGTTGCTTTTAAACCGCAACTAATCTAAATTATAAACGTTAAGAAATTTACTAAACAGAAAAAAAGGCAAAAGAAACCCTAGGGTAGCTAGTTATTCACTATCCATTTTTTAAGTTGGCGTTTTTTTATGTTTTAAACGCTTTATAAGCGCGTTTCAGCTTATGTAGGTAGAAGTTTTATAAAGACATAAGGTGCACATAGTGCAAAAAATTAAACATGAGACGCCAGATACGTGAGCTTTTTTGTCATTTAATCTGTACAGAGAAGATAAATAAATAGCTTCAATTTTATGATAAGAGGGCTGGCGAAGCTTGTCAAGTAATCTTTTGCATTTAACCCGTTTCTATGGGTAAAACAATCTGCATACCACTTAGCTAACATGAGTTTTGTTTTGACTTTTTGTGCTAATTTTGCAGAATATTAAGATTATCATTTAAATAAAATACATGACGAAAGAGGATTGGGAAGCGGTAATTGGGCTTGAGGTACACGCTCAAGTTTCTTCTAATACGAAGCTATTTTCTAGCTCATCAACGGAATTTGGTGCTGAGCATAACACTCAAGTTTCTCTAGTTGATGCGGCAATGCCAGGTACGCTGCCAATACTAAATTATTACTGCATAGAGCAAGCAATACGCACTGGTCTTGCACTTTCTGCAGAAATTAATAAGTATTCTTACTTTGATCGGAAAAATTATTTTTATCCTGATTTACCGCAAGGTTACCAGATAACTCAGTTTTTTGAGCCAATAGTTAAAAACGGTAGAGTATTTATCAACGACAATGAAAAAGAAATAAGAATTGCGAGAATTCATTTAGAGCAAGATGCAGGAAAGAGCGTTCATGAGGAAAGCAAAACTTATGTAGATTTAAATCGTGCAGGGGTTGCTTTAATGGAAATTGTTTCAGAACCAGATCTCCGTTCATCTGCGGAAGCTGCAGAATGCATGAAAAAATTGAGGCAGATTTTGCGTTACATTGGTTCGTGTGATGGTGATATGGAAAAGGGATCACTTCGTTGTGATGCAAATGTTTCTGTCCGCCTAAAAGGCAGTAGCGCACTTGGCACTCGTTGTGAGATAAAAAATCTGAACTCGATACGTTATATTGTGCAAGCTATAGACTATGAAATACAAAGACAAATTGAAATTTTAGAAAGTGGGGAAGAAATAAGTCAAGATACCTTATTGTTTGATGTTGCTTCGGGAAAAACAAAAGTGATGCGAAACAAAGAAGATGCAAGCGACTATAGATACTTCCCTGAGCCTGATTTATTACCTGTTGAGGTAAGCCAGGATAAAATCGATTCTATTAAATCATCTTTGCCTGAGTTGCCAGATCAAAAAAAGCTGCGATACATTGAGGAATTGGGTATCAACGAATACGATGCAAACGTCATTACTTCCGATAAGGCGATTGCTGATTACTTTGAGGAATTGATAAAAAAACATGATTCAAAGCTCGCGGTCACCTGGTTAACTGTAGAGCTTTTCGGTCGTTTAAATAAAGCAGGTATTGATATTGTGAGCTCCCCAATCAAAGCAAATGCTTTGTCCGAACTCTTAGATTTTATCGTTGATGGAACAATCTCTGCTAAACTTGGCAAGCAGGTATTCGATAGTATGTTTGAAACTGGCAAACCTGCATCTTTAATTATAGAAGAGCAAGACCTAAAACAAATAACCGATAGAGGTCAAATATCAGGAGTTATCGACACAATCGTCAATAACAACCAAGATAAAGTTCAAGAATACAAAAGCGGTAAAACAAAGTTATACGGATTCTTTGTCGGCGAAGTTATGAAACTTACCAAAGGAAAAGCCAGCCCTGATGTGGTGAATTCAATTTTGAGTGAGAGATTAGAGTGAGGTGCCTGTAAGATTATCCTGCTCGGCAGTTAAGCGCACCTTTCATGGTATTATGTATCAAGCGAGATGGCTAATGCTGTTTCCTAAACATGCAGTAGATAGAGAGTATTCTTTCCGCCTATTCACAGAGAAAAAATCAGCTAAGGATTTTGATGATATTGTTCTTCGGTATGAACAAGATGGGAAAATAGTACATAGATTCATACAAGTCAAGCACAGGCAGGGTAGGCACAAAAAGATCAGCATAGGTGACTTATTAACACCGGGAAAGAATGGTGCGTTTGGCTTAATAAAATATCTCATTGCTTATTTAAAGATCAAAAGTAGTGGAGAGTTTGAGGGTGAAATAAAGGATTTTTTTATTGCCACAAATGTCGGTTTTGACTTTGAAAGTCTAGCAGATAAGGGAATTTCATTTACAAGAATGAACACAGAAGATGAGTTTCTGAATATAGGCAGTAGTGTAAGATATAAATTTGATAATAGTATTATCTCACACTTGCAAGAGAATATGGATTTTATAAAGGGTGAGGTAGGTGGACAAGTTAGCGATGGAGAAATAAATAAGAAAATAGAGGAATTTCCAGATAAATTGGTGTTTGCAGTTAATTTACCTAACCATGCTGAACTGGAAGGATTAATCAAAAATGAGATAAGTAACAAATTGATCGAAAAGTTCAACTACTTTGGTAATGACGAAACTGCTTACAACGCGCTTTTTATGAAAATGTGGAGTTGGATGAAGGATAGAGAAGGACGTTTCCTTTCACATAAAGAAGGCGAAGAGCTTTTCCGAAAAGTAGAGATGTGTGCTAGTACTTTAAGTGAGATAAGACAAGAAGTAGAGAAAGGGAATAAAGAAATAGGTAAAATAGCAAAACAACAGCGTAAGGATAGTAAAACACTGCATAAAATACATGCAGTTGCAACAACACAGAATAACAAGCAGATAGAGAAGCCTATTCAGTTTAATATGGTATATCCAGTTGAGATGTTTGTTGGGAGGGACAGCGAATTGCAAGAAATATATGGTAAATTGCATGAAAGTACTGGCAAACTAACGGCAATATCACAAATGCTTGTTATCGGTGGTCTTGGAGGAATAGGAAAAAGTGAGTTAGCTAGGAAATACGCTTATGAATATAGAAAAGATTATGATGGCAATGTTGTATGGGTAAACGCTGAAAACTTTGGAATTATGAAGAATTCTTTTCTGAAGTTAGCTGAGGATGATAAACTAGGTATTCCTCCCCAGGATAAGTACGGAAATGACAAGACGATAGAAACTATTGTTAAAGAAATATATGCTTTCTTTGCAAGAAGGGGAAGGAAAAGCCTGTTCATTTTTGATAATGCTGAGGGATATGAGGATATTAGTAAGTTTTTGCCATTCTCTTTAGGCCAGGACTATAACAAGCCTTGCGTATTAATTACTTCTCGTAGTAAAGATTGGAAAGTAGGAGAAGAGGAAGGTAAGATACAAGTAATACAATTAGATGAGTTTACTGAAACAGAAGCTTTGAGGTTTGTGAAGAAGGCTTTGAATATAAGAAATAATTTACAAGATGAAGAAATAAAAAAACTAACAAAAGAATTGCAGTATTTTCCATTAGCTTTGGGGCAAGCAGTAAAATATATAAACGAAAGCAATATTGTACTAAGTCGTAGAAGTAAGAAAAAAATTAGTGTTAGTGACTACCTGAAAGAATATGAAGAAGAAGCAGAAAAACTGCTTGACTTTGAATCCAAATATAAAAGTGACTGTTATACTAAAACAACATTTGTAATTTGGAAAATTACAAATGTCCTACCTTGCTCCTGATGATATTTGTATAAGAGAAATTTTTTCAAATAAAGTTACTTTTAGCTCATGGTGCATCCTTATAACTATTGAAATTTTGCATTTAATTTATAGCTCCGCTTCTATCAGGGCATAGGATGACAGAAGTGGGCTTTAATAGCTGTAGTACTATAGCTGTTATACGCCAAAAGTAAGTATTAGATATAACAAATAGAAGAAATTAGATAGAATGATTAAAGGGGCAAGGATATAAAGGTTTAACTTAAAATAACCTGATAAAATTTGAATCACACTTCCAAGTGCTGGCACCCACGAAAGTAATGCAACTGCACAAATCAGTAGATTTCTTACGATTTTTGGTGTTTTATGCTCGTTCTCTAGTTTGTGGTATGATTTTCGTATAGAGATTGTTATTCTACCTAAGTACCAGTTAACTATTCCACCAAGGCTTGATCCTAGTACTCCAAAAAATAACATAAGTAGTGGAGTGTGATACGACCTGAAATAAAGCATGGTATTGAACACAAAACCTTGATGTATGGGTAAGACTAATGATGATACTAGACTATCTGTGAATAACAGGAAGTAGTTTTCCATATGAATTTACCAGGTTGTTGTACCATCTTCATTGTCAGAAATTGTAATCCCCATTTGTTTCAACTGATTTCTTATTTTGTCTGCAGTATCGTAATTTTTATTTTTTTTTGCAATTTTTCTTAAGTCTATCAACCTTTCTATTTCTTGATGATTTACATCCACAGCAAACCACTTTTCATAACTTGACTCAAGAAGACCAATAAATCTGGCACTCTTAACAAAACTCTCAGTTAATTTAAGCTTTTCACTTTCATTACTCATTTTGTTGATTTTTGCAGCCATTTCATGTAATATAGCTAGAGCTTCAGGGATGTTTAAGTCGTTTTTTAAAGCGTCTATAAAATCTTTAGAAATCTCTGCGTTACTTTCATCAATATTCGTTATATCTAAACCACGTAATAACCGATAAAATTTGCTTAAGGTTTCCTGTGCATCAGAAATAACGTTTTCTGTCCAATCAAGTGGTTTTCTGTAGTGAGTTTTGAGCAGTGCATAGCGTATTACTTCACCCTTTATTCCACTATCTAGCAAATCCCTTACTTTGACTATATTAAATAAGGACTTGCTCATCTTTTCTTCATTTACTGTAAGAAAGCCGTTATGTATCCAGTATTTTGCAAACATTGATCCAGCAAATGCGGACTTACTCTGTGCAATTTCATTTTCATGGTGAGGAAATTGTAAATCTATGCCGCCACCATGAATATCAAAATCTTTGCCAAGGTAAGCATATGACATTGCTGAGCATTCTATATGCCATCCAGGCCTGCCCTCTCCCCATGGGCTATTCCAATAACTTGAAAGTTTGTAGTCAATATCATTTGCAGGCTTCCACAGCACAAAATCTCCAGGGTGCTTTTTATTTTCATTAACTTCAACTCTGCTACCTGGAACCAATTCATCAGTTTTTTTTCCTGATAAAGCACCATATTCATGGTAAGATTCTATATTAAAATACACGTGTTTGTCAGATTCGTAAGCGTGGCCTGATTGCAGTAAATGTTCAATTAATTTTATAATATAATCTACGTTTTCCGTTGCTTTTGGCTCGTGTGTTGGCTCTTTACAATTTATGCTTTCCATATCATCATGAAAAGCTTTAATGTAATATGTGGTTATACTTTCTATGTTGCTATTTTTCTCGCTTGCTGCATTAATTATCTTATCATCAATGTCGGTTATGTTACGCACATAGGTAACTTTGCCATAACAAAACTTGAGTAGCCGAAATAACACATCATACACAACAACAGATCGTGCATTGCCTATATGTGCTGTGTCATATACTGTTGGTCCGCAAACATACATTTTCACATGATCTTTATCGGTTGGTGTAAAAAGTTCCTTTTTTTTTGTTAAGGTGTTGTAAAGCCTAACCATATACAAAGCTTTTGAGAAAAGAAAATGCCCCAATTATAAGTTGTGGCCCTTTGACTACTACAACAAGAGTAAGCAATAACCCACACAATGATATTAGAACTCCCAATATGGATAGAAACCCATCTTTACTCATGATACCAAGCGAAATAAGAGTCGTACCAATTGCAGGAATGAAGTTAGTAAGAGGTAGTGGAAGAGCTATTGATAACGCACAAAGCAGCATTATAAAAGCTAAAATTTTTTCACCGGGCCCATAGAAAATAAAAGACATTCTTGGTCTCATGAACTTTTCTATTTTTTTTAATGCTGGAGAAGTTTTCTCTACCACAAGAGCTAGTGTTGAACGCTGAAAAGATCTTCTTTCTAGCCAACTGGGCATCCAAGGAGAATCAAATCCAAATAGAAGCTGCAGTGAGAATAAGATTAAAGGTATAGAAAGAATAGTTGTATAACCAGGTGGAACCGGTATAGGCACCGATAGCGGCAAGGAGAAGATGATTATTAAAATACCAAAACCACGCTCATGCAAAGCTGTTTTAATGTCAAACAAAGTTACTTTATCGCTATCATTGTTATTGGTATCTGCAACTTCTTTTAGAATATCAGAAGCTAATTTATCACTTTTAGTCAACTTATCATTTTTTGACACGAAAAACCTTTGATAAAAATAATTCTTAACACAATTATTGTTTTATTTCAATATGCATTATTCATTTTGCGCTAGTAATTCGTTCTTTTGTTAAAGTGTTGTAAAGCTTTTAAGAAGAGAAAGTGCTCCGGTTATAAGTTGTGGTCCTTTGACTATTACAACAAGAGTAAGCAACAACGCGCACAATGATACTAAAACTCCCAATATGGATAGAAACCCGTCTTTACTCATAATGCTAAGTGAAATAAGAGTTGTGCCAATTGCAGGAAGGAAGTGAGTAAAAGGTAATGGAAGAGCTATTATTATTGCACAAAGCAACATCATAAAAGCCAGAATCTTCTCACCAGGCCCATAGAAAATGAAAGACAGTCTTGGCTTCATGAATTTTTCTATTTTTTCTAATACAGGGGAAGTTTTCTCTACCACAAGAGCTAGTGTTGAACGCTGAAAAGATCTTCTTTCTAGCCAACTGGGCATCCAAGGAGAATCAAATCCAAATAGAAGCTGCAGTGAGAATAAGATTAAAGGTATAGAAAGAATAGTTGTATAACCAGGTGGAACCGGTATAGGCACCGATAGCGGCAAGGAGAAGATGATTATTAAAATACCAAAACCGCGCTCATGCAAAGCTGTTTTAATGTCAAACAAAGTTACTTTATCGCTATCATTGTTATTGGTATCTGCAACCTCTTTTAGAATATCAGAAGCTAGTTTTTTATCTTTAGTTAGTTTCTCACTTTTTTGCACAATTATCCTTTAATAAAATATTCCTCTTAAGCTAACATAGTTGTTGCTGTATTTCAATATTTGTTATTTATTTCATACCAACACTTCATCTCTTTCATTCTTTAACCTGACTAAGTTTTTAAACAGATGACATGCACTAAGGTGCATGTCACGAAGTATGAGGACGCTAACGATCTGGTTCATTAGACGATAATTTTTCTGAGTCCTTAAGCTCCTGTTTAAGGTTTTTGATGCCTTTTCCTAAATCACCCATAACTTGCGGTAATCTGCCTGCACCAAACAGAACTAAAATTATTATTAAGACTAGAAACAATTGCCATGGTCCTAAACTCATTTTCACCTCCATTTAAAATATTGACCTTTAAATATTAAAACTTGACTGAAGTCAAGTAACACATAGATTATATCACCTTTATTTAATTATAAATCAAGGTTTTTTAATTACTTTATAACAATCCCAAACTAGATTATTTTCTTGCAGCGAATAAGTGGAAACTTTTCGCTTAACTGTAGAGTAGAAGAGAGCTCACTAAAAAACTTTGCTAGCGTATCATCTTTAGGCTTATGGTATATATCGCTAGAAACTCCTGATTGAATAATTTTACCATTTTTCATTACGTAGATAAAATCTGCAACTTTCAATGCTTCTTGCGGGTCATGAGTTACCATTAGCACAGGGATATTTTTACTTCTAAAAAGGGACAATATATGTTGTCTTATTCGGCACTTGAGCAGTATATCTAAATTAGAAAATGGTTCATCTAACAACACAACATCAGGGTTTTGTGCCATCACTCTTGCTATTGCAACTAATTGTTGCTGTCCTCCAGATAAGGCGTTAGGGTACATATTTTCATATTTTTCTATATTGAGTAACTTCAAGATTTCCAATGCAATTAGGTGCTTTTCTCTCTTGGAAGAGCTGCGGATAGCAAAGGTTATATTTTCTACTACTGTTTTATGAGGAAATAATGCAGAATGCTGAAAAATCAATCCGATATTTCTATGCTCTATAGCGACTGATGCCTTATTACTTGCAACTAACCTATCATTTATAAAAATAGTTCCAGATTTTGGATTTTCTATCCCCGCAATTAATTTCAAAATTGTTGACTTGCCACAGCCAGAATGCCCCAATAAACATGCAACACTTCCTTTCTTTACTTTAATGTTTATATTGCTTAAAGCAAAGTCGTTTTGATTGTTATAGAAATAACCAATATTGTTAACTAGCATTAATCTTACTTAAACCATGTTATTAAGTATAATAGCATTATACTCAAGAAGTACAGAAATGTTTTTTGTCGTCATAAATTGGTTATGCAAGAAATCTAGAAAAGAAAGGATTTTTTGCTATAACTTTACATGAATGGTAGGAAACACGGGACTATAGCTCAGCAGGATAGAGCATTGGACTCCTAATCCGAAGGTCGTGCGTTCGAATCGCACTAGTCCCACCACATTGCTTCACAAATTTTATGGAGATTTTTTTTCACAAATACGCACACCTTTTTTTGCGGTTTTAAGATATAAATTCCCTAATAATAAAACGGGTTTTGTGTCATTCCAGTACTCCTCTCTTATAATTCACGTATTTAAGAATGACTTCTGCTAAACCTTTACTAATTCCAGGTACGTTTTGAATTTCAGCCAGAGAAGCTTTGCTTATATTTTTCACTGAACCAAAATAAGACATCAACGCTTTTTTTCTTTTGTTGCCAATGCCGGGTATTTTGCTTAATTGTGAAACTATAAACTGTTTATCGCGTTTTTTTCTATGTGAAGTTATCGCAAAACGGTGGGCTTCATTACGCAGCGATTGTAAGTAAAGCATGACTTTGCTGTCATTTGCCAGACTGAATTCTTCCCTGCCCAGCATATAAAATCTTTCATTTCCTGCGTTACGATCAGGACCTTTTGCCATACAAGCAAAAGGAACGTTTATATTCAATACTTCCAGTACATTCTGTACTATGGAAACATGTCCTGGTCCACCATCAATCAGTAAAAAATCAGGTATTATGCCTTTTATATTGCCGGAGAAACGTCTGGTTAGCACTTCCCTCATCATTTTATAGTCATCGCCTGAAAATTTTTCCTTTATAGTAAATTTTCTGTACTCACTTTTTAAAAAACCCTCCTGCCCTGCAACAACCATTACACCAATTTGTTGGTTTCCAAATATATGGCTATTGTCATAAACCTCAATACGCTTTGGAATATTTGGTAACAAGAAGATTTTGCTAAGCTCCTCAAGCTTTTCTAGGTTATTCCTATAATCGATAAGCTTCTGCTCTAAGCTATGCTGAGAGTTATCATAAACAAATTTCAATAAATCACGCTCTTTTTTATTCTTTGCATGCAGAACTTTTACTGGCTTTTGAGCAACCTTATATAGTGCTTGTTCTATAATTTCCTTATCCACAATAGAATCTGGAACGTAAATTTGTATTGGAGGTATGTTAGCTGAATTATAAAAATTGACCAAAAAGGTGGATAAAATTTCATCATTTGAGTGATCACCACTGTTCTCGGCAAAGTAAGGAGTGCTGCCGTAGTTGTCTTTATTTCTGAACGATAACACACTAATACATGCTAGATCCTCTTCACGTACAATACTGAAGAAATCTGCATCTTTTTCAAAAGAAAAATCCGTGTGCTGTATTTGAATTTGCTCAAGAAACTTTACCCGATCTCTATATATAGCAGCAAGCTCATAGTTTTCTTCACTGCTGCACTTTCTCATTGTGAAAAGTAACTGTTCTTTCACTTCCTTATTTCTTCCAAGCAATGTATTTCGTGCCTGTTTTACTGATTGGCAGTAGTCGTCTTTTGTGATTTTGTTTATGCATGGTGCTGAGCAGCGCTTAATTTGATATTCAATACATGGTCTTTTTGTTGAGGAAAAGTATTGATCTGAACATACTCTTAGGAGAAAAGCTTTTTGCAATGACAATATAGTTTGCTTAACAGCAGCGGCAGATGTAAAGGGACCATAATAATGAAACTCATTTTTCTTAAATTTGCCTCTATATTTTGCTATTCTTGGATAATCGTGCTTGGAAATTGTTATATAAGGATAAAATTTTCCATCCTTGAGCACAATATTATAAAGTGGTTTCAATGATTTTATTAGCTGTGCTTCAAGAAGCAGTGCTTCGATTTCATTCTCAGTGATGAATATTTCAACCTTAATAACCTGTAAGAGCATAACTCTAATTCGTTCAGAAAGGTTTTCGAATTGAAGGTAGTCGGATAATCTCGACTTTAAGTTTTTTGCTTTTCCAACATATAAAACTTTATTCTTATCTCCGACCATCTTATACACGCCACAGGACTGTGGAGATGATTTGATTTGTTCTTTATATTGCCTGAGCATTTATCCATTGCTTAACCTGTATGAGGTTAAAATCTGCTACTAAATGAAAGATGGAAACTACATTTTCAAGCAAAGATAATCTGTTTCTTCTCAGCTTATCAGAATCACAGTTAATCTTTATACTGTCCATAAACTGATTGATAAACGGAGCAAAACCAGCAAGTTCATCAAGTGCTACATTAAAGTGGTTATTTTTTATCGCTTGTTTTATGTTTTTACAAGCAGTTATAGCACAATTTGATAGCGCAATTTCTTCACTTTCAATCAAAAACCTCTTACCGTAAGATGCACTATAAGTAGTGCCATCACTTTTCCTTGCTTTGCTCATCATGTTACTGACTCTTTTGTAAGTGCTTAGAATTTGTTCACCTTCTGGAGTACTAAGATAACGATCCAATATAACAGTTTGCTTTTCTGCTGTCAGCAGATCATTAATATCGATTTTATATAGTATTGAATCTACAACATCTTGCCTTATATCTCTATTTTTTAAAATAACCTTGAATCTTTCTAAGCAAAATCTAAATACTAGTTCTGAAATTTGTTTTCTATTCGGCTTATCAACTGACGCTGTATTTTTATTAAATAGAAGCCTTGAATATAAAGATACTGACTTGTCTATCATTAGCCTAATTGGAACATGCAAATTATTTTCAAGTATTGTCCTAATTATACCAATTGTCATTCTCCGCAAACCAAATTGATCATACGAACCAGAGATTTTCTCACCTGCTGCAATTAAACCAACTAAGCTATCCACTTTGTCTGCAATTGACACAGCAATTGCAGAAGGAGATTTAGGACACTCCTGCTCTGGCCCGATTGGCTTATAATGCTCAGTTATAGCTTCCACTATTTCTCTATCTTCTTGAAAATAAGAAGCATAATATCCACCCATTACTCCTTGTAATTCTGGAAACTCTCTTACTATCGATGTTGCCAAATCAGCTTTTGCCAAATATGCAGCACGTTCAACTTTTATCAGCGAAGCATGTGGAATAAATATAGCTATATACTTTGACAAAGCCGTAATACGCTTCACCTTTTCCCCCACGCTGCCAAGTGAAGCATGAAATAATATTGAACCTAATCTTTTGACATAATAATCTAGATTTTCCTTTTTATCTTGAGATATTAAAAATTGGGCATCAGCAAGACGTGCTTCTAATATTCTTTCGTGTCCTTTAACAACTTCACCATTGTTGACGTTGACAACAGTGACAAAGTGTGAAATTCTCTTTCCATTACTTAAAGCAAGGTATTTTTGTTGTGTATTAACTATACTAAGTATTACTTCCTTCGGTAATCCAAATGACTTTTCTTGATTCACTTCACCAAACAGTACGATTGGCCACTCTATAAGCCCTGTCAATTCATTTAGTAAATAATCATTTTTCTCAAGTTGTAAATTCTGCTCTTTTGTGAATTTATTAATCTGATCTAGTATAAATTGCTTTCTTTTGTCCATTTGGAGAATTACACTGTTTTTTTCTAGCAATTCAAAATAGTCTTTAGGTGTTTTAACAGTAAGCGCCGTACCACTTGAGAGAAATCGATGGCCATATGTTGTGTTAGATGCTGTAATCCCTGCAAAAGATACAGGTATTATTTCATCATTTAAAATGCATAAAATGTTTTTAATTGGCCTAACCCACCTTTCTTTTCCTTTGCCCCATCTCATACTTTTTGGCCAAGAGAAATTTTTTAATATTTCTCCTAGTTGATTTTTAAGAAACTCTTGAATGTTAAATGAGCAGCTTTCTCTTTTAATGAAGTAAAAATCCTCATTATTTACTTTTCGAACGAGCAAATCTTCTTCATTTTTCTGATATTTTCTTAAAAAACCTTCGATAGCACTTTTTGGTGCGTTAATGTTTGGTCCCTTAACTTCGTTATTGGAATCCTTTAGCTCCAAAGCATTTATGTTGTCGACAAATAGGGTAATGCGACGTGCCGTTATAAAAACCTCCATTGATGTAAATTTTACATTATTTTTGTTAAAAACATTGGCAATACAGCTCTTAACTTGAACTGTAGCTGAATTCTGCATTCTCGGTGGTATTTCTTCTGAAAGGCACTCAAATAACAACTGCAACGACATACGCTATTTACTCATGTACAATTCACAACATTTTTTTGTTAGCTCTCTAACTTTACCAATATAAGCTGTACGTTCATTCACACCAAGCACACCTCTTGCATCAAGCAGATTAAGTAGGTGACTAGTTTTAATACATTGGTCATAAGCTGCCATTGGTAGCTCCTTTTCAATAAGGAACTTACACAATTTTTCCGTATCTTCGAATTGCTGCTGTACCACTTTAGTATCATAATAATCTAACGCTAGATAAGAAAATTCATATTCTCTTTGTTTAAAAATATCTCCGTAAGTTACACCGTTATCGTTCCAAATTATATCGTAAACATTATCTACACCTTGTATGCACATTGCTAAACGTTCCAACCCATATGCCACCTCACCAGGAATCATCTTGCAGTCAATCCCTCCAACTTGCTGTATATAAGTAAGCTGTGTTACTTCCATTCCATTGCATGTAACTTCCCATCCAAGTCCTGATGCACCAACACTTGGGTTTTCCCAATCATCTTCAACAAACTTAATATCATATTTTTCTGTAGATATGCCAAGAGCTTTTAAGCTATCTAAATAGACGTCTTGTAAATTATTACCAGATGGCTTTATTATAACTTGATATTGGTGATGTTGATACAAGCGATTAGGATTATCACTATAGCGCCCATCTGATGGCCTAATTACTGGTTGTAGATATGCAATTTTTGTCGGTTTTGTATCAATTGCAGACATAATTGTTGCAGGATGTAATGTACCAGCACCAACTTCAGATGTGTATGGGTGAAGTATAACGCACCCTTCACCAGCCCAAAAATCTTGTAACTCTTTTATTATACTTTGTAAGTTCACACAAATTGTACACTTTTTATACTAAATATATAAATAAATAAGTACTATTCAATATTTATTTTTTTTGCAGCACTATGTAAATAATCACCTAAAACTGCTGAACTTTCCCTCACATACTGAATTATGCTTTTATTTAGGACAATTGCATCACGCATAGTTAAATCGCAGAATATAAATGCTGTTAAATACAGTAAAATCACCGCATAAAATGTGTGAAAAATCCCCTCAAATGTAATTGACATTGCATTATTATAGCTGAGCTGTATTGAACTTATTGGCCATGGTTTTATCACTTCTACGACATTAAAAAATACGTAAGGTATCATAAGAAAAAAGAAAAAGTGCATAAAATCATTAAACCAAAATGGGCATTGAAACATCTGCTTACATATATTCCCATAGAGTTTACTTACAGCATAATAAATTGACATTATTGCTGGCATTGAAAGTGCTACAGTCAGTACTTGCCCTGACGCTATTTGTATTACTATTTCTTCACCACTGTTTGCTGAAGGGTCTTGAGCATGAAAAATAAATATTCCAATTAATTGCATTACTAACATAACTATTGCCAATTTTGTAAAAACAGCAGCTACAACTATTCCTGAGTCTGGCATTTTATATAGTAAGTATTCGCCTCCATATGTAAGAATTAATATAACATCGACAATAAATAATATTAAAAAAGAAGACCAATAGTTCTGCCAACTTGGTAAATATCCTATTCCTAAAAGAGAGCTTACTGTTTTGGCAGGAAAAACCTTACCTAGCATCTTTCCCAAAAATTTAAAAAAAATCCCCATGTTCTAAGTAACACTTGGTTTATATTATTTATAATACTGTATTGTAACGGACTTATCAACAACTTAAAACACGTATTGGAAAACTTTAAGTAATATGCAGCAACAGTAGAAGAACGTGCGCCAAAAATTTAATAATTTTATAGGGCTTATGCACTTAAATTTTTTGCAATATCAAGTGCAGCGTAAGTGAATATTGCACTTGCACCCGCACGTTTGAAACCAATCAAAGATTCATAAATCACCTTGTCATAATCTAGCCAGCCATTATTTGCAGCAGCTTTTATCATTGCGTACTCACCGCTTACTTGGTAAGCAAAAATCGGAAAATTAAACTTATCACTTGCTGTTTTGATAATATCGAAATATGGCATACCCGGTTTAACCATAATAAAATCTGCACCTTCATTTATATCCATTTCAATTTCGCACATTGCTTCGCGCGCATTTTTATAATCCATTTGATAACCACTTTTGTCTATAGAATGTGATAGCCCACATGAACCAACGACTTGCCTGAATGGAGCATAGAAGCTAGAGCAGTATTTCACTGCATAAGATAATATTAATACGTCTTGAAAGTTGTTATCATCTAATGATTTTCTGATTCTTCCTATTCTACCATCCATCATATCAGAAGGAGCAACTATATCACATCCTGCTTTCGCTAAAGCAAACGCTTGCTTACACAGCACTGATATAGTTTCATCGTTTTCTACATCCATCTGATTATCTTTTAAAATGCCGTCATGGCCGTGAATAGTGTATGGATCCAATGCAACGTCTGCAATAATACCAATTTCAGGTACCTTTAATTTTACAGCACAAATTGCTCTGCAGATTAAGTTGTCAGAATTATATGCTTCCTCAGCGTTTTCAGATTTTAGTTTACTATCAACTACAGGAAAAATTGCAACAGCATTAATCCCTAAATCTTTAGCTTCCTTAACTATAGACACTAATCCATCTATTGAATAACACTTTACGCCTGGTAAGCCAGAAATTGGTTCAGTTGTTTCTTCTCCGTCATGAACAAACAGAGGAAGAACCAGATCATTTACTGATAAACTATTTTCACTTGTTAAATTGCGAACCCATTTGCTCGAGCGCCTGCGTCTTAATCTTGTATTTGGGAAATTAAACATTGGATCCAGGCAAATTCCCAGTAAAGAGCAACACCCCTGAAATGAGTATCACCCAAAACACTGATATTGGTAAAAATACTTTCCAACCAAGGCGCATTAGCTGATCATATCGATAACGAGGTATTGTTGCTCTAATCCAAATAAATACGAATAAAAATATAACTATCTTCAAAACGAACCAAATCAAACCTGGAATTTTATAAAGCAAACCAAGCTCTAACGGAGGATACCATCCCCCCAGAAAGAATATTGTCATCATAGCACTTGCTAAAATCATATTTGCATATTCTCCAAGAAAAAAGAGGGCAAAAGGCATGGATGAATATTCAACGTTATATCCAGAGACAAGCTCTGCTTCAGCTTCTGGTAAATCAAATGGGTGACGATTAGTTTCTGCAAGCAAAGAAATAAAAAATATTATTCCTATAGGCATTAGTAGTAAATCAACCCAAAATGGCATATTATGTTTTGCCACTACCATTTCTCCAAGATTCAATGTTCCAGTGGTAATAACGACTGTAGCAACTATTAAGCCTATTGAAACTTCATATGAAATCATCTGAGCAGCCGACCGTATAGCGCCAAGAAATGCATAATTAGAATTGCTTGACCAGCCTGCAATAATTACGCCGTATACTCCCAGCGACGATATAGCTAGCACATAAAGCACTCCAACATTAATATTTGCTATAACCTTAGGAATCACTACTTGCTGGCCATTTTTTACAATTACTTCAGCACCAAACGGTATAACTGCCCAGGCAATTAATGCCAAGATAAAGGTAAGCATTGGAGCCATAATGAACAGTATGGTGCTCGCTCTAAATGGTATTATCGGCTCCTTAATCAGGAGCTTAATAGCATCTGCAAATGGCTGCAATAGCCCAAAAGGTCCAACTACACTTGGGCCGTGCCTCAGTTGAATTGCAGCAAGGACCTTACGCTCAAAGTATGTCAAATATGCAACTGAAAGTAGTAGCGGTACTAAAATAAATAAAATATTAACTAGCGTGTTCATAAAAAGCTTTAGTACAATCTGCCATTATTTTTGAAGCGCGACTTATTGAATCCGTCATATAAAAATTACACTCCTTTAAAGTAAAAGGTGTATTACTTAAGCTTATTTCACCGCTGCTGATTGGTACCCATGTGTTTTTTACCACTTGATCAGCATTTCTAAACTGTGGACCGATAGTATCTAATTTTTTTCTCACGTCAAATAAACTATCATATGGTAAGCAAAGATCCAAATATTGCGAGAGATTTTTAATAATTAACCAATCCTCCTTTGCTTCACCTGGAGGAAATACAGCTAAATTTGTTCTTTGCACTCGACCTTCAGTGTTTACATAAGTTGCATATTTTTCTGTATATGCAGCACCAGGCAAGATAACATCTGCCACATGTGCACCCTTATCACCGTGATGACCTTGATAAATTACAAATGTATTTTCTAATTTTGATGTATCAATTTCATCTGCACCAAGAAGATAAACCACTTCTATTTCACCACTTTCTGCATGTTCCAATATTTGATTAATATCCCTTTCGCCTTTTTTAGGAACAAACCCAGTATCTAGCCCACCAACTCTTGCTGCAGCTTTATGCAGCATATTAAAGCCATTCCAGTCATCTCTGACCATGTTAAATTTTTCTGCAATTTTGCCAGCTAGAACTAGAACTGATTCAGAATCGTCTCTTACTAATGCATCTTGACCGATAATCAGCATAGGGCTCTGAGCAGCACTCAGCAGCTCACAGAACTTATGATTTCCATTTGCTATTTCACTCAAAATATCAGGATTATCGCCCAATTTCTCAACATGATACAAATATTCAATGTTAGGACCAACACTTGCAACAGGAAAGTTGCCCTGTAAATATCTCTTTCTCAATCTTACGTTAATAATCGGTGCTTCTATCCTTGGATTTGCATTTATAAGCAGACATAAATCTGCATTTTCTATACCTTCAATAGTGGTATTGAACACATACGATCCACGATTACTTGGTATAAGCTTTGCACCATCTTGCCTACAGTCTATATTCCCCGAGCCGAGCTTCTGCATCACTTCTTTGAGTAGAAGCATAGACTCACAATCTGCTAAATCACCTGCAATTGCAGCTATTTTATTTGATTTTGTATTCTTTAATTTCTTTGCAGCAACAGTTAATGCTTCATTCCAATCAACTGGGGCTAATTTACCATCTTTTTTTATATAAGGTCGATCAAGACGCTGAACTTTTAGTCCATCATAGGCAAAGCGGGTTTTATCTGATATCCATTCTTCATTTACCTCTTCGCTCAGCCTTGGTAATATCCTCATAACCTCCGGGCCACGATAATCAACTCTAATTGCGCTGCCCACAGCATCTAGCACATCTATAGTCTCACAATGTGATAGCTCCCATGGACGCGCTGTAAAGGAGTAAGGCTTTGAAGTTAAAGCCCCTACCGGGCAGAGATCTATGATATTTCCAGATAATTCAGAACTAATATGCCTTTTTATGTAAGTGCTAATCTCTACATTTTCTCCCCTTCCGATTCCTCCAAGTTCATTTGTACCTGCAACATCAGACAAAAATCTAACACACCGAGTGCAATGAATGCATCGATTCATCGCAGTCTCAATCAGTGGTCCGAAGTGTTTTTTTGGCACAGCCCTCTTATGCTCATCAAGTCTGCTGGTTCCTTTCCCATAAGCCATCGTGATATCTTGCAAATCGCATTCACCACCTTGATCGCAAATTGGGCAATCAAGCGGGTGGTTAATTAGCAAAAACTCAAGCACACCTTCACGTGCTTTTTTAACCTTAGGGGTATCAGTGTGAATAACCATCCCTTCTGCAACTGGCATTGCACAAGAGGCTACTGGTTTTGGAGGTCCACCCTCCACTTCAACCAAACACATTCTGCAATTACCAGCAATTGCTAAACGCTCATGATAACAAAAACGTGGAATTTCAACGCCCACGACTTCACAAGCTTGAATTATAGTGAGCCCATGCTCTACTTCACATTCCTTAGAATTAATAGTAACTTTAACCACAACTATTATACAGCTTCCCACTTTATAGGATTGCCGCTTACCTCATCTTCAACCAGATTGCCGTTGTCATATTGAGCAGACATATAATTCATGCGCGAATCACGATCTATATATCTAACAGGTTTTACCGGTTTATCTTTATACATTTTTTGCTCAGCTTTCTTACGCTGAGTAGGGTTATTTTTACTAGCTGTCTTTGCTTTCCCACCTGCTGCCATATAAACTCCTAAAAACTTTTCATTCTATTTTAACACTTAAGTATATAGCGTCAATATTTAATAACTTTAAAATTTCAATAGATCTCTTATTATAATCATTTTACAATCATTGTTTAAATAAAAAGTTACCCCTTGATGCCATTCCAGCGCATGACGCACAGCTGTACGAACATTGCAATTTGCAGGCAATTTGCGTGGCAGATTCAAGTAGCTGACACTGGTTTCCATCCAAAACAGCAGTAGCTCTTTTGGTGTCATTTCAGTGCTTGACACTGAAATCCAGGATTTTGATTGGATACTGAGTTGGTAAGCATAAAAGTATAGCTAACGCGAGCTCTACGTCATACCGCGATTTATTCGCGGTATCTCAAAGCATAGATCCCGCTAACAAGCAGCGGGATGACGATTGTCGTTTAGCTATAAACATTAAGAAATTTACCAAACGGAAAAAAAGGCAAAAGAAGCCCTGGGGTTATCATCCGCTTTAAAATATTGGCGTTTTTTATGTTTTAAACGCTTGACAAGCGAAATTCAGCTGCTTTTAATTGCAACTAACTTACGCTGCAAATGTTTAAGAAATTTACTAAGCAGAAAAAAAGACAAAGAATCCCCGAGTTAGCTAGTCTTTTACTATCTCTGTCAAGTATTGGCATTTTTTGATGTCTTGTAACGCTTTATAAGCGCGTTCAGCTTATTTAGATAAAAATCTAGATGTAGATGAAGTTTTGTAAAGACATACAGTATCTATATACTGCAAAAAATTGAACATAAGACGCCGATACATTAAGTAATCCTTACCTTTTAATCTGCAGATTGGCGAAAGCAAATACAATAGCTCCACTATCATGATAAGGGCGCTGGCGAAGGGTGTCAAGTAAGTTTTTTCGTTTCTAACGATTGTTAACATGCTGCAAAAAACTATGCAAGAGGTCTACCACTTTATTAGGCATTTGTGCAGTTATTGGTGTTATCAAGATACTCCCTAATCTTCTTCAAGTCCTCCCAGGCTAAACGTTTTTGTGCCGGTTGGCGAAGTAGGTAAGCTGGATGAAATATAGCGGCTGTGGTGATTGAATTGGACAAATATTGGTTAGTGTACGTATGAAATCTGCCACGCAAATTCGATATAGTTTCTGTGCTGTCAAGAAGGCTATAACATGCGATTCCCCCGACCAAAATTAAAATTTGTGGTGAAACTAGTGCAACGTGTTTTTCGACAAATGGTCTGCACATATCAAGCTCTAGGTCGGTTGGCTTTCTATTGCCAGGTGGACGCCAAAATACAGTATTGCTTATGTATACCTTAGTGCGATCAAGATTGATTGCATTTAACATTTTATCGAGCAACATTCCACTTGCACCACAAAATGGTATGCCTTGAAGGTCTTCATTTGCTCCTGGAGCTTCACCAACGAGCATAACTTTTGCGTTTGGATTACCATCGGAAAAGACAGTATTAGTTGCAGTTTTTTTTATTTCACAACCTTCAAATGACTTCACTACACTTCTTAGTTCATCCACACTATTACATTTGCTTGCAAGTTTCCTTGCTTCGATTATCCAGTCACTTGGAAACATGTCTTTTCCATCTTTAGTGTCATCCCAGCGCATATCTGCATCTTTCTTCTTGGTCCCAGTTTGGATAACAGAGGGTTGTACACTCTCCTTGCTCTCCAGCTTTTTTTCCTCTTCACCCTCCATTAGTGTGCAATCAACGCCCACTTCATGGTAAAATTTTAATAATTCTAGGTCTTTATTGCTCATAATGCTTTTTAACCTTTTGTGCTTTTTTCATGGCCATATCATACTTTAATTTAGATAAATGTCTAATATATAATATGCCGTTTAAGTGATCTAATTCATGCTGAATACACCTTGCAAGCCAACCACTAGCTTTTAGCGTCTGTTCTTCGTTATTTAAGTCTCTGTATTTCACAGTTAAATACTTTGGACGCTTAATTTCATAGCTTTGCTCTGGAATTGAAAGGCACCCTTCCTTGAGAGTCACTTGTTCATCAGATAATTCCGTAATTTCTGGATTAATCATGCAAAATTTGCCAATTGATTCATATCCTGCTGGCTCATTTTCAATTGTTTCTAGCTGAACATCCACAACAAAAATTCTCTTTAACACTCCAACTTGCACTGCAGCAAGGCCAAGACCTTCTGCATCATACATAGTTTCGAACATGTCGTTTACTAATTCTTTAATTTTATCGTTTATATCTGTTACTTCACTGGCACGTGTGATTAGTCTTTCATCAGGGGCAATTACAATTGGTAATATGGACATAAAAATCATAATTCTATGTTTTGCTTTTCCTTTTGTCCAGAATTTAGTGTATATTAAAATGTTGCTATATCTATAATAGAAATATAAATTATTAAAGAAAGCTACAATTTAAATGAAATTGCGTAATAAGGTTAACTAATGTACTCTGCAGTAATAGCAAAACCAAAGAGAAACGTTTTTGCTGTTTTAGACATAGGTACAACAAAGATTATTTGTCTAATCGTTAAGATAAATAGCAACTTCAGCTATAAAGTAACAGGAACGGGTTATAAGATTGCAGAAGGTGTAAACGGTGGATCAATAACTAATGTAAAACACGCAAATTACTCCATCTCATCAACTATAGGTTTAGCTGAACAAGTATCAGAAGAAACCATAGATCAGATATATGTGAACATTGCTGGATGTGGCATCTCATCTTTCAATGTACATAATGAAATTATTGCAGCTAACCATGAGATTTCTGAGCGTGATATAAGACGTGTAGTTTTTCAAACATTTGAGAAATATATTGAAGACAATGTTATCATTCACAATATACCACTAAAATATCACTTAGATGACATGACTGACATAAAAGAAGTTGGTGGATTGTACGGAAAAAGACTATCTGCTGATGTTAATGTTGTCACTGCTTCGCGTCCAGCGCTTACCAATATTGAAAACTGTATTACCAATAATGGTGGATTAAATATGGCAGGTTGTATTGCTTCTGCATATTCTGCAGGTCTTGCCTGTCTGAGTGGAGATGAAAAAGAGCTCGGGACTGCTATTGTTGATATAGGCGGTGGGTGCACTGCAATTGGAATTTTCAAAAGAGGGAAACTTGTGTATGCAAGCAGCGTTCCAATTGGTGGTGTTCATATCACTCGAGATATTGCTTACGGGCTATGCACAAGCATAGAACGTGCAGAGTATATAAAAATACTGTATGGCAGCACTATCGTAACTTCAATAGATGAGAATGAGTACATTACAATGCAAAACAACGAAAATGATGAACCTACTCAAGTATTCAAATCTGAGCTTATTAACATCATAAGACCAAGAGTTGAAGAAATACTTGAAATGGTAAGAGAGCAATTTCAAGAGCAGAAAGATCCAATTAATAAAGTAGTGATCACAGGTGGAACTAGTCAACTCACAAGCATGAAGGAAATTGCAGGCTATATATTCAATAAGCAAGTTCGAATTGGGTGCCCTGAGTCTTGTAGCGGTCTTGATGGCGAATATGATAAAAATCCTGTATTTTCTGCTGCTATAGGCTCTATAAAGCTAATAGTTGACACTTTTTATAAAAATAATTCTGGTATTTTAGGTCAGGATGGTAAAATGAGTAAATTGTATAATTGGGTTAAATCAAAAGTTACAGTCTAGATTTCTGTTTTACCACCTTTCATACAAATGACTTGACACTAGGATCCATAGGACTTATTTTTATAATATGTAAAATTATTATGTTTATGTACTTGCGAGTAAGCGTACCAATTACAATAAGACATGGAAAATATGAACATAACTATACACTCACAAGAAGATTTTGAATTTATGCGCAAGGCTGGCAGGCTTGCTGCTGAAACTCTTGATTTCATTGCACCGTACGTAAAGGTAGGGGTGACAACTAATGAGTTAAATGATCTATGTCATGATTTTATAATTAATGCAGGTGCAATTCCAGCACCACTAAACTATAGGGGGTATCCAAAATCGATTTGCACTTCAAAAAATGCAGTTGTGTGCCATGGTGTTCCCGATAATAAACCACTTAAAGATGGAGATATTTTAAATATTGATGTCACGGTGATTTTAAATGGCTGGCATGGTGATACAAGTCGCATGTTTTGGGTTGGCAAGCCATCAATAAAAGCAAAACGCTTGTGTGACGCTACTTATCATGCATTGATGGAAGCAATCAAACAAGTTAAGCCCGGCAATAAGTTAAATGAAATAGGGCTTGCTATAGAGAAATATATTAGAGATTTTGGATATTCTATCGTACGCAGCTACTGCGGACATGGTATAGGAAAAGTCTTTCATGCTCCACCAAATGTAGTGCATTTCTATGATCAAGATGAAAATCTCGTCTTGAAGGAAGGTATGTTCTTTACAATAGAGCCAATGATTAATGCTGGAAAACATGAGACTCTGCTCAGTAAACTCGATGATTGGACAGTGACAACACGCGATCTTTCACTTTCTGCTCAATTTGAACATACGCTCGGAGTAACAAAAGATGGTGCTGAAATATTCACATTATCACCTAAAAATTGGCACTTCCCGCCTTATAATTAGATTTTTTTAAATTCTGCTATACTGCAACTATACTTGGTTTACTTTGGGTAATTTTGAAGAAAGCTCACCCTTAATTTGCGATATAGCAACTAGCCCAATTAATGCACAGAAAATCATGTAAAAACTAGCTGAAGTCTCTTGTCCTGTAACCTTGATAATTGTTGTGCATATAAATGGTGCAAGGCCGCCAAAAAATCCAGCAGCTATATTTCTTGATAAACCAAATCCACTGTACCGAACCTTTGTTGGAAATAATTCGCACATAAGTGCACTGACAGGACCAAGCGATGCAGCTATTGGAATTATAAAAAGAATGTGTGCCAGCAAGTAATTGCTACTACATAACATTGAAAAAACTGGATAACTCACTATTACAAAAGCTATAAATGCAAATTTCATAACTTTTTCTCTTCCTACCTTATCAGAAAGTATTGCAAACAATATTGTCAATCCTCCGAGCGCAATTTGACTCAGTATTTCCACTATATGATTAAAATGAGTATTTACTGTTAATATTTTATTCGTAAGCACATTGAAAAATACCAAATATATATAGAGAGACGCATTTTCAACCAAGTCAATACCTATTGATATTAGAACAGGCTTTTTGTAATTGTTTAATAACTCTTTTAGTGGCAATTTAGACGGATTTTTTTGTCTTTTATACTCTGGGCTTTCATCAAGTATATATCTCATATATATGCTAATTAATCCCATTGCTAAACTGAAAATGAAAGGTAATCTCCACCCCCAAGATTCAAAATCAGATACTTTTTTGCATATGAGTACCGCTATCAGGCTTAATACTGAACCAAAAATTGCGCTTAATACTTCAATGCTGCCAAAAAATCCTTTTTTGTTTTTAGGAGCATGTTCTATTAAAAATGGTGCATTTCCTGCTTCTCCTCCAAGAGATATACCCTGCAATAATCTTAAACACACTACCAGCATTGACGCTAGTATTCCAATGCTTTGATAACCTGGAACAAAAGCAATTAATACGGTTGATAAAGTCATTAATATAATCGAGAGCAATAAGGCAACTCTTCTGCCATGCTTATCACCAATGTGACCAAATATAGCAGCGCCGATTGGTCTCATTAAGAAACCCACTGCAAACACTCCAAAAGCTTTCAATACGCTGGTTAGTTGATCATCTGATGGAAAAAACACACCACCTATTATGTTTATTAAGTGGCCAAAAAGCATGTGGTCATACCACAATAAAGTGTTACAAATCAAACTCGAGAATATTGCTTTTGTTATTTGCTGCATAATCTTCTATAGTTTGTTTAGTATTTAGTAATATACATTACTTTTTTTTATATAATAGAAAAATTTGAACATTATACTAATAATGGTATCTTATTAAATCTTAATATTTTTATATCATTGACTATATTCAAGTATTTTTATATTATTGCCTGTATATTTCCATATGTTTTAGTGGGAAGCTATTTTTATTTGTATGCACAGAGTCTCTTGATGGAGCACTATGACACACACTCCAGTTTTGTTAAAAGAGATGCTATCACTACTATCACCGCAGGATGGTGGCATATACGTGGACGCCACATTTGGAGCTGGAGGGTATAGCAAAGCAATATTGGAGTCAGCTGATTGCAAAGTATATGCAATTGATAGAGATGAAACGGTAACTAAGTTTTATGATGATTTAAGCGTTAGATATCCAGATAGAATAAAACTATTCATTGAGAAGTTTAGTAATATTAAAAGTATACTAAGCAGCGTTGAGCCATCTCCTGTCATCCCAGTACTTGATACTGGAAAAAATAACTGGTCACGCGCTGGAATGACATCAAACGGGGTGGATGGAGTGGTCTTTGACATCGGAGTTTCATCTATGCAGCTTGATAACGGAGATAGAGGGTTCTCATTTTTACATGATGGTCCACTCGATATGAGCATGGATAACTCTTCTTATATAAACGCTTCAACGTTTGTTAACGCTTTACGCGAAGAAGAAATCGCAAATACTATATATAACTACGGAGGCGAACGTCATTCTCGCAAAATTGCAAGAGCAATAATAAATGCACGGAAGAAGAAAACTATCAAAACTACATTTGAGCTTGCGGATATTGTACGTTCCGTGGTATTTCGTGGAAAAAGCAAAATTGATCCTGCAACCAGAACATTTCAGGCAATCAGAATATGGGTAAACGATGAGCTGGGAGAACTTGAAAAGGGTATTAAAGCTGCATCTGAGATTTTAAGTGAGAATGGCAAATTAATTGTCGTCACCTTTCATTCCTTAGAAGATCGTATAGTCAAAACTTTTTTTAAAGATTTATGTGCTACTGATTGCAAGACATTCTCTCTGCTAAATAAAAAAGTGATCGAAGCAAGTATAGAAGAAGTAAGTGCAAATCCGCGTTCACGCTCAGCAAAACTAAGAGCTATACAGAGGTTGTCGTGAGAACTTTCTGCATCATCTCAATAGCTGTGTTTTTTCTTAGCATTGTAGGATTATTTAAGGTAAAATTACATGTTCAGTCGTTAAATAGAGAGCTAATAAAAATAAAAAGTGAAATTAATTTAGTGCAAAGTGATATAAAAGTTTTACAAGCAGAATGGAGCTATTTGAATAATCCAAAAAGACTTGCAAGCCTTGTAAAGAAATACCTGAAAAATAACTCTTTAATACTGGCTAGCCAGGTTAAAAATCTTGACTCTTTAAATGGCCGCAGTGTGTTAGCACAACTTAAAACCCAGAGTTAAATTGGTTATACTAAGCTTTATCTTTTACAGATAAGCACACCACAATAAACCTTACTTTAGTATGAAATTGCTTGCGTAAGATTTTGGCAGCCTCTTAACATTTTTTGGCATTTCAATTATGTATTTAACGTTGCATTTTTTTGCGTAGAATACTGCTTTTTCAAGAGAATCAAACTTTAATACAATCTGTTTTTTGGGATCTTTTGAGCCAACCCACCCCATCAAAGGTTCAATGTAGTAGGAGCCAGATTCAATTTTTAGGTGCCAGAAATTTGTATTACCTAAACCAGATTGTGTTGCAGTTCTTGTTGGTTTATAAATCCTAAAAACTACTTTATCGTCAATGCCCATAGTTCTTGTTAAATAAGTTTAAATATATATCTAAATAAATCCTTTCACAAACAATTAGTATGAAAGAATGAAGTTTGAAATAAATATTTTTATGTTATATTATTATTAAATTATATTAAAAGGATTAGCTGAATAGGAGTAATCGATGACGCAACAGGAAATAGTAACAATTAATGCAGAGTTACGTAACGTGACAAAAACAAAAGCGGTGCATTCTCTAAGGAAGAAAGGAAACATCCCTGGAATAATATATGGAAAGGGCCATGATAATGTAAATTTGACATTGTCTGCAAAGGAATTCACGAAGCAATATAAATCAGGTTCTCTTTCTGCACATTTGATAGAGCTGAATATTTCGGGCAAAAAGGAATATGCTCTTGTTCGCGATATCCAATTGCATGTAGTAAAGGATACTGTGCAACATGTTGATTTTCAATTTGTTGATAAAGGCAGTGAAATTAAAATAGACATACCTCTATCATTTGTGAATGAAAGTAAAGCCCCAGGGATCAAGTTAGGTGGAGTGCTTAATGTTTTGTGTCGTTCTATTGCTGTTAAATGCTCTCCTGATAAAATACCTCAGGTTATTGAAGTTGATTTATCCGGTAAAATGATTGGCCAGTCTATACATATTAATGATGTAAAATTACCAGAAGGTGTTAAGTTTGTAGCCCATGAAGAAGAAAATTTTACCATTGTTACAATTTCTGCTGCCGATAGTGACGTTGAAGAACCTCAAGCAGAAACAGAGGAATAGTGCACCTGATAGTTGGGCTTGGTAACCCTGGTAGTCAATATGAGTTAACTCATCATAATATCGGCTTCATCACCGTTGATGCAATCTGCAAATATTGGGGTTTTCAGTTGTTCTCTAAAAAAGCCGATTATCTGATAACCTCTGGCATAATTAATGATAATAAAATCATGTTAATAAAGCCTTATTCATTTATGAATAATTCAGGCATCCCTGTTGCAAAAATACGAAACTTTTACAAATTATCGCTAGATAATATCGTTGTCATACACGATGACGCTGATTTGGAACTTGGAAGAATAAAAATAAAGAAAGGTGGTAGCTCTGCTGGACATAATGGACTTAAATCCATAGATAGTTTTATTGGCAACGATTATTGGCGCTTGAGATTTGGAGTGGGTAGACCTGAAGATCAAAGAAGCTTAGCAGATTATGTGTTATCAAAATTTTCAAATTTTGATAATGTTACTCCCTTAGTGGAAAAAATAGCAAAAAATATACACTTAATGCTGCAAGGAGATAATACAGCTTTTATCAATTTGATTGTATAATATTACGAAACACAGGAAGTGTATGGTCCCAGAGTGTGATGGTGTGGATTTAGTATGAACAATTCAGGAGATTTTGTCCACTGTAAAGATATAAACTCAAAAGGTGTAAGACCCTTAAGAGTTTTGAGTCTTTTAGCATAATTGTAGGCCATAACAAAGTCATAAAGATGCTCTTTGAGTTGCTGGTGAGACTGATAGTAATACTTCTTAACAGTGGCATTCTTTAAAGTTTTGTTCATACGCTCAACTTGCCCATTTGTCCAAGGATGGCTAACTTTTGTTAGACGGTGTTCAATGTCATTTTCTTCACAAGCTCTATCAAATATATGTTGAAAAGCGTATTTATGGCGTTTTTGGTTGGTAAATTGTACACTGTTATCTGTCAAAATAGTGTGGATTTTATATGGTAAAATTTTAATCAAATTACGTAGAAACTCAGCAGCTATAGGTTTTGTAGCACTTTTATGCAACTCAACATACGTAAATTTGGATGTTCTATCTATTGCAACAAACAAATATAACTTTCCTTCTTCTGTTCTGACTTCTGCAATATCAATATGGAAATAGCCTATAGGATATTGTTTGAATTTCTTTTTTGGTTTAACTTCGCCATCAACATCTGGTAGTCTGCTAATGCTGTGCCTCTGTAAGCAACGATGTAGACTAGAGCGAGTCAAGTGTGGGATTGAGGTTTGCAAAGCGTAGAGACAATCATCTAATGGCAATAGAGTATGCTTACGAAATGCAACAATTACAGCCTCCTCTTCTAAAGTTAAAACAGTTGATCTTGCATGCTTCGGACCCATATCAGCGTCTTTGGCAAAAGACCGTTTTCTCCATTTAATGATAGTTTTTGGATTAAGGTTATAGTACCTGGAGAGTTTTGCTATGCTCTCTTTACTATTTTGTATTGCTCTACGAATTGTCTCTGTTGTTTTGGCGCACCCATGTAATATTTGTCCCATAATTCCTCCTTTGATGGTATTGTTTTCTCATATTTTATCATACCATCACACTCTGGGACCATACATCCCCCCCTCCCCCCCTAATTCCTATATCAAACCTTTCTTTACTAGATTATATAGTCAATATAAAAAGCCATATAAAATTGCTTCCACTGCTGCCATGAGGAAATTGCTTATTCTTGCTAACTCTTTAGTCAGAGATGACAGGGTTTTTACTGAGGAATATAACTCTCTGTCTGTTTCTATCTAAGAGCCAGTATAGCTGTGGATAAGCACGTTTATACAGATAAAAGTACTTATCCACAGCTACATCAATTTTTCTATTGACTTTTAACACAACTGCTAAACAGATACATTCGTCATCCCGCTACGTGTTAGCGGCCAAGATACCGCGGCGGTATGACGTGGGAAACCTGACTTGCATTAACTATAAAATAGTGATTTATATAAATCCCATAGCATGCCGAATGAAGCGTTTTTTGAGGAAATTTGAATTTTCAACTGCAATCAAGCCAAGATTTCTTAGTGCTTTAGCGCAGAATATTCTGTTGGAAAACATCCTATTTAATCCATCAGTTGCAAGCGCCATTGTAAAATTATCAAAGTATCTGTTACGTGAAATTTTCTTTAATAAATAACTACTGCCAACATCAATACCAGATGCTTTTGCGGCAACTACGTGCTTTATAATACTTTCTACATCTCTAATTCCAAGATTAAGCCCTTGACCTGCAACTGGATGAATTGAATGTGCTGCATCGCCGATAAGCAAAACTCTACCCTTATATAACTTTTTTGCGAAAACAAAACTTAAAGGATAAAGTTTTCTTTCACCCTCTAGTTTTATCTTTCCTAAATAAGAACCAAATCTTTTTTTAAGCTCTATAATAAATTCTTCTTCAGACAGATCCATTAGCATTTTTGAAATTCCAGATTTTTCTGTCCAAACTATCGAAGAAGTATAGCCATCCTTTATCGGTAGAATTGCAAATGGACCGCCAGGAAAAAAACGCTCTACAGCTAAGTTTTGGTGATGCAGTTCATGCTTTACATTAAATACTATGCTACTTTGTTTATAGTCAAATTTCACTGTCGGTATAGAAAATAACTCTGGTAATTTAGAGTTTTTGCCTTCAGCGCAGATAAGTAGCGATGATATTAATTCCTGGTTATTATCAAGAATCACTTCCACATATCCTGAATCACAAGCAATTGTTTTATAGGAATGTGGAGAGTATATATTCAGTTTATTTAGAAAATTATTGTTGATTGCATTCCATATAGTAGCATTGTTGATAACATAACCCATTGGCTCTTCGCTAACCATTTTATGATTGTAATGCACAGTAACCGCATCTAATATGCATATATCAAGTATTGGCTCAGCTTCACTTTCCACAAACTGCCAAATCCCTAACTTTTCCAATATTTTTTTCGAGCCTTGAGAAATAGCAAATGCTCGATTATCATCTACTACACGTGGTAGACTATTTTTTTCAATCACAGCTACAGACACAGAGTCACAACTGAGGCCAATGGCAGTAATAAGACCAAGTAACCCACCACCTGAAATGATTACATCATAATTCATTTTATTTACGCTAATTGTAAAATTATATTTTATCTGTTTTGAAAATAGTTTAAACAAACTTTATATATAAATTAAATTTTTTAGATCCCAGTGTCAGCTACTTGGATGACATCTAAAGACACTCCACCTTGTCATTCCAGCACGTAACGAACAACTGTACGAACATTTTGCGAAGGCAGTGTGTTAAATGCTATGGCCGGTTTTGCCTCAAACATAAAGGTGTCATCCCAGTGCTTGACACTGGGATGGCTTTGTTGCATCGCTAGCTATGATGGATTAAAGATAAAAAAGGTGGAGAATATCAGTAGCTTATTATTCTGGTATTTATAACAAGAACGGTCAGTGAATACCTAAATTTGAGTAAAAGAAATTTCACTACCACTCACTAATCCGGCTAAAATTCAAGAATTTCAATGCTTTAGCTATTTTCAATAGAATTAAATTTATTAATATAAATAACAAGTTACTATTCTTAAATTTGATCAGATCGATTGCAAAAAAAACAAGATTTTCAATAAGTTGCTTATAATCCTAATTATAGTTAGCCTTTCATAAGTAGCGATGCAACAAAGCCCACTGGAATCCATTCTTCTTTTTTTCTGGATTCCAGCGTCACGCGCTGGAATGACAAAAGCTGCTAATTTTTCATGTAAATAATGGTTATGCAAGCAGTCTATTTTGTAACTAACAAAAGAGGACTTTGATTCGCATGTTTCTCACGCTTATTCTATTGTTTAACTATACCTTGAGCAATGTCTTCATAAATCTCTGCCAAATCCTCACTTAGCATTAAAGGATTTCCGCAATCAGAAGCATGGCATATTTGTGGATCTAGAGGAACTCTGCCTAGAAGTTTGATGCCCAGCTCCTCAGACATTTTTTTTGCACCGTCTTTTCCAAATATGTATATTTTTGAGCCGCTTTGAATGAAATAACTCATATTTTCTACAATGCCAATAACCGGTACGCTGAGCTTTGTAAACATATCATAAATTTTGCGAGCATCGATTAAAGAGAGCTCCTGTGGAGTTGAAACTATTATCGCCCCAGTTAAGTTAAAATTTTCCATAAGACTTAAATGCACATCGCCAGTTCCAGGTGGTGTATCAATTATCAAATACTCTATATCGGACCATTTTGTTCCCATTAGCAGACTATAAAGTGCTTTTGTAATCATAGGTCCGCGCCATATTGCTGCACGATCTTTATCGATAAAATAGCCAATTGAAATAGTATGCAGTCCATACTTTTCTATAGGCATTGCTTTACTATCCTGTATTTCTGGCTTTAATTTTTCAGCGCCAAGCATTTTAGGAATTGAAGGACCATATATATCTGCATCAACCAGCGCAACTTTATGTTTCAACTTTGCTAATGAGAGAGCAAGATTTAGCGCAACTGTGGACTTGCCCACACCGCCTTTACCAGAGGCTACAACGATTATATTTTTCACTCCTTCGATATGTAATTTAGCTTTTTGTTGCCCAGTTTGTTTTTGACCAGTAGCAACCACGGTCACTTTTGTCACCCCCGGTATAGCTTTAACAGCTTGCTCACAATTTTTTCTTAATTCTTCATTTGCTTGCGTGTTACCGGCAACTTCAAGCACAAAACCAACATCTTGACCTTTAATAATAATTGAGGATATTATGCCAAGAGCGGTCACATCTTTACCGCTTTTTTGCTCTATGACTTTTTTTAAGTTCTCTCTTACAATTTTTTCGTTGATCATTAGCCTTTTAGGTGATTTCTTCCTGAAGTCGTTTAATCTCAGCTTGAGGAAGGCCGGTTGTCTGAGAGATAATATCAATAGAGATGTCAGCCTTAAGTAGGTTTTTTGCTACTTCAATCTTTCCCTCATCAAGTTTTTTAGCGAGGATGCCTTCTTCTTTCCGCAGATCCATTATTCTTTCTTCATATGCTACTAAATCTTTTTCATTCCAGCTAAACCTGTCTAATTCATCGTAGGCTAACTTTATTATTGGTGCTTTTTCTGCTATTTTCCTTAAGTCTTCTTCCGTAGTTTCATCTGCATATTGTTGTCTAAGTGAAGAAGGTCGCCCCTCCTCACTCGACTTCAAAACCGTACGTGAGACTTTGCGCCTCATACGGCTTCTCTCCAATTTGGTGCTTTTCATGCACACCTCCTGTGTAATTCATCGTGACAATGTCCATGTAACAAAGATAAGTTTTTGATCATGTTGTTTCGTCTATTCCGGTCTTTGTGATGTATTTCTATTGTATCATCACTTTTAAACCATAGTCTACAATTATCACATTTACTTTGTTGTAACTTCAATAGTTTTATTACTCTTAATGGCTTATCTGGTATTTTTCTCAGACGTTTACCCCAATATACCCAACCACCATCATATGGAGATCTGGTTTTTTGCACTTTGATATGTCGTTTAATATCATGATCGCTGTGTATAATAAGATGTATCTTGTTACTTGTCATAAAACGCCAGTTATCGTTATTATACTTTTTAAAGTATTTTCTTTTTATCCAGCATTTCCCTTTGTTTGGGTGCCTAAAGACTGACCTTACCCAGAAAAAGTGGAGAGAAAGAAAAGAGTTTTTTTGGGTAAAATAAAATTTTGGAGGATTAGAAATGGCAAGAGAATATACGGCAGAATTCAAATTGGAAGCTGTTAAGCTGGCAAATGAACAAAGAAAGGTAGGTCAAACAATTACAAAAACAGCAAAGGATTTAGGAATAAAGGGTGGTTTATTAGGAAAATGGATAAAGAAACACAACGAAAAAAAGTCGGCAGCAGATGCATTTCCAGGTAGAGGTAACATGGCTCCTTACGACAAAGAGAGATTTGATTTACAGAAAGAGTTAGCAAAAGTAACAAGGGAAAGAGACATTTAAAAAAAAGCCCTGGCCAGTCAAAAAGAGTAAAATATTTTTTTATAAAAGAGCATAGTAACTGCTATAAAGTACAGGAATTATGTAGGATTTTCTGCTAGTTGCTACTATAAGTGGACCACAAGAAAAATAAGCAGTAGAGAATCAGCAAATAAAGAGCTACTCGAAGCTATTCAAAAAATATATCAAGTTTCTAAATGTAGATATGGAGCTCCTAAAATTCATGCTGAATTGAAGGCTTTGGGTAAAAGTTGCAATTTGAAAACGGTGCAAAGTATTATGCAGAAAAATGACATCAGGGCTATACTGAGAAGAAAGTTTAAAATTAAAAAACAACAAACAGATAATAGAGCTGTAGCTCCCAATATACTAGATCAAAACTTTATTGTTGATCAACCAAATAAAGTATGGGATTACTTACATCAAAACCAAGGAGGGATGGCTATATTTGGCAGCAATAATTCTCACGTATGGTAGTTAATGAGTAGTGCAATAAATAAACAATTGGTTATGAACTCTTTATTAATGGCCATTAATAGGCGTAAACCTGTTAAAAATCTACTGCTGCACAGTGACCAAGGTTCACAATATACTGCGCAAGGGTATCAATATCTCTTAGCTGTAAAGAATATAGATGAGTAATAAAGGCTGTTGTTACGACAATTCTGTTGCAGAAAGCTTCTTTAGCTCATTGAAAAGAGAAATACTTATTGATACTTCACAACACTCTGCTCAACAAACTAGAACTGCAATATTTGAATACATAGAAATTTTTTATAACAAACAACGTCACTATTAGAGGTTGTCCACAAACCAAGGAATACGTAGTATATAAAGAAAGAATATTGAGGTAAGAGATGAGGAAAAAATATCCAACAGATTTAAGTAAAAGGGAATGGGCAAGAATAGAAAAACACTTCAGAGTATCGTACAAGAAAGGAGGAAGGCCACCAAAATACAGTAAGTGTGAGATAGTAAATGCAATTCTTTATATACTGCGCACAGGATGTCAATGGCGCTATTTACCACACGATTTTCCGCCGTGGAAGGCTGTGCATGAACAGTTTAGAAGATGGAAAAAGCAGAGAATTTTTGAGAAAATGAACTATGATATCACTAAATATAGTAGGTCAAAAATGGGAAGCCGAGCGCATGCATAGTGGACAGTCAATCGGTAAAAACCACGGAAAAAGGGGGGGCAAAGGTTATGATGGTGCGAAAAAGGTAAAGGGGAGAAAAAGACATATAATCACAGATACTCAAGGATTTGTGCTTGGTTGCTATGTAGGAGCTGCAAGCGAAAATGACAGAGATGGGGTGAAGATGGCATTGGACAATATGAAGGAAAAATACAGCAATATTAAGAAAATGTGGGCTGATATGGGATACCAAGGAAAAGATTTAAAGGATTACGTAAAGAGAGAATATGGGATAGATATTGAAATTGTCAAAAGGCCTCCATGTAGGTTTTGGGTGCATAAAGATACACCACTAGAACTATTGCCACAACGGGATCCTGGATTTTCAGTACAGCCGAGAAGGTGGGTGGTAGAGAGGACTTTTGCTTGGATCAATAGAAATAGAAGGCTATCAAAGGAGTACGATTTACTTACAACATCTACTGAAAGTTTCATATATCTGGCTATGAGTAAAGTTATGTTAAGTAGGGAATATGCTTGATTTACTGGTTTGTGGACAACCTCTAACTATTGCATTCCAGAACAATTTGATGCATCATTCTTTTTGTAAAAAACATTCCAAACTTTCTCTCCACTTTTTCTGGGTAAGGTCAGTTGGATTTTCACCAATTGTATTCTAAACGCTTACTTGGCGCACCCATAACAAAAATGCCTGAAAAACGTTAATAATTATATACTATTATTAATAATTATTCAACCATATTTTAAGCTTACAATTTTGAGCTTAACTGACGCTTATGGATAGGGGCAACTCTATCACCCTGTGTTATGTTTATTTTCTAACGGACGCTGATTTTTGTATCGTAATTTCTTGCTATAAATTGGTTATATAAGAGCTGGCTTCTAAAATTTTATAACCCTAATTTGAATTAACAGACAGTAGAATCGAAAGATTATTACAAGGAGAAATCTACACAGATCGACCCTTTTGTGAATCTGCGTTTCTGCTTTCTTCAACTTGTTTTGCAAAAGATGTTTCCGGTTTCTGAAGTGGCTTAGCAATTTCACGCACAACGGCAATAACTGCTGTTAAAAACGTTTTTAACAATGCACCTAAAGCTCCACCAACTGCTTCCCTGCCATATATATGAGCTTGCTTTTCGTTACCGTCAGCAGTTTCCCCTGCCCTCCTTCTTGGATCCATCCTATGAGCAATCACCGAAAACAACACTCCCCTGATTGAAGACTTCACTTTTTCCTTTGCTTCGTGGACATCCCCATCTTTTGCTGTTTCATGTCCATGACTTAAGTGTTTAGCGTTCATTAGCTCCTTTTGTTGCTGGGCAAACATGCTACTTAATACTTCTTCTATCACTTGCTTTCTTCTCTTCTCTCTAACTCTTTTCATAGATTCTGATTTATCGCGAGTGTGTTTGGTAGTTTCAAATTCTGCATCAATATCTTCGGACGCAGCCTGACTATATAAAGTCTCTATGAGCCTGTCTATGCTTCGCTTTATTTGCATAGTCCTTTCGTAACTATCTAAATTATCAATTCCTTCGTCGATCTGATTTAGAATATCCTCAAAAACTTTCAAATAGTCTTGAATATATTGTATTATGTATTGCTTATCTTCCTCTTTGTGTTGTTCTTCTTGATTTTGCTGATTTTCATTTTCTAAACTTTTCTCTCTTTTATCATCGTTATTTTCTTCAATATCATCACCGTCTTCCTCGAAAAGGTCTTTGTCGTTCATGATTTTTTTTAATTTAGTTAAAATTCTCACCAGTTACTATTGTATATGAAAAAATTAAATTAACATTAATGAAAAGCGTTTACAACTTCAGCACTGACTAAAACGACAGTAAAGCTGTCAAAAGTAACAGGATCATAACACCTCTCATACAATTCAACTGAACACCTAAGCCTTATCTTTTCCTTAGCATTAAAACTAATTTCATAATCATTATTAGAGTTTAGCATAGCAGAATTACGTAATAATTCATCAGCTAATACAGAGTCTAAAATTCCATTAATTTTTATCGTAATGTGTCTGCTTCCAGCAGAATCCAATACTTTTCTCCAGCCAAAAGAAGAAATATCTTTCACCTCTTCTCTGTTATTACGCAAAGTAAACCTTAGGTTTCGTATATTATTTAACACAATAAAATTATTGTCATGATCTTTAATTTTTAGCTGTAATTTGCTCATTATCACCTCCTTTTATTAAAATATCAAAATTAATTGTTGAATGTAAAATTTCATCGTGTTGATCCATAGCACAATTACTTTCTAAAATGGCCTCATTATTAAAACCTTCAATGCTCTTAAGTATCAAGTTAATATGCCTTATAATGGCAAACATACTGCCTATATGATGGGTATATATGTCGCATGAAAATCTTGCCTTTGTAGCAAAATTGGACAGCATATGCAGGTTATTATAATTCACTACGCGCAATCTTAGGTAAGGAATGGTGACCTGTTTAGGTAAGTAGTCATAAATGTTAGTAACATATTTTCTTAAATCAGAATTTGCCTTTAGTGCTGCATAAATGCTATTGTACAACTCATTTATAGCTTGAATTTTTTCCATAATTAACCCTCACAGACACGGCTATTGCAATTTGCAGGTGGCAGATGGTGTCATTCCAGTGCTTGACACTGGAATGGCTTTGTTGCATCGCTAGCTATGATGGATTAAAGATAAAAAAGGTGGAGAATATCAGTAGCTTATTATTCTGGTATTTATAACAAGAACGGTCAGTGAATACCTAAATTTGAGTAAAAGAAATTTCACTACCACTCACTAATCCGGCTAAAATTCAAGAATTTCAATGCTTTAGCTATTTTCAATAGAATTAAATTTATTAATATAAATAACAAGTTACTATTCTTAAATTTGATCAGATTGATTGCAAAAAAACAAGATTTTCAATAGGTTGCTTATAATCCTAACTATAGTTAGCCTTTCATAAGTAGCGATGCAACAAAGCCATTCCAGTGTCAAGCACTGGAATGACATCATCCTTTTTTGGGATTCCAGTGCAGCTACTTGCATCTGCAAATTGCAATGTTCGTACAACTGTGGGTGCTAAGTTTTACAAACACCGTTGTGCTGAACCTTGAATATCCACTTCTTTCAATTCAGTGTCAGGAGCGATGGGTTTTGATATTGTGTATGTAATGCCACCAGCTATCAATGCAGATACCACAGAAGCTGCAACTATTAATAGAGCAGACAATCCGGAAGCAATACTAAGAGCAGCACCTACTGCTAACATAGCTGCAAGGCTCGCGTAGGCAACTTTTGGGGAAAATTGTCTTTTTCCTACTTTTTCTAGTGACACTTCATTTGTTTTAGTTTTGCCCAGTTCACCCTCAAGTGGTGTGTTTTCATTCTCCAGACTTCTTATTTTTTGTGTTAGTGATTCATTCTCTTTATTGAATTGTTTCAACTTAGTCTCATGTCTAGCTATACAACTTTTTGATTCTGCTAGTTCCTTTTGCGCTTTTTCTAACAACACTTTTGTTTTAGAATGCTTATTTTCGTTTTCTTCTAATTCGCTATTAAGCGTTGTATTTTTACTTTCTAGATCTTGTATTTTTTGTTTTAGCAATTCATTCTTTTTCTGCTCATCCTTTAGCTGAGTACGTAATTCTTTTAACTTAGCTTTACGTTTTTCAACCTTTTCTGCTTTTTCTGGAGTTTCCGTTGCGTTGTGTGTTTTGGAATGAGAAAAGGTACTAGGTACAACCTCAGATGGCTGATCACACATACTGTTTAGTCTATCTATTAGGTCTTCATCCTTTATCAATGAGCAATCTGCTCCATATTTTATCAAAAGTTTTGCTAATTCTTTATTGTCATTTGCAACAGCAAAATATAAAGGGGTATGTCCATCTTTATCTTGTGCATTAATATTTGCTTTACGTTTTATCAAAAGTTTTACTGATTCTTTAGCGCTTTTTGCAGCAGCATAGTGTAAAGGGGTCACGCCATCTTTATCTTGTGCATCAACATCTACTCCATTATCTATTAGATATTCTGCAATCTCTACATAACCATATGTAGCAGCATAATGTAAATGGGTCACGCCATCTTTATCTTGTGCATTAATGTCTTCTCCATCTTCTAATATAGATTGGTCTAAAGCTTCAGATTCATCTGCATCAAAATATATTCCACTATCGCCACTATTACTTTTATTTAAAAAGATCTGTTCCCCATTATATGTAGTATACTGCTCTGGATGTTGACTGTGCAAGTCATTATGTTCTATGCGCTTCTGATTATTGGCAAGTCTTTGTTCTGCCTCTTGCAACTTTTGCGCCATAGCATCTCTTTCTCTTATAGCCTGTTCTTTTTCTAATGTATCATCTACTTTGTCTGTATTGTTTTCATTAACGATTGAGTTTGAAGAAGTCTGTTCATCCTCATCTTGTACATAGATTTTTCTGTTGTTTGGTGTAGTTCCGTTGTTCTCTTCCTGATCTCTTGCATTACATGCTTGCACTGCAGCAGTTGCGTTATTTCCGTTCACAGCTAAATTTCCTGGAGTTTTATTATTAGGCTGCGGTAAAGTGCCTTGTCTATTTTGTCTTCTCGTAGCTCCTGCCTCAGCATAACGTTGTTCTCCTTCCTCTAACATTTCTATTATAGCCTTTTTACCTTTTACATCACCGACAATATCCCTTGGAGTTCGGCCTTGACTATCTTTTAGTAAAGAATTTGCGTCATTATTCAATAAAAGCTGAACTATCTCTTGATGACCATGCAAAGCAGCAATGTGCAAAGCAGTTAGCTTAGACTTAGCTTCATCAAGTTCATATATTGGTTCATTAACTTTTGCTTCCTTTGCTAGTAGGAGTTTTACTATTGGTACACTGTTACATTCCACAGCAAGATGTACCAACATATAATTTACAATTTTGTCTGAATCTAATATACTGAACATCTTATCTATCTTCAAATTGTTATAAGTGCTATATACTATTGAGTCTGCATCTTTTAGCTCACTTCCTATTCTTTCAAGTAAATTATTCTCATTTAAACCTTCACTCTTGCTTACCTCATTTATTATTTCAAAAAACTTTTCCTTTTTTATTGCCATAACCTTTCCTCTCAATTTATTTATTATTGCTGAACAGTCTCACAAAAAAGTTAAGTTTGTCGAAATTCCATGTTTGATCTAAAAATTAGTCATAAACATTTTCTTGTCTGTCATCCAAGTAGCTGACACTGGTTCACTCTATAATGGTGTCACAGCAGTCCTACATCATGCCACCGCGAACCGTCATACCGCGATTCATTCGCGGTATCTCAGCCGCTAACTGTTCTCCCTCATCATACCGTGACGGTATCTCCAGATCCCGCTAACACGTAGCGGGATGACGAGTTACTTAACCGTCATACCTTAACATAGATCCCGCTAACAAGTAGCGGGATGACGGTTGTCGTTTAGCTATAAACATTAAGGAATTTACCAAACGAAAAAAAAGGCAAAAGAAGCCTCGTGGTTGGCTAATTACTTACATTATACTTTCAAGTATGGCGTTTTTTTATTCTAAACGCTTAATAACCGCGATTTAGTTGCTTTTAAGCCGCAACTAATCTAAATTATAAACATTAAGAAATTTACTAAACAGAAAAAAAGGCAAAAGAAACCCTAGGGTAGCTAGTTATTCACTATCCATTTTTTAAGTTGGCGTTTTTTTATGTTTTAAACGCTTTATAAGCGCGTTTCAGCTTATGTAGGCAGAAGTTTTATAAAGACATAAGGTGCACATAGTGCAAAAAATTAAACATGAGACGCCAGATACGTGAGTTTTTTTGTCATTTAATCTGTACAGAGAAGATAAATAAATAGCTTCAGTTTCATGATAAGGGCGCTGGCGGAGTTTGTCAAGTAAGTTTTTTGTTTCTGCGGACTACCTGGATTAATATTATATAGAAGGTTTGCTGCCAATAAAGCCTAAACTTACCAAATACATTTCTGTAGATTCAGATCTACTTGACTTTGGTTTAAAGTATTTTACTGTTTTAAACATTTTTTTTAGCTCGTTACAAAAATCTTTATCAGATTCTCCTTGGAAAATTTTTACTACAAACGTGCCACCATGACTCAAGAAATGCTTTGCAAAATTGAGCGCTGCTTCGCATAAAAGCATAATTCTGATATGATCCAACGATTTTAAACCACAAGATTCGGGGGCCATATCAGATAAAATTACATCAAATTTTTGATCCTTGAATTTTTCTCTTAAAATTTCAAGCTCATTGATAATATCGCATTGTATAAACTCTACTCCATTAATTGCATTCATTGGTTTTACGTCAAGAGCAACTACATTTGCATCTTTCTGAGATGCAACTTGTGACCATCCACCAGGAGAAGCACCAAGATCAATAATTTTTTGCCCTTCTTGGAATAATTTAAATTTGTTATCCATTTCTACCAGCTTATATGCTGAGCGTGACCTATAACCATCCTTGCTAGTTTTTTGCACATACTGATCATTCAAATGACGATGTAGCCACCTTGTTGAAGATAGTTTTCTGCCTCTAGCCGTCTTTACTCTAGTTTTTATTGCTAATACCCTACTTATTATTGATTATATCTTTAAGCTCTTTTTCAACTACTTCTTTTACCAGTGCATGTAGATATTTATTCAGCCATTCTGAGAGCTGAGGTTTTAAAAGAGATGTAACTAATTCTTCAACAGTAAGGTTCGCTTTTTTTTGTTGTTTATGCTGTAATTCGTTTTGCATTTTTCCAAGCAACGCTTTGATCTCTTCCATATTCTCTTTTAAAATTAGATGATCGTTATTTTGCGCTTGTAAGCCGCTATTACTCGCTTTGTTATTACTCATTTGGATATTATCGTACAAATAAATATCTTTTTTTTCTTCTGAATTGTAGCTATGGCCATTAAATTGGTTATTGTTGCAAGCCATTTCCTCACTTTGGTCATCATTATCAATGTCCTCTTTTTCATTATTTTCTTTTTTGCCATCTTCTTCTATTTCTTCTGGATACTCTTCCTCAAGGTATAGCACATCATCATTTTCATCCTTTATTTCTGCTTTATCGTTACTCGCGTTTTTACCCGATATAGCTTTTTTTATATCTTCTAGGATATCTTTTACAGATTGATTGCCTTGTTCATCATGCATAGTGCTAATACCATTAAATTTAGAGGTCTATACTATTTATCATAAAAAGCAAGTTGTAAACACTAATCACATAATTGCTTTTTGCTTCAACTAAGTCTGAACGTGCTTTAAATAATGCATCTTCAGTGTCCAAAAGGTCAGATGTACTCTTTAAATTTAAGTTTACTTCTTGCTCAACTCCTTCCAATGCTAGAGCTGCTGCTTTTTCCGCTTCTTGACTTGCTTTGATAATGGCCTTTGCTGTCAACACATTATTCCAAGCATTTACAACTGCTTGTTCTATATTTTTTACCGTTTCATAATAATCGTAGGTAGATTTTTTTGCATCCATTTTAGCTTTACTGACACCAAAAGCATTAACTCCTCTCTTAAAGATCGGAACATCAAGAGTAAAAACTACATGAACATTTTCTAATAGTTTGTCTACCTTCATACCATCCTCCCCAAAATTTTTGCTTGCACTTAGATTTAAAGAAGGAAGCCACTTGGAGCTTTCAGCAATCACTTCCATTCCGGCTGCTCTTTTTTGATAAACTGCTGCTTTTAGAGATAAATTATTGGTTTTTGCTAACTGTAAACATTCATTTAGCTCTGGAACAGAAGGTAGTTTATCATTAGCTTCAGAAAGGTCATCAGCATCTTCGCCAATCAAATGATAATAAGCAATATTTACCAACTTTAATTTACCTTCAGCATCAACTCTTTCGGATATAGAAGACGAAAATTTTGCTTTTGCTAACAAAACTTCAGCATTGGTTACCTCTCCAAGGGAAAAGCGTTTTTTCATAGCTGACAAATGTTCCAAAGAAACGCGTTCTTTATGTTCTCTGAGCTTTAATATTTCTGTCTTTTGTAAAACATTAACATATGCTTTCACAGCATTAAGTGCAAGCTCTTGTTTTAATTGCTGAAATCGCATCTTTTCTGCTTTGAGAAGATGGCTTGATCGACTGAATGTGGCAAAGGTACCACCGCCATCGATTAATTTCTGGCGCAATGTAAGTTTTTTTTCAGATGTATCAAGATTAAAGTTACTATCGAAATTGTATTGCAAATTAATGTCAGGTAAAAATCCAGCTAACCCAGAAGATTTATAGTGTTTTTCTGCGCTTTTATATTGGTAAAATTGAGACTTTATTTTTGAGCTATTTTTGATGGCTTTGCTTATCACTTCTCCCACATCGGTTGCATAGCAACTTATAGTATTAAAAATGATCGCAAGTGTGATAATCAATCGAAACATTCTAATTCCTATGCATATTGGTTGCGCAGCTCAATTACTAACATAAATTACTTTAATAATCAATAACTAATATTGTTGACACTATTGAGAAATTAAGTATATCATAGCCTACTATTGTTGGATCAAATAATGAAGACTTTTTTCTTAAAGGAGAAACAAATCAATAAAAAGTGGTTTGTCATAGATGCAGAAGGATTAGTGGTAGGGAGGCTTGCAGCATTTGTAGCGACACTATTACGTGGAAAGCATAAACCTGAGTATACACCTCATATGGATTGTGGCGATAATGTAATTATTATCAACGCAGAAAAGGTGCATTTCACCGGAAAGAAGCTTAAAGATAAAATTTACTATAAGCATACAGGTTATTCTGGTGGTTTGAAGAAAACTACTCCAGATAATATTTTAAATGGCAAATTTCCTGAGCGTGTAATAGAAATGGCAGTGAAAAGGATGCTTGATGATGGGCCTATGGCACGTAGACGCTTTGAAAATTTGTATGTTTATTCTGGTTCAGAGCATAAGCATCAAGGACAGCAACCTGAAAAGATAGATTTTGCCTCTTTGAATCGTAAAAATAAAAAGTAATGGAGTAAAAATGAAGAGTTCTACAATAAATAACAATGATTGGTCAGAAAAGACAATTAAATCAGCAGTTGATTCGCTTGGTCGTTTATATGCTACAGGCCGAAGAAAAGAATCTGTAGCAAGAGTATGGATAAAGCCGGGGAGTGGAAAATTTAGTGTTAACAAAAAAGGCGATCTAATTTCTTATTTTAAAAGAGAGTCAGTGTGCCAAATAGTAAAAATGCCATTTGTTGCAACTTCCACATTGGATAAATACGATGTATTTGCAACTGTAAAAGGTGGAGGGCTATCTGGTCAAGCAGGTGCTCTAGCTCATGGAATAAGCAGAGCTTTAAGTAGTGTAAGCCAAGATTTGCATTCTATACTACGTAATGGTGAGTTCTTAACTAGAGATTCACGTGTTGTTGAACGTAAGAAATATGGTCAACATAAAGCTCGGAAAAAGTGTCAATTTTCTAAGAGATAGTTATTTTATAGGGGTGTTTTTTTGTAAGTATTATACAAATATTTGCAAAAATGTATGATATCCTCTATTTTTGTGATGAATTTAGTTGACTATCGGTGTCAACATAATATGCTATTTATGTGATTTTTTCAATATTAAGGTAATTTATGAGTAAAGAAGATATAATAAAACAATTAAAGGAAGATTGTTCTAGTCAGAATATAGATATAACAAAATCTGATTTGAGCAAGATTCATGATGCGTTTATTAAAATAATAAAGAATGAGCTGCATGGGAAAGGTGAAATACGTTTGCATGGAATAGGAACATTTTCTACTGCTATCAGTCAGGAAAAACAATGTCGTAACCCCCAAAGTGGTGAGATCATGACTGTTCCTAAAAAGACAAGGGTAAAATTTAAAGCAAGCCAAACTCTTTTAAGTATTTTAAATGAGAAGGAAAAAGCAGCAGTTAGTTAGACATTGTCATTTTCATTGTTTTTACTACGCTGTGTAAGCCGTAAAATACAGCTTCGCTAATTAAATAGTGGCCTATGTTAAGAGCTGAGATGTGAGGTATTCTTGTCATCTTCTTAGCGTGTTTATAAGTTATGCCATGTCCTGCGTGGCATTCTATTCCTAATTTATTGACGTACTCTGCAGCATTAGTAATTAACTGTAACTTTTTTTCTGATGGATTATCACAGTAATCCCCTGTGTGAATTTCTATTATGTCAGGTTTTGTCCCTAGCTTTTCAAGATATTTTAGTTGATCAATATTTGGATCGATAAACAGTGAGACTTTTATGCTAGAGCTATGCATTTCCTCTATTATACTAGAAAGTTTACTGTGCATATTCACGATATCCAGGCCACCTTCGGTTGTTAATTCTTCTCTTTTTTCTGGTACTATACTAATCGAATAGGGTTTTACCTTTTTTGCTATTTCAAGCATTTCTTCCGTGGCTGCAATTTCAAGATTTAGCTCAGTGCTAATGCTTTTTTTTAGGTTAAATACGTCTTCATCTCTAATATGCCTTCTATCTTCTCGTAAGTGTACAGTAATAAAGTCTGCTCCAGCGTCAATGGCTATTTCTGCTGCTTTCAATGGATCTGGATAAGAAGTTCCGCGTGCGTTGCGGAGGGTTGCAACGTGATCGATATTAACACCTAGTTTCACAATCTACCTCAGAAATTATTTATAGATTATACATGTTATTAGGTTTTTTGCATAGTCATTGTTTGACCTTATCCAGAAAAAGTGGAGAGAAAGAAAAGAGTTTTTTTGGGTAAAATAAAATTTTGGAGGATTAGAAATGGCAAGAGAATATACGGCAGAATTCAAATTGGAAGCTGTTAAGCTGGCAAATGAACAAAGAAAGGTAGGTCAAACAATTACAAAAACAGCAAAGGATTTAGGAATAAAGGGTGGTTTATTAGGAAAATGGATAAAGAAACACAACGAAAAAAAGTCGGCAGCAGATGCATTTCCAGGTAGAGGTAACATGGCTCCTTACGACAAAGAGAGATTTGATTTACAGAAAGAGTTAGCAAAAGTAACAAGGGAAAGAGACATTTAAAAAAAAGCCCTGGCCAGTCAAAAAGAGTAAAATATTTTTTTATAAAAGAGCATAGTAACTGCTATAAAGTACAGGAATTATGTAGGATTTTCTGCTAGTTGCTACTATAAGTGGACCACAAGAAAAATAAGCAGTAGAGAATCAGCAAATAAAGAGCTACTCGAAGCTATTCAAAAAATATATCAAGTTTCTAAATGTAGATATGGAGCTCCTAAAATTCATGCTGAATTGAAGGCTTTGGGTAAAAGTTGCAATTTGAAAACGGTGCAAAGTATTATGCAGAAAAATGACATCAGGGCTATACTGAGAAGAAAGTTTAAAATTAAAAAACAACAAACAGATAATAGAGCTGTAGCTCCCAATATACTAGATCAAAACTTTATTGTTGATCAACCAAATAAAGTATGGGATTACTTACATCAAAACCAAGGAGGGATGGCTATATTTGGCAGCAATAATTCTCACGTATGGTAGTTAATGAGTAGTGCAATAAATAAACAATTGGTTATGAACTCTTTATTAATGGCCATTAATAGGCGTAAACCTGTTAAAAATCTACTGCTGCACAGTGACCAAGGTTCACAATATACTGCGCAAGGGTATCAATATCTCTTAGCTGTAAAGAATATAGATGAGTAATAAAGGCTGTTGTTACGACAATTCTGTTGCAGAAAGCTTCTTTAGCTCATTGAAAAGAGAAATACTTATTGATACTTCACAACACTCTGCTCAACAAACTAGAACTGCAATATTTGAATACATAGAAATTTTTTATAACAAACAACGTCACTATTAGAGGTTGTCCACAAACCAAGGAATACGTAGTATATAAAGAAAGAATATTGAGGTAAGAGATGAGGAAAAAATATCCAACAGATTTAAGTAAAAGGGAATGGGCAAGAATAGAAAAACACTTCAGAGTATCGTACAAGAAAGGAGGAAGGCCACCAAAATACAGTAAGTGTGAGATAGTAAATGCAATTCTTTATATACTGCGCACAGGATGTCAATGGCGCTATTTACCACACGATTTTCCGCCGTGGAAGGCTGTGCATGAACAGTTTAGAAGATGGAAAAAGCAGAGAATTTTTGAGAAAATGAACTATGATATCACTAAATATAGTAGGTCAAAAATGGGAAGCCGAGCGCATGCATAGTGGACAGTCAATCGGTAAAAACCACGGAAAAAGGGGGGGCAAAGGTTATGATGGTGCGAAAAAGGTAAAGGGGAGAAAAAGACATATAATCACAGATACTCAAGGATTTGTGCTTGGTTGCTATGTAGGAGCTGCAAGCGAAAATGACAGAGATGGGGTGAAGATGGCATTGGACAATATGAAGGAAAAATACAGCAATATTAAGAAAATGTGGGCTGATATGGGATACCAAGGAAAAGATTTAAAGGATTACGTAAAGAGAGAATATGGGATAGATATTGAAATTGTCAAAAGGCCTCCATGTAGGTTTTGGGTGCATAAAGATACACCACTAGAACTATTGCCACAACGGGATCCTGGATTTTCAGTACAGCCGAGAAGGTGGGTGGTAGAGAGGACTTTTGCTTGGATCAATAGAAATAGAAGGCTATCAAAGGAGTACGATTTACTTACAACATCTACTGAAAGTTTCATATATCTGGCTATGAGTAAAGTTATGTTAAGTAGGGAATATGCTTGATTTACTGGTTTGTGGACAACCTCTAACTATTGCATTCCAGAACAATTTGATGCATCATTCTTTTTGTAAAAAACATTCCAAACTTTCTCTCCACTTTTTCTGGGTAAGGTCAATTGATAACTGTCCACTTTCTATTCCCATGGATTCATATTTTTTGCCTTGACCAAGAAAAAATTCAGCTATTGCCTTACTTTCTCTTGCAACAACTTCTTCCTTAACAATTTTTCCTTTCTCATCAACGATACTTATAAAAGTTTCTTTTAGTGAGATCGCTATAATATTCCATGAGACTGCTCCTACTAATAAAAGTTTAAATTATTTTTGAAGAACTTATTCTACTGAATTCGTTACTTCGTGCTAAAATAATGGACTCCATCATTCAACAGCAATTACAGTATGTTTACCCTTTTTCTTGTTATTTTTCTAATCTATAGCTAGCGTTCAAAACCATATTCGAAAATACGTTTTCGGATTTTTTTTAATGCTGTTTATTTCATCCTCAACATCGTCTCTACCTTTATGAACTAAGTAGCAGCATTAAAAATTATAACGTACCCCTATCTCTAGAGTTGCATCTGGTATTTGTTTTGCTTTTATACCACTTAGTTGCCCACCCATGGTCATACCAACTGCACCAATTATCTGCGGAGTAATTTCATAATCAACACCTAACTTTAGTTTATAGGAAATAGAACTCAGTATTTTATCTACTACAGATGAACCAGCAGCTTCACCACCTGATTCTGGAGCACCTTGTGTTTCTTCTTCCTTTTCTTTTTCTTCTTGTGAACTATTGTCATCACCATCAACTGTATCACTAACACCAAAGCCAAAAGGTGTTATTTGGAGATATCCTCCTAAACCTCCGCTGACATATAGTTTAACGGGATCAATATCAAGGTCAGGATAGAAGCGGTAGTTTGCCAATAAGCTAGCTCCTATGCTCTTTAATGACTTAATATTACTGAGAACCTCAAGTTCAAATTTAGAGTTTTGGTCATAATGGTAACCAAGAACAACACCAGGTTTCATTTTAAAGCCACCACCCCAACCAGCACCAAAGTTTAAACCTGCATAGTACTTATCTTCTGACTTACTTGCACTATTACTAGCTGCACCTGCTAGAGATGAAGTAAGCAACACAGCCAAAACGCACAATCTCTTTATTTTCATATAACTCCTCATACAAAAAAATATATAATGCATAAGTATATATCCTTTATATTAAAAAAGATATAACTACATGTCAAAAAAAGTATAGCCATAAAATCAGATTATATAAAACGTACTACTCAGGTCTTTTATATAACTATATTTACTATCTTATTTGGTACAGCATATACAGTGCGAACTTTGCTTTGATCGATCTTACTGGACACAGAGTCTATCGCTATTTTCTTCAATTCTTCTTGAGGTAAGTTAATTGCCACCTTGATTGTTGTACGTAATTTTCCATTGATTTGCACTGCTATAGTTACCGTATCGTCAACTAATAATGATTCATCAGCTTTTGGCCAAGGTTGACCTCCTATTTCTTGCCATAGGCTTTCAGCTAGATGTGGTATGAATGGTTCGATTACTCTGATTAATATACATATACCTTCATCAATAAGAGATTTTCCAGTTTTTACGTCTATTTCAGCTATTAAATTCGTCATCTCACGAAATTTTGCCACTACACAGTTTAATCTGCAGTTTTCCAAGTCATCTGTAAGTCCGTGTAAGAGTTTATGAATTTTTTTTCTGTACTCTAGAAGTCCACCCGTAACATTTTCATTATCATAGTGTATATTTACAGGTCTTAGCTGCATGACCATACGCCACAATTTATTTACATAACGAGAACAACCTTCCACGCCATCATCGGACCATTCCATATCTTTCTCCGGAGGAGTGTCGGACAACACAAACAAGCGGGCAGTATCAGCACCATACTTTTCTATGATAAAATTTGGATCAACTGTGTTCTTTTTCGATTTGCTCATTTTCTCGACTTTTCCAACTTGAACCTTAGCTCCTTGTGCAATCAACTCTTTTGCTTCTGCGGGAAATAGCCACTTACCATTTTCGTCTTTATAAGTTGCATGGCAGACCATTCCTTGAGTGATTAAAGTAGAGAAAGGCTCTTTAATATCAAAATAGCCACATTTGGTTAAAGCACGGCAGAAAAATCTTGAATAAAGCAAATGCAGAATTGCATGTTCTATCCCACCTATATAATAATCAACAGGCATAAAACGATTACATGCATCTTTGTCTATTGATTTATCTTCACTACAGAATGCAGCAAAATACCAGGAAGATTCAAAAAAGGTGTCGAATGTATCAGTTTCACGCTCTGCTTGCTTTCCGCACTTTGGACAATCAACAAATTTCCAAGTTGGGTGCTTATCCAGCGGATTGCCACCACTTGTAAATTCTACATCTATTGGTAGAACTACAGGAAGGTCTTTTTCTGGCACTGGAACAGTTCCGCAATCTTTGCAATATATGATAGGTATAGGGCATCCCCAATAACGCTGCCTTGAAACTCCCCAATCGTGCAAACGATAGTTTATTGTTTTTTTGCCTATTTTTTTTTCTTCAAATTTTTTAACTATGGCTTCCTTTGCTTCACTAACCATTAATCCGTTTAAGAATTCGGAGTTAAACATTGTCCCGTCTCCAGTATACGCCTCCTTTGTCATCTGAGTAGCTTGACACTGGGATCCATTGTAAGAATTCTGGTCACGCGCTGGAATGACACCTAAGTGGGCTGAAGAAATAACGGGAATTATCGGCAAATTATATTTCTGTGCAAATTCAAAGTCACGCTGATCATGTGCAGGGCAACCAAAAATCGCGCCTTCCCCATATTCCATCAACACAAAATTCGCTATGTAAAGCGGCAATTCCTTATCAAGAAATGGATGTTTGACGTTTAATCCGGTGTAAACTCCTATTTTTTCATCGTTCTCTCTTTTCGATTTTATTTCCTGGATCCCAGTGTCAAGCACTGGGATGACAACAGAAGAACCATTCTTTAAATCCTGCACAATAGGATGCTCTGCTGCCACTGCACAAAAAGAAGCCCCAAACAAAGTATGAGGATAAGTTGTAAAAACTTTTAATTTCTTATTCAGGCCAACTACTTCAAACTCTATAGTTGCTCCTTCAGATTTTCCTATCCAACGCTCCTGCATTGTTTTGACTTTTTCTGGCCAATTTTTCAAACTTTGCAGGCACTTGAGTAAATCTTCAGCGAAATCAGTAATCTTTAAAAACCATTGGGACAACTTACGTTTTTCAACAACTGCACCTGATCGCCATCCTTTTCCATCAACCACCTGTTCATTTGCAAGCACTGTTTGGTCCACTGGATCCCAGTTAACCCATGATTCTTTTCGATAGGCAAGCCCATGCTTTAAAAAATCCAGGAAAAATTTTTGTTCGTGTTTGTAATAATCAGGCTCACATGTGGAGAGTTCACGCTCCCAATTATAAGAAAGACCTATAGATTTCAACTGTGTACGCATATTATCTATATTCTCTTTTGTCCATGTTTCGGGGCTAATATTGTTATCCCTTGCTGCATTCTCAGCTGGTAATCCAAACGCATCCCAGCCAATTGGATGCAAAACCTCAAATCCATTAGCTCTCTTGTAACGCGCTATCACATCCCCTATTGCATAGTTACGTAAGTGTCCCATATGAATTTTACCAGATGGATATGGAAACATTTCCAACACGTAACACTTTTCTTGTTTACCACTCTTGCTTACAGAAAAATCCCATTTATCTTGATAAAATTTTTCAACACTTTTAAAATCATATTTCATATAAATCCAAATTCAATTACAGTTCATATGCATCAAAGGATCAACCGCTTGGCCATTATGTCGTATTGTGAAACACATCTGTGGATCTTTATCTTGTGTGCTTGATTTACCTGCAGATCCAATTACTTGACCTTGCTTTACTTTATCGCCAATTTCAACATGTATGTTTTTTAAATAGGAGTACACAGTCATGTAATTATCTTTGTGTTCCACTATAATTAAATTCCCATACCATCTCAGCCCTTTGCCTACATATATCACTTTGCCTGGTGCAGAGGAAACTACGTTCGTTCCATTTTGAGCAGCAATTTTTATGCCATCCTTACACATTTCATCAGAAGAGGTAGCTGAACCTTTAACTGGCATTACAAATTTACAATTTACCCCCACATTTTGTGTATTATTGTTATCTTTGTATATCCTATTTATGATGGCTTTTCTACTTTCTTTTTGCACTGAAGGCTCCCTAATTAAATGGTACTCTCTTGTATATTCCAGATCTCTTTTTCCGTAAAATTCTTCGCCTTTAAGCAGCACAGGTGCAGGTTTTTGCAGGCCACAGCCTATTAATATTGCTAATAACATAAGAAATGAGGCTATATGCCACATTTTAAACTCTCACAAAACTCCAAAATTTTAGCGAGACGTAGTGTTTCACGCCTGCTTGTTACTTTCCTCGTTATTTATTTTACTAGTTAAATAGTCCCTCAAATCGGTGAGTTCTTGCAACAAATTCTTTGTGACTTTTATATCATTACCAAATTCTTTTTGCACTCCTTTTATTGTATATCCTTTATCATATAGCATGTATTTTACTTTCTTTATGGCCTCTATACACTTGCGATCATATAGCCTTCTTCCTTTACGCTTTGTAGGCTTAATTTGATGAAATTGACCTTCCCAAAATCTCAAAACATGCTGTTCCAAATGTAGCTCTTCAGCTACTTCCCCAATCGTATAAAATAATTTTTCCTTGTTCATTAATTATTGATTGATTTTTTTATAATTTTTGAAGGCCTAAAAGAAACTGAATTTCTTGCCTGAATCATCACTTTCTCCGATGTATTTGGTATATTTCCTGGTCTTTCCTTCTTTTTCTTAACCAAGAATGTTCCAAATGACGATATTTTTACTATTCCATCCTTTACCAAGCTTGTCTTTATTTCGTCCAATATATCATCTATTATCGAAACAGAGTCTTCCTTTGATAATCCTATTTCTTGGTTTATATCTCCAGCTATCGTTGCCTTAGTTACTGTTGTGTCTTTTGTTGTAACGTGATCCATTATTGATAAATATTACAATACGTAAATATAATATAGCAATCGACTCGAGATTCAGCTACTTTATTTTTTAGAGTATGTCTCTTTTGTTGCATAATTTAAAATACCGGCAACTATCAATATCGCAAATATTGCAAAAAGTGCCATTTTATGATCTGTAAAAAGTGCTAACATTGACACTATAACTCCACTGCCAATAAACATAAATCCATTGATAATGGATGATGATGTGCTGATGTATTTTCGTTTCACAATCTCGCTGCCGACAGTAAAATTAAGCATATGTCCTCCCGCAAAAAACCCGAACATTAACATACAAAAGTACACAACGTGGACTGTTAAATGGCTGTATAGTAAAATAATAATTGAGACGCCTTGCAATAAAGCAAAAGCAGAAATTACATGTTTCCTATTTTTAAATAAGTTTGAGATTCGATCTGCAATTGGAGCACCAACTGCAAGACCAAGCCATAGTATTGCAGTTGCTATACCTGACTCCATTGCATTGAGTTCTGAGTTGCCCAGTAACCTTGGAGCCCACAAGGTATTAAGTGCTAAAAATGTTCCAAAAGTAATAGCACCCACCACTGAAGTTATCCAGATATCTCTTAATTTTAGCACTGTTAATATAGAGCACATTACTGTCTTCATAGAGCTTTTTATTGTGCGCTTTTCTGAGCTGCTTTCTGGAAGTGTGTTTGGACAAAAAAGCGTAAGTACAAATATCAACACACCAAATAGTATTATGCATACAATCAGATTTTTCCAATATGCATCTTCGGCAAGCAAGTTAGAGAACAGTATTTGAATTACCAAAGCAGAAAGGCTTGAAATTGTCTGCACTAGTGAAAACATTAGTCCAAATTGGGCAGCGGAAAAACATATGCTACTTGTGTGAGCAGCACCAATAAAACCAAATGATGCTCCAGTTGCAATCAACACTTGAGACAAAATCAAATGGGAGAAATTGTCACTATTAATAAGGACAAAAAACCCCAAGATCATAGTTGATAACGAGAAAAAATAAATTTTTTTACTGGAAAAAACATTAAACGTTGCTCCACTAAAAAATTGTAAGATGGCGAAAGTCCAAGTATATACTGAATTAGCCAGTGCAACTTGCGCGATTGTAAGTCCAAGTTCCTTTTCGAGATTTACACTTATAAAGGTATAAATTATCTGCATGTTGCTGAATATAACAACCAAGTTACTAATCAGCCAAATGAACCAAGCCTTAGCTCTGCTTTCCATAAGATTTATTTTTATAAGTAATCTATTAGAAATTTAACACTAAGTCTCTTTTTAAGCTATTGTTTCCTGACTACTGTTATAGCTAACCCAAAAAACGGTTTCCCTACGTCATGCCGCCGCGGTATCTCTTAGCCGCTAACAAGCAGCGGGATGACGATTGTCAGGGTGTCATCCTAGCGCCCCTATGATGTCATCCGAGTAGCCAACACTGGTTTCCATCCAAGACGGTGTCATTCCAGTGCTTGACACTGGAATGGCTTTGTTGCATCGCTCTTCGGATAGTAGGTAACGTACAATAAATTCATGAAGCTATCTCAAACTTAGCCATGCCTATTTCAGTAAATTTGTTAAGCAAATAACACTTGAGTAGCAGTTCCTTCTCACGATTAATTTCAGATTTGCTCCTAAAACTAAACCCAAATATTCGCTTCAACCTTGAGAAAAATCCTTCAATATACGATCTTTTTCCGTAATTTACTTCTTCTTTCCATCTTTTTATACCATTCTCACCATGTAATTTCATTAACTGAATAGCGGCATTTCTATCAAGCATATAATCCAATTTTGGATGCTCTGCTGCGTTGTTTTTCGGAGGAATTTTCGTTTTTATACCATATTGATTACACAGCTTATAGAGCTTTTCTCTGTCATATGCCCTATCTGCATATAGTACTTTTATGACATACTGAAAATCGACTTCTTTTAGCAAATCACAAGCTCCATAGTGATCAGAGTAGACACCGTTACTGTATTTTACAGCTATGGCTTTTTTGCTGTTTGTATTCAACATTACATGCAATTTTCTTGTCTGTTCATAGCTGCGATACTTTCTATCTTCGCTATTTTCTTTGCTATGACCAGGAGTGTTGTTGTATATACTAATTCCTGTACTGTCTATAGCAATTTCGATATCTTCCATATTATTTTCTGCAATCATTGATCTTAATATTGAGTTTCTTAAACCTTCTTGATGATTGTGAATAGCTGATAACTTGCAAATTTTTCCCAATTTGCTCAAGGTATCCTGCTATAAACCCAACTGTTTGCCTCAGGCCTATTCTAAATAAACAAGTTATTATGTGCACCAAAATTACAACTTTATCGCTATAAATATTGTTGCCACCTGGTATTTTTGGACCATTCTCGTACCACTTTTCTATGGCTTCGTTGGTATAATGAAAAATATTTCCTCTTTTTTCTAGAAATTTGTTATATTCGCTATGGTTACTGACCCTCATTTTTTGTGGCATATTTTTTCTTTCAAGGTTAAATGGCTATTTTATAATGAATTTTGTCAGTAGCCACCAGATTTTTCAGTTGCTATGCAACAAAGCCCACTGGAATCCAGAAAAAAAGAAATATGTATCAGCTACTTTCATTTGCTGCGCCTCGAAAATAAACGTTCATGTAGCTAAGCCATAAATCCAGTATAAAGACCTTTAATCATTGGCTTCGTAGTACTTCTCAACCAACTTATTAAGTAACCTTACACCAAAACCTACTGCTCCTCTTGGACAAATGTCAGTACCTTTCTCGTGCCAAGCAGTGCCTGCGATATCTAAATGTGCCCAGCAAGTTTCATTCACAAAACGCTGTAAAAACTGTGCAGCCATTATGCTATCTCCACCAGAGCCTGCAGGAGCGATGTTTTGAACATCAGCAATCGGTGAATCAATAATTTTGTCATAAGTTTCATTCATAGGAAAACGCCATAACTTCTCATTTACTTCATTTCCTGCATCAATCAGACGGTTTGCTAATTCATCATTATTTGAAAAAAGACCAGCATATTCGTTATTTCCAAGTGCAACCACTATAGCACCAGTTAAAGTTGCAAGATCAATCATAAATTTTGGTGAGAATCTATCTTGCGTATACCATAAAGCATCTGCAAGTATGAGCCTTCCTTCTGCATCGGTGTTCAACACTTCTATTGTTTGTCCAGACATTGAAGTTACTACATCACTTGGTCTTTGAGCATTACCACCCACTGCATTTTCTGCAAGTGCGACCACGCCAATTGCATTTACTTTTGCTTTTCGTCCTGCTAAAGCATGCATCACCCCAACCACAGTAGCAGAGCCTGCCATGTCATATTTCATCGACTCCATACCACGTGAAGGTTTGAGTGATACTCCGCCAGTGTCAAACGTTATACCTTTACCAACAAAAGCTATAGGCTTTTGTTCTTTAGAAGCCCCATTCCATTTTATCACTACTAATTTTGGTTCTTTACTACTTCCTTGTGCAACTCCAAGCAAGGCTCCCATTTTTTTCTCTTCCATCTGCTTTTTATCAAGCACCTCGATTTCAAGGCCAAGCTTAGTAAGTTCTTTTTTTATATGATCAGCATAGGATTCTGGATATAGAATGTTAGGAGGCTCTGTTATAAAAGAGCGCGCAAGGAATATACTCTCACCTTCTTGCCTTAAGTGCTCAAATGATCTTTCAGCATTACTTAATTGTTCATCTTTTACTAATACGGTAATCTCCTCTACCTCTGTAATTTTCTCATCCTTTTTAGTTTTATACTTATCAAACTTAAAACTACGCAGAAACGCACCATATGCAACATTTGCTGCACTATCTTCGATTAAAACCGCTGCTTTTTTAATTTTTAATCTGCTTAGCTCACAATATATTTTACCACCAATATTTAATTCTTTATTTTCATTCCATTCATCCTTCTTACCCAGTCCAACAACTATAACATTTTTTTCTTCTGGCAAAGCAGTAGAGAAAAATTCACCAAAACTTCCATTGAAATCGCTAAATTGCTTTATATTATCTATGACCTGTTTTCCTTGCAAAACTCCGCCATCATTTACGGTTTCGTTGTCTTCAAATAAACCCATTACTATTGTTTTAAAATCGGGCGAAATTTTAGAAATTGTTATTTTCATTGCTGGTATCTCCGTTGCAAATAATTGTAAACTGTACATAAAACATAGCAAAAACATCAGTAAGATATTTTTCATATACATCCTAAGTACAATAACACTTAAGTTTACTATGGACTCCCTTACATGCAAGGTTTTTTATCTTTTATTAGAGAACTTATTATATCCGCCCAAGGTAATGTTAAACGTATAGGTTTTTATGACCTGATCACTGTAAGTAAATGGTGTTATGAGAAGGCTTGCAAGCCCATTACTAACAAAATCTTCAAGAACAGGATCAGCGCAATTATCGCAATTATGGTCAGCAAAAAACATTTGCGTTGTGAATTCTGGAAAATCCGGATGTTGAACTAGAAAGTTGATATGTGGAGCTCTATCACCAATTTTACCAGGTGCTATCGTAATAAAATTATAATAGCCAAGATTATTCACTACAAACCTTCCTGATCCAGCAAAATTCGGATCATCCTCTATATTCTTATCGTAATGGTTCACGCCGCGTGAATTCGCGTGCCATATAGAAACTACAGCATTTTGTATTGGTAAACAGTTTATATCAGTAATTCTACCCACTATGTGTATTAATTCTCCTGTTGCACTATTTGGAGAACCAGGTTTCCTTCTTAAATTGTTTGAAGAGCTAAAATTTTTTGGCCTTGCATCAAGGTCATATATTTCTGGAGTTTCAATGCAGTTGAGCAAAACAGGATCAGCTGCAAATAGCGGCAAACTGAATACCATTTGTACTAAAAACGCTAATAAGATATTTTTCACATTCATTTCATTTATAATAGACTTCTTGCATAACCATATAACAAACTTTTATTGGAAATAGAAACGAAAAAACTTGCTTGACACCCTTCGCCAGCCCCCTTATCATAAAACTGAAGGTATTCAGTTATCTTCATCTGTGCAGATTAAACAGCAAGAAAACAACGTAGTTGGCGTCTTATTTTTAGTTTTTTGCACTATGTGCACCTTATGTCTTCACAATATTTCTAGGTTTTTACCTACACAAGCTGAAACGCGCTATTTAAAACATTAAAAAACGCCAACTTAAAAAATGGATAGTGAATAACTAGCTACCCTAGGGTTTCTTTTGCCTTTTTTTCTGTTTAGTAAATTGTATCCGTTCAGCGGAGTGGTAGAATAAGGTAGACAAAGCAAGATAATAAAGATAATCATAGAGCAAAAGTGAGGTAATGTGGTAAACCTTTTAGAACTTTGCAAAAATTTACAGCAAAAAATAGAAAAGTTGGAAGGGAGGATAGAAGAGTTAGAGGCAGAAAATAAGGCCTTGAGGATTGAGAACGCTGAGTTGAAAGAGAGGCTTGGTTTAAACTCGAAAAATTCATCTCTACCGAGCTCTAAAGAATTGTACAAAACAAAAAAGGACAAGCCAAAAAGCGAAAGGAATGTTGGCGATCAGGTTGGGCATAAAGGAAATTTTCATGCCACAATGGAAGCGGATAAAGTAGTAAAAATAGAGTTGCCTAATATTTGCGAATGCGGAGGAGAGCTTGTAATATGCGAAAAACCTTATGTTCACCAAAAAGTTGATCTTCCGGAAATTAGGCCCTATGTAGTAATTGGAACATGGTCGTTGTCGGAGATGCAGAAAAAGAAAAAGTAGCAAGTTACCAGAAGGTGTTACGCCAGATGCATTTGGTCCAAGGGTTAAGTCTATAATTGCAGCACTCAGCGGATTTTACAAAAACTCAAAGCGTGAAGTGGCTAGTATCATAAATGACATTTTTAATTTGAACATAAGTGTTGGCAGCATATCAAATCTTACTATTACCCACAAATATGAGGTTCGTGAGCAAGTCGCCATCCTTCTGCTAAATCAAAGAGACGTTTATATCCTTTCCAAAGAGTAATTGGTCCTGGTTTTGGGTCATTTTTTCTTGCTAAATGGCCTCCAAGTTCATGAAACAGCTTCTTTTATGTTGGGAACTACACTTGGACATGGTTTTCTGTGTATTTTAACGTATAAAACTTTCCATTCTTCTTCAGCTAATAAAGTAGTACATGGTAATGTTGGGTTAGCTCTTGCAATTGATGTAATAAAGAAGATCCTCCAAGCAATAATACTCACAACTGTTAGATATCTCATTAGTCTTTCTGCTATTCCAAGCCTACATTCTTCAACTTTGAGACCGAATTTAAAATTTTATGTAATATCTCTATTTTCCATCTAAGGCAATAGCAGAAAAAGCACCAATAATAAAGTTAGCCTACGATGAATTAGACAGGTTTAGCTGGAATGAAAAAGATTTAGTAGCATATGAAGAAAGAATAATGGATCTACGTAAGGAAGAAGCCATTCTTGAATACAAACTTGAGGAAGGTATAGAGAAAGGAAAAATCGAAGTTGCAAAAAATTTACTTAAAGCTGGTGTATCTGTTAATTTAATAGCTGAATCCACTGGCCTTTCTCAAGCTGAAATTGTACAGCTTAAGCAAGAAGTGGCCTAAGTATCACGGTTTTTAGGGCTTTTTTAGCTCGGCAGTGGTCTGAAAAGTCCATTTTTCACTTTATAAAATGTTTATATTTTACCACCTACTTTATTTGAATAAGTTCTTCTGCCACACTCTGAACGGATATTTGAATCAGGCTCAAGTTGACAAGTAGATGTTATCTTGTTATAATAAGTAAGTAAGTAAGTACTTATTAATTTAATCTTAACTTAAGAGGGTATTTATGGTAGCAAGTGATAGTGTTTTAAAAAGGTATGCGTTAGCCTATATAAAGAAATCTGGTAGTAACAGTGATGTTAAAGAGTTTTTACAATTTTGTAATACGCAAAATACCACAAATTGGAGTGAGGAGAATTTTAAAAATGCGTATGAAAAATTTACACATCCAAATTCAAGCAATAGGCACGATACAGGAAGCAGAAATGATCAATATAACGCAGGGAATAACGCACAACCTACAGGCTCTCAGATTACACATATACATGTACACAATAGAGGTTTAGACTTTTGGGATTATTTGCTATTACAATGCTGGATGGATTCTTTATTCGGTGGACGTGGTCACACTACGGTTAATAATATAACGAATATTAACAATGGTAATACCACTCATCAAGGGAGAAAAGAGAATAAAAAAGAATCAGAAGACAGTAGAAAGCTATTAGCTTTGGGTATAGTAGCTGCAGTTGTGTGTGTTGCTTTCCATGCTGGTATGTGTTTTTGGTATAACAGCAGCAGAAAAGTGGCTAGAAAAGAAGAAAAAATAGATTACCTGGATAGTAAATTTAAAACGTTCAGAAATATAGAATTTGCGGTTGGCGTTGTTTCTTTGGCAGCTTTGGTAGCTTGTGCTGTTTACCCAGTCTTACCAGTGTGGGGTTTAGCTATCCTTGGCGTTAATTCTCTCGTATGTTTTGCTGGTGGTTTAGCTTTTCATATGAAGCATGAGGAAGAATCAGAAAATATCGAGAAAGCTAAAGGAGCGGTAGATAGCTGTCTTAGACAAGGGCATGGTTATGGAGATCCTTCTCGTTATGATGCACCACCTCCTTACTTTTCTCAAGATCCTAATACTACTCCAACTGCTCCTCCTTGTAGTGAATTTGATAATCCTAATGCGAAACGGCAGTCTGAGAATTGTGAGGGGTTCACGTATGATAGAAATGAATAGTTTTATTTTTAGCCAAATTAATTGAATCAAGCTACAAAACCTGCTAAAGTTAACTTTGTGAAAGCACCCTTAGCTCAGTTGGATTAGAGCATTTGACTACGGATCAAAAGGTCGGGCGTTCAAGTCGCTCAGGGTGCACCACATTTTATAGGAAACAGAAGTCATACTTGAAATTAATATATGTAATACCTATCTTTAAAGGTTAAGCACTAAACTATTATATATGAGCAAAAAAGACTACTATGATCTGCTGGAAGTAGGCAGAAATGCCAGTATTGATGAGATAAAAAAAGCGTATAAAAAATTAGCATTAAAATATCATCCTGATAGAAATCCTGGCAATCAAGAAGCAGAGGAAAAATTTAAAGAAGTAACAGCTGCATATGAAGTTCTGTCTGACTCTGAGAAAAGGGCAGGCTATGACCGTTATGGCCACGAAGGTGCTTCTGGTGGATTTCAAGGCTTTAGCTCTGCAGGAAATTTTAGCGACATATTCAATGACTTCTTTGGTGGAGAATTCGGTGGTGGTGCAAGTAGATCGAGAGCAAAAAGAAGTACAACAGGAGTATCTGGAGCAGACCTACGTTATGATCTTGAAATTACCTTAGAAGATGCATTTAAAGGAATACAAGCGCCTATACATTATGTGACAAATGTAAAATGTGATACATGCCAAGGCACAGGTGGCGAAGGAGCAATTAAACCAGTTCAGTGCCACACATGCCAGGGAAGCGGTAGGATTAGAACTCAACAAGGCTTTTTTACCATCGAAAGAACATGTACTACATGCTATGGAGAAGGAGAAATAATACAAAACAAATGTAAGAAATGTGGTGGAAGTGGACGTAGAAGAGATGAAGTAAATATATCCGTTTCAATTCCAAAAGGCATAGAAGAAGGAGCTAAGGTAAGGATAAGTGGTAAAGGAGAAGCTGGAACAAAAGGTGGAAAAAGTGGAGATTTATACGTATACGTGAAAATAATTTTCCATAAAATCTTTGCTAGAAATAAAGCAGATTTACACTGTAAAGTGCCTATAAGAATGACACTAGCAGTGCTTGGTGGTGAAATCGATATTCAATCAATTGATGGAGCTAAAATAAAAGTAAAGGTCCCTGAAGGCACTCAAACTGGTACCAAACTACGTTGTAGGGAAAAGGGTATGCCATATATGAACTCACATGCTCGTGGTGATTTATACGTACAGGTAATAGTTGAGACTTTAAATCCAAAAAATTTAACTAAAAAGCAAATTGAACTATTAAAAGCGCTTGAAGAAGAGGAAAATGCAAGTGTACAACAGCAATCTGAAGGGTTTTTTAGTAAAGTAAAAAAAAAATAAGAAATCTGCTAAATGACATAAAGGGGTAACTGTTTACGGGTTTTCATTTAATCCTGCAATTCTTTGACCTTATTAATGGAAAACTTAACAATAGTGTTATTATTAGCCAACAGAAACTTCTTAGTTCCTTAAAACTATGTAAAAGCAATAAATTTCTTTATTTAAGGTCGAAGTTTTGCTATTCTCAGGTTTTAATAATTTAAATTTAATGAATATAAACAAAAATGAGTTTTTATTTCTTCCGCTTGGGGGAGTAGGAAGAATCGGGATGAATGTTAGCCTATATCATTACCAAGGTAAGTGGATTATGATCGACCTTGGTGTTGGTTTTGCAGATGAAATTATGCCAGGTGTTGAGCTGCTCATTGCTGATATAGATTTTATTGCTCAAAGAAAAAAAGATTTACTTGGAATAATAATTACACATGCACATGAGGACCACTGCGGTGCAGTGCCCCACTTGTGGGAAGAGTTGCAGTGCTCCATATATACAACAAAGTTTACGGTTAATTTTCTTAAAGAGAAACTAAAAGAATTTCGATTGGAAGGTATAGTGCCTGTGAAAGAGGTAGACATAAATGGCAGCATAAATTTGGGTCCTTTTACCGTCGAGTTTATAAATGTAACTCATTCAATTCCTGAGGCAAATTCAATATTAATTAGCACTGAAATGGGTAGTGCACTCCATACCGGAGACTGGAAATTTGATCCAAAACCTGTTGTTGGATTAACTTCTAATATGGAGCGTCTAAAAGAAATTGGCGATAAAGGTGACCTGCTTGCAGCAATTTGCGATTCAACCAATATATTAAGCAAGCATCACCCTGAGTCAGAAGGTGAAATTTATAATAATATTTATAACATAATAAAGCGGTCTAAAAAATTAGTTGCTGTTTCGCTATTCGCTTCAAATGTGGCACGAATTGAAACGATAAGCCAAGCTGCAAAAGCACTAAATAGAAAAGTAGTTTTACTTGGTAGATCTTTATGGAGAATAGTGAAAGTTGCGCAAGATAGTGGTTATTTAACTGATTCTCCTCAGTTTCTTGAAGCAAAGGAAGCAGTAAATTTTCCAAGGGAAGAACTGGTGCTACTTTGCACAGGTTGTCAAGGTGAGCCACTGGCAGCTACCGCAAGACTTGCTGCTAAGAGTCATCAAGCATTTAAAATGCAGCAAGGTGATACCATGATCTTTTCGTCAAAAATCATTCCTGGAAATGAAACTCGTGCGCACAACATGCTCAATGCCTTTATTGAGATGGGGGTAGAAGTTATTACTGAAAAAACAGAGCATGTTCATGCTTCTGGGCATCCAACAAGAGAAGAGCTAAAGGAAATGTATTCTTTAATAAAACCGAAGATGTCTATTCCAGTTCACGGCGAATATATTCACACGCATGCACATGTAAAATTTGCTAAAGAGTGCGGTGTGGCAAAAGCAATAATGATTGCACCAGGTGATATTGTTAATTTGGAGAACGGAGAAAAGGTTGATTCAATTGATGTTGACTACTTTGGTATTGATGGTATGTTGCTACGTCATCCGGAGAGCAGTGTTATAAAAATGCGTAAAAGAATGAGAGATGCCGGAGTTATTGTGGTAACAGCAGTTGTAAACAAGAAAAATAAATTGCTTGCTAAACCAAAAGTATTTGTACCTGGTGTTTTTGAAGTGCTAGAAGATGCAGCTACCATACAGAAAATTGTCAAGAAAGTTGAGTCGTTGTTTAGTTTGCAGCCAACAAAAAAAATTAAAAATAAGATTGAAAGTTCAATATTGAGTATCTTAAAGGAATATTTACTAAAAAGACCTATAATTGAGGTTCAGATAGAACAGGTATGAAATGAATGAAGCTATTCGTTCATCTGGTGTTATTTATTTCGTTATTTATTCCTTATTTTACAAAAGCTGCTTTATATGTTGATATAAAAAAAAGCAGTGTTGGTAACATTGGTCTTGTTGTATCTAAATGTACATGTAAAACAGCGTTGGAAAGCGAATTAAGCGAAAATATTGCAAAGGTAATAGGAACAAATTTATCTAATTGTGGCTTATTTAATGTAAAACGTGGCGCGGAAGCTGAATCTAAATCTTGGAAAAGCGATACTGTAGTCACAGTAAGTTTAAGCGAAATATCTGGTAGTGCATTAGAGCTATCATTTCGTTTATTTGACGCTTTTACAAAAAGAGAATTACTTACTCAGTCAGTTGTTTTTCCAGCAAAAGACTGGAGAAAAATTGGTCACCTCGTTTCGGATGTGATACATGATAGATTGATTGGTGAGAAAGGGCACTTCAACACAAAAATCACGTATATCGCTGAAGAAAAAGATAGCAACTACAAATCTGTGCGTAAAATTGCTGTGATGAATCAAGATGGAAGTAATATAAAATACTTAACAAATGGCGATAGATTTGTGTCAACACCGAGATTCTCACCAAATGGAAAGGGTATTGTTTATATCTCGTACGCAAATGGTAAAAGTTATATAATATTAAAAAATTTAAAAGATAACACTGAATCAATAATCAGCGCATTTGAAGGAGTTGTTTCTGCACCAAGATTTTCTCCTGATGGTAAATCTCTTTTAATTTCCCACTCATTGGGTGGTGAAACGAATATATTATCTTTAGATTTAAGTAGTAAACGGACAAAAAAAATTACTAAAGGTTCAGCTATAAGCACTTCTCCCTCTTTTTCTCCAGATCAAAAGTATATGGCTTTTAGTTCTGATATAAGTGGGAGTCAGCAACTGTACGTTATCGATTTTACTAACAAAAGTAAAAAACCTAAAAGAATTAGTTTTGGAAGTGGAAGATATGCTACGCCTGTTTGGTCGCCAAAAGGAGATCTGATAGCTTTTACAAAGATTCAGTCAGGAAAATTTTACATAGGAGTTATGAAGCCAGATGGCAAAGAAGAACGTCTGCTTTCAGAGGGGCATAAAATTGAATCCCCGGCATGGCTACCAAATGGTAGAGAAATCATTTTTACAAGAACAGAATCACCAAGCAACTCTAAACTATATTTAGTAGACTTAGTAAAGAAAAATCAAAAAATGGTTTCCACTCCCACAAATGCTTCTTTACCGGATTGGTCTTATTTTTGAAAGTAGATCTATTATAGGTTTGATATGAGCCTTATTTTACTTTAATCGCTTATAACCTTTGGCACTACAAAATACCCATGCTCAGGTTTTGTATTGGACAATATCTCTTCTTTAATATTTTGAGAATTTATAACATCATCGCGTACATGAATGTCCTTGTCTATACTGCCATAACGCATAGGAGAAACACCTTCAGTATTAACTTGCAATAAAGTATCGTGTATCCAATCCAGCATTGTCAGTTCTTTGGAGTAGTGATCAATCTCGTCATTTGATAACTTAATCCTTACAAGCTGTGCAATTTTAAGCATTTCTTCCTTGGTAATTGTTATTTTTCTCTTATTTGCAAATTCTATTAGTGAAGTAATAACGTCTTCTGTTGACTTAGCTGGCATCTTTACCTCCTTGGATAAAGTGAGTTAAAATATCTACGACCGAAACAACTTCTATTTTACCAGTTTTTTCAAATTTGTGAAGTATGGTATCCGTAATCACTAATTTATCTAAAGAAGAGGAAGAGATTTTCTCAACTGCACTTCCTGAAAGCACACCGTGTGTGATGCATGAAGTTACGGACTTTGCTCCGTAACTTTTTAAAGCAAGAGCTGCATTACACAATGTTCCACCAGAGTCAACTATATCATCAACAATGACACAATTTTTGTTTGCAACTTCTCCTATTATGTTCATTACTTGAGATGTGCCTGCTTTCTCCCTATATTTATCTACTACAATAATCTTATCACTTAACCCTATCTTGTACTTTTCCTCTAAAGTCTTTGCAAAAGCACGTGCTCTACCAATTGCTCCAACATCAGGTGCAACAATTGCCAAATTTTCCGTGTGTATAGAGTCAACAAATGCTTCAAAGCAGTTCAAATTAGTTATCGGTACATCAAAGAATCCTTCAATTTGACTTGAGTGCAAATCAATAACTGCAACACTACTTGCACCTGCAGTTTGAATAAGATTTGCAACTAATTTGGCACTTAAAGCAGACTGCACATTATTGTTCTTGATAATTCTATCTTGCCTGCTATATCCATAATAAGGGATAATTACTACTATCCTTTTGGCTCCTAATCTATTTACTGCATCAATTATGAGCAGAAGCTCCATAAGGTTATCATTCACAGGGGGAGAAAGAGATTGTATTATATATACTTCTTGATTATATAGATCATTTGCTACTTCTACATTTACCTCGCCATCGGTAAACTTTGATATCCAAGCAGAGGATGGTTGAACATCTAGCCGGTTAACTACTGATTCCCCTAATTCCTTACTAGCATTACCTATTATTATCTTCATAACGCACTAATTGAGTTTTTAAGATTATACAGAAATTGTGAAATAATTGAAATGTAAGTGTCTTTATCTAGCATTCTTGTCGGTGAATTAGGTACCTCTTGTACAATGACCTGTCATTTTCACGCGTTGTTTCAATATACAGACCCAAATTGAAACAACTATACAAAATCCTGCTTATGTTTCAAGATAAATGACTTTAATGAAATATAATTTATCTAGTCATTTGTATCTGCTAACATACTACACTTCCCATTGTAGAGCCTCTGCAACTTACTGAAATTTATAATCGCTTTATAAAAAGCTTTATACTCTTTGCTTAATTGGAGGCGCTACCTCTGCACTTTCTGCTCTGTCTAGGGTACTACTTGGTTTTTCTGCAGTAATTTTTTGAATGCTACCATCTACCTTATTCTTGATATCTGCTCCATATGATCTTAATACTTCAATAGCTTTCTCGTTTCCACTATTCAGCGCAATATCCAAAGCATCCATTCCATCATTATTTTTGTGGTTGATAAAATTCTCTAACTCAAAGATTTTTATATATTGCTCAATGATGAATTCTACCACTTTTCCAGGGCAATTATTAGCGGCAGGAAAGAGTACTGCATTGTTATTATTGTCTTTCTTTGTTACATCTGCTTTGAGCTTGTCTATCAAATACTTGATAATTTCTATTCTGCTATCATCTTCTGCTTCAGTGCACTGCCTAGCAGCTAAAAACAGAGCTGTTCGCCCATTATTGTCCACATCTTCAATATCTTGTCCCTTATCAATTAAGGCTTGTATTATATTTTTGTTCCCATATAAAGCAGCAAAGTGAAGAGGAGTATACCCTTCGGTACTTTCTCTTTCATTAATCAATGCACCATGGCTAGCTAGTAATTCTATAAATTCTGGCGTATTTGCAAAAACTGCAAAGTGCATTGGTGTTAGATCATCTTTACCATGATTTTGAGTTTTTGCATTAACGTTTGCTCCATTTTTTATCAGCAATTTTGCTATTTCTAATTGTTTGCGTCCGATGGCAATATGCAGTGGCGTACGATTGCGTTCATAATGATCATTGACGTTTGTGCCACATTTTATTAGTAGTTCTGCAGCTTCAATATTACCTTCCTGAATTGCAACGTATAAGGAAGCATATCCATCTTTTGTTTCCTCTGTCATACGAAATTGCGAACATGTTAGTTCATATATTATTAAGGATTATTATTAAGTTTTTATTAATACAATATTAATGTAGCGGGATGACGAGCTTATCGTCATCCCGCCGCGAACCGTCATACCACTGCGAACCGTCATACCGCCGCGGTATCTCTAGATCCCGCTAACAAGCAGCGGGATGACGGTTTTTCAAATTATCGTAAGTCAGTTTAGCTATAGCTACAAGTTTCATTCTTCCCTTACAAATAACTTTACTGCGTCCTTTTTTCGGATTCAGAATTAGCAAGAAACGTTCTTGTAAGGTGGTCTACTAAAATTTTGCTTTACAAAACAATGTCTGAACTATGCAATTAATACATTATCAACACAACTGATTCATAAAAGCAAATATTATAACCACGAAGAGAGAAAATGTTATGCTTAGTTTAATAAGAAAGACCTTGAGAAAAAAAATGACTCATCAGGTAAACGATTCGAAATTGAAAGAGAAAGATGAAAAAAGTATTTTAAAATTAGCATCAAAAATAAAAGGCAAAAAAAGTAGCATTGCTGAAGAACTAGAAAAAATATCTAAAAAGGAAAAACAAAGGATTCTTACTACGGAAGTAAGCAAACATCGGGGTAAAGAACCAACTATTATATCACTTGCTTATGCTATACTACGTAAAGATAGTATAGCTGTTGAGAAAATGTTAAGAGTAGCTAAAGAAAACGGTATTCTGAAAGACATTCTTGACGCAACAACAACTATAAAATATCTAGATGGTCAAGAAGAAATTTACACACCGCTTACTTACGCCATATCATGTAAAAATAGCAAAACTATTGAAGAAATTTTAAAAGTCTCTAAAGAAAACGATATTCTGAAAGACATTCTTGACGCAACAACAACTATAAAATATCTAGATGGTCAGAAAGAAATTTACACACCGCTTACTTACGCTATATCATGTAAAAATAGCAAAACTATTGAAGAAATTTTAAAAATCTCTAAAGAAAACGGTATTCTGAAAGATATTCTTGATGCAACAACAACTATAAAATGTCCAGATGGTCATGAAGAAACTTGCGCACCGTTTACTTATGCTATACTACGTAAAGATAGTATAGCTGTTGAGAAAATGTTAAGAGTAGCTAAAGAAAACGATATTCTGAAAGACATTCTTGACGCAACAACAACTATAAAACATTCAGATAGCCGGGAAGTAACTTACACACTACTTGCTTATGCTATACTGCGTGAAAATAGTATAGCTATTGAAGAAATTTTAAAAATCTCTAAGGAGAACAGTATTCTGAAAGATATTCTTAACGCAACAATAACTATAAAATGTCTAGATGGTCGGAGAGTAACTGTTACACCACTTGCTTATGCTATACTACGTAAAGATAGTATGGCTGTTGAGAAAATGTTAAGAGTAGCTAAAGAAAACGGTATTCTGAAAGACATTCTTGACGCAACAACAACTATAAAATATCCAGATGGTCAGGAAGAAACTTGCACACCACTTGCTTATGCTATACTACGTAAAGATAGTATAGCTGTTGAGAAAATGTTAAGAGTAGCTAAAGAAAACGGTATTCTGAAAGACATTCTTAACACAACAATAACCATAAAACATAAAAATAATCAAAAAGTAACTGATAAGTTACTTGCCGCATTACATGATCGCAAAGTTATTCAAGAAATTTTAGACATAGCTAGAGAAAACGATATTCTGAAAGACATTCTTAATGCAACAATCACTATAAAATATCCAGATAGTGAAGAAAAAATCTACACACCACTTACTTATACAATATCATGTAAAAGCAACGAAGCTTTTAATACAACAAGAGCTATAAATCAAGATGGTCAGGAAAAAACTCACATCCCATTTCCTACCCTTGATAAAAGAGAAACTGAATTAAAATTAAAAGAAAAAAGACAAAGTAGAAGAGATGAGGGATTAAATTTTAACAATGGTAGTAGTGACAAAAATGTTGAAATAAAAGTTAATGGGGATATCTTGTTGCAGCATAGTAGTGGAATTGAAAATGAAATAAATCATACTGCTGTACGTAATGATGTAAGGGGGGTAAAGCCTCTAATAGAAAGTAGAGTAAATGTTAAAGTACAGAATATAAATGCAGTGATTGCAACTTCTGTGACATTTAAAATGATTGCAACTTCTGTGACACTTGAGTTGGTAGCTAGTAAAATAACATGTGTACTGTCAAAACCCACCACTAAATTGGAAGAAGTAGCTATAACATATTTTCAAGGTTTAGCACTATATTTGTGAAACTTAATTTATATGTGCTAAACAAGATGCTGATTAGTTTTATAGCTAACCCAAGAAAGGTTTCCCTACGTCATACCGCCGCGGTATCTCTAGATCCCGCTAACAAGTAGCGGGATGACGATTGTCGTTTAGCCATAAATATTTAAGAAATTTACCAAATGAAAAAAAAGGCAAAAGAAGCCCTGGGGTTATTATCTGCTTTAAAATATTGGCGTTTTTTATGTTTTAAACGCTTGACAAGCAAGATTTAGCTGCTTTTAATTGCAACTAACCTATGCTGCAAATGTTTAAGAAATTTACCAAGCAGAAAAAAAGACAAAGAATCCCCGAGTTAGCTAGTCTTTTACTATCTCTGTCGAGTATTGGCATTTTTTGATGTCTTGTAACGCTTTATAAGCGCGTTCAGCTCATTTAGATAAAAATCTAGATGTAGATGAAGTTTTGTAAAGACATACAGTATCTATATACTGCAAAAAATTGAACATAAGACGCCGATACATTAAGTAATCCTTACCTTTTAATCTGCAGATTGGCGAAAGCAAATACAATAGCTTCAGTTTCATGATAAGGGGGCTGGCGGAGTTTGTCAAGGAAGTTTTTCGTTTCTGTGAACCACCTGCTAACCGACAGCTAACATTAACTACCGATATCGTATCTGAAGAAGCCCCCTGGCCATTCTAAAAAATTTAATGCTGAGTACACCTTACTTTTGGCTTCCTCTATAGTGCTCCCTTCTGCTACTATATTTAGCACTCTTCCGCCATCGGAAACTAAGTTACCACTTTCATCGAATTTAGTACCAGCATGAAACACCAACACACCAGGAATGCTTTCAATCTTATCTAATCCTTTAATTACTTCTCCCTTTTGATAATCACCCGGATAGCCTTTACTTGCAACAACTACACAAACTGTAGATTTGTTGTTAAGTTCCACCATTTTGACATTTAACTTTCCTTCTGCAACTGACAACATCAATTTTAACAAATCGCAATTTGAATCAAATCTAGGTAATATAGATTGCGTTTCTGGATCACCGAATCTAACGTTATACTCGAGAAGTTTTGGGCTATCTTTGCAAATCATTAAACCAGCAAAGAGTACTCCTTTATAAGACGTACCCATGTTAACCAATGCTTGAGCTGTAGGGTATATTATTTTTTGGATAATTTTTTGCTCCATGTCCTTACTTATAATTGAAGGTGATGAGTACGACCCCATACCTCCAGTATTTTGGCTTTCATTACTTTCATCAACTCTCTTATAATCTTTTGCACACCCAAGAGTTACTACTTTCAACCCATCAATAAGAGCAAAAAAACTTACTTCTTTTCCAACTAAAAACTCTTCTATGATTATTTCTTCACCTGATTCACCAAATTTTTTCTCCACTAGCATTGAATTTATTGCTGAAAAAGCTTCGCTTTCTGTATTACATATAACCACCCCTTTTCCTGCTGCAATTCCATTTGCTTTCACTACAAGTGGAAACTTTATTTTATTGCTACGTACAAAATCTTTAGCTAACCCTTCATCAACAAAACACTCGTACTTGGCAGTTGGTATACCATATCGTTTACATAGTCCCTTGGTGAAAGACTTCGATCCCTCAAGTTTTGCAGTTGCTTGACTTGGAGCAAAAACATTTATTCCCTCTGCAACTAAATCATCAGCAAGCCCATCAATTATTGGTTGTTCTGGACCAATAACAACCAACTCTATATTTTCTCTCTTGCAAAATTGTGTAACATCCACTGAATTTTGAATATTTACATCCACAAGAACTCCCAAATTTTCCATGGCCTGGCGACCAGGAGTTACATATAACTCAGTCAAGATAGGAGATTTTTTTAGAGCCCAAAGTAGAGCGTGCTCACGCCCACCAGAACCTATAACCAGAACCTTCATCTTTATTTCCTCGCTTTTCTATATGTCAAAATTATTATTTGCTTATAACAGTATCATTACTCATGTATTTTTGCAACACGTTTGGTATTGCAATCGACCCGTCAGAATTTTGATAATTCTCCATTATGGCAATAATCGTTCTTCCTATAGCTAAAGCTGAGCCGTTTAAAGTGTGAATATATTTTTTCATCTTTTTATCAGTTTCTGAAGAGTATTTAGTGTTCATCCTTCTTGCTTGAAATGCACCACAATTTGAGCAGCTTGATATTTCTCTATATTTATCTTGCTCAGGTAACCATACCTCTATGTCATAAGTCCTTTGTGCAGCAAAACCCATATCACCACTACAGAGTAGCATTACTCTATACGGTAATTCTAGTTTTTTTAATATCTCTTCAACAATACTCGTCATGCGCTCAAGTTCATCATTTGATTGGTCTTCAGTTGTGATACTAACCAATTCCACTTTACCAAATTGGTGTTGCCTTATCATACCTCTCGTGTCTCGCCCTGCGCTGCCTGCTTCTTTACGAAAGCACTCCGAATATGCAGTAAAGCGAATAGGCAGTTCTTTTTCTTCCATTATTTTGTCAGCAACTAAATTTGTTAAAAACACTTCACTTGTGGGAATCAACCTCAATTCGTCGGTAGTTAAATACGAATCGTCAGAAAATTTCGGTAGCTGACCAACATTATACATAGCCTCGTTTTTCACCAAAGTCGGGTGGTACAGCTCAGTATAGCCAAATTCATTAACATGCATTTCAAGCATAAAATTTATTAGCGCTCGTCCAAGCTTAGCTAACTGTCCTTTTAATATCGTAAATCTTGATCCGGAAATTCTCGCCGCTTGTTCGAAGTCCATTAAACCTAATTTTTCTCCGAGTTCATAATGAGATTCTGGTACAAAATCAAACTGTCTTTTTCCTCCATATCTTCTCACCTCTAAATTAGAGTTCTCATCTGCGCCTATTGGCACATCTTGCGCAGGAATATTCGGCAAGTTAGATAAAACATTCACTAACTTATCCTTTTCTGCTTGTTCTTTTAAGCTGATTGCCTCTATCTCATTTGTGATGCTTTTTGACAACTCTATTTGCTCTTCACAGGGGCTCTTGCTCATTTTAAGCTTTTTTATTTCCTCTGTGATTTCATTGCGCTGCCTATTCAAATCCTGCAGTTTAGTGGTTAATGATCTTTTCTCGTGATCGATTTCTAATATCTCTTCCGCAGTAGATTCTCTAATTCCCCTGCTTTTCATTGCCTTTTCAAATCCTTCAGGGTTTTTGCGTATATATTCTATATCGTGCATATATTGTGCTATTACTAACATTGTTACTGTACTCCAAAAGCTCTTAATATTCAATATTTTCTCATACTACTAAAATTATTATGGTTGATTTTTTTGTTAGAATTTGTTAAAATTTAATTAACTTAGCGTTCATAGGGTGTAGTATGTTGGGCATTACAAAAAATAATCAGAAAGAGAGCACTTACTTTGCTGGTGAGGAATTCGTTATCTACGCTACTTGTGTATGCCTAGCAGCCACATTCGCTGCTGGCTGTTTAGGGGCGGTAATAGGATCCCCTCTATTGACCTTTCCACTTGCTATGCTCATCTCTAACCCCGTAGTTTGGGTTTTAATGGGAATAATTCTTACAGTAGCATACAAAATGGTTGTTGAACCTTTATTTTACTTAGCGAAGAACTATATTAATGGAAAAAGAGCTTCAAAGGGGGAAAAGAGTGAAGAAAAAGATACAGAACTACAAGATTTGCAAGGCAAGACTCCAGAAAAGCAAGCAAGACCGAAAACTCCTGATAGGGATAGTGGTGTTATTACATCGGAAATAGCTATAGATAATAATTCTTTTTTACATCAAACAGAGAAAGAAAAGAATTATAATTACAAATTAACTACTACTGATATTAGAGATATTGTAAAAAGCAAATATGGGTGGATAGCACACAAAAATAAAAAAGGCTTAAAAGATACTTCTGAAGGTGTGATTTTTGCTTGTCCTGACTCTACATCATCTTTAGAGCAAGAACTAAAAGAATATAAAAATAAAGTAGAACGAGAGGGTAGTGATTTAGTGTTCACTTCAATCCTTAATTTAAATGGAAACCATTGGGTAACACTGGGTGTTTCTTACGACGAAAAGAGTGAAAAGTTTAGAGCTTGCTATTGCGATTCATTTGGTGAACCATTACCAGAAGAGGTATCAAGTGCGCTACAGAAAACTCTAGGAATAGACAATAGTAGTATTAGAAACTCAAAAGCTAAACAACAAGATGATAAGTATAATTGTGGAATATTTGCCTTAGAGAATGCTAAGAAAATTACAGATATGCTGAAAGCAGGCAAATCGTTTGATGAAATTGATGATCAGCTAAAATATGAACTTAGTTCAGAGCAATTAATAGAGAAGAGAAAAGAATTTGCAAAAGCGTTGAAAAAGGATGAACAAAGCAGGGCTGGCACGCCAAGCCCTGTATTAGGTGGTCCAGGAAATATAAGTCGTAAAGATAGCGGAGTAAGTTTAGATTCAGTAGAAAGTAAGCAAACAAAAATTGTTCAATATAATACTACAGGTGATGGCAACTGCTTTTTCCATGCGGTATTTGGTGATAATAGCTCTGGTCAATATAAAACTGAAAAAGCACAAGATATGAGAATGGAATGGCACAAATTTTTAAGTCAATTTAACTCTTTGAATAATCCAAGGATGCCTGAGTTATTGAAGGGACAGATGCAGAAAGTTTTTGGTGCATTCTTAGAAAATCCAAATCATTTGATTGGTATGTCGGACTCAATAAAAGATTTGGTTCAGCATACAAACAGACGGGTAGAGAAGATCAAAAAAAAGACTAATAAATTAATAAAAAAGTTATGTTGTCTTACGACATTAAAAGAAAATGAAGTTATAGGTGATTTAAGAAGCATTAGTGCTAGTAATCTCAATATTAGTGAAAGAAAATATGATAGAGATTATAATAGTGATACTGCAGCAAATTCTTTTCTCAATGGCAAATCCATTTATAGATCTTATCTAGAGGCAATCAGCAGCCAAAGTTACCATGTTTTCATAGAAGAAATTTCTATCTTAGCTTCGCTGGCTAATATTGAAATTGACGTCTACTATAAAAATAATGGTAATGATGTAAATACATTGTTTCTGCCAAATGCGGGAATGATAAATGAAGGTTATCAGCAGAACAACGAGCTATGGGGAAATAAAGAACAAGAAACGGTATACTTGGCACCTGGTCATTATGAGAGAGCTGAGATAGTAGAGGTAGAGCCTTCTCTTATGGAAAAAGTAAGTTCGGCTATACAAAGTGTTGTAACAGTATGTGTAAATGCGCTAGGTTTGAACACATAGAATATATGTCCCTACAAGTAGGAAATTTGACAATTGATTCTCCAGTTATTTTAGCTCCAATGTCTGGAGTGACTGATTATCCGTTTAGAAGTATTGTGAAGAAACTTGGTGCAAGTTTGTTAGTTTCAGAAATGATTGCAAGCAGAGCTATGATTATGCAAACTCATCAGAGTCTGCAAAAAGCAAAAGTCGATGCATTAACTGCTGTGCAGCTTGCTGGGTGTGAGCCAGATGTTATGGCGGAGGCTGCAAAATTAAACGAGGACATGGGAGCAAAAATTATAGACATAAACTTTGGTTGCCCTGTTAAAAAAGTTGTAAACGGTTATGCAGGATCAGCGCTAATGCGTGATGAGAAAAAAGCCGCTGAGATAATTGAAGCTGTGGTCAAGGCAGTGAATGTGCCAGTTACAGTGAAAATGCGCACCGGGTGGAACGATGAAAATCGCAATGCACCGAGACTTGCGAAAATTGCCGAAGACTTAGGAGCAAAGATGATTACTGTACATGGAAGAACAAGGGCACAGCTTTATAACGGTCAAGCAGATTGGAAATTCGTTAGAAATGTTAAAGAGCAAGTAAAAATCCCAGTTATAGTAAATGGCGATATTAAAAATTTAAATGATATTCAGAATGCTCTCAAAGAATCTGGAGCAGACGGAGTGATGATAGGTCGTGGTGCCTACGGTAAACCTTGGCTGATTAATCAAGCAATGAACTTTCTCAGTGGAAGTGAAACTTCTGAGCCAACAGCTTCAGAGAGATTAAGCATCATACTCGAGCATTACGACAATATTCTTGAGTACTATGGAAATGACACAGGAATAAAGATGGCCCGCAAACACATAGGTTGGTACAGTAGCGGGCTTCAAGGCTCATCTGAATTTCGTGTGAGAGTAAATAACATGACAGATAGCACAGAAGTGAAAGAAAATATTATTGGCTTTTTTGGTCAAGAGACACACTAGCTGTACTCAATTCGACTGATCGTATGCCACTACGCTCTCTTCCTCACCAGAGTGTAAATGACAACCATTATCCATCAACCATTCCTCGTCATAAGTTTCAATATCAAAATATTTTTCATATTTATCCACATTATCACAAAGTGAAAGTGCTCTGATCTTATTCATAATCAAACCTGTACCAGCAGGAATTAATCTTCCTACTATAACATTTTCTTTTAATCCACTTAAAGGATCACTCTTCCCGCAGAATGCTGCTTCTGTAAGTACTTTTGTTGTCTCTTGGAAAGAGGCAGCAGAAATAAAGGAGCTAGTTTCAAGACTTGCCCTAGTAATCCCCTGCAGAATAGGAAGATAATGAGTAGGCCGTTTGCCAGAGTTACTCATAGCATCATTTTCCCTATCAACTTCCAGCTTGTCAATGCTTTCGCCAACCAAGTACATAGTATCACCAGGATCAGTAATTTCCACTTTTTGTAGCATTTGTTTTAAGATCACCTCTAAATGCTTATTGTCTATACGAACACCCTGCAATCTATAAACTTGCTGTATTTCAGAAATCATATAGTGCGCTAAAGCTTCTAACCCAAGCACACGTAAAATATCATGGAGATCAGGGTCACCATCCATCAATAGATCACCTTTACGTACAAAATCACCTTCATTGACTATTACATGCTTACTTCTTGATACCAAATATTCAACTGGAGAAATTTGTTCATCTACAGGTTTAATTAATATACTGCGTTTTCCTCTACGGTCTTTTTCAGAAAACGCTACATAGCCATCTATCTCACTAACAATAGCATGCTCTTTAGGACGACGTGCTTCAAATAACTCTATAACCCTCGGTAAACCACCAGTAATATCACGAGTTTTAACTGACTCTCTTGGTGTTCTTGTAATAACATCACCTGCATGAACCTTCTGGCCATCTTGTACATTGAGCACTGCACCGATTGGTATAAAATAACATGCTTCAACGCCACTTGCGAGTGTCATTACTTTACCATTATCGTCAAGCAGCACAATACGAGGACGTAAATTAGCTCCACCAGAATGCAATTTCCAGTCTTTTACTACTTTGCTTGATATTCCTGTAGATTCATCCATCACTTCAGTGATCGAAATTCCATCTTTTAAGTCCTGATAAGACACTGTACCAGTCTTCTCCGTGATAATAGGCAATGTATAAGGATCCCATTCCGCAACTTTATCGCCAATTTTTACTGACCCACTCTCATCTACATAAAGCTTAGCGCCGTAAGGTACACTGTGCTTCAACTTCTCACTACCAAGGCTATCAATCAACACGACTTCACAGGAACGGCTTATCACAATTTTATTTCCGTTTCTATCTATAATTATATTACTATTGTTTAACTTTATTTTAGCATTAATAGAAGCTATAATATTCGAGGATTCAACGCCTCTAGTCATTACTCCACCTATATGAAAAGTACGCATCGTTAACTGAGTACCTGGCTCTCCAACAGATTGAGCAGCTATAACACCAACTGCTTCACCTATTGAAACAATTTTACCAGTTGCAAGGTCTCTTCCATAACATAAAGAACATACACCAGGACTTATTTCACAAGTTAAAGGCGATCTAATTTTTACAACATCAAGACCTGCAATGCTGATTTGCTTTACTTTATCCTCATCAATTAATTCCCCTGCTTTTACTAATAATTCTTTTGTCACTGGGTTATATATATCATTTGCAGCTGTTCTACCCAGCACAACACTCTCTAGAGATGCAACTATAGTACTTCCTTCAACTGTAGCTCTCACAACAAGACCATTTTTTGTTTTACAGTCATGCTTTGTAACTATGCAATTTTGAGATACATCAACTAAACGACGAGTTAAGTATCCAGAGTTTGCAGTTTTAAGTGCAGTGTCAGCTAAACCTTTACGCGCACCGTGAGTAGAATTAAAGTATTCAAATACGTTCAATCCTTCACGGAAATTAGAAATTATAGGTGTTTCTATAATCTCACCAGAAGGTTTGGTCATGAGCCCTCGCATTCCTGCTAGCTGTTTCATCTGTGAAGTAGAACCCCTTGCACCAGAGTTAACCATCATATACACTGAGTTGTACTTACTATTTCCATCATATATAGATATTGCTTTTAACATATCATTAGCTATCATATCCGTACACTTAGACCATTCATCTATAACCTTGTTATACCTCTCACTTCTAGTTATTAGCCCATCTTGATATTGCATAGAGAATTTCTTAATTTCACCCCTCGCGTGATCAACATGTGTAGCTTTAGTTTCAGGTATAACCATATCACAACGACCAAAAGAGACACCAGAAAATGTGGCATACTCAAAGCCAAGTACCATTAATTTATCAGAAAATGCCACTGTAGCACTTTGACCACAGTTACGATATACCAAATCAACTATACCAGTTATTTCCTTGACTGTTAATATCTGATTTATTAGATCGAAGCCTAGATTCTCATGCTTAGGAAAAATTTGCCATAATATTAAACGGCCAGGAGTTGTACAAACAGTTTTATAGTGAGTTTCACCGCTGCTATTAATATACTCCATCCTATACTTTATACTAGAATGAATATGTAAAGTACCATCACTCAAGGAATGCTCAACTTCACAAAAAGCACCAAAAGATGGTAAATTATCTTCCTTAGGTTCTTGTAAAGTCAGATAATATATACCAAGTACTATATCTTTACTAGGAACTATAATCGGTCTGCCATTAGAAGGACTTAAAACGTTATTAGTGGACATCATCAACACCCTAGCTTCAAGCTGAGCTTCCAATGAAATTGGCACATGCACTGCCATTTGATCACCATCAAAATCAGCATTAAACGCCGTACAGACAAGCGGATGAAGCTGTATTGCTTTGCCTTCAATAAGGATTGGCTCAAAAGCCTGAATACCAAGTCTATGTAGCGTAGGCGCTCTATTCAACAAAACAGGATGCTCTTTTATTACCTCTTCAAGCATATCCCAAACTTCTGGTTTTTCTGCTCTTATCAACTTACTAGCAAACTTAATAGTTGGAGCCATACCATACATCTTAAGCTTTGAGTAAACAAAAGGTTTGAATAGTTCAAGAGCCATTCTTTTTGGTAATCCACACTGATTTAGTTTCAAAGTTGGACCAACAACTATTACAGAACGTCCAGAGTAGTCTACTCTTTTTCCTAAGAGGTTCTGGCGAAAACGACCCTGTTTTCCTTTTAACATATCACTAATGGACTTTTTATATCCAACAGCACCAGCTTTATTTACCAAAGTATTACGACGACTATTATCAAAAAGAGAATCAACTGCTTCTTGTAACATCCTTTTTTCATTACGAATCATAATCTCAGGAGGATTTAAGCTCAACAATTTCCTCAACCTGTTATTTCTATTAATAATAGTCCTATAATGATGATTCAGATCAGAAACTGCAGGACGACCACTCTCAAGCGATACCAAAGGACGCAAATCAGGTGGTAAAATAGGTATAGTTGTAAGTATCATCCACTCAGGCCTATTTCCAGATTTAATGAAGTTTTCAACAATACGCAATCTCTTTATAATTTTCTTTCTTCTTATCTCAGAAGCAACAGATTCTAATTCTAGTCTTAAATCCTTCCTAATTTCATGTAAATCAAGGCGCGTTAGCAACTCTCTTATAGCTTCAACACCTTGCATAGCTACAAAACTATCGATCCCATAGCTATCTTTAGCTTCATTATAAGCTTTTTCACTAATAATCTCACCTTTTTCAAAAGGCGAAACAAGAGGATCCATTACGATATAATTATCGCTATATAAAATATTCTCAATATCTCTGAGAGACATATCCAATAATGCTCCAATTCTTGAAGGAAGCGATTTCAAAAACCATATATGAGCAACAGGAGATGCAAGCTCTATATGACCCATCCTTTCTCTTCTTACTTTAGAAGATGTAACTTCTACTCCGCATTTTTCGCATATGCGACCTCTGTGTCTTCTTTTTTTGTATTTTCCACATAAACATTCATCGTCATTGACAGGGCCAAAAACCTTAGGGCAAAATAATCCACCTTTCTCAACTTTGAACGTACGATAATTTGCAGTTGAAACATCTTCTATCTCACCACAAGATATACGCTTAATACTTTCAGGGCTAGCAATCGATATGCTAACCTCATTAAAAGGTTGTGCAATGTTAGTGTGAGATATATCTTCAACCACTACATCATTTTGCTTTAAATCTACATTTAAACATAAAGAACGTAGTTCTTTTATCATCACATTAAAGGATTCAGGAATTCCACATTCAAAATTACTGTCACCTTTTATTATCGATTCATAAATCTTAACTCTACCATTAATATCATCAGACTTCACAGTTAACATTTCCTGCAAAGTATAAGCAGCACCATAGGCTTGTAATGCCCAACATTCCATTTCACCAAAACGCTGACCACCAAAATGAGATTTTCCTCCAAGAGGTTGTTGAGTAACCAAACTATAAGGCCCTACTGAACGCGCATGAATTTTACCATCAACCAAGTGGTGCAACTTAAGCATGTACATGTAACCAACTGTAACCTTGCGGTCGAATTTTTCACCACTGCAACCGTCATATAATACAGCTTGTCCAGAGTTATCTAAACCAGCAAGTTCAAATAATTTTGCTATTTGTTCATCTTTTGGACCCTCAAATACAGGTGCAGCAACAGGAACGCCATCACGTAATTTGCGTGCAAATTCAATGAGATTATTATCACTAATATTACGAATATCATTACAGATAGATACGTTACTGCCATAGCTATAAACCTCAATCAGGAAGTTACGTAAATTGCTGTATGAACTTTTACAAGAGTTCAAATAGTTCTCTACTAACTCATTCAACTCGTCATTTAGTGCATTCTTATTAGGTGTATTTAAAACAGAAGCCGTTATTTCATCATCATCAATATTTTCAATTTTTTTATTATCAAGGTATGCTACTGCAAATTGTGTAAAATTATCATCGTTAAGGGACCTAATTCCCTTGCAAAAAGCACTTTTGATCTTATTGATCTCATCGAGAATATTACTTACCTTTTCCCCTAATTTTCTACAAGCCCAACCTACATGCGTTTCCAGTATTTGCCCTACATTCATTCGTGAAGGAACACCAAGAGGGTTAAGAATAATATCAACAGGAGTACCATCTTCCAAATAAGGCATATCTTCCACTGGCACAACTCGAGAAATCACACCTTTATTTCCATGTCTACCAGCCATTTTATCCCCTGGTTGCAGACTATGTTTCACAGCAATGAAAACTTTTACTGACATCGACACACCTTGAGGCAGGTCATAACCTTCATGTAATTTTTCTACTTTTCGCTTAAACTGTGCTATTGCATGTGATACTTTTTCATCAAAATCTTTTTTTAAGCTCTTAACTTGCTCAGAAATGGATTGGTTTTTTAATCCTATACCCCACCATTGCTCACGTTCAATAGAGTCAAATTTTTCTCGATCTTGAGAACCAGAATTAATAAGAAGTTTCTTCAGTTCATCATAGAAATATTCACTAGTAACACTGATTATATAATCTCGCTCTTCCTCAAAGTCATTTATCTCTTTTTGTTTGATGAGTAATGCCCTTTCATTTTCTTCAACCCCCCTGCGTGTAAAGACTTGTACATCAATTACTGTCCCTTCAACATCTGGAGATGTATATAAAGAGGAATCCGCACAATCGAATGACTTTTCACCAAAAATTGTCATCAATAACTTCGTTTCAGGAGGCAATGAAAGAGAAGGTTTAGGTGTAACTTTACCTACCAGAATATAGCCTGGACCAACTCTTGTACCAATTTTCACTATACCACTATCATCCAAGTGATATAGATTTTCTTCATTAACACCAGGTATAGCACGAGTTATTTTTTCTGATCCTAAAGGGGTATCATGTACAACACAGTCAAATTCTTCTATATGAATAGAAGTAAAGAGATCTTTTTTAACAACTTCACTAGAAATAATAATAGAGTCTTCAAAATTATAACCTTGCCAAGACATAAAAGCGACTAGCAAATTTTTACCAAGCGCCAACTCACCACTGTTAATTGCAGGACCATCAGCTATTACATCACCCTTTTTAACATAATCACCTACGCACACTAGCGGTCTTTGATTAATACAAGTATTATGGTTAGAACGCTGAAATTTCCTTAGATGATAAATATCTACGTCCAAGTAGTTAACACTTTCTTTATCAAAAGCACGTATAACTATAGAGTTACTATCAGAACTATCAACTATGCCATCGCGTTTTGCTAAAACTACAGCACCAGAGCCAGAAGCTACAAAAGACTCCATACCAGTAGCAACCAGAGGAGCGGTAGGCTTCAATAAAGGTACGGCCTGACGTTGCATATTTGAGCCCATTAATGCTCTATTAGCATCATCATTTTCTAAAAATGGAATCAAGGAAGCTGCAACTGATATTACCTGCTTAGGAGATACGTCAATGTAACTAACTTGGTCGCTACTTACCATGACGAAGCTACCAGCATATCTACAGTATAGCATGTCATCAACAAAGCAATTATTTTCATCAAGCTTTACGCTAGTGTCAGCTATATGATGTGAGCCTTCGTCTATAGCAGAAAGATACTCAATTTGATCAGTAACAACCCTATTGACTACTTTTCTATAAGGGCTTTCAATGAAACCATATCTATTAATACGCGCGTATATAGCTAAGCTGTTGATTAACCCTATATTTTGCCCTTCAGGAGTCTCAATAGGGCAAATTCTTCCATAATGAGTTGGATGAACATCACGCACCTCAAATCCTGCCCGTTCTCTTGTTAAACCGCCAGGACCTAACGCGGATAACCTTCTTTTATGTGTTATTTCAGATAACGGATTAGTCTGATCCATAAATTGAGATAATTGAGAAGAATTGAAGAAATCTCTTAAAACATTAGTTAACACTTTTGGATTAATAAAATCAGATGGAGAAACTTTATCTAAACTAGAAGTGGACATAGAATCAACTATTGCGCGTTCCAATTTCAACAACCCAGTTCTAAATTGATTTTCTATAAACTCTCCAACTGATCTTACTCTTCTGTTTCCTAAATGATCAATATCATCTACAGATCCTTGACCGTCACGTAACAATACTATTTTTTTCACAATTTCAATAATATCTTCATGCGTTAAAACAGTTAAATCCTCATCATAATTTAATCCAAGGTAAGAGTTAAGCTTCAACCTACCAATGTTAGACAAATCATAATATTCCGGACTGAAGAAAAGATTACGGAAAAACTCTTCTACTATCTCTAAAACAGAAACTTCACCAGGACGCAAAACTCTATATATTTCATATAGTGCATCCTGATAAGACATGTTTTCATCTAAGAAAAGCGTATTTAATATATAAGGTCCAACAAACAAATTATCTATGTTCAACACTGATATTTCATCTACAGATAATAACTCAAGCTTCTTTATGTCTTCCAGCTTTATAGATTCACCAGCAGATAAAATTTTCGTAGAGCTAGCACTATCCATTAAATCTTCTGCGAGGAATAAACCACATATAGAATTAAAAGGAACCAGATACTCTTTCAATTCATTATCATATAGCTTTTTAGCTAGTCTTGAGGTAATACGAACGTTAGCTTTAAGCAGCACATTACCTTCAATATCCATTAAGTCGAAAGGCAGCCTCACTCCTTTAAATTTATCAGGAACAAAAGGCACTTTCCAACCATCTTTATGTTTTACATACTTTATTTTCTCATAAAATCTATCGAGTATATCATTATTTGATAGACCCAACGCCTTTAATAAAACTGAAATTGGCAATTTTCTTTTTCTATCAACACGAAAATACAAATGGTCTTTAACATCAAATTCAATATCAAGCCAAGAACCCCTATAAGGAATAATTCTAGCAGAATAGATCAATTTACCAGAATTGTAAGTTTTTCCCTTATCGCTATCAAAAAATACACCAGGAGACCTATGCATTTGTGAGACGATAACTTTTTCCACACCATTAATGATGAAAGTGCCTTTATCAGTCATCATAGGCAACCCACAAAAGTGGACTTTCTGCTCTTCTATAGATTTTACAACGGTTGCAAGTTTAGAATGATCTCCACTCTCTTTAATCGATTTATATTCATCAAGAGAAATACCATCCTGCATAACAACAAGACGTATAGAAGCAATAACCTGAGCAGAAAAAGTTACACCACGCTTTATACACTCAGATTCATCATACTTAGGATCATCTACCCTACAACTTATAAACTCAATAGTAGCCCTACGCAAAGGATCATTTATTGGAAAGATTGTATGAAAGATAACTTCAAGTCTTTCATTACCCTTATTCTTAGGAGTAAAAGAATCATATGATTCTTTTTGAACCTTAACCAAATCCAATAAAGAATCTTTTAAATCAATCGACCTAGAATAAGAAACTCTAGGAACAAAAGCACCAGAAGCGTACATATAAGAAGAATCAACCATTAAAATACCCCAAACTAATTAAAAGAGCTATATCAATATAAAATTAATACATTAAATATTATTCAAGCTCCACTTTAGTTGCTCCTGCTTCAATAAGTTTTTGCTTGATTTTTTCTGCTTCGTCTTTAGGAACATTAGCAGTCAAATCTTTAGGTAAAGATTCAACCAACTCTTTTGCTTCTTTTAAACCCAATGTAGAATTAACCTCTCTCACAGCTTTAATAACTCCTATTTTTTTACTCGCATCAATTTCTTTAATCACAACTTTATACTCAGCTTTTTCTTGAGCAGCAGGAGCAGCAGCATTATCACCAATAGGCGCCCCAGCACCAACAGCTCCACCAAGAAAAGAACCAGCAGGCAACCCTATTTTCTCTTCTAAAACTTTTACAAGTTCAGAAGCCTCTAATAGGTTTAAAGATAATATTTTATCAACCAAATCACTTGTTACATTACTCATAATTACCACCTTACTTAACAACAAATTTATTTTTTAGAACTATAATAATCCAAAACTCTCATAAGCCTCATAGAAGATGAATTAATAGACAACGCTAACCGAGCAGGAATATCATAAGATATTAAACGCATAATTTTAACACGCAATTCATCCAGAGAAGGCAACTTAGCCAGTTTATTAACATCTTCCACTGTTAACAATTCATTTAAATGAGCTGCGCAAATCACAGACATTTTTTCTTTGTTAGCATTAGTAAAATCAACTATTAATTTTGCAGCTTCTACTATGCCACTAGAGTATATAATAGCAACAGGACCGGAAAATTTGCCTGATAAATAAGAGAATTTACCAGTCCTTTCCAAAGCCAAGCGCGCTAGAGTGTTTTTAACTACTAATACCCCACCTGCTATAGACTTCAGACTATTCCTCAGAGTTAATGAATCATTAGCATTTATAGATTTAAAATTTACTAATATCAAGAAATCATTATTTACAAATACGTTTATTGTGCTCTGTATAAATTCATCCTTATCTTTACGCTTCACGGTATCACTCCCTTAAATTATATCTTCCACTTTGCCTATCTTATAAGCTTTACCCATAGTTGAATTTAAAAAAACACCCTTAAAGTAAATTCCTTTCGCAGAAATAGGTTTATTATCTTTAATTACTTTAAGAAAGGCTTTTAAATTTTCTAGCAAGTCATCAATATCAAATTTAATATTTCCTAATTTACCATGAATAACACCATTTTTATCTGTTCTAAATTTTACCTGACCAGACTTAATGGTTTTAATAGCTTCTGCAATGTTAGAAGTCACAGTACCAAATTTAGGGTTAGGCATCAGCCCTTTAGCACCCAATACTTTTGCAATAGGAGTGATTTTTGCCATAAAATCAGGAGTAGTAATGCACCAATCAACATCTAACTTTCTACCTTTCTTTATTTCTTCAACTAAATCCTCTCCTCCTGCAATATCAGCACCAGCTTTTTCAGCTTCTAATAAATGTTTATCTTGAGCGAAAACAGCTACTTTAATATTCTTCCCGATACCTTTAGGCAAAACTACTGTACCACGCACCTGCTCTTCAGATTTACGTGAATCTACGCCTAAATTGACCGCAATATCAACTGATTCATTAAATTTTGCTGAAGCAGACTCAACAATCTTCCTCAAACACTGCTTAGGATTATCATTATATGTATTCATTTACCTAACCTTCCACAACTTCTATACCCATAGATTTTGCAGTGCCTACAACCATTTTCACTGCTGAATCTTCATTATCCACTTTCATATCAACCATCTTGCACTTTGCTACTTTAATTATAGCAGACATAGGTAATTTAGCCACTAATTCTTTACCAGGATTACCAGAACTTTTACTTAATTTAGCCTTCTGCTTAAGTAAATAAGCCACAGGCGGACCGCTGACAGTAAAATCATGAGAGCGATCATCCTTTATGGAAATTCGCACTGTTACTAAATCGCCTACTTTATAATTAGCGTTAGCAGCACTAGTAACTTTATTAAAAGCTTCACAAAACTTAGGAACAGGTATACCACGTGGACCAAGTACTGAAGCAATTTTCGGTCCTGGAACTGCTTTCCCAGCTTCCATAAGTAAGTTAATCTTAGCAACTATAACACTCATAATTAATCCTCTATTTTCTCTACTTGAGCCAGATCAAGCTCTATTATTGTCGGCTTACCTAAAATCGATACTTCCACATTAATAATTTTTTTCTCATCGTTTACCATATTTACCTTACCAGTAAAATTTTGAAAAAGACCATCATTAATTTTCACTTTTTCACCTTTTTCATAACCATAACCTAACTTCTTTGTCTCTTGAGCATTATAAAGTGCATTACACATTGAGTGAATCTCATCATCCAAAATCACCTTTGGAATATTACCGTTTTTCAAAAATCCATAAACCTTAAGAGATTTTGGTATATTATTGATAAAATTCAATACTTCATCGCATAAATTCACGTATAAAAAGACATAACCAGGAAAGCATTTCCTTCGTGTAGCAATTTTCTTAGATTTCAACTCTACTTCACTTAGCTCTTCATATGGAATAAAAACTTCCTTAAAGTAATCATTAACACCCAATCTCATAGAATTTTCTAATATATGTTGGCGCACTTTCTCTTCACAATTAGAAGCAACTCTCAAGATATACCATTTATACCTATTAAATTCTTTACACTTTAAACTTATCTCATCATCTAAAATCATCTCAAAATTACCAGATTCGCCACTGCAGAATCCAGGCGTTTGATTCAAAATATTTTTGCTTTCATCACACAGATGCATATATACATACACTTCACATAATTCTTTTATATCAGACTTTGAATTACATACCGTTTGATAAGGAATAAACACTTCCTTAAAATAAACAGCATTACTTACCAATTCGCGTATACCTTGCTCATATCCATAATCAACTTTAATGATATACCATTTATATTCACATTCCATAAATAATTCCAAATAAAGCCTTAATTACGTAAAGAGACATAAAATCCACAAAACAGAAGAAAATCGAAAAGCATAATATAACAATCATTACAACAAATAGAGATGACAACACCTCCTGTTTCTTTACCCAAGCAATTCTTCGTATTTCTTGCTTTATATCACAGAAAAAACCACACAAACTTTTTAACATTTCCACCACAACATTAATGCAGGAGCGATAGGAATTGAACCTACAACCTCTGGTTTTGGAGACCAGCGCTCTACCAATTGAGCTACACTCCTATAACTCAAACTCTCACTCCAAAATTTCAGAAACAACACCAGAACCAACAGTTCTACCGCCTTCTCTTATCGCAAAACGCAATCCCTTATCCATTGCTATCGGTACTTGCAATTCTACTTCTACACTCACATTATCTCCTGGCATTACCATCTCCTTCCCATCTAGCAATTTTATGCTCCCAGTTACATCCGTTGTCCTTAAATAAAACTGTGGCTGGTAATTCGCAAAAAATGGTGTATGCCTTCCTCCTTCCTCTTTCTTTAATATATAAACCTCCGCCTTAAACTTTCTATGCGGTGTTATCGTCCCCGGTTTCGCTAATACTTGCCCTCTCTCCACTTCTTCTCTTTTTGTTCCTCTTAACAATATTCCTACATTGAGCCCTGCACTTCCCTTATCCAGCAACTTCTTAAACATCTCAACACCTGTGCATATCGTCTTTTGCGTCGCTTGCAGACCTATTATCTCTATCTCTTCTCCCGTCTTTATCTCTCCCTTCTCTATTCTTCCTGTTACCACTGTTCCTCGCCCCGATATCGAAAATACATCTTCGATTGGCAATAAAAATGGTAAATCCACAGGCCTTGGTGGAACCGCTACATATTCATCTAACTTTTCCATCAATTTGTCTATTGATTTCTTTCCATATTCGCTGCTGTCATCCTCCAGCGCCTTGAGTGCTGAACCAACCACCACAGGCACTTCATCCCCTGGAAATCCGTATTTACTCAGTAATTCCCTCACTTCCATTTCTACTAAATCTATCATATCAGCATCAGCAACATCAGCTTTATTTATATACACCACGATATATCCAACACCTACCTGCTTCGCCAGCAATATATGCTCTCTCGTTTGTGGCATTGGCCCATCAACCCCCGACACTACCAATATCGCCGCATCCATCTGTGCTGCACCTACTATCATGTTCTTTACATAGTCAGCGTGTCCAGGACAATCAACGTGTGCATAATGCCTTTTTTCCGTCTGATACTCAACATGCGCTGTTGCTATCGTTATCCCCCTCTTCCTTTCTTCTGGCGCTTTATCTATCTGATCGTACGCTACAAAATTTCCATAATGCTTCGTTATCGCCGCTGTTAACGTCGTCTTCCCATGATCCACATGTCCTATTGTTCCCACATTTACATGCGGCTTTCCAAATGCTTCCACTACTGCTGTCATAATTATTACCCTTAATTATACTCTAACTTTAACTCATCAACCACATATTGTGGCACTTGCTCATAACAAGAAAAATGCATACTATACTGCGCCCTTCCCTGAGACATAGAACGCAAAACGTTGATATAACCAAACATATTTGCAAGAGGTACCGAAGCAGTAATTATTTTACTATTATTACCTAAATCGAGCATATCAGCAACATTTCCTCTTCTACTATTTATATCACCCATAACATCACCCATATATTCTTCAGGAGTAATGATTTCAACTTTCATTATAGGCTCCAGCATTTTTGGACCAGCTTTATTTGCCATCTCTTTAAAAGCACCTTTAGCAGCAAGTTCAAAAGCTAAAGGACTAGAATCAACCTCATGAAAAGCACCATCAAGAAGGGTAGCCTTAAAATCAATCAACGGAAATCCCGAAATTATACCACCTTCTTTTATCAACTCCAAGCCATTTTCTACCCCAGGAATATACTCTTTTGGAATAGCACCACCTACAATTTTACTTTCAAATTGAAACCCAGAACCAGGCTCAAGAGGTTCAAATTTTATTTTAACCTTAGCAAACTGACCAGCTCCACCAGATTGTTTTTTATGAGTGTAATCAATTTCAACAGATCTAGTGATAGTTTCACGATATGCAACCTGAGGAGCACCGACGTTAGCCTCAACGTTAAATTCGCGCTTCATTCTATCAACAATAATCTCAAGATGGAGCTCACCCATGCCTTTCAATATAGTCTGGCCACTTTCCGCATTTACTGACATTCTCAAAGAAGGATCTTCTGCAACCAACCTATTTAGAGCAATACCTAATTTTTCCTGATCTGAAGTGGTTTTAGGTTCCACAGCAATTTCAATAACAGGCTCAGGAAATTCCATACGCTCCAATAATATAGGAAAATCAACAGAACATAAAGTATCTCCGGTGGTTGTTTTCTTTAGCCCAACTAAAGCAACTATATCTCCAGCCCTAGCCTCAGTTATATCTTCTCGGTTATTTGCATGCATAAGTAACATTCTGCCAATCCCTTCAGTTTCGTTTTTTAACGCATTTGAAGCGGTAGATTTAGACTTTAATTTACCAGAATAAATACGGATAAACGTCAAGCTGCCTACAAATTTATCCGTCATCACTTTAAATGCAAGAGCAACAAATTTCTCTTTTTCTGAAGGTTTGACCTCAATTTTCTTTTCTGAATCTTTAGGATCAATTCCAACAATTACATCAACATCAATAGGAGAAGGTAAAAAGTCAACCACACCATCTAAAAGTGGTTGTACGCCTTTATTTTTAAAAGCTGATCCACACAACACAGGAACAAATTTTCCTTTAATGGTCCCATTTCTCACGCATTTTTTCAGTAAATCCACTGGCAGATCATTAGACTCAAAGTAAGTATTCATCGCTTCATCATCCATCTCAGCTGCAGCATCTAATAAAAGATTTCGATATTCTTGAGCCTTATCAAGCAAATCAGAAGGAATATCTTCATAAGAAAATTTAGCGCCCAACGTTTCTTCTTGCCATATAATGGCTTTCATAGAAATAAGGTCAATTATACCTTTGAAATCTTTCTCACTCCCTATTGGTAAATGAATAACTAAAGGTGCTGCACCAAGCTTCGTCTTTATCATATCAACACATCGATAAAAATTTGCCCCTATTCTATCCATCTTATTAACAAAGCAGATACGAGGAACGCTATATTTATCAGCTTGACGCCACACTGTCTCAGATTGAGGTTCAACTCCAGCAACTCCATCAAATACAGCAACTGCACCATCCAAAACTCTTAAAGATCTCTCAACTTCAATAGTGAAATCAACGTGACCAGGAGTGTCTATTATATTGACCCTATGATCATTCCAAAAACATGTTGTTGCAGCAGATGTGATTGTAATACCACGCTCTTTTTCTTGCTCCATCCAATCCATAGAAGCTGCACCATCGTGCACTTCACCAATTCTATTTTGCTTACCAGTATAAAATAAAATACGCTCTGTTGTGGTAGTCTTACCAGCATCTATGTGAGCCATTATCCCTATATTTCTGTATTTAGATATTCCAATTTCCATATCACAATTAATTAGCTAACATTAAAAACGAAGATGAGAAAATGCCTTATTAGCTTCAGCCATTTTATATTTTTCTTCGCACATCTTAAACGCACCACCGCGTTTATTATAAGCATCCAGTATTTCAGATTGCAAACAATCAACAGTGGTTTTTCCACTCTTTTTTCGAGCAGCAGAAGTTGCTTTAGCAATCCACCTTAACGCTAAAGAAACCGCTCTATCTTGTCGAACTTCAACAGGTACTTGATAAGTTGCACCACCAATGCGTCGAGAACGCACTTCTATAGAAGGAGTAACATTTCCTACTGCTGTCTCAAAAATTGATAACCCACCTTCGCCTATTTTCTTTTCAGCTAAAGACAAAGCGTCATAGATAATCTTTTCTGCAGTAGATTTTTTACCACATTTCATGATTGTATTAATGAAACGCATCAGCAAAACACTGCCGTAACGCGAATCAGGACTTATTTCTCTTTTTTTTGCTTTATTCCGACGAGCCATAAACTTTAACCAGATTTCTTTACACCATATTTTGAACGAGCTTTCTTTCGATTTTGCACACCACGCAGATCAAGGGCACCTCTTATTATGTGATAACGCACACCTGGCAAATCTTTAACCCGCCCACCACGTATCAAAACAACAGAGTGTTCTTGTAAATTATGACCTTCACCAGGTATATAAGCCGTCACTTCACCATACCCACTAATTTTTACTCTGGCTACTTTACGGAGTGCTGAGTTAGGCTTTCTAGGAGTTGTAGTATACACCTTAGTGCAAACACCTCTCCTTTGAGGGTTGCTTTCTCCCAAAGCTGGTACCTTTTTCTTATGGGTCAATCCTAATCTACCCTTACGTATTAATTGATTTATCGTAGGCATATGTTATAAACTCAAGCTCATTAAAATAACTAAGTTTTTAGTTATAAAATAATAAACCTCAATAGTCAATATAAAAATAAACATTACTACTCTAATAATTAAGCTCAACTGCCTTGAAAGCCATCAGTAGACTTCTTGCACTACCTCCCAAGCCACAACTGTCATTCAGTAGAAACGAAAAAATTACTTTACAAGCTTCGCCAGCCCCCTTATCATGAAACTGAAGCTATTTATTTATCTTCTCTGTACAGATTAAATGACAAAAAAACTCACGTATCTGGCGTATCATGTTTAATTTTTTGCACTATGTGCACTCTATGTCTTTATAAAATTTCTAGGTTTTTGCCTAATATAAGCTGAAATGCGCTTATAAAGCATTTAAAACATTAAAAAACGCCAGCTTAAAAAATGGATAGTGAATAACTAGCTACCCTAGGGTTTCTTTTGCCTTTTTTTCTGTTTAGTAAATTTCTTAACGTTTATAATTTAGATTAGTTGCGGTTTAAAAGCAGCCAAATCGCGGTTATTAAGTGTTTAGAATAAAAAAACGCCATACTTGAAAGTATAATGTAAGTAATTAGCCAACCACGGGGCTTCTTTTGCCTTTTTTTTATTTGGTAAATTTCTTAAATATTTATGGCTAAACGACAATCGTCATCACGCTACGTGTTAGCGGGATCTAGAGATACCGCGGCGGTATGACGTGGACTGCTGTCATTCCGCTACGTGTTAGCGGCTAAGATACCGCGAATGAATCGCGGTATGACGGTTCGTGGCGGTATGACGTAAAGCTCGCGTTAGCTATACTTTTATGCTCACCAACTTAGCTGGATCCAAGTAGTCAAGCTACTTGGATCTGCAAATTGCAATGTTCGTACAGCTGCGTGCTTGACACCGGGATTTAGTGCAGCTACCCTAAACTGGAAGCTCATCTTGCTATTCTTGGCTGAAAGGAACATATTTTTAGAATAATGAAAACAATCAGCACTTTAATTCAAGAAGGATCGGAGTTATTATCGTCACATAAAGTTGAATCACCACATTTAGATTGTGAAATCATCATGCAGCACGTACTTGGAGTGGAAAGATCATTCATAATTATGAACCATGCTGATCAAGTGCCGATGGAGAAAGAACTTTTATTTTGGAAATTAACAAAAAAAAGAGCGGAAAGATATCCAATATCGCAAATAATAGGTAATCGTGAATTCTGGAGTAAAAATTTTATAGTTAACCAGCATGTTTTGGATCCAAGACCAGATAGTGAAACATTAATCTCAACAGTGTTAAAATATTACCCAAATAAAAAGCAGAGACTAAAAATTGCAGATTTTGGTACAGGCACAGGTTGTTTATTGATATCCGTACTTAGTGAGTATGAATATGCCGTTGGTATCGGTTTTGAAAAAAGCTTGGAAGCATACAAAGTTGCCTATCAGAACACAAAGAAACATGATCTTCTCAGCAGAGCCAAAATATTTCCAAGCTCATGGACAGAGTGCAGAGGTTCATTTGATCTGATAATTAGCAATCCTCCATATATTAAAAGAAGCAAATTAAAAGACTTACAAGCCGAAGTGCAAAAAGAGCCAAGAATTGCTCTTGATGGTGGAATTGATGGTTTAAACTGTTACTTGAGTATTTTTCCAATATTGAAAAAGTGCCTTAAAAAAAATGGGTTTGCAATATTGGAGATAGGTGAAGATCAAAATGATATTGACAAAATAATACCCTCATACAAATTAGCTTTTCAGGAATATGTACATGATTTGGCAGGAATGAAGAGGTGCATTGTTATGCAAAAAACATAGCTAATGTTTTCTTCCTTCATCCCATATTATCCTATGTCATCCCAGCACCCTCTAGCTAGTCATCCAAGTAGCGTGACTACTTGGATCTATATTTACTATGGTCAAGGCATAGGATGACAGGAACGGTTTTATGCATTTTTTAAAAGGGCAACATGTTTAAGCTTTGCTGGCAAAGTGGAAAGTAAGGCCAGCCTCTATACCGTGTGTGTAAAACAATGTATTACCTATATTTATATCTTCTTTTGCTGCATTTGCTGGTTTACTCTGATCATCAAGCTTCTTTTTACCCCTGTTATTAGGATCATCTATAATTTCTCCAAGCGCATCCGTTGTAAGTTTAAGACCATCACCAATAACACCACCAATAGCACCAAAACCTCTATATCCGATATGCATATTTACATCTTCGTTTATGTGATAATCAAGGCCAGCTTTTAATTGACCTGCGGGTCTTATTGACGATTTTTCAAACATTGTCATTCTTGTTGCACCGACTCCAACCCCAACATAAGGAGAAAAAGAGAAACGGTCACTCTTCCAATAATGATAAACATTTGCCATTAGAGACATGTTTTCAATTTGGTCATGATTAACTGTAGCACTATAGATATAAGTTTTTTTACCAGCATCCTTACCAATGTCCTTTAGGTATGAAACAGTTATTTGACTACTTGTTAAACCAACATTATCCACTTTTACAGAAGAATACATCCCTTCCAATTCAGCTCTATAGCTGTTGTTACCCAATTCTCCTGTGTAACCAAATGCCACATTTGCAGCAAAAGGTGGATTATAATCTCCTTTATACTCACTTAGTGACTGACCTTTTGTGTTCTGAGCATCCCTGTCATTTATAGACAAATTTTTGATATCTGTAGTGCTTGTTTTTAGTTCACCCATGCCATTAAAAAATTGACCATAATACCCACTACCAAAGTAAAACCCTTCTGTTTCACTCGCAAAAGATTGTTGTGACAACAATAAAGCAAGTGCTGTAACCGCTAATGTTTTTTTACTAATCATTACTACTCCCCTAGTTAAAATAGCTAATCTAATACTAATTAATTAAAAATGGCTTAATATGAAAAACCTAATTATTTGCATAACTTGCACTTTTCTGAGCTAAAAATAGGCAAAGTTAACCTTACTTCTCGTCATTTTTTAATTTATCCTCATCTTCAAATTCATCCTCCTCTTCTTCGTCATCAAACCCATCATCGCTCCTATCCTCATCTTCCTCGTCATCATCTTCAAACTTATCGTCGATATCTTCATCATCAATATCTTCGTCTGCAAATTCATCTGATTCATCATATACTGCATCTTCGGTTTTAGTTTCAGCAGGATAATCAACTGAATTAGGTCCCTCAAGAACATTATTCCCCTCGTTATTAACCTTATCTTTGCTCGCAGCGGCAGAAAGAACTTTGTTTGGGTCATATGGTTCTTGTGTAGGCACACGAGTTTGTTTGAGCAGCCTTCTTGTGAAGGTGGTATCACTGTAGTACAAAATTTTCTTTGATTTAATTGGGTAAGTCGACTCTATTAAAATTATCTGATCGTCACGTGGCAACATAATAACTTCTTGAGGCAATAGCAATGCTCTCTGTATTTCAGAGATATGTAATGACCTTGAAGCAGGATTTAAATCTAAAAATTTAGGCTTATTCAACGATTCTTGTTGTACAGTTTTGTTTCCTATAAGTTGCGATATTAAATTAGCTGTTTCAATATTATTGGCTGCAAAAGTTATTCTGTAAGTCGAGTTTGACAAAAAGGAGTTCATCCCTGCTTCTTCGTATATTCCTTTGAGCTGCTCAGTATCTTGAACAATTAAGAATAACCTAACTCGATAACCACGAAAATATGCAATACCTGTTTGAAATTGCTCCATTTTTCCAAGTGTAGGAAACTCATCCATTAAAAACAATACGCCATAAGGCTCGTCATCCGATGGCAATTTTCTACATAAAAACTCAGTTGCCTGTTGGTAAAAAACCTGCATTAAAGGCCTGAGCCTAGTCAAGTTGTCAGGAGTTAAACCAACATAAACTGTAATTTTCTTCTTTTTAAAATCTAGAATATTAAAATCACTTGACGCAGTTGCAGTATCAATCAATGGGTTTGCCCACAATTCAAGTGATGAGTTCATGGTTGATACAACACCTGACCTTTCTTTATCAGCTTTTTGTAAAAAAGCTGCAATATTCATATATGCTACAGGGTGTAGTATTTTACCCATTGTATCAAGAGCAACAGCAAGATTATAAACCACGTCATCACTACGCATCGTACGCACAACTTCACCAAAAGATTTAACTTTCTCTGGTGCAGCAAGTAAGTATAATACCACTCCAACAAATAAGCTTCTTGCTTCATTCTGCCAAAAGTCTTGTTCAGGCATGATTAGGTTAGCTATTTTCTGCACATCGTCAACCATCTGCCCAGGTTTTTCACTAATCCATTGTAATGGATTGTAACAGTGACTTATTCCATCTGGCTGCGCTGGATTCCATACGTATACTTTTTGTCCTTGTCGTTCTCGCCAACCACTTGTTATTTCATAGTTTTCTAATTTTATGTCGTGTACAATTACCGAGTCAGTCCAAAATAATAAATTAGGAATTACAAAGCCAACACCCTTACCAGAACCTGTAGGTGCAAATAACAATGCATGCTGAAACCCATCAGAAATGAAGTATCCTCTTTTATCTTTACCAAGCAATAATCCCTTTTTGCTTCTTAATCCTGCTTTTCGTATGTCTTTCTCTGATGCCCACTGCGAATCTCCATGAAGTGATTCCTTCTTTTTAAATGGTCGCCACTCAATTATCCTTTCTCTTAAATTCCATAAGATAATCATTAAAACAATGATAGGCAGTGCAGAAGATATAATTAATGTGATTTTGAGCTCAAGGCTATATGACTCTGGATGATGCCAACAATATTGTATATGATCAAAAATCGTTGGCCAAAGAGCTTGAGGGAAAGGCGTCAAACTAGGATTAATTGCCTTAAAATCCACAGCATCCGGACCATCAGCAAACAGAACAAACAATATACCAGATAGATAGAAGCAAAACTCAAGTACGCTAAAAGCTACTACACCTCCTATGAGAATATTACGTAGGTGATTTCCATTACTCATAAACTACTCTTCCTTAACTTATGTATAAATTTAAGCATTTTCGCTCGCAGATCTAGTAAATAATATCTCAGAAATGCTTCTTTTGCCCCCACCGGTTCTTTTTAGCTGAATAACAATATCAATCACATTTCTAATGTATGGTATAATTTGGTCTGGAGGAATGCCAAGATTTGCCTGCATAACCATCAATTTTATTTGCTCAAGGGCCATTGTTGGACTATCTGCATGAAGGGTTGATATTGATCCAGGGTGACCAGTATTTATCGCCCTGAGAAAACTAAAAGCTTCCGCTCCACGGAGCTCACCAACTATTATTCTGTCTGGCCTTAAACGTAAGCACGCTTCTATCAAATCTTGAGTGGTTACTTTTGCTCTGCCCTGCCCTCCTTTAGAGGCAATTAGATGGACTTTATTGGGATGATCGTTCAAAACGATTTCCCTTGCATCCTCAACAGTAATAATTCTTTCCTCAGCTGGAATAGCACGCAAAGTAGCATTAGTAAAAGTAGTCTTACCAGTGGAAGTTCCACCACTAATTATAATATTTTTCTTACTTATTACAGCGTATTCTAAAAACTCTTTTATTTTTTTTTGCCTTAACAATAAATCCAAATGACGGTCAACTGGATTATCATTTGCTTCTGTAACAGTTTCAGAAAAAGCCCCCATTTTTTCGTAATCATCGAGTGCTAACTGCATGCTAGAAGGCTTACGAATCGACATGACTACTTTATCAGGTTCACATGCTGGCGGAAATACTATCTGTATACGATAACCATTTGGTAATGTTGCCGAAAGTAACGGCGCTTCTTCGCTAAGTTTTTGTTCTGTAGCTTGAGCAATCAGTCTGCCAAGAGATTTCAAATGGTTAAGATCGAATACTTCTAATTTTTCACACCTTATTTCACCGCGATTTTCAATCCATACTTCCTTTGGCTTATTTATTGATATTTCATTTACGCCTTCTTCTTGAAATATGCCTTGTAATGGCTCCAAATATGTATCAAGTGCAGCATAGTTCATTTCATTGATTTAATATTGCCTGTGGAGGAAATACTATATCTTGGCTAACAAATACTTTCAATGCAGTGCCTTGATCAACATAAATAGTTGGTTTTTTATCTGTATATCTGCCCACTACATCCCGCATATCTTTAGAAAAATCCTCGATTGATTTCCCGATTGCTTCATCATAAACAGACTTGCTTTTTCTTTGAATTTGTTCTAACAGTTGATTTACAATTTCCAGGCTTATATTTACCTCGTCTTCTTCAATTCCTAGTGCTTTTGCTATTTCCTCTTTCATTATTTTTAGTAAATCTTGTCTGCTTTTGGCACTCCGAATTCTTCCGATAGCCCCAAGGCCTAATTTCCATTTGTCACTAGATATCTTCTTTTCTGGGTCAATAATGAGTTGGAGAGAAGAAAAATCTATTTCGGTTGCAGTGATAGACTTTACTGCATCTCTGATAGTTAGCGTATCAACAAGATTAGAAGCCTTTTGCCCTATAACAGCAGAACCAATCGAAACACCAGCAAGTGTCACTGAAGAGAATAACGCACTTACTATTTTGTTATCAACTATTCCTGCTATTCCTGCTCTACCAAGCTCGTCAGTACTAAGTGATGAGATTGCAATATCTATTCCATGTGGCAGAATCACTCTATTCCAGTTTATATTTACACGAGATTTAGCAACATTCGAGTCAAATGAATAACTGCCTATCAATCTTGAGCCTTTAGGTATTAAAACTGTATCACCAGTTTCTGCATAAACATCTCTACTCACCATAGCACGCAGCATTCCTTGCAGATCAGAGTTTATTGCAGTTTCAAGAACAGCATCAATAATTTTACCTTGAGTAATCATTAAACCAAGCTTTCCTACTCTGGTAGCTTTGCTCGATTGTGCTGAAGTGTCGGATAAAATAGCATCAGCAGCCTTGTTCTCTCCACTACCACCTGAAATTGTCAACATCTGTGCACTACGTCTGTCTCTAGGATAACCGCCACCCCCTATTGTAGGAAACGAGGTAGGTAAATTGCCCATAACATTACTAGAAGGAAAATTTTGCTTTGGCAAAATAGGTATATTTGACACAGGAGTTTCTTTTGGTTTCTCTTCTTCTTTTTTCATCACTTCTTCTTTTCTAATTTGTTTTATTTCTGGTATGATTAGTGGTGTAGGAAGAGGAGGTAAGGGTGGTAAGTGATCAGTTATTATTCTTTCAGGAACCATTACATTATCTGGAACTTGTTCCAACTTTCCTTTTAATTCTTGAACGTTTTGCTTTGTTTCCTCTTTTTTAATAACTTCTGAACCCTCTTTAGGAGAAGGACTAAAATAGAGATAATACACTCCACCAACCAGAAGCACTAAAATAATGACCATCAATGCCCTATGACCTTGATTAGAGCCAACTGTTACTACCTTATTCTCTATTTCTGATTCATCTTCTGAATTGTTACGCCTTTCTTTATTCATATTGCATGTACCACAGCTAAAGTGACCTATTTATAATTTCAACTTCACCATCTTCATAACGCATAAATAGCTTTTTATGTACTCCTTTTATTATAACATAATCATCAAATAACAGCCTTTTACAAGGTTTATCCTCCCCTTCTACAAAAATCTGAGGTATTTTATTATTATTTCTAAATTTTAAATAGGTTAAATAACCATCATCAAATAACTCAATCGGAACTATATCCGCATTACCACCTTCATCAATATATGTATAATTGTACTTCGTATCATTTTCTTGTATTATTTTTTCTAGCTTGTCTTTAGTATATTGCATTTGAGTAGGTAAAGAAACCTCATCTAAATCAACATCAAATTCACCTTCTTCTTGAGGATAATAAAAACGTACTACGTAAGATATATCCTTTTCAGCAGAATAATCGTGATCCACTTTCTTAGCATCAGTACCCGGGTATTTATCGTAGTTTGGCCTTGAGATTAAATCAAAAATGTAATTTCTTTTTTTAGTTGTCGTAATAATCATGTTAGTGCGACTACTAACTTCAAATGGCATGATAAGCAATTTATTGTCATAAGGATTAATTTTCCAACTTGATGCATCACCAACAGCGATATTTTTAACTTTTTCTCCTTCCGCAAATTCAATATAAGAATAGTAACCCTGACTAAAAACCACCGTAAATACTTCATTAGGGCTATACACAAAAGTCTTTATTCTACTATCTATAGAAATAGGCTCATTATAATTAATGGATGCGTTTAAATTGCCACTTACAAGTAAAGCTAAAACTAATAATATCCTATACATATTCATCATCTACTCTATATGAAATAACTTGAAATCCTAATGGGTTAATATATCTTTGCTGATCATCCATTTCAAGCGATGCATATCTATATGACATAATAACTATCTTATTTTTTCTCGTAGAACTTCCATCTTTCCGTGTAAATTCCACAAAAAATCTCACCTGAAGAGCATCGTTACCCAACTTTTGAATTGAGCGAATTTTAAATTCACTTTTGGTATCTGAATATAAATTAAAAAGATCATCCATATTCTGCGATCCTACATAATTTCTAAATTCATTATACACATTAGGTGAGGAAAACAACCTCACCTTTGTATAATAGTTATAATTATAATGATATGGATCAAAAACCTCCCTTGCTTTTATATACTCTGAAATAAAATAATCGTTTAGCGCTTCATCTGCAGAATACTGTTTTACTGTGACAGGATCAACCAATTGCACTATTCCTGATTTCTTGTCAATTTCTATAACAAATGGCTCAATAGTGCTACTTGTGCTAATTTTAAATACGACTAATATGCTGATAGAGGTCGTTGCTAATAATATTAATGCAAATAAAAGTAGAATATTCCTTTGAGCAATAACTGTGCTGTAGCGGTTTGAATTCCAATTTATATCCTTATCTAAGGATTCAGTATTTTTTTCTCGCTTAAAAAATCTTAGCATTTTAGTATTCCTAAAAATCTTAACTTATGTTAATAAACATAGCAAATTAACAAAGTAGTTACAGCAAAAAAGCTAAAAAACTCTTAATCTATGGCCTAATTTACCAAACTTTGTCTCCATATATGAATCGTTATATTTATTACGTTCCACAATAAGTGGTAGACACTTTGTAACTCCTATACCACTACTTTCCAATTCTGACAATTTCCTATCATTGTTTGTAAGTAATTGGATTTTGTTAATGTTCAATTTCTTAAGCATTTTAGCTGCAACAGCAAAACTCCTTTCATCATCTTCAAAACCCAATATTCTATTTGCATCAACAGTATCAAGATTATGTCCTCTTTGCATACTGTACGCTCTTAACTTATTAGTTAAACCAATGCCTCTTCCATCTTGCATCAAATACAATATAATACCACTTCCAGAGTCAGCTATCATTTGAATTGCTTGATGTAACTGACTTCTGCAATCGCATGACAAGCTATCTAACAAGTCACCCGTATAGCACGAAGAATGAATTCTCACTAATGGTTCGTCATCTTTATCTGGATTGCCAATGATAATTGCATGATGTTCTCTTCCACCACTTTCGGTTCTATAAGATATGATATTTACTTCTTGAGTCTGTTTTAAAAATAATGATGTTTTGCACACTTCATATACATCCTGATTTTCTTGAAAATTATTTATGAATGACGTGTCCAGTGCAATAACGTCATTTTTCTCGCACCAATTTCGCATTTCATGGTTATTCTCAAAAGTCATATCAGCCACTAACGCGTATGGCAATAATTCTGAGAACTTAAGCAAGGCAATAGCACATTCATCTATTGTCTTTGAGCATTGCAACTCTTTTATGCAATCTTCCTTTGAACAGTTTATTAAATAGAGCAGTTCATCAAAATTATTCACCAACAGACGTTTGCTGTTATGTTCTTTATTCTGAGATATGTATTTTACCTTACTTGAAGTTAAAGTAACATATACATTACTTGATGTAAGCTTGTATTGATTAAATAAATCTCTTTCTAAAGCCTCAGCAGCAGCAAACAATAGGTAATTACTTTCATCATATATTACAATTGGCCGACCGCGCCTGATTTCGCTGATAGCTCTTTCTACCTTATTGCTACTCTGATTTCCTATAAACATTTTTACCCATATTAAACAGCGATAAAAACTGGTGCGGCCGAGAAGACTTGAACTTCCAAGGCCTTATGAGCCACAGCGACCTCAACGCTGCGTGTCTACCAATTCCACCACGGCCGCACTATATTCTAGTTTTTATATAATTATTTTAAATTACTTAATCATTTTAGAATTTTTCATCTAGAGTGTCAATCTGATACTAGAATAATTTAGAAATTGTTTGTATAATTTGATTATGAATTTTGTGATTATAAATTTTAATCATTTAAGATAACCTTACTACTAATTTTTAACTTAGGTTTTTATATAAATGAATATAGCTAATATCTTTATTTTTTTAGCTCTCTCTCTTATAACTAGCTTTCATTTCGTCCATGCACAAATATTATACACATGGTCTCAAGTTATCCCAGAAAATAAACTAAGCATACGCGCAATTACGGACAATGACATGTGTCCCATTGTTTATGTTGATGGCGAGGAAACAGAAATGCTGAATCGCAGCTCAATTAACAATGGTGATCATAACGAAACAGTTTGTGAACTGACAGTACAAACAAGTGCCAAAAACATTAGTATTGAGGATCTACGGGTTCCTATATTACCAAAAAAGGTTAATAAAATTGCTTTCATTGGTGACACGGGCTGTAGAATAAATATGTTATTTCAGCAGGAATGTAATTCGGTAGATAGCTGGCCTTTAAAAAAAAATTTAGATTCAATCGCCCTTCATAAACCAGATTTAATTATCCATGTTGGTGATTATCATTATAGACAAACAAAATGTAGAAATACAAAAAAGTGTGGCGATATTTATGGATATAATAAAGAAGTTTGGTACGCTGATTGGTTTGAGCCTGCAAAGGATATTTTATCACAATCCCCTTTCCTTTTTGTTCGTGGAAACCATGAGAGTTGTGATAGAGCTTATGAAGGATGGTTCAGGTATCTAGATTCATACCCCTTTTCGTCTGAAAAATGTGGAAACTTCGTTTCTAGTTGGTCCTTAGATGCTGGACCGATGAAATTTTTTATCTTCGACTCTTCATCCGGTGAGGATATTTTTACAACCCAAAGCACAATTGATGCTTTTGAGAGGCAATTTGATAAATTGATACAAAATAGTTCTGACAAGCCCATGTGGTTTTTAACTCATAAACCGCTTTGGAGATCTCCAAAAAAAGAATTTTTGACATTAAAAAGCCATGGTAATCTTACACAAATCGAAGCTTTTGGAGATAAATTTCCAAGCAATGTTACTACCATAGTTTCTGGCCACATTCATATAGCCCAGATTTTATTAATGGATAATGTTCCAGACCAAATTATAGTTGGAAACGGTGGTGCATCATTACACGCTCAAGATCAAGAATCTGTTTATCAAAATGTAGAATTTGACTATTTAAATGGTAAAAACTACTTAGCACACGAGGTTAGAAACTTTTTTGGCTTTGGCTTTGCAATACTAAATTTAGATGATCACGAATTTACCTTCTATAATCAACACAATAAGGAAATGTATTCTGCGAAGCTAACAGAAGATTTTAAACTTAAACGGATTAAAACTATAGTCGATTCATTTTAGGATTTGTTATTAGCTATTTTAAAAACGCTACTTAAACGTTTTTTTTAATCGATTGATTTCATCAGCAAATTTTGAGTCGGTCTTTATAAAATTTTCTACTTGTTTTACTGCATGTATAACAGTAGCATGGTCTCTGCCACCAAAGTTTCTCCCAATATCTGGTAGGCTTTTTTGCGTAAATTTTTTGGCAAAATACATAGCTATTTGTCTTGGCCTTGCAAGACTGCGAAGCCTTCTATTGGATTGCATATCTGCAACCTTTATATTGAAAAATTCAGCTACTTTCTTTTGTATTTCTTCTATTGTGACTGACCTATGATTTGACCTAAGAAGATCGATTAGGGTTTCACTAGCTGATTCTACCGTCATACTTCTTCCAATTAATGAGGTATGGGTAACCTTATTTAATGCTCCTTCTAATTCTCTTATATTAGATTTTATGTTCCTTGCTAAAAACTCTAGGACATCTTTCGGAACATACATATTCATCTGCTCCACTTTTGCCTGCAATATACCAAGCCTTAATTCAAAAGTTGTTTCATTAATATCTGCCACCAACCCCCAACCGAGTCGTGATTTTATTCTTTCTTCCACTCCATCAAGATCACTAGGAGACCTATCAGCTGATATAACCAATTGTTTATTTTGGTCTATCAATGCATTGAAAGTGTGAAAAAATTCTTCTTGTGTACTATCTTTACCACTGATAAATTGCACATCATCTACCATCAATACATCTACTGATCTAAATTGCTCTTTAAATAACATAATATCTTTGCTTCGCAGCGCTGTAATATATTGGTACATGAATTTCTCTGCTGATAAATACACCACTTTTCTTTTTGCTGATGGGGAATTGACTATGTGCCAAGCTATAGCATGCATTAGATGTGTTTTACCAAGTCCCACTCCACCATATAGAAACAAAGGATTGCTGCCTAATATTGGATCTATAGATTCTGCCACACGCTTTGCCGCCGTAAATGCTAATTCATTTGGCTTTCCCACTACAAAATTATCAAAGGTGAATCTTGGATCCAGCGGCGAACCAAGATTATGATTACTTTCCTCTCTGTTTTTTAGTATAACATTAAAATTTGAATTCCTCTCCTCAATTACTTGAATATCAATAGAACGTATACTTTTATCTTCGCTTTGCCATAATGATAATATTTTTTTCATGTAATGAACTGTAATCCACTCTTTTATAAACCTTGTTGACACGGATAAAAGAACTTCCCCATTTCTGCTACTGACAAATTTTAGTGAACTCAGCCAACTATTATATGTTGCTTCTCCATAAAGATTATAAAGACAATTTTGGATTTTTTCCCAAGTAACATTGTGATCCGTTACTGTAATAATCTGATCAAAAAACATAGTAGAAACCTTAGGGCTAGTTAAGTTCATATACCACACCAAGAAAAAAACAATAATTAGAAAAATACAAGATAATCAATAGCTTACTGCAAAATGAAAAGCTAATACTACTTAATACATACTAAAAATTATGGTGATTTTTTGATGGGTTGTAAAGGGTATAAAAACATTAAAATTGATCATTTTTATTTCAAAAAAATGAAAAATTTGTAAATGTCGCTTGTATCGAGGATTAGAAGCATGCTATTAAAAACAGTAATACATTATGTATAAATAAGATGTTAAATTTACTGGCAAATAAGTAAAGTATTCATATAAGTATAGCTAACCTAATATAGATTTACTGAAGCAAATTTATGATTATATTAAGTAATTTGAGTTGTTATGCTGTATTCGGTATTGAACTAGAGTTTTACATTGAAGGAATAGAAAAAGAATACTTATTTCTGAATAGCATCAAAAATAAAATAGCATCTCTTGAATTTTCTTGCGAGAAGGAGAATTCTACACATCAGTATGAGATAAAAAGTGGTTGTTATACGAACTCCGACAATTTAATTAAGCATTTTGAGTTAGCAAAACAATCACTTACTGAAACAGCACAAAAACTAGGTGGGAATATTTCTTTTAAAGCAAAGCCCTATTTGGATAGAGCAGGCAGTGCATTAAATGTGCATGTTAATCTCGTGAATTCAAATAACGATAACTTATTTTATATCAATGAGCAAAAGTACAGTGACTATCTGATTCATAGTATTGGTGGATTATGTGCAATGATGAAAAAACATATGTTGTTTTTTGCTCCAAATGATGATTCATATTTAAGATTTCAGTACCCGGATATTCACACTCCAACTACGATTAGTTGGGGAATAAATAACAGAACTGCTGCAATAAGAATTCCCTATTTTGGCAACGATTCCAAAAGATGCCGCCTAGAGCACCGTGTTCCTGGAGCAGATTGCAACCTTGAAAAAGTACTCACAGCAATAATTGAAGGTATAGTTTTTGGTATAGAGAACAAAATTGCTCCGCCAAATAGAGTGTATGGCATTGCATCTGATCCTCAATATAAGATGGAGAGTTTGATATAGCAACTACATCTAAAACCCTAACCCGTTAAATGGCTGTTGGATAATTGGCTGTTTTAGCACTTCCCTCACATCATTATTTACATTCCCGCACTGTAATAGCCACTCTGCAGGAGATAGTTTTCTCTCAGGTTTAGATTCTATACTAATATTTGCACTTGGTCTTTCAGGAAGTAGATTACCAAGCGCATCCATGTGTTTAGGTAAAGGTTCCATAACAATATTTGTAGCACTAGAAACGGAATGACTATCTTTAGTATCAGCGCTTTTAGAAAGTGAATTACCTTTGAAATCCATATGTTTAGGTAGTCCATTTTTCATTTCTTCTTCTGCTCTTTTATTTTTTAATTCTTCTTCTAGCTCAGTTTCAGTTCTTTTTGGTTCTTTTACGGTATCTTTTTCTTCACCTTCATCTTCTGAAACTTTATCTCCTGAAACACGAGTAATTTCAGCTTTAGTTCTTATTTTATGAATCAGCGAAAGTAATAAGTAAGTAACTGCAGCAGCAGAAACGATAATGGCTATCTTTGCGGCAATGTGGATTGCTGTTAAAAATATTAAAGCTGATAAAGCTCCAGCTAATCCAGACACAATAACTTTATTTTTGCCTTTTGTTACATTTAGAATTGCCACCATAACAACCTCTCAAATACTGTTCTAGAATTATTATACAGGAATTTTCTTATACTTGCAACTTTGCGAAAATTTTTATTATTTGCATAAAGTTTTAAAGCTACACAAGGATTAATTAATATGCAATGTATCTCGACTATAATATTGTACAAACACACATATTCAGCTAACATTCAACATGCAGAGCTTACTCATAGAGCGAAACAGGGCGGTGGTATTATTACTTATAGTAATTTTTATCTTCGGTTCATACGTTTATGTAAAAATGCCAAGGGAAAGCAATCCTGATATACAGATTCCTATAATCAGCGTGTTTGTTGGACTTCCTGGGATTTCTGCTCAAGATAGTGAAAAGCTATTAGTGCTTCCTATAGAAAATGAACTAAGATCCATCGAAGGTGTAAGAGAATTGAGAGCTTTTGCAACTAATGATGGTGCTCACATGATACTCGAATTTGGAACAGAGTATGATAATAAAGAAGTGCTCGATAATGTCCGTTCAAAGCTTTCAAACATAAAATCGAAGTTACCTGTTGAAGCGGAATCTCCAATAATAAATGAAATAAACTTGAGTCTATTTCCCATATTAAATGTTGGCTTAATTGGTAATCTGCCAGAAAGAGCCTTAACTGAAATAGCACGCAAGTTAAAGAAAGAAATAGAATCTCTGCCAAATGTTCTCAAAGTTGAAGTGGCAGGTATTCGTAAAGAAACAGTGGAAGTTATAATTGAGCCCACAGTTCTAACAAAATATAACATTCAATCAAACGAAATATTCCAAGCTATATCAAGCAATAATAGACTAGTGGGAGCTGGGTCACTGGCCGGTAAATATTCGATTAAAATATCAGGGTTATTAAAAGATATAGAAGATATTATGAATATTCCTATTAGATCTCAAGGCGATGCAGTTTTGAGAATCAAAGATATAGCAAAAGTATACCCTAGGTTTGAGGATCACCAAGGATTTGCTCGCATTAATGGATTACCTAGTGTCATGCTAGAAATTTCAAAACGTAACGGAAAAAACATAATAGACACAGTAAATCAAGTAAAATACTTAATGGATAAGGCAAAAGATCAATTACCTGAAAATTTAAAAGTGGTGTACTTAAACGACCAGTCAAAAAACGTCCGCGATGTGCTTGATGACTTGGAAAACGGCATAATATTTGCTGTGTTGTTAATATTGATCATAATGATGCTTTCTATGGGAACAAGGATTGCTATTCTTGTGGCACTCTCGATACCCGGTTCCTTTCTCATTGGGATAATAGCTCTTTACTTTATGGGTATAACCTTAAATATCGTTGTGCTCTTCAGTTTAATTATGGCTGTTGGCATGCTGGTTGATGATGCAATTGTGATCAGCGAATATGCCGATAGAAAGATGATCTGCGGAATGGATAAAGTAGAAGCTTTTTACACTTCAGTTCGTGATATGTTTTATCCGGTTCTATCATCAACGTTAACTAAATTAGCAGTGTTTTTTCCTCTATTATTCTGGCCTGATACTGTTGGTAAATTCATGCAGTACATACCAATTACAATAATTCTAACTTTGACTGGATCGCTCATTATGGCTTTGGTTTTTATACCAACACTTGGTGCAATATTTGGTAAGCCTTCGATAACTTCAAAAAAAGAAATAAAAAAAATGAGTGCTATAGAAAGTGGTGAAATAAAAAATGCTGGGCCTATAATAAGAGCTTACGTACGCATGCTAGAGAAGGTTTTGGATAATCCTAAAAAATTCGTATGTGCTACTGTATTCGTTTTGTTTTCATTTAGTGTGCTGTACTTTACTTTTGGTCCTGGAGTAAAGTTTTTTCCGAAAGTGGATTCAGATAATATTTTAATCAGTGTTAAAGCAAAAGAAAGCTTATCAGCCAAAGAACGAGATCTGATACTCAAAGAAGTGGAAGAACGCATTTTGAGCATTGAAAAAGAAATTCATGTTTCTTATGCTAGATCAGGAGCATTTTCAGACAACGTTATCGCCAGAATACAACTAGAACTTATGGATTGGCGCTTCAGGCGCAAAGCTAAGCACATACTAAATGATATAAGGAGCAGTGTGCAAGACATGAAAGGAATAATAATTAATGTTCAAGAGGAAAAGCCAGGACCGTCGGCTGACAAGCCAATACAAATTAACCTCAGCGGGAGTGTATCCAGTTTGAATTTAGCAGCAGAGAAAATTCTAGAAATTATGAACCAACCTTCATCCGGGTTTATAAATATTCAAGATAGCAGATCAGCACCTGAAATAGAGTGGAATATGAGTGTTGATAAGAGTAAGGCTACAAGCTCTGAAGTAAGTGTTGCAACCATTGGCGATTTTATAAAGATGGTTACAAATGGAGTGTTGATTGGAAAATATAGACCAAATAACACGGATGAAGAAATCGATATTGTACTCCGTTTCCCTGGAAAGGATCGCAACATGAAGACTATAGACAATTTTTTTATCAATACAGTTAATGGCCCGTATCCTATGAGCAATATAGTAAAATATGCTCCCGAAAAAAAGGTAAACAAACTAAACAGGATTGATGGATTACGCATAGTGACAATCTCTGCTGACGTTGATACTGGCTATCTTGTTGATGAAAGAGTAAAGTTCATTCAGAATTCTATTGCCCAGGATTGGGACAAGGGAGTAAAAATTGATTTTAAAGGCGACAAAGAAGATCAACAAAAATCAGGAGCATTTTTGTTAAAGGCTTTTATATTAGCGATTACACTAATGATATTGGTATTAGTGACACAGTTTAATAATGTATACCATACATTTATCGTAATGACAGCAGTGTTTTTATCCACAACATGTGTGTTTTTTGTTTTCTTTCTTATCCAACAAGTTTTCGTAGTTGTTATGTGTGGAGTGGGGATAATTGCTTTGGCGGGAATTATAGTGAATAATAACATACTATTACTTGATGCCTTTCATCACCAAATTAAGGTACACAAAAATGACATCAAGCGATGTGTAATAAACGCTGCAATTTCTCGCGTTAGGCCAATATTGCTTACCGTTGCAACCACAGTTCTTGGTTTAATACCGATGATTACCAGGTTAAATATCAATTTTTTTACGCTACAAATCACATATGATGCTCCATCAAGCCAGTGGTGGGTTGACATTTCAACAACCATAGCAAGTGGAATATTGGTTGCAACGGTTTTAACTTTATTCTTTACTCCTGCGTTGCTTGTTATACAAAGACATGAAAAAACTTGACTTAAATTAGCAATCATTTAACATTTAAGATAGTGTTCTTTGCCCGTTGGAGCTATAATTATAACTAATTACATTGGATTTATTTATTATGATTGCTAATCGTAAAAGCAGTGTTAAGCAGAAAAGTAACAAGAATAACATAGTTGGAAGCCTTGATGTAATAAAAACAGCAGGAGAGCTTTCACTTCAAAAAGGTTTAGATTTTGATGTTGTAATAAAGGCACTAGAAAGTGCTATAGAAGCAGTGGCTTATCAAAAATATGGTAGCAAAAGTAAAATTGTAGTTAATATAGATAGAAACACAGGCAAAGTTACTTCATACAGAAAACTAAAAGTTATTGATGACGAATCAAATAGAGAAGAGAATACTGAGTATGAATCAATTACGCTGACACAAGCTAAATTAATAAAAGAAGATGCAAAAATTGGAGATACTGTTAGTGAATTACTCTCTCTTAACACTGATCTTGCTTCAGCAAGAATTGCCCAGCAAAAAATTGCTCAAATAATTAAAGATGAAGAGTCAAAAAAGCAATATGAGGAATTTAAAGATAAGGTGGGAGAAATAAGGTATGGTATTGTTAAACAAGTAGAATATTCAGATCTTATTATAGACATAAATGGCACTAAGGCATATCTTCCATTACGAAATTTAACCGGTGGTGAATCATTTCGTGAAGGCGATAAAGTTAAAACTTATATACAGACTGTTAAGCGCTCTGATGATGGACGTCAAATTATTCTTTCTAGGACTCATGAAGGCTTTTTAGAGGCATTATTAAATCAAGAAATACCAGAAATTGCTGATGGGTTAGTAACAATTAAAGGTATAGCTAGAGACGCCGGCTCAAGGTCTAAGGTTGCTGTTTTCTCTCCTGACAAGAACATTGATCCAGTAGGTGCTTGTGTTGGAGTTAAGGGAGATAGAATAAAAACCATTATACACGAATTAAATGGTGAAAAAATTGACGTTATAAATTACTCCTCAGATTTGGGTCAATTTGTTATTAAAGCCATTACTCCTGCAGAAGTATCGAAGGTTATTATTGATGAAAATGAAAATTGCATAGAATTAATAGTTGCTGAAGATCAATTGAGTTTAGCTATAGGAAAAAAGGGCCAGAATGTAAGATTAGCTTCAGAGCTTGTTGGATGGAAAATTGAGATATTAAGCACTCAGCAAGAATCAGAAAGGCGAAGTAAAGAACTTAGTCAATGTTCAGCTTTATTTGCTGAAGCTTTAAACTTAGAAGAGATTATGGGTCAGCTATTGGTGACAGAAGGTTTTTCAAGCGTAGAAGATATATCCAGCGCTTCAATTAAAGAGCTTGCTTCAATAGAGGGCTTTAATGAGGATATTGCAAACGAACTTCACAATAGAGCAAACAAGTATCTGAAAGCAGAAAATGATAGAAAAATAGAAGAGCTAAAAAGTCTAGGTATGGAAGATGATGTAATCAATTTAACTTTATCAATAGACAATAAAATTGCTCTTAGTAAACATGATATTAAGACTTTAGAGGACATAGCAGATTTATCAAGTTATGAGTTTTGCAGCATACTCTCTTCCTCAGCTGATAATAAGATGAATTCAGAAAATCTAAAAGATACAGTAGACTCAATAATCATAGAAGCACGTAAAAAGCTTGGGTTAATATAATAAAATAATATGAATAATGAAGATATCAGTAATAAAAAATTAACGCTCCAAGGCTTAAGCAAGCTTAAATTAGACCTCAATTTAAACTCTTCAACTAGCCCAAGTACTGGAGCTACAATAGTAAAAAAAAGAAGAAAAAAATCTCATGATGCAGAAGAACATAATTTATTTGACGAGAGTAAATTAGGTTCTCTAACAGAGAAAGAACAAATTTTCCGCATTAATGCTGTGCAGAATGCTGCTTTGCTGAAAGAAAAAAATCAGAGAGAAGAAAAAGAGAAAACAGCAAAAGAAGACAGCAATAAAGAGATTGACGAGAAAAATGAAGCGGACACTTTATCTAAAGAAATAAATAAGCAAGTTTTAAGTGATACTCACTTAGTTGAACTAAAAGAAGATAATATTGACTATGAGGGCGACGATAAAAAGTCTTCTAAAGTCAACAAAGATATATATTCTAAGCATTCTAAACTGGTAATTGCACAGGCAATAGATGAAAAAACTGAACAACCCCCTGTATTTAAGCAAAGATTTGGTATAAGAAGTAGAAAGTCAAAGTTTACCAAGGGTAAAAATATATCAAGAGAAGTTATTATACCAGACAAAATAACTATCAGGGAGTTATCTATTCGCATGGCAGAAGATAGCAAGAGTGTGCTAAAAATGTTCAAAGAAGAAGTCGGTGAGAGTTATAGAGTAGATGATCTGGTGGATCCAGATATAGCATGTGAAATAGTGGAAAAATTTAATCATATGGCTAAACGAGTGAGCGATACCAACAGAGAAAAAGATTTATTTTTTATAGAAGGCAGAGAAAGCCTGCCTAAAAAACCTAAACCACCAATCGTCACTTTTATGGGACACGTCGATCATGGTAAAACCTCATTGCTCGATGCATTTCGTGAATCTAATGTTGCAGAAAGAGAGTCAGGTGGCATAACTCAACACATAGGTGCTTATCAAATAACGACAAAAGATAAGCAAAAAATTACCTTTATTGATACACCAGGACATGAAGCGTTCACTGCGATGCGTGCACGTGGTGCCAATATTACTAATATAGTTGTAATAGTAGTTGCAGCTGACGATGGAATCATGAAACAAACAGTTGAAGCAATAAATCATGCAAAAGCAGCAAATGTTTCCATTATAGTTGCTATTAATAAAATTGATAAATCTGAGCCTGGTGATGTAGAAAAAATAATTAATAGTTTGCCTCAATATGATCTCATCCCTGAAGGGCTTGGTGGTGATGTTATGATTGTGCCAGTATCAGCAAAAAAGAAAACTAATTTAGATAAACTAGAAGAGACGATTTTGTTAATCGCTGAATTAATGAAGCTAGAAGCAATAGAAGATTGTCGAGCACTTGGATGGGTAATAGAATCCAAAATAGATAAAGCGAAAGGAATATCAGCCACATTGATAGTTGAGGAAGGAACGTTAAAGGTTGGTGATATATTGGTAGTTGGTACAACATACAGCAAAGTACGTAGTATGGTTAATCACCTCGGTCAAAGAGAAAAAGCAGCACTACCCTCCGCTCCAATTGAAATTACTGGTCTAAATGGTGTGCCAAATGCTGGAGATAAATTTGTTGTTATAAATTCTGAAAAGCAGGCGCGTGAAATTGTTGAATACAGGCTAGAGTTAATCAAGAAAAAGAAAGAAGATTTGGGCGACAATAATTTAGATATATTCAGTCGTAATAACAGCGAAACAGAAGAACTATCTGTAGTTTTAAAGTGCGATGTAACTGGTTCTATTGAAGCAATATCAAGTTCAATTGATAAACTCGGTAAAGACCAAGTGAAATTAAATATCCTACACAAAGCAGTAGGAGGGATAACAGATTCAGATGTGCTGCTTGCAGAAGCATCAAGTGCAGTAATTTTAGCTTTTAATGTAAAAGTGGATTCAAAAATAAGGGACTTGGCAAAACAAAAAGGTGTAGAAATACATACTTATAACATAATATACGAGCTCATTGACGACATGAGAATGTATTTAACTAAAATGTTAAAGCCTGTTACACGAGAGGTTCGTGTTGGCTTTGCATCTGTGAGGCAAATATTTAACGTATCTAAAGCTGGTAATATCATTGGATGTTACGTAAGTGATGGAGTCATAAGAAAAGATTCTTTAATTAAGGTAATGCGTGGTGGCAAATTGGTGCATGAAGGAAAGTTAAAAGCACTACGTAGATTTAAAGATGATGTTAAAGAAGTAGGTGTAAACTTTGAATGCGGAGTATCACTAGAGGGTAATATCGATATTAAAGTTGGAGATATTTTAGAAGCTTATCAATTAGTGCAAGAAGAAAGGGTATTATAGTAGCTGGATATGAAAAAGGAAATTAGAAACCTAAAAATAGCATCGGTATTGCATAGAGCGATATCAAGAGTCCTAATGGAAGGTAAGGTGTTCAATAAAAATGTAGCGGTATCTGACGTAAAATTAAGTAAAGATTTGAAAAAAGCAGATGTATATATTGTGTTATCTTCATTGAATATTCAAGTAGCTGACTACTTAGATCCAGAAAAAAGACGCACTGGGGATCCTTCTGAGAATAATTGTGATATTAATACTGTTGTTAATGAAATGAACCAATCTGCATGGTCAATACGTAAATCTATATTGTGTTATGTTGATTTGCGATTTATACCTGAACTAGTTTTCAAGCCTGACTTAGCGTTCGATAATTTTGTTAATGTAAGCAAAATATTACATAATCACACTTAATTAATGCATTTCAATCGTTACTTTTCATTAATGAGGTTGCACAGTTTAACGGGTTTGTGGCTTGTGCTATTTCCCAGTTTGAGCGGTATTCTTTTAGCCTCAACTTCTCTATCGTATCAGGTTCTTTTTCTCCTTGTTTTGTTTACTATAGGTGCATTTTTAATGAGACCCGCAGGGTGCATAATCAATGACATTTTCGATAGGGAAATAGATGCGCACGTTGAACGAACAAAATATAGGCCACTTGCAAGTGGTGCATTAAACATAAAGCAGGCTTTAGCTTTACTTTCACTGTTACTGTCTATTGCCCTGGTAATCTTATTATTAACTAATAAAACTACACTCATACTTGGAATAATCTCAATGTGTATGATAGCTACTTACCCTTTATTAAAGCGGTATGTTTGGTGGCCACAATTGTTCTTAGGGTTTACCTTCAATATGGGATCGCTCATGGGCTCAGCAGCAATAACAAACCAGATCAGTATAGAATCCTTGCTGTTTTATATAGGATGCGTCTTTTGGACACTTAGCTATGACACCATATACGCCCATCAAGATAAAAAAGATGATGAAAAACTCGGGATGAAATCTACCGCATTATATTTTGGTGATACAACAAAATCTTGGTTGAAAAGATTTTATTTAATATCTCTTATGACGTGGCTATATGCTGGTATTTTATCATCATTAAATAACATTTTTTATATTGCTCTACTTGCTGTAGGGTTCATATTTCACCGCCAATACAAAAATTTCAATCCTGACGATCCCAGTCAATGCATGTCCATATTTAAAAATAACTCCTACGTAGGGTTGCTGCTCTTTTTCGGCATTCTTTTAGATAGAATTATCACCTAGGTCTCAAGAGTTTCGGCTCTAATGAAATCAATAGACTCAGGTAGCCCGCAGAAACAAAAAAACTTGCTTGACAAACTCCGCCAGCCCTCTTATCATGAAACTGAAGCTGTTGTATTTGCTTTCGCCAATCTGCAGATTAAAAGGTAAGGATTACTTAATGTATCGGCGTCTTATGTTCAATTTTTTGCAGTATATAGATACTGTATGTCTTTACAAAACTTCATCTACATCTAGATTCTTATCTAAATAAGCTGAACGCGCTTATAAAGCGTTACAAGACATCAAAAAATGCCAATACTCGACAGAGATAGTAAAAGACTAGCTAACTCGGGGATTCTTTGTCTTTTTTTCTGCTTAGTAAATTTCTTAAACATTTGCAGCGTAAGTTAGTTGCAATTAAAAGCGGCTGAATCTCGCTTGTCAAGCGTTTAAAACATAAAAAACGCCAATATTTTAAAGCGGATAATAACCCCAGGGCTTCTTTTGCCTTTTTTTTCATTTGGTAAATTTCTTAATATTTACAGCTAAACAACAACCGTCATCCCTAAGTATCCCGCTGCTTGTTAGCGGCTGAGATACCGCGAATGAATCGCGGTATGACGGTTCGCGGCAGGATGACGATAAGCTCGTCATCCCACTACTTGTTAGCGGCTAAGAGATACCGCGGCGGTATAGCTATAGGATGACAAAAAAAGGGCACTGTGACGAACTTAAATCACAATTATCAGTTAATGCTAATTACGGCATTATAAAAAACGCCAAACTTTTTTCTGCTTTTATGCAAGAAGTCTAGTCCATATATTCCTCCCACTTTTCCGTGACTTTTCTTACTATTTCCTCACTCATTTTAATTTTCTTTCCCCATTCTCGTTTGGTTTCAGGCGGGATTTTATTTGTCGCATCAAATCCCATTTTACCTCCAAGTCCACTTTCAGGGGAAGCAAAGTCTAAATAATCAATAGGTACACTTTCTATCATGATTGTATCACGCACAGGGTCCATCCTCGTTGACATTGCCCACATTACTTCCTTCCAATCACGTACATTTATATCATTATCAACAACGATAATAAACTTCGTGTATAAAAACTGCTTTAGAAAAGAAAGTATGCCCATAACAATTCTTTTTGCCTGCCCTGGATAGGATTTTTTTATCGACACTACCGCTATTCTATATGAGCAACCTTCCGGCGGCAGATAAAAGTCCACTATCTCTGGAAATTGATTAATAAGAATGGGCACAAAAATTTCATTGAGTGCTTCACCAAGAATCGATGGTTCATCAGGTGGCTTGCCAGTGAAAGTGCTGAGATAAATTGGATTTTTGCGCATAGTAATTGCAGTAATATTAAACTCAGGAAATTGCTCAACAGAATTATAGTAGCCAGTGTGGTCTCCGTATGGCCCTTCGTCTTGATAGCTATCCAAACTCACATAGCCTTCCAGAACGATTTCCGCGTGAGCTGGTACTTGAAGTGGAACAGTCTTACAATTTACAAGCTCAAGCGGCTTCTTTCGCAGTAGTCCAGCAAATTGGTATTCTGACAATGTTTCTGGCACTGGAGTTACCGCAGCAATAATCGTTGCAGGATCACTACCAATCACAGCAGCAGCAGGAAATTTCATATTTTGTTCCTTCTCTTTCCATCGTTTGTGGTGACCTGCACCACCACGATGTGCAAGCCAACGCATTAGTGTTGTTTTTTTATCTATAACCTGCATACGATATATTCCAAGATTAAAATTATCTTGCTTTTCTTTCGTGGGTCCTTTCGTTACCACAATTGGCCAGGTAATAAGTGGTGCAGGTTCATTTGGCCAGCATGTTTGAATGGGCAGTAGACTTAGGTCCACTTCATCTCCGGTTAGCACTACCTCTTGACATGGAGCCTTGCTCACGACTTTACTTCGCATCGATAACACGACTTTCAACAAAGGAAACATTTTTATAGCATCTTTAAAGTTTTTTGGCGGCTCAGGTGATTGCAAAAATGCTAAAAGTTTACCAAGATCTCTTAGCTCACCAGGATTTATGTTCAGTCCCAAGGCAATTCTTTCAATAGTACCGAATAAATTCACTAAAACTGGAATCGAATTTTTGCCGTTTTCTGTGACAACATTTTCAAAGATGATAGCTGGTCCTTTGTTTGACAAAACTCTGCGGTGAATTTCTGTCATTTCAAGAACAGTTGAAACCTCCTCCTTAATCCTAATCAGATCTTTTTTTTCCTCTAAGGCTTTAATGAAGTCACGTAAGTTGTTGTACATATTTTAAAGATTTTAAGTCTTTTAAGAAGTGTTTTTCCCAGCACAACCTATTCACTTATTATTATAGAGGCTCTAGAAAAATTATTCTCCAGCTCGCTTTTTAAGTTTTTATATTCAGTAGTGTTTAACTCTTCATTGGTAATAAAGCTTTTCTGTATAGCTACTATATCATTTAATTCTGTGCTGCCATTTTGATGTTTACATGACCTATTTACATATAACCATGGAGAATTTATTTCAAAATTCAATTCTGCACAGTTTTTAATCGCAATGTCTTTTATTACCGTATGCGTTTCACGAGTATGAGGAGTACCTATAAAAATGTCTGACACTTGGTCAGAAACTGTATTTACGACACCATTAAGCAAATTATTTTTTAAAGTTAAAACAAGTCCTAGGTTCGTCCTAAAAACTTTATTTTTTTGTTGTAATTCATACTTAATTGTAAGATCCTCTACATTACGCGAAGTAAGATCAGGCAATTCTAAGAATTTCTTTTCTTTTTCATTAAGATATACCCCACTAATTATATAAAAAACAGAATCTCTTAACTGCTCGTTTGAGTAATATAATCCAGCACTTGCTAAGCTCATAGCTGACTCCCCTTGCATAGTAAGCTGACCACGTTCGTTTACAACATTATCTTGTATAGTTAATTCACTATGGGATATAATTTTTGAATTTTCAGCTTGTACAGCAGGAATTTTTGTGTAGCTAACTTCTTTAGAATCCAATACTAAAGCAACTTTGTCAGCAACATCTGGAAAAATACCTTGTGCCATACTAACCTTATTAGTCGGATCAATCCAATATATTTTTCCACCTTTATTTGTTACTCTGAGCATCGTATGATTAAAATTACCCAGATTAGGTAATGCTTCGGAATTAGGAATGCTAGTAATTCCTCTCATAACTAGAGTAGGTTGAACTCTGTAACCAAGTTTTTGTAAAATAGCAGCCGTACTAACAGAAAAATCCTTACAATCTCCAGTTTGATAATCAGCAATTTTCTCTAAATCTCTTGGAAAAAATCGTCCTGACACTGTACGCCAATCTCCCGTGTATTGAATTTTCTCATTCAACAAAGAAGTAACAACGTTAATTTTCTCTTCATCAGTACTCTCATTGGCAGCAGATTCTGCTATGGCCGTAAAAATTGTAGGAAGTGGCTGAGTAATGACGTTATAATATCCAGGAGCTAATTTTTTTGCTAAATCCTCCCATTTAGATAGGCTTGACAGTGATACCCAAGTATTGTGCTTAAAATTCAATATTCCATTATGTGGCTCATTTATCAAACCTTCATAAATTGCCTTTTTTAAAGTAATGCTTATAGAATGTACACCATTCTTTTTCTCCTCAGCGATCTTTAATACGTTTCTTGGATCATTCACTCTAATCTCTAGAGGCAACTCAGAATTGATTTTAGTATTCTCTGCTTGAAAATACCGCCCATAATAAGAAAAGTGCAAACCATAAAAATTATCAATAGGAACTTTTTTATGAATTTGTTTATATTTTAGATATACTTCTGCACCAATTGTCATTTTAGGAAATGATATGGTTACTTGCCTTAGCTGATCGAAACCTTGAGGACTAGCCAACGCCTTGTCCTCTATCATGTTTTTAGCGACTACGTATTCCCTCCCATTGTAAGCTGTTTTAGCTTCTAAAATAGTGAGGTCTGCACTATCACCATTATAAATAAGACTGTATGGGGAGAATGCACTACGCCCAGATTCCTTGAGTACTTTTGCTTGGAGTTCTGATTCTAATTCATAAGTACCATCCCCATTAATATTAATGGTACTATTAGAAATTTTGATCTCAATGGGAGCATCTTCATACTTAGTCCACCTTGGTTCAACTGGAGGAGTTATAAAAAACACTAACAATGTTAAGTTAAAAAGAGTTTTTAAAAATTTCATTATGACACTCATATAGAATATTTAAAATTATCGGCATATTGACTGAAAAATTGTTTTATTACACCCACACGACGCGACCATACACTGCAATAAACTCAGCAAATGGGAAAAAGAGAAGCTTACTTCCTAGAATGGCTATTTCCTTTTTTTTACCAATATTTATCGCCGCGTTTGTTAGCATTGTACATGGCAGTTATAAGATAATCAACTACCAAAATGTTTCACCACCCTCATCACCAAGTCTTCTGATGAACTTTGTGGTAATGTGCTTGAGTTTCATTGTACGTAAAGTTTGTACTTGCAGCAAAATTGGCTATAAAATACACTTGATACAAATGTTTTTATGTATTAACATTAGATGCTTCTTTTAATATACAGATAAATGTGTACTAAAAGTTTTATGTTGTAGGTTTTTAAATAAATTGTATGTCTAGGGTATCGTTTTTATTAATTTTAATAATAGCAATAGCAAGCTTGCCGATAATAAATAATTGGCTCTCAAATCGCAGCCAAATGCTAAACGATGATTATATAGGTGAGAAATTAGATAATTATATAAGTAGAAATTTTGATAAGATCATAAAAACTCTCAAAGAGGAGTCGATTAAAAGTAGTTACGCTGCTCGAGATAATGTAACCAAAAGTAAAATTTCACAATACAAGGATCAAATATTTGACCTTACTTATCCTTACTCCGGAAATGAAAATAGTAGTGTTATAGCTGTAGGCTTCCTTGACTATTCTTGTGGACATTGCAAAGCTATAAAGAATGATATAAAGCAGTTAATTAACGACGGCAAAATTAAGTATATCTTTAGGGATGCTCCAATACTTGGTAACGCTTCTTTAAAGGCAGCAAAAAGTGCTTTAGCTGTCTATTTTCTCGATAAAGAAAAATATTTCGATTTTCACCATGCTGCTTTAAGTCACAAAGGAGAATTTTCAGACGAAAGCATATTGGATATAGTGAAAAACATAGGGATTGATGAGGACGATTTTAATGATTCCATAAAAGATAACGCGGACAAAATTGAGCAAATGATAAACAACAGTAGGTTTCTAGTAAGAGATTTGGGAGTAGGTGGTACACCTTTTTTAATAATTGGAGATAGCCTGTTTGTAGGAGCAACTGATTTGAATGTATTACGCAAAAAAGTAGATGAATTAAGTCACAAGCAAGGCTAGTTTCAATTTGCCATAAAATTTTATTTTTTTGCTTGACAACTCAAATGAACCTGAGTATAGCAATTGTGGGTATGACAGCAGTTTAACTCAGTGGTCTCATCCACTTTCCATGGCGTCATTTACTATGTGAAACGCTTTCAAATTACAACATTTTCTTCAACCAAACTATTTTACTTTCTCAGGAGGACATATGTCATTCACAGAAATTAGATTTCCAGAAAATATATCTTATGGTTCCACTGGAGGACCGGAATTTTCCACTGACGTTGTAATACCAATTCCCATTACAGGGCAAACAGATGGACAATGATGGAAGAAAAGCCATACTGAAGTAAGTAAAATAGCGAGGTTTAAATGGCATTAAGATCAAAATTATTGGATGAAAAAGTAGTAGAATCAGCAAAAGAAATGCTGAAGAAAGTAAGGAATAATGCATATGTTTCAAAAAAACTAAATGCTGTAATTGCAGCAAAAAAGTACAGTATAACGGCTGTAGCAAAAATATATTGCATTTCAAGAAGCGCACTAACTTCGTGGGTAAAACTCTTGAAAATTGGCAGAGAAGAAAAACTGTTTGCTCCTTCACAACGTCGTAGAAAAACTAAATTAAATCAGGCTCAACTACAGCAAATTGAAGAGTGGATAGAAGAAAATCCTAATATCACCATTAAAGAAATGAGAATAAGAATCCAGGAAAAGTTCGGATTAAATATCAGCAAATCTACAGTACACCGCCATATGCAAAAGATGAAATTCTCATATATTACACCAAGACCAGTTCATAATGGACAAGATAAAAGCAAACAAGAGGAATTCAAAAAAAAATCTCAATTGAGCTATTAGCAAGTATCCAGAAAAAGAGCTATTTTTCTTTGATGAATCACGGTTTGGCACACATTCAAAAGTTGGACATGGGTGGTTTAAAAAGGGGATTAGAACACAGGTTAAAACAAAATTAGGTAGGCAAAATTTCTATCTCTATAGTGCAGTTAATCCTAGAAATGGAGAGAGTTCTAGCTTATTTGCACCAAATGTCAACACTGATTGCATGAACATATTTCTTGAGCAAATTTCGCAATATCTAGAAACACGAGAGGCTTTTCTCGTTATGGACTGTGCTAGTTGGCATAGGTCAAAAAATTTAAAGGTACCTAAAAATATCGACATTATATACCTACCTCCATACTCACCTGAGCTAAATCCTGTTGAGAGGCTTTGGTTATATATAAAACAGAACATTTTGCGCAATAAAATATACGATACAATTGCTCTACTTGAGGGTGCTTTGTGCAAATTTATTACTTCTCTTGCCAGCTCCACAATTAAACAACTCTGCAATGTTTCCTATTTGACTGGACAACAATGAGAATTGGTATTAGAGGTTGTCCGGAAACAAGTAAATTCAAGCATATTCCCTCTTTAACATAACCCTACTCATAGCTAGGTATATGAAATTCTCAGTGGATGTTGTGAGTAAATCATACTCCTTCGATAGCCTTCTATTCCTATTAACCCAAGCAAAAGTCCTTTCTACAACCCATCTTCTTGGCTGTACTTTAAACCCTTGTTCTCTTGTTGGTAGTAGCTCAGGTGGCGTATCTTTGTGCACCCAAAATCTACATGGAGGCCTTGTAACAATTTCAATATCTATGTCATATTCTTCCTTTATGTGATTCTTTAAATTTCTTCCTTGGTATCCCATGTCAGCCCACATTTTTTTAACTTTAGTATATTTTGTTCTCATATTGTTTAATGCTATTTTAATACCATCTCTATCATTTTCGTTAGCAGCGCCTACGTAACAACCTAGTATAAAACCCTGAGTGTCTGTAATTATATGCCTTTTTCTACCCTTTACTTTTTTACTTCCATCATAGCCTTTGATCCCCCCTTTTCTGTAGTCTTTACAGATTGACTATCTACTATACAGGCACTCGGCTGCTCATTCCTTCCTATTTTTCTTCTACTATATTTTGTAATTTCATAATTCATTTTCTCAAAAATTCCCTGCTTCTTCCATTGCCTGAACTGCTCATACACAGTCTTCCATAGCGGAAAATCATTTGGTAAATACCGCCATTGACACCCTGTACGCAATACATAGAAAATTGCTTCTAATATTTCTCTTTTGCTATACTTTGGCGGCCTTCCTCCTTTCTTGTATGATACTCTGAAGTGTTTTTCTATTCTTGCCTATTCCCTTTCGCTTAGATCTGTTGGATACTTTTTTCTCATCTTTACCCCGTACTAAAATTTCAGATATTATAGCCTTTTACTTGTTTCCGGACAACCTCTAACAACTCACAATGGTTGTGAACAGCGCAACATCAATTGGTCTCATGCACGCACTAGATACAACATAGCTTACGGGGTCAGATCAAACGAGCAGCTACTAGAACTAATAACATTTTTTCATGCACGAAAAGGTAAAGCAATAGGGTTTCGTTTTAAGGATTGGTCGGATTTTATAGCCATTAATCAAGAGATTGGTATAGGAGATAACAAAAAAACGACTTTTCAGCTAATCAAAACTTATGTAAGTGGGGAAGATAAGCATATACGTATGATCAAAAAGCCAGTACATGGGACAGTAAAGATTTATTTAAATGGTAAAGAAGAGAGTGAATATTCAGTAAATTATTCAACGGGAGAAATAACATTTATGAAGCCACCAGTAAAAGATGCGATAATCACTGCGAGCTTCGAATTTGATGTGCCCGTACGCTTTGATACAGATTACTTAAACGCTTCGATTGATGACTATGGAAGCAATAGCTGGAATAATATCCCCTTGGTGGAAGTGAAATTTTAGTTATAAGCGAGCATAGATCCACATCATAGTAGGGCTACTAGTCTACCATAAATTGAAAAATTAAGCACCACTGAGGTTCTATACCTAAATGAGCCTCAGTATATGCAATTATTTTAAACTTTATCACCAGCTATATACTACAATGTTGCTGAGCTTTGCTAACATTTACACTTGAAGCTTGGGGAGATTCTAACTCAGTGCTTTTTTCTTCCTGCAAAATAGAAAGCTTCAACAACTCCTTTAGAGTTGATTTTGCAAGTGTTGTATCATCTTTGTTTAAGATGTAGTCTAGCATGCCGTTTTTCTGTAAGAGATTAACAAAATATCTATCTCCCTCATTAAGAACCTCTATCTTGTTAATACAAGATAATACTAAATCCGAATTCTTTGTTGCTAAAATTCCATTCAAAAAGATATCTAATTTTGTTTTATCTTCAGTTAAGTCTTCAGCTAACCTATTTCTGATATTCTCATTGTCAAACACAATGTACTCGAGGTACGAGGAAGGCTCAATAAGTATAAAGTCCTCTAAAGGCACTAGTTCTGGATAGGTGCCAGCGTAATCAAGTATGCCACACTCAGTAATACACCCTCCTTTTCTTATAACACAGCAATTGAGACGACCATGATACATTGATAACAAAGAAAAAAGACGTATTATACTTGTACCTCTATCTTTCATTTCCTCGAAAAGCTTCCTATCATTTATTAATTTGTGCAAAATGTAATCCATAGCAGGACCTGGTTTGCGGAAATGAAACATATTATTCTCTTCAAAAATGGCCTCAGCTAATTCGATAGATTCTTTATCCTCATCTACGAAAGCTTTTTCATTTCTATTTAACTGTATGATCTCAGCTTTGCTATCTCTGCGTAGACCAGTTCTCCTTATTAACATCTCAAATATTTTTGTATTCATATATATCCTATATTAGTTAAAGTAAATATTAATAATGTTTACTTTTTAAATAAAAATAAATGAAAATTTTAATAAAAATTAATTTTTTTTTAATAGAATAAAAATCTTTTATATTTGCTTGAGTACCAAAAGGGCTTTATTGGTGTAATGCGTTTTCTATTGCGCCTGGCCGCAGCGCGTGATGCAACCGGATTCAAGTGTCAGCTACTTTTATAGCACCACTTCTGCTTCAATAACTGTAAATACTAAGCGATCTGTCTTAAAATCTCCTCTTGTTGCTGAGCATGTACACTAGCATAACCACATGCAGGAGATGCAGCAGCAAGTCTTGCAATGCACTTAGGTCTTTTTGCTTGAATATTGAGATTGGATAACACTTCTTCTATCAATGGGTTGACAAAAAACCATCCTCCCATATTTTTTGGTTCTTCTTGACACCATATAATTTCAGCGCTTTTGTATTTTTCAAGTTCAATACTTAGTTTATCGGCAGGAAACGGATAGAATTGCTCCAAACGTATTACTGCTATATCGTTTATTTTTTGTGCTTCACATATGTCGTAATAAACTTTACCACTGCATATTACAACTTTACGTATTTTATCATTCGAAACTAAATCTGTTCTATATTCTGGAATCACCGTGAGGAATTTTCCTTCAAAGTCAGATAGGTTAGAAACTGCTCTTTTGTGACGCAATAGCGATTTAGGTGTAAACACTACTAAAGGCTTACGAAAGTCTCGATGAATTTGCCGACGTAAAACATGAAAGTAATTTGCCGGAGTGGAGCAATTAACTATCTGCATATTATCTTCTGCACAGAGTTGTAAAAACCTCTCTATACGAGCAGAACTATGTTCAGGTCCTTGCCCTTCATAACCGTGGGGCAACAATAAAACTAGACCGCTTGATCGCAACCACTTTGTTTCTGCAGATGCGATAAACTGGTCGATCATAATTTGCGCACCGTTTGCAAAATCACCAAATTGTCCTTCCCAGAGCACCAGTGAATACGGGGAATCAAGACTATAGCCATATTCAAAGCCCATTACAGCATACTCTGATAAAGCGCTATCTATGACCTCAAAGTGAGCTTGCTTTTCATTTATATTGTTTAGCGGAATAAACGCTTCTTCTGTTACCTGATCAACAAGCCTTGAATGACGGTGCGAAAAAGTGCCACGGCCAGAGTCTTGGCCTGATAAACGCACTTGTATTCCTTCTGTAAGCAGTGACGCAAATGCAAGACTTTCGGCAGTTGCCCAGTCTATATTACTGCCGGAATTTATACTGTCTATTCTGCCATCAAGTATTTTTCTAACCTTATTATTAATGTTAAAGCTACTTGGGATATTGCTATTTATATACACACCTAATTTTTTCAACTCATCTGGCGGAACACCAGAATCTGTATAGTATTCGCTCAAATCGTTCAACCTTGCCCTTCTTAATTTTGACCATACTCCACAAAACCAGTCAGCTTTTTTTGGAGTGTAAGTCACTGATTCAGCAAGACTTTTATCTAATTTTGCCCTGAATTCACTGCATAATTTATTTACTTCATCACCACTTAATACTTTCTCTGCAGTCAATTTTTCTTCATACAATGTTCCAGGAGTTTTATGCTTTGATATCACCTTATACATGAGTGGCTGAGTGAAATTCGGTTCATCACCTTCATTATGGCCATATTTGCGGTAACATATTATGTCAATCACTACGTCCTTTTTAAATTTCTGCCTATATTCCATCGCCAAATTCGCAACAAAACTCACAGCTTCAGGGTTATCTCCATTAACGTGAAACACTGGAGCTTCTATTGATTTTGCTACATCAGTGCAATAAAAAGAGGACCGCGCACAACACGGATTAGCAGTAAAACCAACTTGGTTATTAATGACAACGTGCACAATGCCATCCACCTTATAGCCTTCAATATTGCTTAGGCTCAAGGTTTCAGCAACCACTCCTTGACCGATGAAAGCCGCATCACCATGAATTGATATGCCAAGCACAGATCTTATATTCTGTTTTGCTCTTATTCTTCCAGCCAAAACCGGATTTACCGCTTCAAGATGAGATGGATTAGGGCATAAACTTAAATGTATTTTTTTGCCACCTGAAAGTGCTCGATCAGAAGAATAACCAAGGTGATATTTAACATCACCGGACACCTCAAGACCACTTGGGTGTGCGAGATTGCCTTGAAATTCAGATAGCATTGCCGCATATTCTTTTCCCATAACTTTGGTTAGAACATTGAGCCGTCCGCGATGAGCCATACCAAGAACTACTTCTTCAATACCATAACCAGCGGAATCACTAATAATTTTTTCAATTGCAACAATAGCTGATTCTCCACCTTCGATAGAAAAACGTTTATATCCAGGAAATTTCATATGGAGAAATTGCTCGAACATCTCAGATTCGATCAAGTGCCTCAGTATTTCCTTTTTATCTTGTGAACTCAGCGTATAGGTTTGATTTTCGATCTTTTCCTGCAGCCACACTCTCTCCTCATAAGAGGAAATATGCATAAATTCAAAACCGATGTTCTTGCAGTAAATATCTCTATAGATTCTAGTGTCACCCATAGGAGAGAGATTCGAATATTTCTGATAATCTACTTCCTTATTCACATTGGGTGATAACGGATTAAGATCCGCAAAAAAATGACCGTAAGATCTGAAAAAATTTGCTAAACTAGAAACTGAATCATCCACCTTAGTTGCACGCTGTGCACCGCAGGTCTCCGCTTTATTAACTTCTAAATTGCTTGAAAAAATTCTATACCAATCCTCCCCGATTGATTTATCACCCTGCAAATAACGGCTATACATTTCTTCCACAAATTCTGCATTATCACCATAAAGGCAGCTTAAACTCGACATAATCACTATAAAAAGTATCAAATACTTATAAGTATAACTTAAGTTTTTTAAAAAAGAACTTTTTTAGTTTCTATACGTCATACTGCGATTCATTCGCGGTATCTCTTAACATAGATCCCGCTAACACGTAGCGGGATGACGATTGTCAGGGTGTCATTCCAGCGCGTGACGCTGGAATCCAGTTTTTATTTGCAGCCTACTTGACTCGAAGCTAAGTTTTCTGGATCCAAATAGTCAAGGCACTGGGATGACAAAAAAAGGAGCACTGGAATGACAAAGCTATAGGTTGCAAGCGAGACGTCATACCGCCGCGGCGCTAACAAGAGATCCCGCTAACACGTAGCGGGATGACGGTTGTCGTTTAGCTATAAACATTAAGAAATTTACTAAGCGAAAAAAAAGGCAAAAGAAGCCCCGTGGTTGGCTAATTACTTACATTATACTTTCAAGTATGGCGTTTTTTTATTCTAAACGCTTAATAACCGCGATTTAGCTGCTTTTTAATGCAACTAACCTTTAGTCATAAATGTTTAAGAAATTTACTAAACAGAAAAAAAGACAAAAGAAACGCTAGGGTAGCTAATTATTCACTATCCATTTTTTAAGTTGGCGTTTTTTTATGTTTTAAATGCTTTATAAGCGCATTTTAGCTCATATTAGGTAAAAACCTAGAATTTTATAAAGACATAAGGTGCACATAGTGCAAAAAATTAAACATGAGACGCCAGATTCGTGAGTTTTTTTGTCATTTAATCTGTACAGAGAAGATAAATAAATAGCTTCACTTTCATGATAAGGGGGCTGACGGAGTTTGTCAAGGAAGTTTTTTCGTTTCTATGAGCTACTTGGATGACGAGAAAGGAGCACTTACATATTTATGGCAACCTCATTACCTACGCTCAAAAAGTTTTTCAATATCACTGAGTTTCATTTCTATATAAGTTGGTCTTCCGTGGTTGCATTGCCCGGAATATGGGGTTTTTTCCATTTGTCTCAGCAGCTCATTCATTTCATCTAACCTCATTTTTCTACCCGCTCTAATTGATCCATGACAAGCGATAGTGGCCAATATTTTGTTCACTTTATCTTCTACTGGCAATGTATCTTCTATTTCCGTTAATCTATCGACTATATTAATTAGCATCTCTTTCACATCTATTGCTCCCAAAATTGCAGGGATTTCTTTTACTATCACTTTATTTTCTGATTTGATCTCAATATCAAAACCCATTTCAAATAACTTATCTTTATAAACTTCAATCATCTCCATTCCGGCTTGATTTTTGATTTCAACCGTTTCAGGAAGAAGTAGTTTTTGTCTTTTTACACTTGATTTTTGTTTTAAGCATTCATATACTAGCCTTTCGTGGGCTGCGTGCTGGTCGACTATAATCAATTTGTCTCTTACCTCGGCAATAATGTAAGTATTATAGACCTGACAGCGTGCAAACCCGAGCGGGTGGCTCTCTATCAAATCAACTTGCTCTAACACCTTTTTTTCTAGAACCATAGTCTCCGCTTGTGATGGTAATTTCTGTATGCCGGTATAATCAAACGATTTTGACTGTTCTGATAAGCTTTTTACTCTTTCATTTGGAGAAGCAAATTCTTTTATTAGTTGATTTTCAAAAGGACTTGGCCTTCTTTCATTTTGAACATTAGGTTTATCAAAAGGATCTGGCAATGTTGAATCCATTTTCTGGTCATGCGCTAGAAAGGTGCCTATCCTTCTTGACAATGCTTTAATTAATCCTCTTGTCACTATCTCATATATGAGCTTCTTATTCTGAAACCTTACTTCTGACTTATTTGGATGCACATTTACATCTACTTGATCATAAGGTATCTCTAAATGTAACGCTGCGAAAGGATACCTATCGCTTGGAATAAAATCATGATATGCATACCTAACTGCGCCAATAAGTAGATTATCTTTGATTGGCCTTCCATTAACAAACGTATAGATCTGAGTTGACTTACCACGATTGACGGTCGGTTTACAGATGTGTCCCGTAAGTTTAATGCCGTCTTCTTCTTCATTAATCTCCAGAGAACTGCCCTGAAATTCTTCTTCTACTTCACACAATCTATGAAATAACGAAGTCTGCTTAGCGTATTTTAAGAGCTTTTTATTACCTGAAGTGAGAGTAAACCCTATATGATAGTTAATCATTGCTAGGTTATTTACAATATCAACAATGCTTTGAGTTTCTGCTCTTTCGGTTTTTAGAAATTTTAGTCTATTTGGAGTGGCAAAAAATAAATCTCGTACTTCAATATGTGTCCCTTGTGATAAAGAGTAAGGAATCAGCTCCCCTATTTTCTCTCCACCCTCATAACTTATAGACCATGCTTCATTTGCTTCTCTTGCCTTAGACGATAATTTTATCCTACTTACTGCTGCTATTGAAGGCAGAGCTTCTCCTCTAAAGCCAAGATGCTTGATTTCTATCAACTCATTGTCGCTCAATTTTGAAGTAGCATGGCGCATAAACGCAAGTTCTAAATCGTTTTTTTCTACTCCGTTACCATCATCTGTCACAATAATAAGGTTACGCCCACCACTTTCTATTTTGATATCTATTTCTAAACTTCCAGCATCTATTGCATTTTCCACTAATTCCTTTACTACACTTGCTGGCCTTTCTATCACCTCCCCCGCTGCTATACGGTTTATGGTTTTTGTGTCTAAAAGAATTATTGCCATAGATTTATTATGAAACTGGTTTTTCTTTTACTTCTTTGGTCTGTTTCTCTCTCCACTTTTTTAACCTACCTGCAATTTCACTGTTGGAAATTGACAATATAGATACGGCAGTAATGGCAGCATTATATGCTCCATTTTCTCCTATAGACATGGTTGGAACTGGAACACCCTTTGGCATTTGAACTATAGAGAGTAGACTGTCCAGCCCATTTAATTGTTTACTATGCACAGGAACGCCGATAACTGGTAAACAAGTTAGTGACGCAACCATACCAGGTAAATGAGCTGCACCTCCTGCACCAGCTATAATAACCTTAAAACCTTCTTCTTGTGCAGATTTAGCAAAATTGAAGAGCCTTTCTGGTGTTCTATGTGCAGATATTATGAATATATCATGTGAAACTTCTAATGCTTTTAACATATCAACAGTATGGACCATAGTGGTGTAATCTGACTCACTTCCCATAATAACAGCAACATCTTTTTTTATTTTTGTCATATTCAACACAATTTTACTTACTAACTAAATAATGTTCCAGCTAAAAAGCAACAAATATTTAAATTATATTATAAATATAATATATAGAATTCTCGTTAAAATAGAAATTTTAAAAATTTAAATAAATATTTATATTAAGATATAGAGATATAAACTTCTTATGTAAGATAAATTTATAAAATAATTATTTTTGTATTTCAAGCTTTGTAATCTTAGCTTGTTCTTTCTATAAATGGTTTTTTCAGATAGACTGATGGTAAAATGGTAATTTAAAATTACTAGAAATTTGATAAAAATATTAATATATAATCAACTTAAAGTTTTAAATATTGATATCATATAATTATTGACAAGTTACATGATATTAATATCTTGGTATATTAAATATTATGTTATAATATTTAATAAAGTTAATTGATATGTGAGTGTAAGAATTATGGAAATAATATCATTAAATAACTTAGACAGTGCAGGAATAAAAACAAAGTTGCTTTATATAATAAATAAAATTATAGAAAAAAATGCTTGGACTCAGGCTTTTGCAGCTGAGAAACTTGGTATTGATCAGCCAAAGGTATCGCAAATTAAAAATGGTAAAATAGATGGTTTTTCTTTAGAGCGATTGTTAGGATTTCTAAAAAAACTTGATCATGAGATAACAATCACGATGACAGAAAGCCAAGAAATAAAATCTGAGGCAGAAAAAGTAAAACATGAAGTTGAATCGCAATAGATACAAAGTTGACAACTTGTTTTTTGTGATATAGTATAAAACTTATTAAGGTAGTATCTTATGGCTGAGTCTATTGTAGAAAAGTGTATAGAACGGGTAAGTAACCGTTTCAAATTGGTTCTGTTGGCAAGTCAAAGAACACATGATTTAAATACAGGGGCAAGTAATCCAATTCAAGCAGCTAAGTTTAAAGGTCATAAAAATACCATAGTTTCCTTACATGAAATAGCAGGAAAACAGGTGGATACTCATGAGCTGTTTAGCCTTTTGGTAGGTAGATGCAAGGAATACATGAAAGGAAATATGAATAATGTTTACAGCAGTAATACAAGTAAGCTAGCGAATTTATTAAATTTTTCTGATAACACAGACCTTGATGCAAGTCAAGAAAGCCAAGATTATGAAGTGGATGGTGAAATAGATGATGAAATAAATGATCAAGATGGCGATGAGGAAGTATCCGTTTAGAAATCTACTGAAGTTACATAGTCTTTAAATGATTTGCATTGCTATCTATACACTGTTGTTCTGTATGAGTGTAATGTTGTGTTGCATAGTGTCTAAGTCAAATGATGTGTACAATAAGGTTTTAGCGTTCAATAATTTCTCAACGCAAGTAGTTGTACTTATAACAGCAATATCAATCATTCTGAATAATTTTTTTTTAATTGATATAGCATTGTTGTATGCTAGCGTTAGCTTTATATCAACTATAGCACTAATGAGATTAATGTTGTTTTGATAATTTATGATAGGATCCATTTTCATATTTTTAGGTATTTGTTTGATAATTATTTCAAATATAGGGGTGATCAGATTTCCTGATTTCTATACTAGGTTACATGCAGCAGGTATTACAGATTCTAGCGGTGCAACGTTATTGTTAATTGGTTTTGCTTTGCAGAATGGATTTTCAATCAATACTGTTAAAATAGTATTATTAATTTTTATAATATGGGTAGCTAACTCAACTAATAGCTATATTTTAGCGCGCACTCATTATAAAGTTAAGAAAAAAACTGTTAAAGAAGGCTAAGGTGTTAGAAATATTAAATGTAGTGTTACTTTTGTTGTTACTAACAGTTACGGTTTTTATAGTTTTCTCGCGACATTTAGTCGTAAGTGCTGTTCTAATGTGTGTATTTAGTTCACTGATTGCGCTTATACACTTAATTATGAATGCACCTGATGTTGCAATTACTGAAGCTTCTGTTGGTGCGGGGCTCAGTACAGTTTTTACGTTTGCAGCACTCTCCTTGATAAAGAATCATAAAGTAAATCTATCTCATAACCCTATAACGCTTTTTTTTATGTTATTTCTGGCTGTATGTTTGTCATATTTTATGATTCAATTGCCAGATTTTGGCAGCCACAATGCTCCGATCCACTTGCATGTTGCTCCTTATTATGTGGAAAATACCGAAAAAGCTACCGGTATTCCTAATATAGTGACAGCTATTTTGGCAAGCTTTCGTGGTTATGACACGTTTGGAGAAACTATAGTAGTTTTTACTGCTGCGCTTTGTATAACGTTGATATTAAAAGAAGAAAAAGAAAATGATTAAAGATCCGATATTAAATGCAGTAACATTTTTGATGATACCTTTTATCATTTTATTTGGTTTATACATACAATTTCACGGTGATTACACTCCGGGTGGAGGTTTTCAAGCAGGAATAATTATTGCCTCCGGGATAATATTATATTCAATGCTATTTGGTGTATCTACAACTCTAAAAGCAATACCTTATTCTGTGATTAGATTGACTAACGTGTTAGGTATTTTAATTTATGGAGGAACGGGCGTTGCAACAACTTTACTTGGCCAAAATTTTTTATCTTATGATATCTTGTTAACCAATAATAGAACCGGTCAAAAATTAGGTATTTTTTTGGTGGAATTAGGTGTAGCATTTACTGTCTGCTCCTCTATGTTAATTATATATATAAATTTTGCTCGTAGGAAAAAACAATGACTTTATATAATTATACGATTATTATTGTATTAATGGTGCTAGGTTTATATATTATTATAAACGATAAAAATTTAATCAAGAAAATGATAGGGGTAAGCGTCTTCCAAGCATCTGTTTTGTTATTTTACATATCTCTAGGATATATAAAAAGTTCCTTGCCTCCTATATTGGTTTCAAATTTTTATTCATATAGCAATCCTATACCCCATGTTTTAATGCTTACTGCTATAGTGGTTGGAATTGCAACATTTTCAGTTGGATTATCCATAGCAGTAAAAATGGAAGAAAAGTATGGAACAATCGATTAAGACAAGTGTACATAAATTAACAGTATCTTAAACTATATGAAGTAACAAATAGCCACAAGTTAAAAGTAAAATTATAGACTTGCTCGTTGTAAGTTTGTTTGTTAATAAGAAATAAAGTTATAAACTATAAAGGTAATGATGTCAACTATTAATGATGCAGAAGATAAGAAAAAAATTATCAAAGATCTGGTAACTAAGAGTATAAAAAAGGGTGGTTTTATCACCTTTGATGATATAAATGATAAATTATCAGATGAAAATTTTTCGTCTGACTTTATAGATGATGCTATATCTTTATTGCAGGATTCCGGAATTAATGTGCTTGAAAGTAGCGAAGATGAAGAAGATATTCCTTCCAACAGTGATGATAGTAAACTTGATGATGATGACACATCGCCAAATGTTACTGCAACTTTAGTACAAAATGATGATCCAGTGAGGATTTATTTACAAGACATGAGCTCCGTAAAGCTTTTATCAAGGGCAGATGAAATCGAGATAGCAAAAAAAATTGAATCTGAAAAGCATAACATGTTACGTGCAATAATTGAAACATCAGTAACATTAAAGGTGATAAAAGTATGGCGTGATGATTTAAGTAATGGAGCTCTCTTACTGAGAGAAATTATAGATCTGGATGCAATTTATAACTCTGATTTTAATGTGGTACCCAAAGAAGAAAGTGAAGAGAGTGAAGAAAGTGCTGAAGATGTTGAGGATTCTGAGGATGTTTCTGAAGATGCTGAGTACTGTAGTGATGATGAGAAAGATAGTAAAAAAAGTGATGATGAGAAAGACGGTAATAATGAAGATATAAGTTCAGTCAATTTAAATGTTTCTATTCTTGAAATGGAAAGTGACTTATTGCCAAAGGTCATAGTTGCATTGGATGAGATAATTACTTTAACAAATGAAGCGTTGATATTAAGAAAAAATTCTAAAAATTTCTCTAATGAGCTAGAAAATTTGTATAATCAAATATGGTCTATAGCATTACAAATTAAGTTAAGTGATGCTGCTGTTGCCAGAATTACACAAGAACTTTATAAGATAAATAGATCCATTACGCTTGAAGAGGCTAATCTTATTGCTGAGGCTAGAAAATACGATATCGATAGAGAAAGTTTCTATAAAGTTTATGATGACGTGCTTTTAAAGCACGAATTGAAAAAGATAAGTCTTTTAAAGATCAATGAAAATCAGTCCTCTTTTACAGGTGAATTAAAAAACAAATTTTTAAGGTTTATAGACGATAACTCTGAACATATAGCTAGTACCTTGAACGGTATTAAGCAGCATATACAGGAAGATAACGTACAAGAATTTAAGGAGCTAATCAAGAGAATACAAAAACACGAACGAGAAGTCTCTGAAGCAAAGCAAGAAATGATTAAGGCTAACTTAAGGCTAGTAGTTTCCATTGCTAAGAAGTATTCAAAAAGAGGCCTTGATCTGCTTGATTTGATACAAGAAGGCAATATTGGTCTTATGAAGGCCGTGGATAAGTTTGATTACAAACGTGGATATAAATTTTCAACTTACGGCACTTGGTGGGTAAGACAATCAATCACTAGAGCAATACCTGAGCAGTCTAAAGTAGTTAGAATACCAGTTCATATGGTGGAAATTATCAGTAAAATCAACAGAGCATTAAGAAAGATGACTCATGAGATGGGAAGAGAGCCGACGTTAGAGGAGTTGAGTGTAGAACTGACAATGCCACTGGAAAGAATACGCAAAGTTATGAAAATAGCAAGGGATCCAGTAAGTCTTGAAGCTCCAACAGGAAAAGATGATAGTAGTACCTTTGGTGATTGTATAGAAGACAAGCGAGTCTCCAGGCCAGAGGATGCTGCAATACTTGCTGACTTGCGTGGCATTACAACCAATGTTCTTGCAACTTTAACACCAAAGGAAGAAAGAATTTTAAGAATGCGTTTTGGCCTTGGTAAAGATGGGAAGGAACATACCTTAGAAGAAGTAGGAAAAATTTTTAATGTAACACGTGAGAGAATTAGGCAAATAGAGGCAAAAGCACTGCGCAAGTTGAAACATCCAAGCCGTGCTAGAAAACTTAGAGGGTTCTTTTAAGTATACGTGTCAAGTTAAGAAAAAGCTGATTTTGCCCGGAAAAAGTGGAGAGCAAGTTAGGCCAAAGTTGTATAATTTCACCGCTATTTTTCTTTTTCTATGAATCTAATGAAACAACATGCTAATCTACGGTAAATATTATGACAAACAAAAATGACAATTCTAATTCAAAGTATAGAAATTTTTATGTTCTGGGTGATAGCTTATCCGATAATGGCGCAATCATTGGAATTTTAAATAATTTATCCTTTGCAAAAAGCGTAAAATTTGATGATCCTTTTTATCAAGGAAGATCTTTTAGCAATGGCCCTACTGCTGTTGAATATATAGCAAAATATTTAGATTTAGATGAATTTAAACCTGGGTGGAGTTATTCATTTTTTGGGAGATGCCACGAACAGCAAGGTCAGAATTACGCAGTTTCATATGCAACAGCATCTGAAATTTTTGACCCTATTTTTTCTTATTTCTTCAATAAATTTCGTTTAGCTAACCAGCTAGATGCGGTAATTAAACATCATCCAGATATAGGTAAAGAAGATTTATTTTGCATCATAATCGGCGGAAATGATGTTATGGTTGCCACTGCTTATGACGATACTAAAGCGGAAGAAGTGTTGGAACAAGCAGTGAGTGAAATATGTAATGCACTTAAGGTTCTAAATGAACATGGTGTTAAGCATGTAGTTGTTGCAAATGCACCTGAAGTTGGCTCAATACCAGCTTTTAATAGAGATGAAGAAGCAAGGGAACTAGCTACAAAGCTCACGGAGAGTTTCAATGCAAAACTGGCTAAAGGCTTAGATTATATGAAGAAAAGTACAAATCTTGAAATAAAAGCATTTGATCTTAACTCTAAAATGAGAAGTATGTTTAGCGAATACAAGAGCAAAGGTTTAAATTGTCAAGATGCATGCACATCGAACATTGCAGACCAAGTTGGGAGATTTAAAGAAAATATAAAAATACTCTTAAAGTTGATATTTAAAGGGGAACTTGACGTTCACTATAACCCTGGGTGTAGCAAAGAAACACTAAAGGATTATTTCTTTTTTGATTATTTCCATCCAACTGCGGAACTTCATCATGAAGTTGGTAATGAAGTGTATGAGTTGATTTGACACAGTTTTTTTGAACATATCCTTTTAAATAGTAACCAGACTGCATTCTGTGATTTTTAGCAAAACACGATCTTTCATTTGAGCTTTCTTCAATTTAAAATAAATACAGAAAATTGCTGCCTATAGCTAAACTGACTTAGATTTACCGACAATTTGAAAAACCGTCATCCCGCTACTATATAGTTATTGATATATATTTTCTTTTAAGCTCTTGGTTTTGATCGATAAATGTAATCATTTCATCTTCTAAAGTTTTAATTTGATTACGTAAAATTGCAAGAAGTTCCTCTATTTGTTTGATTATAGATGTATCAGTTACCTGTTGGATTTGGGTTTTTTGTATTTTTGCTATTTCTACAAGTTGGTTTCTACGAGATAATTTTTGTTTCAAGCAATCAATATTACCATTACTAACTGTTAAAGGAGTAACACGCATATCTGTATTATTAATATAACGTGAGATGATACTGCAGTCTGTTTTATCAGTTTTTGTAGTAATACCAAGGCTTTTAGCATAGTCTCTCCCACCTTGGTTGAATGACGTACACCTCATAAAGTATAGGCACATAATTTTTCGTATCCACCAGTTGCCTCAAGACCAATTTTGGTTACATTATGCAAACGTAAAAAGTCCAGCATTTCATCAATGGATTGTACATTGTTTTCAAATATTTTATAATGCTCAAGTGGGTGAATGTGGAGATCTAATTTACTTTTGCTAACATCAATGCCAGCAATAATGTTTGATGAATTCATAATTCCTCCGTAATAATAACATATACTGCATTTTCCAGCCTTATATACGAGCCTAAAAGCTCAATCAGTTGTTCGGAACTTTCAGTATAATAAACCAGAGAAGAGAACCTTGCTGAACAACGATTCTTATAATCAAGGGGCGTGACGGTTCCTCTTCTCTGTGTGTCTTTAATATCACTACTTTGATATTTATAAAGACTTGTTCTTAACATATAAGGGAAGTGTCCTCTAGGTAAGATTGTGGAGTATTCGTTGTAGCATTTGGCTGTTCAATTACGCTAGTTGATTCTTTAGGTATACTATTTCCTTCAAAATTTCCATCTTTTTATTATGTTCTCTTTAGCATTTTGAGAGTGAATTATTCTAGTTTTGATATTTAACCGTTTTGTATCTGCTGTAATGATTTCACTTCCAATTTGCTATTCTTTACATATTGAATTGCAAGCACTAACGCTTTACTCCCAGAAGCTGTGGTACTGTAAGCTATATTTTGCAAAATAGCAGTTCTCCTGATATCTTTGCTATCTGAAACTGATTTCACACCTTTTGAGGTATTGATCACTAGATTTATTTTTCCATCTTTGAGCATATCAACTATGTGGGGTCTGCCTTCTCTCACTTTATTTACAGTTTGTGCAGCAATGCCATTATTATTCAGATAAGAAGCTGTACCTTTGGTTGCATATATTTCAAAACTCAGTTCTTTCAACATTCGTACAACAGGCAATATATACTCTTTATCATCATCTTTTACTGAAACCAGAGCTGTTCCTTCTGTTGGTAACTTGTATCCTGCAGCCATGTGCGTTTTTGCAAGTGCAGCTTCAAATGATGAGTCAATTCCCATCACTTCTCCTGTTGATTTCATTTCAGGACCAAGTAGAGTATCAATTCCCGAAAAACGCGTGAATGGAAAAACAGCAGCTTTAACTGCAAAATGATTGAAAGGCTTGTTTTCCTGATTCAATTTTTTACCCAAAATAACCTGAGTGGCAAGCTTTGCAATAGGAATATTGATTACCTTGGAAATAAAAGGAACTGTGCGACTAGCCCTTAAATTCACTTCAAGTATGTATACATCACTAGACCTCTTGCATAACTCGATTTCTGAAGGCAATTTTGTCGTCAAAGCTTGTCTGCGCTCCTCAAATACATTCGAGTATTCTGTGGTGCTCATCTGCACTTTTCCTAAAGATTTCTCATCACAAACAGGTTCTGCAAGAGGTCTATTCTCTTGAACAGCAAACTGAATGTTTATCAGACCTTTCACTTTTAATGCTAATGCTATTCTCTCAGTTTGGAGCTCGATCTCTTTTATTACTTCGTCACTCAATGTATTTGTCGGTATTGAGCATGTTGAATCGCCAGAATGAATACCAGCTTCTTCAATGTGCTCCATGACCGCTGCAATGAAAACTTTTTCCCCATCACATACAGCATCAACGTCAACCTCAACTGCATTGACTAAAAATTTATCAAGAAGCAGCGAACCATGCTCAAAGATTTTAGTTTGATCTAAGACGTACTCTTTAAAGCTCTGAGTATCGTGTCTAATCGACATGGATTGACCACCGAGGACATATGATGGCCTGACTACTAGTGGAAACCCCACCTTTTCTGCATTGGTTAACGCTTCTTCTACTGAATGGCAGATAGAACTTTCAGGTTGTTTTAAATTAAGTTGCAAAGCAAGATTTTTAAACCTCATGCGATCTTCTGCAAGGTCAATAGAATCAAACGAAGTTCCCAGAATTTTGAAACCTCTCTCGTTAAGCACTTTGGCTAACTTTAAAGGTGTTTGACCACCTATTTGAACTATTACACCAACCAGTGTGCCATTTTCTTGCTCTTTGCTTAGTATTTCAAGCACATCCTCTGCAATCAGTGGGGCAAAATATAAACGATCAGCGGTATCGTAGTCAGTTGAAACAGTTTCTGGATTACAGTTGATCATTATTGTTTCATACCCCATTTCTTTGGCGGCAGAAGCTGCATGTACGCATGCATAATCAAATTCAATACCTTGACCAATGCGGTTTGGACCACTTCCTAAAATGACAACCTTTTTTCGGTCAGAAATGTCCGCTTCGCATTCTGTCCTATTTGTAATGTTTCCCTCATAACAGCCATACATATAAGCAGTGCTCGATTCAAATTCAGCTGCACAGGTGTCTACACGCTTATAAACTTGTTTGATGCCAAATTTTTTTCTTGTTTCTTCGATTTGCTCTACTTTCTTATTGCTTAATTTCGCCAATCTTGCATCTGAAAATCCCATTTTTTTCAGCTCTAACATTTCATATGCAGTTCCAGGGAGGCCGTTTTCCTTGATTTTTTGTTCAGCCAAGATGATTTGCTGTATATTCTGCAAAAACCATAAGTCATAACCTGTAATTGAATTTATTTCTTCTATGCTAATTCCGTGGCGCATTGCGTCAGCAGCAATCAGTAATCTGTTTGGTAGCAATTTTGCTAATTGAGATTTTACGTGATCAATATCAATGTTCTCAGGAAACACTTCATCAAGTCCTGTAAGATCAGTTTCAAGTGAACGAAAAGCTTTCTGCAGTGACTCATTAAAAGTGCGGCCTATAGACATTACTTCTCCCACTGATTTCATGGAGGTTGATAGTTCACAATTCGTTCCTTTAAATTTCTCAAACTCAAATCGAGGAATTTTAGTGACGATATAATCAATCACTGGTTCGAATGCTGCTGGTATTATTGGAGCACAGTCGTTACGTATTTCGTCGAGCGAATAGCCAATAGCAAGTTTAGTTACAACTTTTGCAATAGGATAGCCTGTTGCTTTCGAAGCAAGTGCAGAAGAGCGAGAAACCCTTGGATTCATCTCAATCACAACGAGGCTTCCATCTTCTTTAGGATTCACTGCAAATTGAACATTTGCACCACCGGCACTAACATCAATTTCTCTCAGCACTGCTATAGATGCATTTCTCATTTGTTGATATTCAGCATCACGCAGAGTCAAAGCAGGAGCAACCGTAATACTATCTCCGGTGTGCACTCCCATCGGATCAACATTTTCTATCGAACAGACTATTATGCAGTTATCTTTACAATCGCGGATAACTTCCATTTCATACTCTTTCCAGCCGATAATTGATTCATCTATCTGAACTTCATTTATTGGCGAAATTTTGAGAGCACTTTCTGCGATATTGAAAAACTCCTCTTTATTATATGCTATGCCACTACCTGCACCACCAAGAGTGAATGATGAACGAATGATTGCTGGTAATCCAACGTAATCCAAAGCCTTTTTTATTTGTTCTTGATTTTTTATAATGATACTTTTGGGGTATTTCAGTCCTATTTTATCCATGGATTGGCGGAATAACTCTCTATCCTCTGCTTTTTTTATTGCTTCTCTATTTACCCCCATTAATTCTACGTTGTATTTGTCTAACACTCCATCATCTGCAAGTTTTATTGCACAATTGAGCGCTGTTTGCCCACCCATTGTTGGCAATATTGCGTCTGGCCTCTCCTTAATTATAATTTTCTCTATGATTTCAGGCAGTACCGGCTCAATATACGTCGCATCAGAAAACTCAGGATCTGTCATTATAGTTGCGGGGTTGGAGTTAACCAAAATGACTTTATAACCTTCGCTTTTTAATACTTTACAGCTTTGCGTTCCGGAATAATCAAACTCGCATGCCTGACCTATAACTATTGGGCCTGCTCCTATTACTAATATAGATTCTATATCTGTGCGTTTCGGCATAATTACAATAACGGTCTCTATTCAAGTAATGTTACCAATCTTTCCTGTATATGTGAATTTTTATTAAACCTATTAGCTAATTACTTTTAGGCTTGACGCATAACTGTACGAACATTGCAATTTGCGTGGCAGATTCCAGTGCTTGACACACAGCTGTACAAACATTCATTTTTGAAGGTAAATTGCACAGCAAATGATGTCATTCAAGTAGCTGACACTGGTTCCTTTATGACGGCAGTGCCCAGAGGTGTCATCCCAGTCTGGGATCCAGAAAACTTAACTTTAAATAAGTGGCTGCATAATAAAGACTAGATTCCAGACTGGAATGACACCATAGAGGCACTGGGATGACATCCTTCCTAGTGGAGATTACTCTCAAATCACAATGTTCATACAGTTGTGGGCTTAACGGTATCTTTGCAGATACTATGGTAATTTATTCGGGAGATTTGCTGAGCGGTAAGATTTTTCCTGATATGCTGCAGTCTTCAGAAGCTAATTCCACAAATTTATCTGTTAGTTTATCAGGTGACACCAATTCAGATCCAGGAAATGCCTGCTCACTACCCACAGGTCCTTCCGTGTATACAGCATTTACACATAATTTTGTATGTTTTGTCTCAGATGCATATATCTGCACCATTATTTCTAGTGCAACTTTACTTGCAGCATACGGCATCCAATATGGATAAGAGGAAGGAGAAAGTGTCACTTCTGAGGTCATGAATATCGCTCTTCCAGCATTAGACTTTTTTAGCATTGGATCTAAGTTTTTTAGTAAGTACCAATTGGCAGTAAAATTTGTATTCATTACGTTCTGTAGCTCTTCAATCTCACAGTCATGAATGGGGTTCAGTTTGCCTAAAATTCCAGCACACGCAACTAATATATCAAGTGCTCCAGATTCTGATAATTTCAGGCTTTCTATCATGTTTGTCAGTATCTTTACATTCTCAAAGTCTAGAAGATCAAGCTGAATTAGTTTCACAGAGCCTTCTTTAAATTCTTCAAGCTCTTCAATTTCATTATATAGTGGCTTGAGATTATCAAGAGATCTTGAAATCAGAATCACACATGCACCTTCTCTTATAAACCTTTTTGCAACAGCAGAGCCTATTCCACCTGAAGCTCCGGTGATTAAAGCTACTTTACCTTCTAACTTACCCATTTCTTTCTCCTTAGCGAGATCCATTGAAATATTTTAGCTGAAAATTGAATTTTGCTCCATATATAAAAATCAAACTTAGCATATAAAAAAATAGTAATGACACTACCACACCACCTAAACTTCCATATATCAAATCCAGTTGGTCAAAGGAAGCTTTTAAGTATTGCTTAAAAGCTGAAGCAGAAATCGTCCAAAGAATAACAGCTACACAAGATCCAGGAAATACGTCTGATAAATTTTGTTTTATGTTTGGTAACATAAAATATAGCCAAGAGACTACTGTGAAAAGTACAAATTCAATAAGTAAATACCTAGTATAACTTAGCCCCTGATAGGAAAAATCAATTAGCATTGGTACTAGTGTAGAAAACACTATAGTTAGAGTTATAATAAGCGTGATTACTAAAAATTGTAATATACTTAGTACTCTTCTTAATATATAAGGCGGCGAAACCGGAACTTTATAGGCCTTATTGAGTATTGTTCTAAGCCCTTCAATTGTCGATGAAGCGGTCCAAACAGCACCTACAATTGCTAAAGTTAGTAAGCTTTGCGGCGGGCCTGATATTATCTCCCTAATACGCGGCATCAAAGATGATAAAATATCCTGTGGCATGTTATCAATGATAAATACCCAGCCAATGTTGTACTGGTCTAAAAAATTTGCGAATGTTGACGCCACAGCCATTAAAACGATGAGAAAAGGAAATATTGATAACAGAATTAAAAATGATAAATACCCTGCATGCTCCACTCCATCATTATGAATTGTGTCAATCAAAGCACGATAAAGGCAATAAACGATGCTGTAAAATTTCTGTAGCACTGTAATATAAACGAACCAAGAAAAGTATTCTAAATGAAATAAAGGATACTTTTAAGCAAAAAATCCTCACCATTTACTTAAACTTAATCAATGTGATAGATAATCAAATATGAAACAGAAATTATCGGAGGCATAATGAAAAATTTTCTTCTACTTGTAGCTTTAATTCTCTCCTTTGCGTTTGATGCAGGTGCTCCTCCTACAAGTACTACTTTTGTTGATACAAATGATACAACATCATCGGTGATATGCAAGATAATAGGCTATACTCATGGCATAGGTGGACCAATGATCACAATAGTGATAATTGGTGCAGCGTTGCTTGCAATATTCGGCAGAATGCCGTGGCCAGCGCTTTTTGCACTCGGTGCATTCACTGCTGTGTTTTTTGGCGCTCCTGTAGTCGTTTCAAAAATAACACCAGGAGGTGTGATTTGTAAAGACGGTGCAGTAGCAAATAAGTAATAGAAATTGTTGGAGGCACAAACGTAGTTTTCTTTACTTGAAAGTGGTAAGTTTTACCACTTTCAGTGTCTATGACTACCTAATAAATTCTCTTTCTGTAATCATATCAGTTAAAGTCTGGATTCCAGCGCCACGCGCTAGAATGACAAGGCTTATCGTCATGCCGCCGCATACCGTCATACCGCGATTCATTCGCGGTATCTCATCAGCTAACAAGCAGCAGGATGACGGTTGTCGTTTAGCTATAAATGTTTAAGAAATTTACCAAATGAAAAAAAAGGCAAAAGAAGCCCCATGGTGGTTGGCTATTTACTATGTACTAAAATATCGGCGTTTTTTTATTCTAAAACGCTTGATTAAGAGCGATTTAGCTGCTTTTAACTTGCAACTAACCTACACCGCAAGTGTTTAAGAAATTTACTAAGCAGGAAAAAAGGCAAAGAAACCCCGTAGTAGCTAGCATTCAAATTCTCCCTTGTCAATTTGACGTTTTTTGCTGTCTTAAACGCTTTGTAAGCGCGTTTCGGCTTATATAGGTAAAAACCTAAAAATTTTTAAAGACATGCGATGCACGTAGTGCGAAAAATTAAACATGAGACGCCAAATACCCTAAGTTTTTTGTCATTAACCTGCACAGATTGCGAAGATAAATAAATAGCTTCAGTTTCATGATAAGAGGGCTGGCGGAGTTTGTCAAGTAGGTTTTGCATTTAATTCATTTGATAATTCAAAAAACTTGAAAGAATAAAGATAGCTATTGAAATTATCTTGATTTACATCAGTTATCCAAGTTTGACATTGAATACTTAACACTTCCTCCATTAACGCCTTTCTGTAATGTTTATCCAGATGAGACATTATATCATCAAGTAGAAGAAGTGGTGCCTTATTGTAATGAATACACCTTGCTTTTACACTGGATAAAATAATAGAAAGCAGTAATAACTTTTGTTCTCCAGTGGAGCACAGATTTATTGGTACGTTTCTTTTTTGACAAAAAACCCGAAAATTATCGTTATGCACACCAAAGGTTACTCTACCAGTCAATGAGTCTTTTTCTCTGTTTTCCTTTAGACGATTCTGAAAATATTCTGCAGTATCGTTCAAAGTTAGCTGGCTGCTGAATTTCAAACTTGCCTTCGGAAAAAGCTCACTGGAATGGTTATCAATTGTGTCTTGTAGTGTCTTTAAAACAGACGATCGCATACGTAAAATACTAACTGCATTAACGGCCATTATGTTTTCAAGACTAGAGAGCCAGTTTTTGTTCAAAATGTTCTCCCTCAATAGTTTACTTCGCTCATGTTTAGCTTTTCTATATTTCATGTAGCAGCAAGTGTAATTTTCCTCAAACAGTGAGACTATACGGTCTAAAAATTTTAATCTGTCACTTGGAGAATTAAGAAGAACATAGTCCATTTGTGGAATCAGCCATATTACATTGGATATCTTATACAAAGATGAATAACTCGATTGCGTTTTTCCATCAATTTGTATTAGTTTCTTATCAAAACTCTTTGCGATACCAATTGAATTAAAATCCATTCCATTAAAAAAATCATAGTGCACTATCCAATCTTCATTACTGAATCTATTTTGTATCTCACTGGCTTTTGCTTTTTTCATTCCATTGCTTTTAGCAAGCAACGAGATTGCTTCAAGTATATTAGTTTTACCAATACCGTTTTTGCCAGTTATTACAACTGAGCTATCATCTGAATCCAGTTCAAAGTTTGAGTGGCTACGAAAATTATGTAATTTCAGCTTTTTTATGTAGCAATGGGTAGCCATTAACCTATTCTTTAGTTTATATTCTCTTTACTTCTTCCAGAACCTCATCAACATGTCCACTAACTTTTACATTTTTCCAGATCTTCACTATTTTACCTTTTTTATCTATTAAAAAAGTAGTGCGTTCTATTCCCATATACTTTTTGCCAAACATACTTTTCTCTACCCAAACACCATATTTTCCCAACATTTCAGCATTCTCATCAGAAACTAAAGAAAACGGCAGAGAATATTTTGCTTTGAAGTTAGTGTGACATCTAACACTATCTTTTGATACACCAATTATCACTGTGTCAAGGAAAGAAAAATCATCTATTTTATCTCTAAAGCCTTTTGCCTCCATTGTACAACCCGGAGTATCGTCTTTAGGATAAAAATAAAGAACTACATTTTTTTTATCAAAAAATTCACTCAGTGATAAATTTTCACCAGAATCTGTTGGTAAGCTAAAATCGGGTGCATTATTTCCTACTGCTAATTCCATACCTTGCTCCATTAATAACACTTCTATCTATAGTAGTATATTGTAGTCAGAGTATCAAATTTTATATATAGCTAACAGATAAGATTCTTGATGGGGGCTTATTGATGAATTTCTGCCTACCTTCTCGGCTTGCCGCTTTTGATAAAGTGTGGTTTTCGTCTGATGTAAGGCCATATCAAATAGATCCTATTAAAAATCAATCGAATCTTCACATGTTTGTTCTTCATAAAAGAAGTTCAATGTTATCGTAGTACCAAGTTTTGCTTCACTTTTAATGTCAAAAGTTCCACCCATTAACTCTACTAATTTCTTGCTTAGCGGCAATCCGATGCCCGTACCTTCGTTTCTATACCCCGAATCTGCTTGGCCAAAAACAGACATAACTTTATATATGTCCTGCTGCATTATCCCTATTCCATTGTCATGAAACTCAATAGTTAATAAGTTTTTTTCTATATTTTCTTTTACCACCATTCTTATTAAACCACCCTTTGGGGTAAATTTGATTGAGTTTGATAATAAATTTATTATAACTTGTTTCATTCTCTTAGGATCTGCAATAACTAATAATTGCTTATTAGGTATCTCTTTTTTTAAATTAATCTCAGTTTCTCTTAATTTAGGTAATAGCATATTTATGCATGAATCCACTATTTTGTTCAGGTTAAACTTCACTTTTTCTACTGTTAAACTACTTGATTCAGCTTTAGAAAAATCGAGCACATCGTTAATTAAAGCAAGTAAATGCGTCCCTGCATTATATATATCGTCTGCATACTCCTTGTATTGAGAGTTATCCATTGAACCTAAAGTTTCATTTTTGATCAACTCTGCAAATCCAATAATAGCATTAAGAGGTGTGCGTAACTCATGTGTAACGCTTGCAAAAAACTTTAGCTTGTTTGCATTTTCTTGCTCTAATGCCTCTTTTATCTGCTGTAATTCAATGTTAGTTTTATGTTGCTTGGCCAGCATTTTGGTATTAGAAAAGTGCAAATAGAACATTATTAATATTAAAATTATTAATAATAAGCCTAAAAATAGGCCATATGCTATAACATAAGAATTATTGTAGCTTCGAAGAATCTTCAAAAAAAACGACGGTTTAGCGCTATTTTCATGGAATATAGGGAAAATAGAAGTTAATGTATTTCCTGTAGTATAAAATATTTCTTGGTTACTTAATAGTTTATCAATTTCATCGTTTGTAAGTAACTGTTCATAATCATAATCTTGAGTGTTAAAATTACTGAATATTATTCTGCCGTTTTGATCATACAGTATTAAGCTGAAATCCTTTACTTTGCTCACTGATTGTAATAATTCAGCACGTAGTTTTACTAGTTGGTTTATGTAGTCAAAATTTTTGTATTTAATGTGATGCTTTTCTATTAGTAAATAATGGTATTTTTTTATTATGCCATTTTCCAGTACGCTTTTTAAGTTTACACTTGAATCACGGTAAGAAGAAAGGAAATTACTCCTTAGTAAATAATTACAATATATCACACTGAATAAAATCATAAAAATTGATGAGAATAATGCGATAACTTTTGTGTATTTGTTTTTCCCCAGTGCAGAAAACATTAATTTACCTATCTTATACATATCCTTACTCATTGCGAAACAACGGCTTTTATGTTATTAATAATAAAATTTAGCATATAATATTTTATGACAATTTCTCCTATTTTGCCAGTTTATTCTCCTGTTAATATAAATTTTTCTCATGGCAAAGGTATCTACCTATATGATGTTGATGGTGAGCGCTACGTAGATTTTCACTCCGGAATAGCCGTTAGTAGCTTAGGTCACACTAATTCGCGATTAATTAGTGCTCTTAAATTGCAAGGAGAAAAATTATGGCATATATCAAATACCTATAATATACCTGCTGCCAATAATTTTGCAGAAAAATTAATAAACAATAGTTTCGCTGACACTGTATTTTTCTCAAATTCTGGATCAGAGGCAGTAGAATGTGGACTTAAGATTGCTAGGATCTATCAAAATGGAAAAGGCAATAAAAATCGTCACAGAATTTTAACATTTCATGGTGCATTTCATGGAAGAACCTTTTTAACTTGTGCTACAAACGATAAACAGAAATTTTCTGAATTACTAAATCCCTACATTGATTGGTGTGATAACATCGAGCCCAATATTGAGAGCGTAAAGAAAGCAATTTCAAGTGGTATAGGCGTTATATTAATAGAACCAATACAAGGGCAAGGTGGTATCAAAGTAATGAATGAAGTCTTTATGAAAGAACTAAGAAGGCTGTGTGATGAAAATGACATATTGTTATTTTTTGATTGCGTACAATGCGGTGCTGGTAGGACAGGAAAATTATTCGCATACGAACATATAGGAGTGGAACCTGATATATGTGCTCTTGCAAAGGGAATAGGAGGGGGGTTTCCGCTGGGGGCTTGTCTTGCAACTGAAAAGGCTGCTAAATATATGGCAGTTGGTATGCACGGTTCCACTTTTGGTGGCAATCCGCTTGCAACCTCAGTAGGTAATGCTGTGCTCGAAGAATTGCTCAGCCCCGGCTTTTTGAAAAATGTTGAAATTAGAGGTAAATACTTAAAAAATAAACTAGAAGACTTAGCAAGTAAATTTCCAATAATAGAGGAAGTAAGAGGGAAAGGGTTAATGCTTGGAATAAAAGTGAAAGCAGACAATCAAAAGTTTGCAGAAGAGTTAAGTCATCGCGGCTTGCTTACTGTTGGGGTAACATCAGACAACGTTGTGAGAATTTTACCTCCACTCATTATCACTGAAAAAGAGATTGATGAAGGCATCGAGATTTTGACTCAATATTTATCTGAGAAATCTTCTGATTAGATACTTGCATTAATATGAACGACAATCTGGTATGCTTAGGAATTATTACCTCTCCTCACGGAATTAAAGGAGCTGTTAAAGTAAAAACCTTTACTGAAAAGCCTGAAAATATCTCCTTATATGGTAAGCTAATAAGTGGTGATGAGAATTATAAAATAGACTCAGTATCCGTCATAGGTGATAATTTAGTAATAGCTACAATAAGCGGAGTAAATTCCCGTAATGAAGCAGAGCTTTTAAGGAATAAGAAGCTATATATAGAAAGAAGCAAGTTACCAGAGCTAAATGATGAGGATGAATTTTACCAAAGTGACCTTGTAGATATGGAAGTAAGGCTGAAAAGTAATGAATTATATGGCTATGTAAAATCTGTGTATAATTTCGGCTCAGGGGATATATTAGAAATTTTAGTTATCAGCACAAAAAAACGTATTATGCTGTCTTTCACTAAAGAGATATTTCCACATATAAATATAAAGGGGAGGTATATAGTATTAAATATACCAGAATTTATTGACTAATAAAGACTTTGATATTTATATAAAGCTATTTATAATTATAAGATCAAATTGAAAATGTAATTATGGCAGAAAGAGCTAACGATATCAGACCAGGTCAGGTGTTGGAACATAACGGCGGATTATTTTTGGTTGTAGGTATTATGCATACTCAACCTGGTAAAGGTGGTGCATACATACAAGCCGAAATGAAAAACATCAAAACCGGAGCAAAACACTATGAAAGATTTCGTTCTGATGCAACAATCAGAAGGGCAATTTTAGATGAAGAGGAATATGTTTACCTTTTCACTGAAGGAAACATTGTAAATCTTATGCATCCAAGTAATTACGAGCAAATCACTATAAATTTGGACTTATTGGGAGAAAAAAAAATTTATTTACAGGATAACATGAAAATTAAAGTTGTAGCTTATCAAGACAAAATAATTTCTGCGCATGTGCCTGATTATGTTACACTTGCTGTGAAAGAAACAGAGTCTGTTATTAAAGGACAAACTGCTACTGCTTCTTATAAGCCTGCAATTTTGGAAAACGGAATGCGCGTTAACGTGCCTCAATTTATAAAAGAAGAGGATAAAATTGTAGTATATACTCCAGGTGACAGCTATTATGAAAGAGTGAAAGAGTAAAAGGAAGAATGTCCCTCTCATCACCACGAATTAATGTGATGCTTGATTCTGTGCGTAATGCTTCCAAGCAGCTTATGCGCGATTTTAATGAATTGCAAATTTCTAATGTTAAATCAGCAGACTTTATTAATAAAACTTATTCAAAATCCAAGCAAACCATATACGATTGCTTGCACGACTACAAACGAGACTATGGTTTTATTTTTGAAGATGATACTGATCAAGAAGTAAAAGATAACACTTATACCTGGTTTATTATGCCTATAGAGGGCAGGGAGAACTTTTCTAGTTGCATGGTTTATTTTGCAGTATCAGTCTGTCTCATTCATAAAAATAAAGTTGTGGCAGCTGTAATTGATGCTCCGGCTCTTAGAGAAACTTTTTGGGCAGAAGAAAAGAAAGGTGCTTTTCTTGAGGATTTTAGATCTCGTCATGTAAAAATGCGAGTGAAAAGCCGTGAAGGGGGTCTAATAGATGTAAGTGGTAATTTGTTAAATAAATTGCTGCCTGGCAATAGTAATGTACGCTCCATAGGTTCAACAATTTTAGGCTTTGCATACCTTGCGGCAGGAAGGCACAGTGGAATAATTTACTCTGGAGTTAACAAATATAAAGCCTTGCTCGGTAGACTTTTTCTGCAAGAAAGCGGTGGAAGGCTAACGGAAGACAACGGGCTAATCATTGCTGGAGATATAAAACTATAGCTAAAGTAATTTATGTTCACCTACAATTTGATAAGCGTAAAACTCGTCATTCCGCTACTTGTTAGCGGAATCCATGCTGAGATATCGCGAATAAATCGCGGTATGACGTAGGGCTGTACTAGCTATAGCATAAGCAGGCTACAGAGATAGACAACTTTTCGAAAACTTTTACAAGAGATTCTGTTAAATGCTCTATCATTTCATCGGTATGATAAGGTGTAGGGGTAATACGGAAACGCTCAGTTCCTCTTGGAACTGTCGGGTAATTTATATGTTGAACATATATTCCATACTCATCAAATAATAATTTTGATGCTTTTTTGGATAACTCTGAGTTGCCAATTATTATTGGAATTATATGAGTTTCTGTTGGAATGAAGTTAATTCCTGCATTTCTCAGTGAGTTTTTTACTTTTTCAACGACTTGCTTTTGCTTTTCCCTTTCAATGTTGCTCGATTTTAGGTGCTCAACGCTTGCCTTTGCTGCCGCTGCTAAAACAGGCGACATAGCAGTGGTAAAAATAAATCCTGGAGCGGAACTTCTTATTACATCTACCAAGCTCTTTGAAGACGCTATATACCCACCCATCACTCCAAAAGCCTTTGATAGTGTACCTTGAATAACGGTTATTCTATCCATCAGACCTTCTCTTTCTGCAATTCCGCCACCATGTGAACCATACATGCCAACTGCGTGCACCTCATCCAAATAGGTAATTGCATTATGTTGATCTGCCAGGTCGCATATTTCTTTAAGCGGAGCTACATCACCATCCATTGAATATACGGATTCAAGTGCTATTATTTTTGGTGTCTTTTTGTCTATAGACTTGAGTAACTGCTCTAGATGATTAACATCATTGTGTTTAAATATATGTTTTGGCCTTTTTCCTGATTTTATGCCTTCTATCATCGAAGAATGGTTCTTCTCGTCTGAAAAAATTACTACGCCCGGAATAACAGATGATAAAGTGCTAAGTGTTGTCTGGTTAGCGAGGTAGCCACAAGCAAAAGTTAAAGCAGCCTCTTTTTTATGCAAACAAGCTAAGGATTTTTCAAGTTCAACAACCTCTTTTGTTGTACCAGATATATTTCTTGTTCCTCCAGCACCAACAGATGAATTTTGGATAGCGGCAATTACACTCTCATTTTGTGACATTCCCAAATAGTTATTACTGCACCAGACTATTACTTCCCTATTTCTTTCATAGTCCATAATGTGGGGGAGCCTACCTGGTAATGACGCAAAGTGCGTAAATTCACGGTAGCGCCCCTCATCTTTTATATCTTTTATTTTATTCAAGAATATTTCTTCGTAGTTTACCAAGTCCTTATTTACCGATAATTAACATAATTATAATAAATTATTAAATGGTAAACTACTATATTTATTATACATGTACGGCAGTAGGTACTTTCCCCGTGTTGAAAGATTTTTCAACCTCGTTGTTTTCAACTTGGCTTTTAGGTGTACAGCAGTATATAACTGCAGCAGCAACCAGACAACAAGCTCCAACTGCTATTCCTGCAGCTAGCATTTCCAAATAAACTGCAATAGCTACTCCTGAAACAACTCCAGCTACTGCTAACGTCCATGTAGCTATGGTAGGCCACTTACTCTTTTGCGTATTTTGTGTTGCAGTAATAGAGGTTGATTGATTGTTTATAGCACTAGTTTTTTCTACTGCTGCAGGCTTTTCCTTACTGTTAATAACACCTCCAATTGCAGACACATTGTCAGCATTCGAAGAAACTTCACTTACCCCCAACTTCTTTTCACAACCCGTAATTTCTGGAGTTGTGGTAAGTGTACTATTGCTTCCGGTATTATTAGAACTTGTAGATTGGTCTCCTGAATTTGGCAAATCGTTGTTCAGTGAAATATTAACATTACCTTGTTTTGTATTATGGTTTTTAATTTCTTTTTTAATTTCTTCTACTTTACCCTTAAAGGGACCTTCTTTATTTTTTACATATTGTAGTACAAGAGTAGGAGAGTTACTTTTTAGAATATTTTCGAGTTCTTCTCTTGAGTTAGTACTGGTTTTGCTTATAAGTCCATCAATCTTTTTCTTAACAGGACTGGCAAGTTGCTTAACACCTTTTTTTCCGCTGCCTTTTTTGATTTCACCCTCCTCAAAATTATTAATTAAAGGCTCCTGCGTTGAAACCCCTGTGTTATTTAAGATAGCATTTTCTTCCTCCCCTGCAAGAACATTTTTTTCTGTCTGTTGACTGCCAGCACTTTTGGATTTTGGGTTTCTTTGACTGCTTGGTTGATTGTTATTCTCTTCATTTACTACAGCCGTATCGCCTTTTATAACAGGTGATACTGCATTATCACTGCTGCTTCTTTTATTAACTTGTGTATTCGCTTGTGTCTGTATATTTGCTTTACTGGAAGTATTGATTAATTTACTACTTTCTAACAAATTTCTAATTAGATATAGATGACTCAAAGTATCTCTATTTTTTTGATACTCATTACGAGTCATACTTGGAGAAAGTTCCATACTTATTTTTTCAAGCTGTTCTGCAATTACTGGTAAAGCTTTCTCAAATTCTTCCTTGCATATTGCCTGAAGAGCTGCGAATTTTAGGTCAACATGCTGACATAAGGGTACAACAACTCCATAACTAGCTTCTTTTATTGCATTTCTCAGTATATTTTGTATGGTTTGCCTGACTACTTGCTGTTTATTATTGAGTATGCTTTGATAAATTTGAACATGAGCTAGAACACTGACTATAATGTCTTGACTTTCAGTATTAGACAATGCAATCAGAATTGATTCATATATTTCATCAAACTCGTTGTTTTTAGATTTATGATCAAGATAATTAATAACATCATTGCTGCATTTAGCACATTTTTCACACAAGTGCTCGATAAATGCAATATTACCAGCATCCAATGCAGTTTTCAGAATTAAATCATAAATTTCTTTTCTGCCACGAGCTCCTATGTTTTTCAGGATTTGTTGCCCTAGTATTGTAATAACTTTATCATCTGCAAATGCTTGTTCATATACATCGTAAATGGCACGATCTGCACTATTAGTGTATCGTTTGCACAGGTATTCAATGACAGATGTGTGTTCCTGGCTTATCGCAGTTTCTAACAAGGTAGCAAAGCTCTTTTTTAATAACTCTTCTGTTGAGGCTTTTTTAGTTAGCTCATTAATATATCTTTCAAATGCATCTAGCACTATCGTGATGAATTCTTCATTTTTGATCAGAGACGCTGTTTCAAGCACACCATACAAAGGATCAGGTTTACTTGTTTTTAACACCTGTCCAAAATCTCTTAAAACGTATTCGACAAAAACTGCATTTAATAATTCTTGCTCTTTTCTTAATGCTATAACTGAGAAAAAGCCAATCTTATTGGATTGGCCAAGTTGTATGGATTGATCTTTTAATTTATCATAAATCCCATCAGTATCATGGAATCTTCCTATAAAAGCTTTAACGTATTCTTGACCACCAACAAGTACAGGTAAAAGACTTAAATTTCCTTCAGCAAAAAGAAAATCCTGATATTGCTCTACTAGCTTGTCATTAGCTGCAATTGCCAATAGTACCAATTCTTTTACTGAATAATCATACTTGAAACCCTCTTGATCAAATTTATATTGTGATAGTACATTTGAATATATATGTTGATGGTTGCTTCCGTTTTGTAACTCCAAATTAAGTTGATTTGAACAGAAATCTTTGAGATTTTCATTATCCAGCGTAATAGACCTGCCTTCATAATCTTCAATATTTTGTACAACCTTGTCTAATTCTTCACAATTATCTTCTTGTATAGCTTGATTTAAGATATTTATAATCTCAGCAAAAGTTAAGTTTTTAGGAATGATACCATATGAATCTTCATCTTTTAACTCTACAGTAAACGACCTATCACAACCATCAGGAAAGTTTGCAAGTGTTGCATTCTCTAAACTTAGATCTTCAGGGGGTGTGCTACATGGAGTAGCTGGTATCTCTTGACTTTCGCTATCTAAAACTTCAAACTCTTCTTCAATACCTGAATCTTCAGAATCTGGTTTTTCAAAACCATGCCAACTTTTGATTAATCTTTCAGAATTTGATTGGCCCTGTGAAGTTGTATCTTGTGATACAAAGTCTCTAAAATTGGAACCAAACATGTTTTACCTCCTAACTAGCAGCTAAGCTAAGTATAGCATTAAACAGAAATCTTGCCAAGCAAATTATTCAGTCTCTTAGCAAAGCTGCTCGCGTCATCCATCTCTTCGCCTTCCACGATGCAAGCTTGGTAAAACAATAAGTGAACCATGTCCTCCAATGTTGGGTTTTCACCACTTTCAGCATAAGATTTCATTATACTCTTTATTACAGGATGCTTAGTGTTAATTTCAAGCACCTTTGGCGTGCGGTAATTTAGCTGCTTTTGTTCACGCAAAAAACGCTCCATGCGAAGATCCATAGCACCTTCATCAACCGCTAGGCATACGGGACTATCAGTCAATTTTTTGGAAATTTTTACGCTTTTTACTGAATCTCCAAGCACTGTGGTAAAATATTGCAATATAGTTTCCTCAGTTTTTTCTTCATTCGATTTGTTTTCTTCATTTTTCTTATCTTCTTCTGAAGAGAATTTTTCCAAATCAACATCAGCGCGAGTCACAGACTTAAACTTTTGATCTTTATATTCATGAATTACACTAGTCCAGAAATCATCCACTGGATCAACGAACAGAAGAACCTCCAGCCCTTTACTGACGAACCCCTCAAGTTGCGGACTGTTTTTCACTGAATCGAGGCTATTTCCGGTGAGATAATAGATATGTTCCTGCTCAGGCTTCATTCTGCTTATATAGTCATCAATGCTGACTAATTTCTCATCACCAGTACTATGAAATCTGCAAATTGAGAGTAGTGCTTCCCTCTCATCAGTTGGCATAGCTTCACAAAGACCTTCCTTTAAAACTGCACCAAAATTGGTCCAGAATTTTGTATATTCCTCTAAATTCTCTTTTGCTTTTCTACCGAGCTCTGATATCACGCGCTTAGTGAGGGATTTTCTGATCTGCTCAACAACACGATTATTCTGCAACGTTTCTCTGCTGATATTAAGAGGCAAGTCCGGTGAATCAACAATACCTTTCAAGAAACGTAAATACTGCGGTATGATCTGTATGTTATCTTCAGTGATAAATACTTTATTTACATATAACTTCACAGAGCAACGTCTATCTGGATGGAATAAATCAAAAGGTTTAATAGAGGGAACATAAAGCAAATTTGTATATTCTATTGCACCTTCATTTTTATTATGCAATATCATCCAAGGCTCCCCGCCAACGTGGGCAACACTGCGGAAAAAATCGTTGTGCTCCTCTTGAGTAACGTCATTTTTTGGCTTAGTCCAAATTGCAGCCTTACTGTTTAACTTTTCACTTTTTCCTTCTTCATCTATGAATTCAACAGGAAAATTTATATGATCAGAGTAAGTAGTGACAATGTTTTCAACACGAAATTTATCTAAAAACTCACTCTCTTCAGGATGCATAATGAGCGTAATTTTGGTTCCGCGAGGGACTTGATTATCTGATTTACTTATTGAATATTCTCCATCTCCCTTGGATTTCCAGACCCAAGACTCCTCCTCTCCAGCTTTTCTTGATTCTACTATTACTTCTGATGCAACCATAAAGCTTGAGTAAAAACCAACACCAAACTTCCCAATCAGCTCCACAGTTTGGCTTGAATCCTTGCTATTCTTAATCGCATCCAAAAACTTTTGCGTACCAGAGCTTGCAATTGTACCAAGATTGTCTATTAAATCCTGTCTATTCATTCCAATGCCATTATCAGTGATATATAGCTCGTTCTTATCTTTATTGGAGCTGATAGTGATTTTTAATTCGTTACTCAAATCTAGCAAATTAGGGTTTAGTTGAGATTCATAGCGCAACTTATCACATGCATCTGATGCATTTGATATTAATTCACGCAGAAAAATGTCTTTATTGGTGTAAAGTGAATGAATCACTATATTCAGTACTTTCCCTACCTCAGCGTCAAATTTTAAATTTTCAGTTTCTTGTACATTATGCATTTTGAGCTCCATTATTTGCCTACTACCCTAATAATTTAAGTATTGAATCACGATCTTTCAAGGTCACGTACACCAAAATTAATGTGGGTGTAGTTATTATGACACCCAATTTATGGGATCTCTTGCATAACAAACTTTTGGCAGCGCATTGGATGAAACGAAAAACTTACTTGACACCCTTCGCCAGCCCCCTTATCATGAAACTGAAGCTATTTATTTATCTTCGCAATCTCTGCAGTGGATTAATGACAAAAAAACTTAATGTATTTGGCGTAAATCATGCTTAATTTTTTGCACTATGTGCACCTCATGTCTTTATCAAATTTCTAGCTACACAAGCTGAAATACGCTATTTAAAACATCAAAAAACGCCAACTTAAAAAATGGATAGTGAATAATTAGCTACCCTAGGGTTTCTTTGCCTTTTTTTCTGTTTAGTAAATTTCTTAACGTTTATAATTTAGATTAGTTGCGGCTTAAAAGCGGCTGAGTCACGGTTATTAAGCGTTTAGAATAAAAAAACGCCATACTTGAAAGTATAATGTAAGTAACTAGCCAACCATCGGGCTTTTTTTGCCTTTTTTTTCGCTTGGTAAATTTTTTAATACTTAGATTAGTTGCAATTTAAGAGACCAGAAATGGTCAGTGCTTGGCACTGGAATAACGTCCTCCTTTGTTATCCCAGTGCCCAGACACTGGGATCCAGGAAACTTAATTGCAAGTAATGCATTAGATTTGGTGAGTATGGGTTTTATGTTATAGAATGAAACACTTTTGGTGAATTTGTAAAGAAAACTGGATCCCAGTGTTTGGGCACTGGGATGACACCATTCTTTTTCCTGGATTCCAGACTGGAATGACACCATTTGTTGTGTTTAACAAAGTTCGTACTTAGCTTCATATTAGCCGTAAATATTTAAGAAATTTACCAAACGAAAAAAAAGGCAAAAGAAGCCCTGGGGTTATTATCCGCTTTAAAATATTGGCGTTTTTTATGTTTTAAACGCTTGACAAGCGAAATTCAGCTGCTTTTAATTGCAACTAACTTACGCTGCAAATGTTTAAGAAATTTACTAAGCAGAAAAAAAGACAAAGAATCCCCGAGTTAGCTAGTCTTTTACTATCTCTGTCGAGTATTGGCATTTTTTGATGTCTTGTAACGCTTTATAAGCGCGTTCAGCTTATTTAGATAAAAATCTAGATGTAGATGAAGTTTTGTAAAGACATACAGTATCTATATACTGCAAAAAATTGAACATAAGACGCCGATACATTAAGTAATCCTTACCTTTTAATCTGCAGATTGGCGAAAGCAAATACAATAGCTTCACTATCATGATAAGTGGGCTGGCGAAGTTTGTCAAGTAAGTTTTTTCGTTTCTATTTCCAATAAAAGTTCGTTATATGGTTATGCAAGAAGTCTAATGAATCGCGGCATGACGTCTTAGCTATAGATGCTGGTCTGTGTGATTTCAAGAGAAGCTTAGTAGATAAGTTGTGTTTTAAACCAGATTCGGTATTTTAAACTGAACATTTTCAATAATACCACCTGGCATAACTGAAATTTTTACACTCAGGTTTACTTTTAGGTAGTCCATTAATTCATCAACCAATATGTCAGGAGCGGAAGCACCTGCAGTGATTCCTATCTTTTCTACGCCCTGGAACCAGCTTTTATTTACACATCTGTAATTATCAATCAAGTAGGCTCTTTTTCCTCTAGCAGTGCACAGATCTAATAAGCGGTTTGAATTTGAGCTATTTTTACTTCCTACAACTAATACCATGTCTACAATTTCAGCTAGCTTTTTAACAGCATTTTGTCTGTTTTGCGTTGCATAGCATATGTCCTTTAAACCTGGACCTGTTATGCCTGGAAACCTTAATTTCAAGGCAGCAATAATGTCACGGGTATCGTCGATGCTTAACGTAGTTTGTGTAACATAAGACAAATTATCTGGATCTTTAACCTTTAAATCATATACATCCTGCAAAGTTTGCACTAAAGTGATAGGATTGTTTACTCTTCCCCTAATTCCCTTAACTTCTGGATGGTTTTCATGCCCAATGAGAATTAATTCTTTACCACTGTTTTCATACCTTTTTGCTTCTTTATGCACTTTGTTGACTAAAGGACATGTTGCATCAATCACTTGAATACCCTTTCTTTTTGCCTCATCTTCTATATTTTTTGATACTCCGTGCGCGCTGAAGATCAGTATTCCTTCATTATCTTCAATTTCCTCGATACTGCTTACAAAAACCACTCCTTGTTTCTTAAAGTCCTCTACTATATATTTATTGTGAACAATTTCGTGTAGCACATAAACTTGGCGCTCGTTTTTGTATTTTTCTAAAGTAATAGCTAATATGTCCACAGCTCTTTTTACCCCGGCACAAAAACCTCGTGGTTCAGCTAAGATGATTTCCATTTTTGTCAAATCAAGTAAATATGCAAGCATTACTTAAAAATAAGCTCCGCTCACTGTGTTTTATAGTACCATTATTTATATTTTATATAATAATTATTTTTCGCATATTCTCTTTAACATTTGATCAACTTACTACTTCAGAAAATTTTAGAAAAGATAATATAGTACATAAACAACCTGATATTTTAGATAGAAATGGAGTGGTAATAGCAACAAATGTGCCCACAACATCACTATATATAGATGCAACCAAAGTAAAGAATCCGGAAAGTATAGCAGCACAACTGTGTTCTACTTTGCATGACCTCGAATACAAGAACTTATATAGAGTACTTACTTCAGAAAAGAAATTTGCTTGGATAAAGCGGCACTTGACTCCAAAAGAATTACTAGCGATCAAAAACGCTGGTGTACCAGGAGTAAATTTTTATGACGACATAAAGCGTATATATCCTCACAGTAATTTATTTTCACACGTGCTTGGTTATACTGACATAGATGGCAACGGTATTGCAGGAGTTGAGGCATATATAAGTAAAAACAAACAACATTCTGTTATCCAAGTACCTGATATACAGTTGTATGAATGTTGCAACTTGAAAGCAATTCCTGCACAACAATTCCCCACACAACAGATGGTGTCATCCCAGTGCGTGACACTGGGATCCAGATATAAAAATACTGACAAATTACGTGATGAACAACGGATTCCAGAAACATATGTCAAAAACAATGTTTGTGATGAAATTGCGCATAAAACTGGATTCCAGTGTCAGTGCACTGGAATGACACCAGACCAAGCTTCTGCACAATCTTCTGTCATCCGACAGGGATGGTCACGCTCTGCTGATCAATATGTTCAACTATCCTTAGATACACGAGTGCAAAGCATAGTGCATGAAGAGCTAACTAAAGCTGTAAGCAGATATCAGGCACTTGGCGGAGTAGGAATTGTTTTAAATGTGAGAAATAGTGAAGTCATCTCGATGGTCAGCCTACCTGATTTTAATCCCAACTTACAGAATAAGGCAGAAGACGTACAAAAGTTTAATCGCGCCAGTCTTGGGGTATATGAGATGGGGTCGGTATTAAAATACTTTACAATAGCCGCAGCGCTTGATGCGAACGCTACAAAAACTAGCGATTTATATGACGTATCAACACCAATCACCATTGGAAAGTATAAAATTCAGGATTTTCATAAATCTAAAATTCCAAAAATTACTGTGCAAGATATATTTGTAAAATCATCCAACATTGGTGCAGCAAAAATTGCAGTCAAACTAGGTATTGAAAAACAGGTAGAATACTTTAAAGCTATGAAGCTATTTTCTCCTTTGAAAATAGAAATACCAGAAAAATCCACACCGATAATCCCGGATAAATGGAGTGAAAACACTTTAATAACAGCATCTTATGGTTATGGCATAGCTGTAACTCCTATACATCTTGCACAAACTGCAGCAGCATTAATCAACAATGGGATATTTCATAACGCAACCTTGATGTTGAATAAAAGAAGTATAGGAGAGCAAATTATCTCAAGAAGAACTTCCAGGGAAATGAGAAAATTATTACGTGCAGCAGTAACAGATGGCACTGGCAGAAAAGCAAAAATAAAGGCATATTCAATAGGAGGAAAAACTGGATCGGCGGAAAAAGTTGTAGATGGTAAATATAGCAAAGATGCAAACATAGCATCATTTATAGGAGTGCTAACTATGCTTGACCCAAGGTACATAGTGCTAATTGCTATTGATGAGCCTCAAGGGATGCACCATACCGGGGGAGTAATTGCTGCGCCTATAGTAAGAAACATTATAAATAGAGTAGCACCTATACTAAATGTTACACCTGAGATGTAAAATTATGATTGCTTTACTATAATTTCAAATTTATCATTACCAAAATCCTTATTAATATACCAAGAACCATCATCTTTAGTTACAAATTCAAGACCTTTAAGGTCTTTTTTTATTGTCTTTCCATTTTGACCATCAATAGCGATATTAATATCGAATGTAATAATGTCTAGATTTATCATAGCTTCTTTCCCGCTGCACGAATTTAGACTGAACTTGCCTAACATGACATCATTAAAACTCACTTCCCCTGTATAGACATCACACTGACCGTCCACACAACACGTAGTTTCAATATAGAAAAGATCTGACATACAAAATACCTTAAAAAAAAGAACTAAACATATATGGCCACTACACCACACCGCTAACAAGTAGTAAAGCGTCGATAAACCTAAGTTACTTTAGCTACGTAGCCATAATACAGCTAGAAATGTAAAATTCAACAGTTAATTGTGTGATTAATAGAGAAGTCTTATTTAGTACACCTTATAGGAATGGCTGTTTAGTTTTTTTGTTAATCTTTTTTACCATGCTGTCAATCATATGCTTTATCCCTTGATATACAGAGTATGTACTTTCGTCGCTACGCATATAAGCAGAACAGGAAAATACATTATGTTCTTCGTCTTCTATTGATAACTCTGTATCGCATTTTATGTGCTCGCCGCCAAGCCTTTCTATCAACTGTTCTCTGTCATCTCCTATAGTTACCTTAACCTTACTTTCTTCTTTACCTATCTTGCTACTTAAAATTGAAACAATGATGGCTGGAGATATGCATATCGCTCCTATTGGCTTTTTTGTAACAAAAAATTCTGAAACTAATCTTTCAAATTCAGGCATTACTGTCACCATGTCTTTACTTTCAGCTAAGTCAGATAAATTTTTCGCAACCCCGTATCCACCAGGTACAACTAGCATGTCAAAATTTTCAGCTTTGGCTTCTTTTAAGTCATATATTTCGCCTCTTGCGATTCTTGCTGCTTCCACAAGTACATTCCTTTTTTCTTTTGTTGCCTCTTTTGTTCTATGATTCATAACTTGTGTGATATTGATATCAGGTGCAAAGCATTTAACATCCACTTCCTGCTGATCAAGCACAAGCAAACTTAAAACCGCTTCTCTTACCTCTGCACCGTCAAGGTGACCACACCCTGATAAGACCACAGCAGCTTTTAATTTTTTTTCACCCATAAAGTACCTTGATTTCATATAATCTAGATATTTTAATACAAATTCTATATTTGGAAAGGGGTATGTTATATCAATTATAATATAATTAATGATTAGTATGTATAATTAGGCATATTTATAATCAACGAAGCTGAATATGGAATCTAGCAATAGTATGTTTTTTGACACTGACTATCCAGAACTAAGAAAAGCTATTTCAGATATAATAGAAAGTATTGCACAATCCTCACAAGAGGGGAAAAAAGAGTTATTTACAACCCTATCAGAACAAGTTAAAGGGATGAACCTCAAAGATTTAGGTTTAGCGATTAATGACCAAGGCTTGCAAAAGGAAGTAAATAAAGAATTATTTATAAAACTCATTGAAGAAGCACTTAAAGGGTTAACTTCTGAAAACGTTGACTCAAAAATAATAGAAGAGGCGTTAAAATCTGTTAATCAGCAAGCAATAAGTAATGTTATAAATAATAATAAAGGTCCGCTGGACAATCTAGTCAATTATTTTAAATCAGCATCTGCAAATGAAAAAATAGGAATAGCTTCTGCTGGAATGGTATTAGGAGCAGCATTTTCTCCGCTTATTGTGCTTGCTACATTAATAGCGCTTGTAGCTATTGGAGCACGTTATGTAGGAATAGGTATAGGAAAGGCAGGGGAAAAAATAAAAGAAGGTGCGATTGAAACAGGAAAAGCAGTAAAAAGTTCATATAAGGATTTAATAGATAAATTACCTACGATTCAAGACAGAGAGAATAACTTTAGTAGATCAAGAACAAACGTGCTTGAAACTATTGCAAACATTAGTCTTAAAGATAACGAAGGCGTTGACGCTAAAAAAGGTTTTGATGATGGGAAAAAAATATTAGAAATGCTTCAAAATGAAAGGCAGCGATCTGCTATACAAGAGTTAGTAAAGAATGGAACCATTCAAAATTTTTCAGAAGATGATATGAGCAGACTTCTGGAAAAGGGCCTCAGTACTCATGTAGCAGATATGAAAGCACTTAATGATCTTATAAATAAATTTCAACCTGCAATTATGGCTATTGGTAACGGTAAAATAGAAGATGTAGAACAAAAAGTTAATGAGAAAGCTCAGGAAATGGAGCCAGATTCTCAATTAGGTGATTCAAGTACTGAACGAGTGAGTGAAGAAGAAAATAAAACCCTCTGATGGCTTGGGGAGGGAATGGGAAAGATAGGGATCTACTCCTTTCTATCCACTTTCTTGAGCAATCCACTTCCACATCTAACACACATCTCAGTGATTATAATATCCAATTTTTGATCATGTTTTTCTACAGGTAAATCTTTACAATATTGTTTCTCATAGGCTACACCTATAAATATTTTTCCAAGTGGCCGCAGTTTTTCTATCATTGTATCATACCAACCACCGCCAAAACCTAATCTATTAAAATGATCATCAAAAGCAATAACAGGAGTAATGATTGTGTCGGGAATTACATCTTCATTTGTTTCGTTCCATTCCTCAAATTTTAGTAACTTATTTTTATTAGGAATTGCTACTTTATAATCTAAATCGAGTAAACTATGCATCAAAGGCACAACATCTATTTCCTCATCCATTGGAATGTAAGCTGCTATTGTTTTGCCTTTAACGTAGCTTAAGTTCTGATTAAAGAGATTAATAAGGGAATTTGCCGCATAACTGGAATAACTTTCATCAATATCTTTTCTTATAGCTCTATATTGCTCTCTTATTTCCTTTTTGTGCTGTTTAATATCTTTGAACATGATCTATCCATTTTGCAGTAAGTTTTTCTTGTAAACTATTTTGCTTCAAGCGCTCACTTAAAAAGTCAAAGTCAACACACCCCATATCCTGGTCTTGATTACTGCAACTATAAACAAAACTCCTTTCTCCTGTTTTCGCATTTATATGTTGCTGCACACACTGAGCGCAGATTTCTTTCATCATACACTGCATAGGAGAATTAACTGATGATATCGCTATGTGGCCTGATTTCAGATATGGCTTTAAAATTGTTTTTCTAGCTTCATTCACAGCTTTCATCATTTTGTCAGAACCAATAGTGATAATTTTATCTATAACGTTCAAATTAATACCTAATCTTCCTTGTTGATAAGAGACTATTGCATCAACTATATTACCATGAAAGGATTTATCTTGATCTCTGCTTGTTTCTATCAATCCTTCTTCACATGCCCAAACTACTGCATTTGATGCACGCTCTATCAGTGCTCGTTTAAATACATCACTTAACTTCTTATAGCCAGCAAAGTACAAAACCTTGTTATTATTTTCAAGACATGCCTTCCCTATCGAAAATAACACTGCATTTCCAACTCCACCACCAATTAGCATTATATTCTTCATGTGCTATTTTAACTGCATTTGTTCAAATTTTTTGAAATTTTATAGAACAAAGTAATTTATATAGTTCTATACACAAAGACAAGGACACTCTCTGACTTCAACTATACCGATAACTGATAGCTGCATTTTTACGCATATCATCTAATAACAAGTTGCTTTGTATCATAATCTTTTGTTGGTACATTTTCTGTTTGATTGCTTCTATACCCGCTACATTACTCTTGATATCACACAACATCATCAACTTTGCAGTGCCATTTTCTCTCAATTCTACTATTTCATTCACACTTGTTTTACTAAATAAAATCTGTAAATCAGGATTTAAATCTCGCATTTTTATTTCAAATTCCTTTGCGTTTGGCAACTTAAAATTATCTGCCAATTTATCAAAATTTAAACAATTAACTTTTTGCTCCTTGAGATTATCTAATAAACTTTCTGAACCTTCAACCACAATCTGTTTTAATTTTAAAGTGCTTTCCAGCAGTGCATGATTAAGTTGTACTTTATCTATTACTTTTATAACAGAGTAACCTTCACTAAAACTGAATGGACCTGCTATGTCGCTGGTTTCTAATCCTTCTAAAACGCTCTTGAGTTTTCCTTTTAGCTGACTTAAATTAACTGTTGCTTTACGCATCTTTATTGGAGATTCTGGGTTATTACTGTTGCGTAATTTTTTTACTAAATCTTCAGCTATACCATAAACGTCCTTGTCTTTTTGATCAGGAATTATAAACTCTTGGAACGTGATAAGATAATCCGGCTTTTCTGTTTGCCTTTTTACATCATCTACTTCTTTATCGCTTATATTAATAAATGGCACAATTCTTACTTCAATAATTTTGCTCCACAGTAACTGACATTTTATTTGTTTTCTTAAAATACCAAGATCTATATTATGCTTCTCTATGTATTGATCAACTTCATTAGCCTTAAGTTTAAAACTTTGGGTTAAAAATAACATAATAGCATTATCTAACTCCTCGTTGCTCAATTTTATATTCAGCCTCTGTGCTTCATTGATAATGATAATTTCGTCTATTAGCTCCCTAAGCACTTGAGGCTTTGCTTCTTTTTGATTAACACTTTGAGTGCCAAACAATGAATTTATAAAGTTGATGCGTTTTTCGATATCTAAATTTGAAATTGGTTCACCATTTACATCTGCAACAATTTCAATCTCGGTTGCAAGCAACCTAAGTGGCAACACTATCAACAGTAAGATTAGTATTTTATACATACAAGTAAAGTTGTTTAGTTAATAACCAATTCTATAATAAATACTGAGTCAATGCTAGCCAACTTTTTAATAGTGACCTCAGTGACAATGGAAATAAAAACCATTGCAACAAAATCAGGTACGCTGGTAAATAGGCTAAAAACATGCTAATATAGCGAATTTAGACCGTGCTCAAAACAGTATACGGAAGGAGAGGGATTCGAACCCTCGATACGACTTTTGGGTCGTATAACGGTTTAGCAAACCGCCGCCTTCAGCCGCTCGGCCACCCTTCCAAATTTAGAACCTAAAGATTATATAATACCAAGACCTCTACCGCCTGTCTAATGCTTTTAATTGCAATATTTGTATCTGTTCAGATGCATGGCTAATGCTGAAACAAAAATTCCAGTGCTCCCTTTCTTGTCATCCCAGTGCCCAGACACTGGGATCCAGGATTTTGATTAGCACTAAGTTGGTGAGCATATAAGTGTTATGTTAAAATATAACGTTTTTACGGAAAGTCTGGATCCCAGTGGGCTTTGTTGCATCGCTCTTCGGATAGTAGGTAACGTACAATAAATTCATGAAGCTATCTCAAACTTAGCCATGCCTATTTCAGTAAATTTGTTAAGCAAATAACACTTGAGTAGCAGTTCCTTCTCACGATTAATTTCAGATTTGCTCCTAAAACTAAACCCAAATATTCGCTTCAACCTTGAGAAAAATCCTTCAATATACGATCTTTTTCCGTAATTTACTTCTTCTTTCCATCTTTTTATACCATTCTCACCATGTAATTTCATTAACTGAATAGCGGCATTTCTATCAAGCATATAATCCAATTTTGGATGCTCTGCTGCGTTGTTTTTCGGAGGAATTTTCGTTTTTATACCATATTGATTACACAGCTTATAGAGCTTTTCTCTGTCATATGCCCTATCTGCATATAGTACTTTTATGACATACTGAAAATCGACTTCTTTTAGCAAATCACAAGCTCCATAGTGATCAGAGTAGACACCGTTACTGTATTTTACAGCTATGGCTTTTTTGCTGTTTGTATTCAACATTACATGCAATTTTCTTGTCTGTTCATAGCTGCGATACTTTCTATCTTCGCTATTTTCTTTGCTATGACCAGGAGTGTTGTTGTATATACTAATTCCTGTACTGTCTATAGCAATTTCGATATCTTCCATATTATTTTCTGCAATCATTGATCTTAATATTGAGTTTCTTAAACCTTCTTGATGATTGTGAATAGCTGATAACTTGCAAATTTTTCCCAATTTGCTCAAGGTATCCTGCTATAAACCCAACTGTTTGCCTCAGGCCTATTCTAAATAAACAAGTTATTATGTGCACCAAAATTACAACTTTATCGCTATAAATATTGTTGCCACCTGGTATTTTTGGACCATTCTCGTACCACTTTTCTATGGCTTCGTTGGTATAATGAAAAATATTTCCTCTTTTTTCTAGAAATTTGTTATATTCGCTATGGTTACTGACCCTCATTTTTTGTGGCATATTTTTTCTTTCAAGGTTAAATGGCTATTTTATAATGAATTTTGTCAGTAGCCACCAGATTTTTCAGTTGCTATGCAACAAAGCCATCCCAGTGTCAAGCACTGGGATGACATCGTTTACTATGTGCCATATTGCAATGTTCGTACAGTTGTGGGCGGTATCTCATCAGCTAACACGTAGCGGAATGACGAATTTGTTGTTTTTCAAATCGTAGAGCCACTTTAGCTATAAATCAACAAAAACTAATTTCCGCTTTTGATAGAGCTTGCAACAATTTGTTTTGCTTCTTCTACACCAACCCATTCTCCAACTGCTACTGTTTTTCCCTTTTCTAGATCTTTATAATGAGAAAAGAAATGAGTAATTTTATCTAGTAGATTTTTAGATAAATCAGAATAGTTCTTTATATTGTCATAATAGCTATCAACACTGGAAACAGGCACTGCTAATATTTTCTCATCTTCTCCTTTTTCATCTTTAGTGAGTAATGCGCCTATTGGACGTACCGATATTAAAACACTAGATGCTAAGGGAAATTGAGTTAGCACCAAAACATCCACAGGGTCACCATCACCTGCGCAGGTATTTGGTATAAATCCATAATTGCAAGGATAAGTCATTGAGGTAGATAAAAATCTGTCAACTTGTAACAACCCAAGCTCTTTATTAAATTCATACTTTACAGGCTCAGCATTTGCACTTATTTCAATTACCACATTCACCGCATTTGGTCCCGCTGTTATTTTACTTAAATCCATAAATTACCTCTTAACTTAAGAATAAGCATTATACAATATGTGCTTTTAAGTTGCTACATTTATGTAGTTCTAAGCTTATTTTGCATGGAGCGGTATTCTGCACATCATCGACTGTTGAAAGTGGTGGTTTCTGTGATAATTGAAATAAAGCATATACTATTACAATAGTAAGCACCGCACCAACTATCAGGTTAGTAAGGTTGTCTTGTGGCAAAACATTCTTTATTGAGTTGAACAATTTTTGCTCCATAAAGAAATAATCAGCAACATATAACCCAACAGATAATACAAACATACCTAAAATAAGTTTACAGACTGTGTTTTTATGGTCCTTTTCTTTTTTCTTGCTGACAATGAGATCTGGCCTATATTCATTCTCTTCTGGCAACACTGAGTAGTATATATTCTCAGGGCTCGTTATTAATTGTTCAAATTCATCACTATTTTGGTTTTTTAACAGTTGCTCTAGGGTGTTTTTTGTATTTATAGGACATATTAATCCATTCATTTTCAATTCTTCCTCTTGCCAATCCATATTTTCACAGTCGGCTGTATATTTGATGGTTCCATCTCTACTTAGTAACTCGATTTTGCTTAACATTTGTGATAATCTCACAATGTAATCAAAATACAGTGGTGTATTGATCATTTTAGCTTTCTCATTAATATATTGATTAAGCGATAAAATATCTTTATCTTTGGAAATATCATTATCTTTGGTATGTATAGAAAATATGCCATAACTAGAAAATAGTAATGCTATATCTTTATCTACTTTTATATTGTGGATAGAATAATAGTGATCGATTACTTCTTTACATAAGCTAAATTCTTTATCAAATTCATTTGCATAATTTATCTTTAGTAACTTTTTAACATTATTAAGTACTTGTTTCTCAAAATCATTATTATTGTTAAATAAAGTTTTGCCTTTTGGATTCGCTAAAATATTAAGAAGCTTTAATTTTTTTTGATCTTCTGTTGATTGCTCACCACTAATTATTGAACTTAACTGTTCCTCTAATTCACCCTTGCTAACTGATATATATATCTTGTCGATTACTTCTTGAGTATTGAGCTGAACATTTTCTATAAGAATTCTATAAGCTTGAGCATAAATTAAGAATAGCCCTTGTAGACTAAACCTTAAGTTAAAATACTTATCTAATGGTTCTTTTTCTTTTCCAATGAATTCAGGCAAACCAAAATGATTTCTATGATCTCTCCATTTTAATCCAGCATGTTGATAACTGCCCCAACGAATAAACAAAGCCTCTAATAAATTGCCCTTGCCAACAATTTTTATTAATTCTTCAACTTCTTTAACCATTGCTAAAACCTATAATGTTCTACTTTATAGTATAAGGGATACATGGCAAAATAGCAATAAATGTTATTAGACTTCTTGCATAACCCAAACTAAGTAGAAAAAGGTATAGCTATACCGCCGCGGTATCTCAGCCACTAACAAGAGATCCCGCTAACACGCAGCGGGATGACGAGACTTATCTTGATGCCGCCGCGAACCGTCATACCGCGATTCATTCGCGGTATCTCTTAGCCGCTAACAAGCAGCGGGATGACGGTTGTCGTTTAGCTACAAACATTAAGAAATTTACCAAATGAAAAAAAAGGCAAAAGAAACCCTAAGGTAGCTAGTTATTCACTATCCATTTTTTAAGTTGGCGTTTTTTAATGTTTTAAATGCTTTATAAGCGTATTCCAGCTTGTGTAGGTAAAAACCCAGAAATTTGATAAAGACATAGAGTGCACATAGTGCAAAAAATTAAACATGAGACGCCAGATACGTGAGTTTTTTTGTCATTTAATCTGTACAGAGAAGATAAATAAATAGCTTCAGTTTCATGATAAGGGGGCTGGCGGAGTTTGTCAAGCAAGTTTTTTTGTTTCTATTCCCAATGTTATATGGTTATGCAAGAAGTCTATTGTATGTTTACACTCTGCATTAAAGCTTTTAGTTAAGAGCATATCCATCCACCGCCGATAACTTGCTCATCTTTATACGCTACACAGGCTTGACCTGGACTGATGCCAAAGTAATCGTCGTTTAAAATGACACAGGCTTTATTTTTTTCGTCAGTTGAATGTATTGTTGCTAAACTTCCCGCATGTGATGATCTCAGCTTCACAGTTACTTCCATACCTTCCTTTGGTTGTTCTAACCAATTTAACTCCTTGATCAATATTTTTTTTTGCATTAATACGTTGATCGGACCTACTATAACCTCATTATTTTCTGTATTAATTTTTATCACATAAAGAGGTTCATTGTGTGCGATACCCAAGCCCTTTCTTTGCCCCACTGTAAAATTTACTATGCCACTGTGCTCGCCTAGCACTTTTCCATTAACATCCACTATTTTACCTTTCTGTACAGATTGTGGAGCTAATTTAGCTATTGTTTTACTATAGCTTTCGGAAACAAAGCATATATCTTGACTGTCCGGCTTTTCAGAAATTTGTAAGCTGAAATACTTTGCTAATTTTCTTATATCACTTTTATAGAACCCACCTAGTGGAAATCGCAAAAGCTTCAATTGCTCTTGAGTTGTAGCAAACAAAAAATAACTTTGATCTTTACTTTTATCAATGCTTCTGCACAACTTTACCTCACCATTTTTTTCTAACCTTCTCACGTAATGTCCTGTTACGAGCACATCCGCACCAAGATTTTTTGTAACTTGTAATAGATCACGAAATTTTACCGTTTGGTTACATCTCACGCATGGTATGGGAGTTTCCCCACGCATATAGGTACTCGCAAAATCCTCTATTACTTCCTTTTTGAATATTTCCTCATAGTTTAAAATATAGTGAGGAAAGCCAACACTTTCAGCTACACGCTTAGCGTCATAAATATCCTGTCCAGCGCAGCATGCACCCTTTCTTGCGTTAGCATTACCGTCAGTGCCATAGAGTTGAAGAGTCACACCTATCACCTGGTACCCAAGGTTATGTAGCAGTGCTGCAGCAACCGAGCTATCAACTCCCCCGGACATTGCAACAACAGCCTTAGTCTGGTGCGGAGTTTTATCTTTTAGCAGAGGTTCAATTTCAAATTCTTTTAGCATAACCGCCTTAATTTATAAACGCAAATCTTGTGTCATTCCAACATACAACTGTGCAAACGTTTTGATTTGGGGGCAATTTACATAGTAGATAATGTCATGAAAGTAGCTGACACTGGAATCTAGCTTCTATTACACAAATTCATTAAAACAGCATATTTATTTGTAATCAAGTTTCCTGGATCCCAGTGTCAGCTACTCGGATGACACCCTTTTCTGCTAGAAGTTGCCTTCAAATTACTTGGTGCATGACACTGGGATCTCATTTATATTACATAATTCCATCAAAACAATTCGATAAACTACCTTCAAAAATAATTTAATCTTGCTTGAATAAAACATGGCCAAAATAATCCATGTTTTCAAGCACTTTTCCACTACCTAAGGCAACACAACAAAGTGGGTCATCTGCAACACGAACCGGTAATTTTGTTGTTTCACTGATAACTTTACCTAGATTACGTAATAATCCACCACCACCGGATAAAACTATTCCTCTATCGACTATATCAGAAGAAAGTTCAGGTGGAGTGCTCTCCAGCGCAGTCTTAATAGCAGAAATTATCTGATGTACAGGCTCTATTAAACTCTCTGCAACTTGGTATTCTGATAAAAGCATTTCTTTTGGCATGCCACTCACTAAATCCCTGCCTTTAATTATCATTCCCTCTTTGTTATTTTCACCTGGCAGACTGGCTGAACCTATGCTTTTCTTAATTTTCTCAGCGGTTGTTTCACCGATTAATAACTTATGATTTTCACGAATATATGATTTTATTGCTTCATCCATAATATCGCCACCTACTCTGGCAGAACGTGAATAAACAATTCCGCCTAAAGAAATAATTGCAACTTCAGTTGTACCGCCTCCTATATCAACAATCATAGAACCCTCAGGTTCAGTAACCGGGAGCCCAGCTCCGATTGCTGCAGCCATTGGTTCTTCAATTAAAAATACTTCATTTGCACCAGCACTTTCTGCTGCATCTTGTATAGCACGCCTTTCAACTGGCGTGGATCCAGATGGAACGCATATGATAATATTAGGTTTATTAACAGTGAATTTTGTGTTTGCACTGCGTATGAAATATTTTAGCATTTCTTCCGCACTTTTAAAATCAGCAATAACTCCATCCTTTAAGGGCCTTATCGCCTCTATTTCTCCAGGCGTTTTTCCAAGCATCATTTTAGCTTTTTTACCAAAAGCATAAGGAACGTAGCTTCCTTTTTCTTTTATTCTTGCTACAACTGAAGGCTCATCAAGCACTATTCCCTGATTTTTCTGATAAACTAAAGTGTTTGCAGTGCCAAGATCTATAGCAATATCGCTAGCAAATAAACCTTTGAAAGTGAAAAGACTACAAAACTTTTCGGTTAATTTTCGAACAAAATTCATACGCAACTCAAGAAAATCATTTATTAAGACAAATTATACTTTCCAGATAAGTAGCTAATGCAGCACTCAACGTCTAAACCCTTACCTGTTACTTTTTTTAGCAGTTCCAGGCCACACTTTGCACTGTATATATTTTGAGATAACCAACTGATAAGTAAACTAAAATCTCCTTTTATTATAGCACTTAATGATTCGTAATGATTCTTTTTAACGCAAGAGAAAATCTGCACAGCAGCAATTAAAGCAATAATTTTTATAGGAAAGTAGCCCATAACACCGCTTGCCCAATATTCATCTTGAAAATAAGTGTTTAGCTCATTTTCAGCTTTTACTGGAATTTTATAGTGCTTCATACCTTCCAGCCACGCATCATGCAGGTCTTTGACTTCCAATGTACCATTTATTATATCTTGTTCTAACCTAGTTCTCAACATAATATGAGCTAACAGACTAAATTCATCTGCATTTTTTAAAAAAGAAGAAAGGTTTATTTCATTGAAAATCAAGTACAAATTTTCAACACTGCTAACTTTCTCGTTAGTTTTGCCTTTTATAGCAAATTTCTCTTTTATGTGTGGTTGAATAAACTCAATAAATTCTCTGGATGTTCCAATCATCCTTTCCATGAATAACCCTTGAGTTTCATACATAACATGTCTCGTAATTGGGCTACTTATAGAATTTTGCGCTAAACATTTTTGATAAATTGCATAACCACTATGCCGTAAAAGAGAAAATAAACCATAACAAAAGTCAGATTCATCATAATCTATAGGGTAGTAATAAGAAGTACGAACCTCATGCAGTGCGACACCCATTTGCTGTAAACATGACGAGCCAAGTTCAATCTGCTTCTGAGTAGCAACTTTTTGTATATTAGTAACCTTATCCTTTTTCTGCTTTTCAATTATTTTATCTACATTTCCACTAAAGAATTTGCCTACCTTGGGAAATATTTCCTTTATATTCTTTTCTGTGATATCAGAGTCATAGTCAGCAAGCAGTGAGTCGTATTTTGAGCATTTTAATTGCTGCGATTTTATAGAAGCTACTTCGCGAATGAGTTTGATTAAATCAGTAAAACGTTCTTTTAGTTTTTCCAAGTTACTGGCTTCAGAATTGGTTAGCCTCCATAAACTTTGGCATTCAACTTTAGCTTTGGACAAAGATTTTACTAAATCAATAGGAACAGCACTGTTGCTCTTATGTATTCTCTCTATTAACTTTAGCTGCTGAGTATTTGCACTTTTTTTGTTACCAAGAGCATCTGCTAATGATTCCTTTATTACGTCATGAGAGATAATTTCATGTCTGATTTCTTCTAGAAGGCTCATTTGTTCAACTTTGTCCTCTATATTCAATTGGCTTTGGTTTAGTACTTTTAGCGTATTTTCGATATTCTTTACCCTATATAATACTTCCTCTAAAAACTTATAAGATTGCATATTTGTTCATTATTTTAGAAAACATCTGTTTAATACCGTAATAGATTAATAATAAAGTTAAAAGTATATTTGCTTAAAGTACAATAAAAAATTGTACTTTTTATTCTTTTATTGGATTTTTCTACTCAGAGTCCAGCATATTATAGGAAAATTAATTGTAAGGTTGTAGAAAAAGTATTTAGTATTTTATTTCTCTTGACTATATTACAATATGGAGAGATATTAGCTACTGAAATTAAAGTTACGCACTATTTAGAATTTATGGAGGTTTAGTAATGTGGAGTAGACTGGTTATAATGTGCTGTTTTTGTTTATTACTTACTGGTGTAAGTTCTTGCCCAAAAAAAGGAGCAAATACAACAAATAAAATAAATTCTGTTGTTAAGCAGATAGGTGATAAAAGAGTTTTCTTTGGTTATGATGAATCTAGTATTGCTGAAGTAAGTGCAGATGCATTACTTGACGTAATGGAGGTGTTACAAGATAACCCTGACGCGAAGGTTACTTTAACTGGTCACACTGACAACCGTGGTTCTCATGAATATAATCTTGCGCTAGGCGCTAGAAGGGCAGATGCAGCTAAAAAATTTATGGTTAGTTGTACACCCTACATAGAAAACAGAATAAAAACTGCTTCTAAAGGTGAAACTGAGCCTTTGGTTAATGTAAAAGATGATTCTAGAAATTCTAAATATGAAAAAGAGCATGCTAAAAATCGTAGAGTGGAATTTTCATTTTCTGGAATAAAGAAATAGTTTCTTGCATTAAAACCTGGATCCCAGTGTCAAACACTGGGATGACATAAAGAAAGGGCACTGGGGTAGACAAAAAAGGACAAACTTGTCATATTTCGTTGCTTGTTAGCGGGATCTATATATACCACAAATAAGTCGCGGTATGACGTAAGAGATCTGACCTGTCTGGCCATCAAGAGACATAATGGAATTAGAGTTATTATTTCAAAATGTGGTTAATAGTTTTGCTTTCTATAACAATCAAGTTGCAGTTGCAGTATCAGGTGGTGTAGATAGTATAGTCTTACTGCACTTAATGACTAACTGGGCAAAAAAAAACAAGCTTTCACTTCCTACAGCATTAACAGTAAATCATGGGTTACGTCCAGAGTCTCAAAAAGAAGCTGATTTTGTTGTAAGTTATGCAAAGGAACTTGGAGCAAAGGAATCGTTCATATTAAATTGGGAGAAGCAAAATATTAAAGGCAATATTCAGTTACAGGCACGAAAAGCACGGTATAAGTTACTAGCAGAGTGGTGTAAAAATAATAATGTTAAATATTTACTTGTTGCTCATCACAAAGATGATCAAGCAGAAACGTTCTTGTTAAGATTAGAGCGAGGTAGTGGCGTAGATGGATTATCATCAATGGACTACAAGTCTTTCCTAAATGGTATTTATATATTTAGGCCATTGTTAAATTTTAGTCGTAGTGAAATAGAAAAGTACGCTAAGCTTCATCGGTTAAAATGGATCGAAGATAGAAGCAACTATGACTTAAAATACAGGCGAACTTTATACCGTAACTTACTTAAAGCAAGTGATAATCAAGAGATTTTAACAGAGCGAATATGCCTCACAGCCCTTCATATGAAAAGAGCTGCAAAAGCGTTGATGCACTACACACGCCTTGCGTTTAATGACTGCGTTAATGTGCATGATCTTGGTTATATTGAAATTAAACTAAGTGAGTTTTATCAATTGCCAGAGGAAATAGCCTTGAGGCTTCTTCTTTACTCCATAATGGCAATTGCCAGTAAACATTATAAACCAAGGTACAACAGCCTTATCGTAATATTTAATAAAATATTGCAAAAGGATAGTAATGTTAACTGTACACTTTCTGGGTGTAAAATAAGAAAACATGGAGAAAATATCTTGATAATTAGAGAATCGTCAAAGATACAAGAAATTACCTTAAACCTACCTTTAAATGAATCTACTCAATGGGATAACAGATTTAGCTGCACAATACTCGGAAATCAAGAGTGTTCAGTTATCATCGCTCCATTAAAAAAAACACAAAAAGTTCCTGAATTTCTGAAGGATTACAACTGCTGCCCTGAAGTTTTCTATTCTTTGCCTGTAGTGCTAAAAGATGGAAAGGTGCTTGCTTATCCTGATGTAAATTATAACGGAAAAAATACCAATGACGATAAGGTTCAATGCATTATTAATAGCACGATAAAACAAAATTTGGTAAGCTTGATTAGTATTTAGTTAGAAATAGAAATGAAAAAATTTTTAGAAGGCTTATTGATCTGGTTAGTAATTATTGTTCTTATTTCAGTTGCTTATATTCAGTTCAGCGGAAATGTAGGTAAAAGTAAAACAATTATACCTTTTTCGGAATTTTTAACTAGATTAGAAGACAATGATGTAGAAAATATTGTCATAAAAAACCAGAGCATTGAAGGCAAGTTCAGGGACGGTTCAAGTTTCAATTCAAGCGGTGTCATATATAGCGACCTAATAAAAAATTTACATGATAGAAAAGTGAGATTCTCCTTTTCAACTGGAGATTCTGCCATGAACGTAATTGGTGGATTACTTATCTCATGGGTCCCAACATTTATCTTTATTGGCTTCTTGCTATTCTTTCTTAAACAAACACAAGCGGGGGGCAACAGAACTATAAGCTTTGGCAAGTCAAGGGCTAGACTCATTACTAGTGGAAAAAAAGTAACATTTGATGATGTTGCCGGAATTGATGAAGCAAAAGAAGAGCTAGTAGAGATCGTTGATTTTCTTAAACAAAAGCAAAAATTTCAAATATTAGGTGGAAAAATACCAAAAGGGTGCCTTTTGATTGGCTCTCCTGGAACTGGTAAAACTTTACTTGCTCGTGCAATTGCAGGAGAAGCTAATGTGCCATTCTTTAGTATTTCTGGATCTGATTTTGTTGAAATGTTTGTGGGTGTTGGTGCAAGTCGCGTTCGTGATATGTTTGATCAAGGCAAGAAAAATGCTCCTTGTATAATTTTTATAGATGAAATAGATGCGGTGGGTAGACATCGTGGCATTGGTCTTGGTGGCAGCAATGATGAAAGAGAACAAACATTAAATCAGTTATTAGTTGAGATGGATGGCTTTGAGTCTAATGAAGGTGTAATAATAATTGCTGCGACTAACCGTCCGGATGTCTTAGATCCAGCACTGCTTAGACCTGGTCGTTTTGACCGACAGATTACTATTTCTTTACCCGATATAAATGGGCGTGAAAAGATATTAAATACTCATATAAAGAAAATATCAATAGCACCAGATGTAAACGTGAAAACAGTTGCAAGAGGAACACCAGGCTTTTCTGGAGCTGATTTAGCAAATTTAGTGAACGAATCTGCACTTATTGCTGCAAGAAGAAACAAGAAGATTGTTACCATGGACGATTTTGAATATGCACGTGATAAAGTGATGATGGGCGTAGAAAGACGATCCCTAATTATGACAGAAGAGGAAAAGAGACTGACTGCATACCATGAAGCTGGTCATGCGATAATTGCTGTTAATATGCCTGCTTCTGATCCTATACACAAGGCAACAATTATTCCACGCGGTAGAGCACTCGGTTTAGTTATGAGACTACCAGAAACAGATAGAGTGTCCCTCACAAGAGAAAAGATGATAGCAGATATTACTGTTGCTATGGGTGGAAGAGTGGCAGAGGAGCTAATTTTTGGCTACGATAAAGTCACAAGCGGTGCATCTTCGGATATAAAACAAGCATCTGATTTATCACGCGCTATGGTAACAAAATGTGGAATGAGTGACAAAATAGGTCCGATCTATCACAATCGCGAACAAACCATGCATGGTTCTGAGATAATTTCTGAAGATACGTTAAAACTTATAGATGAAGAAGTGAAGAAAGTTGTGTCTTCTTGCTATGAAAAAGCAAAAGAGATTTTGACCAAGCATAAGAAAGGCTTAGATCTCATTGCCGAAAATCTACTGGAGTTTGAAACTTTAACAGGAGATGAAATAAAGGACATATTAAATGGGAAAAAAATTGTTAGAGAGGAAAATGAGAAGAATGAGAAAATAAAAAAATCCTCTCTCTATGAGAGTTGACCTCATCTTAAAAATGTTAATCAGCTAACGCTGCAATAAAACAATTTAGAATTGTAACTGTCAATATAAATTGTATTAAAATATTCATAATATTGCATTTTCATCACAATAATGCTATCATTCAGTTAGTATTAATGTTTAATGAGGTGTGAGTAATGATTGATATAGCTTCTATTGGTGTAAGTACAGTTATTGATCAGAATTATAGAAGAAAAGCACAATTATGTTTATCAGGATTATTTGTAACTGTGTCAATAGCAACTGTTACCTGGTTTATTTTCCCTGCGTCACAAAATGTATTAGCTCCGTTTTTACTTCCGGCTATGTTCTTGCTCTTCACTTTATCGATGGGTTATTACATGTTCATATTTAGTTGTGAAGAAAAATCTTTGGTAAAGAATGTTCTTGGTATGGTTGAACCGGCTGAATCGGTAAAGAGAGTGCATTGCCAAGAAAATATTAAGTCCTTATTAGCAGAAGTGAGAAGTACTACGAAAGATAGGTTTCGCAACGTGCTTGTTAATCTTTGTTTTGAAGATCGTAGTAAAGCACACAAACTTGCATTATATGTGAAAGAAATTGACGATATTGTGTCTTCAATAAAAAATAAAGACCTCTTAGACCATTTTGATCAATTTTTTACTATTACTGAAGTAAGCAATAAAAAAAATAGAAGTGAATTAATGAACCTCGCAAGGGCATATAAGATGATAAGTGAAGAAGATCCAGACAAAATACAGGATTTTTTAGCTACTCAAACAAAAAGTTATTCATATGAAATAATGTTACCTGAAATTGATAATTTTCTATCACAAGCTAGGTGATTTTATCAATAATTTCATTGTGTACGTGATTATCATTTTTTGTTTCAATTCCAGTGATAACACTGCACCTAACGGGCTCTTTTATGGCTATTTCCTGAAATCCTTTTCTGACCTTATTGTAAAAATTAACATCCATTTCTTCATATTTATTCTTGTCTTTTGCTCTATTTAACCCAACTTTAACATCAATATCTAGAATAAATGTAATATCTGGACATTCAATTTCCACTAGCTTATGTAAGTCCCCTATTAGCCCTAAGTCAACTCCAAACCCATATCCTTGATATGCAATAGTTGAATCAATAAACCGATCACAAATCACTATTTTTCCTTCTGCAAGAGCTGGTAATATTAATTTTTTCATATGTTCGCGCCTCATCGAGATAAGTAGCAAGAGTTCAGAAATAGAATCAATATTATTCGTTAACAATACTCCTCTTACCTTCTCTGCAAAGTTAGTGCCACCTGGTTCTCGAGTCAATACCACATTATTTTCGCCGCGAATTTGCTTAAAATGATTTGCAAGTAGCTTAGATTGTGTTGTTTTACCAGAGCCGTCTATTCCTTCGAAAGTTATGAACATAAGTTTTATAATTATAATACTAAAAAAGAATATGCAAACAGTATACATAGAAACCGTTTGACATTTAAATAATAAGACCGTAAATTACATGTGGTATAATAATATTCTATGGTTGCTCTGAATACTCCTAAAGTTGATTTTAGTTTTACTGCAAAAGATTTTAATCTTTTGGGAGTAGACAATAAATATTATGCATTAAGTGACTGTTGTGGAAAAAATGGTCTTATTATAATGTTTATATGCAATCACTGTCCTTACGTTCAGTCAATTATTAGCAATCTGGTAAGCGATGTTGATCAATTGAAAAAAGATTATCAGGTAAACACCATTGCAATAATGCCAAATGATGTAAATGAATATCCAGAAGATTCCTTTGAAAATATGATTAATTTTGCCAAGGAAAATAAGTTTACATTTCCATATTTAATTGATAGTACACAGAAAATAGCTAAAGAATACGGGGCTGTTTGCACTCCTGACTTTTTCGGCTTTAATTCCAATTTAAACCTTTGCTATCGTGGACGTTTTAACGACACAAAAAAAGAAAAGGTTCAAAGCTATGAAGTAGGAAGTAGTGACTTATTTCAAGCTATGAAATTTATTGCAGAAACTGGTAATTCTCCAATTGACCAAAAATCAAGTATTGGCTGCTCAATTAAATGGTCTAATTCTACAGGTTAAATATCATGCACAGTGGCTCTCAGCATTTGTTTGATATTATAATTTTACTTTCTGCTGCTGTGTTTATAGTCATAGCATTTTGGAAAATGAATATTAGTCCAGTGCTTGGTTACTTCGTTGCAGGTGCAGTTATTGGTTCTCACGGATTTAATCTGATACACTCAGCTGAAGCAATGGATAATCTTGCAGAATTTGGTGTAGTTTTTCTATTATTCATTATAGGCCTTGAATTGACATTTGAACGCCTGATCGCTATGCGTATTCATGTATTTGGGTTCGGTTCTCTTCAAGTTATAGTTACCATGGTAGCAATATGGTGCATCGCTCTTGCTTTCGGAGTGAATACGAATATAGCAACAGTTATTGGTGGTGGGCTTGCGCTATCCTCAACAGCAATAGTGTTGCAGGTTCTGCAAGAAAAAGGTTCTCAAGCAAGTCAGGTTGGTAGATTGTCGGTAGCAGTGCTATTAATGCAAGATTTTGCAGTGGTACCATTAATAGTATTGGTACCTTTACTTACTGGCAATTCTGAGCACAGCCTGATAAGCTCATTGGCAGGTTCATTGGTGCAAGCAGCTATTGCATTAGTGCTGATATTTATAACTGGTAGATTATTGCTTAGACCTTTATTTTCGGTTATTGCTAAAATGGAAAGTAATGAGGTCTTTATATCAACAACGCTTTTAATAGTATTAGGAGCAGCATTTATTACTGAGCAATTCCATTTATCGTTGGCATTAGGTGCATTTGTCGCTGGATTGTTAGTTGCAGAAACAGAATACAGACACTCAGTGGAACACGCGGTACTACCATTTAAAGATTTGTTTCTTGGCTTATTTTTCATGACTGTTGGTATGTCCATCAATACCGAACTTTTACTCAATAAGTTACCACTAATCACCTTATTATCGATTATCCTTATCGTTTTAAAAACATCTATCATATATATATTGTGTAGATTTTTTGGGTTTAAGAGTGCACCTGCTATACAAGCTGGGTTACTGCTTTCACAAGGCGGTGAATTTGCGTTTATTTTATTTCGCTTAGCGGATGAGCTAAATGTGCTACCAAGTGAAATCGCTCAAGTACTTATGATGGTAACTACAGTAACCATGGCTTTCACTCCTCTTTTATCGGGGCTTGGAGATTGGATAGCAAACTCATTTAGCACTGAGAAAACAATATTAGATGATGAAGCTGTTGAAACAGATACACAAGATCTTTATAACCATGTGATAGTTGCTGGATTTGGTAGAGTGGGATATATGGTAACAAAAATGCTTACTGCAGAGCATTTAAGTTACGTTGTTGTAGATATTCAATCGAAAATAGTCAAAGAAGGAAAAAGTGATAGTTTTCCTATATATCTTGGAGATGTTACAAGATGTGAAATTTTAAAATCGGTAGGAATAGAAAGAGCTCAAGCTCTCGTTATTTCAATAAAGAATGAAGTTACTATAAAAAAAGTTGTTTCTTTAGTTGCAGCAAATTTTCCGCATGTAAATATTGTAATACGCTTACCAGATCTGAGTAATGTGGAGGTTTATAGAGATCTAGGAGCTAGTAAAATTATTCCTGAAACATCTGAGATAGGATTGCAGCTAGGTGGAGCTGCACTGAGCCTTAGTGGTATTAGCGAAAGTGGAGTTACGTCTTTAAAAAGTAGATTTAGAAAAGGCAATTATAGTATGTTAAAAGACCTTGGTAGTGATAAAGATGAATAACTACTTCTCTAATTTTATGTACAGAAAGCTTCAAGCTTTGTTGAGGTCAGATGCATGGCTAATGCTGAAACAAAAATTCCAGTGCTCCCTTTCTTGTCATCCCAGTGCGTGACACTGGGATGGCTTTGTTGCATCGCTAGCTATGATGGATTAAAGATAAAAAAGATAGCGAATATCAGTAGCTTATTATTCTGGTATTTATAACAAGAACGGTCAGTGAATACCTAAATTTGAGTAAAAGAAATTTCACTACCACTCACTAATCTGGCTAAAATTCAAGAATTTCAATGCTTTAGCTATTTTCAATAGAATTAAATTTATTAATATAAATAACAAATTACTATTCTTAAATTTGATCAGATTGATTGCAAAAAAACAAGATTTTCAATAGGTTGCTTATAATCCTAACTATAGTTAGCCTTTCATAAGTAGCGATGCAACAAAGCCCACTGGGATCCAGATTGGGCACTAAGTTGGTAAACACGAAAGCGCTTTACAACGTTTTTGATGGAACTGTGCAAAAGGACTGGATTCCAGTGGGCTTTGTTGCATAGCAACTGAAAAATCTGGTGGCTACTGACAAAATTCATTATAAAATAGCCATTTAACCTTGAAAGAAAAAATATGCCACAAAAAATGAGGGTCAGTAACCATAGCGAATATAACAAATTTCTAGAAAAAAGAGGAAATATTTTTCATTATACCAACGAAGCCATAGAAAAGTGGTACGAGAATGGTCCAAAAATACCAGGTGGCAACAATATTTATAGCGATAAAGTTGTAATTTTGGTGCACATAATAACTTGTTTATTTAGAATAGGCCTGAGGCAAACAGTTGGGTTTATAGCAGGATACCTTGAGCAAATTGGGAAAAATTTGCAAGTTATCAGCTATTCACAATCATCAAGAAGGTTTAAGAAACTCAATATTAAGATCAATGATTGCAGAAAATAATATGGAAGATATCGAAATTGCTATAGACAGTACAGGAATTAGTATATACAACAACACTCCTGGTCATAGCAAAGAAAATAGCGAAGATAGAAAGTATCGCAGCTATGAACAGACAAGAAAATTGCATGTAATGTTGAATACAAACAGCAAAAAAGCCATAGCTGTAAAATACAGTAACGGTGTCTACTCTGATCACTATGGAGCTTGTGATTTGCTAAAAGAAGTCGATTTTCAGTATGTCATAAAAGTACTATATGCAGATAGGGCATATGACAGAGAAAAGCTCTATAAGCTGTGTAATCAATATGGTATAAAAACGAAAATTCCTCCGAAAAACAACGCAGCAGAGCATCCAAAATTGGATTATATGCTTGATAGAAATGCCGCTATTCAGTTAATGAAATTACATGGTGAGAATGGTATAAAAAGATGGAAAGAAGAAGTAAATTACGGAAAAAGATCGTATATTGAAGGATTTTTCTCAAGGTTGAAGCGAATATTTGGGTTTAGTTTTAGGAGCAAATCTGAAATTAATCGTGAGAAGGAACTGCTACTCAAGTGTTATTTGCTTAACAAATTTACTGAAATAGGCATGGCTAAGTTTGAGATAGCTTCATGAATTTATTGTACGTTACCTACTATCCGAAGAGCGATGCAACAAAGCCATTCCAGTGTCAAGCACTGGAATGACACCCATTTGTTCCTATAGTTGTCTTTTTTCGTCTACCTTATTTTGCCACCCTGCTGAACAGATACATTGAGGTTTTGCCTATAGTAAATTACGCACATAATCAACCAAGTTAAGGAAAGTGCAAACCAAGTGATTGCATATTCCAAATGCTTCATTGGCTGTATAGCTACTTTGCTGCCAAAATTGTTCGGCCACAATACACACTTCTCTAGCTTAATACCTAACTCATTGGAAATTTCTTCTGTACTCAGGGTAAACCATGTATTCGAAGCAGTATCGTTCTTGATAAACCAATTTTTACTTTTATTGCTATCGCAATATAAAATTCCATCTGCAACTACTTTTTCAATTTTTACTTTTTTCTCCTTTTTTTCTCTAACTATTCCTTTATTCACCAACATGTAACGTCCAGTGGTGAGCAACATAGGAGACAGCACGTGATAGCCGTGTTGCCCTGCAAAAACATATAGTTCTATATCACTTAGAATCCCATCAATCTTGACATGCCTATAGTTAAATTTTTCAAGGTCGTTATTGGGCAATAGATGAACCACTGGAAGACTCATACTTTTAATAATATTATTCTTCCAGTTCAATCTGAATATTTGCCATAACCCTAATAAAAAAAGAAGTGAGCAAGGTATAATTAAAATAAATACTATCTTTTTTAACACTCTATATTTGTGTTCTTAAATAGTTTTCAACACCCATTAGTTCAATAAGATCGATCTGTTTCTCAATCCAATGAAAGTGCTCTTCTTCATTTTTTAACATCTCTTCTAATAACATTACACTAACAAAATCCTTTTCTTTCTCAGCGATAGAAATCGTTTCTTTGATATCCTTAATACCTTTTCCCTCTAATTTCAAATTAGCTTCTAAGATTTTCCGTATTGTGTCTTTTGTAAACTTTCCATCATACTTTGATATTTCGTTTGTATCCTGAAAATTTGGGACTCCTTTAAATAACAAAATTCTTTCTGCCAACTTGTTTGCATGTTCAAGTTCTTCGTTAAGCTCATTTTTTACCTTTTCTGCAAGTCTATTAATTCCATTGTTTTTGAGAATCGCAAAATGCAAAAGATACTGGCGTACAGAAGTCAGCTCATTGGTCAATAATTTGTTCAAATGTTTTACTATCTCTTCATTCATAATCTTCCCTTAGTTCAATTCATCAGCATAATTTATATGATAACGATAGTTATAGCAACTCATTTAATAGTTCCTTTGATAACAACCGTATTAAATAGCATGTCGTGGTATGTCTGTTTTTTCTTAGAGAAGCAAGCAACTAGATACCAGCAGAGAGTGAGTAGCACTATAATTACTTTCAATGCACTCAAGACATTCACTAATACTTCCTGATCTCGCAAAAATTCAGTAAGGACAACTACTACACTGTTTAACAAAGGAAGAAAAAACTGGGAAGAGCTTCTGTCAAACGCTAAATTCAAGTCTATTTTAGAATTATCTAAATTGATAGTATACATATTCATTAACTGTTGACCGGGAGTTGCTTGGGCCTTTGAAGATATAAAATATGTGAAGTAACTACAATTTACACACATGTATGATAGATGTAAGATCAACGGAGAATCCTCTAATAGCAGTATAATTAATAAAGTTGGAATTAATAAAATTGCTACATCTATTAAATACGCGCAAAAGCGTCTTGTTATACTGGCAATCTCTGTAACAGCGGTCATTACCTATCTTCTAAATACTTTATTACAAAATCTGTAAGTTTATCAAAATGTTGAAAACATAACAAATCTTCATAACCGCTTATTGATTGACCGTATATAATAGGTAAACAATTGGCATTTTGTGCACACAGAACATCTGTGATGCTATCACCAACGAAAAACACATTTTCTCTATTTATAGGCAACGTACTCTCTTCTAATGCAAATAGCAGTGGGGTTGCAGATGGTTTATCTTCTGCAGTATCGCATGACCCAACCACTCTTTCAAAGTAAGAATCTAGTTTAAAATAGGTAACTTCTTCACGTAAATTAGTATTTTTCTTATTACTTACTATTGCTAGATAAACATTGTGGCTTTTCAGTGTCTGCAACATTTCCTCTACTCCTTGATTCAGAGCAATGTTTTGTAATAGCGCATTATCTAAGTATTGTTGATATATGTGATTTGCTTTTTTCCACTGATCGCCAAACAAATTGACCATATAGCTCTTTCTCGACTCATGGGAATTTCTATCAGCAGCTTTATTACTATACCCCATTGAGTTTATGGTATGCTTAATAGCATTAAAAATGTTATCTTGAGTGTCAACTAAGGTATTATCCCAATCGAATACTACTACTAATGGGCTATCTTTCATTTCTTACATAATTATACATTTTAACTTAATAAGTAAATAGCATTTTAATGAAAGAGATATAAATAGGACGCCCTTGATAAACACTTTTTACCACAAGTTATGTTAACTGTTTTTTATATAATTAGCTAATATACTGATTATATGATATGTTTTAATAGGTAACAGGTATGGCCCAGACATCTAAAGAAAGTGTTGAAAAAAAGTTTAAAGATGTTTTTGAACGTTCTCCAGGTGCTTTTCCAGAAGGTACCTCATTAGAAAAGAAGGTTAATTATATCGCAAAAGGAACAGAGGCTCTAAAAGCTGTGAAAAGTAAGGAGCTTGAGAACAAAATGAAAAACGTTGCAGAATTGAGTCAGAAATTTGAAAGTCAAAAAGGACGTGCAGATGAAAAAGTACGTCAAGATTTTGAAAGAATTGCTGAGCTTGACCAACAATATAAAGGGAAGGGCATCTTCACAAGTGAAAAAGTTGCAGAGCCAAAAAGTGACAAAAAACTCCAAGACACTCCGAGAAAAACTACAACAGCAGTTAAAGACCTTGAACATAATACACAAAAAAAGACTACTGAAGCTTCTGTGCAAACAGCATCAGAGCACGATTCACAAACCGTTAATCCCTCAGTGAGCAAGAGTTCTGTAAAAGAGAAGCTCAACACTGAGCCGGACAAAAAAGATAACACGCCTCAACCACAAGAAAATCAAAAAGAAGAAGGGTTTTTGAGTCTTCTGAAGCGCTTTGTTAAGAAAATATTAGAAAAATTTTTAGGTGAAGGTGAAAAGGATGTAGAGAATGCTCGTGGCATGAAAGAAGATGCTCAAAGAGATACGTCAAATAACGAAGAGCAACAAAAGAGTAAGCAGCTTGATGAAATTTTAAAGGACAAAAGTGTAAGCGAGGGTTTGAAGCAGGCAACAAAGCTTGAGAACCCGGCAATAACGCCTGTTAATACTCCTAAAGTGAATGAAGTAAACACGGGTCGTGAAAGGTGATCCGCTTTCAAGCTTCATTATACCGCCACGAACCGTCATACCGCCGCGGTATCTCATCCGCTAACAAGTAGCGGGATGACGATTGTCAGGGTGTCATCCCAGTGTCCCTATGATGTCATCCCAGTGCCCTGACTACTTGGATCTAGCAAGCTTTGCTTGCAAATAAGTCTAATACGCGTCGCGTTTTATGCCAAAACACAATTGGAGTTACATGCAAAATAGATCCCAGTGGGCTTTGTTGCATAGCAACTGAAAAATCTGGTGGCTACTGACAAAATTCATTATAAATAGCGATTTAACTGTTGAAGAAAAAATATGCCACAAAAAATGAGGGTCAGTAACCATAGCGAATATAACAAATTTCTAGAAAAAAGAGGAAATATTTTTCATTATACCAACGAAGCCATAGAAAAGTGGTACGAGAATGGTCCAAAAATACCAGGTGGCAACAATATTTATAGCGATAAAGTTGTAATTTTGGTGCACATAATAACTTGTTTATTTAGAATAGGCCTGAGGCAAACAGTTGGGTTTATAGCAGGATACCTTGAGCAAATTGGGAAAAATTTGCAAGTTATCAGCTATTCACAATCATCAAGAAGGTTTAAGAAACTCAATATTAAGATCAATGATTGCAGAAAATAATATGGAAGATATCGAAATTGCTATAGACAGTACAGGAATTAGTATATACAACAACACTCCTGGTCATAGCAAAGAAAATAGCGAAGATAGAAAGTATCGCAGCTATGAACAGACAAGAAAATTGCATGTAATGTTGAATACAAACAGCAAAAAAGCCATAGCTGTAAAATACAGTAACGGTGTCTACTCTGATCACTATGGAGCTTGTGATTTGCTAAAAGAAGTCGATTTTCAGTATGTCATAAAAGTACTATATGCAGATAGGGCATATGACAGAGAAAAGCTCTATAAGCTGTGTAATCAATATGGTATAAAAACGAAAATTCCTCCGAAAAACAACGCAGCAGAGCATCCAAAATTGGATTATATGCTTGATAGAAATGCCGCTATTCAGTTAATGAAATTACATGGTGAGAATGGTATAAAAAGATGGAAAGAAGAAGTAAATTACGGAAAAAGATCGTATATTGAAGGATTTTTCTCAAGGTTGAAGCGAATATTTGGGTTTAGTTTTAGGAGCAAATCTGAAATTAATCGTGAGAAGGAACTGCTACTCAAGTGTTATTTGCTTAACAAATTTACTGAAATAGGCATGGCTAAGTTTGAGATAGCTTCATGAATTTATTGTACGTTACCTACTATCCGAAGAGCGATGCAACAAAGCCATCCCAGTGTCAGCTACTCGGATGACAAAAAAAGGAGCACTGGGATGACACCATTTGTTGTATTTAACAAAGTTCGTACTTAGCTTCATGTTAGCTATAAACATTAAGAAATTTACCAAGCGAAAAAAAGGCAAAAGAAGCCCCAGCTAATATCTATTTTAGAACATTGGCGTTTTTTAAGTCTTAAACACTGCAATTTAGCTGCTTTTAAATGCAACTCACCTTAGTTTAAATGTTTAAGAAATTTACTAAGCAGAAAAAAAGGCAAAAGAAACCCCGTGTTAGCTAGTTGTCACTCCCTAATCCTGCAAATTGGCGTACTATACTGTCTTAAACGACTTATAAGCGCGTTTCAGCTTGTGTAGGTAAAAACCTAGAAATATTGTGAAGACATAAGGTGCACATAGTGCAAAAAATTAAAAATAAGACGCCAACTACGTTGTTTTCTTGCTGTTTAATCTGCACAGATGAAGATAACTGAATACCTTCAGTTTCATGATAAGGGGGCTGGCGGAGTTTGTCAAGTAAGTTTTTTCGTTTCTAACGGTTGTTGCCAAAAACTATGCAAGAAGTCTATTGACAGGTGATTAAATTATAATGTAGCCTATCGCCGTATATCCGGGGGTGGGTTGTTGTGAGGCTTTTTCACTTTTTATTCTTGTTAATGTGTTTTTCTCTGTATTACTATGCGGGTTTTATATTTTCGCCCTGCCCAAAAGCTACGGTTTGCTTTTCACCTGGAGAAGATTGTGCTGTACCGATAATCAACGTAATAGATCAGTCTAAAAAATCTATCTTAGTTCAAGAATATACATTTACTCTTGGAACAGTTGCAAAATCTTTGATTAATGCTAAAGAACGCGGTGTTGATGTTAAAGTCATCTTAGATAAATCGCAACTCTACTCAAAATATAGTGTTATAAATGAATTATTTTCAGGTGGAGTACCAATTTGGATCGATGATAAGCCAAAGATTGCTCATAATAAGATAATGATTGTTGACAATCAAAAAGTCATCACAGGGTCATTTAACCTTAGTAAGACAGCTAAAAAAGGAAATGCTGAAAATTTATTAATTATTACAGATTATCCTAAATTGATTCAGCAGTATGTGAAAAACTGGGAGGCACGAATGTCACAATCTTACAAATACGCTCCCAACTAATCGAGAGCGCTTGCTCAAAATCAGTTTTAAAAACAGCAAGGGAGAGCTTTTTTGATTGATTGGCATAATGATTATGATATAATGAACTAAAGATTTAAGGAATAAAGTAATGGATTATATAAATGATGCTGCCGGTAGCTACACTGCTATTCATGATTTTTTTCAAAACAACGGTGTTGGAGATTACAAAGTTCAATGCAATTATGGTGGGGTGCCGTATGCTACTGATAAGTACGTGCATTCTGGCGATAAATTTTGGAGTAATAATTTCATAGACTCACATTTTGGCAGGGAAATAAAAATGTATCCTCAAAGTGAACTTTTAGCTAAAGAATATGCTGGAAATACGTTGCCAGTTTCAATATCACTAGATAAGGATTTAATAAAAATGAAGGAATGTCAGAAAAAAACGAAATTTGTGGAACTAGAAAGGGAGTCAGGTGATTTAGTGCATGATAAGCAAAAGTATGTAAAGTGTTACACAACAAAGCTATCATATGATGATGTACATATTTACAATAACGATAAAGTTTCAACATTTAGCATAAAATACGACGTGCCAAATGATCCGAAATACAGTTTAAATATAACATTTACAAAGGTTAATGATAATAAACCAGGATTTTGGCAGAAATTTAAAAATATGTTTTAACGTGACCATTCACTGGTTTTTACTCAATCAACCAACAACAGTTAATATCAAATTTTTATAATTAAAAAATATGCTATTTTTTAAAACTTTCATTCTCCTTGACTCTGTCAACTTCACAAAACAACTCTTGGACCAAATGTATCTGGCATAACACCTTTTGGTAACTTGCTACTTCTTTTTTTCCGCATCTCCGACAACAGCCATTGATATTCCACTACATAAGGCTTGATTTTTGGTAGATCAACTTTTTTATGAATAATACTATGCTTCTCCTTAAATTGACCATTTACCCTAAACGCTATTAGCTTCCTTAAAATTTACATTAATGCCTATTTTGCCTAAACTGAAGCGTCTTTTCCAATTTTTTCTAGCATCAACTCAGCAGCTTTTTGTTCAGCAATCTTTTTACTAGAAGCGCATGCAGAAACTTTACCATAATCTTCTATGCAAACTGATATAGTAAATTCAGGATTGTGCGCTGGTCCAGTTTGTTTTACAAGCTCATACTCTGGTAAAGGCAATTTGTTTTTCTGAGTCCACTCTTGCAGTGAGGTTTTAGGATCTTGAGGGGGGTCAAGCATGCCTTTAGCTAGCTTTTCCCAATATTGGATAATAAATTTTTCAACATTTTCAAGCCCGCCATCAATATAAATTGCACCTATTAGTGCTTCAAGCGAGTTTTCTAAATTTTTTAAGTTACATCTCCCTCCATTGCAGCGTTCACTATTATTCATGATGATAAAGCTGCCTAATTTTATTTCTTTAGCAACATTAGCAATGGTGTTGCCACAAACTAAATCCGTCTTTCTTTTTGCCAATGCTCCTTCTTTTTCTTCAGGAAATAGTTTAAACAGTGTGGCAGATACAACCATATTCAAAACACTATCGCCCAAAAACTCTAGTCTTTCGTAGCTTACAATCTGGTTTTTGCTATTCCTTTTATTTACGCTTGGGTGAGTTAGTGCCTCTTCTAATATTGCATAATTTGTAAATTTATAATCAATGATCTTAGATATTGCATCATTCAAACTCTTCATACCCATTATTTAAAAGAAAAGCACTTTCTACCACCTTTATACCAGAGAATTAGTTTTATTTTATTAAAATAATACCACCAACTTCCAAAATTAATGTATACAACCCACCACCTCACTAATGTTACTAAATCCATCTCTCCTTATTAGTTCTGCAAGTTCTAGATTAATTTTGTTTACAACTTGAGGTCCGTGGTATATGAGAGCAGTGTACAACTGCACCAAAGAAGCTCCTGCCTTTATTTTTTTATATGCGTCAGCACCACTTGAGATTCCTCCGCACCCTATCAATAATATTTTGCCCTTAGTAAATTTGTACATATCGCCCAATAACTCGGTTGAAAGTTTAAACAGCGGTTTGCCACTCAACCCACCACTCTCATTATGGTGAGAATGCAGATTATCTCTACTTACCGTAGTGTTGCTTACTGTTAATCCGTCAATCTTATATTCCAACGCAAGCTCAGCGATATTTTCTTTCGTTTGCTGATCTACATCTGGTGAGATTTTTAATATTATTGGTATGGATTTAGAATTATCAATTGATTTTCGGGTTAGAGTTACGGATTTCAACAATTCCGATAATTCTTGCTTATTGTGCAGATTGCGTAAATTAGGCGTGTTTGGGGATGAGATGTTCAGCACTATATAATTGCTCTTTCCATATACTATCTTTATTAAGTCAACATAATCGCTGATTTGGTCCTTTGATGTACTGTTTTTTCCTATGTTGATGCCAAAAATGCAGTCATCAAGCTTGGTTTCATCTATTTGTTTAAGAAAATAGTCTATTCCTTTATTGTTAAATCCCAATCTGTTAATTACCCCTTGATCTTTAATTAACCGAAAAATTCTTGGCTTTTTGTTTCCATATTGTGGATTACGAGTTACAGTACCAGTTTCAATAAACCCAAAACCAAATGAGAGCATAGGCCTTATAACTTCTGCATTCTTGTCAAAACCTGCAGCCAGACCTACGGGGCTTCTGAGCTTATTACCAAAAAAATTCACACTCAAAGATTCTGGTAGCTCTATAGGATTCTTATAAGGTATTTTCTTTAATGCCATAATTGCCAAAGAGTGAGCAACTTCGGGCGGTAGTAAAAATAGTAAATTACGTTTGTAAAACACTTTGCTTATTTTTAGTTTATTTTTTACCATGAAACGCTATAAGAGTATAACCATAACTTGAAAAGAAATTGATTTTACTATGGATAAGCTTTCTCTATAGGTTACACACTTAAAGCTACTGTTGAATTGAGCAACTTTTACAAGATATAGAGAATGAAAGAGGCCGGGACCGGAATTGAACCGGTATAAAAGGATTTGCAGTCCTCCGCATAAGCCATTCTGCCACCCAGCCGTTTTTTATGTGTAGATATCCATTATATCTTTTAGCATAGATAAAGCCTCCTCCCTTTTGCGTTGAAAAGTGTTACGTCCAATGATTGAACCATTACCGCCACCCTGCTTAATTTCTTTCGCTTCATTGTATATGTTATCTACTTCCTTCGATTCACCACCAGAAAAAACTACTATTCTTTTCCCTGCAAAACAAGACCTTTTAACATATTCAATTCTTTTAGATAATGATTCAATATTTTCTGTTTCTATTTTCTCCCTTTCCAAATATTTAGTTGGAAGTTTTACTTTTATTATATTAGCGCCAAGCAAAGCTGCCATGTGCGCAGCATAGGCAATAACATCAACTGCTGTTTCACCTTCTTTGGAAATCCCTTCACCGCGTGGATAAGACCATAGCACTACTGCAAGTCCATAAGATTTGGCTTCAGCTATGATTCCACGGGCTTCCTCCATCATATCGAAACACTTAGCAGAACCAGGATATATAGTAAATCCGACAGCTAAGCATCCCAAACGCAGCGCATCTTTCACAGAAGAGGTTATTGCCTGATCAGAGGTTAGATCCTTTGAATGTAAAGAGTTGGAACTATTAAGTTTCAAAATAAGTGGGAGCATTCCAGCATAAGTTGCAGCACCAGCTTCAATCATACCAAGTGGAGCAGCATATGCACTTACTCCCGAATCAACCGCAAGCTGAAAATGATAATGTGGGTCATAAGCATCAGGGTTAACTTCAAAACTTTTAATTGGACCATGCTCAAATCCTTGATCTACTGGCAGAATCACTAACTTGCCAGTGCCGCCAAGCTTTCCATGCATGAGAATACGAGTAAGATTTGCTTTTACCCCAGGGTTTTCACTTTCGTAGTAGCTCAGGACTTGTTTTACTTTATCACTTATCACTATAATTCAAATTGAATTTAAGTTATAGATTGTAACAAAGATGAAGTTCAATACAAGGATTTTAAACTATATCAAAAGCAATTTTATTTTTTACTTTATTCATATAGATTCTTAATTTCTTTCCTTTTATTAATTTACGATTCAGTATTTCTTCCGCTAAGTAACTTTTTATCTCTTTTTCAATAAGTCTCTCTATCGGACGTGCTCCCATTTCCTTACTATAACCCATTTGTACAAGATAAGATTTCACTTCATCCTCTACTAAGCAGTTTATGCCTTTTTGCGTCAGTTGCTTTTTCAGTTCTAGGATAAATTTATCCACAATATGCAAAATCACATCCGTACTTAAGTCGGAAAAAGAAATAATCGCATCAAGACGATTACGAAATTCAGGGCTAAAAACCTGTTCTATCGCTTTTTCACTATCACCAGTGTTAAATTTTTTATGCCCAAAGCCAACAAAACTTTTGCTGCGTTCAGCTGCTCCTGCATTAGTTGTCATAATTAAGACTATATTGGAAAAGTCAACTTTACGTCCGTAAGTGTCTGTAACACAACCATAATCCATAATTTGTAGCAATATATTATAGATATCGCTATGGGCCTTTTCAATTTCATCAAGCAACACAACACTATATTGATTGTTAGATACAGACTCTGTGAGTAATCCACCCTGATCATAACCTACATATCCAGGAGGAGAACCAATCATCCTTGATATCGTATGAGACTCAATATATTCGGACATATCAAAGCGTATAAGATTCATGCCCATGCTTTCTGCTAATTGTTTTGCTAGCTCGGTTTTACCAACACCGGTTGGCCCTGCAAAAAGATAATTTGCTAAAGGCTTATTGTAATTTCTCAACCCAGATTTAGCAATTTTAATAGAATTAACAAGAGATTCTATTGCCTGCTCTTGGCCAAAAATCACCTTCTCTAGATTAGCTTTTAAAGACTTTACTTTCTGCAAATCATCAGATTCAGATCCGCAAGGCACATTTGTAATTCTAGTAATGGTATTCTTAATATCTCTACTATTTACAATTTTACCCCTGTTTCTTAGCAATTTACAATATGCCCCTGCCTCATCAATAACATCAACCGCTTTATCAGGTAATATTCGCCCAGTAATATACTTATGCGAAAGTTCAGCCGCAGACCTAATGGCATTCTTTGTATAATATACTCCATGATACCCTTCATAGTAGTGCTTTATACCATCTAGTATCTTTATCGTTTCATTAACAGAAGATTCTTTAACATTAATTTTTTGAAACCTTCTCGCTAGTGCTTTATCTTTTTCAAAACTAGCGCTGTATTCTCTATATGTGGTTGCACCTATACAACGCAGTGTACCTCTTGCAAGCGCAGGTTTGAGTAGGTTACCTGCATCAAGAAAGCTACCACTTGTAGAACCTGCTCCAATGATAGTGTGTATTTCGTCAATAAAAAGGATAGCACCTGGTTTTGCCTCAATCGCTTTTATTATAGATTTTATTCTCTCTTCAAAATCACCTCTATAGCGTGTCCCTGCAAGGAGTGACCCTAAATCCAAAGCATAAATTATACTGGACCTGAGCGCACTTGGAACACTGTTTTCAATGATTTTGAGTACCAAACCCTCAACTATTGTGGTTTTGCCAACACCTGGATCTCCAACATATAAAGGGTTGTTTTTTCTACGCCTCAATAATATTTCTATAGTGCGATTTAATTCATAATCACGACCAATAACATAATCTATTTTTTTGCTTCTTGCATAGTCATTTAAATTTTTACAATAACTTTGTAGAATTTCCTCATCTTTTAGTAGCTCACCTTTATTTACTGTAGTAGGAGCATCATTATTTTTATCAAGTTTTACTTTATGATTAGTGGTGTATTCATCTATATCGTTAGAATATTTCATGTTAGATATGTGGTAAATCAAATTGGAATCTTTCGCACTTTGTTTCTGCAATAGATCTTCAACGTATAAATCTTGCCCAGACAAAATTTCTACTAGAACACTTGCTCCATTTATTTCTTTTTTCCCCAAGCTATGAGCCCGTATTATTGCTCTGTGTATTATGCATTGAAACATTGAGCTAGGTTTAACTCCACTGATAATCAATTCAGAACTGCTTTGTAAAAACCCTTTTATATTATTATTATAATCATTAGCCTTAATATTGCATCTTGATAGAATGTTATCCATACTGATGATTTCATCGGCTCTGATATTACATCTTGATAAAACGTAATTTACATCCACGTCTTTAGTTAACGCCAGCAATAAATGTTCTACTTTCGCATATTTAAGATTAAAATTAGAAGCAATGAATAGTGCTCTATTCAAACTTGCCTCTAAGTTTTTGGAAATCATCTCCTATTCTCTTTAAAAGTGGGAACTCATATATAATGAATAGCACACAATTATTAAAAAAATTGAAATCCAGCAGTTCGCTGTAGCCAATTTGAATCCCACTCTGGATCTACGTCATAGCACCGCAATATCTCAGCATAGATTCCGCTAATGAGTAGCGGAATGGCGAGTTTTACGCTTATCAAATTGTAGGTAAATCCTATTTAATACGCTTTTTCTAGTACTCTGCTTTTCTTCTTAAATGCATTGATCTTTTTTCTACCGTATTTAGTCTTTAACGTACTTGGCCTTTTAAAGACCTTTTTGCTGTTACGTTTTTTAAATTGCACACTACAATCAAAATTTAGCTCTCCTTCTTTGTCTGCCAGTGCAGGCAGTCTTCTCTTATCTTGAGGTGTAACAAAAGACAGCGCATACCCTTCAGCTCCAGCGCGTGCAGTTCTACCTATACGATGAATATAGTCAGCTTGCGATTGTGGTGCATCATAATTGATAACATGTTGAATGTGGGGAATATCAAGGCCGCGAGAAGCAACATCTGTTGCAACCATGATTTGATTACGGCCACGACGAAAAGAATTAATGACCCTTTCGCGCTTGTGCTGCCTTAAATCACCATGAATTGCTAAAGCGCTATAGTCATCTTTGTGCAATCTGTTAGCTAGCTGATCCGCTCCTCGCTTTGTTTTGACAAAGATAATGATTGATCCTTCGCGCTGACATAGTTGTGTAACAAGCTTTTCATATTTTTCTGATTCTGATGCATAAACAATTTCTTGCTTAATTTTTACAGAAGTTGTAGCCTCACAATCAACAGAAATACGTTCTGGTCGATTAAGGTACTTCTCAGCAAGTTTTACTATATCTCCAGGAAGAGTTGCAGAAAACATAAGAGTTTGCCTTATTTTAGGCAAATGCTTCATAATTTCTTCAATCTGAACTCCAAAGCCCATATCAAACATACGATCCGTTTCATCAAGCACAAGAACGCTAACATTGCGATTAATCAAAGTTTTACGCTCAATATGGTCTATAATACGACCAGGAGTACCTATTACAATTTGTGGTTTTTTCTGAAGCTGATTTAGCTGCCTAAAAATAGGCTCACCACCAATCAACAAAGCGACCCTTAGTGCAGAATTTTGAGATAAGAGTTTTCTTATCTCATTTGTTACCTGATGCGCAAGCTCTCTGGTTGGCACGATGACTAAAGCTGAACCAGTGTTAGGCTCATTCAGCAACTTAGCAACCAACGGAATAGCAAATGCTAAAGTTTTTCCAGTCCCCGTTTGAGCAGATCCGAGAATATCTTTACCTTGTAGCGCTAAGGGAATCGCTTGTATTTGAATCGGAGTTGGGACGAAAAGATTATTTTTATCTAGAGCTTGTCTAAGCGAAGCTGGGAGACCCATCTCATGAAAATTATTCACAATACGTTAATCCTGTTAAAAGACTTCATAATAGATTAATCTTCCAATCTTAAATTTATTGCAGATTTTTTATCTTCTCCGTTTCTACCGCGCTCCTCTTTAACCTCATAACTCACCCTTTCTCCTTTTATTCCCTTCTCTTTATTCTCTCCTTTAAGTGCCTCAGGTCTTATTCCCGAACGTTCCAATGTGCTAATATGTACAAAAACGTCACCCCCTTTACCTTCTGGCTTGATGAAACCATAGCCTTTTTCGGCATTAAACCATTTTACATTACCAAATTCCATTTAAACAACTCCTAAATTATTAACTAACATTACTAATGTGATGAAAAACTTTGAAATTACGATTGAGAATGCTTTAAGCTTAGCTATTGAAACTAAACCTTTATACTCCATAGTCTATTCTTAACATTACATGACAATAATACACAATTGTTGTACTTGATGCAAATAAATTTTTTAATCGTTAAGCGAACCTGCAACCGTCATTTCGCTAACTTTAATCGTTGGTGAATTAAATTGCCCACAAAAAGTTAGATCATCTGCAACGACTAAATTGCTAAACATATCCTTCAAATTGCTAGCAATGGTAATCTCATGTATTGGATACGTTATTTTTCCATTTTCTATAAAAAATCCGGAAGCGCCTTGGCTGTAATCGCCATTGATTAAATTGACACCAAAACCAAATAAATCAGTTACATATATTCCCTCTTTCACTTCCTGAATTAATTCTTCAAACGATACATCACCATTCTCAATGTAGAGGTTACTAGCTGCAGGAATAACTGCAGCATTACTTGCACGAGTTGCACTTCCGGTTGTTTCTGAGTCTAATTTTCTAGCCGAGTATAAGTCTAAAATCCAATTTTGTAATATTCCGTTTTTTACAAATATATTTTTCTTGCTAGTTATCCCTTCTCCATCAAATGGTCTCGATGCTATGCCTCTTGGCAACAATGGATCATCGATAATATTAATTCTATCGTTAAAAATCTGAGCGTTTAAACTACCCCTCAAGAAAGAACTGTTGCTTATAATACTGCTCCCATTTATAGCAGAAGCAAAACTTTTTACTAGCCCTTTTGCTGCTCTTTTTTCAAAAATAACTGGAAATTTACCAGTTTTCATTGTACGTGAATTCAATTGATCAACTGCTCTTTTTGCTGCTTCTTTTCCCATTAACTCTGGCAACTTTAAATCACTAAAATTACATGCTATATCATAATCGTAACCAACCTTCATTTCACTTTCTCTTCCAGCAACAACAGAGACCTGATTAGCAAAGGTTGATTTACTAAACGAGCCAATAAAACCAGAAACAGTCGATAATACTGTATTCACTAAAGCGTATGAAGAAGAGGCTCCTTCAGAATTAGTGATACTCTTATGTGCAAGGGCTGAATTTTCTGCAGCTTCAGCAATTTCTTTTAGGTTATCAACGGTTACAACATTATTATCTGAGATACTTAAATCTGCAGAAGAGATATAATTACTACCATTTACAGCAAAATTAATGCAAGGATCTTCTGGCGCATTCTTTGCCATTTCTACCACTTGGCTTACTGTATCACTCAGATTATTCAAATCGTTTGTAGAAATATACGCAGCTTTGTTTTTACCTGCTATAGCTCTGATTCCTACAGTGCAATTTTTAGATTGTGATATTTGCTCAATTTTTGATAGACGCTGAGAAACTGAAGTCTTATTAGTTTCATATATTGTAACTTCCGCATCTTGATTTTGCTTTTTTATTAGTTTAGTAATATCTGCTGCAATATTTAATATATTCATTTTCTATTCCTTAGATTTCTATAAAGATTCTGCACCACCTATAACTTCAATTAAATCAGTCGTAATCGCTGCTTGACGAGAACGATTATAAAGCAATGCTAATTTGTTCAGTATCTCTTTAGTGTTTCTGTTTGCTGATTCCATAGCAACCATTCTAGCACTATTCTCACTCGTTGCACTTTCAAGTAAAGCAGAGTAAAGAGCAATTACAACGTAATCTTGAACCAAAGATTTTAAAATAAATTCAATATTTTGTGGTTCATACTCATAGCCGTAATCTGTTGTTGGACCAGCCAGAGAGCTATCAATCAAGGATGAGTCTTTACTCCATGGTTTTATTGTTTCCAACATTGGTTTTTGCGTGAAGGTATTATAGAATTTACTATAAAAAACTTTAACTTTATCGTATTTACTTAAATCTATACCATCAACCAAAGCTTCTACGTGCTTTAACGTGATTCCCTTACTATTTTCAATTTTTAAGATACTTTTAGAGTCAAATCTATTTTTACCTACATCAAAAGCTTTTTTACCAAGAAATACAATATCTACTTTTTTGCCATTTGCGATTGACTTATTTACACGCTCTTGACTAAATTTGACAATAGAAGAGTTAAAGTTGCCGCACAAGCCACGATCAGACGCAATAATGAATACTAGGTAAGAACCGTCGTTACTGACATTTAGAATTTTTGCCAGTAATTCTTGATCAACTGATAGCATTAATGAAAAAATAATGTTATGCAGCTTAGATACATATAATTTTGAATTTAATAACTTCTTTTGGCTTTGTAACAACTTTGCTGCAGAAACCATTTGCATTATTTTCGTGGTTTTCTGTACAGACCTAATATTCTTAATTCTTAAGGATAATTCCTTTAAGCTCTTCATTTTGTATACAACCCTGATTTATTAAAATATATAACTGTTAGTGTCTAAAAGCAAGTTTTTTTGACATTAAAACCAAGTCTAGCTAAGAAACTTGCAGGTTTATTGTTTGGAGATAAGGATTATATTAAGAAAGTGCTCTAACTTCAGCAATATCAATGTGAAAGTAGCCTAATGGTAATTTCTACACTTTGTGGAATTTTATAATATATAATAAACACAATTAAAACTATTACAACTTGAACACTTATGGTCCCATTGTTCTAGTTCCCTGTTACAATTTTTACATTTCCAGCCTGGATCAGGCAAAGCTTCTGAGCCCATCTTGTTTAGCCAATAAATTACCTTGTCGTGTTCTTGCAATGTAACCTTGAGTTGTATTACAATAAAGTAGATTGACATGTAATTAGCTTTTTTCATAGCAGTGTCTAAATATTGACTTGCAAGATCATATTTACCTGAACTCATTGAGGACAAAGCAAGTAAACAGTAACTAAAATAATAATCAGGGCGTAAGTTGTATAGTCTTTCAGCACCTTTACTATTTAAATTGATGTACATTTTAGCTGACTGAGGAGTAGGATTTACTGTATACTCTGCCTCTAGCACTGCAGAAGCTTTTCTGATTTTTCCAAGTTTAATATATAATTCTGCCTTTAAATAATTGATGGGCTGAAAAATTGCACTATAACGTTGTGCTCTAAATAAAGACTTTATAGCCTCCTTAAAATTTCCTTTACTTTCATATTGCTTTGCTAAAGCGCAATAAAACACTGCAAACATTTCTTTATGATCAAAGGGGAGAAAAATATTGGACTTAACTGCTTCCTTCAACCTCAAAATTGCATTAATCCAATCTTCTTTCAATATGCCATGCTCTATTTGAAAGGGAATAGATAGCATTTTATCGTTAATTGAACTAGAGCAATATTCTATAAATTTTTGAAAGACTACTTTTTCTTGTTTGAGGTGGACAATCAGCTTATTGGCTAGAAGTAGAGCTAAGTTACGATTTTTATTTGCAATATTTGTTAAACCGTTACTGAAAAAGCTGTAATTTCCCGTCTTACCTGAGTTAAAGAGCTTTATTAAAGACAACCTATCGCTCTCCTCACTCAGACTTTTAACTAGCTTTTGGGCATTCTCTATATTGTCTAAGTCTATGCTAAAGAAAGCTTCAAAGAGAAGCAATTCTTCCCTATCCCTTCTTCTATTTCTTATGTTGGCAAATGTTGATGAAATGGAGGAAAAAAAGCGTACAAGTGTAATTAATAAAAATAATAAAACTACACAAGTAAAAATAATGAAATATAGATCAATACTTATAGTGTAATTGCCTAATTCCAATTTTATTACTTCACCACTTACCTTGACCCATATACCAAATAAAAACGAAAAAGCGAAAATTATAAAATAAATCATGAGATATATTGTAATAAGTGATGATATATTGTTGAAATATTCTTAGAAGCTACAATAAAACCATTCAATTTATTCAGCCATGGCTTGAATTCTGAATGCGTTAAATTGCTTACTGTAACAGTTATATTTTGCCAATCATTATCATTTATTGACTCCTCAATTTCTGCGAATTTTACTCTTAATGGATCATTTCGGTCGTCTACCTTTATCCAGTTTGAAATGATTTTTTTAGACAATGTACTTTTGTTGTAATCGATAGTATCAATAGTTTTTTCAAAAGATAACTTCAATTCGTGTAAGGTATTTATCTCTTTCAAATTTTCTAATTCATCTACTGCATTTTCTATCTCTGGATCGTCAAGCTCTGATATCAAAGGCTTTATTGAATTTATATGGTTATCAAATTTTGCTTCTCGCAATAACGAATTCTTCATTTTAACCACAAGTAATAGCAATTTTGCAAGGTTCTTACATCTTGAGTTATTATCACCTTGCTCACATTGAGTATGCTGACTTCTCTTGAGGTCAAATATCTTTTTTTCTATTCTAGATTGATTAACTTCAAGCAACATTCTAAATTCATCCATGTTTTCCGTTAAAGCTTTCACATTGTTTTCACTCTCTTGCTGATTTATTTTTAAAAAGATTATGTTATTTATTGTGATGTAACCGGTAAATAACAATACAATTAAGAACCAACCTATGTACTTTTGCTGAGTATCATTCATAACGTAGTATCTCCGCAGGATCTTGTGCAGCTGCCTGCAATGCAGGAGCAATTGTCGCTAAAAATGATAAGAATAATGCAAGTGCAGAAATGTTCACTACATCTTGAGGAACTAATATCATTGGCAAACTTGAAAAAAAGTATATCATAGGATCAAACAGCTTGACGTTAGTAATGTTTTCTAAAAACACTCTAATGCTTTCGATATTGAGAGAAAAAACGACACCTATAATACAGCCAAGACAAGTTCCCGTAAAACCGATTAATAGACCACAAGCGCAAAATATACGCATAATGCTTCCACTTGTTGCACCAAATGTACGCATAATTGCAATCGCGGATTTCTTTTCTTGCACTATCATCATTAAATTTGAGATAATATTAAACGCTGCTACAGCTATAATCAAAGTGAGAATTAAAAACATCACATTTCTTTCAGTTTTTAAAGCACTAAAATAATGGCTTTGCTGTGATTGCCAACTTTCAGCTTCCATTCCTATTTCTTTTTCTATAGCATCTGCCAGCTTATCAGCTCTAGTAACGTCGTCTACAAGTACTTCTATATTTTTTATGCTATTTTTATAATTAAAAAAGGCTTGTGCTGATTTTAGAGGCATATATATCAAGGTATTATCATACTCAAACATACCCATATCAAATATTGCTATAACTTTATATTTTTTCATTCGCGGCATTTCACCAAGTAATGCATCAAATTCTTCAGATGATATAAACGTAATTTCGTCGCCATAGTCAATGTTCAAAACTTCTGCTAAGCGTGCTCCTATTATTATCCCTTCATCAAATTTTTTTACATCACCTATAATTACATTATTTGTAACGGCAGTACTATCAAGCAAATCTTTAGTTGACACACCTCGCACTACGCTACCTGCAATTTTACCATTTGCTACAATAATAACTTGATCATTGGTCATAGGAGTAGCTTTTAATATACCAGGAATTCTCTCAATAGATTTTGAAACTGCGTAGTAATCTGAATTTATGTTCCTATCAAAATAAACGTTAATATGGCCATCAATGCCAAGTATTGAGTCAAGCAACTTTGCTCTGAATCCGTTCATCACAGACATCACCACTATTAGTGTTGCAACTCCAAGGGCAATGCCGATAATAGAGAACAAAGTCATTATAGAGCAAAATCTGGCATTTCTTGCTCGCAAATAGCAAGCAGCCATAGTAATTTCAAAGGCAATGGACATTACAAAATATTTTGAGGTTAGACATTATATTTTTGAAACTTCGTATAATTGTAGACTTTTCTTTATTTAAAAACTAGAGATTTTTGCTTCCTTAAATTTAGCAGACTTATAGAGTATCTTTAACATTAGAATTTCAAAATCTTCCATATACATCATCCAACCTCACTATATCATTATCAGATAAATGCTCTCCTATCTGAAATTCAACTATTTCAAGTGGAGAGCTTGTGCTTTTATAACATAGAAAAAATCAAGAATATTATTGGGTTTATTCAATAAGTTATAATTCTTTCCTTCCATAATTTTCAAATTGTACAACTAGTTGCTTTACATTTACATCTGTGAGAAGAGCATTTTTGCTAACATGAGGTCTCGGATCAGATTTTGCTGATAAGGGATTCATCTGAGATATTTCATCCCTCATTGGAAATAAGCGAGATTGGGAAGCAACTTTTGGTGATGGCCTAGTTTTTTTCTCCACATCTATATTCACTTGTGCAACAGGAGGGGTCCTGCTTTCAATAGTTTGCGCATTAGGACTTTCTTTTGCTTGATTTTGTTTGAATTTTTTTCTTATCTCTTGTACTTTAATATCGATATTATAATTAATTTCTTTTTCCATAGAAGATACTACCATTTCTAGCTTTGTGCTTGATTTTTGATCAGTATGACCTAACTTTTTAAGTTTTAGTGGTAATTCAGGTTTATCTTTAGTTGATTTAGGAACAGTTCCTACTACTTTTGGTTTTTGTCTAACTTCTTGACCAGCAGTAAACATTTTTTTTGGCAATGGTGGTGCTATTGATGATTTTGGCAATATTGGAGGTTTAGATTGTTGTTTTTGTTTAAGTTCTCTTTTTGCTTCCATATGTTCTTTAGGAACTGTTACATAAATTAGCTCTTCTCTAGGCGATTTTGAACTTTGTGAATTTTCTGTTAAAATTTTACTCTTCTTCTCTTGATAATTTGATATCTCTTTGTATCCAGGCTTTTCATCTAATGAATTTCCATGGCCTGAATCATTATAATTAACTTCTACTTGTCTATCTTCTTTTAGAAAACTGCGTTCTGGCTTTTCTGGAGCTATTGCAATATTTCCTCTTTCAACTTGCTCCAAACCTGAAATTTTACGATAAGCCTCTAGATATTCAAAGATTGTCATTGAAGTAGGAGGAGGTAATTTATCAATAAAACTACTTATATTCTTAACTGGAACATTTCTTCCCGAGATTCTATTCAATATTTCCTTTAATATCTTAAGACCTGATGGCTTTCCATTCATCGATTTTACATAATCAATTGAGTCACTACGTATAACAAACTTAGCTACATCTTCTGCCTTATCTGTAAAACGCTTTAATGCCTGAGATAAATCCCTTACCGTTTTATTATAATGTCTAATAGTTACTAACTCATCTCTTGCTTTTATAGCTTCTTTAAGGAAACCGAGATTTTCTCTATAATTGTCACTTTTAAATGGATCCTTCATATTAATTACAACTCATTATTTATTAAAATATGGGTATAGGTTTAAAATATTAAGATTTAGTAAATATTATTTTTTACATAAAGCAGCTATACCCATATTATAAATTGCCAACAAATGCATTTATGGCGTTACCATATTCTTCCATATACATCATCCAATCTCACTATATCATTATCAGATAAATGCTCTCCTATCTGAAATTCAACTATTTCAAGTGGAAAGCTTGTGCTTCTATTTTCAATCCTATGGGAAACTTCCCTTGGGATTTCTATCATATGGTCCTTTGCTATAGCATATTCTTTGTCTTCTAAACTAACATATCCAACTCCTGATAGCACTATATGGTATTCATCTCTATAGTGATGGAATTGCTTAGAAGTGCAGCTTAATGGATTGATAAAAAGATATTTTATAAGAAAATTTTCGCTCATTAAAATTATACTACAAAATCCCCATGGTTTAACTTCTTTCCTTATCACCTTTACTTTCTTAACTTTATGAATAAATGAAATTAGACTTTTGTTTGGTTGCTTACAAGCTCCACTCAATAAATTTTTATTACTTTCTGTCGTTGAAACTGGTTCTTTTTCTCTAATCACATGCTGAAATGATGCCGGTTCTTTACTAAACTTCTCACTCAATTCTAAAACTGAATTCCAAGTTCCAACATCCAACCAATCGAAATTAGCTTCTATCATTGCAACGTTTTTTGCTTTCTCCATCACCAAGTAATCAATGGATATGCCTTCAATTCCTGCAAAATCTCGTTGTTTTAAATACAGAAATCTCTCTTGCGGTGTGAAATATTTAAAACATAAATTGTAAAGATTCGGGGCAGATTTTTTAATCTCATCTATGTAGCGTTTTGCTTTAAACACAAATATTCCAGAGTTCCAATAATGATCGTTACTTAACTTACGCTCGGGCTTTTCTGTAAAATCTTTCACTATATAACATTTTTCTTTCTGATCATATACTGCATTTATATAGCCGTATTCAGAATTGAATTCATGAGGCTTAACCCCAAAAGTGACTATAGAGTTAGTTTCAGAGGCTAACTTAGACGCTTTTTGAGTAGAAGCATAAAAACTATTCAAATCACCTATAAAATGGTCTGAAGGCAGAATTAACATTGTCTCGTTTTCATTGCAGAGAAGTGCAGCAATTAATATTGCCGCTGCTGTTCCAATTTTCACTGGTTCGAAAATCACTTTATATTCTTGCAGTGCATGCAATTCCTCCATCACTAATGACTCGTACTGTATATTTGTAGCAATTATGGGCGGCATATAATCGCTTTTTAGCCTCAACAAAGTGTTGTGAAACATAGTGTTCTGACTAAATATTTTCTGAAATTGCTTTGGCTTAGATAAAGGCCAAAGTCTGCTACCACTACCACCACACAATATTACAGGGCGCATTTAGTTAAGATATTAATTAAATAATTAATATCTTATACTGAGGGCAAAATACATGCAAGTTTTTGTTGTGGAATAGTTAATAAAGAAAGTAAATGTTGATTTAAAGTAATTGCTAATGAGAGTGATCATGTGTAGCGCCTTGCCCTTGCTGTGAATTTCTTCTATTTTGTAATTCCTCAACATGACCTTTTCTTTTATCACTTAATATTTCATTACCCTTATTTTGTTCTTCCTCAGGACTCTTTAGTATTTCATTACTCTTGCTAACTTCTTTATCATCCCCTTGTTTCTTTGGCCTTCTAGCGTTAAGCTCATCCCATGTGCCCACTAGTGAATCACGATTCCCATGATCCGGCTTTAGCCTTTCTTCACCTTTAATAACATTAAAGTCACTTTTTGCTTCTTCCCAACATCCTTTCAATTGGTGTTTCCACATAGTAAAGTAAGCATCACCATATTTTTTCTCATTTGCTACAAACAATAAAATTGGGGCCTTAAGTATTGTAGCTACCATATTTACTGAATTCTTCACTGCCATCGCAGGGGTGAACAAAAGATAGCCAAAAGACTTTGCAATTGGGTTTTGTTTGCTTATTAAATGCTCCCCTAACTTTATAGGAAGAGAAGTCAACAATTTAGTACAAACTTTAGCCAAGCTTGTAGCAAAAACGATAGGAACAGATATAAGACTTTTATCTAGCTCTAGATTACCATCCTGATCTCTAATTTCTGAAAAATGGGTGCTTAGCTTCTTGTAATCACTAGTGTATAATAATTCTCCATTTCTTCCTTTTTCATCAACAACTTCCTGAACTTTACCTTCTTTATTTTTTACCTCTTTAGTTAGCACAGAAGAATTAGTTAATTCAAATGGATATTGAGGATCCTTAGTTTTTTCAGCTTCAAAAATTGGCACGTGTTTTTTCAAATCCATTCTCGAAAAGCCTAATGGCTCAAAATATGACTTATGCAACTCATTTATCGGAATTTGCTTACCCTGATTGTCTATATAATTGATAGTAAAATAAGATCTATCATTATCTTTATCTTTGGTAACTAAAGATAATCTGAAACTTGGTTGTTCTCCATTCTCATCTTTTTGACCATACAAAAGTTTATAGGTTGGATTTTTATCTTTATCTAGTATAGCATTTCCATGCATATCCCTGTTTTCTATGATTTTAGCAGACTGTACAATTTGATCATAATTTTTTGGATACTGGCATTTCCTTCCATCATACATCATTACCTTTCTAAGGTCTTCGACGTAAACTTGAGATTCAGGTGAAGTAAGCAGACCTTTTGCTTTAAGTGTAAGATCTATTGCTCCCTTTTTTAATGCTTCAAACATATTGTCAAACCAAAATCGCTATAATGCTATAGTTCAATAATAAAACTAGTACACTAATGATATATTAACACAGCACCGGTGATTTTACAAGAAAATATGCCTGTAGAAGATAAAGATTGTAAAAGCGAGGGTTATATAAGTAATGCTTGATAAGTACTTTATGCATGTAATTGTAAAAATCCTCAAAGGTACGCTGTGTATATAATCTTCGCATACTACCTGCATTCCAAGAACTGCGTGCCAAAAAATGCAAAACAACAACACAACAAAAAATAAAAGCTCTAGAGGGTGATTAATAAATTTTTCACTAAAAGACAAAGAGCTATCAGTATAAAATGTGCAAGAAAATGAATAGATAAACCAAGGAAACAGGAACAGTAAAATTACCGCAGAAACACGCTGAACCCACCAATGATGTACTGAATTTCCAGACTGACTCATATAAACATAAATAAAAAAGCCATAGTAGAAAGAAGTAGCGTTACTGTCAGCAGTATAGCACTCCTTGAAACGCCAGTAATTTCTAAATTAAGCCCAGCATCCCACAATAAATGACGAATACCATTAAGAAAATGATATACAAAACTTATAAAACATAAGACATAAGCTAATTTAGCAACAGGAGTGAATAATAATGCATTTAAGTACCTTACTATAAGTAACTCAGGAAAGTAAACATGTAATATGAAATACCAAGAAAGTATCATTAATAAAAGGAATAGCAAGATACCAGTCAATCTATGCATAATAGAGAAAAAACTAGTAACTTGTACTTTATATATTTGTAAATGTGGAGAAAGAGGTCTATCACTCATAAAATTCCGTTATCGGGAAATTAAAATAAAGTAGAAGTAAAGACAGCAGTACAGCACATAACAACACCATCATTAAAAATGGTAAGTTATGCGCAAAGCCTAAGGAGGTAATCCAGCTGCAGATTCCCCTACTGCTACCTTGTTACGACTTCACCCCAGTCACCGATCCCACTTTAAATAACTCCCTCCTTGCGGTTAGGTCGTTAGCTTCGAGTGAAACCAATTCCCATGGCGTGACGGGCAGTGTGTACAAGACCCGAGAACGTATTCACCGTGGCGTGCTGATCCACGATTACTAGCGATTCCAACTTCATGCACTCGAGTTGCAGAGTACAATCCGAACTGAGATGGCTTTTAAGGGATTGGCTTAGCCTCGCGACTTTGCAGCCCATTGTAGCCACCATTGTAGCACGTGTGTAGCCCACTCCATAAGGGCCATGATGACTTGACATCATCCCCACCTTCCTCCAGTTTATCACTGGCAGTCTCCTTAAAGTCCCCAGCATTACCTGATGGTAACTAAGGATGAGGGTTGCGCTCGTTGCGGGACTTAACCCAACATCTCACGACACGAGCTGACGACAGCCATGCAACACCTGTGTGAAACCCGGCCGAACCGACCCTATCCCTTCGAATAGGTATAATTTCCATGTCAAGGAGTGGTAAGGTTTTTCGCGTTGCATCGAATTAAACCACATGCTCCACCGCTTGTGCGGGTCCCCGTCAATTCCTTTGAGTTTTAATCTTGCGACCGTAGTCCCCAGGCGGAATGTTTAACGCGTTAGCTGTAATACAGAAAGTAAAACTTCCCATATTTAACATTCATCGTTTACAGCGTGGACTACCAGGGTATCTAATCCTGTTTGCTCCCCACGCCTTCGCGCCTCAGCGTCAGATTTGAACCAGATAGACGCCTTCGCCACTGGTGTTCCTCCTAATATTTACGAATTTCACCTCTACACTAGGAATTCCTCTATCCTCTCTCAATCTCTAGATTAGCAGTTTTAAAAGCAATTCCAAGGTTGAGCCTTGGGATTTCACTTTTAACTTACTAATCCGCCTACGCGCCCTTTACGCCCAATAATTCCGAATAACGCTAGCCCTCTCCGTATTACCGCGGCTGCTGGCACGGAGTTAGCCAGGACTTCTTCTGTGAGTACCGTCATTATCTTCCTCACTAAAAGAGCTTTACAACCCAAAGGCCTTCTTCACTCATGCGGCATGGCTGGATCAGGCTTTCGCCCATTGTCCAATATTCCCCACTGCTGCCTCCCGTAGGAGTCTGGACCGTATCTCAGTTCCAGTGTGGCTGATCATCCTCTCAGATCAGCTATAGATCATTGCCTTGGTAGGCTATTACTCCACCAACTAGCTAATCTAATATAGGCTCATCTAATAGCAATAAATTTTTCCCCCGTAGGGCGTATACGGTATTAGTTGCCGTTTCCAACAATTATTCCGTACTACTAGGTAGATTCCTATACATTACTCACCCGTCTGCCACTAAGTTATACCATAGCAAGCTACAATATAACTCCGTTCGACTTGCATGTGTTAGGCCTGCCGCCAGCGTTCATTCTGAGCCAGGATCAAACTCTCAAATTTAGACTTCAACCTATAAAAGGTTGAGGGTACATCGGATAAATCCGACAAAAAATAATTTAGCTTAATACTGCTGTCTTTATTTCTACTTTAGAAATATTTTAATCTCCAACTATTCAAACAACTTTAAGAATATTATTATATGATATAATCACTATGTCAATATGTTTTTGCAAATCAAAAGCATTAATGTATAAATATATAACTATTTGGAATATTACCATGAAAAAATACATCTTTCTGCTTGCACTCGCGCCAATGTTAGTTGGCATCACATTATACTTATTGCGCAACATTGATAACACAAAACAATCTATAACTGCAGGTGACAAGTTTTACGAAGTATTATTCTTAAAAAAAGATAATAAGCCGCTGCTAGAAGAAATAGATTCAAATTGGGAGTATTTAGCAAATTTTGAACGCGCATTCAATCATATCTCAGATTCAATGCCAACAGACACAGCATCTATTTATAATGATTTGGCAGATGATAAAGATGCTCCTGGTGTTTTGCGTGAGTTAGCACAATATTTAGAAGTAATGAGCTTACTTCACTCCAACGGTGAAAAAATAAATAAAGACAAAATTGATAATTTAGAATCAAGCACAGTATACCCTTATTCAAGCCAAGAAGCCATCGCTATAGTAAAGATACACAATAACGACGTTAAGGGTGCAACTGAAATATTGCGTTCCCTATTAAATGATAGAAAATGCCCTATCCTAATCAAAGCTAATGCACAAGAATTACTCAGGATATATGGGAGTTAACTCATTGGACTTTTTGCATAGCTTTTGGCAGCGCATTGGATGAAACGAAAAACTTCCTTGACAAGCCTCGCCAGCTCCCTTATCATAAAACTGAAGCTATTTATTTATCTTCGCAATCTGTGCAGGTTAATGACAAAAAACTTAGGGTATTTGGCGTCTCATGTTTAATTTTTCGCACTACGTGCATCGCATGTCTTTAAAAATTTTTAGGTTTTTACCTATATAAGCCGAAACGCGCTTACAAAGCGTTTAAGACAGCAAAAAACGTCAAATTGACAAGGGAGAATTTGAATGCTAGCTACTACGGGGTTTCTTTGCCTTTTTTCCTGCTTAGTAAATTTCTTAAACACTTGCGGTGTAGGTTAGTTGCAAGTTAAAAGCAGCTAAATCGCTCTTAATCAAGCGTTTTAGAATAAAAAAAACGCCGATATTTTAGTACATGGTAAATAGCCAACCACCACGGGGTTTCTTTTGCCTTTTTTTTCATTTGGTAAATTTTTTAAATATTTATGGCTAAAGATTGCACGAATGTTGCAATTACAAAAACGATTTCTACTAGGGTATCACGCACTGGGATGACACCATTCTTTTTCCTGGATCCAAGTAGTCAGGGCACTGGGATGACAGCTACCCTGACAATCGTCATCCCGCTGCTTGTTAGCGGATACCGCGGCGGTATGACGTAGAAGTTATACTTTTATGCTTACCAACTTAATAAAATTCCTGGATTCCAGTGTCAGCTACTTTCATGACACCAACAGTTGATATTGGTTTGTTGCTTTGCTAGCCAACTACTAGCTATGCCTCAAGTTTCCTATTCAAAATTTTCAATATCAAATCCAATTCATTTGGATTATCATACCGTATCATAACTTTACCCTTAGAATTGTTGTCATTAATTTTGATCTTTAAACCAAGTTGAGAAGATATAGCGCCTTCTATTACTGTCATATCTTGATTTCTAGTATATCTCTGCTCTTTTTGATTGTTGTTTTGATGTAGGTCCTTTATCAGTTTTTCAGTTTGTCTAACGCTTAAGCCCTGAGAAACTATTTTTTCTGCAATACTTTCCGCATTTTCAACATTAATCAACGCTCTTGCATGACCCATAGACAATTTTTTCTCATTGATCATTGTTTTCACCCTATCAGGGAGCAACAACATCCGAATCATATTGGTTATGTGGCTGCGGCTTTTGCCTATAGCTGAAGCTAATTCCTCATGTGTATAGAAAAACTCATCTATCAGTTTTCTGTAAGCTTCACCTTCCTCTATTGGATTAATATCTTGCCTTTGTATGTTTTCAATAATGGATACTTCCAAGCATTCCTTGTCGCTCAGATCTTTTATGATAACCGGCGCACTATCAAGATTTGCAATCTTGCTTGCTCGCCAACGACGTTCTCCAGCTATTATTTCATAACCATCATCATTTGAATCTTTGCGTACCACGATAGGCTGTATAATGCCACTTTTCTTTATCGAATTTGCAAGTTCTCTTAATGACTCCTCGTCAAAATGTTTCCTCGGTTGAAATTTGCTTGGGTGCAGTAATGAAATAGGCAAATGCTCTTGTCGATCTTCTTTATTATCATAATTATCGCCTATGAGGCCGGCAAGACCTCTGCCGAGGCGTCTATCATCCTTCATACTACGCCCTCGCTTACTAGTTTCTTCTCCTTACAACTGCTGGCATGCTTTTTTAAAATTTCCCTTGCCAAACTTATATATGCTTGTGCACCAGGACACTTAAGATCATACACAATAGCGGGTTTTCCATGAGAAGGCGCTTCTGATAACCGTACGTTACGTGGAATAACAGTCTCATACAATGGGATGATAGTTTTGTATACTTTATCATTTAAATACTGGCAAATATCGTTTTTAATCTGTTCACTGAGTTTGTTGCGCCTGTCATACATTGTTAACACTATCCCTTCTATTGCCAAAAAAGGGTTTAGGTTATTTCTTTTTATCAGCTCTACAGTTTTAACTAAATGGCTCAATCCCTCCAAAGCAAAAAATTCACACTGAAGAGGGACAATAATAGAATTAGCAGCAGTCAAAGCATTTATGGTTAGAAGCCCAAGTGATGGAGGGCAATCGATGATTATATACTCATAATTATCGCGTATCTTCTCTAATGCGCTTTTTAGCACAAATTTTCCTCGCTCAAGTTGCGATAATTCAATTTCTGCAGCTGATAAATCAACTACTGACGAAATTAGTGATAAATTTGGAATTTCCTTTATATTGAAAATTGCCGATTCTATCAATCTATTTTCGCTGCTTAGTAGTATTTTGTATATGTTTTTTTCTTCCCTACTACGATAAGAAATCCCGAGTCCGGTGCTAGCATTTCCTTGAGGATCAAGATCTACCAATAAAGTGCTTTTTCCTACAGCAGCAAAGGCTGTCGACAAATTTATACTAGTTGTGGTTTTGCCAACTCCACCCTTTTGATTTACTATTGCAATAATCTTGCTCACGCCTTTTATCTTATGTATAAAATAATTCCATTGTATATATGCAAGAAACTTTTGCATTAGAAAATTTTTTTGTTGCTAACCACACTAAAATTAGACTGTCTTTTTTACTTTGTGTAACACACTTTGAACCTTGTTTCCTAATTCATTCAGAGTGAATGGTTTTGGCAAAAAGTGAAAATCTTCTATATTGATGTCATCACTCTTTAAAAAAGCATCTTCTGCATACCCAGAAATAAAAATAACGTTGATATTTGGCCTATGGATCAATGCTTCTTTAACTATTTCTGGGCCGCTCACCTCTGGCATGATTACATCAGTGATTATAAGATCTATGTGTTGACTTTTTTTACTGATTATTTCTAGCGCCTCGCTGCCTATGCTTGCTTCTATTACATCAAATCCTTTTCTTTTGAGTGCTTTAGAGATGAATTCCCTTACTGAATCTTCATCTTCGATTAATAAAATTATACCATTACCTTTAATTTCACTTACTACCGGTTTTTCTGTTTCTTCACTATCTTCCTCTCTATCATTTTCATCTGATATGTAAACCATGGGCAAAAATATGCTAAATTTAGTTCCATGATTTACTTTGCTAGCAACATAGATGTATCCTTCAGTTTGTTTAATAATGCCATATACAGTAGAGAGGCCAAGACCTGTACCAGAGGTAATATCTTTGGTAGAAAAAAATGGATCAAAGATCTTTTCAGTTGTATCACTCGTCATTCCACATCCAGTATCAATTACTTCAATCACAACATAATTTCCATGTTCAATCGCTTCCTTGTCTGGAGAAAACATATCCTGAGGTGTAGAATTTAATGAGTCAATCTTTTGATTAAAGGTTCGTATAGTTAATTCTCCGCCCTTTTCCATAGCAGCACTAGCATTGACTGCTAAGTTAAGTATAACTTGCTCTAATTGCCCTTGATCAGCCCTAACAGCACCCAAGTCTCTACCATAATAAATATTAAATTTTATATTTTCACCTATTAATCTTTTTATCATTTCATAAAGATTAGCTATAGTATTATTTACATCAATAATTTTTGGCTGCAAGGTCTGTCTTCTTGAGAAAGCAAGCAATTGTCTTACTAAATTTGATCCACGCTTTGCATTTTGCTGTATCTGTATTATATCTCCAAAAGATGGGTCACCAGCTGAGTGTTGGAGTAAAAGCAAATCGCAAAATCCTATTATCCCAGTCAATATATTGTTGAAATCATGCGCAATACCACCTGCTAACTGCCCTATAGCTTGCATCTTTTGATAATGCTCAAGCTTTATCTCTAGGTTTTTGTGTTCAGTATTGTCAATAAAATAACAAAGTATGAAGATCATTTTATTATGAAGAAACTTATTGAAATATATTTTTATGTTATTACCGCCGTTGAGCTGTACATCAAAAGACGCATTATTTATTCTATTACTCGAAAAATATTCACGTATTTTCACATGATAACTATCCAATATCAACGTAAAGATTGAATTATTATCTGACCCTGCAAGCTTTATTAGTGCCGTATTTTTCTTTACAAAGTTGCCGTTTATGTCACATTGTGCAATAGCAATTGATGAATTTGCAAAACAAGGGTGTAATTGATAATCAACAATATTTGATTCGGTTGGTGTTATAAAGCCATATATATAGCTATGGTTGTATTTATCACAAAATATAGCAGTGCTCATATAAGCCTTGAATGGAATACCACTTATAGTAAAAAACAAAATTTCATTATCGGTTGTTGTATTGTTATATTTAGATTGAGATATAAAATCACTGATTGAGCTACCTTTTTCCAGTTTTTTTAGTTCAAATATGTCTAAAAATCTTTTATTTACAGATAAAATCACCCCTTTGGCATTTGCAATGTAAGTTCCTATGCTGTGTTTTTCTATTAACTCTTCATATATCTGCTCCTTGTTTATCTGTGTTGCTTTTAATACAAAATACCCATCTGGCCTTGCTATTGGCACTAATGATAAATTTAAAATCTTATTACTATTTATAGCAATTTGGGGATTATCTGGTATCGGCTCAAAGAGCAAAAGAAAGTTAGATACTCTATTCTTCTTGTTTAAGGAAATGCATACCTGTACAGAAGAGTTATTTTTTAGTGCATGATAGAGTACTTTTTTGTCTGCTTCTGAAACATCTCCTATTTCAAGAATCTTGGCTAACGTAATGTCATCATCTATATGATCTTTAAACCTTTCGTAGAACCTTGCATCAGCATAAATAATACCTTCATCCTTATGTAAAATAAGGCAAAATTCTGTATTATGATTTAGTGCATTTGCAAATATTGCATTTTGAAATTCTATAGTATTAAGTAGGTATCTGTAGCGTTTTACATTATACATCATAAAGAGAGTTGTTAGAATGCTAACTAATAAATTAATCTCTATATTAATATGCTGACTATATATATCAAAAAAGTAGAGTATCGATATTGCTACTGGAGGTAAGAGCATAATAACTGCCATCACAACAATTGACATTCCATAATTTCTTAGTATGAAGTCAACCCTGTTCTCTTTTTTGTTATCTATGTATCTTTTATTCATTATTGTTACTTGGCATTGTTGTACATACGAAAATGTTCTATTATATTGATTTAATTATTATAGATTTATTAACGTCTTTGATAGATAATTATCATCCAAATCTAATTAAGTTCCTTAAATATCAGATATAACAATGTTAATAAGCTAGCAAGAGGATATTATGGAAAAACAAAAAACACAAGCATTTAAATGGTTCTGTGCACTAAGAGATAAGATCATAGAATCTTTCTTATTAATTGAAAAACAATCATCCGCAGAGCCAAAGATCGAAAAGAGAAAGTGGGATCGCCCAGGTGGTGGAGGTGGTGAATCTACAATTATTTTTGGTAATGTTTTTGAAAAAGTTGGAGTAAACGTTTCAAAAGTACACGGAAAATTTGCAGATTCAGCCATTAATGAAATTCCTGGTGCAAGTGAAAGTAACGGAGAGTTTTGGGCAAGCGGCATATCTTTAGTGTCTCATATGCAATCGCCCCTTATCCCTTCAGCACATATGAACACAAGGCTGATATATACTTCAAAACAATGGTTTGGTGGAGGAATGGATTTTACGCCAATATATAAAAATGAAGAAGATTGCAAGTATATCCATGAATCAATCAAAATGACATGTGATAGATTTGACACCGGATATTATCCAAAATTTAAAGAGCAATGTGACAATTATTTTTTCTTACAACACAGAAAAGAGCCGCGTGGCATTGGTGGCATTTTCTATGATAATCTGAGTTCTGGCAACTGGGAAAACGATTTTGAGTTCACAAAAGCAGTAGGTGAAGCCTTTTTGGAAATTTATTCGCACGTCATACGTAAACATATGCAAAAATCTTGGACAAAAGAACAACGAGAAAATCAATTAATAAAACGTGGCAGATATGTAGAATTCAATCTGTTATACGATCGTGGCACAAGGTTTGGTTTAATGACTGACGGCAATCCAGATGCAATTATGATGTCAATGCCACCACTTGTTAAGTGGTTATAGAGAGCTGCTATTAGTAGAAAATAAATCATCATAGTTTAAAATTGTACCATGGTAGTGAGCTTTTATATAGGGGGTATAATCATGGGCATAATAGATAATTTTTTAATTAAATCTGTCAAAAACAATGACATAAAAGGTGTTAAACTGACTCTCATTCTCTATGATGCATTAAATAGTTTTAGAAAATTCTTTTCAAAGACTATGTCTCTCAAGAATACAGGATCATTTGATATAAATAATAATCAAGCTTTAAATCAGGCTTTAGGACATGCTACAGATCACAAAATAATGGAATTGCTGATTAATCGTGGAGCTGATATCCACTCAATAGATGAGAATGGAAAGAATGTTATAATTCGTGTTATTGAGAGTTTAGCAGAATCAAAAAATCTAAAATTGGATAGTGAGAAAAACTTACCAGCAGAGATAATTCTTCACCCCACAGTTTCCTTTTTACTAGGAAAAGGCGCAGAGTATTATTCTACAGATGATTTGAATATTGAAGCTATACAACAAAAACCTCCTAGAACTTTTGAGTATAAGTCAAAGAATACTAGCTATGATGCTTTGCCTTCAAAAGAGCCCATTTACGCTGAGGTGTATGACACTAAGGTTAGTAACTCATTAGGGGAGAATGGTTATTTGAGTGTATCAGAAGAATCTATTTATGCTGAAATATATGATTCACATAAAAAATCCACTGAAAATTTATCATTGGAAGATAGTGGTTATTTGAGTATATCAGAAGAACCTATTTATTGCACTATAGATGATCTTTCAGAACAAAAAAGCCTACTAGCCTAAAACAGAAAGAGCCAGAACAGTCGTCAGAACCTATTTATGCTAGGGTAGATTTGTCCAAGAAAAGAGCAGAAAGAAAAGCAAAAGACATAAAAGCTAATTCTGGAACTTGCCATGGGTTAGTGCAAGATAAAGTGAATGATTGGCAAGTGAAGCTAAATGAGCTAAGTGCTAATAAGTCGATAAGTCAGCAACAGACTAATGATCAAAAAATTAAGACCAAGGCTGGCTTTAGTGTAGAAGAAATAAGGCAGAAATATGAGCGTAGAGATTCTGGCTACGATTCTGGCTATGATTCCGATACAAAAGTTGAACAACAATTAGAATTAGCTCCTAAATCTGAGATAGGTTCAGTGAGTATTGAGCATGGAGTAATAGGAGGCTGTCGATATAAGATTACTGATATATCCCTCTAACTATGTGATTCAAAATAATTGAATTGACTTTATATATGTAATCGATATAACCTAGTTAGATTCAAGTTGACTCTTTCGTCTAGTGGTTAGGACACCACCCTTTCACGGTGGTAACACGGGTTCAAATCCCGTAAGAGTCACTCAAGTAGAATATAATTAAAGTTTTGAATGGGAAAAATTAGGCTCTATGTTGAAGAAGCTTTATCACAAGGCGTGAGTTTAGCACTTAATCCACAACAAAGTCACTATATTTGCAATGTAATGCGGCTTAAGAAGTATGATAATCTCTCTCTTTTTAATGGAAAAGATGGAGAATGGTTAGGAGAAGTAGTTAATATATCGCGTAAATTGACAGAAGTTACACCCAAAGAATGCACTAAACAACAGCAATATGAGGAAAATTTATACCTGTATTGTGCCATGGTAAAAAGTGCTGCTTTGAACAACATAGTAAGACAGGCAACTGAAATGGGAGTAATCTGCATTCAATTTATTTCAACAGAACGTACAGTGGTAAAAAATATTAACCTAAGTAGAGCAAAATTACAAGCAATCGAAGCAGCGGAACAATCAGGTAGGATAAGTATACCAGAGATTTTGCCTCCTATTAACTTTTGTGAGTTACCTGATTCCCAAAGTAAAAATTTTGTTTTGTGTGATGAAACAGGTAAAGCTGATAAAGTGCTGAAAGGCAAAAAAAATGTTGCTATTATTGTTGGTCCTGAAGGTGGTTTTTCATCTTATGAACTTGATCTTGCCGATAAGTTTTGTCAAAAATTGAGTCTAGGAAAAAGAATTTTAAGGGTCGATACTGCTGTAGTTGCTGCACTCACTTTCACCAATTGGTGTAGCTAGATTTTTAAATATGGCTAAGGTTTGGGTCATAAAGAAATCTGGTTCAGTGTTGCGCGCACAAAAACCCTGTAGACTTTCTACGAAGCAGTCTGTTGTTAAAGAGGAGCTAATAAAAAACATATTCTAAGATAATATTAAATCTCATATTATATTTTTTCTAAAGTAAACAAATGAATCTTGCATTTTGCCTGAGTTATTGATACTCTGAGTAAAGAAGTCGGGGCGTAGCGCAGCCTGGTAGCGCATTTGGTTTGGGACCAAAGGGTCGGGAGTTCAAATCTCTCCGCCCCGATGTTAGCATAATCGTAAGAACGCTGTAACATAAGAGCAATCTCCATCAGTAAGCAAGTAGCTGACACTGGAATGACATTATTTACCATGTAAATTATGGCATATTACATTTTAACGCTCAAGTTTATAAAATAATTGACAATGTTAATTTTCTAATTTATAAATAGATTTTGAAATGATTACCGAAGGAGGTATAGAGTTTGATAGAAGTATCAGTCCATTATGGTGATGTAGACAGAGCTCTTCCAGTATTGAAAAAAACAATTCAAAAGGAAGGAAGAGGGTTGAAAATGAAAAAACAATATCATGAAAAAAAATCAGAAAAAAGAGCTAAAAAGAAAGCTGAAGCTAAAAAAAAGAGGTACCAACAAGAGTGCAGAAGGCAACGTTATGGTTGGTAGTTTGTACTCAAGTTAATAGTTTATCATTGGTTATTTTATGAATATTCACGAATATCAAGCGAAAGAAGTTTTGCATAAATTTAATGTCCCAGTGCCAAAGGGTTTTGTTGCTACATCTGCAGAAGAAGTAAAGACTCAAGTAAGTCAATTAAAATCTGACGTGTTTGTAGTTAAAGCTCAAATTCATGCAGGTGGTAGGGGTAAAGCCGGTGGCGTAAAGCTAGCAAAGTCAGTTGAAGAAGCTCAACAGTTTGTAAAGGACATGATTGGTATGACTTTAGTTACTCATCAAACAGGGCCAAGCGGGCAGCAAGTAAGAAAAGTGTACGTTGAAGAAGGCTCAAGCATTAAGAAAGAGTATTATTTAAGCCTGGTAATCGACCCGAAGCTCAGTAGGCCAATATTCATATTTTCCTCAGAAGGTGGAATGGACATCGAAGAAGTGGCAAAAAATTCTCCTGCAAAAATTGTGAAATTTGATATTGATCCTGCTACAAGTTTTGATAGCAGCAAGTTAAGCAGCAGTTTTCATTTGAGTCCAGAACAAATAGAAAAGATATCGAACATTGCAAAAAAAATATATGATGCGTTTATTGCAACTGATGCGAGCCAAATTGAAATTAATCCACTGGTTGAAACAAATTCTGGAGATTTTATTGCGCTCGATGCAAAAATTAATTTCGATGATAATGCTTTATATCGTCACCCAGAAATTATGGAACTTCGTGATTATGATGAGGAAGTGAAAGAAGAGATAGAGGCTTCAAAGTATGGGCTCAGTTACATCAAAATGGATGGCAGTATTGGTTGCATGGTAAATGGTGCAGGTCTTGCTATGGCAACAATGGATATAATAAAATACTACGGAGCAGAGCCTGCTAACTTTTTGGATGTTGGTGGTGGAGCGAGTAAAGAAACTGTAACTGAAGCATTTAAAATCATATTGTCTGATAGCAACGTAAAAGGAATTCTGGTTAACATATTTGGTGGTATAATGCGTTGCGATATTATCGCAAGTGGAATTGTTGCGGCTGCAAAAGAAATGAGCATTAAAGTTCCTCTAGTGGTTAGATTATCAGGTACTAATTTTGAAGAAGGAAAAAAAATTTTAGAAGAGTCAGGATTAAATATTATTGCTGCAGATGAGCTAGATGAAGCTGCGCAAAAGATAGTAAAAGAGGTAAAATAAAGCATGTCCGTTTTAGTAAACAAAGATACAAGATTAATATGCCAGGGTTTTACTGGTGCACAAGGCACATTTCATTCAGAGCAAGCAATTGATTACGGAACGAAAATGGTGGGAGGTGTAACTCCTGGAAAGGGTGGTAGCACTCACCTTAATTTACCGGTTTTTAATACTGTAGCAGAAGCCAAAGAAAAAACCGGTGCAAATGCTACAGTTATATATGTACCTGCTAAATTTGCTGCTGCTGCAATACTTGAAGCAATAGATGCAAAAATAGAATTGATAATTTGTATTACAGAGGGCATTCCTATACTTGATATGGTGAAAGTTAAGCGTGCGCTTATCGGCTCAAAAAGTCGATTGATTGGTCCCAACTGCCCGGGAATTATTACACCTGAAGAATGCAAAATAGGAATTATGCCTGGCCATATCCATAAGCGTGGACACATAGGAATTATGTCTCGCTCCGGAACTTTAACTTACGAGGCAGTAGCACAAACAACCGCTGTTGGTCTTGGTCAATCCACATGTATCGGAATTGGGGGAGATCCAGTTCATGGTATGACATTTGTTGACTGTATGGAGCTCTTTTTAAAAGATGACGATACTCATGGTATTGTAGTTATTGGTGAAATAGGTGGAAACGAAGAAGAAGATGTATCACATTTTGTAAAAACAGAAAAAACTAAAAAGCCAATCGTTGGTTTTGTAGCAGGCCAAACGGCACCTCCAGGAAGACGTATGGGACACGCTGGAGCAATCATCTCTTCCAGCGGTGGAAGTGCTGGTGCAAAACTAGAAGTTATGCGGAGCGCTGGAATTGCAATTGCTGAAACCCCTGCAGTAATTGGTAAGAAGGTATTGGAAGTAATGCATCACTAGAATTAGGATCACAAAAACCCTATATCACCGGTCATGAATACGTTATTTGCCCATTCGATTAATAACTTGCCTCCTGGTAAATTTACTGAAGTCTGTTGGGCAACCAGATATCCACGTAGTGTGGATGCAACAAGTGCTGCACAGGCTGCACTACCGCATGATGCAGTAATGCCTGTACCTCTTTCCCAAACTCTTAAAGCTATTTCTCCAGACTTTTCAACTTGTGCAATACTAACATTAATTTTCCGAGGAAATAATGCGTGATTTTCTAGCTTTGGTCCTAAATTTCGCAATGGTATTTCACTTATGTTATCAACAAAAAAAACTATGTGAGGATTGCCAATATTTACTGCAACAGGATCTTTTAGCATTTCAAGCTCTATAGGTAAGTGAAGAGTGTCACACTCAGTAGACAAGGGAATTTCATGCCATTTTAGCAAAGGTTTACCCATGTTAACCTTTATGGATTTATCACCCACTTTAAAACACTCTAAAATGCGTTTGCTTGTTAGCTCAATAATGGAGTATTCAGCACCTTTTTCTGACATTATCAAATATCCAACACAGCGTGCTGCGTTTCCGCACATTTCAGCTCGACTTCCATCAGCATTATAGATATGCATAAAACAGTCTGCAGCATTAGACATTGTTATAATTATCACTTGATCACAACTGCTTTGATCAGCAATTTGTCTATGGTTCCAGTCTAAATTGTTTGTTGAACGTGAGTCTATGATAACGAAATTGTTACCAGTGCCGTGCATTTTGATAAAATTTTCAGAATTTTGGCCACTCATCATAAAAAAATATTTCTTCTATCGGTCTTCTTTTCTTCTTACTTGTTTCAGCACCCTCTTCTTCGTAACCAACCGCTATCACTGACATTACGTTAAAGTCATTGGGTATATTGAACTCTTTCACTATTTTATCTCTATCAAATCCACCCATTTGATGGGCCATTAAGTTCATAACTGCAGCTTGTAACATAAGTCCATAATTTGCTGCACCAGTATCATGATTAGCCCAAAGATTTTCTCCTTTACCTTGTTTACGGAAGTTTTTAGCACTTAAAGATATGATTAACACTTGTGCATCTTTTGCCCATTTTTGATTAGATTCATCAAGGCAATTTAGCAGCTTTTCCCATGCGCTTTGATTGTTCTGTTTGTTGCATATTACGTATCTCCAGGGTTCATCACCAAAACATGAGGGAGTCAGCCTTACAGCTTCCATTAAAATATCCATGTCTTCCTGAGATATTGCTCTTGTAGGATCGTATGAACGTCCGCTGTGTCTTGCTTTCATCAACGATAATAGATCTTGTTTACTCATCATTTTTAATTTAATAGTGCATAAATAATTCATTGTAGCACAATATAAGCAAAATTTAAATTGCAAAACCTCTCATACACATATATTACATTTAATAAGTTATTTTTATTGGGAAGGTATGTTTATAACACAATCTAGCAGCAGATCAACACTGGCTGAAATATTGTCTTGCGTTTTACTTTTATTCTTGATGGCTCAAATAAGTATACCATTGCAGCCTGTGCCTATCACATTGCAAACTTTAGGAGTAATGCTTATTGGGCTTAAATTTAACCGCAGAACAGCATTCTATTCTGTGCTTACATATCTATCACTTGGTGCAGCAGGATTGCCTGTTCTTGCGAATTTTTCTGGTGGTTATCACGCTCTTCTTGGACCAACCGGTGGATATTTAATTGGCTGTTTAGCTGCTGTTATGGTAATGAGCAAAGTAAATGAATTACTGAACTCTAAATATAAATCATTTGTGTGTAATTCTTTAAGTTGTCTGGCTGGTACAGTTGTAATCTTTATTTGTGGTGTTAGTTGGCTTGCTGTTTACTTGGGTCTGGGACAAGCAATAATGGTGGGTGTTTTACCATTTATCCTTCCTGGTTTGGTAAAAATTTTTCTACTTGTAGCAGCTTTGCAATATTTGAAAAAATGATAAAATTCCGCCCTCATCATTTCATGTGCACCCTCGCGTTTCGGGGATATGGGTATTCTCAGGGTTTTGTAGAAAATTATAAAAGGATAGCAAGCAAAGTAATTAGTACTCAAATCGAAGTAGTTGGTAACCTTGATAATATCTGTAGTGCTTGTCCAAATCAGACTAAACAAGGTAAATGCACCACACAAGCTAAAGTTTTAGAGCTAGATAGAAGGCATATGGAAATTTTAGGAATTAAAATTGGCGAGACTTTAACTTGGAATGAGGCAGTAAAAAAGATTAGGGAGAAAATGTCTTTAAAGAAATTCGAGTACGCATGTGAGGGGTGCAACTGGCAGCCATATGGAATATGTAAAAATGCCCTTTTAAATCTACAAAGGTAGTTGACAAAATGTTAAGATAAATTGAAGCATTTTTGTGGAAATAAAGCGAAATATGGAAGACAAAAGATAAATGCATTCTGAAAAGCTACACAGCATGTTCGTCCCGCTAATTAATAATATCTTTATTATTGTATGAGATAGGTAATTTAGCATTTATGAATTTGTAATGTGTTACGCATAGCTCAAAGAAATAAGGTTTACTGGTTACACGCTGCAGCCAATGCCACAACACTAGGACCTATGTTTATCTGCATGTTAATTTGCGTTGTGATTTTATGGAGGTCTTCTGTTACCTATGCTAGTGAAAATTTGGAGATACAAAAGGCCTTCGATAGTGTTGTCAAGCATATAAAAGCTGATAAAAAATATAAAGATCTTGATGTTATTGAGAGAAAAAGTGACAAATTTAATATCAAAATTTCGCAGAATTCTGGCAAGAGTTTTGACATATACTCTACTTTAAAAAAAGCAAAAGATTCCTTTGAATCAGGAGATAATGAAGCAGCTATTTCTCTCCTTAATCAGATTATCGCAAAGTTTCCTTATCATAAAAATGCTTTAATTGGATTGGGAAATATTTATTACGCTAATAAAGAATACAAAAAAGCTGTAGAGATTTACACAAGACTGTTAAAAGAACACCCTAGTAACCCTTACATATTAAAAAATTTTCTGACGATAATCTCACAATATGATCCTGATCTGGCGTTGAGTAAAATGTTAAAATTGTATGATATACATAAAAATTATGCTCCTTTATTAGCAAATTTAGGTATGATCTATATGAAAAAGGAGGATTATGTAAAAGGTAAAGAGTATATGATAACTGCTATTTCCCTCGATGAAAACAATATTTTTTATACTTATAATTTAGCTGTTATTCTAGATAAACTTTCAGATTTTCAAAATGCTACAATATTCTACTTAAAATTGTTGAACATGGCTACAACTTCGAAAGATGTGAGTGAAAAAATACCTTTATACAAAGTGACAGCAAGACTAAAATTTATAAAACTTCACAGCACGCACTCAAAGATTTCATAAAAGCTTATAGCTCACCTAAATCTAATTTATCGTATCTGTTCAAGGGAGTGGCTAATGTGCAAATATTGAAGCAAAGTGTGTGAAACAGAGCTGTACGAACATTTGTTTGCAAAGGTAATTTACACAACAAATGCATAACTGTACGAACATTGTGATTTTGGCCTATTAGGAGGGTGTCATCCCAGTGCTTGACACTGGGATGGCTTTGTTGCATCGCTAGCTATGATGGATTAAAGATAAAAAAGGTGGAGAATATCAGTAGCTTATTATTCTGGTATTTACAACAAGAACGGTCAGTGAATACCTAAATTTGAGTAAAAGAAATTTCACTACCACTCACTAATCCGGCTAAAATTCAAGAATTTCAATGCTTTAGCTATTTTCAATAGAATTAAATTTATTAATATAAATAACAAATTACTATTCTTAAATTTGATCAGATTGATTGCAAAAAAACAAGATTTTCAATAAGTTGCTTATAATCCTAATTATAGTTAGCCTTTCATAAGTAGCGATGCAACAAAGCCCACTGGGATCCAGGAATTTTATTAAGTTGGCGAGCATAAAAATAGCTGTTTTATGTTAAAATACAACGTTTTAATGATTATGAAAAAGCTGGATTCCAGTGTCAAGCACTGGAATGACACCATTCTTTTTTCTGGATCCCAGTGTCGGCTACTTGGACGACACCATTTATTGTAAGGACTTACCTCACATTTACTCTATGATTATCTTTTTAGATCACCTTGTCTACCTATTTTGCCACTCTGCTGAACGGATACAATTTATTGCTATTTTTGTTTACAATAATAATATTGAGCTATAGAATTAAATCTAAAGGGGCAATTAGCTCAGCTGGTAGAGCATCTCGTTTACACCGAGGAGGTCGGCAGTTCAAGTCTGTCATTGCCCATTTGCTTAACTGAATGTTAGTATTATTAATTACTTCAATTAAAGTATAAAAAATGCAGGATAATATAGTACCAATCTCAATAGTAAAAGAGCTGGAAGATTCTTATCTCTCCTACGCAATGAGCGTTATCATAAGCCGGGCTATACCTGACGTGCGGGATGGATTTAAACCTGTTCACAGGCGCATATTATATGCAATGTCAAGAGCTGGATTCGATGCCGGTAAGCCATATAAAAAAGCGGCTCGTATAGTTGGGGACGTAATGGGGAAATATCACCCACATGGTGATGCAGCTATTTACGATTCCTTGGTCAGGATGGCTCAAGATTTTTCTCTTCTTTTACCACTTATTGATGGGCAAGGTAACTTTGGTTCGATAGATGGAGATCCACCAGCTTCAATGCGATACACAGAAGCAAGACTTCAAAAAGTGTCGCACTTTTTACTGAATGATATTGATGAAGATACAGTTAATTTTAGGCCAAACTACGATGGAAATGAAACAGAACCAGTTGTGCTGCCTGCAGAGTTTCCGAATCTATTGGTAAACGGTGCAAGTGGTGTTGCAGTTGGTATGGCAACCAATATTCCTTCTCACAACCTTGGAGAAATAATAGATGCTTGTATGTTATACGTAGATAATCCTGAAGTTACTTTGGATGAGTTACTTGAAGTGATGCCAGGGCCGGATTTTCCAACTGGGGGAACAATTCTTGGAAGGTCTGGAATAAGATCAGCATTTGCAACTGGTCGTGGATCAATTGTTGTGCAAGGCAAGACTCATATAGAAGATCTGCCACAAGATAGGCAAGCAATAGTGATTGATGAAATACCTTACCAGGTAAATAAAGTAAAATTAATTGAGAAGATAGGTGAGCTTGTAAAAGAAAAAAGAATTGATGGTATAACAGAAATTAGGGATGAGTCCGATAAGTCTGGTATTAGAGTAGTAATTGACCTCAGAAGAAATGCTGAAGCAAGTTTTATACTTAATCAAGTATTGGGGCTAACTCCACTAAGAAGTAGTTTTAGTGTTAACACTTTAGTGCTCAATAACAACAGGCCTGCTTTGATGTCGTTAAAAGAAATCATAGCTGCTTTTGTTGACTTTAGAAAAGAAGTGTTAATCAGGAGAACAGAATTTCGTCTAAGAAAAACGAGAGAAAAAGCTCATATATATATAGGGCTCTACATTGCGGTCCTCAGCATAGATGAAGTGATAAAAATCATCCGCGGTGCAAAAGATCCTGCGGAAGCAAGTAGAGAACTTTTAAATAAAGAATGGAAAACTTCGAATGAAATCAACACTATTATCGAGTTGATTTCAGATAGCTCAAGCTTTTTGAAAGATGGAGTGTATAGATTAACTGAGCTACAGATTAAGGCTATCCTTGATATGAAACTGCAGCGTTTAACAGGCCTTGAAAAAGACAAATTAGAAGCTGAGCTAAGTTCAATGATCAACCTGATAAAAGAATATATCGCTTTTCTTGGCTCAGGAGAGAAGTTGATGAAAGAAATAAAAAACAATCTACAAGAAATAAAGAACAGATTTGCTGTGCCGCGAAAAACTTCAATAGAGGAGTCAGACGCGGACATTGAAGCTGAAGATCTAATTCCACAAGAGGATATGGTGATAACCGTAACTATGAATGGTTATATCAAGCGTGTGAAACTTTCTCACTACAGAACTCAGCGTCGTGGTGGAAAAGGAAAGCTAGGACAGGGATTAAAAGAAGAAGATGTAATTACAGAATTATTTGTGACAAATACTCACACTAGCCTCTTATTCTTTTCTAATATTGGCCGAGTCTATAGATTAAAGGTTTATAAGTTGCCTCTTGCAGAACCAACTGCACGTGGAAGAGCGCTTGTTAACATATTTCCGCTTAGCGATAGTGAAACTATAACTAATATCATGCCATTGCCAAGTGAAAATGACGAAAATCAAAACATAGTTTTTGCTACTGCCTATGGAAACATAAGGCGTAACTCTTTAGCGGACTTTCACTATATTCCAAGCAATGGAAAAATAGCAATAAAGCTCGATGAAGGAGACAAATTAGTATCGGTTAAGGTATGTAATGAAATTGACCATGTTTTACTTTCAACAACGCTTGGAAAAAGTATCAGATTTGTTGTAAGTGATGTGCGTCAATTTAAGAGTCGCAATTCAGATGGCGTAAGAGGTATCAAACTTGTAAAGAATGACAGCGTGATATCCATGACCATATTAAATGGGATAGGTGTAGCAACAGAAACAAAAGAACTTTACTTAAAAGTTCCACTTGCAAAAAGACTGGGGACTGCAATTAATAACTCCATTGATTCTAAATTGGAAAAGACTTTGAATGATTTAGGAATAGATAACGAATTATTCTTAAAACTTGCAGTGAATGAGGAGTTTATATTAACTATTACTGAAAATGGCTTTGGTAAAAGAACTTCTGCGTATGAGTATAGAGTAACTAACAGGGGTGGTGTTGGTATCACCAATATTCTTACTACTAGCAGAAACGGTAATGTTGTTGCTAGTTTTCCAGTTGAGCAGGGTGATAATATAATGCTTATTACAGATAAAGGAAAGTTAATTCGCATTTCGGTCAATGAGATTAGAATTGCAGGACGCAGCACTCAAGGAGTCACTCTGTTTAAAACAGAAAGTAGAGAAAAAGTGGTGTCAGTAGCGAAAATTGAAGATCCTGATTCCACTGAAGATAGTATTTTTGAAGTTGAAAACTCTATCGCTTCTTAACCGTAGTATAGGTTAAACAAAAAGCGCAAGTTTTTGTTGATTAATACGCAGTATTTAAATTAAAATATATACTTATGGCTAAGTAAAGATCAATGGACAAAAAATTAACTAAAAATAAAAAACCACTGGCAGACAAAGAGGATAAAAAAACACCTCCTGTTAAAGATCTTACTAAAAATAAGAGTAGGAGAGATTTTATAACATTAACTACATGCGCTATGGCAGGTATAGGAGCTGCAAGTGGACTTTGGCCACTGGTTAAATCTATGAATCCTTCTGCTGAAGTTCTAGCAACTTCCACAGTGGAGGTGAATTTGTCTGGAATTCAGGAAGGACACGGAGTAAAAGTAAAGTGGCAAGGTAAACCAGTATTCATTCGTAGACGCACAAAGCAAGAAATTGAGGCTGCAAGAGCTGTGAATGTGAAGAGCTTGAGGGATCCTCAATTAGATGAGCAGAGAGTATACGAAGGAAAAGACGAATGGTTAATTATGCTTGGAATATGTACACATCTTGGGTGTGTACCGGTTGACCACGCTACAAGAGATGGTAATGGTTGGTTCTGTCCTTGCCACGGTTCATATTATGATACATCAGGTCGAGTAATTGGGGGTCCTGCACCGAAAAATATGGCTGTACCTGATTATTTTTTTCCCAGTGAGAATGTTGTGGTAATTGGCAAGAAGGCTTAACGGAACTCGTTAAAAAAAACTCACAGGATCAACATCTATTATCACTGCAATACTCGAATTCAAGTTACAATTTTTAATCCAATATTTCAGCTTTTTTTGTATAGATAAACTGTGTTTATTGTGTATTTTTAATAATACCCTATACCGATACTTATTATTTAAAAAATTTATCGCTGCTGGTGATGGGCCAAGAATTTCAAATTCCTTTTTGTCTACACCTACATTTTTTTCCTGGATACAAGTAGTTAAGCTACTTGGATGACAAAGAAGAGATTTTACTATTTCATTCGCTGCTTTTTGTGTTGCAATCTGATTCTTACCACAGATTATAAGCGCTATTAATCTGCTAAATGGTGGCATTTTGGCTTCGCGTCTTGACTTAAGTTCGATTTCATAAAATGAGTCTCTTTTTTGATGCAGCAATGCTTTTATTATTGAACTTTCAGGATTATTGGTTTGCACTATTACCATTCCTTTTTCATTAAACCTTCCTGATCTGCCTGCAACTTGGTGCAATAATTGATACGTCTTTTCCGCTGCTCTCAAATCAGAATTTTCGAGACTCAAATCTGCATTCATTACTCCAACCAAAGTTAATTTGGGAAAATTGTGCCCTTTAGCAATTATTTGTGTGCCGATTATAATGTTCACCTCTTCTTTCAATATCAAGTCAATTACGTTACTAACCGACTTCTGATCGCTGCTTATCATCGCAGTTTTTGCGTTTGGTATTAATTTCACCATTTCTTCAAGCAACCTTTCAATTCCTATGCCGTAGAGGGACAATGGCTGTTCACTTTGGCAATTAGAGCATTTCTCTGGAAGTTTTAATTGATAAGAGCAATGATGGCACAAAAGAGCATTTTTTTTCTTGTGATATGTAAGCCAAACAGCACAATTTAAGCAGGAAATTTTATATCCACACTTTTTACAAATTGCCAGTTGTGCATACCCTCTGCGGTTTAGAAAAAGCATAACCTGCTGTTTTTTCTCTATGGTTTGTTTGATGCTTTCAAAAAGCTCAGAGGAGATCCATTGCTTGTTGTTCCTCATATCTACTACTTTAATGAGTGGCAATTCTGCACCACCAAATCGTTTAGTTAGCTTTACATGATTGTAATTCCCGTTTTTAACATGATGAATCGTTTCAAGCAGTGGAGTAGCTGATGATAAAATAATCGGAATATTTTCAAATTTGGCTAAGATTATCGCCATATCTCGAGCATTATATATAATTCCCTGTTCTTGTTTAAAAGATGAGTCGTGCTCTTCATCAACGATAATCAATTTTAGGTTTTTATAAGGCAAAAAAAGCGCTGACCGTGCACCAATAATTATCTGCGCATTTCCATTCGCTATGCTGAGCCAATTATTCCGGCGAGTTTTTGGAGTGAGCTCTGAGTGCCATTCAACTAAGTTTTTTGATATCTGACCATGAATACGGTTTACCAATTGTGAAGTTAAAACAATTTCAGGCAAGAGGATTAGCACTTGCGCATTACCTTCTCCTGATGTCATTTCAACATATTCTGGTGTCATACTAGTACGTAGCAAAGACGGTATGCTAAATGTTACAGTGGGTTTTGCCTTGAGTACAAAGGTGTCATTCCAGTGCTTGACACTGGAATCCAGGAATTTTGATTGTAAATTAGGTATTGGTTTTAAGTTAAAATAAACATTTGTAATGAGGTTATATGAAAAACTGGATCCCAGTGTCAGGCTACTCGGATAACACCCTCTTGGTAGACCCAAATCACAATGTTCGTACAGTTGTGTCTCTGGGCACTGGGATGGTAAAGTCTGAGCAGCATTTGGAACGGCAGTGTAATTCTTAATCAATTGTGCAATCACAGAGAGATAAACTTCGGTTTTTCCAGACCCGGTCTCACCGTCAAGCAAAGTCACTGAATATTCGTTCAAATTGCTGATTATTTTATCACTAGCTACCTGCTGTTCAGGACTCAATTTGCAGCTTATTTCACTTGTTTCCTGCTTTTGTTCAACACAAACCAATTTATCTATGTGATTTACTTTTAACACTCCTCCCATTATCACTTTGGCAAGCATACCAATAGGTATTAAGTTGTATTGCGCAACCCACTCTGCAAATGCAATCAATTTTGGTCTAATATTTGGTAAATCGATTTTTTGCTCAATAAATTTTAATTCTCGGTTACTTTTATCACTGTATTTCCAAACTATTCCGATTAAGCGTTTTTTGCCAAATGGCACTACTACGTAATCTCCAAGTAAAATCTCAGTACTTTCCTCAATTGCATATGAAAATAACTGATCAATTGGAAGTGGTAGTAATACGTCAACTGTTTTTGCCATAGTGATTGAGTTTAACATTGTTTTAAAGAGCTTGTAACTTTATTAAGCTTGGCAATATAGATGAATCGGTACAGAGAAAATCTTAATGTTTAACACATTTTTCATAGTACAGACCGTATGATTGATAAATAAAATGATTTATAGAATTTGTGGAGGCTACCAATGGTCAACGACAAGATTACTTTGAACTTTGAAATAGAAAAAGGCGAACCTATAGATCGATACTACTTTTCTGCACATATAAAGCTTACAGATGAAAGCAAAAATCTTTTGCGGGAGAAGCTTGGCAGTACAATTCAATTCGATAATCTAGATGATCACTTCAATCTTAACCATGAGAATTTTTATATCTACTACAACAAATATAGTGAGCACAATGGTAGAAGTGAGCTACACGTTAGGGATGATAACGGTAAATATTTAACCTCCAATCTTCCACTTAATTACTATGGATTCTCAATGGAACTATCACCTGACGGAGCGTCAATTGCAGATTATGGTTTTTATCCTCTGTATGCAATCTATAACCCAAATCACTATGATAAAGCAAAGGAAAAAGTATTTGATGATCACGGTGAATTGTCACCAATTGCATCAAATGTGTTAGATAATTTTTTAAGCAACACAAATAGCTTAACCACACAAGATATATTACAAAATGTATTCTCACAACTGCAGAAGAAAGCTGATGAAGAAGCAGAAAGATTGGCAAGAGAAAGAGAAGCAGAAAGACAAAGGGAGGAAGAGTTAAATGAAAAGAACGAGGAGTTAAAAGAACTTGTAGAAAAGGATGAGATTAAAATATTCAAAGTGGTAAAAGGTAATGATTTAGGTAATGGGCATTCAGCAGTAGTTTTACAACTTGATGGGGAAGAAGGTGACAAGATACCTCTCGACTCTAGTAAATACTACATAGCAGAGTATAGACACCACCCAGAATGGGAAGGCGATGAATATTTAAATTTTGTTAGCCCTGATAGTGATATGCTGGTTAATTATGAAAACTTATTTTTTGTGCTCAATCAAAGCTCCTACTCAGACTTTGAAAGTGGGTTTTATTCAGAAAACAGAACCGATCCCCATAATTATGCTAAATATTCAAAGGAACCATATTTGAGTGGTGACCAGCTATCTGAAAAATTATCTAATGAATTGGAGGAAGATAGCAATCAGATAGGTACTGAATTTACAATTGATGATGAGCAAGTAGACGAAGAAGTTGTGGTAGAGAGTGAAGCCAAGTCTGGGGAGAAAGGAACGGTTGGTGAGGATAACGCAAAAAATACTATACAGGAAGAAGAATCTAACTATATAGATCAAATGCAAGCGGATGATAGCAGCAGTTATAAACCAGCTTTGCAAAGCAATCGTGATGATTATGCTGATACGAAAAAAGCTCTGCAGAAAAAATTGCATGGAGATGAAATACACAAGCAAAGTAATGAGAAAGCTCAAAAAGATATAGAAGTAAAAAAAGTAACTGTGGAAACTGACAGTAGCAGTAATAAGACTGAAAAACAAACAAAACCAACAGAAGATGAACAAGAAACTGTTATGGCAAGTGTGATAGAAAATATGGATAAAAATTCTGATATTGAAGCAGAAACTTCTAACAGTGTTGCAAATTCACAACATCCCTTAAAAATAAAGACAGGAAGTCCTCTTGAAGTGGGAAAGTATAAGGTGGAGCTGCAAGTGACATATGATGATGTAAAGAATTTTTATGATACCGTACGTGGTAAATATCATGCTGGCGATGGATATAACTACGAACAAGTAATGGTTTTATATAATGAAATTGTTAGGCCCGCTCACAATCATCATTACGAGCTGTTTACTCTTGATGAAGCACATGTTGCTAATGATCACCTGTTTATCAAGGGTCAGGATTTTGGAACTCTAAATGATTTTAATGAGATGTTCTATAAAAGTGATGAGTTAATGTGATGTAAAAAGCAAGATTCAATCTGGTGAACGAGAGTTAACTGACAGAGGAGATTGACACGTATGCCTTTATCTTTAAGATTGTTTATCAAGTATAGACATCAGCTCGCCCCATTCTCTTTTACCAATATTACTTTCTTCTCTAGTAACGTTTTCCCCTTTAATTAATTTGCGAATTATTTCTAGACCAGTTCTTGAAATACAGGCTGATTCTAGGCAATATTCAACAAAGGCATTGTAGGCCAGTGGAACCCATTTTTTTATTATATCCAGCATAACTTCTGCATAAACTCTGATTTCATATTGGGCATGCTTATCAGCTCTAAGCTTCAAAAAATGAAGGAGATTATGCAGATCTATTTTCCAATAAAATTGCGTGTAGTAATTAAGCATTAGGTTAGTTCTGGCAATTTCTCTTGCAAGCCCCTGCTCAATAAATTTTTCATAATGAGAATATACTAAATTAGAGTCATTTGTTAGAGAATCTATTATTTCCTTTGAGGTATCTGGATCAAAAGCTTCCCCGCTACCTTGTTTATTATTGTCAGATTGTTTTGCAACTTGTTCTGGTTTAGGTGTATAAAATTCATTATCAAGTATTGAATACCTTGCTGAATATTCATTCACATTTGCAGTTCTATGCCTTATCCATTGCCTTGCAACAAAAATTGGAAGTTTCACGTGAAACTTAATTTCACACATTTCAAATGGAGTTGTATGATGATGTCTCATTAAATACTTTATAAGTGCTTCATCCTGACTTATCTGTTTTGTTCCCTTACCATAAGAAACACGAGCAGCTTGAACTATAGCGCTATCAGAGCCCATATAATCCACTACTCGAATAAATCCATGGTCTAATACCTTATGTTCTTCATATAAGATTGCATCTATTTCTTTTACTATAGTTCGTTTGGTTGCTTCATTCATAAAATATCCTCAAGACGAAATGGAGATATCAGCTCCACATGAATTGAGTTTTTCATGCATTGCTTCATATCCTCTCCATAAATGATGTGAATTGTTTATTATAGTTTCTCCACCGGCTACCAAAGAAGCAAGCACCAAAGCTGCTGTTGATCTTAAGTCAGTAGCATATAGATTAGCTCCAGATAAGCTTTTTATTCCACTTATAGTAGCTTTGCTTTTCTCGATGCTGATATTAGCACCTAACTTTCTCAATTCATCTGCATGTGTAAATCTGTTTTCAAAAATGTTCTCTTCAATTACTGATATCCCATCAGCGATGCACATTGCAGACATCAGTTGTGGTTGCATATCACTGGGAAAATTGGGGTATGGATCTGTCGCAACGTTAGCAGACTTAATAGAGCCATTTTTTCTGGAAATAACAATGCCTCCATCATACAGTTCAACCATAGCTCCTATAGTCTCCAACTCATTTGTAATACACCTTATATCAGATAGATTTATTCCTTCCAACTCCAACTTACCACCGGTTATTATAGCAGCTAGTGCATAGGTGCCTGCTTCTATGCGATCTGGTATTATTTTATGAACACATCCATTTAGTGCTTCAACTCCTGTTATTATGACCTTTGTATTATCAATTTCAATATCAGCACCCATTTTCTTCAGAAAATCTATTAAATCAAGAACTTCCGGCTCAGTTGCAGCATTGTTTATTGTTGTCACTCCTTCTGCAAATGTTGCTGCCATTATTACATTTTCTGTTGCGCCAACACTTATTTTCTCAAATGTGATTTCTTTTCCTTGTAGCTTTCCTTTCACTGTTGCAATTATATTATAGCCGTCAATTTCAATTTTAGCTCCCATTTCTTCTAATGCTTTAATATGCATATCAACGGGACGCTTTCCAATGTTGCATCCACCAGGAAATGCTGTTCTCGCTTTGCCAAATCTGCTAAGCATTGGACCCAATATTAGAAAAGAAGTTCTTAGCTTACTTGCGGTTTTATATGGCATCACGTGATTGTTGATATTGCTGCAGTCAATTTTCAAAGTATGGTTCGCTTTATAATTTTTATTGTGCATAAAGTTTACTTCTGCTCCAAGACTTTCAAGCAACTTAGACATTAGATGCACATCAATTAAATCAGGTACATTATGCAAAATTACCGGGGAGCTACTTAATAGACTTGCTGCCATTATTGGTAAAACAGCATTTTTTGAGCCATTAATCTTGATTTTTCCGACCAAAGGTTTGTAGTTATTTCTTATTAATATCTTGTGCATTTAATTAGATATAAAGTATAATTCATTAGTTTATTGAAGTCTTACTAAGTATAATAGATTGACCGTAAAAGGCAAAATTTGCTTTTTCTTCCTCATCATCCCAGTGTCATGCTACCTGCATGACACCTGATGCGAATTGCCCCCGAAATTTTATACTATGAATTACTCAAATGACGCTCTCGAGCTTTATCAAACCAAATAACACCAATTGCAACAATGAAATAACCAGCTGCTCCTAATGTAAGGCGAATTACTGCATCGAAAGTTGACAGAGGAGGAGACGGCATTAGAATGCTCAAAACACTATACACAAGATTATTTGTTGCATGAGCAATAGTTACTGGCCAAATCGAGTTGTCTTTTTCAAACAACCAGGTAAACATTATAGACATTGCACAAATATAAAGGGTATAAGCACAAATAGTCGGGAATGTAAAGCCATCCTTCCACAAAGCTGAGCCAGCAACCACATAAGTTGGTATGTGCCATACTGACCAAATAATACCGACAATAATTGCTCTGATATAAAAATTTGATATTTTGCTTTTAAGATTTTTCAAAAGATAGCCACGCCAACCGATCTCTTCACCAAGAGACATAATGATCCACATCACAAAGGTTGATAATAAAACAAATAACATCACTAATGGACTCAAAACTGCACTCAAATCCTTTACACGGTCTAACGTAAAAGACTCTCGGAAAAATGAAAAACCGCAGTAAATTGACAAAAGACCATTGGAAATTAGCATACTTACCAGAATAAGTATAAACCCTAATAGACAGTTTTTTGGCGAACTAAGTTTAAAAAGATCCCTTACCTTCTGTTTATTATAAATGGTTAGCAAAATTGCAACTGAAGCCGGAACAAATGTTGTTAATAATGTTATGTATTTGAAAGGTAAGCACCAAGCTATAATGCACGTCAAAAAATATGTAATTACAACAAATAACGTACAATTAATAGTGGTTAAATTCATGCATACTCCTATCAATTCCTTTTCTGCATTACTGATCTTTATTCATAAATTGTCAATAAAATACTTCTTCAGGGATGAATAGAATATTTTTTCTTTTTGAATTGCTATTGATAGTTTAATTTTTATATGTATTCCCTTTCACAACCGTTTGTCATCCCAGTGTCACGTGCTGGGATGACAGTAGGAGAGCTGCTTGCATGACAAGAGGAGGGTACTGGAATGACAAGAGGAAGACACTGGGGTAACATCAACTAAACTTGTCCAAATATGAGCGATGCATTAGTGCCACCAAAACCAAACGAATTAGAAAGTACATATTGAATTTTATGCTCCTGAGCTTTAAACGGTACAAAATTTAAATCACATCCTTCTGAAGGCTTGTGTAAATTTAAGGTTGGCGGAATAATTCCATTATTTAACGCAAGAATACTGAATATTGCTTCAACGCTCCCTGCAGCACCAAGTAAATGTCCTATAGAAGATTTAGTTGAAGAAACAGGTATTTTATAAACGTAGTCACCGAATAACTGTTTCATTGCTATTACTTCAATTTTATCTCCAAGTGGCGTTGAAGTTCCATGTGCATTGATATACCCTACTTGATTGGGATTAATTTGTGCGCTCTTTAAAGCAAGCTGCATTGCCTTAAATGCGCCTCTTCCTTCTGGATGTGGTGCTGTAATGTGGTGCGCATCTCCTGTGAGTCCGTACCCAACCAGTTCAGCATGTATTTTTGCCCCCCTTTTTTTTGCATGTTCGTATTCTTCCAACACCAATATACCTGCTCCTTCACCCATAACAAAACCATCGCGTTCTGCATCCCATGGTCTTGAAGCTTCTTTGGGTTTATCATTGAATTTAGTTGATAACGCCTTCATAGATGCAAAACCTGCAATTCCAACTCTACACAGTGCACTTTCTGCTCCACCTGCAATCATAACATCCGCTTCACCAAGTTTTATAGTTCTTGCTGAGTTTATGATTGCATGCGCACCTGTTGCACATGCGGTTACTGCTGAATCGTTTGGACCTGTAAATTCGTATTTAATAGAAATATGGCCAGATATCAAATTTATTAGACTTGCAGGGACAAAAAATGGACTGACACGTCTGGGCCCTTTTTCCTGCATGGTAATTACATTTTCCTGAATTGACGGAAGACCACCTATACCAGAGCCAATAGTTACACCAACGCGTTCCCGATTGATATTTTGGCTTTCCAAAATTAATGAATCATCTACTGCCTGAATAGCTGCTGCAATACCGTAATGAATAAAACGATCTGTCCTTTTTGAGTCTTTCTCAGAAATATAATCTAGTGGATTGAAATGGTGCTCAATGTTGTCTGATTGCAACGGCACCTGCCCTGCAATTTTGCAAGCAAGATCAGAAGAGTCAAATCTATCCGTATTGATTGCTTTTATGCCAGACTCACTTTTTATTAGCCTTGACCAAGTGTTGTCAACATCTGCCGCTAGTGGAGTGATTAAACCAACACCAGTGACTACTACTCTTCTGCTCATTTAACACTAACTATTAGCCTTTTTTATTATTAATGTACTCAACTATTTGCTCCATAGTTTCCATTTTTTGTGCGTCTTCATCTGGAATTTCTATTCCGAACTCTTCTTCTGCCGCCATGATGATTTCAACTGCATCTAAACTGTCTGTACCATGCTCCGAAAGCTTTGAAGAGCTGTTGAATTTCTCTACATCCTTACTAATGTGCTCTAGTATAATCTTTTTTACTTTTTCTTCTATGTCTTCTCTAGTGCTCTTTGCTAGTTCGCTATTCACATTTCTTACCAAAAAAATAACCTATTCTTTGATGTTATAAAAAATTTTTATGTTTGCAATATCTTTTATAACTGGTAAACTACAGTAAAGTTTTCTACTGCCCTAGCTGGCTAGCGTTACGTGCTAAACAATTAACAATTCAAAAATGCTAGACGAAACAACAAAAAATTTGCTTATTGTAGAAGTAAATAAACTCTTACCCGAAAATAGCGAGAATAAGCTTATATCAGCTATGCGTTATATACTCCTTGCTCCTGCAAAACATATACGCTCCTTTTTAGTCGTAGCTTCATCGCGAGTGTTTAACGCGGAAGCTAAAAAAGTAATATCAGTTGCTGCAGCAATTGAATTTGTTCATGCTTACTCTCTAATTCACGATGATTTACCGTGCATGGACAACAGTGATACTCGCAGAAGCCAGCTAAGCTGCCATAAAAAATTTGATGAAGCAACAGCAGTGCTTGCCGGAGATGCACTACTTACTCTGGCTTTTGAGGTATTATCTTCGTTAAATGAGAAACGCTGTGAGATCATAAAAGTTCTTTCTCAGGCAATAGGAATTAGGGGAATGGTGGGAGGACAGGCTTTAGATATTGGTGCAGATTTTAACAAAATAAAAGAAATTCATTTGATGAAAACCGCAAAACTATTTGCAGCTTCATGTGAAATAGGCGCTATAATAGGAAATGCTATAGACAAGCAACGTAAAGCGTTATATAACTATGGAATAAATCTAGGGCTTATCTTTCAAGCTAAGGATGATATTGAAGACTACGAACAAGATAAAACAAATAATCTTATGTCTGTGCTTGGTAAAAGTGAAGTAGAGAACTATATAGACGGCCTCTTTAAACAAGGCTTGGATAATTTGAGTGCGCTTTCAGGGGATACTAATTATTTATATGATTTATTGAATCAAGTAAAGAAAGATGGTTAGAAAAATTATATTACAAATGCTTATTTCCATAGTAATGATTCTCACTTTAACTTCTGCTTTTGTGTTTACTATTGTCTATATAAACAAAGGTAAACCGGAAAAAAAGGACAAGCTTTATGAGATAAGTGCCACGCATGGTGGTTTGATACAGACGATAGCACATTACCTAGTGAAGCCAATACTTGAATCAGCACTTGACCGCTATATTGAAAAGCATGGGCTAACAGAATATTTAGAAGAAATGACGCAGCAAAAAGAAGAAGATTCGATAAATTTTTATGAAATTACTGAAGGCAGTGGCAGCAAGGCTTTCTGCGGCCTGGAAGTCCTACTGCAAATATATAAAATTTCTAATAATAACTTAGCAACACTCCCTAGCAAAGTTTCTGATGTTACTTTGAAAATAGGTCAAGATAACCTAAAAGAAGTGAGTTTAGGGGTAATAGGTATGAAAGAAGGCGGAGAGCGTGTAGTTACTATTGCCAATGATAACAAAATGAATTTTAATTCTTATTACGTCAAACTGATCGAAGTAAAGGATAAATATCCCGACTCAGTAAATAATCTGATGGTTTTTAATGACTTAATTAACAAGACTGGAAAACAAGTAAGGTGCGGTGATGAGATATCGGTTAAATATAGCGTAAAGGAGCATAATGGAGAATATATAGCCAAAGATCAAACAGTGCAATTTAGGGTTGGCGATAAAAAAATACCACTTGCTATAGAGCTTGGAGTTGTGGGAATGAGAGCTGGTAATAAAAGAACTATTCTTTCTCCGCCTGACCTTTTGACTATTACTGACGATATGTTAATAAAAGACATAGATTATGATGAAGAAAATATCTCAATAATTGACTTAAGCTTAGATGTTAAGCAAGAGGTCGCAGCACACCATTCTACTGTTGAAAAACAGCCTAAAGAATATAGCTGAAATTTTAGGTCTACTGGCTGACCTTCTGAACACTTTCTATACTACTTAAAGTAGGCTTTTCGTTTTTCCTAAAGTATAAACTTAGATAAATCAAGCTGCTTCGAAATTGACTCAAGTTTATCTTTTACATACTTGCTGTCTATAATGAATTTTTCGCTATTTTTCTCAGAAGCAATGAAACTTATCTCATCTAAAAGCTTCTCCATAACAGTGTGAAGCCTTCTTGCGCCTATATTTTCCACTTGCCTATTAACTGTAAACGCTATTTCAGCTATGGTTTTTATACCATCATCAGTGAACTCAAGTGTCACATTTTCTGTTTTCATTAAAGCTATGTACTGCTTTAACAAACTAGATTCTGGTTCCTTTAATATTCTTATTAAATCTTCTTGAGTAAGTGCCTTAAGTTCTACCCTGATCGGTAATCTGCCCTGCAATTCCGGTAAGAGGTCAGATGGTTTAGACTGATGAAAAGCACCAGATGCAATAAATAATATATAGTCTGTTTTTACATGGCCATACTTAGTTGTAACAGTTGTTCCTTCAAGTAATGGTAACAGATCGCGTTGCACTCCTTCTCTGTTTACTTCACCTTTTACTTCTGTACGCGCTGCAATTTTGTCTATTTCATCCAAAAATACTATACCGTCATTACTAACAAGATCAATGGCTTCTTTGATTATCTTATCTTCATCCATTAGCCTTTCACTTTCTTCATTAATTAATATTTCACGCGCTTCTTTTACCTTCACCGTAATAGTTTTTGTTTTTTTGCTCCCGTTAAACATCTTGCCCATTATTTCTGTTACATTCATCACACCAACTTGCCCACCTGGCATGCCTGGTATATCGAAAGTAGGTAACATACTCTTGCTCTCTCTGACGTTAATAGAAACTTCTCCGTCCTCAAACTCTTTATTCCTCAACCTTTCTCTAAAAATTTTTTTACTCTCTTCGGTTGCATCTTCGCCTACCATAGAGTTTACTATTGTTTTCTCAGCTAAAATTAAAGCCTTTTTAGCTAAGGCTTTACGGGCTTTCTCTTTAACTAAAACTATTGCTGCATCAACTAAATCACGTATTATCGAATCAACGTCACGTCCAACGTATCCTATTTCAGTAAACTTCGTTGCCTCAATTTTTATAAACGGTGCACCGGCAAGTTTTGCTAAGCGGCGAGCTATTTCAGTTTTACCAACCCCTGTATGACCGATCATCAATATATTCTTAGGTATGATTTCATCACGCAATGGAAATGGAACCTGATTGCGACGCCAACGATTTCTGAGCGCAATAGCAACAGCACGCTTTGCATCATCCTGTCCGATTATGAATCTGTCCAATTCTTTAACTATCTTCTGTGGTGGCAGGTCATCTAACAAAACTTGAGTACTGTCATTAACTTGAACATCGCTGTCATTTGAATCAAAACCACTCTTAGTATCTTTATAGAGGTCATTTTTTTCATCGTAGGTGTCACTACTACAAGACCGTCCTTCTGAAAGGGTTATAGGCTGATTGGAAAAATTGGTGCATAAAGTTTTTTGCTTGGAAGACATATCACTCCTCTATTTTTTCAATAATCACATTATGATTTGTATAAACACATATATCAGCAGCTATCTTCATAGCCTTTTTCGCAATTTCCTCTATTGATATTCCTTTAATGTCAATTAAAGCTCTTGCTGCAGATAGAGCAAAATTTCCCCCAGAGCCAATAGCTGCGATTCCATCTTCAGGTTCAAGAACATCACCTGTTCCCGTAATTACTAATGAAATAGATTTATCTGCAACGATCATCATAGCTTCTAATTTCCTCAGATATTTATCCATTCTCCAGTCTTTTGCAAGTTCAACACATGCTCTCATTAATTGCCCTGGGTGCTTGTCAAGTTTAGATTCTAATCTTTCAAAAAGAGTAAATGCGTCGGCTGTTGCCCCGGCAAATCCAGCAATTACGGAATCACCAGAAAGACGCCTAACTTTTTTTGCTCCAGATTTTATAACAGTGTGGCCCAGTGAAACTTGTCCGTCACCTATTACTACTACACTTTTATCTTTTCTAATTGACAGTATAGTAGTGCCATACATTTTATTGTTATCGTGTTGAATCATTTTTCTATCACTTTAAATAAGAATCTCATTATACTTTAATCTTTAGTCAAATTTACTAAATATGTTCAACTATAGCTTATAATATAATACCTTCCTTATAACATTTAAAGTGCAGATGCAAAACATAATTCACCCAGATTTGGAAAAAAGTATAAATAATTGGTTCGAAGCAAAATTTAATGGCCTTACATCGCCATTTTATAGCTCTATAGATCTTAGAAACTCCAGCTACAAAATTGCCCCAGTGGACGCTAATTTATTTCCTGCAGGATTCAATAACTTAAGTGAAGAATCAAGAACAATGGCAGCAAGATTGATAGAAAGCTACTTTAAAAGACATCAATACAAAAAGGTTCTTATAATACCGGAAAATTATACACGCAATAAAATGTATATAGAAAACGTATTTGTTATAGAGAAAGTACTGCAACTCGCAGGTTTTGAAGCTAGAATTGGCCTTTTACATAATGAAGTATACAATTTAATAGAACAGTATGAAACTGTTGTGAAAGAAAACTCTCTGCTAAAGACAACTTCAGGATTTGTGCCTGATGTTATTATACTGAACCGTGATATGACGAGCCACATTCCAGACACGCTGAAAGACGTAAAGCAAGATATAGTACCAAGCCCACTATACGGTTGGCATAGCAGGCAGAAATTTAAGTATTTTGAAATCTATCAAGAATTAGCATCTGAGTTTTGTGGCGAATTTAAAATAGACCCATGGCTAATTTCTGTGCTTACAGAGAGCTGTGATGGAGTTGATTTTGATGATGATTTGTCACTAGGAGCAGTAGCAACTAAAGTTGACCAAATATTATCTCTAGTGCAAAAAAAATATGAGGAATATGAAATAAAAACACAACCTTACGTTTTTATCAAAGCAAGCAATGGCACATATGGGATGGGCATTATAACAGCAACAAGTGGAGAGGAAATATTAAACCTCAATAAAAAAAAGCGTCATAAAATGAAAAAGATAAAAGAAGGAATAGCAATCAATAGCGTTATTATACAAGAAGGTGTACCAACCATTGACATGTTTAAAAGCAGTTCTGCAGAACCGCTAATATACTATATAGGAGATACTCCAACATGTTACTTATACCGATGTAATAGCAGAAAAGATGTATATTCTAGCTTGAATGCCACTGACTGTGAGTTTCATGATGTTAGCCAGGTTGTGGAAGGTAAAATTCTGTCACTTTGGAGTATTGTTAGCAAATTAGCAGTACTAGCGTTGGCAGTAGAAATAAAATCTTTTCACCTCTAACCCTTACATTCCCACAGCGTTACCATCGGGCAGATCATTACCATCATTACCGTGCTGAATATGGTTATGGCCAGCACTATCAAGTTCAGTGGAAGGATCATCATTGACAGGTTGTTGAAACAATTTGTCAAGCTGAACTGCCAGAAATACTGCACTATATATTATGCTAACTGTTACGCTTAAGTTGAAATTATAGATTATACCATTACCTAAGTTTATTGGTATGGTTGCAGTCTCCATTCTTTTTAATATGAAGTTTAACAAACCTAATGACAAAGTTAATGTGCTGATAATAAGGTCCTTCTTACACTTAGCAGACTTTTCAGGATCCTTATTATCTAGGTATTTTCTCCATGAATAATAGTAGCTTATAGGTTCCGAAATAAACAGAAATAGGATCGTTGATGTTAAGTGAATGTGACTTATTACGTCTGCATTACTCCTAGTAAAAAAATGGATGACTTTCAACATCATCAATGCTTCTATGATGCTGCTTGCAAGATTAGCCGATTTACCCACAATTTTTGCCAGCTCTTTTTTACTCTCAGGGTTTCTGTAATCCTTAATTAGATCCTGTAGAGTAAATGCAGAATGGGCAATGTATAGAATAGATGTCGGAAACTTTACTAGTCGAGCAACATTCCGTATAAGAAAGATATTGGATCTATTATTGTCAATGAACTCGCAGCAAAATTGCAGTGAAATCTTACACAATAGGGCTGTTAAACCTGTTGTGATGCAGATTGCCTTCCTGATATCATGATTATAAGCATCATGTACCTTTTGTGCAACCGTATTTGATTTTTCTTTTAGCTTGCTTGGCATGAAATAGTTAATAAAATAATAACTTTCTGTTATTCTATCACATAAAATCCTAAAAGAAAAGCACTATAAATCAGGGCTTTAAGGGAGATTTATGCATAAATCAGCCAAGCATTTAATAAACAAAGAATCGGCACTGAGAGTTGGCACGCGAAAGTAATATCCATCCTTGATAATTGCTTTATATTCTATATCAAGTTCAACTAGAGTTTCTGAATGCTCAGAAACAAAAGATATAGGTGATAGAACTACAGGTACACCATCAATTTTTGCGCGTAATAGCTCACTTTCAGTGCTTGGCTCTAGCCAGTTTACAGGACCAATCTTACTCTGATAACATATTGACCAATCTAAGTTATTAATAGCTAACTTTTCTACTATTAACTCTACGCTTCTTTCTACCTGTGAAGCGTAAGGGTCGCCTTTTTTAATAATACTAAGAGGTAAGCTATGGGCTGAAAATAGGACTCTTGGTTTACCGATTTTGCTAGCCAATTTATAGTACTTAGCTATCAGATTAGCGTGATCTTCAATAAAATCTTGGTTATCATAATAACGGTAAATCATTTTTGTATTGCATTTTAGGCCATACCGTTTAGCATTTTTTTGCCAATTCTCGATGGATGACAGAGTTGTGGTAGTTGAATATTGTGGATACAGTGGCAGCAGAATCACTTCATCAGGATCAAACTGTTTTACACTTTCAATAACTTCGTCAGCAAATGGACGCCAATAGCGCATGCAGATGAATACCTTGTGTACATGGTTTCTATTTTCGTTTAATTTTAGTTCTAAAGCATTAGCTTGCATTTTTGTATTCTCTAGAATTGGCGATTTACCTCCAATTTCCTCGTATATTTTTCGTGCAGTATTTTCTCGTTTCGCAGATATAAACTTTGCTAAAAGAAACCGAAAGGGATTCGGTAGATTGATTATTCTCCTGTCATAAAAAAGGTTGAATAAAAAAGGACGGACCGCATTTAGTGAATCAGGCCCGCCAAGATTAAATAAGATAACTGCCTTTTTCACCTACGCACTACTACAACAAGTTACTTTCGGGGTACCTATAAAATTAGCTACACACTCATCAAATTTAGTTATAGGCACTAAATTTCTCACATTTGCATACAATAAGTGGCCAAATCTCTGCATGTTACTCTGTGTGGATTCAAAACTTCTATCAAAAAACAGATCAACACAAAAACTTGGCACGGTTTCAAGAAGTTCAACAGCAGCTAAAGATAGCATTATACAACTTTGCAGGACCTTCAAAAGAACCTTTAGAGGGAAAAGTAAAACTTTAACGAAAAGAGAGGTGCTACTCGTTTCATTCAGTGGTTGCCCTGAATTGGGCGAATTATACTCGATGTGTTTTCTATTTTGATCAAAAATAGGAAATTTTATAGTATCTTTCTTAAATTCCGCGTCTATTTCTTTTCTACTATGGTTAGTGATTTTTTCCATTAACTTCTCACGCAGATGAAAAGTTCTGACAATAAAACATGTGGCAATCATTAAGGCAGCACATAAAAGTGCGCATTGCATGAGGCTCATACTGCCTAGCATAGCTGGCAGTGCAAAACAAACAAGCGGTGCTATGATTGTCATTTCAAGAAATGGAATAGTGTTTCTTTTCATTGCAAAGGCAGCACCTTCTTTTAATTTTGTATTATGATGTGAACTATATTCCAAATAACTTAAAAATGCCAGACTAAAAGTCAAAAACCCTTTTGTTCCACACAAAAGCGATGACTTAAAGTTACTTACTAATTTTTTAGTAGTAGATTCAGCTTGTTTAGTAGTGTTATTTTCACAACATTTACCCATACAATACCTCCTTGATGATTTGTCCTTAATTATAGATAAAAAATCACTTCTATGAAATTAAAATTTGTAATAAAATAAATCTATAAATGTACTATTCTATATAAGGAAATAATATGGCAATTGAGAAGACACTTTCAATCTTAAAACCTGATGCAGTAAAAAATAATATTACAGGCAATATAAATTCCTACATCGAACAATCTGGGCTGAAAATCACAGCACAAAAAATGATGTTACTAACAAAAAAACAAGCAGAGCTGTTTTATGAAATTCATAAAGATAGGCCTTTTTTTGGGGAATTAGTAGAGTTTATGACCTCTAGTTCTGTGGTAGTTCAAGTTTTAGTTGGTGAAAATGCAGTAAGTAAATACAGACAAATCATGGGAGCTACCAATCCAAAGCAGGCAGATAAAGGCACAATCAGGGGTGATTTTGCTGATGATATTAGTGAAAATAGAGTCCACGGCTCGGATAGTCTAGAAAATGCTCGTAAGGAGATAGCTTTCTTTTTTGCTGAATGTGAGTTGGTGTAGTTAACTCAGATTGGCGTCATCCAAGTAGCTGACAACATAGAAACGAAAAAACTTCCTTGACAAACCTCACCAGCCCCCTTATCATGAAACTGAAGCTATTGTATTTGCTTTCGCCAATCTGCAGATTAAAAGGTAAGGATTACTTAATGTATCGGCGTCTTATGTTCAATTTTTTGCAGTATATAGATACTGTATGTCTTTACAAAGCTTCATCTACATCTAGGTTTTTATCTAAATAAGCTGAACGCGCTTATAAAGCGTTACAAGACATCAAAAAATGCCAATACTCGACAGAGATAGTAAAAGACTAGCTAACTCGGGGGTTCTTTGTCTTTTTTTCTGCTTAGTAAATTTCTTAAACATTTGCAGCGTAAGTTAGTTGCAATTAAAAGCGGCTGAATCTCGCTTGTCAAGCGTTTAAAACATAAAAAACGCCAATATTTTAAAGCGGATAATAACCCCAGGGCTTCTTTTGCCTTTTTTTTTCATTTGGTAAATTTCTTAATATTTATAGCTAAAGTAATTTAAAAGTCCGTGAAGGGTGTCATGCCAGTGCTTGACACTGGCATCCAGTTTTCCATATAATCTCATCAAAAATGTTTATTTTCTAGCTACTTTTATACTTATCAACCCAGTATGCTTACTTACAATTAAAATTTCTGGATCCCAGTGGGCTTTGTTGCATAGCAACTGAAAAATCTGGTGGCTACTGACAAAATTCATTATAAAATAGCCATTTAACCTTGAAAGAAAAAATATGCCACAAAAAATGAGGGTCAGTAACCATAGCGAATATAACAAATTTCTAGAAAAAAGAGGAAATATTTTTCATTATACCAACGAAGCCATAGAAAAGTGGTACGAGAATGGTCCAAAAATACCAGGTGGCAACAATATTTATAGCGATAAAGTTGTAATTTTGGTGCACATAATAACTTGTTTATTTAGAATAGGCCTGAGGCAAACAGTTGGGTTTATAGCAGGATACCTTGAGCAAATTGGGAAAAATTTGCAAGTTATCAGCTATTCACAATCATCAAGAAGGTTTAAGAAACTCAATATTAAGATCAATGATTGCAGAAAATAATACGGAAGATATCGAAATTGCTATAGACAGTACAGGAATTAGTATATACAACAACACTCCTGGTCATAGCAAAGAAAATAGCGAAGATAGAAAGTATCGCAGCTATGAACAGACAAGAAAATTGCATGTAATGTTGAATACAAACAGCAAAAAAGCCATAGCTGTAAAATACAGTAACGGTGTCTACTCTGATCACTATGGAGCTTGTGATTTGCTAAAAGAAGTCGATTTTCAGTATGTCATAAAAGTACTATATGCAGATAGGGCATATGACAGAGAAAAGCTCTATAAGCTGTGTAATCAATATGGTATAAAAACGAAAATTCCTCCGAAAAACAACGCAGCAGAGCATCCAAAATTGGATTATATGCTTGATAGAAATGCCGCTATTCAGTTAATGAAATTACATGGTGAGAATGGTATAAAAAGATGGAAAGAAGAAGTAAATTACGGAAAAAGATCGTATATTGAAGGATTTTTCTCAAGGTTGAAGCGAATATTTGGGTTTAGTTTTAGGAGCAAATCTGAAATTAATCGTGAGAAGGAACTGCTACTCAAGTGTTATTTGCTTAACAAATTTACTGAAATAGGCATGGCTAAGTTTGAGATAGCTTCATGAATTTATTGTACGTTACCTACTATCCGAAGAGCGATGCAACAAAGCCATCCCAGTGTCTGGGCACTGGGATGACAGCTAGCCTGACAACCGTCATCCCGCTACTTGTTAGCGGGATCTAGAGATACCGAGAATGAATCGCGGTATGACGTAGGACTGCTGTCATTCCAGTCTGGAATCTAGTTCTTATTGTACATTTAGAGGTTGTCCGGAAACAAGTAAATTCAAGCATATTCCCTCTTTAACATAACCCTACTCATAGCTAGGTATATGAAATTCTCAGTGGATGTTGTGAGTAAATCATACTCCTTCGATAGCCTTCTATTCCTATTAACCCAAGCAAAAGTCCTTTCTACAACCCATCTTCTTGGCTGTACTTTAAACCCTTGTTCTCTTGTTGGTAGTAGCTCAGGTGGCGTATCTTTGTGCACCCAAAATCTACATGGAGGCCTTGTAACAATTTCAATATCTATGTCATATTCTTCCTTTATGTGATTCTTTAAATTTCTTCCTTGGTATCCCATGTCAGCCCACATTTTTTTAACTTTAGTATATTTTGTTCTCATATTGTTTAATGCTATTTTAATACCATCTCTATCATTTTCGTTAGCAGCGCCTACGTAACAACCTAGTATAAAACCCTGAGTGTCTGTAATTATATGCCTTTTTCTACCCTTTACTTTTTTACTTCCATCATAGCCTTTGATCCCCCCTTTTCTGTAGTCTTTACAGATTGACCATCTACTATACAGGCACTCGGCTGCTCATTCCTTCCTATTTTTCTTCTACTATATTTTGTAATTTCATAATTCATTTTCTCAAAAATTCCCTGCTTCTTCCATTGCCTGAACTGCTCATACACAGTCTTCCATAGCGGAAAATCATTTGGTAAATACCGCCATTGACACCCTATACGCAATACATAGAAAATTGCTTCTAATATTTCTCTTTTGCTATACTTTGGCGGCCTTCCTCCTTTCTTGTATGATACTCTGAAGTGTTTTTCTATTCTTGCCTATTCCCTTTCGCTTAGATCTGTTGGATACTTTTTTCTCATCTTTACCCCGTACTAAAATTTCAGATATTATAGCCTTTTACTTGTTTCCGGACAACCTCTTATAGCTCTTTCCATAAAAGTCCGGATGTGATAGGATAAGGGTAGATGATGATAAGGAGGTTGAATGCCAGCAGCATATAGTTATGATTTAAGAAAAAAAGCAATGGAAGCGCTAGACGAAGGAGAAAGCAGAGAAACAGTGGCAGCAAGATTTAAGATTGGACGAACTACTTTATGGGAGTGGCAGCAAAGAAGAAAAGAAACAGGAGACTTTCAATCAAAAAAACTTGGAAATGGGGGTTACAATCACAAAATTACCGACTGGGGTACCTTTGCCAAATTTGCCAGAGAACACGGAGGAAAGACTCTATCGGAAATGGCTAAACTTTGGAACAACGTTAGTATCCAAACGATCTATCGAGCCCTTAAAAAAATTGGATTTACGCGCAAAAAAAGACATATGGATACAAGGAAAGAAACGAAGAAAAACGTGCTGAATTTTTGAAAATTATAGCGACAAAAGAACCTAAAAACTTAGTGTATATAGATGAGTCTGGCATTGATAACACCGAAGACTACCCCTACGGATATTGCCAGAAAGGACAGCGGTTTTATGCCTTAAAATCTGGAAAGAAAACTCAACGAATCATTATGGTTGCAGCCTTAAGTGGAAGAAAGATAGTTGTTCCGTTAACCTTTGAAGGCCACTGTAATATGGATGTTTTTAATGGATGGTTTGAGCAATTTTTGACACCGATCTTGGAACCTGGACAGACTGTCATTCTTGACAATGCTACTTTTCATAAGTCTGATAAAGCTTGCTAAAGGGGTTGGTGCAGAAATTTTGTATCTGCCGCCTTATTCTCCAGATTTCAACAAAATTGAGCATCATTGGTTTGCTATAAAAAACAGAGCCAGGAAAAACATTCCTCTATTCGAATCCTTTCGTCGTGCTGTTGATTCTGCCTTCCTATGACCTGTTCGGACTATTATGAGAAATGCTATAAGAGGTTGTCCGGAAACAAGTAAAAGGCTATAATATCTGAAATTTTAGTACGGGGTAAAGATGAGAAAAAAGTATCCAACAGATCTAAGCGAAAGGGAATAGGCAAGAATAGAAAAACACTTCAGAGTATCATACAAGAAAGGAGGAAGGCCGCCAAAGTATAGCAAAAGAGAAATATTAGAAGCAATTTTCTATGTATTGCGTACAGGGTGTCAATGGCGGTATTTACCAAATGATTTTCCGCTATGGAAGACTGTGTATGAGCAGTTCAGGCAATGGAAGAAGCAGGGAATTTTTGAGAAAATGAATTATGAAATTACAAAATATAGTAGAAGAAAAATAGGAAGGAATGAGCAGCCGAGTGCCTGTATAGTAGATAGTCAATCTGTAAAGACTACAGAAAAGGGGGGATCAAAGGCTATGATGGAAGTAAAAAAGTAAAGGGTAGAAAAAGGCATATAATTACAGACACTCAGGGTTTTATACTAGGTTGTTACGTAGGCGCTGCTAACGAAAATGATAGAGATGGTATTAAAATAGCATTAAACAATATGAGAACAAAATATACTAAAGTTAAAAAAATGTGGGCTGACATGGGATACCAAGGAAGAAATTTAAAGAATCACATAAAGGAAGAATATGACATAGATATTGAAATTGTTACAAGGCCTCCATGTAGATTTTGGGTGCACAAAGATACGCCACCTGAGCTACTACCAACAAGAGAACAAGGGTTTAAAGTACAGCCAAGAAGATGGGTTGTAGAAAGGACTTTTGCTTGGGTTAATAGGAATAGAAGGCTATCGAAGGAGTATGATTTACTCACAACATCCACTGAGAATTTCATATACCTAGCTATGAGTAGGGTTATGTTAAAGAGGGAATATGCTTGAATTTACTTGTTTCCGGACAACCTCTTACATCAAAACCAAGGAGGGATGGCTATATTTGGCAGCAATAATTCTCACGTATGGTAGTTAATGAGTAGTGCAATAAATAAACAATTGGTTATGAACTCTTTATTAATGGCCATTAATAGGCGTAAACCTGTTAAAAATCTACTGCTGCACAGTGACCAAGGTTCACAATATACTGCGCAAGGGTATCAATATCTCTTAGCTGTAAAGAATATAGATGAGTAATAAAGGCTGTTGTTACGACAATTCTGTTGCAGAAAGCTTCTTTAGCTCATTGAAAAGAGGAATACTTATTGATACTTCACAACACTCTGCTCAACAAACTAGAACTGCAATATTTGAATACATAGAAATTTTTTATAACAAACAACGTCACTATTAACTATTGCATTCCAGAACAATTTGATGCATCATTCTTTTTGTAAAAAACATTCCACACTTTCTCTCCACTTTTTCTGGGTAAGGTCATATGTGTACATCCCCATCATGAATGCTATTTTCGGTAAAATCTCTTACAACGCTCAAAAGCAGAAAAACAAAAACTTGATTTTCTCAGCTAAATAGTGGACCATCAAAAGCACGCATAAATATCTACAATGAAAGAAAAAACTTTCACAATCATCGATGGCTATGGTTTTCTTTTCAGAGCTTACTATGTACTACCTCACTTAACTACCACAACAGGAATGCCAATAGGTGGTGTATATGGCTTTCTGAATATGGTTCTTAAGTACATTGCCCATTCGGACTACTTAACTATAGCACTTGATGCAGGGAAAAAGAATTTTAGGCACAATTTATATCCTGAGTACAAAGCGAACAGAGTAACGCCTCCTGAGGATCTAACTCCACAGTTCACCATACTGAGGGAAGCGGTAGAAGCTTTTAACCTCAGCTATGAAGAGATTGAAGGTTATGAAGCAGATGATATAATTGCAACACTAGCTGCAAAATACGCCAACCACCAAGACTTTAAAGTGGTAGTCGTTTCATCAGATAAAGATTTATTTCAACTCTTGAACCACAATATTTTAATATTCGACCCCATTAAAAATATATATATAGATGAAAAACAAGTAATAGAAAAATTTGGCGTAAACTCACACAAGCTTCTTGATTTATTTTCTCTAACTGGTGATGCATCTGACAACATTCCAGGCGTTCCGGGAATAGGTCCGAAGACTGCAGCTAAATTACTAGATGAATTTGATTCATTGAATAATATTATAGAGAACATTGATAACATCGAGCAAACGAGGATTCGTAATATTCTTGCTGAACATAAGGAAAAAGCGCTAATTTCAAGAGAACTTTTATCACTATGCGAAAAAGTAGACCTTCAACATGATATTGCAAAATGTGAAGTTCGCCCTCCAAATATGGAAAAACTATTATCCTTTTTAAAGAAGTATGAATTCAATTCTTTAATAGGTAAAATGGAAAAGCTTTTTTCCTATAATGGGTCTAGCACAAAAGAGAAAATAGAATATAGTAGTGAAGAGTTAGAGAAATTTTTGGAGCATTGTAGATATGAAGGCAGAATTGCAATTCATTGCCACTTTGAAGACAACTTATTAAATAAAATTTCCTTATCTTATAGCGAAAGTAATATTTTTTATATAGAGCAAGACAGCATACAAGATGCACTCATTATAATTAACTCAACTTTACTCTCAAATGGGGCGCTTAAAATAATACATAACATTAAAGAAATCAGGAAAATCTTCCCTACAGTAGAGAAGATGCTAGATTCAGTTGATGATTTGATGATAATGTCGTATAGCTTGGATACAGGAAAACACGATCACAGTATTCCAAACATAGTTGCGCATAATTTGAGTGAAAATGCAGAAATTTTCTCGGCAAAAACTTTAATAGCAATTCATGAAAAGCTAAAGCAAAGGTTATTTCAGGAAAAATTGTTCACAATTTACGAGCGCTTCGATAAGCCACTTATGAAAGTAATATTTGATATGGAGAAAAATGGGATATTACTGAACATACAAAAATTACAGGAGCTGTCCGATAAATTTCAGCAGGTAATTGCCGTGCTTGAAGATGAGATATATAATTTGGCAGGAGAAAGATTTAATATTGCTTCGCCAAAACAATTAAGTGATGTTTTATTCAACAAAATGGGGCTTAATAAAAAGAAAAAGTCAAAAAAATCTGGATCGTATAGCACCAATTATGAAGTTCTAGAGGCACTCGAAGAAGAAGGGGTAGAAATCGCAAGTAAAATCTTAAATTGGCGACATTTAAGTAAATTAAAAGGCACCTACACTGATGCATTAATAAAGCAAGTTGATCCACTTGATGGTAGAATACACACAAGCTTTTCAACGACTGCAACTGCAACTGGAAGGCTGAGCTCCAGCAATCCTAATTTACAGAATATTCCTATCAGAAGCGAAGAGGGAAATCTTATCAGACAAGCATTTATTGCGCCAAAAGGGCATAAGATAATTTCTGCTGACTATTCGCAAATAGAATTAAGACTCCTGGCACACGTTGCAAACGTTGCAGCATTTAAAGAAGCTTTTGCAAACGGACAAGATATTCATGAGATCACCGCAAGGCAAGTTTTTGGAGTGCAAGAAATAGATGAGCAATTAAGACGCAAAGCAAAATCCATCAATTTTGGAATTATATATGGCATTAGCCCATTTGGTCTTGCAAAGCGGCTTGGAATTACCATTGCGGAAGCTGCTGAATACATTAATTACTATTTTTCCTGTTACCCAGAAATAAAGGCCTATATGGAAAAAGCAGTGTCTATCGCAAGATTGCATGGTTATGTAGAAACTTTGTTTGGCAGGAGATGCTTTGTAAGAGACATAAACAATACAATTCCTTATATAAGACAATTTGCAGAAAGGGCAGCAATAAACGCACCACTGCAAGGAACCGCTGCTGATATAATAAAACGTGCGACAATTCAGCTTTTTGACCAATTGAAAGTAGGTAAAATAATCCTCCAGGTTCACGATGAACTACTGGTTGAAGTAGAGGACGAAAAGGTACAAGAAACAGCAAAACTTATGAAAGATATAATGGAAAATGCAATAGAAATTTCTGTACCACTTGAAGTAGAAATAAAAGTTGGCGACAACTGGGCTCTTAATTATGACTTAAACATCGTGGATTCTAGGAGTATAAATCATTTGAACTAATACGAAAAATATGTTAGAATAAAACATAGCAAATGCAAATAGGTCAGCCATGACAGGCCCACAAGTAAAAAGTTCAAAACCTCCAAAGTTACCTACTCAGGTAACTAACGAAGATGAGAAAATTTTTGAAAAAGAGGAACATCAGGTAATCCATGATGCCTTTATACAATTGCTAAAAAACAAAGTACAACCTAAAGAATTAAAGGAAGATGACGAGGCAGTACTCGCTTTCATGCTAAGTCAGAATCAAATTATATTCAATAATGTCAAGCTAGAAGATGTAGAACCACTCAGTGAAGAGAATTTTTCTCAGTTTTTACTTTCCGTATTTGAGAAAATTAGAGAGAAAAAATTAGCTAATGAAGAGAATTTAGAAAATGGTAAAATAAAAGAAGTAGTAGATGACTGTGTAGCTGATATACGCGGTACAGAAGCTAAAGATTCATCCATAAAGTTTGTATTGGAAATGCTGCTGCTGCTAATTGGAGGGATCAAAATAGACCCGAAAAATATTTCTGGCTCCTTTATGGATGGGATGAAAGAAAAAATACCATTCTTAGGTAAAGATAAAAAAGAAGAGGATGAACCACCACTCAGTGATGAAGAGATGGTAACAACGTTCTTAAGCAAGATCTTTTTTCCTGTCCTTCTTTCCACTATTCCAATGTTAATTTTTGGTCCTACTACACTCGGAGTAGTTCTTACTGCTATCGGCACAATATTTGCCATAAAAGGAGGAGTGGAGGTTCTTTTTTCAAATAACAAAAAAGGTACTTTGTATGACCCTAACTCACAAGATAAAAATGATACAGAAAAGAGAGAAAAACTGAATGGAAAAATTCTCGAGGGCATTGATGATATTTTAAAAACCCCAGTTACAGAAGTTGAGAAAGGCACCTCTGTTTCTGAACAAATTTCCCAAGGAAAAGAAAAGAGTGAACAACAGCCTGTTCCTGAACAAATTTCCCAGAGAAACAACAGGGAAAACGAAAAGAGTGAGCAGCGCGATCAATCTTGGACAGGAAAGGAAAACAAACGAAGGGAAGAACCACAGAGCAGCAAAGGTAAGACTACTCAGGTTTGCCAAAAGTGAATTGTGTAAGAGATCTGCTATTATTCTATAGCACATACAACAGGAGTATGGTCAGACGGATTTTCTAGCTTACGCAATCTATCATCTATGTAGCATGTTTCCAATTTATCTACAGCTTGTGGTGATAACAGCATATAATCTATTCGCATTCCTTGATTATTTCTGAGTGAATTGCCTTGATAATGCCACCAAGTGAATTGTTGCAAATTTGGGTGAGATATTCTAAACGCATCTTTAAACCCAAGATTCAAGATCGCTCTTAACTTCTCACGTTCTCTTATATGAAAGCACACTTGGCCATTCAATAAGTTTGAATCAAAGACATCAATTTCATCCGGTGCAACATTATAATCGCCAGCTATAATAGTTAACTCTTCATTCTTTAACAAAGTGCTCATCCTTTCATATAGATTATCAAAAAACTTGAGTTTATATTCAAATGCTTGAGAGTCCGGGCTTTGACCGTTTGGAACGTATACACTTCCCACCCTTACCTTCTGATTATTGTGCTTTATTATGCACTCTATATAACGCGCTTCTTGATAACCTTCTACGATATCAATCTTAAACTTCTCCAGTATCGGATATTTAGATAAAACACAAACCCCATTTCTTGCAACTTGTCCATAGACAGCACATTCATATCCCAGCTTCTCTATCTCTGCATAAGGAAATTGCTCTTCCATACATTTTATCTCTTGCAGCAAAATTATATCTATCTGACTATCAACTATAAAACTACAAAGTTGGTTAACTCTTTTACGTATGGAGTTTACATTCCAAGTTGCAATCTTTAGCATCAACAATCCTTATTAATTATATCAATTAAACTCTCCCCAGTAGGCAACCTCGATGTTATAATTTTTTTCCATTTGATTAACTTTAAACTATCAGCAATGTTTTTACTCATAGTATATGCAACTGTATTATTCATCACATGAGATAGCCCACTTTTTAGAACTAATGAACAAAATACCCTTGCTGTCTGTGAGGAAAAAAAAGCAACACTACCAATTTTACCATCCAACAGTAAATTTTTACACCTATTAGTTAGACTCCTTTTAATGATTGTTTTATAGAGTACAACTTCTCTTACGTTAAAATCTTCTTCAGATAATCTCTTTTTTAGGTCACATGATACTTCTTGTCCCCTTATATACAAGAACTTTATTGCGTTTGAATAATGAGCTTTTATGAATGATATCAGACCATCAACGTTGCTGTCTGCTGAGATTATATCAGAAAATCCCAAATTTTTTGCAGCCTGCATGGTTGAATTACCAACTGTAATAATCGGAAAGTCATCCTCTTTGCATATTTGACTAAAAGCCTTTACACTGTTTTTACTTGTAGATATCACAACGTCAAATTCGTACGCAGATATATCAGGATTTAAGTACTTTATTGTGAATACTGGTTCTATAAAAACTTTGTATCCATACTTTCTCAATATATTTCTTGTATTGAACGAGTCCAATAAAGGCCTCGTTAATAAAATAGACTTCATTCTGATTTATTTCACTACTAGTAAAATAGTACCCTTTATACACAAATTACTGAATAAAAACTTTTATTTTGATAGCTTGAGCAATTATTCAAGTAATTGATGTGGAAGTAGGAGTACTAAGCGCTCCTACCCCAATAAGCCCACAATTTCTGCTTACACTTTTTTGACGCTAATTACATCGAACTCTTTTGAATGGCTTCCTTCAGTGGAATTATATAGCTAATATTCCTGTATAAGTTAATACTTAAGCTTGTACTCTTGTAGTATTTGAAGAGAGATTCTCAAGGACGTTTTTTGTCTGTGGTTCACTAATCATAGTTTGAACGATATTAGCTGCCATAATAACACAGCCTAGAATAAAAAAAGGCGTAGAAACAAAATAAATAACAGAAGACTCAAAAAGCGACATAGATGCAATACCTCCTATTAGAAATGAAGCACTGGATGCTATATCAAGATAGATCTTTGTTAACTTTTTTTGTCCTGGAGTGTTTTTTATGCCAGATTTCTTATTAAGATTCTGTTGTCGGGAATGATCATTTAGTGACCATATATTTAAAGCAAACGAAAGTGCACTGAATATAGTGCCGGCAATACTAAAATACAGACTTAAGACAGGAATATTCAAGACCAATGCCGCTATGTATCCAATGAAAGAGATAGTAGATAGTGTAGTAACTAAGCGTTTCGAGTAAGTTCGTACCTTCTTTCTGCAGGCTAACTTATTTTTTTCACTATACATAGCATGAATATTACCTAATATGTTATATTATAACATTAATTAATTCAATAAGCAATATGGAAGCTAAGAGTGCCCGAGAGAAGACTTGAACTTCCACAACTTAAAAAGTTACTAGCACCTGAAGCTAGCGCGTCTACCAATTCCGCCACCCGGGCTTTTTATAGTTTACTATGTTAAAGTTAAATAATATACTTAAACAATTTTTAGTTCAAAGGTAATGCCAAATCTAGATCAAATATTTTTTGCTCAAAACAATGTTAATATTAATAACGTGTATAAAATAGTCAATAACGCTTTGAGCAATAGCGATGGTGGTGAGCTGTTTCTAGAATTTTGCCAGTCGGAGTCCCTGGTTTTTGAGGATAACATATTAAAACACATGGACTTGAATACTAGAAGGGGATTTGGTTTAAGGTCTTTTTGTGAAGATAGTACATCTTTCGTTTGTTCTTCTGAGATCAGCGAAAAAGAAATTAGTAATGCTGCTTCTATGGTAAAAAGCTCAGTGTCTTTAAACAAGACAAATTCAATAAATTTAAACGAAGAGACAAAAAGCCTATATTCGAGGATTAACCCTATAAATGAAATGGATCTGAATTCAAAGATTAAGCTACTCAATGAGGTTAATGAGTATGTAAGGTCCAAAAATAACTGCGTGAAGCAAGTAAAAATAACTCTAAGTGGAGAATGGCAAGTTGTACAAATAATAAAGGGTGATCACAGATTAAGCGATATCAGGCCTCTGGTACGTTTTAATGTGCTAGTCATTGTAGAAAAAGATGGCCGTACCGAAAGAGGTTCTGCAGGGCATGGTGGAAGGGACTCTTATAGTAAGTTTATTTCTGAGAAAAAGTGGAAAGAAGTTGCAAACCAAGCGTTAGAACAAGCACTGGTAAATCTTGAAGCAATTCCAACTCCAGCCGGAGAAATGACAGTCGTTTTAGGTCCAGGCTGGCCAGGAATATTGTTACACGAAGCCGTGGGTCATGGACTTGAGGGCGACTTCAATCGCAAAAAAGTCTCAGCATTTTCAAATTCTGTGGGTAAACAAGTAGCAGCTAGTGACATCACAGTAGTTGATGACGGAACTCTGCCCAATTTGCGCGGTTCTATCAGCGTAGACGATGAAGGCACTCCACCCAGTTATAATATATTGATAGAGGATGGGATCCTAAAAGGATACATGCAGGATCATATGAACGCTAAACTCATGGGTGTAAGCCCAACTGGTAATGGTAGAAGAGAAAGTTATAAAGAAGTTATTATGCCGCGCATGACAAACACCTATATGTTGCCCGGAAAGTATACACCGAAGGAAATAATATCTAGCGTAAAGAAAGGTCTATATGCAGTAAATTTCGGTGGTGGGCAGGTTGATATAACGTCAGGAAAATTTGTTTTTTCATCTTCGGAAGCTTACCTAATAGAAAATGGCAAAATTACACAGCCAGTCAAAGGGGCAACACTAATTGGTGACGGTCCAACAGTGTTGAAAAAAGTATCTATGGTTGGTAATGACTTAAAGTTAGATCCTGGTGTTGGCACATGCTCGAAAGATGGACAAAATGTGCCCGTTGGAGTTGGTCAGCCGACACTCAAAGTCGACGCAATAACTGTTGGTGGAACTGAGATATAGATAAGGGCTAAAACGGATTCCAGCACACGGCGCACAATTGTACAAACATTGTGATTTGGAAGCAATTGCCACCAGTAGGGTGTCATCCCAGTGTTTGGGCACTGCCTTTGTGTTTGAGGCAAAACTGGCTATAACATTTAACACACTGCTTTCGCAAATAAATGTTCGTACAGTTATGTGTCAGCTACTTGGATGACACTTTTGTACTTGATGCAAGATTATATCTTGAAAAAATTAAGTTTTAGTGCTATTAAATGGTTGTAAATTTTGTCTCTGTGGTAGCTTTATGAATGTTGAAAGTAAAAAAATACATGATGCTAAAATAAAATTACCAATATTTCTTGATTATCAATCTACTACTAAAGTGGATCCCCGTGTTTTAGAGGTGATGATACCTTACTTTGGTGAGTTCAGCAATGCACACTCTCGCAGCCATTCATTTGGTTGGACTGCTGAAGAAGCAGTGGAAAAAGCAAGGAAACACATCGCTGATCTGGTGAACGCAGATAGCAAAGAAATTATCTTTACCTCAGGTGCAACTGAGTCAAATAATACAGCAATCAAGGGCGTTGCTCACTTTTATAAAAATAAAGGAAATCATATAATCACTGTCTGCACGGAGCATAAGTGTGTTTTGGATTCTTGTCGGCATCTGGAAAATGAAGGCTTTAAAGTTACATATTTGCCTGTTAAGCAAAACGGAATTATAGATTTATCAAAGCTTGAGGAAGCAATTACTGATCAAACAATCCTGGTTTCAGTGATGATGGTAAATAATGAAATCGGAATAATTCAGCCTGTCAAAGAAATTGGTGCAATATGTAGAAAGTATAATATATTTTTCCACACAGATGCAGCTCAAAGCTTTGGAAAAGTTCCAATTGATGTTAATGAGATGCGCATTGATCTTATGAGTCTCTCTAGCCACAAAATTTATGGACCTATGGGAATAGGCGCATTATACGTTCGTAAAAAGGGCTCTCGTGTTAGATTGACACCATTGATCAGTGGTGGTGGACAAGAAAGAGGTATGCGTTCTGGAACAGTTCCAACTCCCCTTGCAGTCGGTTTTGGTGAAGCAGCACGTATTGCTAAAGAAGAAATGGAACCAGAAGCAAGCAAATTGGAAGGACTGAGAGATATTTTGTACAATAAGATAAAAGAAGCATTTCCTGATGTTGTTTTAAATGGTGACTATGAAAATAGGATTCCTGGCAACCTAAACTTGAGCTTTCCCTATGTTGAGGGTGAGTCTCTCATCATGGCAATCAAGGATTTAGCAGTAAGTTCTGGTTCTGCGTGCACATCTGCGTCTCTTGAGCCTTCCTATGTCATACGGTCGTTAAATAATGGCCATGACCTTGAGCATTCATCAATTAGATTTGGCCTAGGCCGATTTACAACCAAAGAAGAAGTTTTGTACGCAACAGATCTTATTACTAAAAATGTTGGCCGACTGAGAGAAATGAGCCCACTTTGGGAGATGGTACAAGAAGGAGTAGATTTGAACACCGTGAAATGGGACTCTCATTAAGAGGTTGTCCGGAAACAAGTAAAAGGCTATAATATCTGAAATTTTAGTACGGGGTAAAGATGAGAAAAAAGTATCCAACAGATCTAAGCGAAAGGGAATAGGCAAGAATAGAAAAACACTTCAGAGTATCATACAAGAAAGGAGGAAGGCCGCCAAAGTATAGCAAAAGAGAAATATTAGAAGCAATTTTCTATGTATTGCGTACAGGGTGTCAATGGCGGTATTTACCAAATGATTTTCCGCTATGGAAGACTGTGTATGAGCAGTTCAGGCAATGGAAGAAGCAGGGAATTTTTGAGAAAATGAATTATGAAATTACAAAATATAGTAGAAGAAAAATAGGAAGGAATGAGCAGCCGAGTGCCTGTATAGTAGATAGTCAATCTGTAAAGACTACAGAAAAGGGGGGATCAAAGGCTATGATGGAAGTAAAAAAGTAAAGGGTAGAAAAAGGCATATAATTACAGACACTCAGGGTTTTATACTAGGTTGTTACGTAGGCGCTGCTAACGAAAATGATAGAGATGGTATTAAAATAGCATTAAACAATATGAGAACAAAATATACTAAAGTTAAAAAAATGTGGGCTGACATGGGATACCAAGGAAGAAATTTAAAGAATCACATAAAGGAAGAATATGACATAGATATTGAAATTGTTACAAGGCCTCCATGTAGATTTTGGGTGCACAAAGATACGCCACCTGAGCTACTACCAACAAGAGAACAAGGGTTTAAAGTACAGCCAAGAAGATGGGTTGTAGAAAGGACTTTTGCTTGGGTTAATAGGAATAGAAGGCTATCGAAGGAGTATGATTTACTCACAACATCCACTGAGAATTTCATATACCTAGCTATGAGTAGGGTTATGTTAAAGAGGGAATATGCTTGAATTTACTTGTTTCCGGACAACCTCTTAGCAAGTTAAGAGCTGGTAAAGACAATGCTGAAGCGAATTCTGGTAATACAGCGTTCTTAGATTTTCAGAGAATGGATTTTGTTATTAACGGCAAAAGTATAAGTAGAGATTTGATTGCCGAGCTATACAAAGAACATGATAGTTTACTGCCAAAAAGTGAAGGTAAAAATGAAGACTACCGCCCATTTGCAAGAAAAGTTTTTAAGGAGATGTTCAAATACGCTAAGGCAGAAGTTCCAAGTGACTCTATCTTGGAAGAATTAGTTATCAATTGTAATCAAGCAGGATATGAAGCTGGTGTACATATAGAGTTTCAAGGTGCACTTAGCCAGCATTCATTCATAATAGAAAGCCCTGAAAAAGTGATAAGTATTGACTGTGTTAGCCAAAATAATGTGAGTGTTAAATCTGATATGACATTACCAATATTTTTCCAAAGGAGTGACGGTACATTCGGTGACAAGGTGTGTGATCTATCCAGCTCACTAGAATTCACGCTTAAGTCTCAAGATGATAAAAATGTAACATACACAAATGGTAACTTGTCACTTACTGTTCCTGAGAGACTGAAGGACTATAATATAGGTGATAAAAGCTTATTTGACATTATAAAAGAATACTTTCAGAAATTGTGCGAGAGGCTTGGATTTTTTAAAATAAAAATAGAGCATGGTTTAGGCGATCCACTAGAAGTAAGCGACCATCTGGAAAATATGGAACCCCCTATTCGTAGTAATGAGCACGGCCTGAATTAAAATATCTTGAGCTTGTTTGCACAATCAATCACTTCAGCATTTAGAAATTGTTTTTTAAACCAGGTATACTGACGTTTCGCGTAGTGTCTTGTGTTTGTTTGAGCAATTTGTATCGCTTCGTCTAAAGTAATCTCACCTTTCAAGTACTTTATAATTTCTGGCACTCCGTGTGCTTTCATAGCTGGCAAATGTGGGGCTAGGTTCATGCTAAGTAGCTTTTTTACTTCATCAATTGCTCCATTTTCAATCATTGTAATGAAACGAGAATTTATTTTTCGGTATACATCTTCACGTTTAGGCAGAATTGTATATATCTTAAAATTATTGAATAAAGGAGGCTGTCTATTCTCTTGCCATACAAAAATTGACTTGCCAGTTTCAGTGATAACTTCAAGTGCCCTTGAAAGGCGGTGCGAGTCATTCATGAACACTTTACCTTGAATCCTTGGATCTTTGCTTAGCGCTAATTTGTAAAACTCCTCTTTACTTAAATTTTTCCTGAGCTCACTTACGTTTTTTCTCACTTTCTGACTTATTTGTGGCATTGATGATAAGCCTTTGATTAAACTGCTGATGTAAAGCCCGCTTCCTCCAGTGATGATAGGTATTTGAGCATTTTCTAATGCGTGATTAACTTCTTTTTCTAAATCTTCTAACCATAGACCCACGGAATAATTTTCTTTTGCTGAAACATAACCATATAGTTTATAAAATACTTCTTGCTTTGGTGGTTGAGCAGTAATTATGGGAATTTCTTCATATACCTGCTTTGAATCACAATTTATTATACTAATATTTCCATATTTTTCTATCAGGTTATCGCATAATTCTGATTTACCTGAGGCCGTAATTCCTGTAATAATTACTATATTATTTTTCATTTATATTAATTTAATTAACATATGATAAAGTGTAGTAAAAGTTTGGATTCTACAATCTAAAGTTTGGAGATTTTTATGGCAGAAAACAACGACAATAATTCATTTACTAAGCGTTTCACAAACAGGACTCCTGGCGGTACAGGGGAAGGTTTTTCCAGTAAGTATTCGTCTCAAAACACCAAAGAACGGGCATTAGGGGAAAAAGGAAAAATTTCTGAATTAGCAGGCAAAAAAACCGAATCCAAGGAAGCTTTTTCTGAAAGTGGCGGCATAAAAAGTAAAAGCAGAACTGTCAATGAAAGATCTTTTGCTGATGCAACAAAAAGAAGTAGGTCAGATCTTATATACTTAGTCCGTGGTAAAGATCGTGGAAAATCAGCGTGGCATTATGTATTAGTTGATAAAGAGAAAAGAGAAATGTTTCTAGCAAAAAGCAGAACTGGCTCTATAGATGTTGCAGACTATGGAGAGATTTTGTATTCAGGATGGGGAGAGGATCCACCACAGGCAATAATTGATAAAGTCAATGAAGAGTTTGGGTTGTAGCAAATCTGCATAACAAATGGTAAGCTGCGTTGCATTACGTTTACAAAAACTAGCAGTTACTATATAAGATACAGTGCAACAAAACTGATCTAGTTGTTATGAATAAGTTTTTAGCTATATGGTATCTAAAATAATAAATGCAATACAGAACAATTTATTAGTGTGTTTTCCAACAGAAACAGTGTATGCTCTTGCTTGTAATGCACTAGATAATGAATCTATAGGAAAAATATATCAGATAAAGAAACGCTCTCAAAATAAACCACTGTCTATATTTGTTAGTGATATTTACAATTTGACAAAAATAGCAAAGGTAAAGGAAAGATATATTGATTTAATAAACCACTTTTCTCCTGGACCAATTACCTATATTTTACCACTTAAAAACAACAACATATTGCCAAACGAATTCTTTAAAGATAGTATAGGTATCAGAATTCCTGAGCATCCTATTGCAATTTCAATACTAAACAAACTGAAAGTTCCAATAGTTGCAACTAGTACAAATATTTCAGGAAAAGAAAGTGTATGTAAGGCAAACGATATACCACAATCCATTAAGCAACATTTATCTGTAGTGATTGAAGATGACGAACTAGTTTCTGGTATAGAATCTACTATTATTGACTTAACCGAAGATAAGATTAAGGTTTTAAGGGAAGGTGCAATTTCATTACAAACAGTAAACAACGCATTTTCAAACTAAAATCTATAGGAGAAAGAATGAAAAAAGTAATAGGCCACAACCAAGCCAAAAAAAAAATAATGAACAACTTATCTGTTCAGTCTTGGCTGATCTGTGGTAAAAAAGGTATAGGAAAAGCAACACTTGCAAAATCCTTCTCCAATTGGTTACTCATAAAAAACTATAATGAAGTAGCATTGGACTTACACATTGTTGAAGGTGATACTATCGGAATAGAAAAAGTCAGAGAAATGAAAAACTTTCTACACTTAAGTCCCATTCAATCAGAACACAAAATAGCTATAATAGATAGCTTAGAGGCAATGACTAATAACGCTAAAAACGCAATATTGAAAATATTAGAAGAGCCGCCAAAAAATTCTAAGATATTTATAATTAGCCATAAGCCATATGATATACAAACCACTATCTTGTGTAGGTGCTTTCAGCTAAATTTACTCCCATTAACTTATGATGAAACAAAGCAAGTTGCTTCATCTCAATGTAAATTTGATAATCAAACGTTTGACGAAATGATTACTTTATTTCCTGGAATGCCAGGAATGATAATAAATACAATAAGTAGTGATGCTTATGAAGCATACAAATGCTTTTATAAATTTCTTCATGATTTAAAGAATCCCAATATGATTAATAAAGTAATTAATAGCGAAATCGAACTAGAACTAGCATCATATATAATTCAGGCCTTCATTTTAGAAAGCATAAAGAGAGAGGTAAATGGTGTTGAAATTCTGCTAAGTCAGTGGAAAAAAATAGATGAACTTTTCGTTGTTGCTAAGCAACTTCACTTAGATAAAAAGCATGTTTTAGCTAATGTAGTTAATATCATGACATAAGTTTACGAAGTATAATACTTTTAACATAAATTCATGATAAAATTCTGTTAATTTAATACTCGAAGTATATAATTTGACTGATAATAAATTAACTGTATGGCAATCAATAGAAGTTTTGACGAAAGCCATATTGAACATGCAGAAAAAATTAAGCTTAATTAAGAATATAGCTTCAGATCAAGACGTAACCCTAGAAAAAGGAAAGGAGTTGTTAAGTGGCATTTATGAAGCAAATTTTAAGCTAAACAAGACAATCAATATAGCTACTTTGCCAAAAACTGGCTATCATATGCTAAATGGTGAGCTTGTTGTACGTAATCATATTACGGAAGAGGAAGTAAAGATTCCTGGAGATTTTCATTACCTTAAAGTCGTTAAATCCGATCATGATAATTATAAATTAACGTTTTGTAATTTTTTAGGTAATGAGTTTTTTGAATATAAAAAGTATGATCCACAATATTCTGGCGTTTCAGATGAATATAAATTTGTGGATTTTGGTAGTGTAAAAAAGACTCATAATCTAAAATTTAAGGAATATGTTGGTCATGCACCTAAGTTTTTTGCTGCAGAAGGTCCTATTGAGCCTGGATCTCAAAACCATGCAATTGATCTATTTAGGCTAGTCAAAGATGGTAAAGGTAGCAAAGTGGGAACCCTCGCTGATGAATTTGGTTATTTTGATGATCAAAATAAATTACATTATTATAATTATCACAAAAGTGCTGAAAGTAATATTTACAATCCTGAAAATTTCAGTATAAAAATGATAAATATAGATGTGAGCAAAATCGACAAATTCTACCTTATTGCGGAACAAGGTGATATAATCATTCATCCTATTTTGGAAAATTTAGACATATTTTAAAGTTTTTTAGAGTATCTAATCTTGTTGTTATTATAATTGGATTTGGTAGCATTGTGTTATGGAAGATAAATTGCTTGAATCAGTAAAAAACAAAAGTTATTTCAGTAAAGCAGTCGAATGGTACTGCCATAGGTATCTGTTTTGTGTAGCAGAAAGATCTTGGATGGCATTAATAGTATCGCTTCTCCTAGTATGCTTATGTTTATTAACATTAAACATATACCTGTTATTTCCTATTAAAAAAGATTTAAATTTTGTGAAGTATATGAACCACACAGAAGATGAGTTCTCTGCAATGCATAAGCTTAGTTTCAGTAAAAAGGAAGATGAATACACTTCCACAGCGAGGTACTTAATAAGTAAATACATTGAAATATACGAGTCCATTAAGATCGTTGAACCGAAGTACCAAGAAAATTTTATAAGAAACAATTCTATACATAAAATCTATCAATGCTTTCAGGAAAAAACGAATAATGAAGCTGGTAATTTGTCTTTATCTAAAAGAAAAATCGCCAACATAAATGTAATAACATTATCTATTGATCGATCGACCAAGGACTTAGTTACATTTGCTGGAAATGCTACTGTAGTTTTTACAACCGAGCAAAATAAGGAGAATACTGTGGAGATTAGCTTCACTTTGTCGAATATAAAAGCAACTCTGGCTGGTATAATACCATTTAAATTTATTGTTAATGGTTATAAATACAGATTTTAAAATATTACTTGGTAGCTAAAAAAAATAACCAAAGTGCACATAGCAGTAATAACTAGAGGTAAAACTAGAAGAATTGGTGTTTTTTTAATAAAGTAATTCTGAGAAGGTTTTAAGAAAAAGGCATTGTAAATTATCGGTAAAAAGTACAGAGCGTTGAGTATAGTACTAACAATTAACACTAGAGTTACAAACACAGAAAGTATTACATTGCCAGAGTTGAAAACAGCTTGAAAAATGAGAAATTTACCCCAAAAAGTCGGAGCAGGCGGCACCCCTATCATAGACAATGCACCTATAGCAAATGCTGTCATGCTAATTGGCATACTGCGTCCTATACCGTAAATCTTATCTATATATTTCTCACCTGCTCTCGTTATTATTGCTCCGGCAACGAAAAACAAAGTGATTTTTGCAAATGCGTGGCAAACTAATTGAAAAATTGCAACCCTCATGCTGAGATCACTAAAAATTGAAGCGAATAATATAATATACGACAATTGAGAGATGGTAGAGTAAGCAAGCAACTTCTTTAATTCTTTTTGCTTTAGTGCAATCAATGATGCAGTAATAATAGTAAATCCAGCAGCGTACGGAAGCCACCCTCCAGCAAACCAATTTTGCTGCACAAAACGTTGCATATTATCGACGCCGAAAGTGTATAATATAACTTTTATGATGATGAAAACTCCGGATTTCACAACAGCAACAGCATGCAGTAGTGCACTCACAGGAGTTGGTGCAACCATTGCTTTTGGTAACCAAAAATGCATTGGCATTAATGCAGCTTTTCCTATTCCGTAAATTAGCATAGCAAAACACACTGCAATAAAAGTGATGAGTGAAGTATCAAATTTGAATATTCCACCACTTACAAAGTCTAAAGTATGAAATTCATTATATAAAAGGCCTATTGCAGGAAAAAATAATACCAAAGAAGAGAAAAATAGCACGCCAAAGTAATAGCGTCCTGCAATCATTGATTCATTTGTTGAGTTGTAAGTAACCAGAGGGTATGTACTAATAGTTAGAAGCTCATAAAAGACAAATGTAGTGAGCAAATCTCCAGAAAAAGCAATAAACATTGCACAGCTAATCGATATTGAAAAAAAGCATAGAAAACTTGAGTGATTGCTATCAGCATAGTTATTCTGCATATAACATATTGCATATACACTGGTTAGTATCCATAAAAACGATATCAATAAACTGAATATTACTCCGGTAGACTCTAGCTTTAAACTAATGTGCAAATTATTACCAAAATCCATGAGGATAAATTGAGAATGATCACCGTACACCCAATATAAAGTGCACAGACACGTATACGCAAATAGAAGTACAGAAGAAGTGACAGTGATACTATTGTTCACTCTGGGCCATTTACCAGTAAAAAAAATAACTAACGCACTTAAAAGTGGAATCAACGCAGTAATTAATAAATAATTCTCGGTAATTGAAAATGGTAAGGAAAGAGACGTTAAAACACAGTCCATTAAATAATTCATCTTTTTGTTTAGGTAAAGCTAGAATTATACTAAAATCATAGAAAAACCGCTATGTTTTTTTAGTTGTTTGTGTATGCTATAGCTATACTGCGATTCATTCCACAACTGTACGAACATTTGTTTTTGTTAAACACAACAAAGATGTCATCCCAGTGCCCTGACTACTTGGATCCAGGAAAGTTTGCTTGTGAGCAAGCAAACTAGCATAGAAAAACGTTTTCGATGAGATTGCAGAAAGCCAGTGTCTGGGCACTGGGATGACAAAGGAGGACAGTGTCAAGCACTGACCATTTGCTGTGCAGTTTACCTTTAAAAATGAATGTTCATACAGTAAGCCATAGGATGACAAAAGAGTAAACTTTATCTGTGTGAGCTATAGACGCAAATTACAACAAATGCAGTAGCGTAATCTCCATCGTCACTTAGAGAAAGATGAATTTTGGAGATAAAATCCTTGCTAACGGTAAGATATGGCTTGCCTCTTACATCATTGTATATTTCTATATCTTTCATTATAATACCCTGACCACTACCTCGTGCTTTAACAAAAGCCTCCTTTGCTGCAAAGCGTTTAGCAAAATACCTTGCTCGCATTTCTTGACTATTATACTTTCTACTTAGCTCTATTTCTTTTTCAGTGTAGATTCTATTGAGAAATTTTTCCCCGTATTTTTGTAATATCCTCGATACTCTTGGTATATATACTATGTCAGTGCCGATACCGTGTATCATTTTGTGCTAAAGTGATTTACTGCTTCTTCAATCTGCATTTCCTTTACCTCTCCAGTTGCTCTATTTTTTACTTCAACTATCTTTTCATCTATTGCCTTTTTTCCGACAATTATTTGCCACGGCAAGCCTATCAGATCCATTCTAGAAAATTTTACTCCTACACTCCCTTCCGTATCATCGTAAAGCACTTCATCGCTTTTCAAAGCTTTATATATTTTATCTGCAGCCTCCGTTACTTTCGGTTGTAAATTGATTAAACCAATTCTGAAAGGAGCTACCGATTCTGGCCAGATAATTCCTTTATCATCATGAAAAGCTTCTATTATTGCACCAACAAGTCTTGAAACCCCAATGCCATACGAACCCATATGTATATTGACATTTTTTCCATCTTGAGAAGTAACACTTGCCTTCATAGGCTTCGAATATTTATCACCAAAATAAAAAATATGCCCTATTTCAATACCCTTACTAACATTTAACTGTTCTTGTGATATAGGGCAAGTCTCAGGATCATGCATATCATCTGCAACTGCATATATACTCTTTAAACTTTCAATATCTTCACTCTCTAGTAGTTCAGAAAATTTATTGTCATAATATAAAGTGCTCTCACCAGTGTTTGCCAATATATGAAACTCGTGGCTCAAATTTCCTCCAATTGGCCCCGTATCAGCTCGAACTCCAATTGGAGTAAATCCCATGCGTTTGAAGATTTTTATGTAAGTTTTGTACATCAAATTATATGAATTCAGTGCACCTTCGTAATCTACATCAAAACTGTATGCATCCTTCATCAAAAATTCCCTGCCCCTCATAACACCATAACGTGGTCTTACCTCATCACGGAATTTCCATTGAATTTGGTATAAACAAAGTGGCAAATCTTTGTAACTTTTTACCACATCTCTAATTAAATCAGTTGCTATCTCCTCATGCGTTGGACCAAAAAGCATATCTTCCTCATGCCTATCCTTTATGCGTAGCATTTCCTTACCGTAATCATCGTAACGCCCTGATTCTCGCCAAAGACTTGCTGGTTGCACACAAGGCATTAATGCTTCAATAGCACCGGATTTGTTCATTTCATCTCTGATAATATCTTCAATATTCTTAAGCACTAAGAGACCAAGTGGTAACCACGTATAGATGCCAGATGCTATCTGCTTTATTAAACCTGCACGCAAAGAATATTGATGGGAGATAATTTTAGCATGGGCAGGCTTTTCCTTTAGAGTTGGCAGGTAATATTTGGATAAACGCATATAATAGATCTGATTGTATTAAGTAATCTTAATACAATCAGACCTGTAGGTAAACTTATTTTGAAAAGGAAGGAAAGTGCATGGCTGACCATTTCATAGTTATCATAGTCCTTGTACAACATTTTCCTTTTGGCATCGCAACGCTTTTCCACCAAACTGTGCTATGCGATCCTCAACAGAAAGAGGAGGTGAATCTTGCACCTCATTATCCACTGAGTCAACATTATTTACTTGTGGTGAATCAACACACGAACTTGGCGGTACCGGTGACTCCTCTGTTTCTTGTTCAGGATGTATCGGAGATGTGGCTCTAGATCCTATACCACTGTCAAGACCCCCGCTTCCTTCTTCCTTGCTTGATGGGGAATTTGTGTGTTTTGTCTGCTCCTCTTTTTCCTGCTCTATCTCTTTTTGTTTGTCTTTGCTTTCATCTGTAGTCCAATCTGAATCGCTAATAGAATCAGAATGCTCACTTTCACTATCTGAGAACTGCATGACTGCTACTCTCTCCTTAAGTCTCTTTGTCTAATCTGAATCATTATCATCCGACTTCTTTCTCTCTGCTTGCTCCCTATCTATTCTTGCAGCAAACTCTTCTGGTGTTTCTTTTTTGTCAGTGCCCCCACTACTTTCTAATTTTGCTTTCAATTCATTTGTAAAATTTTGTTGCTGCCCACTCTTTTTAACGTAGTACCTCCTCTTATCTGTTCAAACAGAGTAGAATGATTATTATTCTCAGGTTCACCAGCCTTCTTCGGTGCATCATTCTTAGGTTGCTCCGTACGCTTGGAAGCTGTAAAAAAATGCGGAGGCGGAGGTGGTAGTGCAGCATCTTGTGGCAATGGAGGAGGTGGCGGCGGTGGTACACTGACACTTGGATTTGGTTGTGTTCCAAACGTTACTGGAGGTGATTGAGGAGTAGGTACATTTGATTTATTCTCCAGATTAGTACAATTTTTACACACAAATTTTTGTGGTTCTTGAGATGGAGTATGGCCGAATTTCTATCCATTAAGACCTACTTCTTTCTTATTATCATCTCTAGAAATAGCCAGTTTAACAAGATATGTCACTGAAATAAGTGCAACAACCGTAGAAACAGCAAAAATTGCTAAAGGAACTGCTGCAATAGGACCAGAACCAGAAACTGCTATAATAACATAAGGAAGATATTGACCAGATATGAAACTAAATATAGATAATAATGAAACAGCAATTAAAGGTTTCCATATAGTCTGCTTAGTTTTAGTAAGCTCCTGACTATCTTTTAGCAATGAAGAATTATTGGATATCATCATTTCTTTGCCTCACTTGTTAACGATAATTTAATAATAACCCAATTAATAATTTCTGTCAATAATTAATTATGAAAAACAAAGTTGCAATTTGAATAGATAAGCTATAAGTAATATACGACCAGCAATAGCCATACAATAGACTTCTTGTATAACCCACACTAAGTAGAAAAAAGGTGTCATCCAAGTAGCTGACACTGCTCTCCTTTGTCATTCCAGTGCTTGACACTGGTTTCCATCCAAAATGGTGTCATTCCAGTGCTTGACACTGGAATGACACCGAAGGGGCTACTGCCGTCTTGGATGGAAACCAGCGTCAGAACTAGTTAACCATGGGGCTTCTTTTGCCTTTTTTTCCATTTGGTAAATTTCTTAAATATTTATGGCTAACATGAAGCTAAGTACGAACTTTGTTAAACATAACAAATGGTGCCATTCCAGTGCTCCTTTTTTTGTCATCCCAGTGCGTGACACTGGGATGGCTTTGTTGCATCGCTCTTCGGATAGTAGGTAACGTACAATAAATTCATGAAGCTATCTCAAACTTAGCCATGCCTATTTCAGTAAATTTGTTAAGCAAATAACACTTGAGTAGCAGTTCCTTCTCACGATTAATTTCAGATTTGCTCCTAAAACTAAACCCAAATATTCGCTTCAACCTTGAGAAAAATCCTTCAATATACGATCTTTTTCCGTAATTTACTTCTTCTTTCCATCTTTTTATACCATTCTCACCATGTAATTTCATTAACTGAATAGCGGCATTTCTATCAAGCATATAATCCAATTTTGGATGCTCTGCTGCGTTGTTTTTCGGAGGAATTTTCGTTTTTATACCATATTGATTACACAGCTTATAGAGCTTTTCTCTGTCATATGCCCTATCTGCATATAGTACTTTTATGACATACTGAAAATCGACTTCTTTTAGCAAATCACAAGCTCCATAGTGATCAGAGTAGACACCGTTACTGTATTTTACAGCTATGGCTTTTTTGCTGTTTGTATTCAACATTACATGCAATTTTCTTGTCTGTTCATAGCTGCGATACTTTCTATCTTCGCTATTTTCTTTGCTATGACCAGGAGTGTTGTTGTATATACTAATTCCTGTACTGTCTATAGCAATTTCGATATCTTCCATATTATTTTCTGCAATCATTGATCTTAATATTGAGTTTCTTAAACCTTCTTGATGATTGTGAATAGCTGATAACTTGCAAATTTTTCCCAATTTGCTCAAGGTATCCTGCTATAAACCCAACTGTTTGCCTCAGGCCTATTCTAAATAAACAAGTTATTATGTGCACCAAAATTACAACTTTATCGCTATAAATATTGTTGCCACCTGGTATTTTTGGACCATTCTCGTACCACTTTTCTATGGCTTCGTTGATATAATGAAAAATATTTCCTCTTTTTTCTAGAAATTTGTTATATTCGCTATGGTTACTGACCCTCATTTTTTGTGGCATATTTTTTCTTCAACAGTTAAATCGCTATTTATAATGAATTTTGTCAGTAACTGCCAGTTCTTTTCACTTGAGCGATGCAACAAAGCCCACTGGCATCCAGCTTTCTTTATAAATTCACCAAAAGTGCTTCATTCTATAACGCAAAACCCATACTCACCAAATCCAATGCATTACTTGCAATTAAGTTTCCTGGATCCCAGTGTCTGGGCACTGGGATGACACCATCATAAAGGAATCAGTGTCAGCTACTTTCATGACACCATTCTTTTTCCTGGATCCAAGTAGTCGAGCTACTTGGATGACAGCTAGCCTGACAACCGTCATCCCGCTAACAGGTAGCGGGATCTATGCTAAGAGATACCGCGAATGAATCGCGGTATGACGGTTTGCAACGGTATGACGGTTCGCGGCGGCATAGTAATTCGTCATCCCGCTGCTTGTTAGCGGGATCTCTTGTTAGCGGCTAAGAGATACCGCGAATGAATCGCGGTATGACGGTGTAGACGATGGTTAAGTATCCCGCTGCTTGTTAGCGCCGCGGCGGTATGACGGTTCGTGGTGGTATGACGTAGAGTGCTTAGAAGCTGTTATTTTGCTATAAATGGCTGTAATGGCATCATCTATTTTATTGCTATCACAGCCTGTTTGTGCAAGTTCAGCATTCCCACCACAGTTCTTTTTAACTGCTATGGATATTAGTTCTTTTGCGCTAATCTTATTGATTAAGTCTTTACTTACTTTAATAATCAAGACTGTTTTATCTTTTTCTGTTGCCGTAAAAGCTATTACCGTTTTTGGTTTTTGTTGCTGCAAAACAAACTCTCTTATTACATTTGCTGGAATATCAGTGAAAGTGTGGCTTATAAAATTTATTCCATTTATTTCGGTGCTTTTTATATTCTCTGCACTCACAAGCTTTTTATATAGGTTTTTTATTTTGGTTTCGGATTTTTTGTGTTCTTGACTTAAAATACTTAATCTGCTTGTTATTTCACTCACTGGCGCTTTTACGAATTCTGCAACTTTTTTTAAGTTAATTTCATTATCACGTACATAATTGATTGCTTCCTGACCAGTTAAAGCTTCAATTCTCCTCACTCCAAAAGCAACAGAACTCTCTGTTACTATCTTAAACAAACCAATTTCTCCAGTATGTTCAACGTGTGTGCCACCACACAGTTCCCTTGAATCTCCAATCTTCACTACTCTTACTTGATCGCTATATTTTTCGCCGAATAACGCCATAGCTCCTTCGTCTATTGCCTGATTCATGCTCTGAATTTTTGTAGACGTAGAAAGGTTTTCTCTGATTAGAGAGTTTACCATATCTTCTACTAAGAATAGCTGATCCTGAGTAACTTGAGTGTTATGACTAAAGTCAAATCGTAACTTATCCGGTGCAACTAGGGAACCTTTTTGAGTGACATGATCACCTAGAATTTTTCTGAGTGTAAAGTGCAGAAGATGTGTAGCTGAATGATTTCTTCTTAAGGTTTGCCTTCTTTCCTTGTCAATGCTTGCTGCAACTGTGTTACCTTTACAAATTGAACCGAACTTAACTATGCATCTGTGCAAATATAGGTCATTAACCTTATTGGTATTCTCGACTATAATAATACTTCTATCAGATTTGATCAGATTGCCAGTATCTCCCACTTGTCCACCTGACTCGCCATAAAAAGGTGTTTTATCAAGTATAATGGTTATCTTTTCTCCCTCCTTTGCAGAATCAATTACTTCATTTTTAGAGGAAACTATAGCTAGTATTTTCGCATCACTTACTTCATTGAACTCATAACCAACAAATTTTGTTTTGCCAAATTTATTGATCAAATCAAACCATACTTGCTCAACAGATTTTTCACCAGATCCAGCCCATTTAGCACGTGCTCTCTCTTTTTGTTCTCCCATTGCATCATCAAAACCCTTTTGGTCAAAATTTATTTTTTTCTCTTTTAAAATATCAAGTGTAATATCCAAAGGAAATCCGTAGGTGTCATATAGCTTAAACGCTGATTCTCCAGGCAAAGTATCGCCCGATTTTAAATCTGTAGTGAATTTCTCCAGGAGATTGATACCTTTCATCAAAGTGTCTTTAAAGTTTTCTTCCTCTGATTTTAACGTCGTTTCTATTAAGCTTTTAGCTCTGACTAATTCAGCTCCCATATAAGCCGAACTCGTGCTATCTATCAACACTGGAAAAATACGATGGAGTAGGGAATCATTATATCCAAGCAGGTGAATATAACGTGTGGCTCTCCTAATTAATCTGCGTAATACGTAATTCCTGCCCTCATTTCCAGGAAGCACTCCTTCTGCGATGAGAAATGCAGCCGCGCGAAGATGATCTGCTATGATCTTATGCGCTATTTTATTTTCCGTTCTTCCACAGTACTCTTGTGATTTACTTATCAGAGCAGAAAATAGATCAATATCATAGTTATCATGGACGTTTTGCATAACAGCCGCTATTCTTTCAAGGCCCATTCCAGTATCGATGCATTTTTTTGGCAATTTGTGTAAATTACCTTCTTCATCTTTGTTAAACTCCATGAATACCAGATTCCAGATTTCAACAATTCTATCGCCCTCTTGTAAATTAGGACTCCCATGGTCATAAAAAATTTCAGAACATGGACCGCACGGACCAGTGCTTCCCATACTCCAAAAGTTATCATCCGTTGTAATTCTTATGATTTTATCACTTGAAAAGCCACTTATCTTACGCCAAATCTCGTACGCCTCATCATCAGTATGGTAGACGGTTATGGATAGTCTGTTTTTATCAAGAGATAACTCTTTAGTGATAAATTCCCACGCAAATTCTATCGCAGTTTCCTTAAAGTAATCACCGAAGCTAAAATTTCCGAGCATTTCAAAAAATGTGTGATGCCGAGTTGTATAGCCAACATTTTCCAGATCATTGTGTTTACCGCCTGCTCTTAGGCACTTTTGACTTGAGACAGCACGTTTCATTTCAGTTTTTTGAGCACCAGTAAAAATATTTTTAAACTGCACCATACCAGCATTTGTGAACATGAGCGTTGGGTCATGTTCTGGAATCAAAGGAGAAGAAGAAACCTGCTCGTGGTCATTATTTACAAAAAATTTTATAAATCTTTCTCTGATTTCGTTTAGCTTCATCGTTTTTATTGAGGTTATCTATAAATAATAAGTTGTAATGGAAATAAAATCAATACCACTCTCTAGATCTCAGAACTTCTAGTGACATGCACCTTGTGGTAAGAAAAAATCAATATATTCACGATAAATTTACCTCATATCTGTGTTTTATATGTGGAAATTGGAATGGAAATTTATGTAGGCAAAGAAAAAAGAATAGCAAATGTGGTGACTCAACACTGGAATGACATAAAAGGATCAGACAGAGATTGGCCAGAAAGGCATGAAATAGACACTGCAGAAATAATGGAATCATGGCAGCATTGTTTTGTCATTGAACTCAAGGATCAAGGTTATATTTGTGAAAATGCAGGAGAAAAGGCTGTTGAATTCTATGGTTTTGAGAAAAAGACGCGCATTGATAATAAGTATGCAATTGATGCACCATTTTTGCGACTATATAAAATAGATGCAGTTATTGATAAACTTGATACTGTAATAGAGAGTAAATGCCCGATCAATGAAGAGGAAGAAAGTGAAAGTGTTAAAATGAGGCAAGTATTGTTGCCACTTGGGAATAAAGAAGGTATAACACACATATTGGGCGTAATTACTTTTAAACTCCTTTAATATACAATTTTAATTTGATTCTTTAATAAAATTATTTATACTAATGCTTAATTACTATTAAAGAACTCAATAGTAGTGCTTGTAAATTTATTTGGAATATGAAGAAAATAAAATTAAAAACCAAATCTTCTGTGAAAAAGCGCTTTCACCTTACAGCTAAGGGTAAAGTTATTTCTACTCAGTCAGGCAAAAGGCATGGCATGGTAAAGAGAAGTAAATCTAATATTCGTAATCAGCGCGGTACAACGATTCTTGGTAAATCTGACTCGCGTATAGTTAAGCTTCATATGCCTTACGGTATTTAACAAAATGGAGGTAAAATAAAATGGCTCGGGTAAAACGTGGAGTCACTACTCACGCTCGTCATAAAAAAATATTGAAACTGGCAAAGGGTTATAGAGGGCGCGCAAAAAGTTGTTATAGAATTGCATTACAAAGAGTTGAAAAAGCACTGCAATATGCTTATAGAGACAGAAGAACCCGTAAACGTGATTTCCGTAGCTTATGGATAATACGTATTAATGCAGCAGCAAGAGAGCATGGGCTTACTTATGGTAGGTTTATGCATGGTCTTACACTTGCCGGCATTGATTTAAATAGAAAAATTCTTGCTGAGATGGCAGTTAATTATAAGGATGATTTTGCCAAATTAGTAGAAACTGTAAGTGGTAAATTAGCGGAGAATTCTTAAAGCAAAAACACCATGAGAATTATTTTCATGGGATCACCAGGATTTGCTGTTAATTCTCTGAGCTTGTTACTGAAATCAAAGAGCGAAGTGGTGACAGTATACACCAAGGCTCCAAAACCTTCGGGGCGTGGACAGAAGCCAATGAAATCTCCAGTACATGTTATCGCTGAAGAAAGTAACATAGAGGTATGTACTCCTATCTCTCTAAAGTTCTCGGCAGAGCAAGAAAAATTTAGAAATTTCAAGCCAGACGTTGCAGTTGTAGCTGCGTATGGATTGATACTTCCAAGAGAAATTTTGAATATTCCTAAATATGGTTGTATTAATATTCATCCTTCATTACTACCGAGGTGGCGCGGTGCAGCTCCGATACAGCACACAATTTTAGCAGGAGATCAAGAAACCGGGGTTAGCATTATGCAACTGGATGAAGGATTAGATTCCGGCCCTATTTTAAAACAGGAAAAATTTCTTATCGAAAAGAACGATAATTACAAGACATTGCATGATAAATTATCTAAGCTAGGCAGTGATTTACTGCTGAAAGTGCTAAACGAAATTGAAAAACAGCTTCCCTTAAAACAGAACGATAACGATGCATGTTACGCTGACAAAGTGGAAGACTATAAAATTTATGCAAGTGATGCCTGTGAAGTTGCTTATAGAAAAGTTAAAGCGTTTTACCCAAAAGCATTCATCAAGATAGAGAATAAACGTATCAGGATACTTGATGCTGATTTTGAAGCTCTCGCTTCAGAACAAGGTAAGATTGTTAACGATAATATGCACATAAGTTTAAAAGGTGGCACTTTAATTCCTAAAGTTGTACAAATGGAAGGGAGAAATCCTTGTAGTATTGAAGATTTTATTCGTGGCTTGAAATCAAGCATGGTAAAAAAATTTATAGAATAGACTGCTTTGAAGGGAGGGTTAGGAGGGCTAAAGCAACTTCTACAATTTGGTATTCCGCTGCTTGTTAGCGGAATCTACAACAAGATACCGCGTTTTGGTGTACGAACATTGCAATTTGCAGGTAATTTGAGTAGTAGATGGTGTCATTCCAGTCTGGAATCCAGTTTCTATTGTACAGCCACCTGGTGTGCTCATTTAAAGTGAAGTTTTCTGGATCCCAGTGGGCTTTGTTGCATCGCTCAAGTGAAAAGAACTGGCAGTTACTGACAAAATTCATTATAAATAGCGGTTTAACTGTTGAAGAAAAAATATGCCACAAAAAATGAGGGTCAGTAACCATAGCGAATATAACAAATTTCTAGAAAAAAGAGGAAATATTTTTCATTATATCAACGAAGCCATAGAAAAGTGGTACGAGAATGGTCCAAAAATACCAGGTGGCAACAATATTTATAGCGATAAAGTTGTAATTTTGGTGCACATAATAACTTGTTTATTTAGAATAGGCCTGAGGCAAACAGTTGGGTTTATAGCAGGATACCTTGAGCAAATTGGGAAAAATTTGCAAGTTATCAGCTATTCACAATCATCAAGAAGGTTTAAGAAACTCAATATTAAGATCAATGATTGCAGAAAATAATATGGAAGATATCGAAATTGCTATAGACAGTACAGGAATTAGTATATACAACAACACTCCTGGTCATAGCAAAGAAAATAGCGAAGATAGAAAGTATCGCAGCTATGAACAGACAAGAAAATTGCATGTAATGTTGAATACAAACAGCAAAAAAGCCATAGCTGTAAAATACAGTAACGGTGTCTACTCTGATCACTATGGAGCTTGTGATTTGCTAAAAGAAGTCGATTTTCAGTATGTCATAAAAGTACTATATGCAGATAGGGCATATGACAGAGAAAAGCTCTATAAGCTGTGTAATCAATATGGTATAAAAACGAAAATTCCTCCGAAAAACAACGCAGCAGAGCATCCAAAATTGGATTATATGCTTGATAGAAATGCCGCTATTCAGTTAATGAAATTACATGGTGAGAATGGTATAAAAAGATGGAAAGAAGAAGTAAATTACGGAAAAAGATCGTATATTGAAGGATTTTTCTCAAGGTTGAAGCGAATATTTGGGTTTAGTTTTAGGAGCAAATCTGAAATTAATCGTGAGAAGGAACTGCTACTCAAGTGTTATTTGCTTAACAAATTTACTGAAATAGGCATGGCTAAGTTTGAGATAGCTTCATGAATTTATTGTACGTTACCTACTATCCGAAGAGCGATGCAACAAAGCCATCCCAGACTGGGTGACATCTTTCTTGGTCTCTTGTATCACAATGTTCGTACAGTTGTGGATACCGCGGCGGTATGACGTAGTAGCTATATATAGACAAATTTTCTTTTCTTAGATATAATCTTAAAAAACTTTCCATATAAAAATGAAAATAAAAAGAGCTTTAATATCAGTATACGATAAAACGAATATAATTGATCTTGCATCGTTTTTAACGCAGCAACAAATAGAAATTCTTTCAACGGGCAATACTTATAAAGCACTATCTGATGCCGGAATAAAAACGCAAGAAGTATCAGATTATACGCAATTTCCAGAGATACTGGGTGGTAGAGTAAAAACTTTACACCCTAAAATTCATGGAGGAATACTTTATGATCGAGAAAAGCACAAAAAGGAAGTGCAAGATCTAGAAATTGAGCCAATAGACCTGCTTATAACTAACCTATACCCATTTTGGGAGACAGTAAGTAGCAGCTCAAATGAAGAGCAAATTATAGAACAAATTGATATCGGCGGGGTGGCATTAATTAGAGCTGCAGCAAAAAACTTTCGTTTTACTTCAGTTATTTCTAGCATTCAAGACTACGAAGCACTAAAAGCTGAGATGATAAAAAATAACAATGAAACAACATTGGAATATAGAAAACACTTAGCAACCAAAGCATTTGCTCTCACTGCACACTACGATTCTAATATTCACAGTTGGTTTTTATCCCAGAGTAAAAATAATGAGTTACCAGAGTTTTTTGCTCTATACGGGCATAAAGTACAAGAACTCAGGTATGGTGAAAATCCCCATCAAAAAGCTGCATTTTATAGTAATCAATTTACAGAATATCCGTTGGAAAAACTACATGGAAAAGAGTTGAGTTATAATAATATAGTAGATATAGAGTCCGCACTTAACATAATTTCTGAGTTTAAAGAGCCTGCAGCAGTGATAATCAAGCATAATAACCCATGTGGCGCTGCTATTGGTAATAATGCTTTGGAGGCATATGAAAAAGCTCTATCGTGCGATGAAGTAAGCAGTTTTGGTGGTATAGTTGCCTTAAACCGGGAGATAGATTTAAAGCTAGCGGAAAAATTAAACGAGATATTTTTGGAAGTAGTGATAGCACCATCGGTAAACAATGAGGCACTAAAAATTTTACAAAGAAAGAAAAATTTAAGAGTGATTATTCATAAATCTTTTCAACAAAATGTGAAATACCAAACTAAAAATGTTATTGGTGGGTTTTTGGTGCAAGAAAATAATGACCACACAATAAAAGCAGAACAAGTAACAAAGTGCACTACAACAGAAAAAGAAAAGGAAGATCTTATTTTTGCCTGGAAAATATGTAAACATGTGAAATCCAACGCAATAGTTATAGCAAAAGATGGTTGTGCTATTGGCATCGGCGCAGGGCAAACAAGCAGAATAGATAGTGTGAACATTGCAGTGAAAAAAGCAGGTGAAAAATGTAAAGGTGCAGTGCTTGCTTCAGATGCATTTTTTCCATTCCCAGATAGCATAGTAGAAAGTGCAAAACATGGAATTACAGCTATAATTCAGCCCGGCGGCTCGCTGAAAGATCAAGATGTGATAAAAGCTGCAAATGAAAATAAAATTGCTATGTTTTTCACTGGCGTTCGCAGTTTTTTCCATTAGGCTTTGTGTCTTATCGTCATACCGCCGCGGTATCTCTAGATCCCGCTATTCAGTTAATGAAATTACATGGTGAGAATGGTATAAAAAGATGGAAAGAAGAAGTAAATTACGGAAAAAGATCGTATATTGAAGGATTTTTCTCAAGGTTGAAGCGAATATTTGGGTTTAGTTTTAGGAGCAAATCTGAAATTAATCGTGAGAAGGAACTGCTACTCAAGTGTTATTTGCTTAACAAATTTACTGAAATAGGCATGGCTAAGTTTGAGATAGCTTCATGAATTTATTGTACGTTACCTACTATCCGAAGAGCGATGCAACAAAGCCAGTGGGGTGTCATCCCAGTGCCCAGACACTGGGATCCAGGAATTTTATTAAGTTGGTAAGCATAAAAATAGCCATTTTATGTAAAAATACAACATTTTGATGATTATGAAAAAGCTGGATCCCAGTGTCAAGCACTGGGATAACATCATAGAGGCACTGGAATGACACCTTCCTAGTGGAAATTGCTCTCAAATCATAATGTTCGTACAGTTGTGGATTCATTCGCGGCATCTCATCAGCTAACAAGCAGCGGGATGACGGTTGTCGGTAAATCTTTTAGCTGTAGAAGTTAACTTTGCAGTTAACTTCTACAGCGTTTCAAGATATAGTTTTGATAATAAAGTGCTCGAATATACATGAAAACCATTTTAGCTGTTGAAACAAGCTGCGACGAAACTGCAGTAGCGATTGTAAATAGTGACAAGCAAGTCCTTGCTCACAAGATTCTTTCTCAAGTAGAACACAAAAAACGCGGTGGGGTGATTCCTGAGATAGCTTCACGTGCTCATATGGAACATTTAAGTGGCCTGATAAAAAGCGCTGTAAAAAAATCTAACCTTAACTTTTGTGACCTCAATGCAATTGCAGCAACATCAGGACCAGGACTCATAGGTGGATTAATAGTTGGTACAATGATGGCTAAAGCAATTGCACATGTGGCACAAAAACCGTTCATTGCAGTGAATCACTTAGAAGCGCATGCATTGGTTATTAGGTTACTGCATGAGGTAAAATTTCCATTTTTAGTCCTACTAATATCAGGTGGTCACTGTCAATTTTTAATTGCACAGGATGTAGGTAAATACATTAAACTTGGAGAAACGCTCGATGATTCACTAGGAGAAGCATTTGATAAAGTTGCTAAGATGCTGGGTTTAAGCTATCCCGGAGGGCCATTAATTGAAAAGTTAGCTAAAAAAGGCAATGGTGCAAGATTTAAATTGCCAAGGGCAATGATAAAACGTTCTGGATGTAACTTTTCGTTTTCTGGAATTAAAACAGCAGTAAAAAACTTAGTGCAAGAACTTAAAATGAGCGAGCAAGATGTGTGTGATGTATGTGCTTCGTTTCAAGAGTGTATTAGTAACATACTGCTGGACAGGGTTAGTAATGCGATTATTATGGCCGAATCTTTAAATATCAAAATCAATGACTTTGTGATTACCGGTGGAGTTGCAGCAAATAATTTCTTGAGAGAAAAATTAAAACAACACATAAACTTAAACATATTTTTTCCTCCCAACAACCTATGTACAGATAATGCAATAATGGTTGGATGGGCAGGAATTGAAATGTTACAGAAAAGCTATATAGATTCTCTCAATTTTGCACCAAGACCTAAGTGGGAGTTAGAGAGTTATTAAAAGCTCTCAATTCTGAATTATAGCTAAAGTGACTTAGGTTCTCTAATTGCACATAAGTCAACAATAATTTTCACACAAATCAAAACAGCATATCTTCTCCATAATCCTTGGTAATTTTACATAAGTTAAAAGTAGCATATGGTTCTCTCCGCGGTCTGAGATGACAATAAATTTGTCAAGCCGCATTATACTTGTTAGGCGGAAGTGGACGGCAACATATTTACCACGAAGTCTAACTAATACCAATTCTCATTGTTGTCCAGTCAAATAGGAAACATTGCAGAGTTGTTTAGTTGTGGAGCTGGCAAGAGAAGTAATAAATTTGCACAAAGCACCCTCAAGTAGAGCAATTGTATCGTATATTTTATTGCGCAAAATGTTCTGTTTTATATATAACCAAAGCCTCTCAACAGGATTTAGCTCAGGTGAGTATGGAGGTAGGTATATAATGTCGATATTTTTAGGTACCTTTAAATTTTTTGACCTATGCCAACTAGCACAGTCCATAACGAGAAAAGCCTCTCGTGTTTCTAGATATTGCGAAATTTGCTCAAGAAATATGTTCATGCAATCAGTGTTGACATTTGGTGCAAATAAGCTAGAACTCTCTCCATTTCTAGGATTAACTGCACTATAGAGATAGAAATTTTGCCTACCTAATTTTGTTTTAACCTGTGTTCTAATCCCCTTTTTAAACCACCCATGTCCAACTTTTGAATGTGTGCCAAACCGTGATTCATCAAAGAAAAATAGCTCTTTTTCTGGATACTTGCTAATAGCTCAATTGAGATTTTTTTTTGAATTCCTCTTGTTTGCTTTTATCTTGTCCATTATGAACTGGTCTTGGTGTAATATATGAGAATTTCATCTTTTGCATATGGCGGTGTACTGTAGATTTGCTGATATTTAATCCGAACTTTTCCTGGATTCTTATTCTCATTTCTTTAATGGTGATATTAGGATTTTCTTCTATCCACTCTTCAATTTGCTGTAGTTGAGCCTGATTTAATTTAGTTTTTCTACGACGTTGTGAAGGAGCAAACAGTTTTTCTTCTCTGCCAATTTTCAAGAGTTTTACCCACGAAGTTAGTGCGCTTCTTGAAATGCAATATATTTTTGCTACAGCCGTTATACTGTACTTTTTTGCTGCAATTACAGCATTTAGTTTTTTTGAAACATATGCATTATTCCTTACTTTCTTCAGCATTTCTTTTGCTGATTCTACTACTTTTTCATCCAATAATTTTGATCTTAATGCCATTTAAACCTCGCTATTTTACTTACTTCAGTATGGCTTTTCTTCCATCATTGTCCATCTGTTTGCCCTGTAATGGGAATTGGTATTACTTACATTATACTTTCAAGTATGGCGTTTTTTTATTCTAAACGCTTAATAACCGCGATTTAGCTGCTTTTTAATGCAACTAACCTTTAGTCATAAATGTTTAAGAAATTTACTAAACAGAAAAAAAGGCAAAAGAAACCCTAGGGTAGCTAATTATTCACTATCCATTTTTTAAGTTGGCGTTTTTTGATGTTTTAAATGCTTTATAAGCGTATTTCAGCTTGTATAGGTAAAAACCTAGAAATTTGATAAAGACATAGAGTGCACATAGTGCAAAAAATTAAACATGAGACGCCAGATACGTTGAGTTTTTTTGTCATTTAATCTGTACAGAGAAGATAAATAAATAGCTTCAGTTTCATGATAAGGGGGCTGGCGAAGGGTGTCAAGTAAGTTTTGCATTTGATCCGTTTCTATGACTTAGATGCCAGTGCCTGCTACTTGACTCTCGGCTGGGTCGAATTTGTATAGCTACATTGTCGGTAAATCTAAATTGCTTTAATAATTTTGATTGAAAAATAGTTTTTCTATTATATAAATGCTACTTTAGGGTAATCAAAATGGAAGACGATAAATATAGCCTAGGTTTAAGAGTTATCCATTGGTTGATGGCTGTTTTTATTATCGGTATGCTTTGCTCTGGACTTTATATGAAAAGCTTACCACTTAGCAATGAAATTAAGTTCAACATATACGCTATTCATAAGGCTTGCGGTATCACTATTCTTGGATTAATCATAGTACGCATATTTTTTCGCGTCTTTACTTATGTTCCACCACTTCCAGCAAATTTTTCTCGGTTTGTAATCAATACAAGTAAAGCAGTGCACTTTGGTTTATATTCTTTAATGGTGCTAATGCCACTATCTGGCTATGTCATGTCTTCTGCTTCTGGCAAACAGATCAAATATTTTTTCCATATCCCTTTGTTGATTAATCAAAACAAAGATCTAGCTAACACGGCTAACGAGCTACATTCGATGCTTGCATATTTTATGGTACTCTTTATAATCTTACATATACTTGGCGCCTTAAAGCACACATTTATAGATAAGCAAAACATTTTTAAACGCATGATATAGGTTATATGTTAAGTAGCCTCTGGAAAAAAGGAACAGATTTTCTTGGCAGTGAGTTTGCGATAATGGGTGGTGCTATGAGCTGGGTTTCAGAGAGAAACTTGGTTTCAGCAATCTCAAACGCTGGTGGTTTTGGTGTGATTGCATGTGGTGCAATGTTCCCAGACTTACTGGAAAAAGAAATCATAGAGACACAAAAATTAACTAACAAGCCATTTGGTGTAAACCTAATTACTATGCACCCAAAGTTGAGTGAGTTGATAGATGTGTGTATTGAAACGAAAGTGAGCCATATAGTGCTTGCCGGTGGACTGCCAACAAAGCCTAATATAGAAAAAATCAAGGGTGCAGGCATTAAAGTTATGTGCTTTGCACCAGCATTAAGCCTTGCGAAAAGGTTAGTAAAAATGGGAGTAGATGCATTGATAATAGAAGGAATGGAAGCAGGTGGGCATATAGGTCCAGTTAGCACTTCTGTTCTTGCACAAGAGATATTGCCTCATTTTAAAAATGAACAAATACCAGTGTTTGTTGCAGGTGGAATAGGAAGAGGTGAAATGATAGTTAATTACCTGGAAATGGGAGCAAGTGGCTGTCAAATAGGTACATTATTTGTCTGCACTAATGAGTCAATTGCCCACAAAAATTTTAAGGAAGTGTTTATTAAATCGGCCGCACGTAATGCAATACCTTCTGTACAGATAAGTGCTGATTTTCCTGTAATTCCTGTAAGAGCTATAGCCAACAAAGCAAGCGATGACTTCATGAAGCGTCAAAAAGAAGTTATTGATGAATACCAAAAGGGACAGATCTCAAAAGAAGATGGGCAGCTTGAAATAGAAAAGTTCTGGGCTGGAGCTTTAAGAAGGGCAGTGATTGAAGGAGATGTTGAAACAGGATCTTTAATGGCCGGCCAAAGTGTTGGCATGGTTGATAGGGAAAAGCCTGTAAAAGAAGTAGTGGATATGTTAGTTCAACAAGCAAAGAATCATATTAATAGCAAATCTGTAGAAGTAGAAAGCCCAGAAAGCAAATAGTTAAGCGACCTTCCAATAAGCAAGTTGCCGCAATTATTTATAATATGGCATAATTGCCCAGTTTTAATGTAAAATTAACGCTAAAGAGGTATCTATACATTTTATTATGTATGGAGGAATGTTATGCACAGTCCCTTTAAAAAACCTAAGAGTAAGGAAGGAGATATTAACCAACAATTGAGCAACACTATATACAAAAAGGTAACAGCAGAAAATTATCAAGAAAATCAAGATGAGACTTCCAAAGAATGCAAAAGGTTGTTCAAGCAGGTAGCTAGTCCTAAAACATTGGCTGAATTGGAAAAAATACTGAGAGAACGACAAAATGAGCAGGCTATTGCAAAACACTTAGAGTCATCCAAGCAAGGAACTAGTCCTGAAGCATTAGCTGAGTTAGAAAAATCAGTGGGGAAAAAAAGAGAACATTATAATAATTATATCCAACACTTTCTTCCAGCGTTGAAAGCAGAAATAACAGAGTCAAAAAAACTAGACTCAAAAAAAAAGGCAGCAATAGTACAAACAATTTTGGATATTACTAACAGGAGCAGCAGTGTAAGCTCAATACCAAATGCTGTTGAAGAAAATATTGAAGATCAAATGCAGCTAAAACATATTGAAGAGCAAAACAACACACAAGAAACACCCTTGAATGTAGCTGAGAAAAAAAGTGGTGATAATAAAATACTTAGTAATTCAGATGTTACAGAGGAAGTGTTTGAAAAATATAGCAAGGTTGTGAAAGAAATAGAGGAGAAGCAAACTTCTAAACTCAGTAGTGGCAATGACTCAGATAGTGGAATAGACTCACCTGGACTGAGTGAAAAAAATTCGATATCACCAATAAATAGTAGAAAAAACAGTTTAACATCAATAGCAAGCACTTCATCTGAGGAAAGTTTAAACTCAACATTGAGCTCTGTTGAAGGAGATAATGGCTTACAACCAGAGGATGAAGGAGAGACAAAATTAGCACAACTAACTAAAACAAGGTCCAAAGGGCCAAGTGGACGAAGATCTCCTTCTAAATATAATAAAAAGATTGAAGATCAAGTTGAGAAAGAGTCACCACAGGTGTCATCCCAGTGCGTGACACTGGGATCCAGAGAAAAAGAAAGTATGGATACAAATAGTCAAACTACTCAGATGACAGGCAGCCAGGCAAAAGATTCAATGCAACCCGAAGAAAAAAGGGACAGAAAAAACGCCATTACAATCGTGCAGAAATTTCCTTTGAATAAGAAAAAGGGTGAAGATACTCCACTTGAAAAACAACCCAATAACAGAAATCTTCACGTTGCATTTGTAGCAGGTTGTGCTCTCTCCACAATAGGGTGCATTGTTGCAGGAGCAATGACATCAGGATTGATAGGAGCAGGACTACTTGCTATGGTTGCAGTGCTTGCTATAGCAGCAGTAGCTGAATTGCATTCAAACTTCCTATCAAGTAAATTAACATCCATTAATGTGAGTCCTCTTGTTGATGATAAGAGCTTACAGCATGTTCGCAGCGGTAAAAATTAAATATGTGTTACTTGTAGTGGATAAGTGAATTCAGTTCTTGCCTATTGATATAAAAGTTGTTATATCTGAGGAATGTTTAAAAGGTGTTTAGTTGATGCGCATTCAATTGAATAAAGTTTTGGTTTTTATAGCCTTATTAAGTTTCATTTTTGCATCATATTCTAGCGAAGCAAGTTCGGCGAGTGATGAATTAAAGGGTATACAAGAAACGGTAAAAAATTTTATTTCTTCATTTTCAGTTAAAGATACTGTAGAAAATATGAGTCCTTCAACAATCATAGGGTTGTGTATAGCTGCAGTGATACTTGCAGTAGTGTTCAGAGGTCTAATCTTTTTTATGATAATGTTTGGTGTACTGGTCCTGGTGTTCGGTAGTACAGAAAAGGCAACAGACTACTTAAAAGAAAAATTTAACTTTGCAAAAGATATAAAATTACAATCCGATAGCGAAAAAAAAGATAAAAATTAAGATAGTATTTTTATCTTTTTTAATTATCTTTATTGAATACGCATATGCAGTTAAAAGTACCAACAGTTAACTCTAAGCTTAAAAAAAAGAACAACTTAGCATTACTAGAAAGCATTGATTTAGATTTTGTTCCTTATGCTTGTCATTACGATGAAGAAACCATACTAACAAAACAGGGAGAATTGTTAAAAATAATCAAGTTAGAAGATTATTCTTCTGTTGATAACTACAGCGACCTCAGAACTGAAATTAGAAAAAGCATATCAAAAAATATTAATAGCCTGTATTTTACCGTTTGGATTCATACCGTTAGAAAGCGCAATAAACTGAGCTTGAAATGGAATAAAACTGAAGACTTCTCTGACAACCTACATTCAACGTGGTTTAATAAACTAACTGATAGTAAATTACAGTATATAAATGAACTATACATTGTAATATTGTTTAGCGATTTTGGCAAGCATACTAATAATTCGTTTTTTTTCAATAGAATAAAGAATAAGCATAAGTTGTCTTTACAAGAAAGCCATCAGGAGTTGCAAAAGATAACTGACGTAATTCAAAATGATTTAGGACCTTTTGGAGCTAAAAAACTGAGTCTAAGGTTTAGTGAAGGTAAAATATATTCTGAAATGATAGAATTTCTCCACTATATTGTTACATTAACGCACAAAGATTATCCAATACATGAAAGGGACCTGTCGCAATATATTAGAAATTTTAAAATAGCTTTTGGTTTCAATACGTTTCAAACAATATTTGAAAATCAACAGAAATTTGGCTCTATTTTCAGCATAAAAGAATACCGGGAAATCTCTTTAGGTAATATAGATAGATGCTTGCAGCTTGAATCTGAATTTATCATTACAGAAATAATGATATTTACTAGTAATAACAAAGCAATAAAAGAATTTAAAAAACAAATCAACATGCTGCAAATTAGTGAGGATAATACCTTACTTAAAAGCTCAGGAATTGAAGAAATAATAGAGCTTGAAAAGACCTCTAGTATAGACTTCTGCCAACAGAAAATTATTTTTACAATATTTGCAGATGATAGGAATAAGTTAGCTGAAAGTATTAGTGATTTATCTTCTATAATGTCATTAGTTGGCTTCATGATGTTTAGAACTGATTTACATATGGAAAGTCATTTTTGGGCACAACTTCCAGGCAATTTTGCTTTTATTACGCAACCGAAAAATATCTTAACAAAATACGCTTGCAGCTTTGCTATGCTGCACGATTTTACGTCAGGTACATTAAAAGGAAGAAGGTGGAAAGAAGCGGTAATGATTTTTTTCTCAAAAAAAGGAAATCCTTACTTCTTTAATTTTCATGGAAAAAGAAATAATGGCCATACTACGATACTCGGAGCTCCAAATTCAGGCAGAACTTCACTCATTAATTTTCTATTATCAGAATCAAGAAAGTTTAACCCAAGAATTGTCATATTGGATAACACTGGAAAATCAATAATTTTTACTAAAGCAGTGAGTGGTAAATATTACATAATCGATCCAAAATATAAGGACAAAAGCCTAAAATTTAATCCACTAAACATTGAAGATAGTGCTTCCAATCGCAATATGTTGGTTGAACTGATCAGAAGAATGGTAGCCGATACGAGCTTGGTGGACGTAGAAGAAAAGATAAGAAAAATTGTGGATTCTATATTTGCTATACCCAAGGAATCACGTTCTATTTCACAAATTTCTGAGGTGCTCTTGCTCCTTGGGGGTAAGATAAGTAGATGGTGTGACGATGGTGACTTTGCTTACTTATTTCAAGATGGTAATGAATCAGATATTGACTGGGAAACAAAAATTATATCTCTCAACACCGCAAACCTTACAAAACAAAAGGAATGTATGTCCGTGATACTTTACTATTTTTTATATTCTTTTGAGGCAAAATGTGATGGCTCGCCTGCAATACTTGTTTTGGATGAAGCATGGGAGATAAGTAATATTTTTCCTACAGAGAAAGAGTTTGATAACTGGATGCAAAGAATGACGGAACTAAATGTTGTAGTAATCCTAAGTACTGAAAATTTAAATCTCGCATTTGCTAGCAAATTTACTCAATATTTAGATAAACATGTTGATACAAGAATCTTGATGCCGAACGTCAATGCAAATAGATTATACATGAAAGCATTTTCTTTATCAAAAGAGGAGCTGAATATAATTCTGCAGACGCCAACGCAGGAAGGTTTATTTTTGATAAAACAGTATAAAGGATTAGTAACTTTAAATTTAGATTTAAAGAATATGCAAGAAATACATGTACTTTCAGCTAACAAAGAGACGATAAAGTATATGTACGAGGCAATAAAGGAAAAAGGAGAAGAAGTTAATGAGTGGTTACCGGTATTTTATGAGAAGTGTAAGGCTTAATTTCTTATTGATATTTTTTTTGATACTTGGTCTTTCGTATCAAGGATATGCTGATTGTCCAACATTTGTAGAAAGTAATACTTGGTTGGAAGCAATAGTTGGTGGAGATTGGGTAAAGGAAATTAAGGTGCAAGCAATAAAAGATCAAGGAGTTGATGGTTACTTTAATCCCAAAATTAGAGTATGTGCTTATGATGGACAAAGTTATTGTTATGACTTACAAAGTGGGGAATCCTGCCGCAAGATATATGGAACGCAAGGTACAGGAGCTGGAGTTTCTGCTGCAGCTTTTATTGATTGGGAAGGGGATAAAACAAAAGCTGGAGGAGAAATTGCTCGGGGTCTTAAATGGGAATGGGCAAACGGTGTTACTGATGAGGAAAAAAGAAGATTCGCTAACTCTCCTAAAATATGTGCTTGCAGTCAAAAAGGGGCTTGTATGTCAGGAACTTCTTCATGGGGTTCTAGAGTATTTTCGGATGAGAATATTTTTCGTCCTGGGGAGATGGAAAAAGTCTGTGATACCTGCTACCAAACGGCAGTAAAATGTGCTCCCGTGCCACTTGCACCTAGTCCCCCTCCATTTTGCGAGCAACTTGCAATTTCACCTCCACAAGTTAGAATTGTTCCTATAACAGATAAAGACAATGATTACTTTAATCCTAAGGTTAAGGTAATCATTGGTGATCTGAAAGGAAGAGACGGAGAGATTGGAGAAAAATTAGATTTCCCTAAAGGGTATGGAGAAAATAAAGCTGAGTGGCGCTCTATTTTAGACAAAGATGGCATCACGTACTACTTCAAAACCTATAGAAAAAAGGGCCAGCTCTGTGCTGAATACCTTGGAACTCAAAGTATAAATGAACAAAATCCACAGTTCGTCCGCTGTTTTCCTGCACCACCTGCTCCAGAACCTGAGATAGTGGAGATAGTAAATAAAAATACATTGAAAGTAGAAATGAAGATGAGTGAGAGCACTTGTGCTAAAGCACATGGAACCTATAGTAATGGTTCCTGTACTTTTAATGTTAATACTGACCTCAACCATCCTATAAACATTGGCCCCCTATCTTTAAAAGTAGTAAAACCAGCAATAGTAGCAAAAACAACTGATAGTAATATTGATAATATTATAGAAGGTATATTAGAAAGTAATCCGCAACAATTTAAAGTTCTGAAAGAATATGGCTATGTTCCTGATGTGCAAATTAAATGTTCTAAAGGCGGAAGTTTTTATAGTTTTAATGATTTTGAGAAAAAGTTAAAAGACAAATCTATTCAATGTGAATTTAATAACTCTGGGCAGCCGGAAATAGAAGTAAAGTATAAAGGAAATTCTAACAGTAAAATGCTTTGTCTTTCTGGATGGCAGCCAGAACCAGAGGAGTTTGTTCTTAAAAGAGAAAATAAAATAATACCACTAAAATTAATGGGAACAAGATATACTAAATACAATGCTGTTTACTCCAAGGAATCAAATCAGTTCTATTATCTTCCAAGCAAGGAAATAGTTTACCCTTTGAAAGAAACTCAAGAGAGGTTGGATAAAATAATATTTAATAAGCAAGAGTATGTTTTCTTCCCTGATGAAAATGAGCAGAAGAAGGGAGAATGCAGTTACTGTGTAAAAAGAAATGATGAGATAGACGATACATTTAAATCTAGTAAAGGACTGAAAGTAGTATACAAATTGACGGATGTAGAGCATAGAGAAAAATGTAATCAAGGTGATGATGGTTGTATCTGCTTTACTGGAACATGCAGCCGTTCAACACGATATGTAGACAAAGAAAACACTCAACCTTTTTATACAAAGATTTCACAAAATACAAATGGCGTTGTCACACAACAAGAAGCACCAATTAAAGCAAACAGAACGGAGGTCTTTTACGCTGATAAATTGTGTAGGTTCGATTTAGAAGGTCTCAAAAAGAAATTAAAAGAAAAATTAAAAGAGATAATCAAGGAACATCTGAAAAATAAGAAACCAGATCTTGAAAAAAATAATGAAAAATCCTATGATCATAAAAATAAAGATGTTTATACAGATGACTTATCAATAAAATTTGATCGTATTAAAATAGAAGCGTGGGGAAGTGGTGAAGCAGGTCATATACAAGGTAGTGGCTGTGACAATCAAAAATGCCATTCTACTGAAAGCAGAGTAGGGATGCCAGGAGATTATATTAAAGCTAAACTGAAAATCGATCCTAATTATCCTATAATTAAGGTGCAAGTCACAGAGGGAGGGGGTAACCAGGAAAGTAACCTCTCAGATAAGGACGGGGGACCTGTTTTCATAGAAATGTGCAATTCGCAGAAGCAACATTGCCAGCAACTGATTACTGTTGCAGGTGGAGGTGAGTATAGAACATACGGTGGTAAGGGTTATGAGGAAACAGTAATTCATAAGCAAGATTTAAAGCTAGAGGAGAAAATTGTAAAGGCAGATAAACTGGAGTCTACACAAGACAATCAAATAGCATATATAGAAAATGGTGAAATCAAGTATGAAACAGTAGAGTGTGGAAGTGGTTTGAGAAGCAGTAGATCTGGTGCAGGTGGCTGCATTAATAAAAGCAAAGGAATTTATGGTAAAGGCTCTCCAGGGTATGTGAAGATTAGACCTATTATAAAGGAATTTGACGAAGAAGAAATAAATGCTGCTATTAAAAAAGTAATAGAGGATCTATACGATCTTGAAACTATGACTGATTTTTGGGTAGGGGATCTTAACGTGAATATAAGTGGGATAATTAAAGAGGAACTCAAAAAAGAATTGTTAAGGTAAAAAGATATAACTCTGAAAATTATGCTCTCGTTTTAATAATTAATTAAAGTAAAGCATGTAGTAAATGGTGTAATTGCTGTATCTTAACAAAAAGGTATAACGAATGTAAGGAGGGTACTTTATGTCTCTAAAGAATAAAATTTCTGAGCTAATAGAACAACAATTTAGCATTAAATACCATGACAATTATTTGGCTTACGCTATACATAAGTGGGCTGCAAGCGAAATATCTAATTCTATTGCTTTTTGCATAATTGGTTGTGGAAATTGCAAGATTGGATATCAAGATGCTGCAAATTCGTTCAACATAACAAAAGAAGAAATTGAACAAGGCAATATTGCAAGCGTAGAAAGTAAAATAAAAAATGAAGCTGAAAAATCAGGTAGCGAGTTTTCTGAGTTGATTTCTAGAGTGGATCAATCGCTAAAAGAGCAGAGTGAAAAGTCTATTGTACAAATTTTAGATTCATCCGCTGAGGAGATGTTAAGGAGTTTCTGTGATAACCCTGTACAGTCTCCAGAGCCTCAAGAACCCTCTGCTTCATCTGAAGAGCATGCTACAGAAGGCCCAGAAACTAGTGTTAATTCAGATCTTCTGTCAACCTAATCAACCCCATATATATGTTTTTTTTGTACCCATGCTTTGCGTTTTGGGGTGGAAAGAAAGCACCATTCTTCGTTGCATTTTTCTATCTTCATCACAACAAACTTGTCTATTTTCATAGTAATCTTGCTGTCTACACTCTGTTTTTGATATCCATAAGTATCTTCTTTTACAATCGCGTAGCGCTTATCACTAAGAAGATTGCCTTTTATCCATCCGCAGTCTTCATCTATATCGCAGACCTTTTTCCAACTCTCAAACTCTTCTATCACTTTCAGGGGCAGATTTTTGCAAGTGTATATCCATTTTACAGGATAGTGAAACCCTGGCCCCGTTCTCATGTTGATCTTATTTGATTTGGTTGAAACAAAGTTGTTAGCAAACAAGCTATGGCTAAATAATAAAAACAATAGGATAATAGTACTGAACCAAGATCCCAGTGTCACGCACTGGGATAACGTGAGGGATAGTGTAACAGACTTATTCATCATAATTCACGATTAGGTTGACATAAGATAAAGAGTAAATTAAAAATTGAATAGATCTTTAAATGCAAAATCAATGCCTATAGAAATATTAATGCCTGCTCTTTCACCGACAATGAGCAAAACTGGAGGAAAAATTGTAAAGTGGCATAAAAAAGAACAAGACAAAGTTGAAGTAGGCGACGTAATTGCTGAGATAGAGACTGATAAAGCCATAATGGAGTTTGAATCTATAGATGAAGGAGTTTTAGCAAAAATTTTAGTAACAGAAGGAACAAGTGGCGTGCCTGTAAATCAACCAATAGCTTTAATGCTGGAAGAAGGAGAAGATGAAAGTCCACTTAACAACTATACTTCAACTTCCATCAATAGTGCAGTTAAAAAGGAAGTGACAAAAAGTGCTGTTGATAATCAAAAATCAGAACACCAAGATTTAAACGGAAAGCCAATAAGTCATTCTTCGGTGTCATTCCAGCGCGTGACGCTGGAATCCAACCCCTCAATGTCATCCCAGTGCTTGACGCTGGGATCTAGAAAAGAAGAATGGATCCCAGTGTCAGCTACTCAGATGACAGAGGGTTATGCAGAAGGTAGAACAAAAATAAGCCCATTAGCTAAGAAAATAGCTCAAAATGAAGGGGTTAATGTGCAGCAATTAAAAGGTACAGGACCATATGGTCGCATAATTAAGGCTGATGTGTTGGAGTTTTTAGGCAGTGGTATACATACTGAAAGTCCTGAGAAAGATACCATAGTTGAAGTAAGCAACATGCGCCAAGTGATAGCACAGCGCCTGACTGAATCAAAACAGAATGTTCCACATTTTTATTTAACTGTAGATTGCCAGGTTGATAAGTTAATATCGTTAAAAAACGAGATTAACTCAGCAGATGAAAACAATAAAGTAACAATTAATGATCTAATCATAAAAGCTGCAGCTTTCAGCATGAAAAAATTTCCTGATATAAATTCTTCGTGGATAGATAATAAAATACTGAGATATTCAAATATAGATATTTCAATCGCTGTGGCACTTGAAGATGGGCTAATTACTCCTATAGTAAAAAATGCTGATAAAAAGGGTATTTTATCTATATCAAAAGAAGTGAAAGATTTAGTAAGCAGAGCAAGATCTGGAAAATTGAAACCTGAAGAGTTTCAAGGAGGAGGGTTTACTATCTCCAACTTAGGGATGTTTGGTATAAAAGCCTTCAGTGCTATAATCAATTCGCCGCAATCTTGCATTATGGCAGTTGGTGCATCTAAAAAACAACCAATTGTTATGAATGAGAAAATAGAAATAGCAGAAATAATGACAGTAACGCTCTCTGTTGACCATAGAGCAGTTGATGGGGCACTCGGAGCAAAGTTTTTAAATGCCTTTAAGCATTATATAGAGAATCCTCTGGTGATGCTTATTGAAACTGCGGTAATCTATTAGCATTGTTATTACAAAATTAATACCTCTAAGTTTATACTTTTATTAGTTAATAGGTTTAGAGGTAAAAAAATGAATACTACAGTAGAAAAAAATAATCCAAAAATTTTTCCTCAAAATGAAGGAAAGGTTAACTCAAAAGGCATGGTTGCCCCACCTGTTCCTCCGAAATCTTCCCAAGCTAAATTTGCTGGAATAAAAGCAATTTTTGAGCGAAATGTACCTCATTCTCAAGCAAATGATAGTAATAAAACAGTGAGTAGCAATCTTGGAAGAACATTTGGCCCAACAATGCAAAAACTCATGGAAGACAACATTCATAGCACTCCTAACAAACAACGCCGCAATTCAGGGGATAGTGGTATCAGTGATATTAGTAGCAGCACTTCTGATGATGAGGATAGAACAATAAAAGATAAAATGATGGAAAATGTTAAGCAGGATAACCATCAAAAAAGCTTTGATTTACATAAAGTACAAGCAACTGATGAATTAGAAACCGTAAAATTTCTCAAAACGCTAAGCAAGAAAGAAAGAGAAAAACTTGGTTTTTCTCCTAAACAGCAAAATAACCAAAAGGTTGAGACTAGCAAAAAAACTTATAATCCACTTGATTGGAATCCAATCTATCAAGGTAAAAAGCTCTTTAGCTTAGGCAATATGTCGAGTAATTCGTCTTCATGTAGTGAAAAAAGCAATATTTCAGATGTAAGCGATAAGTCTAATAATTCAAACATTGTTAGATGTAATATTACTAGGAGTAACAGTAAGGAAGACCTTCGTAAACCTGATGCTTCACATAATGACAAATCTGCAGGTAAAAAATTATCTAATGTCAATGTAAGCGAATTAATCAGAAAGTTTGAACAAGGTAATGACATAGTAAAAGGGCGTTAATCAAATGTTACCCTATCTTTGTATATGTAAAGGTAGGGTATCTTTTCAAAATAGTATATCCTTTATAGCTTTGTTAATTTTTGACTCCCTCTCTGCAAAAGCAGTTTCTAGAGAGGTTTTAAGTTTTTCCCATTCTTCTTGACCATTTAGAACTAAAGATTTATATTCATTTTCAATTTTTTCCAATGCTCTTTGATATGAAAAACCTAATTCCTCATATATATCAATATTTATCGATTGCAGTATTACCAAAAATGAAAACAAATTCGGATCAGGTAATTCTTCTCTTGTGTGATTCAGAAGACACAGCTTTATTTTTTTTACGCAGTATTCTATTGTTTTTAACGATAGTGACAGGCTTTCTGTATAAAATATAAAACTATCTACAATCAAATTTTTTGACTTTTTCGGTAATTTAATATTTTCAAATAGTTCTTTTGTAAATTTTTCTATCGGTTGTTTTGGCAAATGTAAAGAGAGATCAGTAAAAGATTTTAGGTCAAAATTTGGTCCAAGTATTGTGCTGATTGCTCTTTGTACATTACTCTTATCTTTACTTACAGAAATAATGAAAACCAGCCCCTCCACATCAAGCATATACTTTATAGATTCCAAAAAATCGACAACGAATTTAGGACGGCACACATCAAGATTATCCACCATTATATAAATGTTTTTGTCTTTTCTGATTTTATTAACCACATCCGCTAACTGTGTTTTAAAATCTCTAGTACTCTCTTTTCTTCTTTGGAGAAGACTTAATTCACTCAAGACAAAACCTATGTCTTTTTTATCAGCCTCTTTTGCAGCATCAAGAAATACTGAAAGCATAGCAAGTGGAGATTTACTGATCAGCTTTCCTAGTGTGTTTAGAGAAAATAGCTCTTGGTTTATGTTCTTGAACTGTTGTATAACACTTCTTTTTACTTTATACGATACAAATAAATCTTCAAATAGGAAATTTAAAAAAGAAGGCAGTGGTTGGTCCAATGCATTGATATCCCATGCACTATAATAAGCTGCAATTTCATTTTGCTGTTTTAACTCTTTTACCCATTCTTTCAAAAAAAACGTCTTGCCCCATCCATCATATCCTTCCAAAGATATTATTGTAAAAGACTGATCAATTGTTTTAATTATAGTGTTGAATTTACCTGAAAATTGCTTATAGTTTAGGTGGTCATTTTCCCAAGCCACCACTTTAAGTGGTGGCACTATTTTTTTCTTTTTGAATGTTATTAGCGATATAAGTTTTTTTAAGCACATGTCTTATTTTATATTTAACTCATATTCTTGTCTTGAAGTAAGTGCTATCCTCAGCGTTCCTTCATCAAGATAGTCAATTTCTCCGCCCATTGGTATGCCGCAAGCAAGGCGTGATATTTTCACATCCAAATTTTTTAGCAATTCAATTATATATTGTGCAGTAACTTGGCCCTCTAATGTCGGATTAATTGCGATAATTATCTCTTCAATTTTAGACTCTGTCACTCTTTTCAGAATAGTGTCAAGGTTGAGTTCTTTTGGACCTATGCCATTTATTGCAGACAATCTGCCACCCAAAACATGGTATAAACCTGAATATATATTTCCTTTTTCAAACGCCCATAGATCACCTAATTCTTCTACTACACACAGTAACTTAGTGTCACGTTTTGGGTTAGTACAAATAGAACAAGGTGACTTAGTATCTAGATTTCCGCAAACTTCACACTCTATTATAAGATCTGCTAGCTCTTTAATCAAAGATGCAAGTGGTAGCATAACTTTTTCTTTGTTTTGGAGTAAATGTATAACTAACCTGCGTGATGATGATGGCCCTAAACTTGGCAATTTAGAGAAAGCATGAACTAGATTCTTTATGTTAACGTTCATTCAATAAATTCAGAATAGGCAGTCAAATGGTAACATCAAACCCTTTGTAAAGAAAGTGGTAAGTTTCTCTTGATCCCACTTTGATCAGCTATAGAAAAAATTTTTTACTTTAACGAAAAAAATTACTTCCGCACACTTAAAGCCTGATTATAATAGACTTCTTGCATAACCCAAACTAAGTAGAAAAAAGGTATCATCCAAGTAGCTGACACTGGTTCCTTTATGACGGCAGTACCTTCTTCTGTCATCCGAGTAGCCGACTACTTGGATCCAGGAAATTTAACTCTACCAAGTATAGCTCTTTCCATAAAAGTCCGGATGTGATAGGATAAGGGTAGATGATGATAAGGAGGTTGAATGCCAGCAGCATATAGTTATGATTTAAGAAAAAAAGCAATGGAAGCGCTAGACGAAGGAGAAAGCAGAGAAACAGTGGCAGCAAGATTTAAGATTGGACGAACTACTTTATGGGAGTGGCAGCAAAGAAGAAAAGAAACAGGAGACTTTCAATCAAAAAAACTTGGAAATGGGGGTTACAATCACAAAATTACCGACTGGGGTACCTTTGCCAAATTTGCCAGAGAACACGGAGGAAAGACTCTATCGGAAATGGCTAAACTTTGGAACAACGTTAGTATCCAAACGATCTATCGAGCCCTTAAAAAAATTGGATTTACGCGCAAAAAAAGACATATGGATACAAGGAAAGAAACGAAGAAAAACGTGCTGAATTTTTGAAAATTATAGCGACAAAAGAACCTAAAAACTTAGTGTATATAGATGAGTCTGGCATTGATAACACCGAAGACTACCCCTACGGATATTGCCAGAAAGGACAGCGGTTTTATGCCTTAAAATCTGGAAAGAAAACTCAACGAATCATTATGGTTGCAGCCTTAAGTGGAAGAAAGATAGTTGTTCCGTTAACCTTTGAAGGCCACTGTAATATGGATGTTTTTAATGGATGGTTTGAGCAATTTTTGACACCGATCTTGGAACCTGGACAGACTGTCATTCTTGACAATGCTACTTTTCATAAGTCTGATAAAGCTTGCTAAAGGGGTTGGTGCAGAAATTTTGTATCTGCCGCCTTATTCTCCAGATTTCAACAAAATTGAGCATCATTGGTTTGCTATAAAAAACAGAGCCAGGAAAAACATTCCTCTATTCGAATCCTTTCGTCGTGCTGTTGATTCTGCCTTCCTATGACCTGTTCGGACTATTATGAGAAATGCTATACTACATAAGGCCTAATTTCCGGAAGATCAACTTTTTGGTGAACATAAGGTTTTTCGCATATTACAAGCTCTCCTCCGCATTCGCAAATATTAGGCAACTCTATTTTTACTACTTTATCCGCTTCCATTGTAGCATGAAAATTTCCTTTATGCCCAACCTGATCGCCAACATTCCTTTCGCTTTTTGGCTTGTCCTTTTTTGTTTTGTACAATTCTTTAGAGCTCGGTAGAGATGAATTTTTCGAGTTTAAACCAAGCCTTTCCTTTAATTCAGCGTTCTCTATCTTTAAAGCTTTATTTTCTGCTTTTAAGTTTTCTATCTCTGCTTTCAGTTTTTCTATTTTTTGCTGTAAACTTTTGCAAAGTTCTAAAAGGTTTACCACATTACCTCACTTTTGCTCTATGATTATCTTTTTAGATCACTTTGTCTACCTTATTCTACCACTCCGCTGAACGGATACCTTGGGTTAGCTATAGCTAACACCACAATTGTACTAACATTGTGATTTGAGAACAACCTTCACCAGAAAGGGTGTCATTCCAGTGTTAAGCACTGGAATGACGAGAGGTAACGCAAGAAGTTTACTCTTAATAAAAACCTGATGATGAATCATTATTACCAAATTTCGGCCTATTTCTATTGCTGAAACCAGAACGAGGACGAGGAGGCCTCTTATGGTGACTTCCTCCAGGTTTTCTACTAAATGAATTATTGTAATAATTATCCCTGTCATTTGGACCATCTTTCCTTTCCTCGTTGTAAAGCTCACCTTCAAAAAACTCTCCCGTCTCTTGATCAACCCGACGTCTTGACAACTTTGGACACCCACCTTTTTCGAAGTCAATTACTAGTGCTTTGAAAGTATCATCTTGTTTAAGTACGCTCTCTATAGAATCTATATGTTCATTAGCTACTTCACTTATGTGCATTTTTCCTTTTCTGCCATTAAGAAATTCAAGCTCTACAATAGACTTCTCTATTCTTACAACCTTGACATCAACTATAGAACCTTGTTCTAGTTCTGTTATTGAATCAATCATCATACTCTTTGCAATTTCAGCTTCAGTGCCACTCGTAGCAAAAACAGAAACTTTACCATCATCTCCTATTTCAATTTTTGCATTACTTCTTTCACACACACTGCGTATATTTTTCCCCTTAGAACCTATAGCAGCAGAAATTTTGTCTTTATCTATGTAAAATGATAACATCCTTGGTGCATGGTCTTTGACATCATCACTGTGTTCTGAAATCACTGCATTCATTTTTTCTAAAATATGTAATCTTCCAGCTTTTGCCTGTTCTAAAGATTTTTCAACAATTTCAAAGCTTATACCAGAAATTTTCATGTCCATTTGTAGCGCCGTAACCCCTTCACTAGTTCCTGCTACTTTAAAGTCCATATCCCCAAGATAATCTTCATCACCAAGTATATCGGAAAGTATTACATACTCGTCTTTATCTTTGATGAGACCCATAGCAATTCCAGCAACAGGGGCCTTTATTGGCACACCCGTATCCATTAAAGCAAGAGAAGTCCCACAAACTGTTGCCATAGAAGAAGAACCATCAGACTCCAAAATTTCGGACACTACTCTTATTGTATAAGGAAATTCAGACTTATCGGGTAAAACAGGATGAATTGCTTTCCAAGCAAGTTTGCCATGACCGATTTCTCTTCTTCCTGGTGCACGCGCAGCAGAAGTTTCTCCAACAGCAAATGAGGGAAAGTTATAATGCAACATGAAATGCTCACGTCTATCCCCTTCAATATCATCCACAATTTGCTCATCTTGAGTGGTGCCAAGAGCAGTAACAACCAGTGCCTGAGTATTGCCTCTTGTAAATAGTGCAGAACCGTGAGTTTTGGACAGAATATCAACTTCAACTTCTATCTGACGTATCTCATCATGCTTACGACCGTCTATCCTTACACTTTTCTTCCTAATTATTTCACGTACTAAAGATCTTTCAAAGTTTTTTACTGCATACGTAATTAACTTTTCGTCTTTTCCAGTTTCTTTAAGAGTATTCAATATATTCTCTCTGATCGCTTCTAGAGCTTGAACTCGCTCTTGTTTTACTGTTTGCGAATATGCTTTTTCAAAATCTTTACCGTATTTTTCGAGCTCTTGTGTTATATCTGATGCATCAATAGGGGCAAAGCTCTCAGGTTTATTGCCAATTGTATCAGCAAACTCTTTTATGAGCTTAATGACAGGCTTAAGGTGTTCATGGCCAAATTTTATTGCATTAAAAACATTTTCTTCAGAGAGCTCTTTCACTTCTGATTCAACCATTAAAATTGAATTTTCATCACCAGACAAAAACAGATCCAAGCTGCTTGCTTTCATCTCTTGAACAGAAGGGTTGAGTATATAGTTATTATTTTCATCACAACCAACCATCACTCCAGCTATAGTAAAGTGAAAGGGAACACCAGAAATTGCAAGAGCTGCAACAGCACCAATCAATGCTGGCACTTCAGGAGGATTGACTGTATCATAAGTTAATAGATTGCACACCACACTAATTTCATCATGAAATCCTTCTGGGAATAGTGGTCTTATACTTCTATCTATTACTCTTGAGATTAAAGTTTCTCTATCAGATGGCTTGCCTTCTCTTTTAAAAAACCCGCCAGGGATCTTACCCATGGCATAGCTTTTTGCGATAAACTGCACATTTAAAGGTAGGAAATCAACGCTTTCTTCCTTCTTTTTACGTACAACAGTTACTAAAACAGAAGTATCACCGTAATTTACAACTACTGAACCATGAGCTTGGCGTGCTATTTTTCCTGTTTCTAAAGATAAGGGACGACCACCCCACTCTATAGATTTTTTTATAATTTTAAACATATTAAATTCCTCGATTATTTTCTAATGCCTAACTTCTCTATTAATTCCTGATAGGCTTCATTACCAAATTTACGCTTTATATAATTTAAGTGCTTGCGTCTTCTACCTATCAATATAAGTAAACCACGCTTAGAGTGATGGTCATGCTTGTGCACTTTAAAATGCTCAGTTAAGTTACTGATCCTCTCGGTCAAAATTGCACATTGTACAAAAGATGAGCCTGTATCACCTTCTTTAATTGCATATATATTTATCAAACTCTTTTTCTTTTCGGATGTTATCGACATCTAAACCTCATTTTAAATATTAAAAACACGAATAGGTTTCACACAACCATAAATAAAACTGCAGATTGCAACAGGTACACTACCCACCACCGCACAACAAATATCATGATTCTTTAAATTACGCAAGTTATTTAATACAACTTCCTGACCTTTTCTGATTTTTCCCGCATCTTCTAGGGAAATTTCAACTTTGAACATCGATTTTAAAGCCGATTCAATGGGGATGACGAAACTTTTTGTATTACTCCCTGTCACTCCATCATCTTCTGTCATCCCACCCCCCTCTGTCATGAAAGTAGCTGACACTGGTTTCCATCCAAGACGGTGTCATTCCTTACTATTACCCACAAATATAAATGTACTTATAAATAAAGTATTACAATATTAGAGTTTGCAAATATTGAGGGTATAAAAATGGCAAACGAGAGTAATGAATGGGCTAAAAATGAATTTGGAGATGCTGTACTTGGAGATAAAAGATTAACTGACCGATTAGTAAATATTGCTGACAGTATGATAAGTTTACCTGAAAGCTCAATTAATGAGGCATGCGGAAGTTGGTCAGAAGCAAAAGCAGCATATCGTTTTTTTTAAAATGAGAACGTAAAAGAAGTCGATATTCTAGCTTCACACATTGATAAAACAGTTGAGAGAACAAAAGCTCACAAGAGGGTTCTTGTCATTCAAGATACCAGTTACATTGTATATAATAACCATAAAAAAACAAGCGGATTAGCAAATTTGTCCAGTTATGATACTGCAAAAGGTATTATAATGCGTACAGCTCTTGCCGTTAGTATAGAAGGTTTGGTACTAGGGATACTAGATCAAAAAGTTTATTCAAGACCTGAAGAAACTGAGAACCTTAAAAAAAAGAGCGATCGCATTGAAGATAAAGAAAGCGTAAAGTGGTTGGAAACTTTAAGAAAAACAAATAATATTATTGATCCAACTCAAACTGAGACTATAACTGTATGCGATAGAGAAGCAGATATATATGACTTTTTTGAGCTTGCACATAGTCTTAATTCGGCAGTGCTAGTTAGAGCATGCAGAGATAGAGCAGTAAATAGAAAATCTCGATATCCTGAAAAAGGTGAGCAGAAGTTATGGGCATTTATTAAATCCTCTCATTGTGCAGGTACGGTAGAAGTTGAAGTTCCTGTAAAAGATAATAAGCCAAAAAGAACAGCACGTTTGGAAGTTAGATTTGGAAAGTTTATGATGAATCCATCTAAGAATAATATTAGGCATAAGACGGAAGAACTACCTAAATTACCACTTTATGCAGTTTATGTTGTTGAGAAAACTCCCCTTCCCTTAAAAAAAAACCGCTAGAATGGATGCTATTAACGAATCTTTCAGTTAATACTTTCGATGAAGCTGTTGAAAAAATTAGTTGATATCAACTATGTTTTTTAAAAATTTTTTTATTTGTGTAATTTTGCAAATTATATGGGCAATAAAAACCCGTTTGTCATAGAAATAGAATTTTATATCAAACAGCTACCACAGCAATTTCTGCTTAAGCTAATGAATATGTGCTTTAAGTCTGTGTGGACGCACATATTCATTAGCCAATTTCAGTTACCGTTGTGAAGATTTTTAAGTATGCAAATTAATTGCTTCTTTAAGTCTTGTATTAGCAATTACTATAATTTTACGCATTAGGGCTGTTATAGCCACCATCTTCTTCTTACCACTTTCAACAAGCTTAGAATAAAAGGCGCCAAGTATAGATTTTGACCTTGTAGCAGCCATAGCGGCTGTAAAGAGCTTTGAACGAACGTTACTTCTACCACCTGTAATCCTTCGGTAACCAACAGCTTTACCACTTTCTTTTGGATGCGGTGCAACTCCGGCAAGACTTGCTACTTCTTTTCTATTTAAGTAACCAAGCTCTGGCATTAAACACAAAAAATCTTGTGATAACTTTTTACCTATTCCAGGAACTGTTTTAAGAATTTTTTGGCGTTGTTGTAATTCGCGGCTTTCATCAATAATCTTTTGTATAGTATCATTGAGTTCGTTTATTTGACTATCGAAAAACTCAATGGTCTTTTGACAGCTTTCTTTTATATGATCATTTTCCGGTGCTTCAAGTCTGCATTTTTCTTGAGTTCTCATTTGCGTAATATCATCACGACGTTGACAAAGTGCAGCCAAAGTTGATTGTTCTGTAGAGGTAGGTACAAATAGAGAGATAGTTCTATGGCGTTCAAATCCATATTGAGCAAGAGCTCTTGCATCTGATCTATCAGACTTTGCTAAAGTTCCGTGAGATAAAATAAAGCTTTTTACTTTACGAGTATTAGCTCGATGCACGGCAATATTTTTGTCGGTAAGAAAATGTGATAAGCCAAGCTCATATTTCCCTGTATTTTCTAAAGTCACTAAAGCATTAGGTAGAATATCTGAAAACTCTTGAAATAATTGTTGCCAACCAGAAGCATTATTATCAAATTCGACAGCATTCTTCTGTTTGTGAATTGCAACGACATTTTTAAATTTTCCGATGTCAATGCCAATAAAATTTTGATAAGATGTAACCATAATAAACCTCGATAATTTTAGTTAATTTAAGATTGTAAACGGGTGCATATATATGTCCCAAGCAACTATTCAAACGTATCGAGAGATAGGGCTAGCGTACCTTGATACCAACGGTTGTAATACCAATTTCCTTTCGGTCGCGCACGCCCGCTATTCCTAGTGAGCAGGGTTATCTTTCTCTCTTATCTCTTTTATATCACGTTTTTAACTTACAATTGCCTTAGATGGAAAATAGAGATATTACATAAAATTTTAAATCCGGTCTCAAAGTTGAGGAATGTAGACTTGGAACAGCAGAAAGATTAATGAGGTATTTAACAGTCATGAGCATTATTGCTTGGAGAATTTTCTTTATTACATCAATTGCAAGAACTAACCCAACATTACCATGTACTGCCTTATTAGCTGAGGAAGAATGGAAAGTTTTATATGTTAAAATACACAGGAAACCATGTCCAAATATAGCCCCTACTATAAAAGAAGCCGTTTCGTGAACTTGGAGGTCATTTAGCAAGAAAAAGCGACCCAAAACCAGGACCAATTACTCTTTGGAAAGGATATAAACGTCTCTTTGATTTAGCAGAAGGATGGCGACTTGCTCACGAACCTCATATTTGTTGGTAATAGTAAGATTTGAGAGGTTGTCCACAAACCAAGGAATACGTAGTATATAAAGAAAGAATATTGAGGTAAGAGATGAGGAAAAAATATCCAACAGATTTAAGTAAAAGGGAATGGGCAAGAATAGAAAAACACTTCAGAGTATCGTACAAGAAAGGAGGAAGGCCGCCAAAATACAGTAAGTGTGAGATAGTAAATGCAATTCTTTATATACTGCGCACAGGATGTCAATGGCGCTATTTACCACACGATTTTCCGCCGTGGAAGGCTGTGCATGAACAGTTTAGAAGATGGAAAAAGCAGAGAATTTTTGAGAAAATGAACTATGATATCACTAAATATAGTAGGTCAAAAATGGGAAGCCGAGCGCATGCATAGTGGACAGTCAATCGGTAAAAACCACGGAAAAAGGGGGGGCAAAGGTTATGATGGTGCGAAAAAGGTAAAGGGGAGAAAAAGACATATAATCACAGATACTCAAGGATTTGTGCTTGGTTGCTATGTAGGAGCTGCAAGCGAAAATGACAGAGATGGGGTGAAGATGGCATTGGACAATATGAAGGAAAAATACAGCAATATTAAGAAAATGTGGGCTGATATGGGATACCAAGGAAAAGATTTAAAGGATTACGTAAAGAGAGAATATGGGATAGATATTGAAATTGTCAAAAGGCCTCCATGTAGGTTTTGGGTGCATAAAGATACACCACTAGAACTATTGCCACAACGGGATCCTGGATTTTCAGTACAGCCGAGAAGGTGGGTGGTAGAGAGGACTTTTGCTTGGATCAATAGAAATAGAAGGCTATCAAAGGAGTACGATTTACTTACAACATCTACTGAAAGTTTCATATATCTGGCTATGAGTAAAGTTATGTTAAGTAGGGAATATGCTTGATTTACTGGTTTGTGGACAACCTCTGATATGCTGCCAACACTTATGTTCAAATTAAAAATGTCATTTATGATACTAGCCACTTCACGCTTTGAGTTTTTGTAAAATCCGCTGAGTGCTGCAATTATAGACTTAACCCTTGGACCAAATGTATCTGGCGTAACACCTTCTGGTAACTTGCTACTTTTTCTTTTTCTGCATCTCCAACAACGACCATGTTCCAATTACTACATAAGGCCTAATTTCCGGAAGATCAACTTTTTGGTGAACATAAGGTTTTTCGCATATTACAAGCTCTCCTCCGCATTCGCAAATATTAGGCAACTCTATTTTTACTACTTTATCCGCTTCCATTGTGGCATGAAAATTTCCTTTATGCCCAACCTGATCGCCAACATTCCTTTCGCTTTTTGGCTTGTCCTTTTTTATTTTGTATAGCTCTTTTGAGCTGGGCAGGGATGAGTTTTTTGAATTTAAACCGAGCCTTTCCTTTAATTCAGCGTTCTCTATCTTTAAAGCTTTATTTTCTGCTTTTAAGTTTTCTATCTCTGCTTTCAGTTTTTCTATTTTTTGCTGTAAATTTTTGCAAAGTTCTCAAAGGTTCACCACATTACCTCACTTTTGCTCTATGATTATCTTTATTATCTTGCTTTGTCTACCTTATTCTACCACTCCGCTGAACGGATACAATTTACTAAACAGAAAAAAAGGCAAAAGAAACCCTAGGGTAGCTAGTTATTCACTATCCATTTTTTAAGTTGGCGTTTTTTAATGTTTTAAATAGCGCATTTCAGCTTATATTAGGTAAAAACCTAGAAATTTTATAAAGACATAAGGTGCACATAGTGCAAAAAATTAAGCATGATTTACGCCAAATACATTAAGTTTTTTGTCATTAATCCACTGCAGAGATTGCGAAGATAAATAAATAGCTTCAGTGTTATAATAAGGGGGCTGGCGAAGCTTGTCAAGGAAGTTTTTATGATTTATCTAACGAACTTTACACTTGCTAAAGTTGTACCATCTTGGTAACTTTAACTGAAAGAAGTTATTTTTTATCCAATATGAAAAAAGCCTTTATATTCACATCCTTAATAGCAATTATATTGATAGTTATTACTTATTTATACAGAAACGACGGAACTAATGACTCACAAGTGGTAAATGTTTATTCATCGCGCAAAGAAGAATTAGTACGTACTTTGTTTGATGAATTCACGAAAAATACAGGTATTAAAGTACGTTACATCATTGATGATTATTCTCAGCTACTTTCACGAATGGAAAACGGTGGTGAAGCTGACTTATTTTTGACTGCTGATGCAATCAACTTAATTCTAGCAAAAAAAAGAGGACTTTTATCTCAAGTAGATTCAGGGGTTTTAAAAAGTGTTATACCTGCAAGATTTAGAGACAGTGAAGATTATTGGTTTGGTCTTACAAAAAGAGCTAGGATATTGGTTTACAATAAAGAGTCAGTAGACCCTAAGGACTTAAGTACTTATGAAGATTTAGCAAATGAAAAATGGAAAGGAAAAATATTAGTGCGTTCTTCTACAAGTCCATATAACAGATCGTTAATTGCTTTTATGATTGCAAATAATGGTTTTGAAAAGACGAAAGAATGGGTAAGCGGAATTGTGAGCAATATGGCAAGAAAACCAAGTGGTGGTGATACTGATCAAATTTACGCCGTAGCAGCGGGTGAGGGAGATGTTGCAATAGTAAACAGCTACTACTTTGCGAGAATTCTTTCATCAGAAAATAAAAAGAATGTTGCAGACAAGCTAGGGGCTTTTTTTCCTAATCGCAACGATCACGGTGTAATGGTAAACATCAGTGGTGCAGCAGTAACAAAAAACGCAAAAAACAGGGAAAATGCTATAGTCTTATTGGAATTTTTAGTAAGCAAGCAGGCTCAAGAGTTATACGCTAAAAAAAACCAAGAATATCCTATTATTGAAGGCGTTGAAACTTCCGATATACTAAAATCTTGGGGAAATTATTCACAAAGTGATTTGCCTCTAAGTGAACTTGAGAAGCATCTTTTTGAGGCTGTTATGATAGCGGATGAGTGTAAGTGGAAGTAATCCCCAGCGCCACTAAACATTGGGATGAAAGATTTATGCTAATATACCTTACTCTTGACTCGCTGAACTTTTTCTTCCTTCTAACTTAATTTTGACTTTACTATCTTTTTCCGTTCTTTCACCAAAACAATTGCTGCACAAGAAGTCTATTGAAAAAAGGTAATAAGAAAGTAGAATAGGTTCAAATAGTTGAAAAGGAAACTATGAACAAGAGAAGGAATTTGTTAAACATCTCAGACCTTACAGTCGATGATGTAGAAAATATAACTGAGTTGGCCAACCAGTACCTTAAAAAAGAAGTTGCAAATAGTCATATCTTGGAAAATAAGACAGTAATAAATTTATTCTTTGAAGATTCAACGCGTACACTTGCGTCTTTTGAAATAGCAGCAAAAAGCCTTGGAGCAAATGTTGTAACTTTGCCAATAAGATCTTCTTCTATTAACAAGGGAGAAGATCTAAAAGACATGATCAAAACATTAAATGCAATGAATCCTGATTACATAATAATCAGGCATAAAAGTAGTGGTATCATTAATACACTGGCAAAGTATGTTAACTGCTCGCTAATCAATGCAGGCGATGGAAGTAGTGAACATCCAACTCAAGCTCTTGCAGACTATCTTGTAATCAGCAATCACAAAAAGCAAATAAAGGACCTCAAAGTTGTGATATGTGGAGATATTCTGCACAGTAGAGTTGCAAGATCAAATATAAGATTGCTAAAAATGTTTGGAGCAGAGATAAACTTGGTCGCACCACCAACTTTGATTTGTAAGCATTTTCCTGAAGTAGATTCAGTCCATTATTCATTAATTGAAGGTATAAAGGATGCTGACGTAATTATGCTTTTGAGATTGCAGAAAGAGCGCATGAATAATAGTTCTTCAGAGAAAGAATATTTTTATTTGTATGGACTTGATTCACAAAAGCTATCATACGCAAAACCAGATGCGATTGTTATGCACCCAGGGCCAATAAACAGAGGGATTGAGATTAGCAGCGATGTAGCAGATTGTGTTATTTTACAGCAAGTAGAATTTGGATTGGCAATACGTAAGGCAGTGTTGCACTATTATAGGCCTTGCTAATATTAAAAGATGCTACACAACTAATTCAAAAAGGGGGGGCATGAAATGACAAGGCTTGTAAATGGTTTGAGAATGGCCATTAAGATGTTAAGGCCGAGGATATGGTGTGGAAGTTTTTACGAAAGCCTGAAGTCAATCAACAACCTTGCAGAACGGCAAATTAGACGGCTATCGTAAAAACAGCTTTTTCACCTGGTCGGAACATGGAGAAAGATTTGTGGAAAGAATGTTGTCGATATTTTTGACATCACGTCTCAATGGCCAAAATCCCTTCCAAAAGTTACGACTGCTTAGTTCTTTATTCATTCTCACAATCCGTGAACGGTTACAACCTGGATTCCAGTGGGCTTTGTTGCATCGCTAGCTATGATGGATTAAAGATAAAAAAGATAGCGAATATCAGTAGCTTATTATTCTGGTATTTATAACAAGAACGGTCAATGAATACCTAAATTTGAGTAAAAGAAATTTCACTACCATTTACCAATCCGGCTAAAATTCAAGAATTTCAATGCTTTAGCTATTTTCAATAGAATTAAATTTATTAATATAAATAACAAATTACTATTCTTAAATTTGATCAGATTGATTGCAAAAAAACAAGATTTTCAATAGGTTACTTATAATCCTAACTATAGTTAGCCTTTCATAAGTAGCGATGCAACAAAGCCATTCCAGTGTCAGCTACTTTCATAACACCATATTACCTTAACAAAAGCAAATGTTCGTACAGATGTGCATCAGCTACTTTCATCTGCCACCTGCAAATTGCAATGTTCGTACAGTTATGTGTCACGCTACTTGGATGACACCGTTGAAAGAAATGAACCGCCTTTTCAAAATTGTTTTGAATAGAGGAATAACATTCACAAGTAAAATTTCATATTACCATTTTTTAATTTATGTATTATAATAAGCTTAATCTATAAGAAAAACAAAGTTGGAAAAGTTGGAAGAACTAAGCAAAAACTGGGTGATAAGAACGGGAAGATTTTTATCTTCATTGTTTTTTTTACTGTTGATTGCGCTATCAATACGTAGTTTTTTATTCGAGCCATTTCATATACCTTCTGGTTCAATGAAAAGCACCCTACTTGAAGGGGATTACATTTTTACTAGTAAATATTCATACGGTTACAGTAAACACTCCTTTCCATTTTCTCCAAACATTTTTAGCGGCAGGATTTTTTATACCCCTCCAAAGCGTGGCGACATAGTAGTTTTCAAACCCACAAGAAATGACAGCATCAGGTTTGTTAAGCGAGTAATAGGAACACCAGGTGACAAAGTGCAAATGATAGAGGGAGAATTATACCTAAATGATCAGAAAGTAGAGCGAAGGCAAATTGAAAGTTTTTTTGATTATGAGTCGAATCGTAACATACCAAGATATATAGAAACGCTTTTAAGTGGCAAGGAGCATGAGATTTTGGTAGATAACATTTCTAATAAGCTATCATATAACACTCCGGTTTATTATGTACCTAACGATCAATTTTTTGTTATGGGAGACAATAGAAATAATTCTTTGGATAGCAGGTTTCCTGAAGTTGGTTTTGTACCAATGGAAAATATCATTGGGCGTGTAAGCATAGTTGGTTTATCATTTAAATTAGGAAAGGTCGATTGGTTACCATTTAATTTCAGGTTACCTGTTGCCTTGAGGTTAAATAGGGTATTGCACAAGGTTGTGTAAGCTTTTTCTACCTATTTGTTAATTCACACAACTCTAAAGAGGAATTTTCTAACTCGGCGATAGTGTTGTTAATTTCATTCATGTCATTGCCTTGTAAAGCGTTTTTTGCATTTTGTAATAGGTTTTTCAACTTTTGATCAGTGAAAAGGTTATTATTGTTTTCAACCAAGTGTATGAGTTTATTTCCATTAATTTTAGCACCTGCAAGGGAACGAGCCTTCATATCTTCATCAAAGCTGTTTATTGACTGGTTAACCATATTTTGAACATCAGCTTCACTCAAGCCAAAATTTGAATTTACTTCAACTGTCTGCTCAATTCCAGTAGCTTTTTCTCTTGCAGTAACAGTCAAGATTCCGTCAACATTAACTGTAAATTCTATTTCAATTCTTGCAGAACCTGCAGGCAGTGGCGGTATACCTTTTAGTTCAAACTGCGCTAGAGATTTGTTATCCTCTATCATTTCACGTTCTCCCTGACAAACGTGAATTTTCATTGCTAGTTGCCCATCAACATAAGTTGTAAACTCTTTTATCTCTGAAACTGGTAGTGGTGTATTTCTTGGTATGATTTTTTCAACTATGCCTCCCATAGTTTCTATGCCAAGTGATAAAGGTAGAACATCCAGGAGAATATTCCTATCTTTTGAGCTCGAAGTTAAATCATGAGCCTGCAGAGCTGCCCCAATGGCAACTGCTTTATCCGGATCCACGTCATTTAGTACTTTATTTCCAAAAAGTTCGACTAGTGAATTTTGAACCAATGGTGTTCTAGTTGCACCACCAACTAAAATTACTCCTTTTATATCATCAATTTTAAGATCTATATCACTTATAGTACGAGTGACTATATTGATAGTCCTATTGACCAAAGAACTGATTGCATGTTCAAATTCTTCTCTGGTAATTTCGCATTCAAATAATTCACCGTTAATATTGAATTCAAAAGTGCCTACGGTGTTTTCGCTCAGGTATTCTTTTACAATACGTGATTCAATAAGTGTTGTCATGCAAGTAGCTGACACTGGAATCCAGTTCTTATTATATAACTTTCTAGTGTGTTCATTTGTAATCAAACTTTCTGGATCCCAGACTGGGATGACACTAGAGCATTCTTTGTTTAAACCTACCTTTTCTCTATACTTATCAAGCACAATAAGGTTAAGCAAATGATCAAAATCATCTCCACCGAGTTTAGTGTCACCACCAACTGCAAGAACTTGAAACACTCCTTGATGCAATTTCAATATCGAAATATCAAATGTTCCACCACCAAGGTCATAAACTGCATATATTCCACTGTTATTGTTCTTTTCAATGGAGTAAGAAAGCGCTGCAGCGGTTGGCTCGTTAACGAGGCGAAGAACTTCTATTCCAGCTAATTTTGCCGCATATTTAGTTGCGTTACGTGCTGAATCGTCAAAGTAAGCTGGCACAGTAATCACTGCTTTTTTTACTTTCATCTCTGTAGACTCTTCTACCCTCTTGCATAAAGCTTTTAATATCTCAGCAGAAATCTCAACAGGAGTAAGATACTTTTCCTCTGCGCATTTTATTCTAATAACTTTTTCGCTTTCATGATCTATTTCAAAATTGACGCCTTCTTTATTTAATTCTTCAACACTTTTACCCATTAAACGCTTTATTGAGTAGATTGCATTTTGACCGACGTCACAGCCAGTTTTCAATGTATTATTTTCATATGAAAGAGCAGAAGGCAGTAGCTCTCTTCCCTGCTCATCTTTAAATATCTCCACGTTGCCAGCTTTATTTACCATGGCAATTAAAGAATTGGTGGTACCAAGATCTATACCAAAAACTACTTCACTTGAATTTGGTTCAGAAATTTGAATTGGTTGCATTCTTTTTCACCTCCTCAAATGACTTATATAAATATTTCAATCTTAAGACTTGTGTAGCAGCTCCATCAAAATTCTTTACAGCAAAAGTGTTAATTAGGTTTTTAACGCAATCTTTTATTTTTTCATCAATCATCCTGCTTGCAAATTGTAGATCATCGCAGTCTAGTAAGTACTCTCTTATTTCCATTGATTCATTTAATATTTCAGAATTTGGATGATCCTTTGGGCTTCCCACACCAAAAAGATTCAACAAATGCTCAGCACGTTCTAGTGGTGACTTTAGCACTTGATAAGCTTTGTTGATATTTTCCATGTTTTTGGACTGTCTTTCATTTATATCAGTCTTGCTTAGCTCAATATATTTTTTCTCTAACTCATCAAAGCTGATATTGAAAGTTGGTTCAATTTCAAACAATGTAAAATAGCTGCTAGACATGAAAACTCTCTCCACAACCACATTTTCCTTTCTCATTAGGATTTTTGAAAACAAAACCCGATGAAAATTTTTCTTCTACATAATCCATTTCAGAGCCAAGAATAAACATGACGGATTTTGGATCGATCAACACTTTAACTTTTTGGTCATCACTGCAGTTTTCCTCAATTATCGACTCTAAAGGACGAGTATCATACGCATATTCAATATCATATTTTAAACCAGAACATCCTTTTTGTTTAATTAGCACTCTTATTCCTATTGCTTCTTCTGATTTCTCAAGGTTAGTATGCTTCTTTTGGTCCAATAAATACTTTATCCTTTCTACTGCTTTCGCAGTTATAGTAATAAGTTTTTTATCTTTCTTTATAGCGTTTACTCCTTGATATTCACTCATGCTTTAGTTCTCAATGTCCACCTTTATTTTGTTTACTTTGATAGTCATGAATAGCAGCCTTTATAGCATCTTCAGCAAGTACCGAACAGTGTATCTTCACTGGAGGTAAAGACAACTCTTCCACTATTTGAGTATTCTTTATCTGTGTAACGTCACTGATGGTTCTCCCCTTTATCATCTCTGTTAACAAGGAACTTGAAGCAATGGCAGAACCACAACCAAAAGTTTTAAATTTTGCATCTTCAATAACACCTTTGTCATTGACCTTTATCTGCAATTTCATTACATCACCGCACGATGGTGCACCAACTAAACCAGTACCAACATTTGGATCATTTTTATCCAGAGAGCCAACATTTCTTGGATTTTCGTAATGATCTAAAATTTTCTCATTATAACTCATAAAATTACCTGTGAACCGCTATTCTACATTATAACATATTTAGGTTAAAAACTAAAGAAAAATGCACTAGCAAACAGTATATTTTACTCACAAAATATATGGGTTACGAGTGTATTTACTTTACAAATACATGTAGTGCATGTCATTCTCTATATTGTAACTAAAAAGGAGTATTCTCTTGAGTTTATTTGGTAACCTTTATAAAGGCTTGTTAAAAACTTCTTCTCGCTTTAGCAACGGAGTAAAAAGTATTTTCTCTAACAAAAAAAAATTAGATCAGTCGCTTTTAGATGAGCTAGAAGAATTGCTAATTAGCATGGATATTGGTCATAAAACTTCCAAGTTGATTATTGACAGGCTCACAAGCATCAAGTTTGACAAGGAAGTTGAGTATAATATTATCTCGCAGCAGTTAATGAACGAAATAGAAGCTATATTGAGCCCAGTTGTGCAACCGTTAATTTTGAACAAAAAACCACATATAATAATGGTATGCGGAGTAAACGGTAATGGTAAAACCACAACTATAGGTAAGCTTGCATATAAATATAAGGAAATGGGAAAATCCGTTATGCTTGTTGCATGCGACACATTTAGAGCTGCTGCTAGTGAGCAATTAAACATTTGGGCAGAACGTTCTGATTGCTTGATTGTTACTGGAGAGTACGGTAGCGACTCTGCAAGTGTGGCATATAGAGCTGTAAGTCAAGCTATAAAAGACAACGTTGATGTTGTTCTAATTGACACAGCAGGAAGGCTGCAAAATAATGTGAACCTTATGGAGGAGTTATCAAAAATATATAGAACGATAAAGAAATTGGATGATACTGCCCCTCATGACGTTATTTTAGTTCTTGATGCAACTACCGGCCAAAATGCCTATAGCCAATTAGAAGCATTTAGCAAAATGGTTAATGTTACCGGGCTAATCGTAACAAAGTTAGATGGCACTGCTAAGGGCGGAGTGGTAATTGGACTTGCAGAAGCTTATAAGATAAAGTTACATGCTATAGGAATTGGCGAAAATATAGAGGACTTAAGGGAGTTTACTAGTAAAGAATTTGCTGAAGCGTTATTTAATTGTAATTAAAGACTTCTCTTAATTCCCTTACGTGACCAAGCTTGATTATTTCAATATCATGAGAAGAATAATTGCCATTTTTAGGCATAATTGCTTTTTTGAATCCTAACTTTTGTGCTTCTTTTAGTCTGAGATCAGCATGCGAGATGTTCCTAATTTCTCCTGAAAGTGCAACTTCACCGCAGATTATTGAAGAAGTTGGCAGCGGTAAATTTACTACACTTGAAATAAGGGAAGCAGCAACAGCAAGATCAGCCGATGGTTCCTGTATTTTGAGTCCCCCTGCAATGTTTAGGTATATCTCTTTATCATGCAAAAACATTTTGCAACGAGCATTTAGCACCGCAATGATCATAGCCAATCGATTAATATCCCACCCAACTACTGCCCTTCTTGGGGTTGCCATATTAGTCCCTGCTATTAATGCTTGCACTTCCATTAAAATTGGTCTTGAACCTTCAATTCCTGCAAATACGGCGCTGCCAACTACTTCTCTGTCATGGGCCATCAGAAACAATGATGATGGGTTATCAACAGGCACAAGTCCTGCTTCAGACATCTCAAAAACACCAATTTCATTTGCAGGGCCAAATCTATTCTTAATAGTACGCAAAATGCGGTATTGATTGCTATTTTCACCTTCAAAATATAATACCGTATCCACCATATGCTCCAAAGTTTTAGGTCCAGCTATTTGTCCATCCTTAGTTATATGGCCAACTATTAAGAGGGAAATACCATATTGTTTCGCAAGAATGGTTAATTCATGTGCGCAAGTGCGGACCTGAGTTACAGTTCCTGGTGCTGATATAATTCTGCTATCATACATTGTTTGTATAGAGTCAATTACTAAGAATTTAATACTTTTGTTTTCCTTTATTGTTGCTACTACATCAGTTAAAGACACTGTAGACAAAAGCTTAATTTTAGGTTCATTTATCTTAAGACGCTTTGCTCTGAGGCTCACTTGCTCTAAAGATTCCTCGCCGGATACATAAAGACATTCAAAAGAGGAAAGTTGCACAACATTAGCTGCAATTCTAAGCAAAAGGGTAGATTTCCCAATTCCAGGTTCGCCACCAATTAAAATGCTAGCACCTTGAACGATACCTCCACCAAAAACTCTATCTAATTCTTCTATTCCTGTTAAAAAACGACTTGGAGTGATAATTTCGCTACCCGATAACGTCTTTATTAAAATTGGCGCAGATATACTTCTTTTGCCCGTTTTTACTGCTATTTCCTCAACAACTGTATCCCAATTGTCACATGCAATACACTTCCCTACCCACCTGCCAGTGCTGTGACCACAGGATTGACATACATATACAGTTTTCATCAAAGCCAAAATTATTTTGTTGTAATTGTAATAAAAATTAGCTGAATATGCGAAGTAAATCTATAGCTAACCCAAGAAAGGGTTCCCTATGTCATACCGCGATTCATTCGCGGTATCTCTAGATCCCGCTAACAAGTAGCGGGATGACGAGGTCATGCCACCGCGCGAACCGTCATACCGTCACGGGATCTAGAGATACCGCTAACACGTAGGGGAATGACGAGGTCATGCCGCCGCGGTATCTCTTAGCCGCTAACACGTAGCGGGATGACGGTTGTCGTTTAGCTACAAACGTTAAGAAATTTACCAAATGAAAAAAAAGGCAAAAGAAGCCCTGGGGTTATTATCCGCTTTAAAATATTGGCGTTTTTTATGTTTTAAACGCTTGACAAGCAAGATTAAGCTGCTTTTAATTGCAACTAGCTTACGCTGCAAATGTTTAAGAAGTTTACTAAGCAGAAAAAAAGACAAAGAATCCCCGAGTTAGCTAGTCTTTTACTATCTCTGTCGAGTATTGGCATTTTTTGATGTCTTGTAACGCTTTATAAGCGCGTTCAGCTTATTTAGATAAAAATCTAGATGTAGATGAAGTTTTGTAAAGACATACAGTATCTATATACTGCAAAAAATTGAACATAAGACGCCGATACATTAAGTAATCCTTACCTTTTAATCTGCAGATTGGCGAAAGCAAATACAATAGCTTCAGTTTCATTATAAGGGGGTTGGCGAAGGGTGTCAAGCAAGTTTTTTGTTTCTATTCCCAATGTTATATGGTTATGTAAGAGGTTGTCCACAAACCAGTAAATCAAGCATATTCCCTACTTAACATAACTTTACTCATAGCCAGATATATGAAACTTTCAGTAGATGTTGTAAGTAAATCGTACTCCTTTGATAGCCTTCTATTTCTATTGATCCAAGCAAAAGTCCTCTCTACCACCCACCTTCTCGGCTGTACTGAAAATCCAGGATCCCGTTGTGGCAATAGTTCTAGTGGTGTATCTTTATGCACCCAAAACCTACATGGAGGCCTTTTGACAATTTCAATATCTATCCCATATTCTCTCTTTACGTAATCCTTTAAATCTTTTCCTTGGTATCCCATATCAGCCCACATTTTCTTAATATTGCTGTATTTTTCCTTCATATTGTCCAATGCCATCTTCACCCCATCTCTGTCATTTTCGCTTGCAGCTCCTACATAGCAACCAAGCACAAATCCTTGAGTATCTGTGATTATATGTCTTTTTCTCCCCTTTACCTTTTTCGCACCATCATAACCTTTGCCCCCCCTTTTTCCGTGGTTTTTACCGATTGACTGTCCACTATGCATGCGCTCGGCTTCCCATTTTTGACCTACTATATTTAGTGATATCATAGTTCATTTTCTCAAAAATTCTCTGCTTTTTCCATCTTCTAAACTGTTCATGCACAGCCTTCCACGGCGGAAAATCGTGTGGTAAATAGCGCCATTGACATCCTGTGCGCAGTATATAAAGAATTGCATTTACTATCTCACACTTACTGTATTTTGGCGGCCTTCCTCCTTTCTTGTACGATACTCTGAAGTGTTTTTCTATTCTTGCCCATTCCCTTTTACTTAAATCTGTTGGATATTTTTTCCTCATCTCTTACCTCAATATTCTTTCTTTATATACTACGTATTCCTTGGTTTGTGGACAACCTCTAAGAAGTCTAATAGCAAATTTTTAAGTTCCTCTTTAACTCTTTAACCAGCGGGCTCGCATGAGGAGAGGAGAGTAAAGGTCCTCTTCCATAGATATCTTCACACTTTTTTCTTCTTCTGTAGTTGGCGGATGAGTAAGAAAGTGAACCTTTGGTGCACCACTAATTATTGCCATCGGTGTTTGCTCTGCCCCTTCTCCCATAACTAAAACAGCAGATGTTGCCAGTGCATCAAGAAGATTGACTTGTGTTACTTGCAGTGGTTGATTATAAAGATCTGGCTTGCCTATATAGGAATAAAGTGGTTCAAATCCACACCAACCAAGAGCAACGCCCGTAACCCCAAGGCGCATAGGTGTTATGTTACTATCTGTAATCAAAATACCAAGATGTTTTATGCAGTGTTTTGTCTTGAGATAGTTCCATATTGATAGAGCTGTTTTCTGAACATCCTTTGGGTATAAAATATACATTTCATTACCATTTGATTCATCAATACCAGCAGATGGAATTAAGATATTGTCTTTGATTGTTAAATAGATGCCGTAAGAATTATGGTCTACATCAACAATTGCATCAGCTTCTCTTTTGATTAGCTCTTCTTTAGAACAAGCAGTTTTGCAAACCACTTGTTTTTGACAAATAGAAATGATTTTTGATGTGATAGCAAGAACAACTTCCTCTCTTAGCAACTCTGAAACATAGCGATCAAGAACCTGCTCTAATACTTCTCCACATTCAATGCGGTGGGTATAAATTGCTTCAACATGCATATTAACGTGTCAGCTTGCATATAGTATAATCTTTTGTTTGAGCAAGAGCGGTTTTATACCATCCATCAAGAAGTGTTAAGTTGAAATATACATCACCTTTATAAAGTCTGTGAATTTCTGTTATGATAAACTCTGAAATTAGATCATACTCCAAAAAAAGGTGCGCTATTTGTGCTCCACCAATCATGAAGACTTTAGAACTACTTTGGATTGACAAAAACTCTTGCATAGAAGAAATAATAGTGCATTTTACTCCTCTGTTAAAACAAGAATTTAATTTGTTACGAGAAAAAACAACAGGGATACGATCCTTCAATATGTTTTGAGGCATAGTTTCAAATGTTTTTCTTCCCATAACAATAACTTGTTTGTCAGTCACCTGACGAAAATGATCTAACTCACTTGGATAATGCCAGGGCAATCCATTATTTATTCCAATTACCCCCTTGGGATCAACAGCCATAATTCCGATAACTAGCATCCCTGTAAAGCAGCTTGAGCTACAAAGAATCGCATGTGATCACGCACATTATGCACTCGAAGGAAATCAACCTTGTTGTGCAATGCAGATGATAAAGCAATTGTTTCTAAATCTCGGTTAAAGACAGGTTCTGTAGAAAAAGAAGAAATAAATGACTTTCTAGAATGACCAACCAGAACTTTGCAGCCAAAATTTTGTAACGTTTCTATACTGCGTAAAATCTGGATATTCTGGTACATAGATTTGCCAAAACCAATACCAGGATCAATAATGATCGAGCTTTGATCAAAACCTAGAGCTAGTAATCTATTAATGTTCCTTTCTGCCCAATTACTTATGGTATCAATTGGATCAATGTCACTTGGGATAATGTTGTCACTATGTGGTGGTATGGAGAGTGAATGCATAATAACGATACTACATCCACTGCTAGCAATCGCTTTTAAGGTATTATCATCTAGATCTCCCTTCTGATCGTTTACCCAGGCAATGTTGTAGTGCTCCAAAACGTTCAAAATAACATCTGGCCAGAAACTATCAATGCTGACTTTAATGTCACCAACTTTCATATATTGATTAAGGTCATCAAGCACTGGTTTTAAGCGTGCATACTCTGCTTTTGGAGTTTGTATTGAGGAGCCAGGTCTTGTTGATTGAGCACCAAGTTCAACTATGCTTGCACCATCTGATAACAGCCGCAGTGCCTGCTTGGTTGCTTGATCTGCATCATAATAAAGACCACCATCTGAAAATGAATCAGGAGTAATATTGACAATACCTATAAGCTCTGGTGAAAGCGTAAAACTCCTTAAAAAGCAATCCTTAATGTTAGGGTTAACAGTACCAAACGTTTTGTTAACTACTGCCATGGGACTCAGCATTGCCATCAAGTGAAGCAAAAATGGTCTGTTTATCAATTCTGGGTGAGGAATCTTAAGGTAGGGTGTATCAAGTGTCAGGTCATCCCATAACAAAATATCCAAATCAATAACGCGAGGTGCCCATTTTTCATAGACCTGCAGACGGCCAATGTCACATTCAATTTGTTTAAGGCCCTTTAACAGCTCTTCAGGAGAAGAAGAACAACTTCCATACACAACCATATTTAGAAATGGCCTGTCCCACCCAGGTGGAGCATCATTTGGTAAAATAGCCTTAGTTTCCAGAATAATTGAAGATTTTAAATTTTTAAAATAGCGTTCCTGCAGTAACTGAGCAGCCTTTTGTAAATGGGAAAAGCGATTCCCCATATTTGAGCCAATAGAAATGTAAATCATTCTTGCAACGCATTACGATAAGTAAAGAAAACACCTCCATGCACACTGGGGACAGGTGGTGCAACTTTGTGAATAGTTACGCCTATAGAAGAAATAATAAGCTTTTTTTGCATCACAAGGTTATTAATGGTCCTGTATATATCATGAGTTAAATGCTCGATTAAGTTGAATTGCTTGCTTTGAACGAGAGATTGAATACTCTGAACTACCTCCAAGTAGCATATAGTATCCTCAAGCCGGTCAGTTGTAAGTCCTAAAGGGGGGGATTTAAAGGCAAAATCAATATTAACACTAACTAATTGAGAATGATACTTCTCTTCTGCACTATAGCCTAAATGAACCCAAAGCCGTAAGTCAGATATAAGAAGATTACATGCAGACATTGCATTCCAACATCACTGAGTTTAAGCTACTTACAACTACTAACACACGCTAGCATTCATCATTCCATCAAGAAAACCCCACAAGAGCCTTGCTCCCTTTTGAGCACCCTGCATAACTTTATCTTGCTCTTTTTCATCTAGATCTTCAATAAGATTTGCACATTCCTCAGAATGCCATTCATCAGCATGCATATGGACCGTAAAAAATTGAAGAGAACGCTCATCACTTATTGAATAGTGTTTTTTTAAACCTTCAATTTTAGACTTAGAAACCTCTGGAGTTTGACGTTCATAAGCATAAAGTGCACCCAAACCGGAAGCAAAATCTGATCGTACAATATCAAAGTAACCGTCAACTAATTCTTGTGTCTCCTTAACTTGTGCATCTTCAAGAAGATCAGACCGTGCTACTCCAAGTCCTTCAGCAAAACGCTTCCATAACTCTGGATGATTTTCATCACCTTGTTCTTCTTCTATCAAATTACCAAGCAAAACCTGTCGCATTTTTAGATCTGGGCACAAAAAATGTATACCACTGATATAACGAGGAAACGCAGCAACGTGGTGATAATATTCTTTAGCATAGGTTTGTAAAGCTTGCAAGCTTAAGCTTCCTGTATTCCATGACTGGTAAAATGGATGATTTAGTAAGTGCAATTCATCTAACTTGTTATTTAGAGACTTAGTAAATTCCATCATTTCCCCCATTACATTAATATATAGTTCATATACTATAGTTTTCTCATTGTTACGATCATGCTAAGATCAATACAATGGTGGGATTGGTAGGACTCGAACCTACGGCCAATTCGTTATGAGCGAACTGCTCTAACCGACTGAGCTACAATCCCTTTTATCAATATTTATAATACACACAAAAGCAAATTTGTCTATTAGCTTATTTCACTATCAACCCAACTTGACAAATCATTTGTTGCACCAATTTTGCGTGCAATTTCCTTACCATCTTGAAATATGATTAAAGTGGGTATAGATTGCACTCCATACTTACTTGGCACTTCAGTCCCTTCATCTATGTCAAATTTGCAGATCTTAATCTTGCCTTTTCTGTCTTTAGCCAATTGTTCGATACGTGGCATTAGACTTTTACATGGCCCACACCATTCTGCCCAAAAGTCTATCAGAACAAACCCTTTATAGTCAGTGACTTCAGATTTGAAATTTTGATCATTTACCGATGTAATATCATCACTCATAAAATACCTAAATTTTTGTAAAATATAGCGTATCTATTAGCAGTTAATCAACTAAATTCTTACCGCAGAGCTTGAAAAATTGCCCTAAAGTGTTTTGCACAAACAAAAAACTTCTATTACATCTGGTGGTTAAAGATATCCACGTTTTCCCAACCCATTAAGTCTAACTCAATGCGAGTAGGAAGAAATTCAAAGCACTTTTGGGCCAATTCTTTTCTATTTTCACGTTCCAGCATTAAGTCTAGCTTTTCCTTTATCCTGTGGAGATACAAAACATCAGATGCAGCATAACTTTTTTGTTTGTCTGTTAAATTTTCATTTCCCCAATCAGAAGATTGCTGCTGCTTATTTAGTTTGGTATCAAGCAGCTCTAAGCACAACTCTTTTAAGCTATGATTATCTGTGTAAGTACGAACTAAACGTGAAGCTATCTTTGTGCAATAGCACGGAAGTGCCCAAGTTTCCAAGTAATAACGTATTATGCTTACATCAAATCGCGCGAAGTGAAATATTTTAGTTATATTTTTATCCTCTAATATTTTTCTCAAATTTGGCGCTGTATAATCGTTCTTGAGTTGAACTAAGTGAGCGTTGCCATCATTAAAAGAGAGCTGCACAAGGCATAATCTATCTCTGCTATGAAGTAGCCCCATTGCCTCGGTATCAACAGCTATAGACCTTATATCATCTGGTATTGAACTAGCTGGCAAGTCGTCTTTATATAAAAATATTCCCATAAAATTAATACATTTTTTGGCACAATTGAAAACCTATGATAATCAAAAATGAGTCTTAAGTATACGAAAAGATCATAGAAGGAACCACGCAAATTTATGGGCTCTCACATTTTTCGTGTACACGGGGTTTACAAATCGCTGTATATGCCTATAATTAAGTAAATTTAGGTTAATTTAATTGCGGGAGTAGCTCAGTTGGTAGAGCGCAACCTTGCCAAGGTTGAGGTCGAGGGTTCGAACCCCTTCTCCCGCTCTTTGCTTTCAGAATCATTTCGTCAAAAATCCCTTGACAAACTCCGCCAGCCCCCTTATCATGAAACTGAAGCTATTTATTTATCTTCTCTGTACAGATTAAATGACAAAAAAACTCACGTATCTGGCGTCCCATGTTTAATTTTTTGCACTATGTGCACCTTATGTCTTTATAAAATTTCTAGGTTTTTACCTAATATAAGCTGAAATGCGCTTATAAAGCATTTAAAACATCAAAAAACGCCGATTTAAAAAATGGATAGTGAATAACTAGCTACCCTAGGGTTTCTTTTGCCTTTTTTTCTGTTTAGTAAATTTCTTAATGTTTATAATTTAGATTAGTTGCGGCTTAAAAGCAACTAAATCGCGGTTATTAAGCGTTTAGAATAAAAAAACGCCATACTTGAAAGTATAATGTAATACCAATTCCCATTACAGGGCAAACAGATGGACAATGATGGAAGAAAAGCCATACTGAAGTAAGTAAAATAGCGAGGTTTAAATGGCATTAAGATCAAAATTATTGGATGAAAAAGTAGTAGAATCAGCAAAAGAAATGCTGAAGAAAGTAAGGAATAATGCATATGTTTCAAAAAAACTAAATGCTGTAATTGCAGCAAAAAAGTACAGTATAACGGCTGTAGCAAAAATATATTGCATTTCAAGAAGCGCACTAACTTCGTGGGTAAAACTCTTGAAAATTGGCAGAGAAGAAAAACTGTTTGCTCCTTCACAACGTCGTAGAAAAACTAAATTAAATCAGGCTCAACTACAGCAAATTGAAGAGTGGATAGAAGAAAATCCTAATATCACCATTAAAGAAATGAGAATAAGAATCCAGGAAAAGTTCGGATTAAATATCAGCAAATCTACAGTACACCGCCATATGCAAAAGATGAAATTCTCATATATTACACCAAGACCAGTTCATAATGGACAAGATAAAAGCAAACAAGAGGAATTCAAAAAAAAATCTCAATTGAGCTATTAGCAAGTATCCAGAAAAAGAGCTATTTTTCTTTGATGAATCACGGTTTGGCACACATTCAAAAGTTGGACATGGGTGGTTTAAAAAGGGGATTAGAACACAGGTTAAAACAAAATTAGGTAGGCAAAATTTCTATCTCTATAGTGCAGTTAATCCTAGAAATGGAGAGAGTTCTAGCTTATTTGCACCAAATGTCAACACTGATTGCATGAACATATTTCTTGAGCAAATTTCGCAATATCTAGAAACACGAGAGGCTTTTCTCGTTATGGACTGTGCTAGTTGGCATAGGTCAAAAAATTTAAAGGTACCTAAAAATATCGACATTATATACCTACCTCCATACTCACCTGAGCTAAATCCTGTTGAGAGGCTTTGGTTATATATAAAACAGAACATTTTGCGCAATAAAATATACGATACAATTGCTCTACTTGAGGGTGCTTTGTGCAAATTTATTACTTCTCTTGCCAGCTCCACAACTAAACAACTCTGCAATGTTTCCTATTTGACTGGACAACAATGAGAATTGGTATAAGTAATTAGCCAACCACGGGGCTTCTTTTGCCTTTTTTTTCGTTTGGTAAATTCCTTAATATTTATAGCTAAGAGAGCCCAAGAGAGGTGTCATTCCAGCGCATGACGCTGGAATCCAAAAAAAAGGATGATGTCATCCCAGTGCGTGACACTGGGATGGCTTTGTTGCATCGCTCAAGTGAAAAGAACTGGCAGTTACTGACAAAATTCATTATAAATAGCCATTTAACTGTTGAAGAAAAAATATGCCACAAAAAATGAGAGTCAGTAACTGCCATGAATATAACAAATTTCTCCAAGAAAGAGGAAGCATTTTTTGTTATATCAATGACGCCATAGAAAATTGGTACGAGAATTGTCCAAAAATGCAGGGCGGCAACTATATTTATAGTGATAAAGTTGTGATTTTGGTGCATATAATCGTCAGTTTCTTTAGAATTGGTTTAAGACAAACAGTCGGGTTTATAAAAGGGTATTTGCAACAAATAGGAAGAGATTTGGCAGTTATCAGCTATTCACAAGCATCAAGAAGGTTTAAGAAACTTAATGTTAAGATAAATGATTGCAGAATTGATAAAAATAATATGGAAGATATCGAAATTGCTATAGACAGTACAGGAATTAGTATATACAACAACACTCCTGGTCACAGCAAGGAAAATAGCACTGACAGAAAATATCGTGGCTATGAGCAAACGAGAAAATTGCACGTAATGTTGAATATAAACAACAAAAAAGCCATAGCTGTAAAATACAGTAACGGTGTCTACTCTGATCACTATGGAGCTTGTGATTTGCTAAAAGAAGTTGATTTTCAGCATGCCATAAAAGCACTATATGCAGATAGAGCATGTGATAGGCACAAGTTTTATAAGTTGTGTAACAAATATGATATAAAGACAAAAATTCCACCAATAAACAATGCGGCAGAACATCCAGAAATAGATTATATGTCTGACAGGAATGCTGCTATTAGGTTAATAAAATTATACGGTGAAGATGGCATGAAAGAATGGAAAAAAGAAGTAAATTATGGGAAAAGATCTTATATTGAAGGGTTTTTCTCAAGATTAAAGCAAATATTCGGATTTAGTTTTAGGAATAAATCTGAGATAAATCGAGAAAAAGAACTGCTAATCAAATGCTATTTGCTTAATAAATTCACTGATATTGGTATGGCTAAATTTGAGATAGTTACATGAATTTACCATAAATCACCATCTCATAAAGTGTGATGCAACAAAGCCCACTGGGATCCAGGAATTTTATTAAGTTGGTAAGCATAAAAGTAGCCGTTTTATGTTAAAGCACAACGTTCTTGATGAGATTACGGCAAGGCTGGATTCCAGTGTCAAGCACTGGAATGACATCGTTTACTATGTGATATCGTGCCATATTGCAATGTTTGTACAGTTGTGGAATGAATCACGGTACGACGTAGGGCTATGCTAGTATAGGTACATTATATGAAGAAGTACTAGCGTTGGGAATATTAGAAAAAAAATACTTACACTAAAAGAAACTTCAGTAGTAAATTCAAAAAGGAAGTTTAAACCCAGATGGTAAACCCATCATACCTGCAAGATCAGAAGTTGCATTCGCCATATCTTCTTCTGCTTTTTTAACGGCATCATTAAACGCTGCTGTTACTAAATCCTCTACTATATCTTTTTCCTCATTTCTCATAAGTTCTAAGTCTATGTTCACCTTTTTAGCTTTATAGCTACCTATTTTTATGACTTCCACTAATACAGAAACTTTGCCACCACCAGAAATACCTTGAAACTCTTTTCCAACATATTTTTCTTGAGCTTCTGCAAGCTTTTTTTGCATCTCTTGCGCTTGTTTCATTATTTGACTAAAATCCACAACTTACTCCTTATTTTCTATATTAACTACTTTTGCACCTTTAAACGTGTCAAGGATATCCTTAACTGCAGGTGCATAATTTAAATTACTCACTTCCCTGTTTATATAACCTGTATCAACTGCAATAACCCACTCTTGCTGAGTCACCTGGCTTAAGTAATTTTTTAAATCATTGCAAAAATTACTATCCAACTTAGATACAGCTTTTAATTTTAAATATCCAGGTTTACAATCTATTAATTGTAGATTATTACACAGTTGTTTGTAAAGATAAATTTGGTTACTCCGCCTTAATAGTTGCAAAATCTTATCAAAATCGTAATTTTGTTGTTTATTTTCCACATGGATCCCAGTGTCAGCTACTCGGATGACAGAGTGGGGTTGTTGTTTACTTTCCACATATTTTTTTGGATCCGAGTAGTCAGCTACTTGGATGACAGAGGGGGAAGGTGCAACAGGTCTGCCCTGTCTATTTCCTTGCTCTACATTCTGTGAAAGAATTTTTTTGATCACCTGTTCTGGAGAAGGTAGATCAGAGAGATAGCAAAGACTAATTAGCATCATTTCAGCAGCAACATCGTTGCATGTTGAAGTTTTTATATCTTGAATACCTTTAAGCAACACCTTCCACAATCTCGAAAAAAATATTAAAGATCTCTTTATACTTAAATCTTTTATCCTATTCTTTTCATGCTCTGTAACTGCACTATCAATCTCTTTCGTAATTAAAAAACGGCATATTAACTGAATTGTTTGCAATAGACCTTCAAAAATACTAAGTGGGTTTGCTGTTTTTATCGCCTTGTCAAACACTGATAGAGCTTTTTGTAAATCACCATCTAATATTGCTCCTAATAGATCGAATATAATATCTTTATCCACTAGGCCAAGTATGTCTGTCACATTTTTAGTGGATATTGCACCATCTTTGCTATATAGCACTGCTTGATTCATCAAAAACAAGGCGTTACGCATTGAATTTCCAGAATGTCGTGCAATTAATTCTAATGCTCCCTTTTCAATGGAATAACTCTCTTTTTGTGCAACATCATTTAAACGTTCCACTATTTTAGCTACAGGAATGTTGTGTAAATCAAATCTTTGACAACGTGCAATAATAGTTATTGGTATTTTTTTTATTTCCGTAGTTGCTAAAATGAACTTTACACTAGATGGTGGCTCTTCTAGGGTTTTAAGTAATGCGTTAAATGCACTGCTGGATAACATATGTACTTCATCTATAATGTAGACTTTGAATTTAGAGCTTATAGGTGAATAGCAAATATCTCCCAGGATTACTTTAATATCGTCAATGCTAGTGTGACTTGCCGCATCGATTTCAATTACATCTGGATGGCTTGAATTTTTTATTGCTAGACAATTTTCACATGATCCGCAAGGTTCAAAAATTGGCCCCAGGGAACAATTCAAACATAAAGCTATTATCCTTGCAGTGGTGGTTTTACCAACTCCACTACTACCAGAGAGCAGTATAGATTGTGGGATTTTGTTTAAAATAAAAGCATTTTCTAATACACGCACTAATATATCTTGACCTACTAGATCTTTGAAGCTACTAGGACGATGTTTTAATGCTATATTCATAGCCTCGGATAAAACAAATAATGAAATAGGTATGCAACCCAAAAAGGTTCTGATATGGCTGCTTCATTTCTGATCTGACCAAATTACAGAGTTTTTGCCTGCATACCTTATAAAATATTATACTTTTTTTTTTATTTAGCAAGGTATATCCTATATTAGTCTTATAATTTATATGTTAGACCTCTTGCAACATTACTTTAAAATAAACGAGAAGTTAGCTGTCATGCAAGTCACTACAAGATTGTCACTCCAATGTTTATTTATGTCATTTCAGCGCTTATTTATGTCATCCCAGTGCCTAGGCATACAGCTGTATGAATGTTGTGATATAAGAGCAATTTTTACCGAAAAGGATGTCATCCCAGTGCTTGACTACTTGGATCCAGAAAACTTAACTGTAAATGAGCGCACTAGGCAATTGTATAACAAGAACTGGATTCCAGTGTCAAGCACTGGAATAACACCACCTGCTACGCAAACTTCTGTCGACTACAAAGAAAGTTCGTACAGTTGTAGGTCAAGCCATAGAGTAACAAAAAAAGGATATTGGTATACCAAAAGAGGAACATTATGATTTTATATCATTTTCCTCTTTGTCCATTTTCACGAAAAGTTAGAGCTTTTCTAAAAGAAAAAAAATTAGGCTGTGATCTAGTGTATGAAAATCCGTGGGAAAAGCGGAATGAATTTATGGAGATCAATCCAACCGGGCAAGTACCAGTGTTAATAGATAATAACTTTGTAATAGCGGATAGTAATGCCATTTGTGAATATATAGAAGAGACTTACAATAGCGACGTCAAATTACTTGGTTCATCCACTATTATTAAGTCTAAAATACGCGCTCTAATCAATTGGTTCGATAACAAATTTTACAATGAAGTTACTAAGTATATTATGAATGAAAAAGTAATTACTAACCGCAGCCCTGACTCTAGATTTCTTCATGCAGCTCAGCATAACCTGCCTTGCCATATGGAATACATCGAACACTTAATTAACAAGAACGTTTGGCTTGCAACTGATAAGTTCACTTTAGCTGATATTACTTTAGCATCGCATATTTCCGTAATGGATTATGTAAGTAGTTTTCCATGGGAAAAAAGTAAAATTTTAAAAGAATGGTACTCCATTGTTAAATCAAAGCCTTGTTTTCGTGAGATATTATTAGAGAGGATTTCTGGTTTAATCCCTCCTAAACATTATGCTGACCTTGATTTTTAACTTATGTTAGCTTTAAAGCTACAGTCATTCCTTCATCAGTTGGAATCAATATAGAGAAATATTTTTTTTCATCTGATAATCTATTATTAAACTCCCTCATGGCATGCCATGATTTTTCTGATACTTCTTTTGGAGGCGATTCTAAAAATACTGTGTTAAACAGTAGAGTGTTATCTGCAACGATTAGCCCATCTTGTTTAATGTATGACTCTGCCCAATCTAAATACTCAGGATAACTACTTTTGTCAGCATCAATAAATATCATGTCAAATGGTGCTTTTGCTGATAATTCATTAATTTTTTCCAGTGCATCGCCTTCTATTAGAGTAATTTTATCACTTAGATTAAAAGCACTAAAATTTTTTTTTGCTATTCTTGAGTGTTGAGGATTATTTTCTATTGTATATATATGACCGTCTTTTAGTAGAGCTTTTGCCATGCAAATCGACGAGTAACCGTATAACGTGCCAATCTCAACAATACTTTTGATTTTTTGGATTTTTATAAATAAACTTAATAGCTCTCCTTCTTCAGGGCCAATTTGAATATGTTGCTTTTTTTCAAGAATACAATATTCTTCTATTTTTTTATATTCTTTTGCAAATAGATTTCTTATGTATGACAATTTTATACTAAAATTATTACGCATATATTATAAATTAGGGAGACTTAATTCATACACAATTTATAAATATAATAATATAGTTTAAAATAATAAAAACATTTATTTTAAGTTATTATTTCATAGTATAAAATTTTAAGTGACAAAAATTATTATATATCGTACTATAGTTAACTAGTATAATAAACAGTCGATTATTATGCTAGAATTAAAGGGATTGTTTATGCGCATTTCTCTTTTTAAAATATAATTTTTATAATCAATTAGAGGGGGTTATATGTCTTATACTATTGCTGGTGAAGTTGAAACGTTAAACAAAAAATCTAACAAGAATGAAGGGGTTATGTTACTACATAATCCAGCTTATCGTGAAAAGTATAAAGAACGTTTTGATGAAGCTCAGAGAAAAGTTATGGATATGGTTCAGTTTTATGATGGGACAATAGTATTAATAGAGAATAAAATCGCTATGTATTACTACACTTGGCACAGTAAAAAAAGAGAGTTTGAGCGTAAAAAACAACAAACAGTAGTGAAAAACAATGACTCAGCATAGAGTCTTTTATATGGTAAGCTACAGTGGTATTACTTCACTATAGCTTTTCCATATAATTTATCTATCACATTAGTGAAATATTTCAGCTCTTTATACCCTCCATGTTTAACTTTATTATGCTCTATATATGATTTATCATCGTTAAGCTTGATGAAAAATATTGGAGTGGCTGTGATACCAAGTTTATTAATTGCCAGTGATTTATCATTTACGATTTTATCCATTATTTTCTTATCATTAATGCATTGGTTAAATGCATCTTGCTTTAAGTTGCTTAGTGCAGCAATTCTTTGTAGTAAAGTCAAATCACTTAAATTGTAGTAATTCCACGAATCTATTGAGTTAAAAACAGCTTTGTTAAAATTAAAGTAGTCTTCTTGTTTTTCGTAGCAATGACTTAGCATTGCAGCCTTTAGCCCTCTGTAATCCAAAGGAAAATGACGAAATATATATAACATCTTACCTGTGTCTATATATTTCTCTTTAATTTTAGGAAAAACATTCCTATGAAAAAGAGAGCAGTGATAGCAAGTTAATGAAGCATATTCTATCATTAGAATTGGTGCTTTTGGATCTCCTAATAATTTATCATCAGGTAATGGCGATAATAGCTCATTTGATGTTATTTCATTGGGTTTTTTTTGAATGTATTGGCTATCGTATAAATCTTGCTTAACAACTGCATAAGAATTAACACTTATGAAAATTAATAAAAACAATAGTCTAAAAATCATTACAATCTAAACACTTAACTTACTAAAAAAAATTATACATTTATATTAATAATGTCAAGATAACTTTTGTTTAGCAAGGCTTTCAGCCCTATCTTTAAATGCAGCAATTATTTTACTTTGTGTATATTTATATACTGAGTTTAATAGGGTTGAAAATGAGTTGGACTTAAACTTAAACTCTATATAAAACTTTACCATAGTTTTATTTTCATCTATGGGAATGAATTGCCATTTATTGCATAGATGTTTAAATATTCCATTTGATGATACAGCTTTTATCCAACCTTCATTTGTTCTACTTGGAGAAAGAAAGGTTACCTCTGATGTATATCTTCCTTTAATTCCATGAAAAGCTGCTAGAAGGTCCACAACCATTTGATTGTCAATTTTTTCTTTTATATAAACGGCTTTGCACCAAGGAACAAAATCAGGATACCTTTCAACATCAATTACAATTTGGAATACTTCATTAGGCGAACATAGGAAGGTACCTTGTTCTCTGTATTGATGAAGCATAAATTTAGTACCAATCAAAAAAGGATCCGTATCTACCGTCAGCCTTAGTAGATTCCTGAGACCTGAAGTTAAGGTGGGCATCGCATATTAGTTTCAACGAAACCAGCAGAGGCAATTCCCTTCTCTAGAAATTATCGCTCGGGAAATTTAACTTAACTCATAACGCATAGCACAGACCCCTACTTGAATTATAGATGATTTACACAGGGCATGTCTATAGGTATATTAAAAGTCAGCGATTATTATTTAATCTTTATCAAACTTTGCATTTTAAGTATATCTTATGAATATTACTAAAGTTTTAATCATTATTGTTTTTATTGTAATTTCTTCAAGAGCTTACACTAGTTGTACAGATCACAAAATTTTTGTGCATACTATGAAGCAACAAGTAGACAGCATATCTACAAAAGGAAATAGAAAAAACCTAGAGCATGTACACGAAAAGCTTCAGGAGGTCATTCAGAATAATGTTAACCTCAAAGAAATATCTCGATTTGTCATGGGAAAATATGGGGTTTTGACTACCCAGAAGGAAAGGGAAGATTTCTTAAGAGAGTATGAAGTGTATCTTACACGTTTGTGCGTTAAAATTTTATCTAAATACATGAGTAATAGTGAAATGATCATAATGAGTACAAAAGCAGTTGACGATGAAACTTGCTTAATTGGCACAAGGTTCTCTTACGGTGATGAAGAATTTACAAATATTGATTTTAAAGTTACTAAAAATCACAGTTCTTTCTTGATAAGTGATGTTGTAATGAGTGGAATAAGTATTGCTATTAATCAACGTTCTCAATTTAGTGAGAAGATTGACACGCATGGCATAGCAAGTGTGATAGGTGAATTAAAATGTAACAATAATCTATGATATATATGCCTCATTGGCCTAAGCCACTTGGTAGCAGGCCGAATGATTTTTCTCTTGATCGCATAAAAAGCTTTCTTAGTAAACTAGATAATCCCGAGAAAAAAGTGCCTCCCGTAATTCATATAGCTGGAACTAACGGGAAAGGCTCAACACTAGCATTTATAAGATATATAATGCAAGCAGCAGGGTATAAGGTACACGCATACACTTCTCCACATTTGGTGAATTTTAATGAAAGAATAGTTATTGCAGGCAGTTATATCGACGATAATGAATTATATAGCTTGTTAGAAGAATGCCGTGCCGTAATTGCAGAACAACCTATCACTCTGTTTGAAGCTGCAACTATTGCAGCTTTTTTAGCTTTTTCTCGTCATAAAGCCGATATAACTTTAATTGAAGTGGGTATGGGTGGGAGACTTGATACAACAAATGTTATAGATAGTCCGATTTTAACAATAATTACTTCCATTGCACTTGATCATACGGAATATCTTGGCCCTACTGTAGAGACCATAGCAGGTGAAAAGGCTGGAATAATGAAACCTAATGTTCCTTGCGTAATAGCACCACAAGAAAAATCTATAATGAATACACTAGAATTCCATGCAATAAATAAGAAATCTCCTCTGTATAGAGGAGGTTTTGAATGGAATTGCAAAAAAAAGAACAACAAAATGGTTTTCCAATCAGCTATTCAATCAATAGAATTTCCTTTGCCGTCTTTAAAGGGTGATCACCAAATAATCAATGCAGGCAATGCTATTGCAGCATGTAGCATTTTGAGTGGAAAATATGGATTTGATATTGGAGAAGAGGATATCACTTCAGGTTTACAGTGCACTTATTGGCCTGCACGACTGGAGCGTATAAAAGAGGGCAATTTAATTTCTTTACTACCAAAAGATTGGCAATTATTTTTAGATGGTGCGCACAATAATGATGGTGCTAGAGTACTATTTCAGTGGGTAAGAGATAACTTTGCTGAAGGTGTCTGTATAATTTTTGGTGTTACTCGTAACAGAAATGTAGAAGAGTTCTTAGAACACTTAAAACCATATATCAAGTTATTATGTGCGGTTTGTGTTAAATCTGAGCCTAAAGCAACAAATACAAACTTGATTAGGGAAAAAGCCAATAACATAGGAATAAAAGCAATGGAGTGTGAGTCAATTGGCGATGCAATATCAAATCACATATTAAAAGCCTCTATCCAAAACGTCAAAACCATACTGATCTGTGGCTCATTGTTCCTAGCTAGAGACTTCGCTATGGAGAATAGCTAACTTTGATGATATTAACTGACCGATGGGGAAATAACTTTGATTGCTCATAGTACTGCTTGGCTTTTCGTTATCGACTTCTATAAACTGATCATCACCTTTAAATTGCTCCTCAATTGAATTTATAGCTGTCTTTTTGAGAATATAATTACTTGCAGCATTTAAAATAGGTGAAGTAACAATTAAAAGCGTGAATGGTAATGAAAGTAATAAGCCGGATAACATCATAGAGTTAGTTATACCAAAGCCGTTGGCAACTAAATCTAATCCCACACCGAAAAACATTAAAGATGTACAGATTGTGTTGCTCAAAATAACTGAATTTTTTAGCCACTTTAATTTAGTCCTATCACTCTTTGAAAAATTTTCGCATTCTTGGTCAAAGTTAAACAATAATAAAATATTAGTCTGATGATTAAACTCTTTCCCATTTCTAGTATAAATGCTCTTAACAGCTAGACTCAAAATAGATCCTGCTAACAAGGGAGCAAGAAAACCTACTGCTATTGGTACATTAGAAGAAATACCATTAATTATTAAAAATGCAATTGATGTGAAGGATACTAAAAGAACTCCTAAGAGATTTGAATAAGAAGAATATTTTACATAAGCAGTTACATTATTGTTAATTGACTGCTGCTTATTATAGAGTTTATTTCTGCACTTATCATCTAAGTATTTTTGCAATTCTTCATAACTGCGACTCCACAACTTACCGCGTAATTCTTTTATTAAATTATTTCTTTTATTGAGACCTTTCTCCAATGGCTCTATTATAAATTCTTCAAAAAATGGCTTATTTAATGCAATAACCTTAAATTTCTCCTCCGCTTCTTTATTGTTTGGGTTTTTATCTGAGTGATATTTTAACGATAATTTACGGTATTGTTGACTAAGCTTTTTCTTAATATTCTTAATGTCAGAATTTACCACATCCTCCTTTTGAATATTAAATGTTAAAAACAACTGCTTTAAAGCGTGGTACTCATTTTCATTCAAAACATTTCTAGCCACATTACACCTACAAATTAACTAATACCAATTCCCATTACAGAGCAAACAGATGGACAATGATGGAAGAAAAGCCATACTGAAGTAAGTAAAATAGCGAGGTTTAAATGGCATTAAGATCAAAATTATTGGATGAAAAAGTAGTAGAATCAGCAAAAGAAATGCTGAAGAAAGTAAGGAATAATGCATATGTTTCAAAAAAACTAAATGCTGTAATTGCAGCAAAAAAGTACAGTATAACGGCTGTAGCAAAAATATATTGCATTTCAAGAAGCGCACTAACTTCGTGGGTAAAACTCTTGAAAATTGGCAGAGAAGAAAAACTGTTTGCTCCTTCACAACGTCGTAGAAAAACTAAATTAAATCAGGCTCAACTACAGCAAATTGAAGAGTGGATAGAAGAAAATCCTAATATCACCATTAAAGAAATGAGAATAAGAATCCAGGAAAAGTTCGGATTAAATATCAGCAAATCTACAGTACACCGCCATATGCAAAAGATGAAATTCTCATATATTACACCAAGACCAGTTCATAATGGACAAGATAAAAGCAAACAAGAGGAATTCAAAAAAAAATCTCAATTGAGCTATTAGCAAGTATCCAGAAAAAGAGCTATTTTTCTTTGATGAATCACGGTTTGGCACACATTCAAAAGTTGGACATGGGTGGTTTAAAAAGGGGATTAGAACACAGGTTAAAACAAAATTAGGTAGGCAAAATTTCTATCTCTATAGTGCAGTTAATCCTAGAAATGGAGAGAGTTCTAGCTTATTTGCACCAAATGTCAACACTGATTGCATGAACATATTTCTTGAGCAAATTTCGCAATATCTAGAAACACGAGAGGCTTTTCTCGTTATGGACTGTGCTAGTTGGCATAGGTCAAAAAATTTAAAGGTACCTAAAAATATCGACATTATATACCTACCTCCATACTCACCTGAGCTAAATCCTGTTGAGAGGCTTTGGTTATATATAAAACAGAACATTTTGCGCAATAAAATATACGATACAATTGCTCTACTTGAGGGTGCTTTGTGCAAATTTATTACTTCTCTTGCCAGCTCCACAACTAAACAACTCTGCAATGTTTCCTATTTGACTGGACAACAATGAGAATTGGTATTAGGTATATTTTCAAACTCACCAATTAAAGTTTTTATATCTTGTGGTAAATCAGAGACAAATTCCATGTATTCCTTACTTTTTGGGTGGTATAAGCCCAGTGTATAAGCATGTAGTGCTTGTCTGTTGAAATTACGAATAAAACTAGAGTTTTTAGCATATTTTGTGCTTTTACTACTATTTTTCCCATAAACTTGATCACCAACTATAGAATGTCCTATGTGGCTCATGTGGACTCGAATTTGGTGCGTTCTACCTGTTTCTAAAGTGCATTTAACGAGGCTTGCTTGTCCTATAACTTTCTCTACTGAGTAATGAGTGATTGCTAATTTGCCCGTTGTTTTTGTAACACACATCATTTCTTTATTACCACGCTTTGGAGCAATGTTAGTTTCTATAGTTCCCTGCTGGGAAGATAATATTCCCCAAACTACTGCTAAGTATTCCCGCTTTATTTTGCGATTCGATAACAATTCAGACAAAAAACTATGGGCTGCTTCATTTTTTGCAATTACCATTAGCCCACTAGTATCTTTATCGAGTCTATGAACAATTCCTGGTCTTACATCAAGGTGAGCGATAACTGCGTTCAAAAGCGTATCATTGTTTGTCCCAGCACCTGGGTGCACTGTTAATCCACTTTGTTTACTCAGAACTATAATGTCCTCATCTTCATAGACGATATCAAGTTTTATGTCATAATTAGGCTCAATTGATGTGGATATGTCAGGTTGAACGAGATGCACCACATACTCTTCATCTGGTTTTACTATGTAGTCATTATTAATTATCGGTGTGCCAAGTAATTTCACCTGCTCATTTTGTATCAATCTTTGCGCTTTGCTGCGTGATATGTTGCATTTTTCAGCTATATAGGTGTCTAACCTTAATTTCTCTTTATCATTATTAACACTTAAGGTTACTTCTAAGTGGTCTATAACAACTACCCCGCGCGAGCTACTGCAAATGCTGCTTGAATATTTTGATCTACAAAATCAACTTTTGTACTAGGAAGATCACCTTGTTTTTTAATATGGCAAATTGTTTGAGAGCCATCTTTCCAGTGAATTATTATTTTGTTATCAAAATCCCGTAATGTTGCCTCAACCTTTTTTTCTTTATTATCTTTTTCTTCCAGCTTAATAGATTCTAATAAATAATATAGAAAGTCACTTGGGTTGCCATTGATTTTTTCTTTCCATTCATCTGTTTTTTCTTGTTCAGATTTTTTTTGCTCTAACTTTTCCTTCTTTTGCTGCAGCTTATTTTGTTCTGCTTCCAGCTCTAACTTTCTAACTGTGTCACGTAGTTCTTTGACTTTATTTTCTAACACTAATAATTTATTAGTATTATTTCCATTGTTAGCTTCTAAATCAGGCGTACTTGGTTGAGCTTGCTTCTTTTTTATTTCTTCTAATTCATTCCTTACTACGTTTAATTGCATCTTCAATTCCGTTTTTTCCTTTTCTGTATCCTCTTTTAACTTTTTTAGCATGCTAAGGAACTCGTTATTATTAGACTGCGTAGTTGATTGAAGCCAGCCTACAAAGCGGCTTGGTTCAAATCGTTCAATCTTATCTTCAGCAATTTTAATAGCATTCTCTAACCTAGAAAAAGTACCTTCAATATCTAGTGAATGTGCTTTTTTTGTCAATTCTTTAGTGTTGTTTAAAACTTCTGAAATTTCTGCATGTAGCCAATCTAAATCTTTTTTGATGTCTTCTCTGATTTTTTTTAGGTGATCAAGCGTTTCTTTAATGTTAATATTTGCAGGCTTTAAAAGACTATTATCAAGTAAATCGCAAGCTTTTTTAAGGTTACTGTCAAATGAGTTGCAAAGCGGACTAAGTAGTTTTTTCATTAGAGATATTAGTTCATTTTCCCTTTTACCAAGCTTATTTTCTACTACTGATACAACCATGCCCTTTCCAGACCAGTATGGAAATAGAAGACCTAAAGAACTGTGTTTTCTAATAGTATGATTTTCATGATCCACGCTATTACTTATTAGATTGCTAAGTGTTGATATGATGCATAAAAGAATAGCGACTAATAAAGCTATTAATATTATTGGAGCATTAATGGATTGTGATATTGCTGAAACTACTATAATAGCACCAAATACATATGATCCTGTAAACAAGAGAATCCTATTTCTATTTTCTGCTTCTATATCTTCTAGTATTTTTCTCTGCGTCTTAGAAATTGGTAAAACTATTGAAAGCTTTTTCCTCTTACGATCTAAATTTGTTACAATTTCAATTTTTTCGGCTTCTTGAACAATCTGGCTGTACTGTTCATCAACTTGATAGTTTCCTACTTTTTTATCTATCTCATTCTCTTTTATTTTTTGTGTATTTATAAAGTTTATAACAGCAGTAAATAAGAAAACTGCAAGAGGAATAAAGGCAAGAGGTGCTGGCGTGAACGCAAATCCAGCAATACTTACTATAACAGGCTGAATAGAAAAGGTAGTAAATGCTATAAGAGTAGCAATGGTACTTGCTATCGATATAGTACCAGAATACTTTCTTATAGAGCTCAAAATTCTACTGGGCTGGTCAGAAAGTTTTCTAAATCCTAAAAAATCAAAATAGTCTTTGAAAGGATCTTTAGTGTCTGTAACCATAACATTTTTCTAGTTTAAACTTATTTAGGTATACATTAACCAAACCTTAAAATCAAGTTTCTTAATTTTTCAACATGTGCCAAGGCCTATTAGAGCGCACTTTATTAATCTTTATGTAACGATTTGTTAACCAAATTGAATGTGTGCCATATGTTTTTAGATTGGCATATTTGATAGTTTTAGTATTACAAACTGAATAGTCGAATTCACTTAATTGAATTATTAAATCAACTTTATCACAATTTTCTAGAATATCTTCTTCCTTATAAGCTAGCAACACTGATTTATTATTTCCTTTATTATATATGCAGCCATAATCGTTACACTTTAGCCTTTTATCTGAGTTATTGTATTTTTTATGATTCAAAATTTGGTTCTGCCCATTTTGCTTCGCCCATGTTTTGACAACAAAGTTCCTATTTTTCCTGGTGAGAGAATATAGTAAGTTATCACTTTCTTTTACAGCAACATTATCAGCATTTATTAGTATGTCGGGGGTTTTATATGCGGTGCTAAAGCAAATACCCAGCACAATAAAGAAAATTCCGAAGAAACGCCAATTTCTTTCCCACAAGCACAGCCACAATAAACCAAGTGTTATTATAATAATTGATGATGCAGGAAAAGTGCGAATGGGAATAACCAAATACTGAAGACTAGCGATAGCGTTTGTTATATACAAAATGCTGTCAATTGGGCGTTCTATAAGTGGCGCTATAATCCATTCAATACCGAAAGGAATCAACAAAACATAGATTATTCCAAGTGGAATAATAATTAATGTAACTATTGGTATAGCAACTAAATTTGTGATAATGCCACTAATTGAAAAATAATTAAAATTGTATATCGTGTACGGAACAGTTGCTAAACTTGCTATTACTGAGCTAATCATTATCGACACAAAATATTTCATTATTTTTATTTTGAACAATTTATTAGCATTAATTTGATAACTGGCAACCAGTGCCAAAACAGCAGAAAATGACATCTGAAAGCCAGGCTTTAAAATTACTTCTGGTTCTATGATAAGTATCACTGCAGCAGCAAACGCAATTGCTATTAACCCTCGATATTTTCTCTCTATCATTATTGCAACGAGTACTAAAATCACCATGATGTAGGCACGCTGAGCAGAAATTTGCATACCAGTAATCAACAAATAAAACGTGGTTGGCAAAATGGTAAGAAATGCAGATATTTTCTTGGTGTTATACTTAAGAGTCAAAGTTTCAGATATTGCGAATAAATTACGAAACACTACAAAAAACAGACCAGCAACGAATGATAAATGCAAACCAGATATGGCAAACAAATGTGCTATACCTGAATCTCGTATCGCGTCCATAGTTTTTTGATCTATGCCGTCTTTTTTACCGATCAGTAATGCAGAAATTATGTCTACATGTGGTTTTTTGATATTTTGCTGCAGGTTTTCATAAATGTATTGACGGAAAGATTCTATATACTCTAGAAATTTCCTTGCTTCAGCCTTTTTGTGCAGGGTTATTTTGCTTGTTGCAAAACCTGTTGCACTTATTTTCTGGTAATATGCTATTCTTGCAAAATCGTATGCATACTCCGAAGGCGCAATTTTTGGAGGGAAGAGTTTTGCTGATAATTTTACTTGATCGCCTATTTTAATGCCTTTTTCCACTTTGGTTCTAACTGATATTCTGATGTTATCTAGAGCTCTATCCGGTGTCATTCCAGCGCGTGACGCTGGAATCCATATCTTTTTTTTCTGGGTAAGGTCAAGTACTGGGATGACAAAAGGGGGCGCTGGGATGACAGGAGAGGATTTTGAGATAGTAGGGGATTTTTCAACAGAAAGCAGAAATTGTTTATATGAGCCCCTGTCGTTAATATCCTTCACTGTGGCAACGATATCTTTTACATATCTCTCTTTATCAAGAATTTGAGTATCAACTAAAGCTGTTCTTAATTTACTAGCTGTAAATCCTATGAGCACTGCAATTAAAGCGATACACAATATCGCGTACCTTTTACACAATATTGCAATCAAAATTAGTGTGGGTAAAAGCAAAAGAAAAATAGATATGCAGCTTGGTTCAAAACTTAGGGAAAAATAGGTTAGAATTCCTACACACTGAAAAACAGGAAACCACAGTATCAAGTTATATTGTTCATTGCGCAGATTGTTACGTATATAACTAACTATTATGTCAAGAAAAGTTAATAAGTGTGTCGATATTTGCATGTGGTGAAATTTTATTTTTCTTTTTTCATTATTTGTATATATAATAACTAAATAAGCAACGACGCGGGATGGAGCAGCTCGGTAGCTCGTCAGGCTCATAACCTGAAGGTCGTAGGTTCAAATCCTACTCCCGCAACCATTTTTAAGGATATAGTTGTTCCACTTTCCAATCGCTTCCCTCAACAAGAGTGTATCTAAATCTAATATGCTTCCTATATTCACCTTCTTGCCAAAATTCAATTACTTTTGGGATTACGCAAAATCCCACCCAAAAATCAGGACGAGAAACTTGTGTATTGTGAAATTCTTTTTCCTTCAATTTTATAGCTTGCTCAAAATCTTGCCAATCTTTCAGAATGCTCGATTGTTTTGAGCACCATGCGCTAATTTGACTACCCAGCGCTCGAGAAGAGAAGTATTTGTCAGTTCTTTCATCGTTTAGAAGTTTAACCTCTCCTTCAATTCGCACTTGCCTAGCAAATTCTATCCAATGAAACACTAACGCAGCTTTGGGGTTCTCAGTCAATTCTTTCCCTTTTTTACTGTTTACGTTAGTGAAAAACACAAAACCTTCTTTGCTATATTCCTTTAGTAATACCACTCTTGCAGATGGAATACAGTCTTTGCTACAAGTTGCTAGCGTCATTGCAGTTGGTTGTTCACACGGAGAATTAAGTACTGCTTTGTACCACTTTGAAAACAAATCAAATGGATCTTTTTCAAGTGAAAATATCATATCAAAAAATAAAATCTTAATTCTGGCACGCGTTGCAAAAATAAGTGCTACGGCCATTTTGTCGTATAAGTGTTATGATATTATTGCAAATCTTGCAAGGTTTTTGAACTTTACCATATACGTAAAAGTTATTTTGAAAGTATCCAGCAGATCCAGATGGCTGTGCATAATCTTTCAGTGTTGAACCACCTGCAGCAATTGCATCACTCAGAGTATTTTTTATTTCAGCAGCAAGTTTTTCGCACTCTCTATAGGTCAAGTTTTTTGCTGACCTGAGTGGTGATATACGGGCTCTAAACAAGCTCTCAGAAGCATATATGTTGCCTACGCCAACTATTGATTTATTGTCCATTAACGCTGATTTGATATTCACTTTTTTGTTTTTCAGCAACTCCTGTAAATAGTCTCCACTGAATTCATCCGTGAGGGGCTCTATTCCAAAATCGCTAAAAAAATCCGTTTCTTGTTCTTTATTTAAAACGATAACTAATCCAAATCTTCTTGGGTCATTAAAAATTATTGAAGTATTGTCAGAAAATAAAAATACCACGTGATCATGCTTATTCCGCATTTGATCGTGGTCAGCATATATAAGCTTTCCGCTCATGCCAAGATGTATGATTACAGCCACACTACCATCTGTATTCCAGATGGTATACTTACCTCTACGCTTGATGTTGCGTATGACTTTGCCCTTTAGCATATCATCAATATTTTTTGTTATTGGGGCACGTAAATTCCAATTATTCACTATAACATTACTGATTTGCTTGTTTTTAATTTTATCAAGCAAAAAATTAGAGATTACTTCCACTTCCGGTAGTTCTGGCATGATACCTCCTTCAAAACTTAAGTTTCTGATGGTAATTTTGTCGTTCTCAAATACATTCGAGTATTCTGCGGTGCTTTCTCCTAAAAATTCCTCACCACAAACGAGTTTTGAAAGGGTTCTCTGTCTACTCTGTTGCTGCTTTTTTCTTTTCAAAATATTTTGCTTTAAAGCTTTCGCTAATCTTTTTTTCTCCTCTTCTTTTTCCTTATTCTTTTTTGTGTTATTCATTATCATAATATATAAACTTGCCGTTGTAGCTCAGGTGGTAGAGTACGTCATTGGTAATGACGAGGTCCCAAGTTCGAGTCTTGGTAACGGCACACTGATTATACTTATAATATTGCATAACTTGTAAGCAAGGCTTAGAAGAAAGTTACAGAGGTAAGTTGTCATGCTTTTTCCATATCCTTTCTACCTTCTTGTTTTTGAGTAGCTCTAATGCTTTACAAAAGTGATACCTTGTTTTACTTGGCACTATAATGTCATCAATGTATCCATATGATGCAGCAAAAAATGGGTTAGCAAATTTTTCTTTATATTCTTTAATTAACGTTTGCTGATCTTTTTCGTGTCGAAATATAATCTCAACTGCACTTTCAGGGCCCATCACAGCTATTTCAGCAGTTGGCCAGGCATAATTTATATCACCTTTTAGATGTTTCGAATTCATAACAATGTATGCACCACCATACGCTTTTCTAGTGATAAGGCTAATTTTCGGCACGGTCGCTTCAGCGTAAGCGTAAAGCAGTTTCGCTCCGTGTTGTATTATATTATTGTATTCTTGATTTGTACCCGGCAAAAATCCTGGAACATCAATAAGTGTGATGATCGGAACGTTAAATGCGTCACAAAACCTTACAAACCTCGCAGCTTTTCTTGAAGAATCAATATCCAAACATCCTGCAAGGTGCATAGGTTGATTTGCAACAATACCGACAGTATTTCCTCCAATTCTACCAAAACCAGTTATGATATTACGAGCAAAATCAGGTTTCAGTTCAAAGAAATTCCTTTCATCACAAACTTTTTCAATGAGTTCATACATATCATAAGGAGTATTAGGATTGCTAGGAATCAGAGTATTTAAAGATTCATCAATATCATTAACTGAATCACAGGTTGATTTAGGTTTCGGTGATTCTTGATTATTTGCTGGTAAGAAAGTAAAGAATTCACGCATTTTTAGCAGCATTTCAACATCATTATTGAATGCAAAATCCGCTACTCCTGTTTTGCTTGTATGAATTTTTGCTCCACCGAGGTCTTCGAAACTTACATCTTCGTAGGTAACCTTTTTTACTACATCTGGCCCGGTTATAAACATATATGAACTGTTTTTCACCATGAAAGTAAAGTCAGTTAATGCTGGGGAATAAACTGCACCTCCTGCACATGGGCCCATAATTAAAGAAATTTGTGGTATAACACCCGATGCATTTACGTTTCTTTGAAAAATTTCTCCATAACCAGCAAGAGAATTTACTCCTTCCTGAATTCTGGCTCCACCAGAATCATTTAGTCCGATAATTGGAACTCTGGCATTAATTGCCATATCCATAATTTTGCATATTTTTTTTGCATGTGACGCACCAAGTGAACCACCAAAGACAGTAAAATCCTGAGAATAAACAAAAACTTTTCTGCCATAAATAGTACCATGACCAATCACTACCCCATCACCTAAAAAATTAGCATTTTGCATGCCAAAATCATTTGCACGATGTTTTACGAATTTATCGTATTCTGCAAAAGAACTTTCATCGAGCAATATACTGAGCCTTTCTCTAGCAGTTAATTTCCCTTTTTCATGTTGTTTGGTAATCCTGTCAGAACCGCCTCCTTTTTCAGCTTCTAGTGCTTTGGTTTTTAGATTTTCTAGTATTTTAAAGTCTTGCATACAATAAAGTAGTTTTCAAATTAGTTGTAGACTTTATTAAGTTTACAAACCCTACTAACTATACACATACACTATTGCTATATGCAACAATGTATGTATGATAATTGTTAATGCTCTGGTGATTCATGGTCATACCAATTCTCATTGTTGTCCAGTCAAATAGGAAACATTGCAGAGTTGTTTAGTTGTGGAGCTGGCAAGAGAAGCAATAAATTTGCACAAAGCACCCTCAAGTAGAGCAATTGTATCGTATATTTTATTGCGCAAAATGTTCTGTTTTATATATAACCAAAGCCTCTCAACAGGATTTAGCTCAGGTGAGTATGGAGGTAGGTATATAATGTCGATATTTTTAGGTACCTTTAAATTTTTTGACCTATGCCAACTAGCACAGTCCATAACGAGAAAAGCCTCTCGTGTTTCTAGATATTGCGAAATTTGCTCAAGAAATATGTTCATGCAATCAGTGTTGACATTTGGTGCAAATAAGCTAGAACTCTCTCCATTTCTAGGATTAACTGCACTATAGAGATAGAAATTTTGCCTACCTAATTTTGTTTTAACCTGTGTTCTAATCCCCTTTTTAAACCACCCATGTCCAACTTTTGAATGTGTGCCAAACCGTGATTCATCAAAGAAAAATAGCTCTTTTTCTGGATACTTGCTAATAGCTCAATTGAGATTTTTTTTTGAATTCCTCTTGTTTGCTTTTATCTTGTCCATTATGAACTGGTCTTGGTGTAATATATGAGAATTTCATCTTTTGCATATGGCGGTGTACTGTAGATTTGCTGATATTTAATCCGAACTTTTCCTGGATTCTTATTCTCATTTCTTTAATGGTGATATTAGGATTTTCTTCTATCCACTCTTCAATTTGCTGTAGTTGAGCCTGATTTAATTTAGTTTTTCTACGACGTTGTGAAGGAGCAAACAGTTTTTCTTCTCTGCCAATTTTCAAGAGTTTTACCCACGAAGTTAGTGCGCTTCTTGAAATGCAATATATTTTTGCTACAGCCGTTATACTGTACTTTTTTGCTGCAATTACAGCATTTAGTTTTTTTGAAACATATGCATTATTCCTTACTTTCTTCAGCATTTCTTTTGCTGATTCTACTACTTTTTCATCCAATAATTTTGATCTTAATGCCATTTAAACCTCGCTATTTTACTTACTTCAGTATGGCTTTTCTTCCATCATTGTCCATCTGTTTGCCCTGTAATGGGAATTGGTATCACTACTTTGAAAATGTTGCGATGTGTCAACACTTTTCATATTAGAAAGAGGTGGACTAACTGCACTGCTTTTCGTTTGTGCAAAACTTTTAGCAGCTTCAACAACCTTGCTTATACGAGGTTCTTTTTCTAGCTCTTTTAGGTACTTTGAGAAGATTTCACAACTTTTGTCATCCATATGTACCATTATTTTACCAAAACTTTCAGCTTTTTCAGAAGATAAAATCATTTCGATCTTTTCATCGCCTACCCTAAAGGTCATTTTTACTTTGCCTTGCATATCATGATATTGCCAGCTTTTTATTCAGATTAGATTATCTCCTTCTCCTATTCGCAATGCACCATATTCTAAGTCCTTAAATTCCGGGGAGTTCATAAATTTTGCAGGAGTGATCACACTTTTTTCTGGACACTGTACATAATAAAATTTATTATCTCTTTCTACTACAATTCCTTTTTTTTTGTCATTTTCAATACTATCACTTACAATTTGTTTTAGACGTGACAAATATTCGCCGCGTTCTTTCAGTATATCTTCTGGCAATAATCTCCGAACTTCTTGGCTCACATCAGTGCCTGTTGAAACTAGATTAAACATTTCTAACATAAGAGGCCGTAGTTTTTCTTTTCCAGTCTCAGTAACATTTTTATCTTGCTCCATGAGGTGGTATAAGATCAGTATCGAATAATCTATTATTGATGACTTTTTTCTCCTTGGAATACATCAACACTAAACATGACCTTGTGCTTTTTTGCATCGTCTATAGATTTTTGAAGTCTCTTTGCTATGTTTTCGATAGCTTCATCATTAGGTAAGTGTTCAGGCAATGGCGTCAACTTAAGGAAAAATATCAGCGATAGTGTATAAAATTTCTCTCCAAATTTTTTATCATTAAATTATCCAAAGAGTGCAAGGGACAGCACTTTTGTTTCTGTTTTATTTCAACAAAGAAGTCTAAAATGTGTCCTTTTTAGGTGAAATATGCAAAAAGGAAAAAACCTTATTCTACAAATTAAAAATATAATATACTCGAAAACTTTTCAGAAAATCCATTGTGTTGAGTTTTACACGAACAAGAAAACTTCCTTTTTCGACAGTATTTTCTATGATTTTAAAGTTAGTTAAAAAAAGTTTGGGAATAGAATGTGAACTTATGGAGCCATTGACATGTACCCTCAAAGCAAGCTTTTTCTAAAGCAAGGTATAAGATTTGCCATACAGGCTTTCAAGAATTTAAGAGGTTGTCCACAAACCAGTAAATCAAGCATATTCCCTACTTAACATAACTTTACTCATAGCCAGATATATGAAACTTTCAGTAGATGTTGTAAGTAAATCGTACTCCTTTGATAGCCTTCTATTTCTATTGATCCAAGCAAAAGTCCTCTCTACCACCCACCTTCTCGGCTGTACTGAAAATCCAGGATCCCGTTGTGGCAATAGTTCTAGTGGTGTATCTTTATGCACCCAAAACCTACATGGAGGCCTTTTGACAATTTCAATATCTATCCCATATTCTCTCTTTACGTAATCCTTTAAATCTTTTCCTTGGTATCCCATATCAGCCCACATTTTCTTAATATTGCTGTATTTTTCCTTCATATTGTCCAATGCCATCTTCACCCCATCTCTGTCATTTTCGCTTGCAGCTCCTACATAGCAACCAAGCACAAATCCTTGAGTATCTGTGATTATATGTCTTTTTCTCCCCTTTACCTTTTTCGCACCATCATAACCTTTGCCCCCCCTTTTTCCGTGGTTTTTACCGATTGACTGTCCACTATGCATGCGCTCGGCTTCCCATTTTTGACCTACTATATTTAGTGATATCATAGTTCATTTTCTCAAAAATTCTCTGCTTTTTCCATCTTCTAAACTGTTCATGCACAGCCTTCCACGGCGGAAAATCGTGTGGTAAATAGCGCCATTGACATCCTGTGCGCAGTATATAAAGAATTGCATTTACTATCTCACACTTACTGTATTTTGGCGGCCTTCCTCCTTTCTTGTACGATACTCTGAAGTGTTTTTCTATTCTTGCCCATTCCCTTTTACTTAAATCTGTTGGATATTTTTTCCTCATCTCTTACCTCAATATTCTTTCTTTATATACTACGTATTCCTTGGTTTGTGGACAACCTCTTACCAACTTAATAAAATTCCTGGATCCCAGTGGGCTTTGTTGCATCGCTAGCTATGATGGATTAAAGATAAAAAAGATAGCGAATATCAGTAGCTTATTATTCTGGTATTTATAACAAGAACGGTCAGTGAATACCTAAATTTGAGTAAAAGAAATTTCACTACCACTCACTAATCTGGCTAAAATTCAAGAATTTCAATGCTTTAGCTATTTTCAATAGAATTAAATTTATTAATATAAATAACAAATTACTATTCTTAAATTTGATCAGATTGATTGCAAAAAAACAAGATTTTCAATAGGTTGCTTATAATCCTAACTATAGTTAGCCTTTCATAAGTAGCGATGCAACAAAGCCATCCCAGTGTCAAGCACTGGGATGACAAGAAGAGGGTACTTGGATAAGAGGCATTGCCCTCCTGGTAGGCCCAAATTGCAATGTCCGTACAGTTATGGATTCATTCGCGGTATAGATTCCGCTAATGAGTAGCGGAATGACGAATTTGTTGTTTTTCAAATTGTAGGTAAACCTAAGCCACTTTAGCTATATATAATAGAATTTCGCTTTCTACTATCTTTCCAGTTGTTTTATACATAATTCTCGAATTTTGAAAATTTGCTCCATATCTAATTTCTCACTTGTATAAAATTTGTTTTCTTACTTCGAGACCTAATCTACCACAACTTTTATATGGCGTTTCTTTCCTGCAGATAATTTTATAAATGGCTGATCTTTAAAGCTTTCGAAATTTATTACATGATCAATATTGTTTACAACATTATCATTAATCTTGCATCCGTTGCCCTGTATTAAACGCTTTGCAGCGCCTTTTGAAGGTTCAAAACCGGTGTCATGTAGTAGGTCTACTAAGGATATGCCGCTTGCAACTTGTTCTTTTTTTATGATGTAATCAGGAAGTAGTGAGCTATCTTCATTCTCAAAAGCAGAAATTGCAGCAAATTGTGCAAGTTCCGCTTCTTTGTCACCATGACATATTTTTGTCACTTCTGTTGCCAAGACCTTTTTTGCTTCATTTATTTCTTGATCCTTTAAAGACTCTAATTTTCTAATCTCATCAATTGGCACATCAGTGAGCAATCTTAAAAAACGTCCAACATCTTGATCATCAACGTTGCGAAAATATTGCCAGTAGTCGTAAGGCTTTAGCATATTATCATCAAGCCACACTGCTCCACTTTCAGTTTTGCCCATTTTTTTTCCTTGTGCATTTAATAAAAGAGGCATGGTAAGGCCAAATAGCTCAGGTAAATTCAACTTTTTTCCAAGTTCAATTCCGTTTACTATATTTCCCCACTGGTCTGACCCTCCAATCTGCAGACGACAATCATATTTTTTGTTTAATTCAATAAAGTCGTAAGCTTGCAATAGCATGTAATTAAATTCCAGAAAGCTTAAGGTTTGCTCTCTATCCAGCCTGGTTTTCACACTATCAAAACTTAGCATACGATTTACAGAAAAATAGGCTCCTATATCACGCAAAAAATCTATGTATTTTATGTTATCCAACCAATCTGCGTTATTTACTATCATTGCACCAGTCTTGCTGTCATTAAAAGACACCATTTTCTCTAATATTCTCCTTATACTGGATGTATTTTGATTGATGTTCTCTACAGGCAAGATGCTTCTTGCTTTATCTTTGAAGGATGGGTCACCAATTTTTGTTGTGCCACCTCCAAGTAAGACTATCGGCTTATAACCAAATTTTTGTAGGTGACAGAGCATCATAATCTGAATTAGGTGACCAGCATGAAGACTTGGTGCTGTGCAATCAAACCCAATGTATGCAACTATATAATTGCTCTGCAATAATAATTGATCTAGTCCTTCAATGTTTGTGCATTGGTATAGGTACCCTCTTTCTTGGATGAAATTTAAAAATTCAGATGCGTGTTTCATTTTATAAACCCCAGTCTATCCTGTCATTAATGCCGAAGGTAACCCTAATAGAGAAGCCAGTGCCCAGACACTGGAACTTAATTATAAACAAGCGCACTATACAACGTTTTCGATGAAATTGCATGAAAAACTGGATTCCAGTGTCAGCTACTTTCATGACACCACTACCTGTGCAGGAGTTGCCTTCAAAATTACAACGTTTGTGCAATTGTGTACCAGCTATCTGGATAATCAATTCCATAACTCTTCTATTTTATAATACTCCCTTACTTCCGGCCTGAATATGTGAACCATTATGCCTTGAAAATTCAAAACCACCCAATTGCCTTCATCCATACCTTCTACATCTATTTTATCATGTGGCTTGAGGCTTTTTATTACGTGCTCAGCTAAAGCTTTAACGTGACGGCTTGAATCACCAGATGCAATAATCATATATTTTGCAATAACGGTTTTATTCTGCACATCAAAAGTTACTATATCATGACCTTTATTTTGATCTATTATCTCTTCAATTGTACTTCTTATCGATTCCATATCGCTAAGCATTGTTTACAGGTTATATGATTCATTTATAATTATATACTCAAAATTTCTAAATATGAACTATTTTCAACGCAACTACTTGTTAAAGGTATTACCTGCATCTATTTTATCATCATGTTTTTAGCATGTACAATGTATATACTTTTTATATAATTGAAAATAGCTTTTTACTAGTATTCATTATGGGCAAGACTCTCATCTACTTAATCGGCTTTCCAGGCAGTGGTAAGTTTACTACTGCAAAGGAACTGTGTAAAATCATTGGTGCAGTAATAGTAAGCAATAATCTATTCAATAATATTATATTTGATATTGTTAAATTACAAAACGCTGAAGTTCCAGATGACCTATGGGAAAAAATTTTTGCAGTTAGGGAAAATGTATTAGCAATACTGGAAAAACACTACGTAAAATCAAAACATTATATATTTACAAATGAATTGATAGAGGGTGATCCCTATGACCAAAGATTATATAACTCAGTGGTAAATTTAAGTAAAAAAATGGACATGGAAATTTTTTCTGTAGTATTACATTGTAATAATGAAAAACTAGTAAGACGTGTCCAATCAGAAGAGAGATATCAGGAAAATAAAATTACTGATCCGGATTTTGCTATAAAGAAAATTGAAGGGAAAAGGCTATTTATACCTGAGGGTTCGCTTGAAATTGATAACTCGAACTTGAGTGCAAAGGAAGTTGCAAAGAAAATTGTTGAAGAGATGAAGAAAGAAAAAAATGGAAAATTAATTAAAACTTCTGTAACAAATCATTTAAAAACAGAGCGTACTCGTGGTTGAGCAGAAAGATAAGTACCGTCCTTGTGTTGGCATAATGCTATTTAACAGACAAGGACATGCCTTTATTGGAAAACGCTTTGATAGCGATTCTTACTGGCAGATGCCACAAGGAGGTGTTGATGATGGTGAGGAACTGGAACAAGCAGCGTTACGTGAGTTGCTAGAGGAGGTTGGTACTAATAAAGTAAAGGTTATAACTAAAAGCAAGGATTGGATATACTACAACTTGCCTGAAGAAGTTATACCAATATGCTGGAATGGAAAATATTCTGGTCAAAAGCAAAGGTGGTTCTTAATGAAGTTTTGCGGAGAGGATGAGGACATTGATATTAATTATACTGGTCATCCAGAGTTCAAAGAGTGGCGTTGGCAAGGTATAGATAGTTTAGTAGCCAGTGCTATATCATTTAAAAAAGAAGTTTATAAAACAGTGATAGAAGAGTTTTCTTCTATAATAAAAGCCTCAACAATAAGCTCATGATAGTAGATTCTCATTGCCACTTGATTTATTTTTCTGACGATGAAATACCAAAAGTAATTTCAAGGGCAGAGCAAAATGGTGTAAAGGTTTTGCATAACATATGCGTAAGCATTGACGATGTTCCTAAGTTATTAAAAATTTCTTCATCCTATGATCAGGTCTACTCCTCTGTTGGTATACATCCGCTTGATGCTGCTATAGAAAACGGTGAGTGTATACATGTTGATGAATTAGTTGAATTTACCAAGAACCAAAAGGTAATTAGTATCGGTGAAACCGGGTTAGATTTTTATAAATCTGACAACAAAGACAATCAGAAAAAAAGTTTTGCATTACATATAGAAGCGTCAAGAATAACTGGACTACCTTTAGTTATTCACACAAGAAGCGCTGATAATGAGATGATCGATATGTTAAGGTCAGAAATGAAAGCCGGTGCTTTTAGTGGAGTAATGCACTGCTTTGCTTCCTCTAAAGAACTTGCTTATCAATCTATAGATTTGGGGTTATATATTTCATTTTCTGGAATTATTACTTTTAAAAATGCGAGCTTACTCAGAGAAATTGCACAAAATGTACCACGCGAGCGTGTTTTAGTCGAAACTGATGCACCATATCTATCACCTGAGCCTTATAGGGGAAAAAAGAATGAACCAGCAATGGTGAAATACGTTGTTGATTGTTTGGCAGAGTTGTGGAATGAGTCACCAGAACAAGTAGCGAAGGTAACCACAAGCAACTTTTTTAGGCTGTTTGAGCTATAAAGAAGCTCTATAAAACCATTAATTTGCTTATGAACCTAAAGATTTCACCAGCTCTCTCACCGAGTTTACAGACTTATTAAACATTTCTTGTTCACTATCATTCATTTTAACTTCTAGGATCTTTTCAATTCCGTTTTTTCCAATAATTACAGGAACACCAATAAACAAATCTTCTACACCATATTCACCATTAAGGTAAGCAGCACATGGTAATATGCGCCTCTTATCTTTTAAATATGATTCTAACATGCATATAGCTGAAGATGCAGGAGCGTAGTATGCAGATCCAGACTTAAGCAGATCAACTATTTCTTTACCGCCATTGCGAGTGCGTTCAACTATTTCATCGACTTTTTTCTGTGTGATAAGACCCATATCGATAATTTGAGTAAGTGGAATTCCAGCAACTGAAGTACAATTGATTAGTGGTACCATAGTGTCGCCATGTCCTCCAAGCACAAAAGCAGATATATCTTCAACTGAGATATTTAACTCACTTGCAAGAAAGTAACGAAAACGGGAAGAATCAAGCACTCCTGCCATGCCAACAATCATATTAGTTGGAAGGTTTGAAAATTTATGCACCACTGAAACCATGGCATCCAAAGGGTTGGTAACCACTATTACAAACGTGTTTGGAGAATATTTTTTAATATTTTCGCCAACCTCCTTCATTACTTTAGCATTGGTTTGCAGGAGGTCATCTCTGCTCATTCCTGGTTTTCTGGCAATGCCAGCGGTTATTATAATTGCATCGGAGTTTTTTATATCTTCATACCTATTTGTGCCAGTAATATTGACATCAAATCCATCAATAGGGGATGATTCTGCTATTTCGAGTGCTTTACCTTGTGGTATTCCATCACTAATATCAAGTAAAACAACATCACCGAGTTCCCTTAGTGCAATCATATGGGTGAGAGTTCCACCGATATTTCCTGCACCGATTAAAGATATTTTTTTTCTTTGTACTGTCATTTTCTACTCCTTTGTATTTACTTTTATGGTTTTACCTTCCCAAGGCGATAAGCTATCAAACATACGAAAATCTTGCGGTAAATCTATAGGATTATATACAACCTTTTTTGTCTCTATATCATATCTTACTTCCTCATAACCAGTGAGAGGGAAATCTTTTAACATTGGATGACCTTTGAATCCATAGTCTGTTAGAATCCTACGCAAATCAGGGTGATCAGAAAACTCTATTCCATACATATCAAACACTTCACGCTCAAACCACAAAGCCGTACTAAATATCTTCGCTACACTTGGAGGCATGTCGCTTTCACATAACTGAAGCTTTATGTGTACTCTAATATTATGCACAGTGCTGAGCAGATTGTATATTAGCTCGAAACGCTTCTCTCTATTTGGATAGTCAACCCCAAAAATATCAACTAATAGTTCAAACCTACACTTTTCATCATCACGTAGAAAGAATAGGTACTTTTCAATTTCATCTAAAGTTGAATATATTACAATAATGCCATCATCTTTTTGAATGCACTCGCATTTGGTCTTTTTTTGTATATACTTTGCAGTTTTATCCATTCCGAGTCCGTTTTATTTTGTTTTGTAGGCATAGCATTCCATATAGCAACGCCTCAGCGGTTGGTGGGCATCCAGGGACATACACGTCAACTGGCACAATTCTATCACAGCCTCGAACTACTGAATAAGAGTAATGGTAATAACCACCACCATTTGCACAACTTCCCATGGAAATAACATACTTCGGGTCTGCCATTTGATCATAAACCTTGCGCAATGCTGCTGCCATTTTATTAGTTAGTGTGCCAGCAACAATCATCACATCTGATTGACGTGGGCTTGCACGAAACATTATACCATATCTATCAAGATCATAACGGCTGGATGCAGTATGCATCATCTCAACTGCGCAACATGCAAGACCAAATGTCATTGGCCACAATGAACCAGACCTTGCCCAATTCATTACATAATCTGTTAAATCACCAAATTTAGTGACAAGAAACCCTTCTTTTTTATAACGACCCCAGTCATCATTAGATAGAATTTGATTTGTCATAAACTACTCCCACTCTAATGCACCTTTACACCATTCATAGATAAAACCTATAGTGAGTATTGCAAGAAATACCATCATAGACCAAAATCCACCATAGCTTATCTTAGATAAAGAAACAGCCCAAGGAAAAAGAAAAGCAATTTCTAAGTCAAATATTATAAATAATATTGAAACTAGATAAAATTTAATGTCAAAATTTTTTCTTGCACTAGATAGTGGATTGAAGCCACACTCATATGTGGAAAGCTTTTCACCATCTGGCTTACTCACTGCAAGAAACATAGGCAATATACCTAAAGCAAAAGATACTACAATTGATACGCAGATAAAGATTACTATGGTTAAATATTCGCTCATTTAACAAAACATATAACACTATGAGTTTACATGCTTTCCTAACTTTTTACCACCTAAAATATGCACGTGAAAGTGTGGTACAACCTGCTCTCCATTTTCACCGTAGTTAGTGACTAATCTATATCCTGTTTTTTCTAGATTATATTTGTGTGCTATCTCTCTTACAGTTTTGAAGAAATCCACTATTTCCTCTTCAGGAGCTTTTAGAATGAAGTCATCATATGAAATATATTGATTTTTTGGTATAACTAAAATATGAACTGGCGCGTCAGGGTACTTATCATGAAAAGCTAGTACATTTTCATTTTCATGTACCTTCTCACAAGGTAACTCACCTCTTAATATTTGAGCAAAGATGTTATCGCTATCATAAGCTTCATTGCTCATATTTTAAGAGCGACCTTTCCCTCTTTCTTCGTTTTTCTCTACATTAGGTGTAGATAGTGGTTTTATCGCTTCACCAGAAGCATCTTCAAGATTTAAAGAGCTTACAAGTTCCCTTACTTTTACCATGTCCTGCTGTTCTTTCAAAAAGGGTTCTATTCCACTTACCCTTTTTCCAGTAATAACTCCTGGTTGTAAGTGATACATATCCCCAGGAACAGTTAGACTATGATGTCTTTCCTCTATTTTTTTAGCTTCACTCATAATACTCCCCTATAACTTATTTTTGCATTCCACAACTTTGCGACTTACCTGCTTTTATAGCTTCTTGCGCCCATTTTTTCTCACCTGAAGCTATAGTTTCTGAAGGCTGACCAACATCAGACTTCACAACTTTGTCTGATGACTGCTTTTGATTATCATAATACAATTTTTCTGCAATACCATTCAGCAATTTTAAGTCTGTATGAATTTTAAATTCTCCACCGGTAATTTTTGCCAGCTTCTTAAGGTCTTCGTCAACTTTATTAGCAATTCCTTTAAGAACAAGCTCTTTTATTTCTTTCTCGCTCTTGCCTGTATTATCAGGATTAGTTTTAATAGTGTTAGCTATTTCCTCAACGTTAATTTCAATTACAATTTTATTTTCTTCTCTATGTATAGTGATGTTTGAATACTCACTTTTTAGTGCTTTTATTTTATTCAATTGTTCATCATTCAAATAAGGTATATCTCCCGTCAGAGTTCTTGACACTAAAAAACTTACCTTTCCTATCCCTTTCTTTTGCTCTGTTATTTGTACACCAAGATCCTTACTAGCCTGTGTGGTTTCTATAGGTGGATCATATCCCCTTTCTTCTTCAGGTACATCTATACCAACAGCTTTCTTTAACGAAACTGTAGCATCATGTTTCATTTCACCCGTTGAAGCAAACGGCTTCTTTATAGGGTAAATAAGTGCTTTAGGCACAAGAGCAAACACCCGACCTGTAGCTTCTACACCTGTTTTAACTGCTCCGCCTATCTTAGCCCAAATAGATTCTGCCATACACACCTCCAAGGTACTTTCTATAACTAAATACATTTTAATTATAGACGAAAAAATTTAAACTTCTATATCCATTGTAAGATAGAATTATAGGGATTGCAACCATTATTTGCACATTGTCTAAAACATGTAGTATTTTCGCTACTTTTATTGTTCAATTTATTATAAAGAATACTCTAAATTATGTTTAAATGGAACACAAATAATATCATTGATGCAACTGGCGGAAGAGACGTAAATGGTTGTAATTGGATACATAGCTCAAATATTTCAACGGACACAAGAAGCATAAAAAAAGGTGATTTATTTATTGCCCTCAAGGGAAAGAATTTTGATGGCCATAATTTTTTGCATGAAGCGTTTTTAAAAGGGGCTGTCGCTGCAATAGTGAGTGAGGGTAAATATAAAAATTTCCCTCTCATTATTGTACAAGATACCCTGAAAGCTTTGCACGGTATGGCATCATACTACATTAGAAATGTTCTTGTTGATGCTAAAGTTATTGCAATTACAGGCAGTGTTGGGAAAACCACTACAAAGGATATGCTGCACACTGTTTTATCGCAATATGGAGTATCTCATGTAAATGAAGGTAACTTAAATAATAATATAGGATTGCCTTTGACAATTCTGAAAGCTCCAAAAAACTGCCAGTACTTAATTCTTGAAATGGGAATGAATAAAGCTGGTGAAATAAAAGAATTATCAAAAATTAGTAATCCGAATATTGCAGTTATTACCAACATCGAACCTGCACATACTGAAAATTTTTCATCACTATTTGACGTTGCACAAGCGAAGTTAGAAATTCTGTATGGTATGAAAAATAACGGTACTTTGGTTTTAAGCAGAGATAATAAATATTATGATTATCTCTCATCACACGCCAATAGAAATGTAATAAGCTTCGGTAAAGATAAAAATGCTGAAGTTTGTTTACTAAACTTAATAAGAAACGATGAATCTTCTGTCATTTCAGCACTATCTTCTGTCATCCCAGTGCTTGACTACTTGGATCCAGGAAGTTCAATTGCAAATGAGCATATCAGACGGTTGTATAATAAAGACTGGATTCCAGCGTCACGCGCTGGAATGACATCAAACCGAGTTGCTAATAGATTAAGTTTAAAAATCAGGCTGAGTGATAATCAAATTATAAACTGTAATTTACGTGTACAAGGTGAGCATTTTGCTTATTCGCTACTTGCTGTTGCAGCAGTTGTGCAAAGCCTCGGACTTGATTTATCAAAATTACCACTTGCACTTAAGAATTTTAGTGTAGCGAAAGGTAGAGGCAACATTCATAAGGTCAAATACAATAAAAAATATATACATTTAATTGATGACTCCTATAACGCCAGCCCTGCTTCGATGAAAACTGCAATAAAAACTTTGAGTACATATTCTAATCAGAGAAAAATAGCTTTGCTTGGTGATATGTTGGAACTTGGTGATGAAAGCATAGAGTTTCATACAGATTTGGTTAAGATTATCACAGAAAATAATATAGATAAAGTTTATACAGTTGGTAAATTTATGTTAGAATTGCATGAGCTTTTGCCAGATAATATAAGAGGCACGCATTTTAATGATTCTAATCAATTGAAAAGTGATTTAGCTAACATTATTCAGAATAATGATGCAATTCTAGTTAAAGGCTCACGAGGAATGAAAATGGATCTTATTGTACGGGAATTCGTAATAAAATATTAAGCGAAATCATTGTATTAATTTACAGTAACAAATTATTAGGAACTTTAATTGTGACAAAACGTGTAATTATTTTTGGTGGAACGGGGTTTATAGGGAAACACATCGTAAGACGCTTGGCAGAAGAAGGATATTTAATAAAGATATTCACTTGTAATCAGGAAAAAGCTGCTTGTTTAAAATTGTGTGGCAATTTAGGACAAATATCAATATTTAAAGGCGATTTTTTTGATGAAAAATCAGTTCTGGAGGGTATGGAAGAATGTGATGTAGCTATAAACTTAGTGGGAATATTATATGAAGCAAAAAAGCACGATTTTTACGCTGTTCACGTTAAAATAGCTGAAAGGATAGCAAAAGCTGCAAAAATGAAAAATGTACCTATGATGATACATTTTTCTGCTATGGGAATAGAAAATAGCAAGTTGTCAAAATATGCTCAAAGTAAATTGGAAGGTGAAAAAGCTGTAACTTCAGCATTTCAAGAAGCAATAATAATTAGGCCAAGTCTTGTATTTGGTAAGGAAGATAACTTCTTTAATAAATTTGCAAGATTAGCAACTATTCTTCCTTTCTTACCACTAATTGGCAATGGAACGACTAAATTTCAGCCCATATGTGTAACAGACTTAGCTGAAGTGGTATATCGTATTATCAGTTTTAATAAGCAAGACAAGAAAATTTATAACATGGGCGGACCAAAGGTTTACTCTTTCAAAAGCTTATTGAAGTTTATTCTGAATGTTACTAACAGAAAGTGTTTGTTGATCAATGTATCTTTTCCAATGGCAAAGTTAATAGCTTTCTTTTTAGAAAATAAAATTATTTCTGTGCTGCTAAAACCAATAACCGGAGATACGAACCCTATGCTTACTCAAGATCAGGTGAAAGTTATGATGAATAGTTCAATCGAAAAGTCAGTTGACCTTGAAACAATGAAGGTTCGACCATTAGCAATTGAAAATGTGGTGCCAGAGTACTTGAAGATTTATAGAAAGTATTGATAGAAGAGTGTGCCCGGTGGGATTCGAACCTACGACCCACAGCTTAGAAGGCTGTTGCTCTATCCAGCTGAGCTACGGGCACACAACATATATAAAATGCTTCTTAGTACAAGTGAAGTCAAGTACTTCGTGTGAATATGATGTTTATCTTGCAACACCTTGTCATTGCAGTTGTGTGTCGCGCGCTGCCAAAATTGGATGCGAGAAGTCTATTTATTTTAGAAAATATTATATAGAAACTTGCTTGACAAGCCTTGCCAGTCCCCTTATCATGAAACTGAAGCTATTGTATTTGCTTTCGCCAATCTGCAGATTAAAAGGTAAGGATTGCTTAATGTATCGGCGTCTTATGTTCAATTTTTTGCAGTATATAGATACTGTATGTCTTTACAAAACTTCATCTACATCTAGATTTTTATCTAAATAAGCTGAACGCGCTTATAAAGCGTTGCAAGACATCAAAAAATGCCAATACTCGACAGAGATAGTAAAAGACTAGCTAACTCGGGGATTCTTTGTCTTTTTTTCTGCTTAGTAAACTTCTTAAACATTTGCAGCGTAAGTTAGTTGCAATTAAAAGCAGCTTAATCTTGCTTTTCAAGCGTTTAAAACATAAAAAACGCCAATATTTTAAAGCGGATAATAACCCCAGGGCTTCTTTTGCCTTTTTTTTCATTTGGTAAATTTCTTAACGTTTGTAGCTAAACGACAACCGTCATCCCGCTACGTGTTAGCGGCTAAGAGATACCGCGGCGGCATGACGGTTCGTGGCGGCATGAAGATAAGCTCGTCATCCCGCTGCTTGTTAGCGGGATCTATGTTAAGAGGTTGTCCGGAAACAAGTAAAAGGCTATAATATCTGAAATTTTAGTACGGGGTAAAGATGAGAAAAAAGTATCCAACAGATCTAAGCGAAAGGGAATAGGCAAGAATAGAAAAACACTTCAGAGTATCATACAAGAAAGGAGGAAGGCCGCCAAAGTATAGCAAAAGAGAAATATTAGAAGCAATTTTCTATGTATTGCGTACAGGGTGTCAATGGCGGTATTTACCAAATGATTTTCCGCTATGGAAGACTGTGTATGAGCAGTTCAGGCAATGGAAGAAGCAGGGAATTTTTGAGAAAATGAATTATGAAATTACAAAATATAGTAGAAGAAAAATAGGAAGGAATGAGCAGCCGAGTGCCTGTATAGTAGATAGTCAATCTGTAAAGACTACAGAAAAGGGGGGATCAAAGGCTATGATGGAAGTAAAAAAGTAAAGGGTAGAAAAAGGCATATAATTACAGACACTCAGGGTTTTATACTAGGTTGTTACGTAGGCGCTGCTAACGAAAATGATAGAGATGGTATTAAAATAGCATTAAACAATATGAGAACAAAATATACTAAAGTTAAAAAAATGTGGGCTGACATGGGATACCAAGGAAGAAATTTAAAGAATCACATAAAGGAAGAATATGACATAGATATTGACATTGTTACAAGGCCTCCATGTAGATTTTGGGTGCACAAAGATACGCCACCTGAGCTACTACCAACAAGAGAACAAGGGTTTAAAGTACAGCCAAGAAGATGGGTTGTAGAAAGGACTTTTGCTTGGGTTAATAGGAATAGAAGGCTATCGAAGGAGTATGATTTACTCACAACATCCACTGAGAATTTCATATACCTAGCTATGAGTAGGGTTATGTTAAAGAGGGAATATGCTTGAATTTACTTGTTTCCGGACAACCTCTAAGGTATAGTAGGGGATCTATGTTAAGAGATACCGCGAATGAATCGCGGTATGACGGTTCGTGGCGGCGTGACGATAAGCTCGTCATCCCGCTGCTTGTTAGCGGGATCTATGCTAAGATACCGCGGCAGTATGACGGTTCGCGGCGGGATGACAAGAAAGGAGCAACAGAATGACAGAGAGTAATGCAAGAAAATAATTGGATTTTTTGTAATGCTACGGAGTCCAGTGTTTTCTACAAATTTTTACGTGATTTGTTAGCAAAATTGACAGTTGCTGAAATACTGGATAAAACGCTTGTATAGTGTTTAGTAGAGAAAAGTTATGAAATATGAACAGTGGATAAAAATATTAAGTGCAGTAAATGCTGATGGTGATTTAAATCAGAGTAACATAATCGAAAAGATAAAAGAGAGGTTACAGAGGATAGATTTAAGTACATTCCAGGATTGGAAAAATGATAGATTTAACATAAATTATAAATTCACCTTATATACAGGTCTTGCCTCTTTTAAACTTACATTGTTATATTTGGCTACTAGGGATGGCTGCAAAAAGGTAGTAGAAGCTCTGATATCAAATGGAGCTGATGTTAATACGAAAGATATGAATGGACTGACCCCTTTATATTGGGCTGCCAAAATTGGTCACAAGGAGGTAGTAAATGCTCTAATAAAAGCGGGGGCGGGGGTTAATATTAATGCAAAAAGTAAGAAGGAACAAACTTCTTTGCATAGGGCTGCTGAAACAGGCCATACGGGTGCAATAAATGCTTTATTAGCAAAAGGGGCTGATATTGATGCAATAGATGATAATGGAGAAACTCCTTTACGTTTGGCTATTAAAAATGGCCATACAAAAGCAGTAAATGCTCTATTGGAGGCAGAAGAATTTAATATTAATACGAGTGATGGTTTATGGAATTATGGATGGGCTCTTTTACATTGGGTTATTGCAAATGACCATAAAAAGATAGTAGAAGTTCTAATAGCAAGTAAAGCTAGTGTTAATACGAAGAGTGAAAATGGATGGACTCCTTTACATTGGGCTGCTGAAAATGGTTATACAGATGCAATAAATGCTCTATTAGCAGCAGGGGCTGATGTTGATGTGAGAGATTGTTGGCTTTACGATACTCCTTTACATTTGGCTGCTGAAAATGGCCATACAGATGCAGTGAATGCTCTATTAGCAGCAGAGGCTGATGTTAATTTACAAAACGCGCGTGGCAAAACTCCTTTACATTGGGCTACTAAAAATGCCCATAAAGAGATAGTAGAAGTTCTAATAGCAAGTAAGGCTAGTGTTAATGTGAAGGGTGAAAATGGATGGACTCCTTTACATTGGGCTGCTGTGAATGGCCATACAGATACAGTGAATGCTCTATTAGCAGCAGAGGCTGATGTTAATTTACAAAACGCAGATGGCAAAACTCCTTTGCATTTGGCTGTTGAAAAGAAACACAAAAGTGCAGCGGAGTTTCTGATAGCACATGAAATTAAGTTACAAGGTTCCAATGCACAAAAGCCAGAATATCTAGTACAACATAATTCTAATTTTACAAGGGAAATGTCAGAATATTGGAATAGGTGCCTAGGTGAATACGAAAAACTTGAGGAGGAAGATAAGTTACTACATGACTTTTTGAAGGAAAGTGACACTAGTACATTAGTAAGTATATGGGAAAAAAATGAAGATATATGCAGTAAGTTTGATAACCAAAAAAGCTTACAAAGGCAATATCCAGAATATGCTTATACTCTAATTAATAAAGCTAACGAAATAAAAAAAGAAATTTTTCTGCACAATCATGAGCCGCTAATTGATGCTTTATCAACGCATTATAGGCGTGATTTTCAAGCAATGATATTTGCTGGTATAGAAAACTTTTTTAAAGTTCACAAAGATGACTTTAGAAAAGAGTTAGGAAATGGAGGAATCACTCTAATTAACTTCGTAGATTTTGAAAATTTTGCAGAAAGGCATGCTCCTACATTGAAAGTAAGAGCGTTTGCAAAGGTTATAGAGAATAACCTATCAAGCGAGAGCCCTGATGATCAAAACATTGATCAAGCTTGTTCTTCTAGTGTTGATGAGCAAGTTCCTCAGCCTGTAAGTGAAATAACTGGCATTATTAAACACATAGGTGCAAGTAATAGTGAGGCTTCTTCAGAACTCGAAAGTAATGGTAATCAACAAAGTACACAACCAGAATTTTTAACAACCAACGGTAACTCTAGTAGCATAGCTTCTGAAAGTGGCAGTACTAAAATACTAGTTTCAGATCAAGAAAATGACATCCAGAACAATAATATACAACCAAGTTCACGAAGTGAAAAGAGGAGCAAACTGCCTATTGTAACTGCCTCTGTACTGGCAGTGGCTGGAGTTGCTTTAGGAGTAGCTATTGCAGTTCACTTAGAAATGTTAGCGGTGGGAATAGTGGTTGGAGCTTGTTGTCTGGTTGCTGCTGCGATCATATACTATTGTAATCAGCCTTCAAAGTCACTTGAAAATAGCAACGTCCAAGGGTTTTCTGGAAACCATGAACAACCTACTTTGTAAAATTCACAAGACCTATTAAAATATTTTTTTACTTTTCATCGTATATTTCTCAACATATTATCTTTAAGTACTAAAATAATTAACAATATGGCATTATTAATAGTTGAATCACCTGCGAAAGCAAAGACAATAGGTAAATATTTGAGTAAAGAGTTCAAAGTAGCTGCATCCTTTGGACATGTGAGGGATCTTCCAGCAAAAAACGGCTCTGTCGATCCGGATAATGATTTTGCTATAAAGTATGAAACCATTGAAAAAGCAGAAAAATATATAAAAGAGCTAGTAAAAGCCGCAAGCAAAACATCAGATATATATCTTGCAACAGACCCAGACAGAGAAGGGGAAGCAATGGCTTGGCATGTGATAGAGACATTAAAAGAAAAGAAAGCAATCAGTAATGAAAACAACATTTATAGAGTAGTCTTTAATGAGATAACAAAAAGAGCAGTACAAGAGGCTATAAAAAATCCACGTGAAATAAATATGGATTTAGTGCGTGCACAACAAGCACGTAGAGCTTTGGATTATCTAGTTGGGTTTAGTTTGTCACCACTGCTGTGGACAAAATTGTCGGGGAGCAAGTCTGCAGGACGCGTGCAGTCTGTTGCATTAAAGATTATATGCGAACGAGAAGATGAAATTAGTAAATTTATAACACAGGAGTATTGGAGCATAAAGGCAGAAATGCAAAATAGCAAAGATGAGGCTTTTTTTGCTATGCTAAGCCACTATGACAATAAAAAGCTAGAAAAATTTGATATTAAGAATGAAGAAGAAGCAAAGAACTTAGTCAGGGAGATTGAGTCAAGGCAATATGCTGTAAGCACAGTAGAACGCAAGCAAGTTAAGAGAAACCCACTTCCTCCGTTTATTACTTCAAGTCTTCAGCAAGATGCAGTGAATAAACTGTATTTTAATGTGAAAAGTGTTATGCGCATAGCGCAAAATTTATATGAAGGTATCGATATTGGTGGTGAAACTGTAGGGTTGATAACTTACATGCGTACAGATGGGTTTCATATTGCAGATGAGGCTATAAACTCAATTAGAGGGTCAATTAAGTCATTATATGGTGATAAATATTTACCGCAGTCTCCTCGTAAATATGTAAAAAAGGTCAAAAATGCTCAAGAAGCACATGAAGCAATTCGTCCAACTGATATCAATAGAACGCCGGGTAGTATTAAGGATTACTTAACGCCAGAGCAATTTAAATTGTACGATTTAATCTGGAAAAGGACCATTGCAAGTCAAATGGAGTCGGCGATCCTTGATCAAGTGGTAGTTGAAATTAGTTCTACTGATCAAAAAGTAGTTCTGCGAGCAAGTGGGTCGAGTATATTCTTTGATGGTTTTTATAGAGTCTATCAAGATAACATGGAAGCCGAAAATGAAGGCCTGCTACCTGCCATGAAGGAAGGGGAAGCATGCAAGCTGATTTCAGTTGAGCCAAAACAACATTTCACTCAACCGCCACCTCGTTATAGTGAAGCAAGTATCGTAAAAAAAATGGAAGAAATCGGTATAGGTCGACCATCAACTTATGCAACAATTATTTCGGTATTACAAGATCGTGAGTACGTTTCATTGGATAGCAAAAGGTTTATTCCAAGCAGTCGTGGTAAAATCGTTACTATATTTTTAGAAACTTTTTTTCAGCGTTGTGTAGAGTATGATTTCACAGCACAAATGGAAGAAAAGCTTGATTTAATTTCAAATGGACATGCAGATTGGAAAAAAGAATTAGGCCACTTTTGGGTGCCATTTTTTGGTCATGTAAACTCTGTTAAGCAAATGACGCATGATGAAGTTTTCAGCGGCATTCACGATTTGGTAATCGATTGGTTTTGTTCAGAAGAAGGAAAAAAAGAGGTGAATACGAAATGTCCTGCTTGCTTAGGTGGCATATTGAAATTGAACTTTGGAAAAGCCGGGGTGTTCCTTGGATGTTCTAACTATCCTGAATGCAACCATACAAAAGAAATTACGGGCAGTAACGACAATTCAGAATATCCAAAAAGTTTAGGTATAGATGATATAACAAACCAAGAAGTGATGATCAAAAAGGGTCCTTTTGGACTTTATCTGGAGTTTAATAACGAGTTAAAAAAGAAAAAAACGGTTTCCATACCAAAAGATATAAATGTTAATGAGATTGATCTGAGCACCGCTACTCAGTTACTTTCCTTGCCAAAAGTAATCGGAGAACACCCTGAAACCGGAAAGGAAGTAAAAATAGGCCTTGGGCGATTTGGGTACTATATTTTCTATGATGGTAGATACTTTTCTCTTAAGAAAAGCTCCAAAGAGGTGCTGAATACAGAATTGAGCGAAGCTGTACAAATTATTGCAAACAGTCCACGCAAAGAGTTAAAATCTCTCGGGGTTAATGAAAAGGGAAAAGAAGTTTTTATCTGCAACGGTAGGTACGGATTCTATATAAAATGCGGTAAAACAAACGTTGCTTTGGGCAAGAGTGCAGATATTGAGAGTATAGATCTGGAGAAGGCTTTAGAGTTGATTAAGGGTAAGAAGTAGACTTTTATTGAAATATTAGGTAAAGTTAAAATATACTCTAATAATGCGGTGGGATAAATGATATTTCACACACAGGGCGACACTCCAGCTTTATGTAGGTTAGATTACACGGATGTAAGTAAGTTAGTAGGCATACCAAATATCACAAGACTTGATTTAACTGAGTGCAAGATTAGTGTTGAAATTGTAAAAGAATTAGCTGAGCTCAAAAATCTTACTTCACTTCATTTAGCTGGGTGCAATATTGGTGTTGAAGTTGCAAAAGAATTAACCAAACTTACAAATCTTACTTTACTCAATTTAATTGGTTGCAAGATTAGCAATGAAGTTGCAAAAGAATTAGATAAACTCAAAAAAAATCTTCCTTCACTTAATATAATTGGTTACAAGATTAGCGGTAAAGGTGCAAACGTAAAATTGCAGGATGAGGTATCAAACTCGCAAGAAAAACTTAAAAGCAGTAGCAAATACTATATTTGTGGAGCAACAGTTGGTTTAGTTATTGGTCTAGTTGCAGCATATTGTTTAGGGGCTGCTGCTTTAACTCCTGTTGGTGTTTCTGTTGCAGCGTTTATTGCATCTGCTGTGGTTGGCGCGTTACTCGGAGCTGGGGTGGGTTATGCTGTGAGTACATATCTTGAAAGCACTGAATTAAACAATATGCAACCACGAAGGAGTTGTTGAAGATCCGTGTTAAATTCTAGTACAGGAGCTTTTTTCTAATGCTAAAGTTTACAGTTGAAACAAACCACTTGGCCACGTGGAACTGATTTCAGTTTATCAGTTGAAACTTGATTTGAGCAGAATATGCATTTTATTGTGTTGCTTGGAGTAAGTGAGTTATCAACAGCAATTCTATCATCAAAAACAAAACATTCTCCTTTCCAATTACCATTTTTATTATAAGTTTTTTCAAGGTAAGAAAGAATGCCGCCTTTAAGATGGTAAACATCACTAAATCCAAGGCTTTTCATATATGCTGTAGATTTTTCGCATCTAATCCCACCAGTGCAGTACATAGCCACTTTCAGGTCTTTACTCTCAGAAAATGACTCTGTCCACTGAGGAAACTCACGGAAACATTGTGTGTGTGGATTAATTGCATTCTTAAACTTGCCTAATTTCACTTCATACTCATTTCGTGTATCTATTACTAAAACGTCAGGTTGAGAAGTAAAATCATCCCAATGCTCTGGATCAACATATTTACCCTTAAGGGAAATATCAAGATTGCCTACACCAAGATTCACAATCTCTCTTTTTAATTTTACCTTCATCTTGCTAAATGGTTGATATTCTGCTGCACTCTCTTTCCATGTAAGGTCCCTTAGCCTATAATCAGAACGTAGAAAATCGAATATTTTATCAATCGCGTTTCTTTCACCAGATACGGTTGCATTAATACCCTCTTCTGCAAGGAGTATAGTACCCTTTAATTCAATGTTGTCGCATGCAGTTTTTATTTCGTCTTTCATGTCATAATAATTAGAGAGTTCTACAAAGTGATAGAAAGTTGCAATGACGAAGCTCATGATTATTCACTTATCAACTAAAAACATGATATACAAAATTATAAAGATATTCAATAGTACGGCTGTTAATTACTGGATATCTTTAGTTTTTACATATAACATTTTAATATCAAATATAGATCCAAATTAATGTTTTTGAGAGTATTTAAAAATATATTCTTATTTTCAGTAAGTATATTATTCGTCTGTCCTATACTATCGTTAATATCGATTCTATTTACAGAATCAGCAAATTCTGGATGGGTAATCAGCACACTTTTCCCTGAATATATACTGAATACGTTAATTTTGATGATAGGAGTGGGGGGAATATCCTTTATATTTGGAGTAATTCCAGCTTGGCTTACCACATTTTTTTCATTTCCTGGAAGTAAAATTTTTGAGATTGCTTTGTTCTTTCCAATATCGATTCCTGGATATATAGTAGCGTTCGTCTATGTAAATACACTAGAGTTTTCAGGTCCGGTGCAGAGCTCATTAAGAGACATTTTAGAGTGGAGCAAAGGTGACTATTGGTTTCCTGAAATAAAATCCCTAGGTGGTGGAATATTAGTAATGGGATTCAGCCTATATCCATACGTTTATATGTTAGTCCGCTCAAGTCTAAAGAATGTTAGTAACTCAGTCACTGTTGCGTCAACACTTGGGTTCTCCTCATTGAAGAGCCTGTTTTCTGTCATCATACCCTCCATACGCCCATCAATTATAGCTGGGTTGTCTTTGGTACTAATGGAAGTAATTACAGATTTCGGCACACCACAGTTTCTTGCTATCGATACTTTTACGACAGGAATATATCGCACCTGGTTTTTACTGCATGACAAATATTCAACTACTGTTTTAGCAGTTGCAGAGTTGATTTTCGTTGCAACACTAATAGCTATCGAAAAAAAACTACAAAAAAAAGGAATATCCTACTCTTCAATCAATACCAATTCAGATTATCACAACAAACGGAGTATAAGTGGCGCTATACAGTTGATCTTTGCTTATCTTATGTGTGTATTGCCGATATTAATAGGTTTTATTTTGCCAATGATTCCGCTCATATATTGGAGCATAGAGAAGGGGTTTTTCATATACGAAGCAAGATTCTATAACATAATAGCAAATAGCATTAGTTTATCATTTATCACCGCATTAATCTCAATTAGCATTGCAATAATGATTGGATATACGGCGCGTAAAAATAAGGTAATCAACAATATAGCGCGTCTCATTTCTTTAGGCTACGCAATTCCAAATGCAATTATCGCAATTAGTATAATAATATTTTTAAGCAGAATATCCTCTTTCATTACTCAATATGTTGTGGAAATTAGCTTAGTAGGAACTATTGGCGCATTAGTTTACTCATATTTATTCCGTTTTTTTGCTATATCTTTCAAGGCGGTAGAGTCAGGGCTCAAAAAAACACCAAATGAAATTGAGTGGACTGCATATACTATGGGTCATGGACCTATTTCCACATGTTTGAATGTTCATATCCCTCTCATCAAGAAGAGTATATTATCGGGATTTTTGCTCGTATTTATGGATACTATCAAAGAGCTCACAGCAACACTTATTATAAGACCATTTAATTTTGAAACTATATCAACTAGAATATATGAACTTGTAAGCGATGAGCGCTATAGAGAAGCTGCCCCATTTTCGTTAATAATAGTTATAATAGGCTTAATCTCTACAATAACCTTATTTACACTTGATGATAAGGATAAAAAATAAACGTAACTGTTCACAGATTTCCACTTAATTCTTCAATCTCACTAATAGAAAGGCCAGTAAACTTAACAATAGTGTTGACATCAACATTATTAGCCAGCATTGCTTTTGCGACTTCAATTTTCCCTTCAATTTTCCCTTCAATTTTCCCTTTCTCTATACCTTTTTGTATACCTTTCTCTTCAGCAAGATCAAGTCTGTATTCAAGAATAGCTTCTTCTTTGCGTAGATCCATTATCCTTTCTTCATAGGCTACTAAATCTTTTTCGTTCCAACGAAACTTGTCTAATTCATCATATGCTAGCTTTATTATTGGCGCTTTTTCTGCTATCTCTTTTAAGTCCTCTTCTGTTGTTTCTTCTGCGTATTTAAAAAAGAAACACCACCTTTCTACTATACTTTCTAACTGCTCTACTTTATTTTTTGCGAATTTAGGCAACTCAATAAAGACAAACTGAAAATCTTTTAAGTAATGGCCGTTAGTTTTTATATCACGTATATTGTGAGTAGAAATATAATCAACTTCTTCAGGAAGTAAGTTACAATTTGATATAGCAATAAAGAAGACTTTCTTTAAATCAATGTAGTTGCCAGATTTATCTAATTGTCTTGAGTAGGCTTTAGCGGCATATAATTGAGCGCGTTTTTCGAAGCCCTTGTCTCTAGCGAGCTGCATTTCTGCTATATATCTATTTCCGTGAGAATCCTTGCAGAGAACATCAACAATACTTTGTTTATCAGAGGCAACTTCGGGATCCATAATAGTGCTAAGAAACTCAACTTCTTGTATTGCATTTATCTCAGTAAACCCTAAAATATCGTTCAAAAAGTGGATCAGGATATTCTTATTTTTTTCCGTTCCAAAGATTTTTTTGAAACACAAATCATTGCGAGGATCGAGAAATTTTGAGAGAGCCATGGCAAAAATGCTTGAAAATATTAATAATTATACACTATTATTAACAATTATTCAACCATATTTTTGAAGATAGCTAGTTTCTGTATTTATTTTAAATTGAAGAAAGCTCAAATGAAAGATCGTGCTTTGCTAAAAATCACAGAATGCAGTCTGGTTACAAATAAACTATTTTGACAGTTAATGGGGTCTAGTTTTGATGTATGGACTATCCAAAGAGAAGGGTGGTATCATAACTTCAAAAACTTTTATGCTTTCTTCATTCAGAAATTCATACTTACCCTGCATTATTCCTGACGGTACATTTAAGTATGTTCCACTTGTGTATTTAAATACCTCTCCAGATTTTATCACAGGCTGTTCTCCGATAACACCAACTCCGGCAATTTCATTTACTTTGCCCTTATAATCTATTATTTGCCAATGACGACTTAACAATTGAATAGTTGATTGGCTTTTGTTTTTTATCTTAACGTTATACATCCATACATAGCAATTTTCATAAGGAATGGATTGCTCTTCAATGTAAATTGGTAAAACTGTAACTTCAACAAAGTTGGTAGTCAATGTGTATTCTAGAATCATTATAGAATATTCATGATAAAAAGATAATATTCTAATTATATGCTTTTTTCATAGATTTTTCAAGTATACTTTAATTAGGAAATATCAATTTATAGTATGAACGAACCAGATGCGCTTAGCAAAAAAGTAATAGGAATAATAGGTGGTGGACAATTAGGTAAAATGACTGCTATCGCTGCAACAAAACTTGGACAAAAAACACATGTTTTTGCCAGTGCTAAAGACGATCCGGCTTGCTCTGTTGCTGATGATTTCACAATAGCAGATTTCTCTGATAAGAAAGCTCTTGAATCTTTTGCACAGAGTGTGGATTTAGTTACTATTGAGTCTGAAAATATTCCATGTAGTGCAATTGATATCGATGTAAATTTTTATCCGGGTAAAAAAGCGTTACACATTTCGCAGAACAGACTGAGAGAAAAGGATTTTATTAAAAACTTGGGTATAAAAACTGCTAACTATAAGAGTATACAAAATTATAATGAGCTACTGAAAAGCAGTAGAGCTTTTGGCTATCCAATAAGGCTGAAAACAACAGAAATGGGTTACGATGGAAAAGGACAATATGTGCTTGAGAATGATTCTGAAGTGAAGCAATTTGCTTCCTTTGATTGGAATACAGAGTACATTCTTGAAGCAAGTGTTGATTTACTGAAAGAGGTTTCAATAGTCGTTGCAAGAGATAAAAACTGTAAAGTAGCTTTTTTTCCTATAGCAGAAAATTACCACGTTGATGGAATACTTGATACTTCAACAGTGCCAGCTAAAATAGATAGCAAATTAACTCAAGAGGTACAACGAGCTGCAAAGAAAATAGCAAATGCGCTTGATGTAATAGGAATTCTGGCTATTGAATTTTTTGTTACTAAAGATAACGAATTGTTAGTTAATGAACTAGCTCCCAGACCTCACAATTCTTGCCACTGGAGCTTGGATGCATGTAACGTTAGTCAATTTGAACAGCTAGTTAGGATAATATGCGGGTTACCTATGCAGGAAGTAGTATTACGCTTTCCTTGTATGACGAAAAATATAATAGGTAATGATATATATGATTCTCATAAGTATTTGAGCAACGAAAAAGCTAGTTTAACCATATATGGGAAAAAAGAGGTTAGGGATAAGCGTAAAATGGGACATGTCAATATAGATTTAAGTTAACAGTTTTTCTACGTCATACCGCCACAACTGTACGAACATTGTGATATGATGAGATGTTACATAGTAAACGGTGTCATTCTAGCACCTCTTTTCCCGTCATCCCGCTGCTTGTTAGCGGGATCTCATTTCACTTTGTGAAGGTGTCATCCGAGTAGCCTGACTACTTGGATCCAGGAATTTTATTAAGTTGGTAAGCATAAAAGTGGCTGATCTTATGTTAAAACACAACGTTCTTGATGAGATTACAGCAAGGCTGGGTTCCAGCGTCAGCTACTTGAATGACAGCAGTCCTACGTCATGCCGCCGCGGTATCTCTAGATCCCGCTAACAAGTAGCGGGATGACGATTGTCGTTTAGCCATAAATATTAAGAAATTTACCAAATAAAAAAAAGGCAAAAGAAGCCCCGTGGTGGTTGGCTATTTACTATGTACTAAAATATCGGCGTTTTTTTTATTCTAAAACGCTTGATTAAGAGCGATTTAGCTGCTTTTAACTTGCAACTAACCTACACCGCAAGTGTTTAAGAAATTTACTAAGCAGGAAAAAAGGCAAAGAAACCCCGTAGTAGCTAGCATTCAAATTCTCCCTTGTCAATTTGACGTTTTTTGCTGTCTTAAACGCTTTGTAAGCGCGTTTCGGCTTATATAGGTAAAAACCTAAAAATTTTTAAAGACATGCGATGCACGTAGTGCGAAAAATTAAACATGAGACGCCAAATACCCTAAGTTTTTTGTCATTAACCTGCACAGATTGCGAAGATAAATAAACAGCTTCAGTTTCATGATAAGGGGACTGGCGAAGGGTGTCAAGTAAGTTTTTTCGTTTCTATTCCCAATAAAAGTTTGTATGCAATAACACAGAAGCATGCACTGCTATTCCTTCATTTCTTCCAATATAACCTAATTTCTCTGCAGTGGTTGCTTTGATATTTACAAATTCATCATCAATTTCTAATGCTTTTGATATGAATTTCTTCATTTCTACTTTGTAAGGCGATATTTTAGGCTCTTCACAAACTATAGTAATATCTAAATTAGACACGCTGTACCCTTTTTCTTTTGCTTTTTTAGCAGCAAAGTCAAGAAAGTGAGATGAATTGCAATCTTTCCATTCAGAGGAACTAGGAGGAAAGTGCTCTCCTATGTCGCCACATCCCAGTGCTCCGAGTATTGCATCAACGATTGCATGTATTGCAACATCACCATCAGAGTGCGCTTCTATTGCCATGTTGTGTTCAATTTTCACACCGCAAATTTTTATAAAGCTTTCAGCACCATTTTGAACTTTAATGAACTTATGTATATCATAACCGGCTCCGACACGAAATTTTGGCTCTTCAAAAAGAAGCTTTGCCATATTGATATCCTCTTTTGTGGTTAACTTAAAATTGCTTTTCTCACCTTTAATGATCGCAACATGTTTTTTGTGCTCTACCATTAGTGATGAATCGTCAGTAAATTCTTTGACTGATTGATGGCATGATAATAATTCTTTGAAATTAAAAATTTGAGGGGTTTGTATGGCTCTGAGCTTTCCTCTTGAAATCGTAGATTCAATAAAACTATTACTCACCAATGACATAGTGTCTTCAACTTCTATTGCTGGAACTACTCCTGTATATTGATCATTAATCATAGATTCAACCAAGTTATCTATCAGAACATCTGACACAAAAGGCCTACAAGCATCGTGTATAACTACAAAATCTGGGTTAACTTTTTGTAAGCTTTCAAGCCCTAGTTTAACTGAACTTTGCCTGTTTTCTCCTCCGTATACAGGGCTTAGTAATTTAGTGTCTGTAATTAGTGATATAGCTTTCTCATAGAAACTTTCATGGTCTCTATTAATTGCTATTCTTATGTAATCTATATATTGGTTAGCCAGAAATCTTTTAATTGTATGAAATAAAACAGATTTACCTGCCAGTTTTATATATTGCTTAGGAATCGTAGAATTGCATCTACTGCCTACTCCCGCTGCAACTATTAATGCTGCTATTTTGTATTTCTTAGCGCACATATTTCTTTTTGTAGAAGCTTTCCTCTCTATCCAAGATTCTTTCCGAAAAATAAAATTTCTGACATCATATAAAAGTTACTTCCCCTATTAACTAGCATAATTATAATAGCAAAAGAGATATTTAGAGAGCTCAAAATCTATCTTTGCCTGCGGATTAAACAACTAAATTTTAGTAAAAAACGATAGTATTACAAATCGTAAAATACTTTCAACATAGGAAAAATAAATTGCATATTTTTCAGTAAATTAGCTATGCTAAACACATGCAAAAACGTCATATAACTATTTGTTTCATACTGCTTTTTATAATAGGGATGTTATTCCTGATGCGTACTATGATTTTTCCATGTTTAATATCTATTATTATTGCATATTTGTTTAATCCGCTAGTAATTAAGTTTGAAAAGTATAGAATACCACGTTCATGTTCTGTAATTTTTATAATACTTGTTTTATTAATAGCTTTTATACTAGTCATAACATTTGTTTTACCTATTATATATGTTCAAATTACTTCAATATTAAATTTCTTAGTGAGTAAAGTGCCTTCATTAGAGCTTAAAGTAATCCCCTCTGTATTAGAATTTCTTAATATAAAAATCGAGGATAGCTTATTTGATCACTTATCTAAAAATCTAGCAGAAAATTACAGCAACTATGTATCTTATTTCATGAATGCTCTTGATATTGCTAGTAACTTTATAATCCAAGTGTTAAGTTCAAGCTTTAACACGGTATCATTAATGGTGATTACTCCTGTAGTGTTTTTCTATATATTACGTGATTGGCCTTTAATTATAGAAAAAGCTAATAAATTAATCCCTATTCCTTACAGGGGAAAAATTGCAGATTATTTTTTCAAAGTGGATTTCATTATATCTAATTATCTAAAGGGGCAGGTAAATGTATGTATTGTCATGATGATCTTTTACTCTGTAAGCCTGAGCATAATCGGATTGAAACACTCTATTGTTATTGGAATTTTATCAGGAATGTTAACGTTCATACCTTACGTAGGGCCATTATTATATACCATTATTGGGTTTTTGAGCGCTATCACTCAATTTAGTGGATGGTTTGAAAGTGCTGCTGTTTTGCTATTATTTGGTGTTGGGCAATTAATAGATTCAAACATATTAGTTCCTTTATTAATAGGAAAAAAAGTTCATATACATCCAACTGTAATTATTCTGGGAATTACTATATGCGCTTCATATTTTGGATTTATAGGTATATTACTTTTTATTCCAATAATAGCAATGTTCAATGTATCAGTAGAATATGCAATCAATAAATATTTTAAAAGTGAGCTTTATAAAAACGGCTAACAGACCTTTTGCATAATCAATTTATGGTAAGAGGAGAAATGAGCCCAGAATACCTGACACATTTGAGGAGCGTAAGTAAATTTCTGCGCAAAAATTACTACCAGAAAGAGGTTACGTAAGAGGTTCAACGTGCAATTAAATTTATTTAACAACAATCAAGCTGATTATAGTCGGCAGAATTACATCGTCTTAGATGAAAATAAGCACGTGTATAATTCGGTAGTTAATGATTTATCTTGGAAATGTCTGATTCTTTTTGGACCTAAAAGCTCCGGTAAAACTCATCTTGCTCATATTTGGCAATCAATAAACGATGCAATTTTTATCAATGTGAATAACTTCGTAAGCGAGATTAGGTATAGCGATGCTTTTATTTTAGAAGACGTACAAAACATTAAAGATGAAGCAATGTTATTACATTGTTACAATTACATGAAAGAAAGTGACAAGAGGCTGCTAATCACTTCTTCAATTTCACCAAAAAAGCTTAACTTCAAATTAAGAGATTTAAGTTCTCGAATATTATCAACTATCAGCGTAAAAATTTTGCCTGCAAGCGAGGAATTATTAAGAATTATGCTAATAAAACGATTTTCAGATAAACAGTTAAAAATTGATTTAAAAGTGATTAATTATATTTTAGCAAGAATAGAACGTTCTTTCTATAGCATTGATAAAATTATAGAGAAGATAGATAATGAATCTATAGGGTCGAATGTGACCGTTCCTTTTATTAGCACTTTATTAAAAAAAGATGCCATTTGATTTCTTCTTTTGTAAAGGTGTATATTAAAAATTTATTAACACCCATAACACTAACGTAATTGAAATCTCTATCTGTCCATGTTAGAATTATAATCAATGTTATGTTATAATAAATATAGATAGATACAGCTAAGAAGTATTCTATATTTATAGTAGAGCTCACTTTATAAGGTGTTTTTTATAGATTTAACGTTATAATTTAACTATGATAAGAGTAAGATTAAATTTAAGAAAAAGGTTAAAGCAAAAGTTTGTGATGTTCACTCTATTGATAAATGCTTTATTTGTCTCATATTTTCTCATAAGAAACACAGGGAACACTTCTAATCAAATTATAGCCAAAGAAATAAATATAGGAGCTGATAATGAAAAATAAACAGTCGCAAAATAAAAAAGAAAATCTTTACATAACATATTACATAGATGCTTTAGCTTCAGAGAGGTCCGCTACACAAAATACTCTGGAAAGTTATCGTTCGGATTTACACCAGTTTGAAGAATTTTTATTGGAAAGCGGCACTACCTTGGTTGGTGTAAACAAAACCAATATTAAAGATTATGTGAAATCTTTATGTACACAAAAAAAATATAAAAGTAGCTCTATATCAAGAAAAATATCCGCTATGAAAAATTTCTATAAGTGTCTATTTAATGACGGAATAATAGATTTTAATCCAGCGCCGGCTAATGATGCTGAATTAAAGAATCCAAAAGTTTCTCGTCCTTTGCCTAAGTATTTAAGTGTCGAAGAAATATTTTTGCTAATGGACGCAGTGAGAAAATCAGCAAGCGAATCGAATAAAGAGATAAGCAGTAAAAGGCTATGTGCGATTTTAGATATCCTTTACTCTTCTGGAATGCGTGTTTCTGAACTAATTAGTATGAAATTATGTGAAGTGTCGCATTTAATAAACAGTAATAACAAAGAATGCTATATAATAATAAAAGGAAAAAGTGGTAGAGAGAGGCAAATTCTTTTTAATGAACAAGCATTGCAGAGCCTTAGAAATTATTTATCAGTTCGTGACAATCTGCTCTCTAACAGAAAGGAGTCTGATTGGCTATTCCCAGGTGATAAACCTAATAAACCAATTACAAGGCAGAGGGTCGCTCAATTAATGAAGGAGTTAGCAAGAAAATGCAATATTGATGAAAATAAGATCTCTCCACACGTGATTAGGCATTCTTTTGCTACCCATCTACTGGATAGCGGAGCAAATATTGTGTTGATACAGAAAGTTCTTGGCCATACTAACCTTTCTACAACACAAATATATACTCATATTGCTAACGAAAAGTTAAAGGACAAATTAGCTGATTCGCATCCTATTACTCAGATGATCAATAATTAAATTTATTGTTTTTAATTTGTAATAAAGTTAAATTTAAATAAATTTATGTGAGTTTGTGATTTCAAGTTTATTGTTTAATTTCTTTCTTATATTATGGGAGGTATTCTATACTTTCATTACTCTCCCTGTAATTTTCTTTTCTGAGTGTGTAATAACCATTTTCCTCGTCTGTTCGGTGAGAGTTGTATTATTCATGCTGCGTTTATTATGTGGCATTAAATATGAAGTGAGGGGAATGGAAAACATCCCTAAGCAACCTTTTATCATTGCATCTAAACACCAATCTCCATTTGAAACATTTATTTTTATACTACTATTTAGAAAAGCGGTTTTTATTTTAAAACGTGAATTGAAATGGATTCCATTCATTGGTTTGCATCTTATAGCGCTGAAAATGATTTTTATTAACCGTTCAGATGGTATCAGTTCTATACGCCATATAATCAAACTAGCAAAAATGCGTATAAAAGAAAATAGAAGCATAATAATATTTCCTGAAGGTACAAGAACAACTATAAACCAAAATATAAAATATCAACCAGGTATTGCTGCTTTATATAGCGTATTATCTGTTCCTGTGTTACCGGTTGCTTTAAACACTGGTTTGTTTTGGCCAAAAAGCATACTTTCTCTGAGAAAAAATCCCGGAAAGGCAGTAATAGAAATATTGCCCCCAATATATTCTGGGTTAAACAAAAATGAATTCTTGCAAAGTTTAGAAAAAATTATTGAAGAGAGAAGCAGTAGATTAACCATAGAAAAAACTGATATTGCAAATTAACAAAAAAACTTTATAATTAAAAGGAAAGTACAGTATTTTAGGTATTAATATATGGCAAATCATAAGAGTGCTAAAAAAATGATAAAGGTAATAGCAAAACGCACTTTAATAAATAAGATGCGGAAAAGTAAAACTCGCACCGCTATTAGAAAATTGGTTGATATAATCAAGTCTGGCGACAAAGAAAATGTTGTTCTGGCATTTCGGAATGCTGAATCTAATTTACACAAGTGTGTGAATAAAGGTGTTATTCATAGGAATACTGCTGCGCGTAAAATAAGTCGCTTAAATGCAAAAGTAAAAGCATTGATGACCGCTTAATACGGTTAATGTAAAGTTAACTGTATTAATATATACTCCTCAGTTTGTATATTCTGTATAAAATTTAAGTAGCTTAAGTGATGGATAAAAAAGTGCTATTAGAACTAAGTAATGGATTAAAAATCGAGCTACCTGTATTAAGCGGAACAACAGGTCCTGATGTGTTAAATATCAAGGATTTATATAAGATGACAGGATTATTCACTTACGATCCAGGGTTTGTTTCTACAGCTTCATGCTCTTCTACAATTACATTCATTGATGGAGATGAAGGAGTTCTTAAATATAGGGGACATAATATAGCTGATTTGGCAGAGAATAATAATTTTACTGCTGTGATTTATTTATTGCTCTATGGTGAATTACCCAGTTCAGAGCAACACAAAAAATTTCTTCTCAAAATACAAGAATCATCCAAAGTATCAGAGCAAGTTACAAATGTAATTAAAGCATTTCCAAAAACTGCTCACCCTATGTCAATCTTAGTTGCATGTTTTGCAAGTTTGTCAGCATCTTACCATGAAAAGCATGGCAACAATATCAATGGTGAAGATCTAGATTTTGGAATTTCTGCAATAGCGCAAGTTTCCACAATTATTGCAATGATTTATAGGCATATCAACAATCAGGAATTCATAAATGCTAACAATGAATTAAGTTACAGTGAAAATTTCTTAAAGATGATATTTGGCGATGCTGTTGATAATGATAAAAGCACCCTTTTTGCAAAAGCTCTGGATAAAATATTTACTCTCCATGCTGATCATGAACAGAATGCTTCTACGGCGGCTGTCAGATTGGTGGGATCGGCTGGTTCTAATCTGTTTGCAAGCCTCTCTGCAGGAGTTGCTACACTTTGGGGACCAGCACATGGTGGAGCTAATGAGGCAGTTATAAATATGCTAAAAGAGATAGAGCAAAGTGGAGATATAGATAAATTCATCGAAAAAGCTAAAGATGATAAAGATCCATTTAAATTGATGGGATTTGGACATCGTGTTTATAAAAATTATGATCCGCGCGCGCGTATATTGAAAGGCGCTTGCCATGAGGTTCTAAGTAAACTAGAACAAAATAATGAACTGCTTAAAATTGCAAAAAAACTTGAAGAAATAGCTTTAAAGGATGAATATTTTATTGTGCGTAAGTTATATCCAAATGTTGATTTTTACTCAGGTATAATAATGAATGCTATCGATATTCCCTCAAATATGTTCACGCCTATTTTTGCACTTGCAAGAACCACTGGTTGGGTTACTCAGTGGTATGAAATGATAAATGATAAAGAAACTAAGATCTGTAGACCAAGGCAACTCTATTTTGGTAAATAAATTTATTTTCACTTCATTAGACTTCTTGCATAACCCAAACTAAGTAGAAAAAAGGTGTCATCCGAGTAGCTGACACTGGTTCCTTTACGACGGAAGTGTCCAGAGGTGTCATTCCAGTCTGGAATCCAAAAAAAAGGATGGTGTCATTCCGTATCCGTTCAGCCAATGGCGTCAACTTAAGAACTTTCATTAGCAAACTCTCCTAAAGACATGATGGCGTTTAGGCTTATCTACTTTATTGCGGCTGTCCCGGTCGGATTTTAACTTTAGCGCGTATACTTAAAAAGGGCTTGAAAGTTTTTTGGTGCAATAAGTACCTGATAGAGTTTCTGTCTCATTACACTAAATAAAACTGAAAAATTTAAACGATACTCAGTAATTTGATCTGGGTTCCAAGGCCCTTGTGCATCACATATATGAAGCGATAATATATTGCACATGACCAAGTTTGCCCAAAATTCTTGTAATACAGCCTCTCCAGAAAAATTCTCTAACTCTGCTCCTACTTTGAGTCGTTTATAGCACTCCTCTATGTGCCACCTTAACACATAAGCTTTGCTCCAAAATCTCGGTCAAAAACTCTGTTTCTCAGTTGGCTAATGTCAGCACTATAACTCTTACTTTCTGTCCTTTCATTTTATTTTTTAGCTTTTCATTTTCTAATATAAAATCAAAATCTAATGCGCCAGCGTTCCCATAGCTTAGAGGTTGTCCACAAACCAGTAAATCAAGCATATTCCCTACTTAACATAACTTTACTCATAGCCAGATATATGAAACTTTCAGTAGATGTTGTAAGTAAATCGTACTCCTTTGATAGCCTTCTATTTCTATTGATCCAAGCAAAAGTCCTCTCTACCACCCACCTTCTCGGCTGTACTGAAAATCCAGGATCCCGTTGTGGCAATAGTTCTAGTGGTGTATCTTTATGCACCCAAAACCTACATGGAGGCCTTTTGACAATTTCAATATCTATCCCATATTCTCTCTTTACGTAATCCTTTAAATCTTTTCCTTGGTATCCCATATCAGCCCACATTTTCTTAATATTGCTGTATTTTTCCTTCATATTGTCCAATGCCATCTTCACCCCATCTCTGTCATTTTCGCTTGCAGCTCCTACATAGCAACCAAGCACAAATCCTTGAGTATCTGTGATTATATGTCTTTTTCTCCCCTTTACCTTTTTCGCACCATCATAACCTTTGCCCCCCCTTTTTCCGTGGTTTTTACCGATTGACTGTCCACTATGCATGCGCTCGGCTTCCCATTTTTGACCTACTATATTTAGTGATATCATAGTTCATTTTCTCAAAAATTCTCTGCTTTTTCCATCTTCTAAACTGTTCATGCACAGCCTTCCACGGCGGAAAATCGTGTGGTAAATAGCGCCATTGACATCCTGTGCGCAGTATATAAAGAATTGCATTTACTATCTCACACTTACTGTATTTTGGCGGCCTTCCTCCTTTCTTGTACGATACTCTGAAGTGTTTTTCTATTCTTGCCCATTCCCTTTTACTTAAATCTGTTGGATATTTTTTCCTCATCTCTTACCTCAATATTCTTTCTTTATATACTACGTATTCCTTGGTTTGTGGACAACCTCTAAGTATAAAAGTAGCCGTTTTATGTTAAAACACAACGTTCTTGATGAGATTACGGCAAGGCTGGATTCCAGTGTCAGCTACTTTCATGACACCATTTGCTGTGCAATTTACCTTCAAAAATGAATGTTCATACAGTTATGGAATGAATCGCGGTGTGACGTAGGGAAACCTTTCTTGAGTTAGCTATAGCACTATAAAATTGTCCGCAGGGCCATATAAAAGTCGTGGTGAGTTAATAAATTTTTATGGAAGAAAGGATATATTAGAAAATTGAGGGTTTTAAAGGAGGTAAAAATGAGACTGTATTATAAAGATATCACAGGTCTTATCAAAGAACCCTACCGCTCCAGAGGAAGGGATTATTTTGACAAAAGAAAGGTACAGATTATATCTGTTAATGAATCTCAAGCTAAATCAAAGGTAGTTGGATCAAATGTATATCGAGTAACACTAAAGCACGATGGTCCTCTTTTGAGTGGAACATGTTCCTGTCCTGCATTTGTGTATTATGATCCATGTAAGCATATGGCTGCAACAGGTTTTGCTTTGGTTGCACTTGATAGAAAGGAGTATCGATCGTCTACGCGCCCAGATGAACAGACTCTCTTTGAAAGGTTTTACTAAGAAAAACAAAGCAAGAGCTAATTTCAATAATTACTCGTTCCAGTAAACATTATCCTGAGATTTTTGAAGAACTAGAGGATAAAGAATATGAGCAATTTATTCAAAGTGAACTTTCAAAATCCGAGAATTATGTATAAAACAACCGGAAAGATGGTGAGATCAGGTAATCTATGGCTAAGACGTCATACCGCCGCGGTATCTCTTAGCCGCTAACACGTAGCGGGATGACGAGATGCCACCACGAACCGTCATACCGCGCGATTCATCCGCGGTATCTCTTAGCATAGATCCCGCTAACAAGCAGCGGGATGACGGTTGTCGTTTAGCTATAAACATTAAGAAATTTACCAAACGAAAAAAAAGGCAAAAAAAGCCCCATGATTGGCTAATTACTTACATTATACTTTCAAGTATGGCGTTTTTTCATTCTAAACACTTAATAACCGCGATTCAGCTACTTTTAAACCGCAACTAATCTAAATTATAAACGTTAAGAAATTTACTAAACAGAAAAAAAGGCAAAAGAAACCCTAGGGTAGCTAGTTATTCACTATCCATTTTTTAAGTTGGCGTTTTTTTATGTTTTAAACGCTTTATAAGCGCGTTTCAGCTTATGTAGGTAGAAATTTTATAAGACATAAGGTGCACATAGTGCAAAAAATTAAACATGAGACGCCAGATACGTGAGTTTTTTTGTCATTTAATCTGTACAGAGAAGATAAATAAATAGCTTCAGTGTTTATGATAAGGGGGCTGGCGGAGTTTGTCAAGTGGTTTTTTAGCCACGTTTCCCTGTTATAATGTTCGTTTGCTTGACCTAAGATCCAGGAGTATTTAAACTGAACCCTATACAGTGCTAAAAATGATAGGAAATCTAAGCGGAATAGTTGATGAAGTGCGCAGTGATCACATAATCCTGAACGTGAATGATGTTGGCTATATAGTGCACCTTTCTGCCAAAACTTTAAATGCATGTTCCATCGGAAGTAGAGTTAAATTACTTATCGAAACCTATGCAAATAACAGAGAAAATGTCGCTCAGCTATATGGTTTTATAAGCGAAGAAGAACAGCAGTGCTTGAGGTTGCTTGTCAAAGTAAGCGGCGTTAGCTATAAAACTGCAATGTCAATTTTGGGCAAATTAACTCCAGAACAGCTATTTTTGGCAATTATGAATGAGGATAAAGTAACACTCAAGATGAGTGGACTTGGCCTGAAACTCATAAATCGAATCATCACTGAATTGAGTGGCAAAGTGAGTAAACTAGAAATAAATAACAATAATTTTCATCCAATCAATGAAGATGCCCTTTCAGCATTGATCAATCTTGGGTATGAAAAAATGAAAGCTTATGATACGATAAAAAAATACAGGCCAAATCTGGACACTAAGGATATTATTCGCATGGCGCTTAAGGAGCTCTCAACATTATGAAATCAATATCGTGCGGTAAAGAATATACTGAAGATGCGCGCAATATCAACATCAGACCTGAACAACTTGATGATTTTGTCGGACAAAAAGACTTAATACAAAATTTAAAAGTGTTTATAAACGCTGCACAGACGAGAACTGAAGCTTTAGATCACGTCTTATTGTACGGTCCTCCAGGGCTTGGCAAAACAACTTTAGCACAAATTGTTTCTAAAGAATTAAGAGTTAGCTTTCGCGCAACTTCTGGTCCTTTACTTAGTAAAGCTGGAGATTTGGCCGCAGTGCTTACCACTTTAAATGCAAAAGATGTCCTATTTATCGACGAAATCCATAGATTAAATCGCAGCATTGAAGAAGTTTTATATACTGCTATGGAAGATTTCTGCCTGGACATATTAGTAGGTGAAGGCCCATCTACTCGCACTTTAAGGATAGATCTACCACCATTTACGCTAATTGGAGCAACAACACGGCTTGGATTACTTTCTGCGCCACTCAGAGATCGTTTTGGCATTCCTTTGCATCTTGAGTTTTATTCCTTTGAGGAGCTGGTTAATATTATAAAAAGAGGCGCAAGAGTTCTTTCTGCTGAAATTGAAGAGGATGCAGCACGGGAAATTGCCTGCCGTGCGCGCGGCACTCCAAGAATTGCTTTGAGGTTACTCAGAAGAATAAGGGATTTTGTTGAAGTGAAAGATGATAAAAAAATCACTTATGAAGTCGCTGATTCTGTATTACTAAAATTGGGTGTAGATAAAATGGGACTCAATAAACTTGATATGAATTATCTAAGATTTTTATTCAACACCTCAGGACCTGTTGGAATTGACACTATATCTATTGCACTATCTGAGGATGTTGGCAATATTGAAGAAACAGTAGAACCTTATTTAATCAAAATTAGTTTTGTAAAGCGCACACCAAGAGGACGCGTTTTAACTGACCAAGCAAAGGAGTATTTGAGCCTTTAATATTAGAGAGCTTTTCTACCATAATTCAATTATATATTGATTGGCATGATATCATATACTGGCATTTTTGCGTATGAAGGCATATATGTTAAATAGCACTGAAACTGTAGTTCAAATTAAAACTTCTCCGTTTCGTACTCGCTAGTTATGCTATTCTAACTAATGAAGCTACGGTTTGTGGTAATAGGAAAAAACTGGATTCCAGCGTCACGCGCTACCCTATGGGTGCTGCTCGCGTATATTCTTTCTTTCACCATCTCAGTGTTTCTTTCTTATTATGCCAGTACCATTTTCTTGTCATTCAAGTAGCTCCCCTCTTGTCATCCCAGTGCTTGACACTGGGATGGCTTTGTTGCATAGCAACTGAAAAATCTGGTGGCTACTGACAAAATTCATTATAAAATAGCCATTTAACCTTGAAAGAAAAAATATGCCACAAAAAATGAGGGTCAGTAACCATAGCGAATATAACAAATTTCTAGAAAAAAGAGGAAATATTTTTCATTATATCAACGAAGCCATAGAAAAGTGGTACGAGAATGGTCCAAAAATACCAGGTGGCAACAATATTTATAGCGATAAAGTTGTAATTTTGGTGCACATAATAACTTGTTTATTTAGAATAGGCCTGAGGCAAACAGTTGGGTTTATAGCAGGATACCTTGAGCAAATTGGGAAAAATTTGCAAGTTATCAGCTATTCACAATCATCAAGAAGGTTTAAGAAACTCAATATTAAGATCAATGATTGCAGAAAATAATATGGAAGATATCGAAATTGCTATAGACAGTACAGGAATTAGTATATACAACAACACTCCTGGTCATAGCAAAGAAAATAGCGAAGATAGAAAGTATCGCAGCTATGAACAGACAAGAAAATTGCATGTAATGTTGAATACAAACAGCAAAAAAGCCATAGCTGTAAAATACAGTAACGGTGTCTACTCTGATCACTATGGAGCTTGTGATTTGCTAAAAGAAGTCGATTTTCAGTATGTCATAAAAGTACTATATGCAGATAGGGCATATGACAGAGAAAAGCTCTATAAGCTGTGTAATCAATATGGTATAAAAACGAAAATTCCTCCGAAAAACAACGCAGCAGAGCATCCAAAATTGGATTATATGCTTGATAGAAATGCCGCTATTCAGTTAATGAAATTACATGGTGAGAATGGTATAAAAAGATGGAAAGAAGAAGTAAATTACGGAAAAAGATCGTATATTGAAGGATTTTTCTCAAGGTTGAAGCGAATATTTGGGTTTAGTTTTAGGAGCAAATCTGAAATTAATCGTGAGAAGGAACTGCTACTCAAGTGTTATTTGCTTAACAAATTTACTGAAATAGGCATGGCTAAGTTTGAGATAGCTTCATGAATTTATTGTACGTTACCTACTATCCGAAGAGCGATGCAACAAAGCCATCCCAGTGTCACGCACTGGGATGACAAGAAAGGGAGCACTGGAATTTTTGTTTCAATATTTGTACATAAGCCATGCATCTGAACAGATACAATGTTATAACTAGAGATAATTTTTAAATGATTGATATTTATGAACTACGACTTTTCTTGTTGTCCACTTGTTCAACATTACCCTTCTCAAGTTTACTATCTACTTCTTTTGTGTGTTCATCATCTATACTAGTTTCATCTTTTATCTTACTAGGGTAATCTTCCTGCGATTTTTTATATGCTTCCATGTTGTCATATATAGGGTTACTGATGATTTCTATTTTTTCAGGTGTGAAAATCCTTGCTAAAAATCTCCTTATTATTGGTATTGACCTTAAGAGATCTCTTAGCTTTGAAGATTCTTGTCTTTTGTTTAGAGACTGTTGGTCTATTTTAGAGGTTTTTACACCATACTTTTTATCATCAAAATTTATTGTAGGCTTTCTTTTATTCGAAAGAACACTTTGGGCCTTTGATCCATTGGTTCCTTCAGGCCCTTGAGGTGTAGAAATTGCAGGTTTAACCTTAGTTTCATCGTATTCCTTACTCATCTTTCATTTCATTATGTAATATTACTAATATTGCATAATAATAGCTAAATTACAATTAATTGCAAGGTAAAAATATTAAAACAATTGTAAATTTTGTCAGTAAAAATATAATAGAATTTTGAAATTAGAGGTTCATCTATATGGGATACAAAATTGCTGTTATTGGAGCAACCGGAAGAGTAGGGCGTGAGGTATTAAGCACGCTTGCTGAATTTCAAGATGAGGCGATAGATTGCGTTATTGCACTTGCATCGAAAAAATCAGAAGGGAAGAAGGTGAGCTTTGGTGACAAAGAGTTAACAGTTTTATGCCTTGAGGATTATGACTTCGTTGGAACTAATGTAGCCATTTTCTGTGCTGGATCTCATGTTTCTGAAGAGTATGTACCAATTGCAACACAGGCTGGATGCATCGTGATAGATAACAGTTCCCATTTTAGAATGAAAGAGGGTGTGCCACTCATTATTCCAGAGATTAATAAAGAAAAAATTATGGAATATAAAAACCACAACATAATATCCAATCCAAACTGTACTACAATACAGATGCTGCTAGTACTACATCTATTACACCAAAAAGCAAAAATAAAGAGAATCGTTGCTTCAACTTATCAATCAACTTCTGGTGCAGGCAAAGCAGCAATGGATGAGCTCTATGACCAGACAAAAAAAATCTTTATGAACGAAGCTAAAAAACCCAAGATATTCTCTAAGCAAATAGCATTCAATTGCATTCCCCATGTAGGAGAATTCATGGAAAATGGTTCTACAGAAGAGGAATGGAAAATGCAAGAGGAGACAAAAAAAATTTTAGAGGAAGATATAAAAGTTACTGCAACTTGTGTAAGGGTACCCGTCTTTATCGGTCACGCTATGGCAGTAAATGTGGAATTTGATCAACATATCACTGAAGAACAAGCTCGTGAAGTGCTAAGTGAAGCCGAAGATAGTGGAGTTTTAGTGTACAACAGGCGTGAAGATAGTGAATACATAACTCAAATTGATGTTGTACAGGAGAATGCTGTATATGTATCGCGTATTAGAAGAGACAATACTGTTGAGCACGGATTAAATATGTGGATAGTGGCTGACAACCTGCGCAAAGGCGCAGCATTAAATATAGTGCAGATTCTTGAGATTTTGATAAGAGAGCATTTGTCAATCAAGTGCATATAGAGCGCACGTACGTTGTAATTCGAAGGAAATTTGTATACCACATGGCAGCGCGTGACGCTGGAATGGCTTTGTTGCATCGCTACTTATGAAAGGCTAACTATAATTAGGATTATAAGCAACTTATTGAAAATCTTGTTTTTTTTGCAATCAATCTGATCAAATTTAAGAATAGTAACTTGTTATTTATATTAATAAATTTAATTCTATTGAAAATAGCTAAAGCATTGAAATTCTTGAATTTTAGCCGGATTAGTGAGTGGTAGTGAAATTTCTTTTACTCAAATTTAGGTATTCACTGACCGTTCTTGTTATAAATACCAGAATAATAAGCTACTGATATTCTCCACCTTTTTTATCTTTAATCCATCATAGCTAGCGATGCAACAAAGCCGGCTGGATTCCAGTGGGCTTTGTTGCATCGCTCTTCGGATAGTAGGTAACGTACAATAAATTCATGAAGCTATCTCAAACTTAGCCATGCCTATTTCAGTAAATTTGTTAAGCAAATAACACTTGAGTAGCAGTTCCTTCTCACGATTAATTTCAGATTTGCTCCTAAAACTAAACCCAAATATTCGCTTCAACCTTGAGAAAAATCCTTCAATATACGATCTTTTTCCGTAATTTACTTCTTCTTTCCATCTTTTTATACCATTCTCACCATGTAATTTCATTAACTGAATAGCGGCATTTCTATCAAGCATATAATCCAATTTTGGATGCTCTGCTGCGTTGTTTTTCGGAGGAATTTTCGTTTTTATACCATATTGATTACACAGCTTATAGAGCTTTTCTCTGTCATATGCCCTATCTGCATATAGTACTTTTATGACATACTGAAAATCGACTTCTTTTAGCAAATCACAAGCTCCATAGTGATCAGAGTAGACACCGTTACTGTATTTTACAGCTATGGCTTTTTTGCTGTTTGTATTCAACATTACATGCAATTTTCTTGTCTGTTCATAGCTGCGATACTTTCTATCTTCGCTATTTTCTTTGCTATGACCAGGAGTGTTGTTGTATATACTAATTCCTGTACTGTCTATAGCAATTTCGATATCTTCCATATTATTTTCTGCAATCATTGATCTTAATATTGAGTTTCTTAAACCTTCTTGATGATTGTGAATAGCTGATAACTTGCAAATTTTTCCCAATTTGCTCAAGGTATCCTGCTATAAACCCAACTGTTTGCCTCAGGCCTATTCTAAATAAACAAGTTATTATGTGCACCAAAATTACAACTTTATCGCTATAAATATTGTTGCCACCTGGTATTTTTGGACCATTCTCGTACCACTTTTCTATGGCTTCGTTGATATAATGAAAAATATTTCCTCTTTTTTCTAGAAATTTGTTATATTCGCTATGGTTACTGACCCTCATTTTTTGTGGCATATTTTTTCTTTCAAGGTTAAATGGCTATTTTATAATGAATTTTGTCAGTAGCCACCAGATTTTTCAGTTGCTATGCAACAAAGCCATCCCAGTGTCAAGCACTGGAATGACACCATTTGCTGTGCAGTTTACCTTCAAAAATGAATGTTCGTACAGCTATGGAATAAATCGCGGTATGACGGTTCGCAGCGGTATAGTAACTCGTCACCCCGCTACTTGTTAGCGGCTGAGATACCGCGGCGGTATGACGTAGAAGCTATACTTTTATACTCACCAACTCAGTATCCAATCTGGATCCAAGTAGTCAAGCTATTCGGATGACACCCTCATAAAGTGAAATGAGATCCCGCTAACACGTAGCGGGATGACGGGAAAAGAGGTACTGGGAGACATCCTTCCTGGTAGACCCAAATCACAATGTTCGCACAGTTGTGCGTCACGCGCTGCCGAACACTGTATGGTTATACAAGAAAAATTAAGGCTTAAAAGGAATTTTAAGTATCAGGACTCAAGGTTTTTATTCCTTCTTAATAAAACATAAAAAGCCCCTTTACCACCATGTTTTTTCGTAGCTTGTTGGTAGTATAGAACCATATGCTGGATTTTAGTGTCATTTAACCATTTATTTAAGTTACTCTTTATAGTGTCTGTTTTATTTGTTGCACTGCCGTATCCCGTAATTACCAATAAACATCTATTTCCTGCTCGATAATTTTTGATAATAAAATCTATCAATTTACAGTAAGCATCCTCTATATTATAGCCGTGCAAATCGAGCTTATCGCTTATAAAACATTTACCCCTATCAATCTTTGATTTTGTGTTGTAGTCAAGACAAAATGATGAGTTACTATTATTGGTATTAAGAAAATTCCCTTGTAAGTCGGAGGTACCTTTATCAACCATAGACTTTATATTTACTTTATGATCAACTTTCAAAGTAACTTTTCCACATTCTATTGGCTTAACATTTTTTTGCCAATCCAACTCATCGTCCGACATAAACGCATTAATCGAATTGTATAATTTTACAACAATATCCAAACATAGTAAAATGTTGCTTATTCTATAAAAACCCGATTTTCAATAATACGATGAAATCGTCAAAAACTAATGAGAATTTTTGGCTGTATGGAAAGCACACCTGCATGTCAGCACTGAAGAATAAAAATAGGCGGTGTATAGAACTGTTAGCAACAGAAAATTTCTATAGAGAGCACAAAAAAGAAATTAGGCAATGTGTAGACAGTAAGGGCATTAAAGTTCGATTAGTAGAAAACAAAATACTTAATGACGTTGTACCCAAAGGTGCTAACCATCAGGGAATTGCTTTAAATGTTGCCCCTATTCTTTATAACTTAAGCATTGAAGAAATAGCTGAAAGCTCAAACGACAGCTCTACTATAGTCATTTTAGATCAAGTCACTGACACGCACAATATTGGGTCGATTTTAAGAACTTCAGCTTGTTTTAATGTCAACGCATTGGTTTTACCACATAACCATTCACCGAGTGAAAATGCATCTATTGCAAAAGCAGCAAGTGGGGCTTTAGATATTGTTCCGCTAATATACGTTACAAATATAGTAAAAACTATGCAGTATTTAAAAAAGGTCGGCTACTGGTGTTACGGGTTTGATTGCAATGCTAAAGAAAATATAGATGAAATAAAGAGTCTTGAGAAAAAAAGAGTAATTATTTTTGGTTCTGAAGAGAAAGGAATGCGGAGGTTAGTTAAAGAAAATTGTGATTATCTTTTAAAGATCCCAATATCAAACGTAATTGACAGCTTAAATGTTTCAAATGCAGCAGCAATAGGCCTATATTCTATTTATATTAAAACAAATGCCAGCGCATAGCTGTTTATAATAAAAACACTTGATAAAAATGTGGTTTTATATTATAATGTGTTAAATAATGGACAAAAGGAGTTATATTATGTCTTATATGAGAAATGAACAGGATATTCGCTCTCAAGGCGTTTACTATAGCGCTGGGCTTAGAAGTTACCTAACTAAAGTATACAATTACATGGCTTTAGCTTTGGGCGTCACAGGGCTTGTTGCATTTTTAACAGTATTTTCTGGTCTTTTTCAAGTAATTTATTCTAATCCCGTTCTATCGCTTGTGGTGATGTTATCTCCGGTTGCATTGGTGTTCTACATGTCTTATAGAATTCAACACCTAAGTGCTCAGTCTGCCGTTGCTATATTTTTCTCGTTCTCAGTGTTAATGGGGCTTTCCTTATCTTATGTTTTTATAGTTTATACTGCAGAAAATATAGCAAGGGCGTTTTTCATTACATCAATCATGTTTGGCTCTATGGCTTTATATGGCAATACTACAAAAAGAGATCTTACAAGTATGGGCTCTTTCTTGATTATGGGAGTTTGGGGGTTAATCATTGCGTCTATAGTAAATTTATTTCTTGGAAGTAGTCCTCTCCACTTTGCAATATCGTTCATATCAGTAATAGTCTTTACCTTAATGACTGCGTATGATGCTCAAAGAATCAAGGACGTTTATTATAAACATAATGACGGATCAGAAGTTGCTACTACTAAATTGGCAATACTCGGTGCAACTAATCTTTATTTTGACTTTATTAATATATTTCTCAATCTACTCAGGTTACTTAACTTGTTCAACAATAGGGATTAGATGTTTTCCTTTTTAAGGAAAGGCAGTAAGAATTCTATAGTTTTCTTTTTAGTATCTTTAGTTGTGTCGATGATATGTCTTGCATATGCATCGGTACCTCTATATAGCATTTTCTGTAAAGCTACTGGGTATGGTGGCACAATAAGAAAAGTAACTAACACAACAACAAATATAACTAACCAAAAGATCAGGGTCCATTTCAATGCTGATATAATGTCCGATCTACCTTGGGAGTTTAAATCAGAAACTAACTACGTTGACGTAAACATAGGAGAACAAAGTTTAGCGTTTTATTACGCAAAAAATCTATCTGATCAGCCTTCATTTGGAATGGCGGTGTATAACGTTACGCCTTTCAAAGCAGGTAAGTATTTCAATAAAATTGCATGCTTTTGTTTTGAAGAACAAATGTTGCTACCAAAACAAAAAGCAGCTATGCCCGTATCTTTTTATATAGATCCTGAGATAATGCTTGATAACAATACAAAAGATTTGAGCGAAATAACACTGTCATACACGTTTTTTAAGCTTAAGTAACAGAATGTTTGCAAACCATGTCATTTCAGTAATCAATAGGGTGTCATCCAAGTAGCTGACACTGGAATGACAGGAGGTAACGCAAGAAGTCTATTGATTGTGAAAACAATAACTTTGCAAAATATTAATTGTTAGATAACATAATCAAAGTTTTTGTCTTAATATTCATCATGGTTAGAGCTATACAAATTAAAAAAACTGGGGGACCAGAAGTATTAGAATTTGTAGATAAGAGCATAGGTGAGCCAAAAGGCGAGGAAGTCTTAGTGCGTCACACAACTATCGGCTTAAATCGTTATGATTTAGAGCACAGAAAAGGTACACGCAAAATTAAAAATTTACCATCAGTGCTTGGAGTGGAAGCAGTTGGGGTTATTGAAAAACTTGGTAAAAAAATCAGTGATGGATTCAAAGTTGGAGACAGAGTTGGATATTGCACAGCTCCTCCAGGGGCATATTGTGAAAAGCGCATTATACACCAGAAATATCTGATAAAAATTCCAGATGACATATCTGATGAAGTTGCTGCTGCAGTGCTGTTTAAAGGTATGACAGCTCACTATTTAGTTAATCAATCTTATAAAATCAGGCCTGGTGCTTTCGTGCTAGTTCATGGAGCTAATGGTGGCTTAGGGCAAATAATATGTCAATGGGCAAAGGATAAAAAAGGTGTAGTGATAGGTTCTGTAAGCTCTGATGAAAAAATGAAGATAGCTTTACAAAGTGGCTGCACATACGCAATAAACTACAATGATAAAGACTTCGTTTCTAAAATTATGGAGATTACGCAAAACGGAGGAGTAGGTGCAGTGTATGACCCCATAGGTTACGCTACAAGTAAGCTCTCTTTTGAATCTTTAGGCAGGTTCGGCATATACGTTTCCTATGGGCAGATATCAGGTAACGCTCCTATTAGTTTTTCTTTACTTAGTTCACGTTCGTTATTTGCAACTGGAACCTCAATATACCATTATAAGCATGATAGATTCACATTAGTGCTTACCACAATGGAAATCTTCGAGATGATAAGAAAAAAACTTTTAACTGTACGGATCAATAAAAAATATAAATTTGATGAAATAATTCAAGCACATCACGATATGGAAAATAGAAAAACGAGTGGGTTAAATATTATTAAAATCTCTCAAATAAATTAATAGTTAAAATTAACCATTCATTAAATTATATCAACTAGAATTTCACATATTTAATTCTCCTTTTGGGGGAATTAAAAGCATATAGCTAAACTGACTTAGGCTTACCGACGATTTGAAAAACCATCATTTCGCTACTCGTTAGCGGAATCTATACCGCGAATAGACTTCTTGCATAACCCAAATTAAGTAGAAAGAGGTATCATCCGAGTAGCTGACACTGGTTCCTTTATGACGGTAGTAGCCCCCCTTCTCCTGTCATTCCAGTGCTCTCTTCTTGTCATCCCAGTGCCCAGACACTTGTATCTTTATGATGTGAGGCATTAGAGCTAAAATACCTCACAGGGAGGGTGAAGCTGATGCGACACTAATGCCATTAAGGCCGAATCCCAGATTTTGCTTCCCTCCCATAGAGTTAAAGACTGAACAGTATCTTTTGGAATTATATCCCGTATTACAAGGTTAGTCTAAACTCTCAGTTTATTTATAGTCTTGGAGGCAATTTTATGCAAGTAAATGCTATTTTGGGTGTGGATATTTCAAAAAAGAAATTTGATGTTTGTTAGAGGTTGTCCGGAAACAAGTAAATTCAAGCATATTCCCTCTTTAACATAACCCTACTCATAGCTAGGTATATGAAATTCTCAGTGGATGTTGTGAGTAAATCATACTCCTTCGATAGCCTTCTATTCCTATTAACCCAAGCAAAAGTCCTTTCTACAACCCATCTTCTTGGCTGTACTTTAAACCCTTGTTCTCTTGTTGGTAGTAGCTCAGGTGGCGTATCTTTGTGCACCCAAAATCTACATGGAGGCCTTGTAACAATTTCAATATCTATGTCATATTCTTCCTTTATGTGATTCTTTAAATTTCTTCCTTGGTATCCCATGTCAGCCCACATTTTTTTAACTTTAGTATATTTTGTTCTCATATTGTTTAATGCTATTTTAATACCATCTCTATCATTTTCGTTAGCAGCGCCTACGTAACAACCTAGTATAAAACCCTGAGTGTCTGTAATTATATGCCTTTTTCTACCCTTTACTTTTTTACTTCCATCATAGCCTTTGATCCCCCCTTTTCTGTAGTCTTTACAGATTGACTATCTACTATACAGGCACTCGGCTGCTCATTCCTTCCTATTTTTCTTCTACTATATTTTGTAATTTCATAATTCATTTTCTCAAAAATTCCCTGCTTCTTCCATTGCCTGAACTGCTCATACACAGTCTTCCATAGCGGAAAATCATTTGGTAAATACCGCCATTGACACCCTGTACGCAATACATAGAAAATTGCTTCTAATATTTCTCTTTTGCTATACTTTGGCGGCCTTCCTCCTTTCTTGTATGATACTCTGAAGTGTTTTTCTATTCTTGCCTATTCCCTTTCGCTTAGATCTGTTGGATACTTTTTTCTCATCTTTACCCCGTACTAAAATTTCAGATATTATAGCCTTTTACTTGTTTCCGGACAACCTCTAATACCAATTCCCATTACAGGGCAAACAGATGGACAATGATGGAAGAAAAGCCATACTGAAGTAAGTAAAATAGCGAGGTTTAAATGGCATTAAGATCAAAATTATTGGATGAAAAAGTAGTAGAATCAGCAAAAGAAATGCTGAAGAAAGTAAGGAATAATGCATATGTTTCAAAAAAACTAAATGCTGTAATTGCAGCAAAAAAGTACAGTATAACGGCTGTAGCAAAAATATATTGCATTTCAAGAAGCGCACTAACTTCGTGGGTAAAACTCTTGAAAATTGGCAGAGAAGAAAAACTGTTTGCTCCTTCACAACGTCGTAGAAAAACTAAATTAAATCAGGCTCAACTACAGCAAATTGAAGAGTGGATAGAAGAAAATCCTAATATCACCATTAAAGAAATGAGAATAAGAATCCAGGAAAAGTTCGGATTAAATATCAGCAAATCTACAGTACACCGCCATATGCAAAAGATGAAATTCTCATATATTACACCAAGACCAGTTCATAATGGACAAGATAAAAGCAAACAAGAGGAATTCAAAAAAAAATCTCAATTGAGCTATTAGCAAGTATCCAGAAAAAGAGCTATTTTTCTTTGATGAATCACGGTTTGGCACACATTCAAAAGTTGGACATGGGTGGTTTAAAAAGGGGATTAGAACACAGGTTAAAACAAAATTAGGTAGGCAAAATTTCTATCTCTATAGTGCAGTTAATCCTAGAAATGGAGAGAGTTCTAGCTTATTTGCACCAAATGTCAACACTGATTGCATGAACATATTTCTTGAGCAAATTTCGCAATATCTAGAAACACGAGAGGCTTTTCTCGTTATGGACTGTGCTAGTTGGCATAGGTCAAAAAATTTAAAGGTACCTAAAAATATCGACATTATATACCTACCTCCATACTCACCTGAGCTAAATCCTGTTGAGAGGCTTTGGTTATATATAAAACAGAACATTTTGCGCAATAAAATATACGATACAATTGCTCTACTTGAGGGTGCTTTGTGCAAATTTATTACTTCTCTTGCCAGCTCCACAATTAAACAACTCTGCAATGTTTCCTATTTGACTGGACAACAATGAGAATTGGTATAATTAGCCAACCACGGGGCTTCTTTTGCCTTTTTTTCTGTTTAGTAAATTTCTTAAATATTTATGGCTAAACGACAATCGTCATCCCTGTAAAGGTCAAGTATCCCGCTACGTGTTAGCGGCTAAGAGATACCCGGCGGTATGACGGTTCGTGATGGCATGACGATAAGGTTCCAGTGTCAAGCGTTTGGCATGCAAATTTCCTTAAACGTTCGTAAGCTTAAAACTTTACTTTAGATCAAACTGCTGTATAGTGACTTTATGGCTTCAATTTTGTAATGAATATACCTAGTATAGAAAATTGTGATCTTCACAATAAAACCGTCTTACTCAGAGTTGATTTCAATGTTCCTATAAAAGATGGAGAAATTCGTGACGTCACTCGTATTTTGAGAGCATTGCCTACTATTCAGTATTTAGTGAATGCGAGTGCAAAGATTATTATTATATCGCATTTTGGACGCCCAAAGGCTAGAGACAATAATCTGTCGCTAAAAAATATAATTGACACTTTATCACAGTTACTAAATAAAAAAGTGAAATTCATTGATGATTGCGTTGGTGAAAAAGTGCAAAAAGCAGTGAGTGCTATGGATGCAGGAGATATAATATTACTAGAGAATCTAAGATTTTATGAAGGTGAAAAGGAGAATGATGCAAACTTTGCCAGACAATTAGCATCTCTGGCGGATACATATGTCAATGATGCATTTTCTTGCTCTCACAGAGCTCACGCTTCTATTTCACGCATTACAGAGTTTTTACCTTCCTACGCGGGATTTTGCTTGCAAGATGAGCTAAAGTATCTTGAAAAAGCTGTATCGTTTAAAGCTAAACCTATTACTGCGATAGTTGGGGGAGCCAAAATGTCAACTAAGATAAAAATGCTTATAAAGCTAACAGAAAAGGTTGATTACCTAGTTCTCGGAGGTGCAATTGCTAATAATTTTTTGTCATTTAGCAAAGTAAATATAGGGAAATCTTTCTTTCAAAATGGTGTTGACGACCTTCTGCATAATATTCTTGAAACAGCAAATAAAAACAATTGCAAAATAGTTGTGCCAGAAGACGTTCTGGTTGCAGTAAACTCTGATTACAGCACTAGTATTTCAAGAAGAACTGAGTCCATTTTGGACGGTGATATAATTTTGGATATCGGACCACAAACTTTGAGTACAATAAGCAGTATAATAGCAAGCAGTAAGACTCTGCTGTGGAATGGACCTATTGGTGTTTTTGAACATTCAGCTTTTGCAAGTGGTACAATAGGGGTAATGAAAATCGTAAGTGACTTAACGCACAAAGGAAAGTTAACCAGCATAATAGGGGGAGGCGATAGTCTATCTGCAATAAGTGCTGCAGGCTTTACCGATAAGGATTTTACATATGCTTCCACTGGTGGAGGAGCATTTTTAGATTGGTTAAGTGGCGATGAAATGCCGGGAGTTGCTGCTCTGCAAAAATGATTAGATTAAAACTTTTTTAAATTATTTCTTATAGGCTAGCTTTTTTGTGAACGTGATTATGTCGAAGACAGTTAAACTAATTTTGTGTTTAATGATACCAATAATAGGATTTATTTTTTATATTAGGGATCATTATTTTCACACTGACTATGTAGAAGAAAATAATTTTGAACCATTTTTCAGTTCACAACCAGCCACCATTTCCAGAATTAACTGACTTCGATAGAGGAGTGTTGAAAGTTTGTGGAGATTGGGGAGCGCATCCAGATAAAGAAGATTTCAAAATTTTACTTAGTTGTCTGCAGCATCAAGAAGTAGTGAAAGAAATATATGATGAGCTTGATCATCAAATTGTCACACCAGATGCGGATTTGGAGCTATTTAAAGATGAACTGGCTAACATTTGGTTTACAAATAGTGGAAGTGAAAAAGAAACTATAGGGTTTGGACATATTTTTTGTGGTGAGCCAAACGATAAATTAGGTGGCATGCATTTTGTAGGCAGATATGTTGAAGCTCAAGAAGATAAATGGGCAGGTGCGATTTGGAATCCTGTGCAATAAATCAGATATTAAGCCGCCAGTTTATACATTTGGAATGAAATATTTGGGCAAGGATGGAGAAGTGAAAGTTAAATGCCCAAATGGATATGCATATAACCTTCATGCCGATAATTTCTGCAACTAAGGCGTTTAAGGAATTGGGAAAAGATGGAATGTGCCTGTATAAAATGGAGGATGACAATTATCAATCAGTATTTATAAGAAAGAATGATGCTATACTCACGTTCTATCCTGACTTAACACCAAAATGTGATGATAAGAGCACTTATTGTAGTTGCAGTAAATCTTAATTTATTTTAGCCAAAGATATATACCAGCAATGATGCCGTTGATTTTATACTTCAAAAATCAGGTAACCCTTTCTTAGAGGTTGTCCGGAAACAAGTAAATTCAAGCATATTCCCTCTTTAACATAACCCTACTCATAGCTAGGTATATGAAATTCTCAGTGGATGTTGTGAGTAAATCATACTCCTTCGATAGCCTTCTATTCCTATTAACCCAAGCAAAAGTCCTTTCTACAACCCATCTTCTTGGCTGTACTTTAAACCCTTGTTCTCTTGTTGGTAGTAGCTCAGGTGGCGTATCTTTGTGCACCCAAAATCTACATGGAGGCCTTGTAACAATTTCAATATCTATGTCATATTCTTCCTTTATGTGATTCTTTAAATTTCTTCCTTGGTATCCCATGTCAGCCCACATTTTTTTAACTTTAGTATATTTTGTTCTCATATTGTTTAATGCTATTTTAATACCATCTCTATCATTTTCGTTAGCAGCGCCTACGTAACAACCTAGTATAAAACCCTGAGTGTCTGTAATTATATGCCTTTTTCTACCCTTTACTTTTTTACTTCCATCATAGCCTTTGATCCCCCCTTTTCTGTAGTCTTTACAGATTGACTATCTACTATACAGGCACTCGGCTGCTCATTCCTTCCTATTTTTCTTCTACTATATTTTGTAATTTCATAATTCATTTTCTCAAAAATTCCCTGCTTCTTCCATTGCCTGAACTGCTCATACACAGTCTTCCATAGCGGAAAATCATTTGGTAAATACCGCCATTGACACCCTGTACGCAATACATAGAAAATTGCTTCTAATATTTCTCTTTTGCTATACTTTGGCGGCCTTCCTCCTTTCTTGTATGATACTCTGAAGTGTTTTTCTATTCTTGCCTATTCCCTTTCGCTTAGATCTGTTGGATACTTTTTTCTCATCTTTACCCCGTACTAAAATTTCAGATATTATAGCCTTTTACTTGTTTCCGGACAACCTCTAATACCAATTCCCATTACAGGGCAAACAGATGGACAATGATGGAAGAAAAGCCATACTGAAGTAAGTAAAATAGCGAGGTTTAAATGGCATTAAGATCAAAATTATTGGATGAAAAAGTAGTAGAATCAGCAAAAGAAATGCTGAAGAAAGTAAGGAATAATGCATATGTTTCAAAAAAACTAAATGCTGTAATTGCAGCAAAAAAGTACAGTATAACGGCTGTAGCAAAAATATATTGCATTTCAAGAAGCGCACTAACTTCGTGGGTAAAACTCTTGAAAATTGGCAGAGAAGAAAAACTGTTTGCTCCTTCACAACGTCGTAGAAAAACTAAATTAAATCAGGCTCAACTACAGCAAATTGAAGAGTGGATAGAAGAAAATCCTAATATCACCATTAAAGAAATGAGAATAAGAATCCAGGAAAAGTTCGGATTAAATATCAGCAAATCTACAGTACACCGCCATATGCAAAAGATGAAATTCTCATATATTACACCAAGACCAGTTCATAATGGACAAGATAAAAGCAAACAAGAGGAATTCAAAAAAAAATCTCAATTGAGCTATTAGCAAGTATCCAGAAAAAGAGCTATTTTTCTTTGATGAATCACGGTTTGGCACACATTCAAAAGTTGGACATGGGTGGTTTAAAAAGGGGATTAGAACACAGGTTAAAACAAAATTAGGTAGGCAAAATTTCTATCTCTATAGTGCAGTTAATCCTAGAAATGGAGAGAGTTCTAGCTTATTTGCACCAAATGTCAACACTGATTGCATGAACATATTTCTTGAGCAAATTTCGCAATATCTAGAAACACGAGAGGCTTTTCTCGTTATGGACTGTGCTAGTTGGCATAGGTCAAAAAATTTAAAGGTACCTAAAAATATCGACATTATATACCTACCTCCATACTCACCTGAGCTAAATCCTGTTGAGAGGCTTTGGTTATATATAAAACAGAACATTTTGCGCAATAAAATATACGATACAATTGCTCTACTTGAGGGTGCTTTGTGCAAATTTATTACTTCTCTTGCCAGCTCCACAACTAAACAACTCTGCAATGTTTCCTATTTGACTGGACAACAATGAGAATTGGTATTAGTGGACAGTAAAAAACGACACAAAGTCTTTCAAAATAATCAAGATAGTTTTGCAAAACTTGTAGTTTGGTGCAATGGCCATGGAGCAAATCTTACTCATTTATGTCTTGAAGCAACTAGTTGGTATGGAGAAGATTTGGCTACTTTTATGCACGATTTAGGACATAATGTCAGTATAGTAAACCCAGCCCAAATCAAAGCTTTTGGCAAAAGTGAGCTGCTCAGAAATAAGACAGATAAATCAGATGCAGCTATGATAGCTAGATTTTGTATCGCCAACAAACCTGCTCTTTGGAAGCCCATTACACCTGAAATGAGGCATTTGAGGGAGCTTTACCGTTGCATGCAATCGCTAAAAGATGATAAGGTGCAACAGACAAATCGCTTGGAAAACAAAAATATGCATTCCAGTTGCAAAGAAGCTATATCTAAAGTAATTTTGGCAATAGAGGAGCAAATTATTGTTCTCGAAAAAGAAATTAATGAGCATATAAATAACTATCCACATCTAAAAAATATGGTGGAAAACCTTAAGACTATAAAAGGTATAGGATATCTTACTGCTGTTGCTGTTGTCGCAGAAATGCCATCAGTTGATAACTTTGACAATGCTAAACAATTTACAGCTTTTGCTGGTCTAAATCCAGGACATTATCAATCGGGATCGTCAGTAAGTAAGAGAAGTTGCATATGCAAAATAGGATCTGAGCGTATTCGAAAAGCTCTTTATATGCCAGCTATAGTAGTCAAAAACCATAATAATCATTTTCAAAAGTTTTGTCAGCGTCTAGCAAGTAAAGGCAAATGTCCAAAAGTCATAGTTCTTGCGTTAATGCGAAAATTAATGCATGTCTTTTTTGGTATTCTTAAAAATAATCAACCATTTAATTGTAATTTTGTTGGATAATTTGTTTGACAGCAGAGACAGTGTCTGGGATCCAGTTTCACCTTGTGATGGTGTCATGAAAGTAGCTGACACTGGTTTCCATCCAAGACGGTGTCATTCCTTACTATTACCCACAAATATAAATGTACTTATAAATAAAGTATTACAATATTAGAGTTTGCAAATATTGAGGGTATAAAAATGGCAAACGAGAGTAATGAATGGGCTAAAAATGAATTTGGAGATGCTGTACTTGGAGATAAAAGATTAACTGACCGATTAGTAAATATTGCTGACAGTATGATAAGTTTACCTGAAAGCTCAATTAATGAGGCATGCGGAAGTTGGTCAGAAGCAAAAGCAGCATATCGTTTTTTTTAAAATGAGAACGTAAAAGAAGTCGATATTCTAGCTTCACACATTGATAAAACAGTTGAGAGAACAAAAGCTCACAAGAGGGTTCTTGTCATTCAAGATACCAGTTACATTGTATATAATAACCATAAAAAAACAAGCGGATTAGCAAATTTGTCCAGTTATGATACTGCAAAAGGTATTATAATGCGTACAGCTCTTGCCGTTAGTATAGAAGGTTTGGTACTAGGGATACTAGATCAAAAAGTTTATTCAAGACCTGAAGAAACTGAGAACCTTAAAAAAAAGAGCGATCGCATTGAAGATAAAGAAAGCGTAAAGTGGTTGGAAACTTTAAGAAAAACAAATAATATTATTGATCCAACTCAAACTGAGACTATAACTGTATGCGATAGAGAAGCAGATATATATGACTTTTTTGAGCTTGCACATAGTCTTAATTCGGCAGTGCTAGTTAGAGCATGCAGAGATAGAGCAGTAAATAGAAAATCTCGATATCCTGAAAAAGGTGAGCAGAAGTTATGGGCATTTATTAAATCCTCTCATTGTGCAGGTACGGTAGAAGTTGAAGTTCCTGTAAAAGATAATAAGCCAAAAAGAACAGCACGTTTGGAAGTTAGATTTGGAAAGTTTATGATGAATCCATCTAAGAATAATATTAGGCATAAGACGGAAGAACTACCTAAATTACCACTTTATGCAGTTTATGTTGTTGAGAAAACTCCCCTTCCCTTAAAAAAAAACCGCTAGAATGGATGCTATTAACGAATCTTTCAGTTAATACTTTCGATGAAGCTGTTGAAAAAATTAGTTGATATCAACTATGTTTTTTAAAAATTTTTTTATTTGTGTAATTTTGCAAATTATATGGGCAATAAAAACCCGTTTGTCATAGAAATAGAATTTTATATCAAACAGCTACCACAGCAATTTCTGCTTAAGCTAATGAATATGTGCTTTAAGTCTGTGTGGACGCACATATTCATTAGCCAATTTCAGTTACCGTTGTGAAGATTTTTAAGTATGCAAATTAATTGCTTCTTTAAGTCTTGTATTAGCAATTACTATAATTTTACGCATTAGGGCTGTTATAGCCACCATCTTCTTCTTACCACTTTCAACAAGCTTAGAATAAAAGGCGCCAAGTATAGATTTTGACCTTGTAGCAGCCATAGCGGCTGTAAAGAGCTTTGAACGAACGTTACTTCTACCACCTGTAATCCTTCGGTAACCAACAGCTTTACCACTTTCTTTTGGATGCGGTGCAACTCCGGCAAGACTTGCTACTTCTTTTCTATTTAAGTAACCAAGCTCTGGCATTAAACACAAAAAATCTTGTGATAACTTTTTACCTATTCCAGGAACTGTTTTAAGAATTTTTTGGCGTTGTTGTAATTCGCGGCTTTCATCAATAATCTTTTGTATAGTATCATTGAGTTCGTTTATTTGACTATCGAAAAACTCAATGGTCTTTTGACAGCTTTCTTTTATATGATCATTTTCCGGTGCTTCAAGTCTGCATTTTTCTTGAGTTCTCATTTGCGTAATATCATCACGACGTTGACAAAGTGCAGCCAAAGTTGATTGTTCTGTAGAGGTAGGTACAAATAGAGAGATAGTTCTATGGCGTTCAAATCCATATTGAGCAAGAGCTCTTGCATCTGATCTATCAGACTTTGCTAAAGTTCCGTGAGATAAAATAAAGCTTTTTACTTTACGAGTATTAGCTCGATGCACGGCAATATTTTTGTCGGTAAGAAAATGTGATAAGCCAAGCTCATATTTCCCTGTATTTTCTAAAGTCACTAAAGCATTAGGTAGAATATCTGAAAACTCTTGAAATAATTGTTGCCAACCAGAAGCATTATTATCAAATTCGACAGCATTCTTCTGTTTGTGAATTGCAACGACATTTTTAAATTTTCCGATGTCAATGCCAATAAAATTTTGATAAGATGTAACCATAATAAACCTCGATAATTTTAGTTAATTTAAGATTGTAAACGGGTGCATATATATGTCCCAAGCAACTATTCAAACGTATCGAGAGATAGGGCTAGCGTACCTTGATACCAACGGTTGTAATACCAATTTCCTTTCGGTCGCGCACGCCCGCTATTCCTAGTGAGCAGGGTTATCTTTCTCTCTTATCTCTTTTATATCACGTTTTTAACTTACAATTGCCTTAGATGGAAAATAGAGATATTACATAAAATTTTAAATCCGGTCTCAAAGTTGAGGAATGTAGACTTGGAACAGCAGAAAGATTAATGAGGTATTTAACAGTCATGAGCATTATTGCTTGGAGAATTTTCTTTATTACATCAATTGCAAGAACTAACCCAACATTACCATGTACTGCCTTATTAGCTGAGGAAGAATGGAAAGTTTTATATGTTAAAATACACAGGAAACCATGTCCAAATATAGCCCCTACTATAAAAGAAGCCGTTTCGTGAACTTGGAGGTCATTTAGCAAGAAAAAGCGACCCAAAACCAGGACCAATTACTCTTTGGAAAGGATATAAACGTCTCTTTGATTTAGCAGAAGGATGGCGACTTGCTCACGAACCTCATATTTGTTGGTAATAGTAAGTTGTTAGCGGTATCTGGAGATACCGCGGCGGTATGACGTAGGGAAATCTTACTTATTATAGCTATAGTTCTACATGAATTACAAAAGTAACATTTACTAGATCTTAATATTTTAGATCTATATTTTAATAAATAATGAGCTGTAATTAGTATGAATAATCCATTTAAAAGTGAGAACTATAAAAAAAATCTCGATTCTCTGATCAAAGCTGTAAAGCTAGGAAATGCAGAGAAACAATATAACAAAACGTTAAGGGATTTATCTCATGCATTAGAAGGTTTTACAGGTGAGGCAAAAGGTATAGCTGAGTTTGTTATATATACTGACTTGAACAATTATGTAGAACAGCCATTAGGTCTTTTTAAAACATTAATGAATAGAATTTTGGGAAAAAATTTTCCAACCAAGAACAGTAGTATAAGTAATTTTGTAAATGATGAGTTGTCAAGTTTCACTTTAGAAACAGCAGCTAAGTATACAAGAATTTTAAAAAAAATTGATCTCTTGGAACAATTAGAAAAAGATTTCAGAAAAAATAATATTTTAAAAGATTCTTTAAATTTAGAACAAAGTGAAAAGAGTCAAGGAAAAGATAGATCACACGAAGTGAGTTTGGAAGGTAGAAAGCAAAAGGAAGGTACTTTTGAGCTGCGAAAAGAAGAACAGCCGAAAGAAAAATTAGGTGGTAATCGCATGAGGCAAATAAAGCGACCAACAACAGCACCTCCGGCTGCTCCAGATTCGAGGAAGGTACGCTTTAAATCAGAAATATCCTCAGATGGAGAAAGCAAGGCAAAGTCTACATCTTCTTTACTAAAAGGAGCTAATAGTTTTAGTATGCCTGATGCTAAGGAAAATCCTTCTGAGGATTCAGGCTATGAAAGTTCATTAGATCAGGGGTCTGAATATGAAGACATATCAAATTATCAAGAGAAAAAGCAAAAGGAAAATCCTTTATATGAGCAGAGAGAAGATTCAGGCTATGGAAGTTCATTAAATGAAGAGTCTGTATACAAAGAGATATCAAATTATCAAGAGAAGAAGAGTAAAATTTTAATAGAAAATTCGCAGAGTTCAAAATCGCCCAAAGAAGAGCCAATTTATGCAACAGTTCCTAAAGAACATATAGAAGCAAAAAGAGAACGTAAGCAGAAACAACAACCTCAATCCCTCGTACCACCAAAACCACCGCAAGTGCCAAAAAAAATGTTTACTACTGGTCAAGAAGTTAGACAAGAATCGAAAGTGGTAATCAAAGATAAACCTGCAGTACCGCCAAAGCCTAAAAATCTAAGCCGTGCTAATCAAAAAGTAAGCACAGAGCCAAAAGTAGTAGGAGTAATTCTTAAAAAATCAGCTGAAAGAGTACCACTAAAATCTGAAAATCAAGACAATAGGAAATCAGCACAAAAAGCTGCTGGTAAGGCGATACCAAAAGTAGCAGCAGCTACTATGAAAGGAGGAGCTAATCGCGAGATGGGCAGTAAAGTAAAGGCATTAAAAGAAAAATTTGAGCAAAATCAAGCAAAAGGAAATGCTAATGTACAGCTTGCTGAAAGCAAAACCACTCCAGCAGCACAAGCGGATATCGGTGTGAAGAAAAAACAATCTCATTCATTTCTAACAGAGAATAAAAGATCTGCAACGAAACACGTAACAGCAAAATCTGATCCAAAATCTCATGTCAGCAAAAATTCCCTTCTCACGCATGCAAATGTAAAGGAAATGGTTGCACAAATTGAGAAAGGAAAAGGAGGAAGATAGTAACATTTGGGAAAAAAACATATGTGTCAAGTCAAGAGATTGTGAGCAAATTTAGGAAATTATAGCTAAACTGACTTAGATTTACCGACAATTTGAAAAACCGTCATTCCGCTAACTATAGTATTTTCGAAAGCGAATGATAAAGGTATAATATGTTTTTTTAAAGTAGGGAAAGCGATGGTATATAGTGTAGATTTAAGGGAAAAAGCAGTGTCTTTGGTAGAAAAAGGAAAGTCAAAGGTTGAAGTTGCAGAGGTTTTTGAGATAGGGATAGCAACACTATATAGATGGCTAAAAAAGAAAGCTACTGGCCAAGGTCTCAAAGCGGTAAAAAGTACTGGTTTTATTCGAAAAATAGATCCAGAAATACTCAAAGAATATGTCAAAAAACACCCAGATCACACACTAGCAGAAATGAAACAAAACCTTGGCTTTGGGATAAGTGCAATTTGGTATAGATTAAGACAGCTAAAAATAACCTTTAAAAAAAGTCACATTCTATCAAGAGCGCAATCAAGAAGATAGGCAGCAATTTATCGATAAAGTCTCAAAAATAGACCACTGTAGCATTTTATATATAGATGAAGCAGGAGTTGATAATAGACTATACCGAGAATATGCACGAGCTCCAAGAGGAGAAAAAATATATGCTGATGTTCCAGGAAAAAAGCGGGAAAGAGTGAGTATAATAGGTGGATGAGAAGTTTATTGCACCAATGACCTTCACAGGAGGGTGTAATAAAGATATATTTAATGTATGGTTAGAGCGAAGATTACTTCCACAATTACAGCGTGATACAACCATAGTTATGGATAATGCTACATTCCATAAAACTCCCAAAACAAAGTCATTAATAGAGTCTTTTGGCTGTCATTTGCTTTATCTTCCAACATATTCACCTGATCTAAATCCGATAGAGCATTGTTGGCACACCATCAAAAGTTGCCTCAGACCTCTAATGCATCAATGTACAGACTTACACCTTTTAGTTGGTAATACCATTTTAGACGTTTATCATTCGTTTTAGAAAATACTATAGTTGAAATAGCACAGTTACTCACCCCATAAATTTGGTGCTCTCTTTCAATCAAAGGTGTCTTGCTGCTTGAAATGTTTTCTTTGTAAAAATTTGGCTTATCTTTATATCATCTCATTCAAACAGCATTAACATAACTTATGCCTTTTTTAGATGTAGAAATTTTCTAGGAATTGTCTTTTTGAATTCTATGGTATTTTGTTTAACATTGAAACAAGAGGCCCGTGTCACGCACTTGCATGACACCCATTTGTTCCTATAGTTGTCTTTTCTCGTCTACCTTATTTTGCCACTCTGCTGAACAGATACATAAAGAAAGTGGAAAATTGGACATTCTCAACTCGGCTCCTGCAGATTAAAAATTAAGTTGAATAAAAATTGGATTTGACGCAGTTTTTTCCCATAGTTTAAGAAATTAAAAGTTTAACGATTAGAATTATAATTACAAACCACAATAAAAAATAGACTTTTCCATTTGATTTATTTTTAATTTGGATGTTTTCTAATTTTTTATCAGCTATTAGGTTTAATTTTTCTATAAGGCTAAATATCCCTTGGATTGTTTTTACAGGATAAGAACTTCTAATTTTTTCCCTATACCCTACTTTACTTTCATGTTGACTGCTTATCCACGCTTCAACTACTTTCCACATATTGATTTCTGGGTAGATCTTTCTACATGTCCCTTCCAGTAAAATCATAGTTTTCTGCAGCAATAACAATTGTGTTTGAACTTTCATATCAAAATCACCAGTTATTTTTAATAGCTGAGCAAGTAAACTAGCAAATGAAATCTTCTGTATAGGCTGCCCAATAATGGGTTCACCTATTGCCCTGCAAGCTGTGACAAAATTTCTATGCTGTGATGAAACGTAACCAGCTTTAAAGTGCATTTTTGCAACGTGATCATAATCCCGATTTAAAAAGCCTTTGAGTATCTCTATAACGTAATAGCATGTCTCACGATCTATTCTACCCATGATTCCACAATCCAGAGCAATAATATTGTTATTACTATCAACCATTAGATTTCCAGGATGCATATCAGCATGAAAAAAACAATCCCTGTATACCTGATTACAAAACGATTCTATAAGATTGATAGCTATTTGCTTATGATTATTCAGTTTTTCAACTTCGTATATTGGCGTTGCTTCTATCCATTCTAATGTTAAAACCTTTTTTGCAGTTCTATTCCAATCTATTTCAGGTACATAAAAACCTCTGTCATTTTTTGTGTTTTTCTTTAGTTCCGAAGAGTGAGCAGCTTCAAAACGTAGATCTAACTCTAATCGGCAAATTTCAGCAAAAGTTTTAACTAATTCAATTGGCCTCAGCCTTTTTGATTGTTCGCTAAATTTTTCTGCAATTTCTGCAAGCCAAGAAAGCATTTTTATATCTCTTGAGAATGTTTTCTCAATATTTGGCCTTAAAACCTTCACAGCAACTTCCTTACCCTCAGTTGTAACCGCTCTATGCACCTGAGAAATCGATGCTGCTGCAATTGGCTTTTCAGAAAAGCTTGAAAAAATGTCGCTCAATTTACAATTAAACTCACTTTCTATAGTTTTAACTGCTATTTTATGTGAAAATGATGGCAATCTATCACATATCAATAACAAGTTATTTGTTATATCTTCATTTAAAACATCAGTACGTGATGAGATAGACTGCCCAAACTTAATGAACACCGGACCTAATTTTTCAAGAGCACACTTTAGCTTGTGGCCTTGTATTTTATTTATTGATTTTTTTGATGGTGGAAGTAAATAAGGTAATATATTGTAACGCGTCAGCACCGTAGTTATGTGCAGAAGACGCAAAATATTTTGAATCATTTCGCTGCGTAACTGCTAAATATTTCATTTAGGGTTCTATTTTTCATAATCTCATCAGGCTTGCCTTGGCAATAGATAGTATTATTTATACAAATTATGTAATCTGAGGATGGTAGAGCAGAGTTAAGATCATGAGAAGTCATAAGAATCGATACCAATCGTTTTTTTGCTATTTTATTTATAATATCATAAAATTTAGCCCGCGCGTTAATATCCATTGCACTAACTGGTTCATCTAGAATGATCAAGTCAGGCTCTGCAATTAAACAACGTGCAAGTAGCAATAATTGTGTTTGCCCTGCAGAAATTTCTAACACTTGATTCTTCAAAATGTTACCGATACCAACCAACTCTATCGTTTCTGTAATAATGGATTGATTTTTCTTTAGTCTTTTCAAGGAGCTATTTAAAAGGAAATATTCAACTGTTATTGGCATCAAATTACTAATACTAAAATTTTGCGGCATATAGCCAATTTTTATGTTGTCAGCAAATACGATATTACCGGTACAGCTTTTATTTATGCCAGCAATTGCTTTCACTAAAGAGGTTTTACCTCCACCATTTGGACCAAGTATTGTAATTATGTCTCCTCTTTCCATGAACATATTGATATTGTCAAGGATTCTTTTACCATCATATGTGAGAGCAAGATTTTCTATTTTTAGAACACGATTATTGACATTATTCAATTTATTGACAAAATTTAACTTCTTCTCAACGTTTATATGAGACATTTACTGACTTTTTTTCTATTACTTTCATTTACACTATACTATAATATCGCCTTTTCATCCAATTTAAAAGTTGTAGCTACAATCAAACCTATCCACTCACTTGTAGCTTCTATTACAGAAGGGATTTTAGAACCGGAATTGCTTGGCTATGCAACATCTGCGCATAATTATATATTAAAGCCATCTGATGCGAGTAATTTAGAATCAAGTGACGTTATATTTTATGTTGACGATAACTTAGAGACGTTTGTTCAAACTTTCGCCAAAAATAATAAAGAACTAGTGCAATTGTCAAAGGCAATCAACCTACTTCCTACTCGGCCACATTCATTTTCTAGAAAAATTACTCACATTAAAGATGAAAAAGATTTACACATTTGGCTGAGTCCCGAAAATGCAAAGAGCATGATACTTTCTGTAAGTGCAACATTGTCTAACATAGATAAAGAAAATTCCCATCGATACAACTCTAATGCAACAAAAGCTATAAAAAAAATAGACCAAGAAGTAAAAGAAATCATGAAAGAACTGAATGATTTTAAAAATCAAAAATATATCGTCACTCACGATGCTTATCAATATTTTGAAAAATATTTTGGTTTAAATCACCCAAGCGCCATTCTTTCCATAGAAGAGGATTCTTACATAGGTATGAGGAGTTTAATGAAGCTAAAAAAGATAATGAAGGAAGAAAACGTTAAATGTATATTTGCTCATTCACAGGAAGACAGCATAAAGCCTAATGCTCTTTCTAATGACGCAAAAATGGTAGTTCTTGATCCTATTGGATCAGACATAGAGCCTGGAAAAGATGCATATCTAGCTATAATCAATAACATTGCACAAAATTTTAAGTCTTGTTTTGTTGAGTAATAAGTTCCCTTTTAGCTTACTGTTTTATTGTTCTGCATTTATTTGTCCTTTACATATTATGCAGGTTTAGAATTATGCTTTATTCTTACGTTTATGTCTTGGCCCAATACAATCAATAAGTTAAGCAAGTATTCTAAGGAGAACCCTTTGATTTTTGACCTATTGATTTGAGATACTTTAGGCTGATCAATCTTTAGAGCGTTTGCTGCTTTTTTCTGTGTTGTGTATCTCTTACCTATTAATTGTGCAATGACCTTTATTAATTTCAGTTTTGTATCCTTTACATTGTCCAACTCTACTATTACAGGATAACTTAATTGTAAATTTTGCATAATAATAAACTTTCCTATAAAAAAACTACTTTAATTTTTCTTCTTTAAATAGCACATGCCTTCTGACTACTGGGTCATACTTTCTAAACTCCAGTTTTCTGGTGAGCTTTTTTGGATTACGCTTTTTTACATAAAAATAGCCTGTTGATTTTTCTTCACCAGCTCTTGTTGTCTTGATTGCAGTGCTGACTAACTTAACAAGCAAAGAAGCATTTTTTTTCGCCATACTTATAATGATATAATAAATTCTATGCGAGTTTATTACGCAAAATACTAAAAGTCAATCGAATAATGCAGATTGCAAAATCCTTGACAATCAACAGTGCATTAAGTAGCATAAAGTTAACTTCAGAATAAAAAGCAAACGGTAAATAAGTGATAAATAGTGGTAAAAGGGTATTATTGATAGAAAATTCTATCTGTTCTAGTGAGGTAAGAGTTGCCTTGTCAATTAATAACAAGGTTGTAGAATTTGAACAAGAATTCAAGGAAAAAAAACAATTAAGAGGTAATATATACGTTGCTTATATAAAGCGTATAGAGCCTTCTTTGCAAGCCGTATTTATTGAATATGGAAAAAATAAGCAAGGTTTTTTGTCTTTTTCCGAGATATCTCTAGATTACTTCAACATTCCAGAAAAAGAAAAGGAAACTATCTTTGAGGGCTACTCAAATGACGATTGTATAGAGGAAGCCTCAGCAAATGTTTCTTCAGATTCTGCAGCTAGTAAGAATGTCAACGAATCAGGTAGTGGTTTTGTAAGAGAGGTACCTTTATATAAAAAATACAAATTACAAGATGTTATTTCAGTAAATCAAAAAATATTGGTTCAGCTAACTAAAGAGGAACGAGGCAATAAAGGAGCTTCATTTACAACATACATAACTTTAGTGGGTAGATACTGTGTTTTCATGCCAAATTCCATGAGCAAAGGTGGAGTGTCCCGCAGAATTGAAGATGCTAATGTCAGAAAGCAGTTAAAGGATATACTAAATTTAATAAACTTGCCAAAAAGATCAGGTTTAATAGTAAGAACTGTTGGTTCAGGAAAAAGTAAGAAAGAAATTGAGCAAGATTACAATTACTTATCCTCATTATGGCAGAGCATTCAAAAAAATGCCTTCTCTGTAAATGCTCCATCATTAATTTACAACGAAGCAGATGTAATTATGAGATCTGTTCGTGATTTTTGTAGCGATGGTATAGAAGTTATAGTGTCTGGAAAGGAATCTTTTGAAGCAGTTAAGCAATATGCTAACAATGCACTAAAAGGTAGTAAGTTGCGCTATAGATTGTATAGAGGTTATGCTCCGATCTTTACTTACTACGGAATCGAAGATCAAATTTCTGAGTTATATAGCAATAGAGTAGAATTGCCATCTGGTGGGTCTTTGATAATAACTTTAACTGAGGCGTTTGTTTCAATAGACGTAAATTCAGGAAAGATGACAGGAGAAGATAGCATAGAAGAAACAGCTTATAGAACCAACATGGAAGCAGTACCTGAAATATCAAGACAGGTGAATCTTAGGGGCCTATCAGGATTAATAGTAGTCGATTTTATTGATATGTTGAAATATCAGTATTGCAGAGCTGTTGAGTCTGCTATAAAGCAAGCGTTTAAAGACGATAAAGCTAAAGTTCAATTTAGCTACATAAATGACTTTGGTTTAATGGTATTTTCAAGACAAAGAATTAAACCAAACATACAAGAAATTAATACTACAGAATGTTTACACTGCAAAGGTACTGGAAGAATAAAATCAAACGAAGTAATTGTTTCATCAATACTAAGGGACTTACAACATATTGCTAACAAGAATCGAAATAAGTCTTTTGATTTAGTAGCACACAGTGCAGTTATAGCGCACATTTTTAATAACAAACGCAATACAGTTTCTACAATCGAAAAAGAGTTTAATATTACATTGAACGTTAGTATTGATAACAGTTTAGATGTAAATACATTTGTTTTAAAACAAGGAGATGATGTTAATTTAAACGGTTATAAGCCATTACAGAACTCTGGATACCAAATTGGGGATAGCAGCAATGAAGAAGCTGATAATTCAAATAAACTACGAGGCAATTTTTGGCTGACTAAGTGGCTTTCGCGCCTTTTAAGTTCTAATAACTAATTAGAAACCTAAATTGGGCTTGTAATTAATGAGCCCTATACTTATATATTCTTATATCAGATAATATTTACAATGGGGTACTCATTATGGGAAGAGCAATAGGCATAGATCTCGGAACAACAAATTCTTGTGTTGCAATAATGCAGGGCAAAGATACAAAGGTAATAGAGAATAAAGAAGGAGCAAGAACTACTCCATCTATAGTTGCATTTACTTCTTCAGGAGAAAGGTTGATTGGTGCTCCAGCAAAAAGGCAAGCAACCACCAATGCAAGTAATACCTTTTTTGCTACTAAGAGATTAATAGGCCGTCAATATAGTGATCCTGAGATGAAAAATCTAAGTGTACCATACAAAGTATTTGCAGCAAAAAGTGGTGATGCATGGGTTAAAACAACTGATAATAAAGAATATTCTCCTAGTCAAATTGGTGCATTTATACTGCAAAACATGAAAGAGGCAGCAGAAGCTTATCTTGGAGAGGAAGTAAAAGATGCTGTGATAACAGTGCCAGCATACTTCAACGACTCTCAACGTCAAGCAACAAAAGATGCAGGAAAAATTGCCGGATTAAATGTACTCAGAATAGTAAATGAACCGACTGCTGCAGCACTTGCTTATGGTCTTGATAAGAAACATGGGCACACAATAGTAGTATATGACCTTGGTGGTGGTACATTTGACGTTTCAATACTTGAAATAGGTGATGGAGTTTTCGAAGTGAAAGCAACAAACGGTGATACCCATCTTGGAGGTGAAGACTTTGATAATGGAGTAGTGAGTTATTTACTAGATGAATTCAAGAAAAGTAATGGCATTGATTTGAAAAATGATCCAATGGCTATGCAAAGAATCAAAGAAGCTGCTGAAAAAGCGAAAATTGAATTATCAAGTGCAATGGAAACGGAAATAAATCTACCGTTTATTACAGCTGATGCAAGTGGTCCAAAACACTTAAATATGAAATTAACGAGAGCAAAACTTGAAAGCTTAGTGAATGATTTAATCGAAAGAACTATGGCTCCTTGTAAAAAAGCTCTTGAGGATGCTGGTTTATCTGCTAGTCAAATTGGCGAAGTGGTTCTTGTTGGTGGCATGACTCGTATGCCAAAAGTCATAGAGAAAGTTAAAGAATTCTTTGGCAAAGATCCACATAGAGGAGTTAACCCTGATGAAGTTGTAGCAATTGGAGCTGCAATACAGGCGGGGATCATTCAAGGTGATGTAAGAGATGTGTTACTACTTGATGTGACCCCACTTTCTCTTGGTATTGAAACTCTAGGAGGAGTATTCACTCCACTTATTGAGCGTAATACTACAATTCCTACTAAAAAATCTCAGGTGTTTTCAACTGCAGAAGATAACCAAACAGCTGTTACAATTAAGGTGCATCAGGGTGAAAGAAAACTGGCAGTTGATAATAAGCTACTCGGTCAGTTTAGTTTGGAAGGGATACCTCCTGCTCCGCGCGGAAGGCCACAAATTGAAGTGACATTTGATATAGATGCAAATGGAATAGCACACGTTTCTGCAAAAGATAAAGCTACTGGAAAAGAGCAAAAAATACGCATTCAATCTTCAGGTGGTTTATCTGATGATGAAATAAATCGCATGGTAAAAGAAGCTGAAGAAAAAGCGCAAGAAGATGAAAAGCGCAAAAAGTTTATTGAAGTGAAGAATCAAGCGGATAGCTTAGTCCATTCTACAGAAAAGTCTCTGACAGAGTATGGTGATAAAGTTTCACCAGAAGATAGATCTGCTATTGAAAATGCAGTTAACGAATTAAAAGAAGTTAGTAAATCTGATAACATTGATGACGCTGATTCAATACAGCAGAAAGTCACTAATCTTTCTCAATTATCTATGAAACTTGGAGAAGCTATGTATCAAGCATCTCAACAAAATAGTGCTGAAAATGGCTTTTCATCAGAAGGAAATCCAAATGATAAAGAGGAAAAAGTAGTAGATTCTGATTATCAAGACATAGATAATAAAGAAGAGAATAAGTAATTGCGATTGTCATCCAAGTAGCTGATACTGGGATGACAAGAAGAGCATATTGTTGCTTAAAGAAACCATTATGGATATTATTAAAACAATAGAAGAAAAGATACGCGATTCGATAGATGTAATTGATATCAACATTATCGATGAATCAGCAAAGCATGCTGATCATTATTTTGCTTCATCTTCAACATTACCTTCGCACATTAAATTAATATTAATATCTGACGGCTTTATTGGAATGAGCGTTCTAAAAAGACACAAGTTGATTTATGAGTTATTGAAGGGTGAGATAGAGCTAATACATGCAATTTCTCTTCACTTGTATACGCAAGATGAGTACAATTTAAAAAATAAATAATAAAAATGTGAAGGAAGAGTCTATATTAGTTAAAGCAGGAAGAAAATTTAATGACTATAAAGGTTCCATGAACCCGCCAGTTTATCATTCTTCTACCATATTATTCCCTACTTACAAGGACTACTTAAATGCAGCAAATGGAGAAAGTATATACGATGTAATCAACGATGGTGTTGCAAGGGATTATAGCTACAGTAATGTTGGTACTCCTACTGTTCATTATCTTTCAAATGCACTGGCTGAAATTGAAGGGAGTGGACAAGCGCTTATTTATCCTTCCGGACTATTTGCACTTACTTTTGCTATTCTAACTTTCGCTAAAGCAGGCTCGCACGTTTTAATTCAAGATAATAGTTATTATAGGCTTAGGAGGTTTGCAGAAAATGAGCTACCAAAAAGAGGAACAGAAGTAACTTTTTATGATCCAACACAGGATATAACTGATTTAATTCAGAGTAATACTTCATTGATAATGATCGAGACTCCTGGTTCTGTAACGTTTGAGATTTCGAATATAGAGCATATAGTAAAAGTTGCTAAAGAACGTGGAATTGTAACCGTTTGTGACAATTCATGGGCCACTCCTTTGTTATTTAAGCCGCTTGATTATGGAGTTGATGTTGCACTATATGCGGTGACAAAGTATCTAGCCGGTCACTCAGATTTAGTGATGGGAGCTATGGTTGCTGAAGGTGAAACTTTTAAATTGCTTTATGAGAGCTATAAAAATTATGGAGTAACCATTCAATCGCACGACTGCTACCTTGCACATAGGGGACTAAGAACACTGCATGCACGTATGGCAAGGCACCAAAATACAGCAATGGAAGTGGCAAAGTGGCTAGAAAAACATTCAAAAATCAAAAAAGTTTTGTATCCAGCACTTCCCTCCCATCCTCAACACGAATTATGGAAAAGTTACTTCAAAGGAGCAAGTAGCGTATTTAGTATAATACTGGATAGAGAATATTCATGTGAAGAACTAAGCTGCATGGTTGATCATATGAAAATTTTTAGTATTGGTGCTTCTTGGGGAGGGTGTGACAGTTTGATATTACCAATAGATCGTAGATCTATGTCAAGATCTGTAATGAATTCAGATTATGGTGGAAGTTTCATGCGGATATTTTGTGGACTAGAAGATTCTGAGGATTTGATCTCTGATTTAAATGCTGCACTAGCAAGACTGCCATGTTTGAATATCAAAGCTGGCAGATGAAACTGAGAGAATTACTGCATAACATTATTGATGTTAACTTTGATATTGAAATCAAGGGCGTTACATGTAATCCCAAGAGAGTCAAGGAAGGTTATCTTTTTGTTTGTGTGTCAGAAAGGAGTAAAGAATACGCAACATGCGATACTGGAATCCATATCCTTCCTACTGAATCACAGTGTTACGTACACAACTGTGTAGACGTTGTGATACAAGGGGCCAAGAAAGATGTCATCCCAGTGCTTGACTACTTGGATCCAGAAAATTTAATTGTAAATGAACACACTAAGCAATTGTATAATAAAAACTGGATTCCAGTGTCAGCTACTTGCATGACAAATACTCCGGGTTTTGCAGTGCTTGAACACCTAAACCCTCAAGAAATATACAGCGAAATAGTCAGCAGGTTTTATCAATTCAAACAGCCCAAATATGTTGCTGCTGTAACTGGTACAAATGGTAAAACTTCAGTAGTAGAATTTTGCCGCCAGATCTGGCAAAACTCTGGCTATAATGCTGCGTCTATTGGAACACTTGGAACATGCATCAATAATGGCAGAAAAGGTAATAGCAACAGCCTTACCACTCCAGGTGCAGAAGACCTTTACGCAACATTGCGTGGTATAAGTGTAGAACACTTAGTGTTGGAATCATCAAGTCATGGGATTGATCAATACAGAATCCATGGATTAAAGTTGAGTGCTGCAGCTTTTACTAATTTCTCGCAAGATCATTTAGATTACCATAAAAGTCTTGGTGGATATTTAGAAACTAAAAAAAGGTTATTTTACGAAGTATTACCAGAAGGAAAAACAGCGATTTTAAATGCGGATATAGATGAATATGGCGCATTGCTTAAAATAGCTGAAAAACGCAGTAATAAAGTTGTGACTTATGGAAAAAAAGGCTCTGATATTACTTTATTAGAGCAAACATCAACCCCTAATGGTCAACATCTTACAGTAAAAATTGATAACCAAATTTACAATACATTTTTCCCAGTTTTAGGAAAATTTCAAGCATATAGTCTGCTATGTGCAATTGGTATATCTGGATTAAATTACAGAGAAATATGCGTAGAAAAACTCGTTTCTCCACCAGGAAGAATGGAAAAAGTGAAACCTTTTGCATTCGTGGATTACGCTCATACTCCAAGTGCGCTTAAACAAGCCCTATTGTCTTTAAAATGGCATATCAACAAAAAAATAATTCTAGTTTTTGGATGCGGTGGAAATCGCGATCAGACGAAACGTTCAGAAATGGGCAAAATAGCACAAATGTATGCAGATAAAGTAATAATTACAGATGATAATTCGCGTGATGAAGATCCGGCAAAAATTCGCCACGATATTTTGCTACATTGCCCTGATGCACTGGAGATAGGAGGTAGGAGAAAAGCTATAGAGAAAGGCGTAGATATTGCCTATAACGAGGGTATGATTCTGCTAGTTGCAGGAAAGGGAAATGAGAAATTTCAAATTATAGGCAACCAAACTTTTGAATTTAGCGATGTTGAGGTTATTAAAAATAAAGTTGCATCTTGACCTATATATTCTGGCCAACTTTCTGCACAAAACTCTCTGTTTCTTCCATTTTAGTGTTAGGTTTTGACATTACGTACGCAATGCAAACAGATACTAATGCAATGGATACAGATATACCAATAGTTACTAGTATAGGTAATTCAACAATGTATCCAATACCCGCCACTATCAATGCAGTTGCAATACCACCTACAGCAATCATTTTTGCTTGCCTTTTTTTCTTACATTCCATTTCTCTCTTATGTTTTTCTTCTTCTGCTTTCTTTAAAGCAGCAGCCTCTTCCTGATGTTTTTTTTCCTCTGCCTCCTTTGCAGCATTTTCCTTAGGCTTCTCTTCTTCTGCTTTCTCCAAGACAGCAATCACCTCTTTGTCTGTAGCAAACATACTGGGAATGGAATTATTATTATCTAGTGCTAAAGGACTAGCTCCTTTATTTAACAGGCACCTCACTGCATTTATATGATTATTAGTAGCAGCAAAATGCAGCGGTGTTGAGCCAAGTTTAGAACATGAGTGAATATATGCTCCTTGCTCCAGTAGTAATTCTATTATTTCCGTATTACCGCTGTTAGCGGCACAATGCAGAGCAGTGTGTCTACCACCATCGCGTGTACTAACCTCTGCACCTTTCTCCAGTAGACGTCTTACTGTTTTTACTAAGCCTTTATGAGCAGCAATATTTAACGCAGTAGTATAATGCCTAGAAGCATGGGTAATCTCTTGCCGTATTTCAAATAAATGATCTATGTGAAAATTAAGTCTTTTCCACTGATTGTATGTATCTTGGTTACATACGAGCAGCTTTTGCTTAATTTCTTCAATTATGTCACTTTCTTTTGATTCTTGCTCTATTTCTTGGAATATGGCATCAATTTCTTGCTCTTTTATACTCATAAGCTCTCCAACAACTATTTGCTATAAGTTATTTTATAGATAAAACAAAAACAAGTCAAGATTTTTACGTAATAGTTTCACAATCATTTACCGTTCTTGCAAGTGATAGCACTCTCACTTCTTTTGCACCGGAGTTTAAAATTTCCTGAGAGCAAGATCTTACAGTTGCTCCGGTTGTTACCACATCATCAACTAATATCACGATTTTATTTTTGATAATTTTCTTGTTGCTTGTTTTAAAAGCCTTCTTTAAGTTTTTTTCACGCTGTTTAAGTGAAAGACCAGCTTGAGGCACAGTATGGCGAAGGCGTTTTATTGCAAATGGCGTATAGGATAAATTGGACAACTTACTCAACTCTTTTGCAAGCAACGCTGCTTGATTATATTTACGTTTAAACAAGCGCATTTTATGTAACGGTATAGGAATTATGACCTCTGCGTTCTGAAATGTATCCTGATTAGCTTGGTGTATCCACTTTGCATAGATTTTTACGTAATTCAAATTATCAAAAAATTTGAAATTTATAATCATGTTTCTACTATGTTGATCATAAGCAAAAACTGATCTTAATACTTTAAACGGTGGAGGATTGATGATGCACTTACCACACGTATAAATATTGTCTGAGATTACTACGCCACAAACATTGCAGTAATGCTTAGTTAGAAAATTGATTTTTTTGTTGCATTCACTACACAGATTAAGATTTTCATCAATGATACATTCGCAACTTACGCATACGCTTGGAAATATGAGATTTGTAGCTTTTTTTAGTAAGAGAAGGTTCACAACTCATTAAATATATTATAAAATAATTTATATAGTATAGCTAAAGTAACTTAAGCTTACACTCTTTCACTTTTTATTTCATTTCAATATAGTTCAAACTGAGCCACTGCTGAGTGCTGTAGCTAGTGCAAGTCAGGTTTTCCTACGTCATACCGCCGCGGTATCTCTAGATCCCGCTAACAAGCAGCGGGATGACGAATTTGTCGTTTATCAAATCGTCGGTAAACCTAAGTCACTTTAGTTATAGTATCAAACATAAAGGTTGCAATATTATGTTGGCTGCTAAAATAGCACCAAGTGCACACAATGAATACACTTTCTCTGCCCTGTTACCCACGTTTATCATTATCTTGATAATACTTGTTATAATTGTCTTTACTCTCAACTCCACAAATTACATCTTTCACAGGTCCTAGCACATTATCAACGTAACGTACAGATTTATAGAAACTATTTTCTGGAACTAGTGTGTTATCTTCTGCTTTCTTAGCAGGTACAACTCCATATTCAACGTACCTTCTAAAGTATCGATATACTGACATTCTTATCTCCAAATCATAAATATGCAACCTAGCCTAATATAATTAAGAAATAGTTTATAATAAATACGTTTTAAGATACCTGCCTGTAACACTTTCTGGAATTTTTGCCACTTCTCCTGGAGTTCCAGTAGCAATCACTTCTCCGCCTTTTATTCCGCCCTCTGGTCCGATGTCTATTATATAATCTGCAGTTTTTATAACGTGCAAATTGTGCTCGATAACTATAACAGTGTTTCCCAGATCGACTAATCTATGGAGTATTTTTAGTAAGTTATTTATATCTTCAAAGTGTAATCCAGTTGTTGGCTCATCAAGAATATACAATGTTCTTCCGGTAAATCGTTTTGATAGCTCTTTGGACAGCTTTATTCGTTGTGCTTCACCCCCAGACAACGTTGTTGACGACTGTCCGAGTTTTATATAGCCAAGCCCCACTTCCTGCAAAGAAACCAACTTTTCTTTTACCATTGGAAGGTTTTCAAAAAAATCACAAGCTTGATCTATCGTCATATCAAGCACATCAGAGATTGATTTTTCTTTATAAGTAACTTCCAATGTTTCCCGATTATACCTTCGTCCTTTACACTGCTCACACTTCACGTAAACGTCCGGTAGAAAATGCATCTCTATCTTTAAGTGCCCATCACCTTTACAAGCCTCACACCTTCCCCCTCTGGTATTAAATGAAAACCGGCCTATATTATACCCCCTTGCTTTTGACTCCGAAAGACCTGCAAACCAATTTCTTATATGAGTAAACATACCGACATATGTTGCTGGATTTGACGCAGGAGTTCTACCAATTGGCGACTGATCAACTTCTATAACTTTATCTATATATTCAAGGCCTTCTATCTTATCGCATTGGCCATACCGTGCAGACGAATGATGTATCTTATGTGCTGAATATTTATATAACGTTTCTATGACTAAACTTGATTTTCCCCCTCCTGATATTCCAGTAACACAAATAAGATTCCCTATAGGAAATTTAACGTTCACATTTTTTAAGTTATTTTCACATGCATTTATTACTTTTATGAACTGAGTTGCTTGCTTTCTTCTTCTTGGAATTAAAATTTTTTTCTCTCCACTCAAATATTGCCCTGTTATGCTCCCTGAATTTCTTTGCACCTGGTCTGGTGTTCCTTCTGCAACAACTTTTCCACCATTTACGCCAGCTCCAGGACCAATATCAATCGCATAATCAGCAGCCATTATTGTATCTTCATCATGCTCAACAACGATTACAGTGTTACCCATGTCTCTCAAGTTTTTCAGTGTAGCAATTAACCGATCATTATCGCATTGATGAAGGCCTATCGAGGGTTCATCAAGCACGTACAGCACTCCTGTTAAACCAGAGCCAATTTGTGAAGCAAGCCTGATCCTCTGACTCTCGCCACCAGAGAGAGTGCTAGATTCTCGATCAAGCGTTAGGTAATTCAACCCTACATTCTTTAAAAATGCTAGCCTCTTGATTATTTCATTTAATATTTTACTTGAGATTTGCTTCTGTTGTTCTGTGAGCTTGTCTGGCAAATTTTCAAACCATTTAAGGGATTCATCGATGCTGAGCCTTGATATTTCACCTATATGTTTGCTATCAATTTTCACTGTAAGCGCTTCTTTTTTCAATCTATAGCCAGTACATTCTCTGCAGTGAGTGACAGAGCAATATCGCTCAACAAGTGTTTCATCATAATCCATCTGGTTCTCCAAGATACTGATCAAACCTTGAAATTTATTAGAGCCAAAGAGTATCATATCTTTTACTTCTTGATCTATGTTCTTCCACGGAATATCAAGGTTAAATTTGTAGTTTTCAGCCAGTGATAGAATTGCACTTTTTAGAAATCCATAACCTGTGTGCACTTGACGGAACATTGATCCCACTGGCTTTAAAGCACCCTCAGATATTGAAAGAGTTTCATCCGGTACTATTAGCTTTATATCAACACTTAGTTTTTTACCAAGCCCATTACACGAACCACATGCACCGTAAGGGCTGTTAAAAGAAAATAATCTTGGTTCTATTTCCTCAAGAGTGAAACCAGACTCGGGGCATGCAAAATTCTCTGAAAAAGTTAGAATTTGACCATTTTTATACTCGGAATTATGGTTGTCAGGTAGGTTTACTATTTCTACATACATTAGACCATTACCAAGTTTTAGTGCGGATTCTATACTACTTGGCAGTCGATTTCCTATATCGCCCAATATTGATATTCTATCTGCAACCACAAAAACGTCGTGTTTCTTGTTCTTATCGAGTTTAGGCAAGTCATCTACATTGTACACTTCACCATCTATTTTGAACCTTACGTAACCTTGTCTTTTAATTTCCAATATCTCTTTAAGATGTTCTCCCTTTCTACCACGCACAACAGGGGCAAGTATATATATCTTAGTTTCTAAAGGTAACGCAATTATAGTGTCTACAATTTGAGACACCGTTTGTTTTGTTATTGGTAATCCAGTTGCAGGTGAATAAGGAACTCCTATTCGTGCATATACTAAGCGCAAGTAATCGTAAATTTCGGTAACAGTTCCAACTGTTGACCTTGGATTTTTTGAGATCGATTTCTGGTTGATAGATATTGCAGGAGAGAGACCTGTAATCGACTCAACATCTGGTTTATCCTGAATGTTGAGAAATTGACGCGCGTAAGCTGACAGGCTTTCAACGTACCGGCGTTGGCCTTCTGCATAAATCGTATCAAATGCAAGGCTAGACTTGCCAGAACCACTTAGCCCAGTTATAACAACTAGCTTATTTTTCGGTATATTGACGTCTACACCTTGCAGATTATGTTCCCTTGCGCCCTTAACTCTGATAAAATCGTCCATATTATACCATATAGCGTATTAACCATTATAGCCTCAAAATACGTGAATTTATAGTGATATATTGATTTTCTATTGATTTTTTCAACTGTTACGGAAAATTAGGCAGCGTTTGATAAATCGTCATTCCGCTACTTGTTAGCGGCTGAGATACCGCGACGGTATGACGGTTAAGTAGGCCAGTGCCCTGATGATGTCATCCCAGTGTCAAGCACATAGCTGTACGAACGTTGTAGTTTAGGAGCAATTCCCACCAGTGGGCCAGTGCCCAGACACTGGTTCTATGCAACTTAATTAAAAACGTTTGTTTTAGCGTAAGACAACTACCTTTAGCTCATCAGCTCAGTTATAAGCAAAATTTCTGGATTCCAGACTGGAATGACACCATTTGCTGTGCAATTTACCTTCAAAAATGAATGTTCGTACAGCTATGTGTCAAGCACTGGGATGACACCATTCTTTTTTCTGGATTCCAGACTGGAATGACACCCCCCTGATAGGCTCAAATCATAGTGTTTGTACAGTTGTGAGTTTAGGCTACCTATAAATTCTAAACTGTTGTTACGTATTAGGACCACCAAATACACCCCCAGGACCCAAAGTCAGTTTAGCTATATCAGAAAACAGGTTATGTGGAAATCTTAAAATACTTCTTGTTCGCCAAGCAAAATAAATACATTCCTACAAACAAGCAGATGCTCAATACTGACACATAAGAAAACTTAAAAATTAAATCTCTAATGTATATTGATAAGCATTTACCTGCAGAAAATTTGTATAGTAATCCAACACATACAACGGCACTATCAACCACTGATGCTATAATTAAAGTAATGAAATTTGCCATATGAAAATTCAACTTGGACTTCAATTTTTCAAAAATAATTATGCTTGAGAGAAGAGATACTAAAATTGCAGTATATGAAATCAATATCATCAAATTAAAACTTTGCCATTTAAAAACACAACATAGCGCTGTACACACTATTAAGTTGTACGTAGCTTTGCTTCTGCCATAAAATTCAACCATTGAATTTACAACTAAAGCAGCTCCCACAAATAAGGCAGCACATATCATCAATTTATTTGAAGTGTTGAGTAAAGAAAGACTGATAAACAGGAGTATCGATAAAATAGACATAATTACCTACCCAAAATTAATAACATACATTCATTCTAAATAAACATTACATATAGTAAAAGAGTTATTTAGCATAATAAGAAAAATATTTTATATTAGCATGCCACATCTTTCAGATCTACTTTTAAAACATCCTTTATGTTTAGCACCTTTTTCTCTGTTACTTTGCCAATACATGAATAAACTGCACCTTCAAACAATTCTTCAAACCTCTTCTGATTTTGTGGTGCAATAGTAACCAAAATTCTACTTTGCGATTCAGAAAACATTATTATCTTGTTTATTATGTCTGTATTTTGTATTTTTCCTATTGGCACTAGTGAAAGATCGATTTCAGCACCAAGGTCTCCTGCAATTAGCGATTTTGCCAGAGCAATAACTAATCCGCCTAAGTTTGGTGCAATTGCAGAGGCAATTATGCCATCTTTTATTGCCTGGTTGTAACGCTCATACAACTTCCTAGCGCTCTTTGCATCAACTTTTGGTACGTTGTTATTACCTATTCCACTATATAACTGATATTCAGATCTACCAAGTTCATCAAGTGTTTCTCCAAGTACATATATCAAGTCTCCCGGCATTTTCACATCAAGCGATACCGCATTTTCAATATTTTCTATAATTCCAATTGCTGAGATGAGTAATGAAGGTGGTGCGGAGATTATCACTTTCTCGCCATTTTCATCATATCCCTTGAAGTCATTGAACATACTGTCTTTTCCGGATATGAATGGTGTTTTAAATGCAGTTGCAAAGTCGTAACAAGCCTCTGCAGCTCTCTTTAGCTGCCATAGCCTTTCTGGATTATAAGCATCACACCAGCAAAAATTGTCGAGCAACGCTAGATGATTTATATTTCCTCCTACGGCTACATAGTTGCGTATCGCGGTGTCAATTGCACATGCTGCCATGTGGTAGGTGTCAATTTCTCCATAACTTGAGCCAAATCCTTGCGATTTTACAACACCTTTATTTAAAGAAAGAACAGGCCTTGAGACAATAGCTTCGCTGCACATTCTTCCCTTGCCTTGCAGTGGTTTTAACACTGACGATCCTTGAACCTCATGATCATATTGCACCACTATGAACTCTTTGCTGCAAATGTTTGGTCTGCTCAGCATTTCTTTTAGTTCAGTTTCTTGGCTTGATGTCATGCAAGTAGCTGACACGCAAAGGGTGTCATGCAAGTAGCTGACACTGGAATCCATTTCACATTCAATTCCACCATTAGATGAGTTTTGGCGTAAAATGTTTGCAGGCTTTACCTGCTGGATCCCAGTGTCAAGCACTGGGATGACAGGAAAGGATACAGCAGACTCCTTAGACCACGGCTTTGTCTGTAAATGCACTTTAGGATTACCATCATGCAGAAATTCAGTTCCGATATCCATTATTACTTTCCCTTTAGGACATTTAACAACAGCTTTACCACTCTCATTGAACTCTCCAATCACACAAACCTCCACATCATGTTTTTTCATGATTTGCTTAAACATAGGGAGATTTTCTTCTGGCACTGCTAAGGTCATTCTCTCTTGTGATTCTGATATCCATATTTCCCACGGAGCCATACCATCGTTTTTAAGGAGAACCTTGCTCAAATCAACTTCAAATCCGTCTTTTCCCATTTCACCAATAGATGATGATAGACCGCCTGCTCCATTATCCGTTATTGCATTATAAAGATCAAGATCTCTTGCTTCCAAGGCGGCGTTGGATAATTTTTTTTGTGTTATAGGGTCACCAATTTGCACAATTGTTGAAGGGCTGTTTCCCGACAAAGCCTCTGAGGAAAACGTTGCACCGTGAATTCCGTCCCTTCCAACTCTTCCGCCAATAATTACGATTTTATCGCCGTTTTTAGGCCCTTTGATGTGTGAAGGTGCGTTATTTATGTTGCGTGGAATAATTCCGACACTGCCAACAAAGACTAACGGCTTTCCACAAAATCTATCGTCAAAATATACCGATCCAAGTTGTGTTGGAATACCAGAGCAATTACCAGCAACATTAACACCGTGAATCACTTCTTTCATTATATATTTTGGCGGTAAGATCTCATCAGTGCGCTCTTTATCCCTATAAAACTTGCCTTTTGCTTCTTTGGCAAAGCAAAAGTAATAGGTATTCATTATAGGCTCTGCGCCTTTACCGAAACCAACTATATCACGATTTACTCCAAGCACTCCAGTCATTGCTCCACCAAATGGATCAAGAGCTGAAGGGCTATTGTGAGTTTCAACTTTATCTACAATCAAGTAATCGTCATCAAAAATTATTCCTCCTGCGTTGTCAGAGAAAACTGACACACATATGTCAGAATTTATCTCACGCGTTGCACGCTTGATATAATGTGCGTATAGGCCATCTTTTATTTCATCAATGGGAGAGCAAAAGATATTGTGCTTACAATGTTCAGACCAAGTTTGTGCTAGGGACTCAAGTTCAATATCATATGGATTTCTATTAAGTTTTTTAAAGTAATCCTTTATAGCTTTCATTGCTGCCAGAGAGAGCCCTAAAGTGCCATTACCATCGATTCCATCTCTGCTGATCTTTTCAAGCTCTTGGTCACTTACATTGAGGTCAACGGACTTAGTACTATCCTCTGTCATCCCAACCCTACCTTCTGTCATTCCAGTGCTTGACACTGGAATCCAGTTTTCATTATACAATTGCTTGAAATTTTCTGGATCCCAGTGTCTGGGCACTGGGATGACACCTTTTAATTTACCGTAATGCCTCCAATAGAAATTGCCGTTTTCTTTATGAACAAGAATGCAATACTCAGTGATAGGATTAAATTCTTGTTTTATATCATCTTCAGTTGCTTGACTTAGAATCAATTTTGAACTTCTTGCTTTTATACAAACATTTTCATCAATGTAGTCCTTGTTTATTAAATATTCTCTAACAATTTGTTTCGCTGTGTTGCCTACATTGTCAGTCATGCCAGGTAAAAAGCTTATCTCCAAGCCCCACTTTGCTTGTGGTTCTATGAAGTTATATTGAACTTCTTCAAGGTTTTCATTGTAGGAATAATAACGGCAGTCTTGTATGACTTTATTATAAAATAGCCCACAAATTTCTTCATGTAATTTTGATGGTAATTCTTTGCTTATGTAAATCAAGTAAACATTAACTACCCTTCTGCGGCCAAATTGTTCACATTTATTTAAAACTTCTATTCTGATGTTTGCCATGTAATATTGTGAAAGACCTTAATATATCATAGCATAAGAAACTGCGAGCACATTTATATTTTAAATAATTTCTATACAATAAAAGTATTGTATTAATTGTTACTGTTAGTGGGAAGAGTTTTTACTGTTAATGTGGATGAATCCCTTTTTGATGTGCTGGTTCAGCACATATTTTCTGAATATGAAAGAGAAAAAATTCCCGAGATAAAGGTCATACTTCCTTGCAAGAGGGATGTGATAGCGCTGCTGAGTGCATTCAAGAATTATAACGCTGAAAAATGCATAATTTTGCCAGAGATAGTTTCGCTAGAGAACATTGATGAGGAAGATTTAATATTAAATCTTGATAGAGTTAAAGTTATAAGTCCAATAAAAAGGACGCTGCTACTCATTCAATTCATATTGGAATGGAATAGAAAAAATAATGATAATTTCCCAATTGATTTAGCTTATAGCCTGCCATCATTGCTTGATAAAATTCAATCTACCCAAACAACGGATTGTTATCAATTTGATGAACATTCAAAAAAAATAGAGAATTTCATAAGCTTACTCACTGAGACTTGGAGTAAAACTTTAAAAGATTTAGAAGTAGTAGATATATTAAAACATAAGAGTGATTACATAAACAATATGATAACCTCTTTACAAAAAGACCAACATATAATCTTTGTTGGAATTGGAAAGGATAAGTCGTTAATTAAGGCTATATATGATCTGCCATTTGGAAAAATAATTTTGCCTAACCTGAATTTGAAAATTAAAGAGAAAGACTGGAAATTGCTTGATAAAAAACACTATCAATATTGCCTGAAAGATCTACTCGATTATTTAAAAGTGGATAGAAGGGATGTTAGTTTTCTGCCAGAAGCGTGTTCTGGTGTCATCCCAGTGCCCAGACACTGGGATCCAGAAAACTTAACTTTAAATGAGCGCACCAGGTGGCTGTATAATGAAAACTGGATCCCAGTGTCAGCTACTTGGATGACAGAAGAAAGGGCTGGGATAACAGGAAGTCCTGAGGAATATCTAGATTACGTCTTTGATACAACTGCCGATCTAAGCAAAGTTAGTAGTGGACATGTTGGCAATATTGAAGTCATCACTTGTGATTCCAGAGAGGAAGAAGCACAAGTGACATCATTAATTATAGAAAATGAAGGTTATGAAAACATTTCTTTGGTCGTCTTTGATAAATTACTTGCAGCTCGTATAGCATGTTTATCAAGGCAACACAGTGCCATACCGGAAAATTACCCTTATATAACGCTTCTGCTTTATAGTATCGAAGTTTTGACCTCAAATTGGAGCAGTGTGTCATTACTTTCGCTCCTTAAACATAGGCTAGTGACTTTTGGTTACACTCAAGAAGAGTACACTCGGATTTTATCTGAATTTGAAATAGAGATATTACGCAACTTTAGTACAAATGGCCTGAGCGATATTATAAATGCTATCAATGCCCATAAAAAGCTAAAATACAAAGAAGATATATTACTTATTATCAGTAAGTTAGAAGTTATATTTAATCCTTTACTTCGTTCTATAAATTGCTCTATTTTTGATGTGGTAGCAACTCATTTGCAGTGTATTAATATATTATCTGGTATAAATTTTTCAGAGCTAAATAGTGAAATAGGTAATTTTACCTGTAATTTTTCAAATGCATGTGAGGGTGTAGAAATTAAATGCTCCTTAGAGTTATATAGCCAAATTCTGACCTTATTTTTAGAGAAAGAGTTTTTCTCTGTAGCAAGTGACTTGAATAAATTCAGCTTATATCACAACAAAGTTGTGATACTTGCTGGATTTAATGAAGCGCCAAGCTTTCAAAGTCCGCTTTTGAATGCACTTACGAGAGAAAAATTTAATCTTCCTTCTGCGCAAGAAGAGCAGGGGTATTTTTTTTATACTTTACACAATTTGTTTTGTGCAAGTAAGGTTTATATTACAAGATCGCTAAGCCATAGAAAACCAATGCTATTGCAGCGTTTGGAAATTCTGTTGCAGGGGTCAAAATATCCTTATCGTGATTGGCTAAGGATATTAAATACGCCTGAATGTACTGTTCCATGTACTCAGCCTATGCCAAAACCTCAAACCGAAGTTAGAAAAGAAAAAATGCAGGTGATGTCTTGCAGTGCAATAGAAAAGCTAATTCGTAATCCTTATTCATTTTACGTTGAGTATATACTGGGCCTTAAACAATTAAGAGACTTGAATTTTAAGCCATCGATATTGGAATTTGGCACTATGGTACACAACATTCTTGCAAGATATTTACGCAACAAAAAATCTCCAATGAGCATTGCACGAGAAGCATTCTCGACTAGTCAGTTTAATTTTTCAAATATGTGGTGGGTAAGACTACAAAAGATAATTCAATCTTTTGTCGAATTTGATGAAACTCGAAGCAATTATGTTGAGTTGGAAAAGAGCTTTTCCTGTCCGATATTTCATATTCCAGCGCGTGAAACTGGTTCTTGTGATCAGTATGAAACTGCTTGGATGACGAATAGAGATCTGATCCCACAAGAAATCTTACTGACAGCAAGATGTGATAGAGTTGAGTATCTACCAAGTGGGCAAGTAGCAATTATAGACTATAAGCTTGGTACACCACCTTCCAATGAAGAAGTGATGTCGGGGTTTTTTCCGCAATTAATTTTACAAGCCTTAGCGGTAGAACATATAACAAAAAGAGAAGTCTCAGAACTTGCTTATTGGAAACTTGATTATGATAAAATAAAAGTTATTTCTATACAAAATTATAGATACAAAATGCAAGAATTAAAAAATGATCTGCCTGGTTTTTTATCTAACTATTTAAGTGATTCCACACCCTTTATTGCCTCTCCATATTTTGATAAATTCTTGAGATTTAACAGCTATAAACAGCTAGAAAGGGTAGGAGAGTGGTTGTAAATGGTGTCATCCGAGTACCTGACACTGGTTTCTATCCAAAAGGGTGTCATCCCAGTGCTTGACACTGGGATGGCTTTGTTGCATCACACTTTATGAGATGGTGATTTATGGTAAATTCATGTAACTATCTCAAATTTAGCCATACCAATATCAGTGAATTTATTAAGCAAATAGCATTTGATTAGCAGTTCTTTTTCTCGATTTATCTCAGATTTATTCCTAAAACTAAATCCGAATATTTGCTTTAATCTTGAGAAAAACCCTTCAATATAAGATCTTTTCCCATAATTTACTTCTTTTTTCCATTCTTTCATGCCATCTTCACCGTATAATTTTATTAACCTAATAGCAGCATTCCTGTCAGACATATAATCTATTTCTGGATGTTCTGCCGCATTGTTTATTGGTGGAATTTTTGTCTTTATATCATATTTGTTACACAACTTATAAAACTTGTGCCTATCACATGCTCCATACGCGTCAAGTTAAGGAAATAAAGGTATGAAAGAGATAGAATAATAAGGTATAAGTTCTCCCAGATATACTTTTAGTGAGAGAACCAATGAATAAAATAACTTGCTTATCAAAAAAGCTCAAAGAATTTTTTAATGAAAAAGCAGAGAAAATCTCAATTACAACAAGGTTTATAAAAAGAAAGAGAAAGCTAAAAGGTTCATCATTCGTAAAAGCCATGGTCTTGGGTAATATAGGAGTTGATAATTGTAGCGTAGAAACAATGTGTCAATTACTAAACGAGGACTCGATAGATATAACAAAACAAGGTTTGGATTTTAGATTTACTGAAGAAGCAGTGGAATTTATGAAAAGGATGTATAATGAATCTGTGGTTCTCTTTAAAAATATCTTGCAAGTTGATTGCAAAATCTTACAGCAATTTAATAGTGTTAAATTATTGGACAGTAGCTATATTACTCTACCTAACAGTATGGAAGAGATGTATAAAGGTTATGGTACTAGCTACAGTGGCTATGAAAGCAATACTAAGTCTGGAATAAAGTTACAATTAGTTTTCGATTACATGAATCAGATAATAGACCAACTTAATTTAACGGAGGGAATAAGATCAGACCAGGGATATAGGAAACATTTAAGTAATATATCAAGCAATGATTTGCTAATATCTGATCTCGGTTATTTTGTGCCAAGTTCTTTTAAACAAATCAATGAAATAGGAGCTTATTTCATAAGTCGTCGATACCAACGTATATGATGTAGAAACAAATCAAAAAATGGAGTTATTAGAATGTTTAGAGGATAAGTTATTTTTAGAAAACGAGGTATTGTTAGGAAAAGAAGCAAAAATTAGAGTAAGAATTATATGTCAGAAACTAACTGAAGAACAGTCTATAGCCAGAAGAAGGAAAGCTAATAGATTAGCAAGATCGCAGGATCCTCTAAAAGAAATCAAAAATTGTTGAATTGGTATAACTAATGTTCCAGAAAATAAAATTAGTGCTGAGCAAGTATTAACGATTTACAGAGTAAGGTGGCAAATTATTTAAATTGTATAAAAGCCATATCAGACTTGATAAGCTAAAAGGAAAGCCATGCAGAGTATTATGTGAACTATATGCTAAATTGTGCGCAATTCTTATATTTCACGGCATAGTTGGTTGCACAGAAGTGAAAAAGAATACAGAACTTAGCTTAACAAAGGCATTTATTGAGCTAAAAAGACGGGTTAGAGAGTTATTTTTAGTATTAACCAAGATTAATAGTTTAAAAGCATTTCTTAAAAAACTCACTATAACTTGGTCGCGATTTTCATTAAAAGACAAACGTAGAAGGGCTAGAGTATCCACTTTAACCTCTCTAAATTTGCTCACAATCTCTTAACTTGACGCGTATGATCACATGCTCTATCTGCATATAGTGCTTTTATGGCATGCTGAAAATCAACTTCTTTTAGCAAATCACAAGCTCCATAGTGATCAGACCGTTACTGTATTTTACAGCTATGGCTTTTTTGTTGTTTATATTCAACATTACGTGCAATTTTCTCGTTTGCTCATAGCCACGATATTTTCTGTCAGTGCTATTTTCCTTGCTGTGACCAGGAGTGTTGTTGTATATACTAATTCCTGTACTGTCTATAGCAATTTCGATATCTTCCATATTAGAGGTTGTCCGGAAACAAGTAAATTCAAGCATATTCCCTCTTTAACATAACCCTACTCATAGCTAGGTATATGAAATTCTCAGTGGATGTTGTGAGTAAATCATACTCCTTCGATAGCCTTCTATTCCTATTAACCCAAGCAAAAGTCCTTTCTACAACCCATCTTCTTGGCTGTACTTTAAACCCTTGTTCTCTTGTTGGTAGTAGCTCAGGTGGCGTATCTTTGTGCACCCAAAATCTACATGGAGGCCTTGTAACAATTTCAATATCTATGTCATATTCTTCCTTTATGTGATTCTTTAAATTTCTTCCTTGGTATCCCATGTCAGCCCACATTTTTTTAACTTTAGTATATTTTGTTCTCATATTGTTTAATGCTATTTTAATACCATCTCTATCATTTTCGTTAGCAGCGCCTACGTAACAACCTAGTATAAAACCCTGAGTGTCTGTAATTATATGCCTTTTTCTACCCTTTACTTTTTTACTTCCATCATAGCCTTTGATCCCCCCTTTTCTGTAGTCTTTACAGATTGACTATCTACTATACAGGCACTCGGCTGCTCATTCCTTCCTATTTTTCTTCTACTATATTTTGTAATTTCATAATTCATTTTCTCAAAAATTCCCTGCTTCTTCCATTGCCTGAACTGCTCATACACAGTCTTCCATAGCGGAAAATCATTTGGTAAATACCGCCATTGACACCCTGTACGCAATACATAGAAAATTGCTTCTAATATTTCTCTTTTGCTATACTTTGGCGGCCTTCCTCCTTTCTTGTATGATACTCTGAAGTGTTTTTCTATTCTTGCCTATTCCCTTTCGCTTAGATCTGTTGGATACTTTTTTCTCATCTTTACCCCGTACTAAAATTTCAGATATTATAGCCTTTTACTTGTTTCCGGACAACCTCTTATAGCTCTTTTCATAGAAGTCCGGATGTGATAAGGATAGATAATGATAAGGAGGTTGAATGCCAGCAGCATATAGTTATGATTTAAGAAAAAAAGCAATGGAGGCGCTAGACGAAGGAGAAAGCAGAGAAGCAGTGGCAGCAAGATTTAAGATTGGACGAACTACTTTATGGGAGTGGCAGCACTGTAGGCTTGACCATAAATTATGTTAAGATAGAAAATGACTATTTTAGATAGAGCTTGATGTAATGCAGTGCGATACAAAATAACGGTAGAATATAATGGTAGTAATTTCTCTGGTTGGCAAAAACAGCAACACTCTGCTAACTCAATCCAGGAGAAGATAGAAAATGCTATATTTAATTTTAGTGGTGAGAAAGTTACTTTGTACTGTGGTGGCAGGACTGATGCAGGAGTTCATGCTTTAGGACAAGTTGCTCATTTTGATATGGAAAAGGAATTTGAGCTTTATAGAATAAGGAATGCAATAAACTATCATTTAAAATCAATTCCTATAGTCGTGCTTAATGCAGAAGTTGTAGATGATGCGTTTCACGCACGGTTTTCAGCAAAAAAAAGATATTACGAATATAGAATAGTTAATCGCTATGCTCCTGCCGCTCTGGAGACGGGTTATGTATGGCAAGTGTTTAGCCCACTTGATGTAAATATTATGCGTGAAGCTGCTAAACATCTACTTGGAAAACATGACCTTTCAAGTTTCCGTTCAAAAGATTGTCAAGCCGCAAATCCGATAAGAACAATTGATGATATCGATATAATACAAAATGGGAATCATATACACATCAAAATATCTGCTATTTCCTTTTTACATAACCAAGTGAGGATTATTGTGGGTACTTTAGTTGAATTTGGAAAAAATAGAACCAATCCGCAAGAAATGCTAAATATATTAAACCAATGCAAAAGAAGTGCCGCTGGAGTTACTGCACCACCTTTTGGCTTATATTTGGTAAAGATAGATTACTAATTTAATAAAAGCTAGTGAAATAAGTGCCATACCGCCACGGTATCTCCAGATTCCGCTAACAAGCAGCGAGATGACGAGTTTAAGTTCTCATTGGCATTACTACATATAATGCACTTGAATCGTCTTCATCAGTGATAATTGTAGCACTATTACCATCGGCTAAGCTAAACTTACATTTATTTTTTATGCAGGATAGAACATCAAGTAAATAACGCGAGTTGAACCCTATTTCTATAGTGGCTTCATTGTAGTCCACTTCTATGGATTCAGTTGCATCACTGCACTCTTGGGAGTTTGAATGCAGAGTTAGCAGCTTTTCTTGTAGTGAGAATTTAATAGATTTTACTTTATCAGATACAACAACGGAAACTCGATCTATAACGTCTGAAAGTTTTTTACTTTCAATAATCATATGCTTATCTTGAGATGCTGGAATAACTGCTTTATAATTTGGAAAAGTTCCATCTATTAATTTTGATATTAGAATATATTCACCGCATGTAAACTTGATTTTTCTGTCTGAGAGTTTTACTTTAATTTCATTACAATCGTCCAATATTTTTAACAGCTCCATAACAGTTTTACGTGGAATGATCACACCAAATTCGCCATTGATGTTCCCAGGCTTTGGCCTCTTTATACATGATAAACGATGGCCATCAGTTGCAACGCAGTACAGAAATTGCTCATCTGTATGTAGATATATTCCATTTAAATTATACCTTGTATCATCTAGTGATACAGCAAATTTTGTTTTAGTTAATAAGTCTATCAGGTCTGTATTTAGTAGAGTACAATCATGTTTATAATTGTCTTCTTCAAGAGCAGGAAAGCTGCTTGAAACTACATTCGGTAAAGAAAAGTTTGCATTTCCGCAAGACATCAATAATTTTCCTTGGTTGTTTACTTCAAAATTGACATCCAAATCAGCGGGTAACTTCTTCACTATGTCATGTAAAGTATGCGCTGAAATTTTTACTTCTCCTTCTGTTAATACGGTTGCAGCAAGTGAGGCAAACATTGAAATGTCAAGATCAGTTGCCATTAATTTTATGCTGCCGTGTTGTGCTTTGATATTTATACACGCCAAAACATCTATTGCATTACGCCTTTCAACCACTCCACTTACTCTGGATAATGTATTTAAAAGACTTGTGCGGCTCACGCTAAAACGCATCTGCTCGCACACAGAATTTTGCTTTTTGATTTCTGTATCTACACCTGCAACCTCTGACATTGCTAACTCTCAAAAATATATTTTAAATGATATCCACATCCCATATAAAGTAAAGTGCTATTTATCGAAAGGGCAGTCTGTTTTATACTACAACTGGAAAATTACCTATTCTGTTACAATAATTTACTTTGTATGGCATAAATCATGCATTTTTTGATACGCTTTTTGAAAACCAAGTAGGGAATAAGTATCATCAATGGTCACTGTTTTTGTTTTTCCATTAACTACCATTGATAATCCCTGCTTCATTTTTAGAATGAGATCTTGATCTATTTTTGTATGCTCTGCCCACGCAAAACTTCCCTGTATTATGGGCAGTGTATATTTAATTTTTTTGTCGATATTGAGAGCTACAGGCTCCTTATCATACTGAAAACCAGAGGTAACGCTTACCTCATCTGCTTTTTTATCAACATAACTAACCATTACATACGGCTTGCGATTGGTTGTATAATATTCGCTTTTTTTTTTAGGATAGGATACAATATAACATACTTTCTCTCCATCTTCCAATGCAGTATACACGAGCCAATCTTTATATTTTTCCTTCAATTGTACATCACTAACCGATGCAAAAGCGCCTATCGAAAAAAATATTAGAAATATAAAAAAACTACGCATGCAAACCAAATTTCAAACTTTCAGATTGTATATATTGTTTTACCTTAGCCATCGCCTGCTCAGCCAACTGCCTTATTCTTTCTCTTGAAACACAATATTTTTTACTAAGTTCATCCAGAGTTTGAATGTTTTCAGACAAATATCTACTGATAAAAATGTCTCTTGCCCTTTCGTTGAGGCTCGCTAGTGCATTGTTTAAAATTGTTTCTTTTAATTCTTTTTCTTCATGATTCTGATAGGTTACTTCTTGACTAACCAAGTTACATGGGATCATATCTTGTAGCTCCCTTTTAGAGTCATCACCTATTTTTATGCAATCGTTTAGCGACTGATCCTTACAAGCCATACGGTAATTCATCTGCAGAACGTCTCCTTCGGATACAGAAAGCTCATTAGATATTGCTTTTATTTCTTCATTATTTAAGGTTTCCCTGTTTGTATACTGTAAAATTCTTTTTTTTATTTTACGTAAACTAAAAAACAATCTTCTTTGTGCTTGCGTTGTGCCTATTTTCACAAACGACCAAGATTTCAATATAAAGTCTTTTATTGAAGCTTCAATCCACCACACCGCATAAGTTGAAAAACGAAACCCTAAATCAGGATTAAACTTTTTCACTGCATGCATTAAACCCATATTTCCTTCCATGACCAGGTCCATCAACAATAGTCCATAATTTTTGAATTTCATTGCAATTTTCACTACCAAATTCAAATGGCTGGTAATCAATTTATGAGCAGAAGAAACATCCTTATATTGGTTCCAATTTTTTGCTAATCGTACCTCTTCCTCTTGAGACAGCATAGGAAATTTTTGCACCCTAGCAATATATTGCATGAGATTGGTTCTGCTATCGACACATAAGTTTGCCATTGAGGTCAACATAACAACTTAAATTAAAACTTCATGCATATAATATATTGATTTTCGAGCAAAAATTCAAGCTTTGATTTGAAAAAAGTACAAATTTTCCATCTAATTTCTTGGAGACAGTAGGCCGCAGTGTTAGCTAATTGGATAACATCATGTAACTTTAGATGATATTCTACCAGTACAATGGTAAACGTTATAGCTTAAACACATAGCAAATAGTGTTATTCCAGTGCCTTGACACTGGAATGGCTTTGTTGCATCGCTCTTCGGATAGTAGGTAACGTACAATAAATTCATGAAGCTATCTCAAACTTAGCCATGCCTATTTCAGTAAATTTGTTAAGCAAATAACACTTGAGTAGCAGTTCCTTCTCACGATTAATTTCAGATTTGCTCCTAAAACTAAACCCAAATATTCGCTTCAACCTTGAGAAAAATCCTTCAATATACGATCTTTTTCCGTAATTTACTTCTTCTTTCCATCTTTTTATACCATTCTCACCATGTAATTTCATTAACTGAATAGCGGCATTTCTATCAAGCATATAATCCAATTTTGGATGCTCTGCTGCGTTGTTTTTCGGAGGAATTTTCGTTTTTATACCATATTGATTACACAGCTTATAGAGCTTTTCTCTGTCATATGCCCTATCTGCATATAGTACTTTTATGACATACTGAAAATCGACTTCTTTTAGCAAATCACAAGCTCCATAGTGATCAGAGTAGACACCGTTACTGTATTTTACAGCTATGGCTTTTTTGCTGTTTGTATTCAACATTACATGCAATTTTCTTGTCTGTTCATAGCTGCGATACTTTCTATCTTCGCTATTTTCTTTGCTATGACCAGGAGTGTTGTTGTATATACTAATTCCTGTACTGTCTATAGCAATTTCGATATCTTCCATATTATTTTCTGCAATCATTGATCTTAATATTGAGTTTCTTAAACCTTCTTGATGATTGTGAATAGCTGATAACTTGCAAATTTTTCCCAATTTGCTCAAGGTATCCTGCTATAAACCCAACTGTTTGCCTCAGGCCTATTCTAAATAAACAAGTTATTATGTGCACCAAAATTACAACTTTATCGCTATAAATATTGTTGCCACCTGGTATTTTTGGACCATTCTCGTACCACTTTTCTATGGCTTCGTTGGTATAATGAAAAATATTTCCTCTTTTTTCTAGAAATTTGTTATATTCGCTATGGTTACTGACCCTCATTTTTTGTGGCATATTTTTTCTTTCAAGGTTAAATGGCTATTTTATAATGAATTTTGTCAGTAGCCACCAGATTTTTCAGTTGCTATGCAACAAAGCCATCCCAGTGTCAAGCACTGGGATGACACCTCTGGGCACTGCCGTCATAAAGGAACCAGTGTCAGCTACTTTCATGACATCAATAATTGACCTCGACTTACCGTCCAACTAGAAAGTTGTATATAGAATGACAGAAATCCAGATGTTATTTACTTACTTTCGATCTTTTCTATCAATTTTTTAACTAAGCCTCTTAGCTTTTTACTGGATTCATCAAGCTCTTGAATCTGCGAGCTGTGCTCTTTCATTAGTTCCTTATAGTTACCTCTTATGTAGTCAATCATTTCCTTCATCTGAGCAATCATCTTGTTAACATCCATACTGCCCAAATCAGGTATCGTGCCAGGCATAGCCCCTTCTAACATACCGCCAGCCATAAGCTGCTGAAACATTTGCACAAATGGTTTTAAAGTCTGATTAAGCAATTCAGGATCCTTGGCTAATTTTTCTATTTGCTCTTTGCAAGTATCCATATACTGCTTCATAAATCCATCTTCTTGCCCTTTGTCCATCATAATTATAACCTACCTAAAAATACGTGTTCTTTATTATATATTATTTTAAAATTAAAAACAATACAAAATACCTGTCACAATTGCATTAATACTTTTTAAATAATAAAAAATGCTCCTTTGCTTATAAAGGGTCACATACCTTCTTTAACCATTCCTTATCTTTTACGCTATTTTCTAAGTTTTTATAGACAAATTGATGGTAGCCATTTATCCATTCAATTTCATCCTTAGTAAGCATTTGCACACTTATTAGCCTTCTATCATATGGAATAGAGGTTAGTTGTTTAAATCCCAAGAAACCATTTTTATGTTTATCAACATACATCAGATTTTCAATCCTTATTCCATACTCTCCCGGAATGTAATAGCCAGGTTCGTTGGATAGTATCATGCCTGGCGTGAGTTTCACTTTATTTCCCTTTGATATTGCTTGTGGTCCTTCGTGTACTGATAGGTAACTTCCTACTCCATGCCCTGTACCATGCATATAGTCCATTCCAAATTTCCATAAATGCGTACGTGCTAATATATCCAATTCTCCACCAGTAGTGCCAGGAGGAAAGATGACACTTGCTATAGCAATGTGAGCTTTGAGTACTATTGTATAGTGGGTTATTTGTTCATCAGTTGGATTGCCAATTGCTACAGTTCTTGTCACATCAGTTGTGCCGTCAAGGTACTGGCCACCAGAGTCAATCAAATACAGTCCATCTTTCTGAATTACTTTATTCGTCTTACTGCTTGCACGATAGTGAATTATTGCTCCATTCTCATTAAATGCTGAAATTGTTGGAAAACTTAGTTGCTTAAACAAATTCTGCTCTTTTCTGTATTCTAAGAGTTTCTCTTCAGCTTCAAGCTCTGTACCAACATTATTTTCAAGCCAATGTAGAAAGTTTGTAACTGCCACTCCATCTCTGATGTGCGCATTTATAGCCCCAGCTATTTCAGTTTGATTTTTTACTGCTTTATGAATTAAACAAGGATCCTCTCTTTCAGCTACCTGTTTATCTTTTATTACAGCCATGATACTCATTGGAGTTGTGTTTGGATCTATAACTATTGAATTTAGCTTGTGCAGCGAATTTTCTAGCTCACTAATATCAAAAATATTTATATGATTGCCTAAATTTGCTTCTATAGTTGAATGTTCTTTATCTTGAATAAACAAATCAACATTACCGCTTTTATACAATATAGCACGGCCCAATATACATGGAGTATATTTAGCATTTTCGTTTCTTAAATTTAATAACCATGAAATTGAATTTGGATCAGTTAAAAGCACTACTTCAGCTTCTTTATCTATACTTTTAGCGACTTTTTCACATTTGTCCTTACTACTTTCACCAGCATATTCAATAGAATGTAAAACCACTGCTTGTTTTCGATAGTCACTTTTTTTTCCAGCTAAACAGGGTATTAATTTACAGATATTCTCATACTTTCTTATATCTTCTATGGTAAAATATTGCAAATAATAACCTAGTGAGGCAGTCGATGTTAAGTTTGCTTTTATCCATTCGCGTGGATCCTCTTCTTGTATATTATATACTTGAAAATTGCCCCGATCGAGCTGATTGCGAGCTTGTGTGATATAGCGTCCATCCGTAAAAAATGGGCACTTGTTGTCTTTTGTAACGATAAGTAGCCCATTTATTCCTGTAAAGCCACACAGCTTTGTTAGCTCCTCTGAATACTCATTTAAATATTCATCTTTAGTATGCAACATAAATGCATCAACGTTTATCTCGTGCATAAAAGAACGAAATTCTTCGATTTTTGACATAGAACACCTCATACAAAATTAGCAGCCACTTTCGTTTTCCTGTTTCTCAAATACACTAATATGCCAACTATCGCTGCAGGAGTGATGCCTTGTATTTGCTTTGCAATGCCAATTGTTGCTGGTTTTATCGTCTGCAACTTTTCTATTACTTCACTTGACAGGCCTTTAACTTGTGAATAGTTGAAATCAATTGGAATTTGAGTGTTAATTTCCTCTCGTAAAAACTTCATATCCGCTTCTTGTCTTATTAGATAAGGTTTGTATTTTGCTTCAATTTCAACCGCTTCGCATATTTCATTCTTAGTTATGCTACCCATTGCGGTGCCATCCCAGCGCGTGATGCTGCTTAACTCCGGCCATATTTCTTGTAATTTATTCCAGTCGATGTTTGGATAGCTAAGTAAATCTAGTGCCGTTTTTCTTATCCCATCATAAGATATTTTGATACCATAAGACCCAAGCTGCTCAGGAGTAATCGTCAGACTCCCTAACTTCTCTTCAAGCTGCTTAATGGATTCAAGTTTATTCTGTAAAACAGAGTATCTCTCATGCGAAACAAGGGAAATATCATAACCTTTTTGTGTTAATCTTCTATCTGCATTGTCTGACCTGATAGCTAGCCTATATTCTGCACGTGAGGTAAATAATCTATAAGGCTCGATCACCCCTTTGGTGACCAGGTCGTCTATCATTACACCGATATACGAATCTGTACGATGGAGAACAAAGCTTTCTTTTTTTTCAAATGCAGAGAGTGCTGCATTAATTCCGGCGATAATTCCTTGCCCTGCTGCTTCTTCATATCCAGTGGTGCCATTAATTTGGCCAGCAAAATATAGGCCTTTGACTTTCTTGGTTTCAAGAGTATGAAACAGCTCTCGTGGGTCAATATAGTCATACTCAACTGCATATCCAGGTCTTAGTATTTCTGCATTTTCAAGTCCCTTGATACTCTTTATCATTTCACGCTGCACTTCAATAGGCAATGAATTTGAAATTCCGTTTGGGTATACAGTATCATCATCCAGCCCTTCTGGTTCTAAAAATATTTGGTGGCTACTTTTTTCTGCAAATTTTTTAACTTTAACTTCAATTGATGGGCAGTATCTTGGTGCTATAATATCATCCAAATATGAAGAAGCTGACCTGTGAAGGTTCTCTCGAATTATTTTATGCGTGTTTTCATTAGTATGGGTAATAAAGCATGATACCTGAGGTTGGTTAATTTTTTCTGTGAGATAAGAAAACGGCACAGGTGGATTATCACCCACTTGTTCTTGCAATATTGACCAGTTTATAGTGCCACGATCAAGCCTTGGCGGAGTTCCGGTGCGCAATCTACCTAATTTAAAATTATATTTCTTCAACGTATTTGCAAGTTCTACTGCAGGCTTATCTCCCATTCTCCCTGAAGGAGTTACCTGCTCTCCTATATGAATCACACCCCGCAGAAAAGTCCCTGTAGTTAGAACGACTTTACTTGTCAGTATATGCTCCCCTGAGCTTGTTATTACAGCTTTAATGCACAATTCTCCATTGTTATTACTCTCTATAAGAAAATCGTCAACCGACTCTTCTTTTACCGTCAAATTATTATAATTTAGAATAATTTCCTGTATTGCTTGCTTGTATAATTTTCGGTCTGCCTGTGCACGCGGGCCCCATACTGCTGCACCTCTGCTGCTATTTAAAATGACTGAGTGTATACTTGCTTGATCGATTGCTCTTCCCATTATTCCATCAAGAGCGTCAACTTCCCTGACTACAACGCCCTTTGCAACTCCTCCGATTGCTGGATTGCAGGACATTTCCCCTATAGTTGAAATTTTATGAGTTATAAGCAGCGTGTTTGCACCAAGGCGAGCTGCAGCAGCAGCAGCTTCGCACCCTGCATGACCACCACCTACTACTACTACATCATATTTATGCATGCCTTCTTGAGTAATTCTTACTCTACTAATATTCTAACTATTAGCGGTTAATGTCAAATTTTACAGTAATTAACTATTTCAATCATCAGTGGCCAATGTATAGCTAACTCACGTCATACCGTCACGGTATCTCTAGATCCCGCTAACAAGCAGCGGGATGAAGGTTTTTCAAATTATCGGGTTTTAGTGGGGCGAGCGACCAGGATCGAACTGGCGACATTCAGTACCACAAACTGACGCTCTACCAACTGAGCTACGCCCGCCAAGATATAAAATTTCTAACATAAGAGCGCAAATAGTCAATTGATTATTTAACTCTCTTTTTGCAGAGGGTTTTAAGTTTAGCCAATAAATATTTTCATTGATACTTTTACCATTATAGTTAATTGTATTGACACTAATGAAGTAGTGGTATGTTTAAAAGTATTTTCACATTTAGTTTTTTTACGGCTATTTCAAGGATCTCAGGGTTAATAAGGGATGTATTAATTGCTACGGTTATTGGCGCAAACTCTCTTGCAGACATATTTTTTTCTTCGTTTCGCTTTGCCAATCTATTTCGAGCATTTTTTGCAGAAGGAGCATTTACCACGTCCTTTATACCGTTATATTCAACAGAATCACACGATGATAAAAAGGCATTTAATTTTGCAAGTAGTGTAATATCCATTACGTTTATTATCTTAGTAATTTTTTGCCTTATTATGCAAACTTTCTCCCCTTATATGATTCAAATTTTTGCTCCTGGATTTGACCAAAGTAAGTTTACCCTTACTGTTACTTTATCAAGAATTATGATGCCCTACATAATCTTTGTTTCAATTGCATCACTTATTGGTGGAATGCTGCAAGTAAAGCAGCATTTTGCTTCAACAGCTATTGCACCAATCGTTTTGAATCTTTGTTTAATCATCAGTTTGTTTGTGCCTTACGTAAAAACCTCAGCGCACAACCTTTCTATAGCTGTGCTGATAGGAGGAGTTTTTCAGTTGTTGCTGATGCTATTTAGTGCATATAAATTAAAGGCAGCTTTTTCTTTTAGCCTTGAATTAAGCAATGAAGTAAGGTTATTTTTTAAGCGTGTGGTACCTGCAATTATCAATAATTGTGTAACTCAAATAAGCTTATGGATTGATACAATCATGGCGAGTTTTATACCAAATGCGGTGTCCTATATATATTATGCCGATAGACTAAATCAACTACCGCAGGGAATAATCGGTACTGCAATTGGTACAGTGCTTCTTCCTTTAATTTCAAAACAGGTGGATAATACTGAAAATATAGTCAAAATACAGAACAAGGCTCTCAACATAGGATTAATGTTAATTATGCCAACAACTGCTGCCTTTATCATTATTCCCGACATAATTTTACTTACGCTTTTTTCTTACGGCCGGTTTGATCATTATGCAGTGCAGCAAACTGTTCCCACTTTAATAGCATTTTCTCTTTCTTTACCTGCATTTACTATAAATAAAGTATTGCTACCTACATTTTTTGCTAAAGGCAATCTGAAAATGCCAACCATATTTTCGCTAATGTGTCTTGGAATTAATGTAGTGCTAAACCTTTTGTTAATGAACGAGTATCAGCATACGGGGATTGCTATTGCTACTTCCGTTTCCACTTGGATAAACTCCATTCTATTAATTAGTTATTTAACAATAAATAAAATGTATAAGGTTAGCCAAGCGTTATTGTTAAATGTCATGAAAATTTTTGTAGCAACGGCAGTCATGTCAATAGCCCTTTATATTTTTAATTCTTTGTTGGCAGGATTATTTTTTGATAAAATGTTGGCTCGTATTGTTTATTTAACGACTTTAATAGCTTTGAGTGTTATTGTTTATTTTGGTATTCTCTATTTAATATTTAAGGGAAACTTTAAGCATGTGTAAATTATGAGACTTTCTTTATATGCTATATTATCAATCTCGCTGCTATTAATTCTCATGCATGTTGCTGCAACTTTTAAGGATTGGAGTGGCTACAAAGGATATGTTATAAAAGAGTTGGAGAAGACGTATGATGCTAAAGTGCATATTGGAGGAAAAATTAAAGTTTCGTTGATTACCCCAAAGCTCACTATCTATAATGTATATATACAATACAACGAAAATAAAGAGCAAAAGTTATCAGATTTAATTAGTGTAAGAAAAATTGAAATAAGGCCATCGTTCCTATCGTTGCTTTTATTCTCATTGCAACCAAAGTCAATCACATTGTTTGGCATGAAAAGCAATAAAGAAAATTTACTTAATATTATAAATGCAAAAGCCAGTGGTAACATAGTTGATATAGTAATAAAAGACAGCCAAGTAAGTTTTAAGAGTGATTTCGCTGATATTGTTAACATAAAGGAGGTTGCTGTAAAAAAAAATAGGCAATTCTCTGGTAAAGTAAAGGTAGGTGATAATAATTACGATTTTTCAGGAAAGGTTGATATCACAAAAAGGGACGTACACATTAGTGTTGAATCAAATTTTGTAAATTTGCTATTTACAGGTAATAGAAATCAAGAAGAACTCCAGGGTAATTTAACACTAACGATTAATAATAGTTCCGGTTCTGTGAGTAATTTAGCAAAAATCATTAATCTTAGCTTTCTCCCTTGTGTTATTCCTAGCGAAAATATCAAGATATCATCCAATATAAGTCTTAACGAAAGTGAGTTTACGGTAACTGACTTAAAAATTGATTCCAAAAGCATGCAAGCCAGTGGTACAATACAAAACGATAGAAAAAGCGATCACACTAATCTCAATATTAGCTTCAGTAAAGTTGACTTAGATTCCATACAAAATGATTCACAAAAAACAACAAATATAAAAGACCTTCTGGAATGCTTTAGAGCAGTTGTGCCAAAGAACTTGAGCTTAAATTTTAATATAGAAGCTTCTAACATTCAATATCAAAACAAAATATTGGACAATTTCCGTGCTGTACTAAAATCCACTGATGGCAAAGTAAAAGTTAATACGCTTCTTAAATTTCCTGGAATCAATAATATATCTTACTTATCAGGAGAGATCTCAAACAATAATGTCCTATCTGAATTCAACGGTGATTTATTAGTCGAAGGAAATGATTTTGAGTCATTCATTTCATGTTTTTTCCCTTCTATAAAGATGAAAGAAAACCAGAAAAATCAATTTACACTAAGTTCTAAACTGCACCTTGCACCAAGAATATTATCTATCTCAGACATTAGACTGCTAAATAATAAGGAATCCTTGCAAGGGTCAATTAGAGTAAGCCATACAAAAAAACACAATGTGGTCAATGGTGAATTTAGCATGCATAATCTTGATGCAGATAAATATGATCATTCATTATTTAGCAGTTTACCTAAAATGCAATGGCTGAAAAATTTTCAGTATGATACAAATATAAAGGCCCGTGTTAATAACCTTACATTGAATGATACGAAAATTAAAAATTTGGATTTTTTGCTGAAAATGGAAAAAGGTAAGCTAGTTGCAGATAAAATAAAACTATCTGGAGAAGATTTCGATATTACCGGTAATGCAAAAATATTAGCAGATCAAAAATACGCCAAACCTTTATTAGATGTTAACCTTACGGGCAGTAAATTTAATGGAAAAATTATTACATTACCAAATTTAGTAGAGACGAAAAGAAATTCAAGAAATGAGATAGATCAAATTCAATGGTCAACAAAGCAGCTTGATTTTTTGGATGATAAAGAAGGCTTTGATGCAAATGTGCAAATCAATACTGCAGAATTTAAAACCGAGCAGAATGTTTTAAAAGATTTTAATTTGGATGCGGTAATGAGAAACAACACTATCACTATCAGGCAGGCAAGTTACGTATTAGAACGCGGGCAAGTGTTTTTTCAGGGTTATTTAAGATCAGACTCAATAAATACAAGATTTTCTATTGTAAATTTGGACACTAAAAAGATTGGTAAGGTTATAGGAATTGACAATGTAAATGGTCAGGTAAGCTTAAATGGTGAAATCAAAACTCAAGGAAAAAGTTTTCATGATTGGGCTAGTAACTTATCAGGAGATGTAAACTTACAAGCGCAAGGAATAGAAGTTACTAATGTAGATTTCAATTCATTTATCACTAATTTGTTAAGCAGTAATAATAAGTCTGAAATCTCCACACTTGCTTATATTGATATATATAATGGTAAAACATTTTTTGAAAATATTAGCGGAAAAGCAAGTATTAAGAGTGGTATATGTTCAACTAGTTTACAGTTCGGGATTGATCAAGCATCAGGGTCGATCTCTTCTAACTTAACCTTATCTAACTTCACTTTAAATTCTATATTCAGGTTCTTTTTCATACCACCAAACTATAGTAATCCAATCTATATCGATATGCACTTGGATGGCCCTATTTGGCGTCCTAAGATGAGTTTTGATGTAGACCAAATCTTCATCGCTCTGGTTGGCAAGAAAAATAGTTAATTTACTTAGGTGTACGGTTTAGGGGACAATAAACTCATCTGAACGGATACAAACTTAACCTAACTCATCACCACCTGGCAGTGGTGGCAAGCCAAATGCTTCTCTCTTTTCGTTGAGCGTCATGAAGCTTGCGTTTTCTACGTATTTCCACAACTTTTGTCTCTTTTCCATGAGAATTTCTATTGCATCTTTGTCGTACGACAAGCACAGATCTTCACCAAATCTTGGTGTCAGCCAAGAATTCAGGTGACAGATAATATTTTCTAGCGTTGGTAAAACCGTCTGCTCCCAGAGGGATAAGCGTGCTTCGACTAAATTGCTATAAGTGTTATCACCTGGTATGCCAAGCAACTGCGGCGGAACGCCAAAAGCCAGGGCAATATCACGAGCTGAACTGTGTTTGGACTCAATAAAATCCATATCCCTCGGCGAAAGACTCATCTCCTTCCACTCCAAGCCTCCTTCAAGCAATATCGGTCTTCCAGCGTTTATAGAACCTGAATAATGATCATTTATCTGCGCTTTTAAGCGTTGGTACTGCTCTTGACTTAAACTTCCACCACTCCCGTCCTTTGCTGATTTCACAACTATTGCACCACTTGGTCTTGCTCCGTTTTGCAACATCGCTTGATTCCAAGCACCCGCCTGATTATGCTGATCTATGCTATATGCAGCTGCCTCAATCGGTGATAGCCCATACCAATCATTCAAAGGGTTAAAGGTCTTTAGGTGCAACACTGCTGAACGTCCGGTTAGTTTATCAACTTTAAAGTCATAACTGTTGTTATTTATGGTATAACGATAGATATAAGGAACGTTATTTCTCCCTGGAACAATTTCAACCCTATCTGGGCGCAGAAGATAAAGCTCTGTTGGTGGTTTTCTACTATTCTGTGACTCAATCATCAATATATAAGAATTGCCGTTAACTAACCGATAAGTTACAATCCCCTCAATAAATTCCGATTTTGATGTCATTGGGTTAGGAGAATAAAGTAATTTCAGTAATGGATGGGCTTTTAGTTGCGATTTTCCCTGTTCAGTAAGCTGGCAGAGAGTAAAAGGTACCGAAGATGCAGCACTTGCAATCATATTGATTGCTCGAAAGGCAATAACATTTTTTATGTAACCTTCCTCAGCAAAACTTACATAATCACGCTTACTCCAACTTGGCTCCATCATTAGCTGCAAAGCAGAATATTTAGTAAATACTGCGCTTTTTTTTCTTTGAAAGATGTTGAAATTCATATGTGCCTCATGAAAGATGTTTAAAAGTTAAAAGTGTTTTAGATTCTGTAGTTAAACTAAGACATAGATCCCAGTGGGCTTTGTTGCATCGCTACTTATGAAAGGCTAACTATAGTTAGGATTATAAGCAACCTATTGAAAATCTTGTTTTTTTGCAATCAATCTGATCAAATTTAAGAATAGTAATTTGTTATTTATATTAATAAATTTAATTCTATTGAAAATAGCTAAAGCATTGAAATTCTTGAATTTTAGCCAGATTAGTGAGTGGTAGTGAAATTTCTTTTACTCAAATTTAGGTATTCACTGACCGTTCTTGTTATAAATACCAGAATAATAAGCTACTGATATTCCCTATCTTTTTTATCTTTAATCCATCATAGCTAGCGATGCAACAAAGCCATCCCAGTGTCACGCACTGGGATGACGGAAGGAAAGCACTTGGGTGACAGGAAAAGAACGCACTGCTATACTAAAAAGAAAAGAAATTGAACATGACAGAATGGCTAATATCTAATCAGCTTATTGATTATAACTGCGCTGTAAAATCTATGGAAGAGAAAATTCAACAAATTCACAATAATTCAGCAGACGAATTAGTATGGCTACTCCAGCACCCTCCACTTTATACTGCAGGAATCAGTGCAACAGATGACGACGTTGTTGAAAAATTATTTCCTATATATAAAACAGGAAGGGGTGGTAAACACACATATCATGGTCCAGGACAGCGCATCATATATTTAATGTTAAACCTTAAAAAAAGAAATAAATGCGACATAAAGCTATATATTAGAGACCTAAGTAAGTGGATAATAAATGTTTTAAAGCAATTTAATATACTTGGAGAATTTAAAGAGGATAGAATAGGCATTTGGGTAAACCATAACGGAGTAGAAAAAAAAATTGCAGCTTTTGGTATCCGTTTAAGAAAATGGGTAACTTATCATGGCATAGCGCTTAACGTCTTTCCAGACCTCTCTCACTATAAGGGTATTATTCCTTGTGGGTTGCAAGGTTATGGCGTCACGTCAATGGAAGAACTAGGAGTGAAAGTTCCACTCTCTGAATTGGATGATATACTAAAAAAAGAGTTTTATAAGATATTTTAATGATTGTTTATCTTTTATATTTCATTCTCACTTTATGTGCTAACACAAGTATTCATGCAATCGACCAAGTTGATATTATTGCTCCTTCTTCGAAGGGAAAAGAATCAGATCTGACTACTATAAAAGAATATGTAGAAGCTTTGGATTTTAATCCCCATATTTCGGAGAAAATATATAGTGATGATAATCCATTTTATTCCAACTCTGATGAATTCAGAGCAAATGATTTGATTAGTGCACTAACTAATGATAGTAAAATAATTTGGTGTATCAGAGGAGGAGAAGGGGCTTCTCGGTTAATTCCCTATCTAGAAAAGTTACCCAATGATAAAAAAGAAAGGATTGCTCAAAACAAAAAGATCCTCATAGGCTATAGCGATATAACTGCCTTGCACATCCATCTACAAGCTAAATATGATTGGCAAACTCTTCACGGCACCATGTTGGAAATGATAGTAAATAACTCCGTTTCTGAAAGCTCTGTTGAAAAATTGAAAGAGTTAATTCTTAACAAGCGGGATTCTATCAGATTTGATAACCTAAAGACGATAAATAATGGCATTAGACTAAAAGATGGCAAATTAGAGTCTAAAATCATCGGTGGTAATATGACTCTAGTTGAAAATAGTATAGGAACCGCTTGGCAAATAAATGCGAAAGGTAAAATTCTATTTTTAGAGGACATAAGAGTTTACCCATACGCAATAGAGCGCAGTTTGGATCACCTAAAACAAGCCCACATCTTTGATGGAGTACATGCAGTAATCTTTGGGGATTTCGTTAACTGCTATAACGATAACCTTGTTGAAGTTATAAAAGAAAGGTTTGCAAAAAGTGTTAACTTTCCTGTATTTACAATGAAAGGGGTAGGCCATGGACATACAAATGATCCTTTACCTTTTAACACTCACGCTATTATTAGCGTTCAAGACGAAAAAGAAGGTTTGTTTTTTATGGATGTGCAAAATGTTAGCTAATCTTATAGCTAACGAAGCTCTACGTCATACCGCCGCGGTATCTCAGCCGCTAACAAGAGATCCCGCTAACAAGCAGCGGGATGACGAGCTTATCGTCATACCACCATGAACCGTCATACCGCCACGAACCGTCATACCTTAACATAGATCCCGCTAACAAGCAGCGGGATGACGGTTATTGTTTAGCTATAAATGTTAAGAAATTTACCAAACGAAAAAAAAGGCAAAAGAAGCCCCGTGGTGGTTGGCTATTCACTATGTACTAAAATATCGGCGTTTTTTTTATTCTAAAACGCTTGATTAAGAGCGATTTAGCTGCTTTTAACTTGCAACTAACCTACACCGCAAGTGTTTAAGAAATTTACGTATCCGTTCAGGAGAGTGGTTTAAGAAACAATAGATAGGAGATTTTGGAAAGGATTGAGACCCCTTTGTTTCCAAATTAAGTATAATGAAATTATCCGCTCAAGGAATGTATTTCCCCGCTTTGATTGTGTAAAATATGAGTTTTTGCGATAAACGACATAATGCCGAATTTGCCGTTCAGCGTGGTTATTTGTCAGCGGAATATTTTCTGGGTCATCTAAAAATTTCCACATCATTCTTTCAGATCTCAGAACATTTTTTGCAACTCGAGAGGCTCCAATTGCTTCAGGTAAACGAGATATCTCCTTCAAGTAATACTTTGTACGTTTTCTTAATTTTCTGGCACGTCTGACAAACCTCAAAACATCTATCTCACTTTTTAGTAAAGCTTTTTTTAGTGCAAATAATTCAGTGGCCACGTTTCTCAAGTAACAACCCAGAACTTTAACTTCAATATTCCAACTATGTGCTAATCTTTCAAAATCTCTTGATAAATGTGCCCAACAGATTTGCCTGTTTTTATCGGCAAAATAATTGTATGCTGCATACCTGTCAGTTATTACCAAGCTATTGCGATTGCAGAATTTACTATTTTGTAAAACTTTCATTCCTCTTGACTCTGTAAATTTTACAAAACTTGCCGTATTGCTTGCAAACATCCAACACCAAGCGAGTTTACCTTTGTTATAATGGCTCGTTTCATCAATATGTAGAACTTTACTCCTACTTATCTCTTGTTCGATCTGCTCATACATTTTTTTGCATTTTGAAGCAACTCTATGTTCACTATTTGATATGCTACCGACGCTTATGTTCAAATTGAAGATATCATTTACGACACTCGCTATTTCGCGTTTTGAATTTTTGTAGAATCCGCTGAACGCTGCAATTATTGACTTAACCCTTGGACCAAATGTATTTGGCGTAACACCTTCCGGTAACTTGCTACTTCTTCTCTTTCCGCATCTCCGACAACGGCCATGTTCTAACTGATATTCCACTACATAAGGCTTGATTTCTGGAAGATCAACTTTCTGATGAATATATGGTTTTTCACATATTGCAATTTCTCCTCCGCATTCGCAAGTATTAGGCAACTCTATCTTTACTACTTTATCTGCATCCATGTTGGCGCGAAAACTTCCTTTATGACCAACCTGACCGCCAATATTCCTTTCGCTTTTCGGCTTATTCTTTTTTATTTTATACAACTCTTTGGAACTTGGTATTGATGAATTTTTTGAGCTTAAACCGAGTCTTTCTCTTAACTCAGCATTTTCTATCTTTAAAGCCTTATTTTCTGCTTTTAAACTTTCATTCTCTTTTTCCAATCTTTCTATTTTTGCTTCTAACCTTTCTATTTTTTGCTGTAAATTTTTGCAAAGTTCTAAAAGGTTTACCATATTATTTCACTTTTGCTCTATGATTATCTTTTTAGATCACCTTGTCTACCTTATTCTGCCACTCCGCTTAACGGATACAATAATTTTATTGATATCTTTATATTAATACTTTTTAAATATTTAGTACCGTGCAATATCTGCAATGGATGAGAAAAATTAACACCAGTGCTTTCAGGGTCAGGGATTTTGGCTCCAACCCTAATAAAACACTTGGGTGGATATCTAAAAACCCAAATTTATTTTCTCAAAGCCTCTGATACAGGCTCTACCTCACACTCTTTAACCTCTGAAAGGACACTTTCCTTTGAAGGGACACTTCCCTTATGTTGCGCAGCAGGAGAACCCATATAACAAAAACCACTATCTCTATCAACTTTTTTAGAACTAGAGTTATCAGGTGACGATAATTGTGCTTCTGCAAGTCGCCGTAACTGTGATTCTTCACTCTCACATAGAGATCTGCTTAGCTCCCTTTTCCCCTCAGTAGTACGCGTCAAATATAAATGCTGCTCCTTCCCAGGGGAGAAAGAGTTGGAGTCTAGCTTCTTTTGTTCCTCAGGAGAAAGAAATGGGTGTAGTTCCTCTCTCTGATCAGGATTAAGACGTTGTTGCCACTCTGATCCACCTTCATGCGTAGGAGAAGTCACTTCTGAGGGTGGATTACTTTCTGCTCTTATTCTACCTGGGAATGAAGAAAATGACTTAGACACAGGTGGTTTTTCAGTTACAGGATTTACAGGAGCACTTACACTCGAAGATATCGAACACACCGAACTACGTTCTCTGTTATTTCGCCCAAGAGAAGGTAGCACATTGCCTTTTAGTTTTGACCACACACTACCTATAAACGAATTACTACACAAAGGACCACCTCCATGTTTCTCCTCCGGAGATTCACTCTCTTGTGACTTTGCTTCAGAACACTCATCACTACTTTTTCGATCACTTTTATCAGTAACTTGCTGTTTTTCAGGTTCCTCATTAGAAACCCCAGGATTTAAGAATATTGAATTATCCCATGCTCTAGGAGAAGGAATCGATGATGGCCTACATCTCACTTGCTGACCCCGAATCTCCATTAGCATACTTTCATAAGCACCTAAAGATAGCTGTGATTGATCACAAGTGGATTGACTTGGATCTATTTCCCCCAGCACCCCCCCGAAAAGGCTCTGTTCCTTCCTCTTTTTTTGATCTTTGCCTGGGATGCTTCTCTAACCCTTCACCACGACTTCGCTTGGGAAACTCCCGTGTCGGTGATGCTTCAGCTAATAGCGTTCGAGGAAGCTCATGGTCAATGGACAGTTCATGTTTTGCATTGATTACAGAGCTTTCTATAATTTTAGTTATCATACAGTGAGAAATTTCTTTATTAGAAAAGTCTATGCCATATACCCCACTGCTTCCATTTACTTTGAATGTTGCTTGAGTTTTATCACTCATATCATCAAGTACAGGATTATTAAATTTATGATTTATATCACGTGCTTCTTCCTTTGTTAAAAACCTAGTTCCTCTATCACTTAGTATAACAGGTATAAGAATTGAGGCTTCCTCTCTATTCAAAGGAGAGGCACACAAAAAGGCATTTGTCACCACACGTGTTGATGGATCAAGAACTTCCATTATCAAATCTTTAAATGCCCTTACATCACTACGACTTTTGCTATCAGCTTGAAGATCACGGCCTATAAGCCATGCGGCACGCCGTGTTACACTATCAATAAAACGAGCGTCATCAAAAACGTCCCTGATATATACACTATTGTCTCCACCCCTCAGAGGGTTCTTAGGAGCATTCTCATATCTTTCCCTCATCCTTGATAAAAACTCACGCTCAAATTCCTTGCGTAATTTTTTATTAGGAAATTTAGAATGACACAAATATTTTTCCTTGTTGAATGAGTTAGTAACTATGCTACAAGTTGGCATATCTTCTAAAACATCCTTTACAAGTGAAGAAGCCAAATGAGACTTCAAATTAAAAATTACACCTTGATCTATAGGTGCTACAAACTCAATCCTACCTTGTTTACCTACAGACCAGTCTCCTTTATAGTCGTTAAATGGAAAAGATTCAACATCAAAAATTAACTTGGCTGTATTTAACACTACTTCATCCGTATCTCCTTCTTCAATACCGTAGAACTCACCTACTATCTTCCTTTTTATATTGTAAAGATATTCGCTACACTGATAATCCTCCATACCTTTATCAAATGAGACTACGATACAGTCCTTCCCGTACCTGCTTTGCAGCGTAAAACTAGTTTTAACTGTATTACGAGCATAATTATGTACATTAAAAGCACTAACCAATGCTCTTACTGTTTTTGTATTAGGCATACCAACCTCCCCATTTTTAAACTACAACAGCTACTCTTTACTTAACGTCTAGGACCACCGGGATTATTTTTTTGCTCAGACTGACGCCTCCTTTCTTTTATCTCCTTGGCTTTTTCACGATGATCATCAAGCCTTGCTCCTTTAACTCTCAGCAATTGTCCACCACCTAGTTCCTTATTCCGCTCATCCCATTCTTTTTCTCCCTTGAACCTTTCCTTACCATTATCATTTGGCATATTGCCCTCCAGTAAAAATATCATGTAACTAATATACTAAAAATAAAATTAAGTGCAAGCGCTTTTTTATATTTTTTTTCAAAAAATTTTATTCACTCTTTTTCATAAAATTCAGTTTTCTAGATTCCAGCGTCACGCGCTGGAATGACAAGAAAGAGGTACCAAAAAGAGTAAAATTCCTTTTTCTTGTCGCCTTAGTAGCCATTCTAACATAGAATGGCATCCCAACTAAGAAGGGTGTCATCCCAGTGCCCAGACACTTGTATCTTTATGATGTGAGGCATTAGAGCTAAAATACCTCACAGGGAGGGTGAAGCTGATGCGACACTAATGCCATTAAGGCCGAATCCCAGATTTTGCTTCCCTCCCATAGAGTTAAAGACTGAACAGTATCTTTTGGAATTATATCCCGTATTACAAGGTTAGTCTAAACTCTCAGTTTATTTATAGTCTTGGAGGCAATTTTATGCAAGTAAATGCTATTTTGGGTGTGGATATTTCAAAAAAGAAATTTGATGTTTGTTTGTTAGTGGACAGTAAAAAACGACACAAAGTCTTTCAAAATAATCAAGATGGTTTTGCAAAACTTGTAGTTTGGTGCAATGGCCATGGAGCAAATCTTACTCATTTATGTCTTGAAGCAACTAGTTGGTATGGAGAAGATTTGGCTACTTTTATGCACGATTTAGGACATAATGTCAGTATAGTAAACCCAGCCCAAATCAAAGCTTTTGGCAAAAGTGAGCTGCTCAGAAATAAGACAGATAAATCAGATGCAGCTATGATAGCTAGATTTTGTATCGCCAACAAACCTGCTCTTTGGAAGCCCATTACACCTGAAATGAGGCATTTGAGGGAGCTTTACCGTTGCATGCAATCGCTAAAAGATGATAAGGTGCAACAGACAAATCGCTTGGAAAACAAAAATATGCATTCCAGTTGCAAAGAAGCTATATCTAAAGTAATTTTGGCAATAGAGGAGCAAATTATTGTTCTCGAAAAAGAAATTAATGAGCATATAAATAACTATCCACATCTAAAAAATATGGTGGAAAACCTTAAGACTATAAAAGGTATAGGATATCTTACTGCTGTTGCTGTTGTCGCAGAAATGCCATCAGTTGATAACTTTGACAATGCTAAACAATTTACAGCTTTTGCTGGTCTAAATCCAGGACATTATCAATCGGGATCGTCAGTAAGTAAGAGAAGTTGCATATGCAAAATAGGATCTGAGCGTATTCGAAAAGCTCTTTATATGCCAGCTATAGTAGTCAAAAACCATAATAATCATTTTCAAAAGTTTTGTCAGCGTCTAGCAAGTAAAGGCAAATGTCCAAAAGTCATAGTTCTTGCGTTAATGCGAAAATTAATGCATGTCTTTTTTGGTATTCTTAAAAATAATCAACCATTTAATTGTAATTTTGTTGGATAATTTGTTTGACAGCAGAGACAGTATCTGGGATCTAGTCTTTTTGTCATCTAAAGCTACACTAGTATCCCCTTGATGGTGCTCTTTCTGGTGCCTTTCCCATTGAATCCACATGATTATTAACTTTTACATTACTACATCCGCTTGCTGGCTGAGCATTACTTACAGAACCTTCATTCTCAGCATCATTCAAAACACCAACTGCAAAACCGTATCCATAATCAACAACAGAACTTTTGACAGATTGATTCGGAGCTCTTCTGTTAGCTTGATTAGATTGCTCTGGGACTTCTCTGTTAGAAGCAGATTCCCGAGCAGATTGTCCTGAAGCACTTCCGCTAGGAATAGAACTCTCAGCAGATTGATTCGAAGCTTCTTTGCTGGAAATAGAGCTTTGAGCAGGCCGGCTTGGAGTGCTTCCGTGGGTCTCTAGGTTTTTTCTTATTTGCCAATCACTATCGCATCTTTGCACTCTCCGATTTTGTACCTTCCCCGTCGTATTCGTTGCAGTCTTTGGATCAGGTGGACACACCCCTTTCTTCGGCTTCGCTTTTTTGTCTTCTTTATTTACTTCTTGTTTTGGCAAATTCTCAATATCCTCCTTACCTCTATCATGTGTTTGCACAAAAGGCACTCGATCTTTCAGAGAATTCGACAAAAGATCAAGCTCTGGTTTGCTCAGAGGAATTGGCCTTACAAATCCTGGTGAAATTTCAAAAAGGAAAACTGGCACTTTAGGCTTTTCTCTTTCATCTACCTTGATTTCTACGTCTTTATGAACTTCTTTAATTGCTTCTTCCTTTAATGATGTTTTTTCTGCTTTTTTATCTTCTTTTTCTGTAGATGCCTCTACCGCAGCCGCCAACTCAACTCCAAACATTTCTGCGAACATTGTAACAATCCATCCGACAACAGCCATTTGTAACCTGAGTTTCAGGAACCCTAGGACAATGTTGCACATTTTGATTTTGCCTACTCTGAGCAACAAATTCCTTTATTCGAAATACTATAGTTATATCATCAGCGTTAACCTCTATCCTCTTAACTAATTTCCTTATTACACTACGCTTTTCTAACCAATCATATTGATCAATCTCTGACTCGATTCCAGAAGAAAACTTCTTTATGCTGCTTATGATCATTGCAAACTCTTGCTGTGTCTCTTTCTGATCTTTCATCCTTTCTTTTTCCTCTTCCACTTCTTTTAAGTGCCCTTTCATTTCTGTGATTCTTGACTCAAATTCCTCTTGATTTATGTACTCGTTAGTATAACTATCAATCAGCCTTGAAATGCCTCGTTTTAATTTGCTTTCTTGCCTCTCAAGATCTTGCTCCAATGGTGACTCTCTCCTTCCCTCCAGTCTTTGTTGGTATTCATTCATCATTCCTTCCGGCTCATTCAATATCCTTTTTACTTTTTCCCATATAGCCATCTCTAATACATCTGCATGGACCGGTTTACTGTTACATATTCCCCTAACACTACTGCTAAAAGCATATATGGTGCTACAGCGATAATAGTAGTTAATCCCTCCTTTTTTTTTACTCCCACCACGCACACCGCAATAGGCATATCTACAGTGTTGACACACGATTAAACCTTGTAGCAGATACGCTGCTTTTCTTTTCTGTATCCTCGCTCTTTCTCTATTTTCAGTCAGTTGTTCTTCCACTGCATTAAATAATGCCTCATCTACTATCTTTGGTATTGGAATGTAAATCCAATTCTCTTTGCTTGGATAAGTAAGAGAATGCTTTTGCTGGCTGCTAGCATTCCTTTGTGGTCTTATTCTTGGTTTTGCTGGATTTGACTTTGTTTTACCAAATGCTGCTTGCCCTTTATACGCAGGATTTTTTAATATCTGCTGGATGGTGCTTCGGTTCCACATCTCTCTTCCTTTTTGTGTCCTTACTGACCTTTCTTTTAGCCTACGTATTGTTTCATTAATGCTTACTCTTTCTTCACCTATCCACATGAACAGTTTTTTTACTATTCTCGCCTCTTCTTCATTAATTTCAAATCTCCTTTCTTCACCTGTTGTGCCACTCTTTATGTATCGATAACCATAAGGCGCTATAGCCATTACACTTATACAGCCTTTTCTTGCTGCATGCAGTCTTCCTCGGCGATTCCTCTCCATAATCTTTGCTCGTTCATACTCTGCTATTGCTCCTTGCATTTGTAGTAGTAAATTAGATTCTGGACTATTACCAACCTGATGGTTTAAAAAGATCACCTCCGCTCCTGCTTTTTGAAATTCTTCCAGCAATATCATCTGATGTACGTAATTACGTGATAACCTATCTGGTGAGTGAATATACACTTTATCAATTTTTCCTTCTGCTACTTTATCTCGTAATTCATCTAAACCAGGTCGCTCTAATTTTGATCCACTATACCCATTATCTATGAATTTATGCTCATTTAGTAGCTCTTGCTTATCCTCATTAATTCTACGCTCCAACTCAGCTACTTGACTTTCTATTGTTCCTTCTTGTACTTGCCTCTTCGATGAAACTCTTGCATATAAGCTCACTACTTTCATTTGCACCTTTCTTTCCTCCTTTAACTTCTCACACTAAACTCATAACAGCTTTTTACGGTTTGTTGTTCTTACAGTTAGTAGCTTTTCTGTGAAAAACTGACTATTCTAATTTTGCCTTACAATTTTTCCTACAAATGCAACTTTTGTTTTCCCCATCTACTATATCAATTCTTTTTTATTGACCTCGCCTATTTCTATCATAAATTGCTGCCCCTTACTCGCTTTTTGGTCGTGCAATTCTTTCTCTGATAGCTTGTATATCTTGATTTTGTTTATTTTGGGTAACAAATTCTTTTATTCGAAATACTATAGTTATATTATCAACGTTAATCTCTATTCTCTCAATTAACTTCCTTATTACACTACGTTTATCTAACCAATCCAATTGTTCTAGCTCTAATTTTATCCCAGAATAAAACTCCTTTATGTTACCTATTATATTAGTCAACTCTTCCTGTACCTCTTTCTTATCTTTTATCCTTTTCTTTTCCTCTTCCTTTTCTTTTAAACGCTGTTTCATTCCTTTGATTCTTAACTCAAATTCCTCTTGATTTATATACCCACTTGCATAACTATCAATCAGCCCAGAAATACCTCGTTTTAATTTGCTTTCTTCCCTCTCAAGACCTTCCTCCAATAGCAACTCTTTACTTCCTAGCAGGTGCCGTTGATATTCATTTATCAACCTTTCTGGTTTCTTCAATATACCTTTCACTTTTTTCCATATAATTGTTTCTAATGCATCTGCTTGCACCGGTCTGTTGCCGCATGCTTCCTTATAACTTGGAGCAGTACAACAATAATAAGAATGATAGTAGGTTCCCCTCCTATTTATAGTAGATGCACCGCAATAAGCATATCTACAGCGTTGACACACAGTTAAACCTTGTAGCAGGTACGCTACTTTCCTTTCCTGTCTTTTCATTTTTTTTCTATTTTCAGCCAGTTGCTCTTGTACTGCATTAAACAATTCTTCATCAACTATTCTTGGTACTGCAATATAAATCCAATTCTCTTTATCTTGGGAGTACCTAGAACAACTTTTCTGCCTACCAGCATTCCGTTGTGGCCTTATTTCTGGTTTTACTTGGCCTGCCTTAGTCCTGCCATACACTGCTTGCCCTTTGTATACAGGATTTTTTAATATCTGACTGATGGTGCTTGTGTTCCACCTCTCTTTTCCTGTTTGTGTCCTTATTGACCTTTCTTTTAGTCTACATATTACCTCTATAGTTCTTATTCTTTCTTTCCCTACCCACATGAACAATTCTCTCACTACTTTTGCTTCCTCTTCATTAATTTCAAGTTTCCCTTCTTCACCTGTTGTGCCTTTCTTTATGTATCGATAACCATAAGATGCTTTGCCTATTACACTGACACTGCCTCTTCTTGCCGCATGGAGTTTTCCCCGCCGATACCGTTCCATCATCTTCGCTCGTTCATACTCCGCTACTGCTCCCTGCATTTGCAATAGTAAGTTTGACTCCGGACTTTTATCCGTTTTATAGTTTAAAAAGATTACCTCTACTCCTGCTTTTTCAAATTCGTCGAGCAAGATCATTTGATATACAGTTTTTCGTGATAACCTATCTGGTGAATGAATATAAATTTTATCAATTTCTCCTTTTCCTACTTTATCGCGTAACCTATCTAAACCGGGACGCTCTAAATCTGATCCACTATACCCATTGTCTATGAATCTATACTCATTTAGTAACTTGTGCTCATCTTCACTAATTCTACGCTCCAACTCCGCTATTTGACTCTCTATTGTTCCCTTCTGTGCTTGCTTTTCTGATGATACTCTCGCATATAAACTCACTACTTTCATTTGTTTCTTTCTCTCTATTTTCTTTTTTTCTCTTTATTAATCTCTCTATCAGTTGCCCGTATACATCCGATAAGCGTTTATCTGCTAACTCATCAGGCTCATATCGACAGGTCACAGTTAACGTTCTTTTTCTCATAGTTTCTCCTGTAAATGTTTTCATAATTCAGGAGCCTTGCTACTCCCTTTTTCCATAAATCCATCTACCCTTGTGAAAAAGACCAATTATTAGCTTTCTACAGCCCTTCAAATTTGGTATTAAAGACTCCCTTTATCTTCTATTTCAGCCTTTCATCTACTTCTTTCCTTTGCTGCCTTCGCTTTTTAAATAACTTTTCAATTCTGTCTGTTTCTTTCTTCAATATCTTGGTTATCTCTTTGCTATTTTTTGCATAATCCATCGCTGTCATTCCAAATTTATCCGCTTGCTCTATTTCTCCTCCAGCTTTCACTAGCTCCTCCACTATTTCTTTTTCACCTACCATACATGCAAGGTGCAGCGGTGTGCATTTATTTCCATATTCTTCTGCATTTACATTCCCTCCTGATTTTATTAATTCTCTCAACGTTTCTAGATGTTTCTCCGTTACCGCTAGGTGCAGTGCTGTGTATCCTCCTACATCTGCTGCATTCACATTCACTCCTTTTTCAACTAATAACCTCACTGTTTTTTCGTTTACTGCATAATGTAGAACTGTTCTTCCATTCTCGTCTCTTGCATAAATATTTTTATATGAGTTCTCTAATAATTCTTTTACTGAGTTATTAAATGCCTCTTTTTCTTTTTTACTCATAATTTACCTCACCTTTTCTTTAAATTTAAACCCTTCTTTTAAGCCTTCTTTCTCACCACCTCATCTATCATTTCATTCACTTGGCTCATTATCTTGCTTGCTAAATTTTTACACTCTTCCTCTATTAGTGACTTATCTTTCTTCCTTATTTCTCCTATCTCTATTATTTTTAACTCCGGTAAGTAGCTCCCATTCAACATGTCTGCTATTTTTCCCACTAGCCCCTCTATTCCATAGCACGTCAGTTCTCTACTTTTTGTTATTCCACCTTTTTCTCTCAAAAATTTACTTGCCTTTTTACTCTCTTCGCTATCACACAGACGATATTTTTCACTTTCCCATATGTAATACATTGGTGTTGCACCATATTTATTCAGTTGATTAACTTCAGCCCCTGCTTTTACTAGCTCTTTTATTATTTCAACTCCTGCTCCTATCTTGCACGCAGAGTGCAGTGGCGTACATCCGCTAATATATTGAGTGGCATTTATTTCCGCTCCTAACCTTAGCAGTACTTTTACATTTTCTAAACTTTTTGCGAATACTGCACAGTGTAGTGGTGTATAACCCTTTTTATCTCTTGCATTGATTTCTGCTCCTTTTTCTATTAATAACCTCACTGTTTTGTAATCAGAGATTTCCACTGCTTGATGTAATATCGTCTCTCCTTCTTCATTTCTTTTATTAATATTTTTAAATCTGTTACTTGATACTTCTTTAAAAAACTTACTAAAAGATTCTCTCTTTTCTTTGCTAAACTTCATACTTACCTCACAAAATTAGCTTTTCCAGCGCCAGACAAATTTCTTATATTTACCTGCTGCTATTCAAGTCATGTCCTTTTTAGCATAAGAAAGCAAGTCCTTTTCTTTTTATTTCATACACTTTAACCTATTATTAATATAATATATAAGGATCTAAATATAAATACTTAACTTATTATAGATATTACTTGACTATTTTTCCAAATTCTGTGCAAATGTCGATGTTCGTGCCAAGTTGAAACGCCTCCGTAAAATACTAAAATGTAGTTTTTCAGCTCGTATGTTGCATTTTTTTGCTTTGAATCCAATTCGTTTTCAAAATGAATGTAGTGTTCTGCTACGCTAAATCTTATTATTTTGGGGGTAGAAAAATTCTTTACTTGATAGTGGTGAACGGCAAAAAATCTTTCTAAAGTTGGTTTATATTTTAAATTCCACAGTTGTTCAGATAATTTGCTACTTCCCAATAAAAATTTATCCCCTTCCTCTTCTATACTAGTAACCGGAAAACATGCGTTTATTTCTCCTAAACTCCAACTGTCCGATAATACTATCTGCGCTTTTGCAAACTTGATTTCTGGTAATAAACTTTGTGGCAGTGAATATAGTGCTTTTAAATTGTACCACTGATGACTCCTTTCATAGATGCCTTTGTAATCCTTTGTGTGAGTCTCTGTTTCTCCAAGTACTGCTACATCTAACCGATATATATCATTACTAAATACTTGTTCATAATGGTTGCGTAGATAACTCTCTATAACCTTAATTGATGTACCACTAAACCTAAAAAAATTTACTCTTCCAAACGATAATACTGGCCCATTTTTTTCAACTTTTATACCAGAGTAGTCTGATAACAAACTTCCAAATAAACTTTCATCTAAAATAAATCTGCTAATATTATAGTGGTCATTGAAAATCCTCATTAGCCGCGATCTTGCTGGTAATGACAGCTTCGCAAGCTCTACAACCGCATCTACAAAAAAGTCATTTGGAACATCTCTTATTCCTATTTGCAACTCGAAAAAATGTTTACCAGGTGGCTCCTCAATAATTGTAATATCTTCTATATTTGCCCATTTGAGCGCTATTTTAAGTGATGCAGGTGTTCCTCTCAGTCTTTGAAATTTTACTCCTTCTACTATGGCTTTTCTTCTATCTTTTACCCAGCGTAGTATTTCTTCTAAGCCATATTCTTCTATTATCCACGGCAATGTTTCTTCTCCCAATCTAAATTTAAATCCTCTAATACAGCTTGGATCAACCTTATAATCTGTTGCATCAACCAGTGCTTGCTCTTGCTTTGTTGCGTTTGGGGGTAATAGCATTACTCAATCTTTAAATTTCGCAAATTTGCACACTCGTTACCTAGCACCACAACATCCTCTTTTGGCTCTATTAATTCCACATTTTCTACACCATCTACAAATAGATTCGCTATTATCCATGATCTTGTCACACTCCATCCCAGCCTTCTACTTGCTTCAAACTTCTTAATAAATTGCTTCTTGATTTCTTCCTCTGATATCACAGGACTTATGCTCATTCTGCTATGAATATCTATTTCCGTAATATTGCAATCAATTACTGTTACTGTATCGGTTAAAACCATTATATCATCTCTAGTAACTTGCTTTCTTACAATTTCAAGTAGCTCTTCTAACGCTATGCCAGTTGTGGATAATTGTGTTGATAAGATTGAAATTTGTACTTTTCCTGGTATAGGTGATTCTACCAATGCATCCTTTACTCTTCTATCTGCAGAAAGTGCATGATAACGATAATATTCCTTACTTCCTCCTGTACTCCAGCCTTTTATTTTTGCTTTTATTCTTTTTCTAAAATTTTCATCCTCTTCTTCTTTCTGCCTCTCTACTCCATAAAATTCAGCTAAGTTATCAAGATCTTCTCCTACTGCAAATTTAAGTAGATTACCCTTTACAGCTTCGTTTATCCTTTGTCTGAGTAAAAGTTCTCTCCATGCTGATACTTCTAAAATCTTCATCGCTGGATCACTTTCAACTAATGCTGTAAAACTTGCGTCACGCTTCACCAACTCTTCCCTCATCCGAGACAGAATTTCTTCGAAGTTCAGTGGCTCAATAATGTTAGTCTGCTGCATCTTTATACTACAACCCCATCAAAGCGAATGTTTTTCCCGCTTGGTAAGTATAATCCTTCTAGGTCAAGCGTTACTTTTCCTTCTTTCACCTCTGTCATTTTTACTTTTTCTAGCTTAAATCTTTCCTCCCACCTTTGTAGAGCTTCTGCTACTGCTGAATAGATTTCCAAAGTTAAATCTCTATTTATTGGCTTATCTACTAATTCAAATAGTCTTGACCCATAATCTCTCCTCATTATTCTACTGTTAATAGGAGTGGTCAGTATATCAATTATTGATTGTTTCAGATGCTCTATTCCTTCTAATTCTTTTCCTGTTTTGGAGTCCATCCCTTTCATTTTTAGCCTGCAAACACGTTTTCACTGCCTTTTATTACTTTAAACCCACATGAAACTATATCTCCTACTCTTCCTATACCAAGACCATTTGAAAACACTGTTTTTGATCCTTCAGTTAATGCTCTTCCTTCACTAAAACTGTCTCCTTGTCTGCACATTGGCTTACCATTTACAAAAACATTGTTACTCCCACTAATGCAAAAATGCGGTGTTACTTCTACACAATAATCTCCTACTCGTACAACCGATTTATTCATTTAATTAAGGTTTATTCTATCTGCTTTCAGTTTTATTTCGCTCTTCGTCATCTCTATGCTCGATTCCCCAGCTTTCAGTGTTATTTTGTCTACTACTTCAATCTCTAAATGATGCTTCTCTTTATCATATAACAATCTTGTTCCATCCTGAAACTTCACACTATTTATTTCTTTTTTATTCTCTGGTGCAGGGTATTTTTCCTGATATATTCCTCCTAATACCACTCCTAATGATAGTTCACCAAAAGGAGAAAATATCATAACCTGTTCACCGATATCTGGTGGAGACCAATCTCTATCTTTTCCTGCTTTGCTCGTTATCCATGGTAAATAATCTGTTAAAAATTCTCCTATTTTAACTCTTACTTTTGCTTTTTCATAATCTATTTCTTTTACAACTCCTATACGAACAATGTTGGCCATTTTCCTCTGTAGTTCCGAAATCGCAAAATTATTTTCTAACATTTATTTCACCGATTTCTATTTTGTGTGGCATAAATTTTCCTTCTTTCCAAATAGATCTCCCTACGTGTATTGTATGCACCCATTCAACCATCCACACTAAATATGCATCGAGCTCTGGTCTAAAGTCATCTCCTCCTCCTGATATAAATTCTCCTGGTGAAACATTTTTCACGTTCCAAGTATTTTTATTTACTACTTTCGCAACCTCAGCAGCTAATGTTCTGACAATAATAGGGGCATTTTCTATTGTGCTATCAATCACAATTCGTGCTTCAAATCTTGCTTTCAGCGCTAATTCCTCTGTTCCAGGATCTTTTCCCGATTCTAAACTCACAAGCTCTACAAATAACGCTGGCGCTAATAATTCTTTTCTTATCGATGGATAAATTTCACAAGTTTGAATTGCTGGTATTTCTCTCTTCAGCGTGGTACAAATTTTATCATGTAAATCTTTCAAATTCATCCTTTATAGCTCAATTCACTTTCAAAAAACTTTGTAAAGACTTCTTCAACTTCATAATTAACAAGATTCCCTATTATCCTTGAAGCCTCTGGTTCCAGTGGTAGTTTTACTTCCTTTATTGGCAATGCTGCTCTTCCTTCACGTTTAAAAATACCGCTATTTCCTTTTGGCATAACTGCTGCAAATCCTCCTATAAACTCATGCTTTCCTACTTTCGATCCTCTTCTTGTTTTTTGTATTTTGCCAATTGTCGATGCTCTAATGTCATAGAGATTTGCTCTAATTAACACGTCTAATCTGCTAGTTTTCGCCTTAAAAATTCTTAATCTCTTTCTTATCAAACTTAATTTTATTCTCTTTTCCTCACTAATTTCCTTAGCTGCTTTTGATTTTAGCCATATTGCTGTTTTGTTTAATGCACTCACCGTCACTTTTTCCACTTTTTTCCTTTCAGCATCTATACTTTGTATAATACTACCGGTGTTAATACGCATTTATACTCCTGACGCTCGAATTTTCCATACCATTCCTGAATTATCTTGCAGCGGTGGAGAATATACTTTATATTTACGGTCACCTATAACAAAAATATCTCCTACCATTGGCCTCAGTACATCAAAAACGCTTACCTCAAAAAAAATCATCTCTCCTACAAATTGTCCTTCACCAATCTCGTATAATTTATCTGGCTGTTGCTTTAATACTTGTACCATGTACGCCTTGTTTTTCGACTTATACAAAGCTACTTCTCCTAAATGGGCAAAACAATCTTTTAGTAATCTCTTAATATTCTCTTGCATTCTTTCATAAGTATGCTAATAAGGTATATACTACTCTTGTGCCTCACCAACTTGTAGTTACTCTACCAGTATTGTTATTCTGCAACGACTTTTACTAATGTTCCTGGTCTGTGGCACATTGGCAATGGATTCGACTGCGTATGTAAATCAGTTCCTCTATCAAACCTCCTTGGTTCTTGTTTTGCATAGAGTGGCTGTCCAAGAGTATTTACTGTCTCATTAAAGTCTGCTGGTGCAAAATATGTTGTAAATGTGCTCGCTGTTCCTAGTGGAAAACAGTGCCCTGTATCTTTCTCAATAAATCTTCTCACAGTTCCTTCAGGGTCAGTTGCTTGTCCTCTATATTCCTCAAACGTTATGCCACAGAACGTAAATCCTGACCTCATATCATTCCTTAGCACTGCACCTTCTTGCCATCTTTCATATGCTTCTTTTACTTTAGTATGAGAAGTGAGTGTATCAAAAAACTCAGGGCTTACCAGTGCATGAATTCCAGTCATATATTCACCACTTAGATTATCTTCTATATGCCGGAGTACTTCCAGACACTTACGTTTTACATCAGTTGTCGCTGTTCCCAGGGCAAAATTTACTACTTTTGGCGTGATTTCAAATTCGTTGTACAGATTTAATAATTCTGACCCATCAGCATCTAAAATTATTCCTTTCAGCGCTCCCATTCGCAAATGTTCCAATGTTATTGCATGTTTGTTCCTCATCAATTGCAAATGATCGGTTATTACATCTGCCAGCGCTTTAAGTTCACTTTCTGATCCAAATGCTCTTATTCCTTGTACTTCCTCTGGCAGCACTACATCATCATGCGGAATATGTGGAATCGTAAATGTTCTTACTTTCCTCTTTCCACGTTTTCCCACTGTTGCTGGTGCTCCAGGTAACTGCGTTGGTAGTAAACTTAATACTCCATTTTGCTCTTCTATGGTAATATGTCTAAATCTTACTGACCTACTTGGAAATAAATTTAAATTTTCAACGCGACCGTAATTTACCGGCAATATATTCATCGCATTTGTTAGTGCCGTCATGCTAAATGCTGTATTTGTAAATGGATTTTGCATTCTTTTTCCCCCTTATTAATTTAAGTTACACTCCCTTGCGGACAATGATCCCTCGTGCTTCAAGTTGCTTTATTGCTGCAGCTTTTTGCTCTTCAGTGATACCTGTTGGCCACACGGTTGCATGATCTGCTAGCATTGCACCACGAGCAATAATTACTCCTTTACTATTTTCCTTTGCGTTTACATCGCTTGCTATTACACCTATCGCTGTTTGTGTACCATCTGTGGCAGTTGGATTTATTATCTTAACCATGCTATCTTTATCGAGAGCCACTACTGTACCAAGTTTAAGATTTTGTCCCTTGGCTACTGTTATTTGATCTCTTGAATATAGGTTGGACACTTCATATTTCAGAAGATCGCCTAAATTATTTCCTTCAGTTATACTTATCATGTCTTTTTCTCTCCTTTTTTTATTTTTTTACCGCCATATTTGTGGTTGTTATACACGGCGGTTATACAAATACTTTAAATGTTTGATTGCGCACGACTTTTCGCTACCTGCATCATCAACTCTTCTCCTGAATTCTGTGGTATTGCACTCAGTATTTCTGTCTTCTTCGTTCGCTCTGCTAGCAATTCCATTAAAACTTCCCTGGCTTGCTCAACACTTACGCTTTGCTCAATAAATTCTCCTATCTTTTCTGGCATCTTCGATAAATTACATAAACGTATTAATTCAAGAACTTCAGTACGATACTTGGTTAAATTATCAGTTTCTAGGTCATTTGTAGTTTGTTCATTCATAGTAATACTCCTGTTTTTATTAATAGATGAAAGAATTGCCATTCCGTCTGCAAGGCCTATTTCTACTGCTTTCTCCCCAAAATATAGCCCTGCCTCTGTTGATCGAATCTTTTCAATTGAAAGACCTCTGTTCCTTGCTGTTAGCTGCAAAAACATTTCATATAGTCGGTCTACTTCTTTTTGTAAGCTTTCCAGACTTTCAGACGTCATTGGCTCATGTGGGTTTAAATCATTCTTTCGACTACCAGCAAAGATTGTGGTGTACTTAATACCTTGCTTTTCATCAAATCTACTTTGATCTATATGACTTGCTATTACTCCAATACTGCCAACACCAGAAGTTCTGCTCACAAATACCTTCTCAGCGCTTGAAGCTATAGCATATGCAGCAGAGTATGCATCATCATTTGCTATCGCTATTATCCTCTTTTTTCCCCTTGCACTATAGATAAAATCAGCTAAGTCAAATACTCCATTTACCTCTCCTCCTGGGCTATCTATATCAAGTAGAATCGTCTCTATGCTTTTATCTCCTAAAGCACTCTCCATCTCTTCATGAATTTTTTCATATGATGTCATTCCCAGAAAACCATCAAACGCGCCTGGTTTTTTAGTTAAAATGCCATGTATTGGTATTATTGCTGTCTTTTCTATATTGTTCTTTACATAGTGTTTTACGTTTTTAAAGATAGGTTGTTTTTCACTGTGAAGCGATAGTAGCTCAAAACTCCTTGGTTCAAGCATTAATGGTTTTCCTAAGAGCATCATAACCATTTACAATCAGAGTCAAACATTAAGTTGAGACTATTTGCACGCTTTTGATCTTCTGCTATTTCTTGGTCAATTTCTTCTACATCGTAACCCATTTCTGATACTACCTCTGATCGACTTTTGAAGCCATTCCTTACTGCCATTTGCTGTGCTTGCTGGTCTTTAAGCGGATCCACCCAATCAAATCCCTGTGGTATCCATTTCACTTCTTCTTTCGCTGCTTTTACTACTTTTTCATCTATACTCAGTTCTCCAGAAAGTACTGCTAACTCTAGCCATCTACTCCATACTGGTCTGCAAAATTGGAATACCATAATGTTATGTTGCAGCATAGCGCATCGACGGCGAAACTCTATCAGCCCTGCTCGAATGGATGAATAATTAACACCTGTTAAATCTCCCGTTAGCTGCTCATATGTTATCCCTGTGCCTATTGCAATAGCTCTTAGCTGCTGTCTCATGAATGCTTCATAACTTCCTCCTACATCTGATGGCTCTGAAAATTTTATATCTTCTCCTGGATCAAGTAGCTGCATTGTTCCAGGTTCTAGGCCAGATAGCGCCACCCCTTGCTCATTACTTTCACCTTCTCCCATGATATTTGCTTCTGGATCAAGTCTCGTGATAAACCCTGCAAACATTGCTGCTGTCTTTTTTCTCACTAATTCTGCATCATCATATTGATCAAGCTCATAAAGTTTCAGAAGTATACTCGAAAGCCATGGCTCTCCTCTAATTTGCCCAGGTCTTAATGGTCTATAGATATGTAAAACATCATTTGCTGGCACTCTTACTGATTCTCCAAACGAGCCTTCTCCTGGATGTTCTCTAAATAAGTAATATGCCTCTCTTTGTCCAAGCCTGTTAAACTCAATCCCATTTCTTATTACATTACCATTGGCTAGTGTTTGATTGCTCTTATTGTCCAAATGCTCTGATTCCAATACTTGAAGTTGCAATGGTACAGAAAATCCATCTTCGAGTTTACGATGTCGGAGGCGTACAAAACACTCTCCACCTTCTATCATGCTCCTACATACTAGAGCTTGTAATCCATAAAAATCACTTACTCCGCTACTGTCTGCTTCATCTGTCCATCTTAGCCATAATTCTTGCACCTTCTTTCGAAATTCCCCATCTCTTGCTTTTGATTGCGGTTTTATTCCTGTTCCAATAGAGTTACTTACTATCGTATCAATTATATTTGCAGCGTAAGGATTTTTTCTTACCATGTCACGAGAGCGGCTACGTAAAGTTTCAAGGTTTTGAGACAGCAAATTGTTTATACTTCCTAACTCTGGTTGAAAGTGAAAAAATCTTCTTCCTGAGCCAGATGCATCCCAGGCTGAACTTTTGATTTTTAGCTTGCTAAATAGTTGTTTGAAATTTTTCAGCATCATACTAACCAAAATTCTCTTAATTCTTTCAAAGTTCCGTTAAATTTATTTCTGTCACATTTTCCGATTCCTTCTACTTCATGTGGCTCTGGACCTGTTTTACCGTCAGTATATTGCCATAAAATCCAATCATTCCAGCCTTTTGGTAATGTGAGCTCTTTTCTCCAGCTTGCTATCCATAATGGACATTTTGTCAAAGTTGGCGTGGCAAAATCCTTAAGAAAATAGCTACTGCCATAAATTAGGGGTAATCTTCCTGTTACTTCTTCAACTCTCTTTACAAATTCCTCAGCTTGCTTAACTGTAATATTTTTGCCACTTTTGTTTTCTTCAATATCCAGCGCAAGTATGGTATTTTTGCTTTCGCCTACCGTTTTTAGAAAATGATCAGCTTGATTCTTACCGTTTCCTTCTGTGCCAAAATGATATGCTCCCCAGAGTAATCCTTCTTCTTCAGCTTTCTTTCTTCTCTTCGCATACTTTGAATCAACATATTTTAGCCCTTGTGTTGCCTTGTGAATTACTCCAACTATACCATTCTCTTTAGCTAACTCAAAATCCACATTTTCTTGCCAATGTGACAAATCTATTATTCCATTTACTGAACTCTCTCTATTCTCCCATAGTTTTATGAAAGTTTTTAATTGCTCTAAAAATTCAGAATATTCCTCTTTTACAACTTTTCTCAGAAAATTTTCCCTCATATAACTCCTTTATTTGTTGCAAAAATAATCTTTCGTTTAGGCTTCATACCTGCAATTTTCAATTCAGCCTTAATACGTTGTCTTAAGCTTAGTAAATCATTTATATCTACTTCTGCATAACGGACAACATGGTCACCATATGCAATTGATACTACTCTCTCTCCATTTTGTAGTTTCTTTATCGCTTCTTCGACTTGAATTAAATAATCTTCGTTATACATTGACTACTTGCTGATCCATTTACTTTTCACTATTTTCTTTGATTTTTTACTTTCTGGTTTTTCACTTAAACTATTCCATTTACTCTCTGGCCATCTATCAATCCCCAGTGCTATCGATGCTGCTCTCGCATAAATACGGCAATCCAGTACTTCATTTCTTTCTCTTACCTTTTGCCACTCTTGTTTGGTATAACCTTTCACTACCTTGCTGACTAATTGCTCTGCCGTTAGCTGCTTAAAATATTCAGGTGCATACTCGGGAAAATGACAATATCCTGCCGGCACTTTCTCTTTTTCCCCGTTTTTTAAAACATTAAGTAGCTGAAAAAGCTCTGACTTTAATATCGATACTCCTACTGGCCACAGCTTTATTCCTCTTTTCAGCTTTTGACCACCAACTGTTATATCTACTCTACTTGGGCTGCTAAGTGGTACTAGCGCTTTGTTTACACCTTTCACTGCCATTACTCTTCCAGACCCTTGATGACCTCTTACCCAATTGTATACTTCTTGTGTCGCATACCCAGCATCAACTGCCATCATGCTTATCATGTATTCAAGCCCATTTTCACCGATAAAATGATGATTGAGGAGCTCAGAGAGTTTTCTCCATACTTCCCCACCTCCTGTATCTCCTTCAAATACTCGGTAGTCTATTGACCAACTTTCACGGCTTTTTCCCCAGGCTACAACTTCTACTTCTAAACGATCTTTTTGAACATCAACACCTGCTGTGAGAACTACTTCGCCTTTTGGTACTGTGCCAATCTGAAAAAATTCTCTCCTGTTAAATAATTGCTTCCAGTCTGGTACTTCTCCTTTATCTACCCAAGTTTCTCCTAAAGTGGTATTTATCCAAACTTTCAGTAATTGTTCACTTTCTTTTGCATGCAAAAAATCTTCTACTGCTTGTTGCCAACTATACCATCCAACTGGACTATAAAGACTTGAAAGATGAAATCCTTTTTTCTCCCCTTCTTTTGCCCCTGTAGCCCTCCATTCTCCACGGTCTAGCATCTCTGTCTTCTGATGATTTTCTATTTTGCCGCTACATTCAGTGCAGACATAATGTGCTGTTCTTGAGTCGTTATTTTCCCATTTTATTTGTGACCATTTTAATGTTTGGTAATAATTACAATGCGGACATGGTACAAAAAAATATCTCTTATCTGTCGCTTCAAATTCTTTCTCAATTCTGCTTATTCCATGAATCGTTGGTGTCGATACTAAAAAAATCTTTCGCCGTGCAAATGTATTAGTTCGAGCAATACTGAGCAGTACTGGATCTCCTTCTCCTCCTGAATCTCCTGGATACGCATCTATTTCATCAAGAAAGAGGTATTTTACTGGCATAGATCGGAGGCCTACACTGCTATTTGCTCCAGTTATTACTACTATTCCACCTGGAAATTCCTTACTTTGCACAGTATTCCCTGAATCTCTTGACCTTGGGTCTTTTACTTTACTTTTTAAACATGGCGTACTCTCTATTAACGGCGCAAATCTTCCTTTTGACCAACGCTTTCCCATTTCAACTGTTGGCTGTACTACTAGCATTGGACCTGGTGTTTGATCGATGATATAGCCTATCCAATTGTTACCAGCTTCTGTTCCACCAATCTGCGCTCCTTTCATGAATACTACTTTTTCTGCTGGTGAGGACGGAGAAAGTGAATCCATTATTTCTTTTAAATAAGGAGTTCTTTCCGTTCTCCATTTACCTGGCTCTGATGCTGCAGTTGCTGCTAAAACTCGATACTCATTCGCCCACTCTGATACTTTAAGCTCTGGATCTGGTTTTAAACCTTCAGAAAAAGATGTGGCGTATATCATATTGCTAGCTCTTCACCATCATTAGATGATATTTCCACATCACTTAAATTAGGACTACTTGTTTTCTCACTTTCGAGTTCAACAAACATTTTCTTTTCAAGCGCTTCTTCTATATACTTCTGAATTAAATTACTCATTATTATTGCAGCTATGAGCGCAACTATTCCCACCATTACTGCAGCTATAATGTTAGGGTAAATTCCCACTATCACTATTCCGCATACTGTTATAGAAATACAGACGATATTGATATATTTCTTTATTTTTTTATCTGCTATTTTTCTTTCTTCAAAATATTTATTGCTCAATAAATGAAATGTTGGAAAGTTGTCATTTTTTCCAAATAAAACTATATCCTTTTCCTTGTTTAGTAACTTTACCAGTTTTACGTTATTTGTTGTTATTGCGTACTCAAAAACATCTGTAGCATCTGCTCTTTTCTTTAGCAGTAATTTTACTATATTAAAATGCCTATTTATTGCAGCAAGATATACTGCTGATTCTCCTTGATCGTTTAAAACATCTACTTCAACTCCTTCTTTTAAAATCGCCCCTAGAATCTCCCCATATCCCTTTTTTGCTGCTAAGTGAAGTAAATTGTTCCTCTCTACTCCATACCTATTACTTATTAAAGCTTTTACTATTTCAGATTTGTTCTCTTCTTTCGCATAACAAAATGGTGTCTTGCCATTATCATCTTTAATCAAAGGATCTATATCCTCTCGGGTTAGTAATACTTCTACTGTTTTTAGTCTTTCAGCGTAATGTAGTGGTGTTTTATTTTCATAGTCTTGTAAATTAACTCCAGCATTAGGAACATTTATTAACCATCTTACAATATCTAAACATAAGTCTCTTTCGTCGTAATTACTACTACTTATAGCTACGTGCAAAGAAGATAATTTCATTGCATTTCTGCCGCTACCAGCTATGTTAACATTTGCACCAAGATTTGAAAGTAATTTTACTACTTCTAGCTTCTTGTTGTTTACTGCATAATGAATTGCTGCATGATTTCTCGCGTCAAGAACATCTTTGTCTGCATTTCCTTCTTTAATTAAAATTTCTACTATTTCTTCATGCCCAGCTCCTGATGCTAAGTGTAACGGTGTATGTAGTAAAGCATTCTGCTCATTAACATTAACCCCTTTGTCGAGTAAAAACCTTACAGCGTTTGCTTCATTCAACATCGCAGCTAAGTGAAGTAAGCTATCTTTCTCTAGTCCGTATTTGTTATTAATTAGTGCTTGTAATATTTCTTCTCTTGCACAATTCAGCGCACTTTTACCATCATCATCAGTGATTAGTGGATTAATATTTTTCCTGTTCAGTAAAAGAGCAACCATACTAAGCTCGTTAATTTCTACTGCATAATGCAGCGGTGTCTTTCCATTTAATCCTCTAACATTTACATCCACTCCTGGTTGATTAATGAGACACTTTATTAATTCTAAACTTAAGTTAGCAGACATTATTAAAATTTAGCGTTAGATAATTCTTCAAGTGAGTTTGTAATCTCTTCAGTTAGCGTCTTATGAATCTTTTCAGTGTCACTCAGTGATGCAAGTAGTGCTGAAACCCTATTTGGAATATTAAGTAAATTATTACGAACAACTCTTGCTACATTAAATGCATCGCGCTTTACTTCCTCTACTGCTACAAGTTCACCAATCTCAGCTTTTGCTTTTGCCTCCAATAATCTTCCCCGCTCCATTTCATTTTTTATTCTAGTTTTTAGCAACATCGTGGAAAGGTTACTTGTATTTTCGTTTTCTGGATTTTTCCTCCTCAGTGGCTGACTTGGATCCCTTATTGCTGCCACCGCTTCATTTGCTTGTTCTCTATTGATCAAACCATCCTCCAACTTAACTATTCCTTTTTTTACTAAATAACAGACATATTGCTTTGATACTCCTATCTCTCTTGCCCATTCTGTTTGCGTGATCTTTTCCACTTTTTTTGCCTATTTTTTACGAGTTTTCTTCTTGAGTCTCTGAAAAGGTTTTGCCAGTATCAGCAATTCCCTACCTGTTTATACTTGCCAATATTTTAGAGATATTTTACTAACACAAAGCGAAGTACTCCGGTTTATAGCTGCTTTCTTTTTACATAGTGAAATTTGGCTATTTTTAACTAATACTATAAATTACATCTTTGTAGTTATGAGATTCAACCACTACTTGTTCTAGCGTTAAACTGCTGCATTTAGCATCTTTACTGTGGTTTTCTTCAAGCACTTTTGTCCTTGCTTCCTTTATTTCCTCAATGAACTTTCCATTAACTTTTTCTGGTTCAATTCTTTCCTCACAATATACAAGATTTGTGCAATTTGTTTTTCTGTAGTAATGTACTCCAAGGCATATCATTGATAGTGCAAGTATACTCGAGCCTACAAGTACTGATAGCCCTACGTTATTAATCAAAGCATTCTGGTAAAACTTCTGTACACTACTAATACCACCTTCCACATACAGTAATAAAGGCCATACTATGTTTGCAGCAACCAAACTGCTTAATAATGCTGTAAATAATGGCCTATCTTTGATTACTGATTCTACTTTATTTCTTCTACTAATGACTTTGTCGTCAATATTAATGAAGTTGTTCTTACCCTTCCAAGCGTTAAGTGTAAAATGTGAATGAGTACCATTGCTGTATTCCAGTTTGACTGATTTTATTACTTTATCTTTTGGTTGATACTTTAGCACCTGATTCAAAGTTTCATTCGCATTCTTTCCCCCTATTTGACACTCTTCAGTATCTCTAAATTGCTTTATTCCACAAAATATTGTGCTAATTGCAAGCAATGAAGTAATCGCTATCATCGGCATAGTAATGTAGAGAGGGCTGTTTGCAAAAAACGTGACAAATTTTGCTTTATCCTGTAAATATACCAAAGCTGCAGAAACGCTAAGTGCAACAGCAGCTATACCGAAAATTATAAATTCCTTCTGCTGCACTGCATACTTTACTCTTGGCAAAATTCTATTTGTTTTCTTTTCTTTTTTAATTAACGGGGTTTCTTCATTATCACTTTTTTCTGATGAGCTAGTTGAAAGTGTAACTGTACTGTCATGATTTAATGATATATCCTCGCATCCTTGAACACCACAAGACTCACTCATTTCTGTTACTTGAGAATTTGATCTTGTCATCTCTGCACTTCTATTGTCTATTCCACTATCGCTTCCTTCCAAACTCTTTTTTAAAAATTTTGTATTCAGATCTACAGGTTCATCAATTATATCTTCTGATCCTTTCTTAATTGATGTTTCTTCAGAATTTGACTTTTCTATCTCTGGACTTTGATCATTTATTTCACCATCTAAACTTCTTTTCGAGAATCTTTTACTTTTGTTTATAGTTGCATACATAGGTTCTCCTATAGCATCTTGCTCATCACATTTTTCTCCATTTAATTGGAAAGAAGAATGTGGTAGCTTTGGTGGTACAATATTCTGAATAATACTCAATCGATGATTTTCTGCTGTTCTAGGTGAAGGTGGAGCTACATTTCTAATATTGTCCTTCTCCAACATTCCATTTCTAGGTAACAGCTTTGGTTTATCTCCTAATTCTCTATCCTCTTCCTCTTTTTGCATTTCTTTTGTATTGTATATTGTGGAGTTGGAAGATGTGTTGGATGCCGCCTCAAACTGATCAAGAGAATACGGACGGTTATATTCTATATAAACTGTATTAAATTTATCCTCTGTATCTTCACCCTTATCCAACACTGAAAGTGCATCAAATTGATCAGCACCTGCCTCATCCATTCCTAGTGTAATACTGCCATCACTACCATTACTAATCACATTTGAAAAAGCTGCTTTGTATTCAGTGTTGCACTGCTTCAGATCGTGACTACCACAAGTTTGCTTCATATGTTTCTCCTTAATAATAGGTGTTTGCTTCGTACCTTTTTCAAACAATTCAATTCTCTCCTTAACAGATAGTGTAGAATTTGAAACATTATTTTCTACTTCTTCAGAAAACGATACTTCATTATTTGTTTGCAACGTTACGATTTTAGGTAACGTGTTTGATTGATTCGTTGAGTACATCTTATTTAATTTAAAATTGATTTACATGTACTACATTGAACTAATTAAAATACGGTATATACCAGTAAATTAATATTACAACTACTCATGCTTACTAAATTTCTGTTTGCATTATCCCTTCCACTTTTTTCTTACTGTTTTTCTTCTTGAATCTCTGAAAAAGTTTTACCAGTACCAGCTAAAATGGCATCTCTTCCCGTGTATACTTGCCAACGTTTTATGGTTACATCCACAAATTTTGAATCTAGCTCTATTGTCCTGCAAATTCTTCCTGTTCTCTCACATGCAATCAGTGTGCTGCCAGAACCACTAAATGGATCAAGTACGATATCTCCAGGTCTGCTGCTGTTTACTATTGCTTTTTCCATTAGCTCTACTGGCTTCATTGTTGGATGTAATGAGTTATGCACTGGTTTGTCATAAAACCACAGATCACTTTGATTTCTACCACCATGCCACTCACGTTTATTGCCGCTTTTCCATCCATAGAGTATTGCTTCGTATTGTCTTTGATAATCTGATCTTCCTAGCGTAAAGTGATTCTTTGCCCAAATGATAAATGTTGACCATTTTCCTCCTGCTTCTTCAAATACTTTTTGCAACGTTGAAAACTCTGATGATGATATGCAGATGTAAATTGCACCTTTCGTATATGCTAAAATATGGGAACAGATATCGTAGAGAAAAAGCTCGTACTTTTCACCTTGATTATCGTTTAATATCTTTTTGTCTTCTCTTTCTTGACTGCTACCATAGTCAACGTTATATGGAGGATCACAAACAGTAATATCTGCCATTTTATCGTCTAATACTACCTTAAATGACTCAACTACAGAGCTATCACCGCAATAGATTCGATGATCACCTAAAATCCATAGATCACCTGGTTTTGTTATTTCTACTTTTTTGTCATCAACAGCTAAGTCAGAAAGATCTTCTTCTTCACCATCTAAATCATCAAGAAAGTTTTGAACTTTTTCTAGCTCAAATCCAGTCATTTTAAGATCAAACTGTAAATCTTCTAATTCTTGAATTTCCACCTTTAAAAGATCATCATCCCACTTTGCCCAGTTAGCTGATTGATTTGCCAGTAACCGAAAAGCTTTAGTTTGTGGTTCATTTAAATTATCACTGAGGACTACTGGAATACTTTCCATACCAAGTTTTCTTGCTGCTTTAAGTCTTAAATGACCATCAACCACAGTTCCATCGCTTTTTGCAACTATTGGAATACGAAAGCCGAATTCCCTGATTGAAGCACACATTCTGTTTACTACATCGTCATTTTTACGTGGATTATGCTCATATTCGATGAGATTTTGAGTAGGATAATAGTGGATTGCTAAATTCATATAATTTAAATTCTTGATAATTAAAAAGTTAATATTCAAAATATGTCTAACACTAGAAAAGGCCTGAGGTCTGACCCACCAAACCCGCCAGCCTGGCCGAAAGGACCCACTTTTTATGGATTTTTCATCTCATTAATATCTTTACTAAAATCCATAACATAGAACATTAATGCCAAAGCATCCCCCTCATTATCATCTCTAGGTAAAAAACCTTTTTCATGTATCGCTTCAATAACTTCACTCTTACTTGCATTACCTTTGCCTGCTATAAAGCGTTTTATAGTTTTAACATTAACACCTTTGTATGGCACATGATGTTCTTCACACCAAGCAGACAACACTGCAAGAAAACCACCGTAGCAATGCGCAGCATCTGTTCCTAAATGTCTTCTTACTTCCTCAAAATACACTGCAGAGATGTCTTTCAAAGAATTGAGCCAATTACGAAAATTTAAGAAGCACATTCCGCCTCCACTGAAACGACTACCATGAAAGCTTTTGCTCCCACTTTCAATTATTCCATCTGTCAGCATTGCCCAGCCGGTTTGTTTGCCGAGATCTAGTGTTAAGATTGACGTACAAAAACTCCTTTGTGTAATTAAAGTTCAATGCCCTGTATAATATATATGTACGATGACTCGCAAATTCGTCCGCAATTTTGAAAAAAAATTAAAAAAAATTTCATATCCTGCCATTTGAGTTTTTACTTATCTTAATAACTATTTTACATAACTTATATTACACCAATATTTATATTATTATATTATCATATATTATATTTTACCTGTATTTAAATATATATATAATATATATAAGACTTCAGTAATCCGTAAATCCTCTTCACTGGCCGATTTTAGCCACTTAACTTTAGAAACGGCTTTTAGGAATAGAACATAAAAAAGACAATATTATCAATAACTTAACGATTACTGCTTTCTGAAATACTAATTAGCAATTCAGAAATTAGGTACGAAATTGGTAGTTTTTTACCTATGAAAAAGTAGCTTCAGTAGTGTATCAAAACGTTTAAATCTTATTTTAATTTTTAAAGATTTTATTCTTTTAGATAAAAAAATTATTACTACTTTTTTATAATAAATTAGTCATACAAAGTCTTGGTAAAAATCTCTATTCATGAAACTTTTGGAGTTTTTATGAAGAATTCTTATCAAGGAATCGATTCTACAATTGTTAAACATGTGAGATTTCAAGCTTCGCGCCTTAAATCCAAAAGCTGTTTTATTAACGAAAGTCTCGAAGATATAGAACAAGAGCTTTTTTGTCAGGTTTGGCAATATCTTAACCAGCACGATGAGAAAAGAAGTAGTTTTAGTACTTTCGTTGCTAGATTAGCTAATTATTGTGCTCGCAATATGTTACGCAATCAGTTATGTCTAAAACGTAATATAACTTTTGATGATATAAACGACGATATTCCAGATCATAGGAACTCGGAAATCGAAGCGATAATTCGCACTGATATAAATAATATAATTTCAACTTTGTCTGAAAAAGATAGTAATTTATGTCAATTACTTAAGGTATTTACTATTACTGAAGTTTCTGTAATAACCAAAATACCAAAGACAACTATCTATCGCACACTAGAACGAATACGCGATAAATTCTCAGTTTTAGAGAAGTTATAAGCTCTCGATTATATTTGCTCAAAATTTTTTTTTGCAAATTGCGGACGAATTGCCTAGGTCATCGTACATATATATTTAGGTACTGGGAGAAAAATGAAAATAATGAACAGCAATGAACGGCTAAAAGTTCAAACAGGTATAAAAATGGTCATCTTTGGTCCTTATGGTATAGGTAAAACTAGTCTCTTAAAGACCATAAATGAACCAACACTTTGTCTTGATTTTGAGGCAGGTTTACTTGCTGTTCAAGATTGGCAAGGGGATTCTGTAAGTATTCGTACTTGGAATGAGGCAAGAGATATTGCATGTCTCATAGGTGGTCCTAATCCTGCGTTAAAATCTGACTCAGCATATAGCCAAAAACACTATGAGCATGTATCCAGTAAATACAAAGAGCTTGCTTCAGAGTTTCTCAAGTATCGATGTATTTTTATCGATAGTATTACAGTAGCCTCGCGTTTATGTCTATTGTGGGCAAAAATGCAACCTGAAGCTTTTTCTGAAAGATCAGGAAAACAAGATATGAGAGCTGCTTACGGGTTACTTGCTCAAGAGATGATGGCTTGGCTCAATCAGTTTCAACATATTCCAAATAAAGACATCATTATAGTTGGAACTCTTGGGCAATACCTTGATGATTTCAATCGCTCGACTTGGCTACCTCAATGTGAAGGTGCTAAAACCGCAAGTGAAATTCCTGGCATTGTTGATGAAGTAATTAGCATGGTTGGAATCAAGAAAGATGATGGTACAGAGGTTCGTTCATTTGTCTGTCAGACGATTAATTCTTGGGGATATCCTGCTAAAGATCGAAGTGGTTGCCTTAATATGGTTGAAGAACCGCATCTAGGAAAACTTCTTACAAAAATTAAAACTAAAGCTTTTGCAATTCAACCTGTCACGCCCAACATATAGGAGGTTATTATATGCTACAAAACTTTTTAACTATTGGTCAAAAAATTCCTTTTTTCAGTGTGAAAGAATACTTGGACGATCGATCGCCAATACCAGAGGATATAATCTCACCAAGAATTTTAACAAAAAGAGGCTTATTGGTACTGGGTGGCCCACCTAAAATCGGCAAAAGTGACTTTTTGATTTCATGGCTCGTTCATATGGCTGCAGGCGTTTCTTTTCTTGGTATGGTTTCAAATAGACCTTTGAAAATCTTCTACATGCAAACTGAAATTGAATATGAATATATGAAAGAACGTTTGCAACAACTTCAACTTGATAATGAACTTTTGAATGTAGCTGCTAACAACTTAATCATTACGCCAAAAGTGCACTTATCATTTAATCATGATGAAATAAGTGAAATCAAGGAAATTATGAATGAACGCTTTAAACCTGATGTTTTGGCCATAGATCCATTACGTAACATCTTTAGCAGTGAATATGGGAATGAAAATGATAATAGTGCTATGCTGTTCTTTCTGCAAAAGACTCTTGAGAAGCTACGCAGTGCTGTCAATCCAGATGCTTGTATTGTACTCACTCATCATACAAAAAAATTATCGAAAAAGATGCTCGAAGAAGATCCATTTCAAGGCCTAAGTGGTGCTGGATCTTTACGTGGATTTTACAGTACTGGTATGGTGATGTTTGCTCATGATGAAGAAAGCAGTGCACGCCAGATAGTATTTGAGCTTCGCAATGGTGAACGCGTGCCAAACAAACTTGTCGATAAGATAAATGGTCATTGGCAGCTAATGGAATAGCTAATTTTCACTTTAAAGTCAACTTATAGGAGAGCGTATGCTACAAGATTTTTTAACTGATTTTAATAACGCAAAACTGCAAAGCAGTTTAATACCGAAAGGTACAATAGTCAAGGTAAAAATGGCGATAAAGCCTGGAGGTTATGAAAATTGGTTCACTAAAAACTACACTACTGGCAGTATCTATTTAAATGCAGAATTTACCGTCACTGAAGGCCCATATGCAAAACGCAAGATTTTTCAGATTATAGGTATCAAAAATGGCAAAGCAGAAGGTGAAGAAGACATCTGGGGAGAATCTGGACGTTCTATGCTGCGTAGTATTTTGGAATCATCCAGAAATATTCATGCAAATGACACTTCAGAGAAAGCAGTTACCGCTAGAAGAATAAACTCTATAGCTGATTTCAACGATTTAGAGTTTACAGCAAAAGTAGGCGTTGAAACTAATAATACATACGGAGATAGAAATAGGATTACTACAGTTATTACTCCAGAATTACAAAAAAGTTTTCAAGATGATTGGTTGCCATTTTGAAGTATGACGAAGGAAAGTTGTGGGCTGCTGTTATTACTAGAGCTATTCAGGATGCAGCAGGAAAAAACCCTAAACTTAAAAAAGAGGCTTGTCAATGGATTCGCTCACGATCTTTTGAAACTGTTTGTGAGCTGGCTAATCTTGACTTTAAACGTCTAAAAAATATGTTGAACAAATTTGGAATAGACAAGGAGAATTTTATGGATTTTTCATCTAAAAATGCTTTGAAAATAAAATCATTATTAATTAATAACATCAAAGATTGTTTATCTTATTTGTTACCTGAAGGCAAATCTTACCAAGATAAATTCTATATTGGAAGTAGAAATGGAAATAAGATAATAGTTGAAATGGAAGGAGAAAATGCAGGAAATTGGTACAACCTGATCGAAGAAAAGAAAGGAAATATAATAGACCTTTGGACTTTAGTTAAAGGTAATATAGATTCTGCTGAAACATGGTTGAACGGTAAAGATGAAAGAAGTTCCATATTACAAGAAAAACAAAACGAAGGAAAAGCATTTTCTGTAAATCATTACTTAAATGACAAATCACCAATGCCACAAGATATAATAGGCCCAAGAATTTTGACACCAGGTGGTCTTTTGGTCATAGGTGGTACTCCAAAGATTGGCAAAAGTCATTTTCTTCTTTCTCTATTAGTACATCTGGCAGCAGGAAGATCATTTCTTGGCATGGAACCTACAAGACCGCTAAAAATATTCTATCTACAAAATGAAATGGAATATGATTATATTAGAGAACGTATACAACAACTCAACAAACTTCCTCATTTAGCAACAGAAAACTTAGTTGTTACGAACAAGATGAATTTGACCTTAAATGAAGAAGGTATAGAGAAAATAAAAGATATGATAGCTGAAAAGTTTGATTTAGTTGTGATTGATTCCCCTTATAATTACGTTAACTATGGTCTGCAGCATGCAATAGAAAAACTACGTTCCAAGATTAATCCTATGGCTGGAATAATCATCACAAATCACACCAAAAAAGTATCTACCTCTATATTGGAAAAGAATCCATTTCAAGCTCTCGTTGGTGCTAACGCTTTAAGAAGTTTTTATACATCTGGAATAGTAATATTTCAACCCAATAAACGTACAAATATCTTGCAAGTAGTATATGAACTTAGAAACGGTAGATCTATACCAACAAAATTCATCAACAAGGTTAATGGATGTTGGAAATCTGCTAACGTTATAGCTAGAACATAAAAAACACAAATTCTTCAGGTAGGTATGGATATTTATTGTTCACAAAGAAATGGACATTATAAATTATTAGGGAAGAAAGAACAGTTAAGAACTCAACTCCTATCAAATATAAGGTCATGTCTTTCTTATTTACTGCCAAGAGGAACTTTTCGTGGTGATAAGTTCTATGTAGGTGATCTAAAAGGCAATCAAGGAAAAAGTATGATAGTGGAGTTAACTGGTAGTAAAGCCGGATTATGGCATGATTTTTCTACCGGAGAAGGAGGAGATATTTTTGATCTTTGGGCTGCTGTTACTGGAAAAAATCAATTTACTGATACGATAGAAGATATTGCTAAGTGGATTGGTTATTCGGAAAAAAATAACACTCTGGGGCAACCAACGGCATCATGGAACTATTATGATGAAAGTGATCAAGTGATTGTTACAGTTTATCGTTATAACACTGATTCAGGAAAAAGATATCTTCCTTTTGATGTAAAAAGGTCTAGTTTTACTCTACCAGAGACCAGGCCTTTATATAATATTCCAGGTATCATGAAATCTGATAAGGTGATTTTAGTTGAAGGTGAAAAGTGTGCAGATGCTCTGATAGAGCAAGGTATGACTGCCACAACTGCGATGTTAGGAGCAAATGCACCAATAGAAAAAACAGACTGGTCACCACTTAAGGGTAAGCATGTTATTATTTGGCCAGATAATGATGAACCAGGTAAACAATATGCTGAGAAAGTGGTGAGAAAGCTTACTTTTCTTGGTGTTTTATCACTTACTCTTCTTGAAATACCCGAGAATAAACCAAAGGGATGGGATTCAGCTGATGGTATAGAAGAAAAGATGAATATTCCTAAATTCATTGAAAATAACTCGAAAAAAATCATCGTTAAGCAATTGCTTAATATTCAAGAATGGAGCGTAGAACGTTTTATAGGTCCAGTACCAGAGCAAAAGTTTCTTGTTGAAGGGTTATTTCCTTTAGGAGTAACATCTATTCTAGCTGCGATGGGAGATACTGGTAAAGGTATGCTTCTGCTTGATTTAGCACTGAAAGTTGCGAGTAGAAAAGATCAGCCATGTGGTTTTGGTCCTTTAGTTACTGAGCATGGATCTGTGGTAATATTCTCTGCAGAAGATGATATGAGTGAAATACATCGTCGTTTAGAGCGTCTAGACTCACAATGCGAAAGATTAAAATATAAGGATAGGCTCTTTATTGTACCATTACCAAATGTTAGTGGATCACTTACAATCATAAAGAGTGTTTCAGGTAAAGTTATAGAGACTTCTCCTGAATTTGAATCTATAACAAAACAACTTAATAAAATAAAAGACTTAAAATTAATCGTATTTGATCCACTTGCATCATTTGTGCATGCTGATTTAAATACTGACCCAGCCGTAGGCGATTATTTGATGTCTTTATTATCTGATTTAGCAGGTAGCACTGGAGCATCAATAATTACTGCCCATCATATGAGAAAGCCAAAAAGTGAAAAACCTATATCGACTGTTGAGCAAGCACGAGATGCCATTAGAGGTACATCTGCTCTTGTTAATGGTGTTAGGTGTTCATACGCTTTTTGGTCTGTGGAAGATGCAGCTAAACCGACAATTTTTAAATCAATAGGAGAATCTGTAAGACAGAACGCATTATTTTATGGAGCAATTGTTAAAGCAAACGGTTTGGCTGATCGCACTTTACGCACTTATTTAAGAAATGAAGAAACAGGATTGTTAGAGGACATAACTGAAAGATTAAAAATAAAAAATATGAACGAAAAAGATTCAAAGCAGCATCTTATAACTGCAATTACACGAGCAGCAATTTCTGGACATCCATTTACCCATACAGGAAGTACAGGAGTGTATAAACAGCGGCATAGACTACCTGAGGAGTTTCACAGTATAGGAAGAGATAGAATGGAGCGTATAGTTCAAGAGCTGTTACAAGCACGGAAGCTGGTTAAGGGAATGGCTACTGGTTCAAAAGAAGATAAATGGCTTGACATTCCTAGCGGACCATTTGCTCGCGGTGTTGGAAAGTTTAGCTGTGGAGCTGAGCTATTCTCCTAAAAAATTTTTCTGATATAAAAAAATATTTTGATTTTTGCGGACGAATTTTGAACTCACCGTACATATATAATATAGGGGGCTTAATTAAAAATGTCAATACTCACACAGTCAGGAAGAGCAGCAATAGCAGCCAGCATAAAAAAGCAATCTATCCATATTGCTTGGGGAACAGGTGATTCAAGTTGGGAAAGTAGTCATAAAGTAGAGAATTTTTTCACCCCTGATGGCAAAATATACTTAGATCACCCCCCAGTCAAAGATGTGAAGGTTTTTCAGAATTCAACAATTTATAAACCAGGTATAGATTATATGGTTGATAGTAATACTAGTATTCTTAAACTGCTTGAAAATAGCTCTATCACGGCAAATAGTGCAGTTACTGTAGAGTATACTCAAAATAAACCACCAGAGTCCATTACGTCTGAAAAACTGCTTAATGAACTTGGCAGACGTACTGTAGACGAAGTGCTATTCTGCACAGGTGATGAAAACGGCGAACTTATAACTCCTTCTGGAAGGTTTAGGCCCTTAAATGTACCAACTAATAACTTGTACCTTAAATTTACTTTCGATTTCACGGACGCAGCAAATCAAGTTATACGGGAATTAGGGGTTATGGTTGGTACTAAAATAAAAGAAGGATTATCTGAAGGACAGAGATATTTCGAGCCAAAAGACGTGGAAAATCCTGGAATTTTGTTAGTTTTAGAACATACCGTACCACTTATCAGAACATCTGCAACTCGGGAAACTTTTTCATTTGTTGTAACTTTTTGAAACAAAATGACCTTAAATAGTTATTATAACCGCTTTAATCCTGACAAAGAATATGAGAAAAGCTTATTTCTTGCTGGAAGAGGTCTACAGTCTGCAGAATTAAACGAGACTCAGGAGTATGCTCTCTCTAAGCTTAAAGGCATAGGTGATGCAATATTTCGTGATGGTGATGTTATAACAGGAAGCAATTGTATTATAGATAGAGAAACTGGTAAAGTTACGCTTGAATCAGGAAAAATCTATCTGCGTGGTGCAGTTAGAAAAGTCGAAAAAGAAGAGTTTGTTATTCCTCTTAATACTATAGTTCGTATCGGTGTTTATTATCTAGAATCTACAATTACAGAGCTTGAGGATGAAAATCTTCGTGATCCTGCAGTTGGTACACGTAATTATCAAGAAGTAGGGGCAGCAAGGCTTAAAGTTTCCACCATTTGGGGTTATCAATCTGAAGGTTTTTTTCCACGTTTTTCTGAAGGGGAGTTTTATCCAATCTATAACATTGAAAATGGAGTGTTAATAGAACATTCACCGCCACCACAAGCAAATATAGTAACTACTGCTCTTGCTCGTTATGACAAAGAGGCAAATGGTTCCTACGTCGTAAATGGCCTAGAAGTAATGTTTTTGCAGAGAGAAGAAAAAGACGAAAAAGGGGCGAAAACATTTGTGATTAATGAGGGCAAAGCTCATGTTGATGGCTATGAGATTGAACTTCCTCACAGTATTCGTGTTTCTTTTGATCAAGATCCGGATATAAAATCAGTTGAATCAGAACCACATACTTTTCAGCCAAATAGCCAAAGGGTAATGGAACTGAAGGTTAATGATTTTCCAATAAGTGAAATTAAAAAAGTAGATATAACTGTTCAGAAAACCATTACTGTTACTCATGGTTCATACTCTGGAGCTATTGATCCGATACCTGACTCTGCAGTACTTGAGATTATTCAAGTTAAACAAGGCAATGTTATTTATGAAAATAGTACAGACTATAAGTTAAATGCAGGAAACGTTGATTGGTCATTACCAGGTAAAGAGCCAGCTCCTGGAAGTAGTTACCTGATAACCTATCGCTGTCGTACTCATGTAAGTCCTGAAGATATAAGTGAAGAGGGATGCAAAGTAAAAGGAGCAGTTGATAACAGCTTAGTTTTGATTGATTACACCTGGAAAATGCCACGCTTTGATTTAATTACTATCAATAGCAAAGGGGTGGTAAGAAGAATAAAAGGAATTTCCCACTCTTGGAGACCATCGATGCCTCAAGCACCTTCTGGACAACTTTTACTCTGCTACATTCATCAGACGTGGAAAAAAGGCGAAGGGGTAAAAATAGTGAATAATGCTATTCATGCTGTACCGATGAATGAGCTTGAAGCAATGAAAAAAGGAATAAATGATCTTTATGCGCTGGTTGCACAGGAACGTCTACGCAGTGATGCAAATTCAAGAGAACCTACCAGCAAAAAAGGAGTATTTGTTGATTCGTTCTTCGACGATGATATGCGTGATCAAGGAATTTCGCAGTCTGCAGCAATAGTAAATAGAGAGCTAGTTCTGCCAATAGATGTAGAAGTTGCAGATATTGAAAAAGGTGGGGAAAGATATCTTTTGCCTTATAAACTTGAACCGGTACTGGAACAGCTTTTACAGACTAAAGGAGAAAAGATCAATCCATATCAAGCTTTTGATCCAGTCCCGGCACAAATTACTCTAAATAAAAATATAGATCACTGGACGGAGGTTACCACGAATTGGAAAAGTCCAGTAACCAGAGTATTTAATGTTAAAGAAACAACAGAGCTGCTATCAAGTACTTCATATGAAACTGAATTTATGAGAGAAGCAGTACAGAATTTTGAGATCGAAGGTTTTGAGCCAAGTGAGCAGCTTAAAGAAATAAAATTTGACGGAATAAACATTCAACCTATAACTTAAAATTGGAAAAATAAATGTTAACAGCTAACAACCAGGGAAAATTAAAGGGAAAAATAAAAATCCCAGCAAACATTCCAGCAGGTACTAAATTGGTGCAATTTTATGGGAATAAAGGAAGCTATGGAGAGACAACTTATACTGGTAAAAAAACAATTACCATAGAAGAAAGAAGAAGAGTGATCGCAGCAAGAAGAGTTGATCCTTTAGCGCAAACATTTACTCTAAATGAAAGTAGGCACATAGGAGGCGTGGAGCTATGGTTTGTAAATAAAGGCAAAAAACGTGTTGTTGTGCAGATTAGAGAAACAGCAGTGGGAATGCCCTCGCAGACTGTCATTGCTGAAAGCTATATTGAGCCAAAAGATATAAAGATAGATGGCACAGCAACACGTATTACTTGGTCTCCTGTCTGGTGTGAAGCTGGCAGAGAATATGCAATAGTTTTACTTACCGATGATGCAGATACTGCAGTAAAAATAGCAGAGCTTGGCAAGTATGATGCAGTAAATAGCCGTTGGGTAACAAGCCAGCCATATCAAGTAGGAGTATTACTTTCATCAAGCAATGCAAGCACCTGGACTCCACATCAAAAATTTGACCTTACGTTTCGATTACTAGCTGCAAAATTTAGCGAAAATTCTCATGTTATTGATCTTGGTAAAGTCACTGCAAACAACGTATCAGATTTAATAGTTTTAACAAATGTTGAAAAAGTAGCATTTGATACCAATGTAGAATTTATCTTAACAGATGAAGAGGGAAAAGAAAACTTTTTGTCTGATAATTTGCCGCTTGCACTGCGTGAAAGAATAAATGGGGAATTAACGGTAAAAGCAAGCCTAAAAGGAGGGCGAGAAAAAAGTCCAGTGCTATATCCTGGATTACAGCTAGTTATGGGTAATCTTTTAGAGTCTGGAGATTATGTTACAAGAAGCATTACAGCAGGAGCTAACACCAAGATCACCATAACATATGATGCGCTAATACCAGGCACTGCAGATGTTAAAGCGTATGTGCAAAAAAACATGGATTGGCAATTAGTAAATTTAACATCAGGAAAACCAATAGGGGAAAATTGGGTAGAGAGAACTCATGTACTGACAAACTTTAATGGCAATGAAACAAGGGTAAAATTGGTTTTAAGTGGAACGGTTATTTATCGGCCAAAGGTAAAAAACTTGCGGGTTGTTATAACGTAAGAAAATGCCAAATGATGAAACGAGGCGCGGATATCCTTTGCCACACCCAGAGAATATTGCAGTGGAAGATGTAGTACGTATTCGCAGAGCTATAGAAAAAATAGATGAAGATATAAGTGAGAGAGAAAATGAACTTAAGAGTAATTTTGAACGATTTAGATTTGAAACTTTTTTGAATTTTTGGAAATGAAGGAAGCAATAGAAGCATTACACCAAAGAATAAAGGATTTAGCAGCAAATAGCACACCTGATCAACTGGCATATCTTGCAAAATCTCTGGAATTGATAGCAGATAAAAAAGCTATTTCTGACATTGTGCAAATGACTGAAGTGAAAGAGATAATTGATGCACTACAGAGAAGGCTTAAAGATTTAGCAGCAAATAGTACACCAGATCAACTAGCATATCTTGCTAAGGCACTGGAATCAATAATCGGCAAAAGTTCAGTTTCTGAAATTGTACAGATGACTGATGGTAAGCTAAAAGAACTTCTAAACGCTGCAAGATCACATTTGAATGACATAAATACCAATAAGGAAAATTCAATATCGGCGATAACTGTAGCAAAGACAAAGTCTGTAAATGAGATCAATACGCTAAAAACTAATACCTTGGATACTTTAAAAGCATCATCGGATTCACATATATCACTACTTGATACGAGAAAGAATGCCAATATTGCAGCAATAAACAGTGTTGGCAATGATCATAAAGATGGTCTGAAAGGTTTAGTGAATAACTTCCGTACTGTTAATGATGTACCAAGCGGCTCATCAATCATGAAAGAAGTAAGAAATCGTCATATGATTGAACCTGGAGCATTACCTTTTTTATTTGGTGTACTAAGTAGAAAAAATAATTACTTTGGCCACGGAACTTTTACAACTGAGCTTGGTCAGTGGAGTAGTAAAACAGACTATATGCTGCAACTACTAGCAGGTACTCACACGTACGATACAAGCTATGTTAGTTTTTATCGGCCAAGACAACTCAGTTTTTTAGAAGGAAGTAAAGGTACATTTATCTATGGAGAATCATACCCAAGATTCATGTATGATGGATTTTCGGAGCAATTCAATATGCTGAAATACCCTTATGCTGCATTGGGAGTAATATTCGTAAAAAACACAAGCAATGTAGATATAAGTAAAACTCTAAACTTTGTTGGATCTGCAATGTGGTATAAAGATGAAGTTAATTATGGAGGAGCAGGATTATTTATAGGTACACCTGATAAAACTAACGCAAGGAAGTCAGAGATTTCGAGAATTACTTGGACACGTATTTACCAGCATGAAATTAGCAGTCCTGAATTTATTGCATCAGGTAACATAATCATTCCAGCAGGAAAAACTGTTACAGTGTTACTTTATACGTCATCCAATCTTCACTCAGGAAATGAAAGAGTTGGTGAGACACCTGAGTTCTTTGCAAGTGAGCACACGTATAGCACAATCTATGGTCAATTTATTCAGTGGGGAATATATAATTTTCGCAGCAATTTTTTAACCAAAGGGCTTGAGATAGATGTAGAAAGGACATTAAGAGCGTGGCAATGTCCAGGATTAGATGCAACATATAAACTTTGGCATTAAAAAATATATAAGTTGAAACCAAAATACTTGAAAACAAGCCAGAGAGAATTTTTATTGGTAATAGTTTAACAGGGGGAAAAATTGTTCAACGCAGTAAAAAGAATATTTAAGAAGAGCTATTGCAAAATGCGAAATTTTCTATACTTTCTAGTTTCTGTCTTTATTTTAATAAATATACTAAATCTTAAAAAGTAGTAATCAGAAGAAGAAAATTAAAAGAGTTTTCTTGACAATTTTAAAGAGCAAGTTTTAGCAGATAACTATATGACAGAAGAATTTTTACATGGCGTAAATGTTATTGAGGTAACCTCAGGGTCAAGAACAGTACGCACAGCTAAATCATCAGTAATAGGAGTAATCGGTACTGCTCCTGAAGCAGATGAGCAAAAATTTCCACTGAATAAACCAGTGTTAATTGCAGGAAGCTTAAAGGAAGCAGCAAAGCTCGGAAAGAGTGGCAGTTTACCTTCTGCAGTAAATGGAATATTTTCCCAAATTGGTGCAACAGTTATAGTAATTAGAGTTGAGGAAAGTAAAAATATTGATCTAAAGTTAAAAGAAGAAGAGACGCTGAAAAATATAATTGGCGGTGTTGATAAAGAGACTGGAGAGTATCAAGGGATTCAAGCATTCCTCAGTAGTGAAAGTATAGTTCATGTTGCTCCAAGAATATTAATTGCACCTCAGTTTACTCATCAGTTACCTGAAATAGATGGAGTAAATTCAGTAGTGAGTGCTTTAATTTCCATAGCAGAAAAATTAAGAGCAATTATTGTTGCAGATGGACCAAATACTAATGATGAAGAAGCAATAAAATGGAGAAAAAGTGTAAGCAGCTCAAGAGTTTACGTGGTTGATCCTTGGGTGAAGGTACTTATTGAAGGAGAAGAAGAAATTTTACCGTCTAGCCCATTTGTAGCAGGTTTAATAGCGAAAGTAGATAGCGAGCAAGGCTTCTGGCATTCACCTTCAAATAAAGAAATAAACGGTATTGTTGGAACAAGCAGGCCTATTGATTTTAGCTTAGGTTATGCAAATTGTAGAGCAAACCACTTAAATGAAAATGAAGTAACAACGATAATTCATCAAAATGGCTACAGGCTTTGGGGAAATAGAACATGTTCAAATGACTCAAAATGGGCTTTTTTGTCAGTGAGGCGTACTGCAGACCTTATTAATGACAGCCTACTTAGGGCTCATTTATGGGCAGTTGATCGCAATATTACCAAAACTTACATAGATGATGTGATTGAGGGGGTGAATTCTTATTTGGCCAATTTAAAAACGCAAGGAGCGGTTATCAGTGGAAAATGTTATGCAACACCAGAGCTCAATACACCAACAAATATTACAAGTGGAAAAGTGTCTTTTGATTTTGAGTTCACTCCACCATATCCAGCAGAACAGATTACTTTCAGGTCACATCTTGTGAGTGGTACAATATTATAAAAAGGGGAGAAAGAGGAAAAATGTTACCGAAAATACTGAGAAATTTTAACGTATTTGTTGATGGTCGTGGTTATGCAGGAAAAATAGATGAAATAACCTTGCCGAAGCTTACCATAAAAACAGAAGAATACAGAGCTGGTGGTATGGATATTCCAATAAATATTGATATGGGCATGGAAAAGCTTGAAGCAGATTTCACTTTTTCTGAATACGACACAGAACTCTTTCGGCTATTTGGGTTGATAAATGGAAATTCAGTAGCTTTGACGCTCCGTGGTGGAATGCAAGGTAGTGGAAGTAATGATATTGAAGGAGTAATAATCAATTTAAGGGGCATATTCAAAGAATTTGATTTTGGTAGCTGGAAACCTGCTGAAAAAGCAACGCTGAAGTGTACTGTAGCTGCCCATTACTATAAACTTACGATAGGTGGCAATGAGCTGATAGAAATCGATGCCGAAAATATGATTAGAAAGATAAACGGTGTTGATCAAATGGCCTTGCTGCAAACAGTTTTAGGTCTATAAAAAGATTTTGAAATTTTATTTTTTAAGGAGAAGCATATTAAAATAACTTTAAAAGTGTAAAAATATTTTATTTTTTAGGAGAATTTTATGAAAACTGTAACACTTAATAATCCAATAACAGTTGATGGAATTTCTGTCTCAGAACTTACTGTTAGACGTCCAAAAGTTAGAGACTATCTTGCAATTGAACGCTTAAATGGTAGTGACCTTAGTAAAGAAGTAACTTTGACTGCCAATTTGACATCAGTTGCAAAAGAAGCAATTGAAGAGTTAGATATTGCTGATTATGTGAAAATTCAAGAGGTATTAAAGGATTTTTTTTCACCGATTATCCAAAAAACTTGAGATTAGAAGTATTAATGTTCAGCTCTGTTGTAGGAGGCGGGGTTGAACAAATACTTGATATGGAGATTAATGAATTTATCTTATGGCATAAAGCAGCGAGGAAGGTACAATGTCAACGTTATCTATAAAAATTGGAGCAGTCCTAGATGGCAGTTTCAGTACTGTAATAAAAGGAAGTAGCAGTCAACTTACTCATCTTGGTGAGAATATAAGAAAGCTTGACTCATCTTTAAAATCAGTATCAAAGTTTAAGCAGTTAGGTCATGATGTTTTGACTAGCAAGAGGTCATGGAAAGGCTTTGAAGATCAAGTAAAATCTTTAGCTAAACAAATGAAGGCAATAGAGAAACCGAGCAAAACTTTAAAAGCAGAATTTGACAAGGCCAAAACCTATGCAATAAAAGCAAAAGAAGCATATTTGAAAAAGAGAGATGCTTTGCATTCATTTAATGAAGAAGTAAGAAAAAGTGGAAGAAATATTAAGTACTTAGTAAGTGACCAACATAAACTTGGCTCTTCTATTGAAGTATTAAAAGGTAAGTATGGTAAGCTTGGATCTGCAATACGTAGTCACCAAAGTTTTTTAGCAAGCAAAGCACATTTTAAGTCACAAATTATAGAGACTATTGGGCTTGGACTAACGCTTGCAGCGCCAGTTAAAGTTGCTATTGATTTTGAAAGTGCTATGGCTGATGTTACAAAAGTGGTAGATTTTAAAAAAGGAACGGATGAAGCAACTAAATTTGCAAAGAAGTTAAAAGAGATGTCACGTACTATACCATTATCAGCCGCAGAACTGGCACAAATAGCTGCAAGTGGTGGTCAACTTGGTATCAAGAAAGAAGATCTTTTTATGTTTACAGAAACAGTGGCAAAAATGTCTACAGCATTTGATATGTCTGCAGAGCAAGCAGGTGATTCTATAGCTAAACTCTCTAACGTTTATGGAATTGATGTTAGTAAAATGGAATACGTTGGTAATGTAATCAATCACTTATCAGATAACACTGCTGCCAAAGCAAAAGATATGGTTGAAGCTCTAGCAATAGTTGGTGGTACTGCAAAACAATTTGGTCTTGACATCAAGGAAACAAGTAGTTTAGTAAATGCCTTCGTTAGTTTAGGTAAACAACCAGCAAAAGCTGCAACTGCTATAAATGCTCTACTTAGTAAACTTCAGACTGCTGAAGAACAAGGAGGGGATTTTAAAGCAGCATTAGAGCAAATGGGAATAACTGCAGAAGAAATAGTACAAAGAATAAGCGAAAACGGCGAAGAAGCATTACTCTATTTTTTTCAAACTCTAAAGAAAATGGATAACCAGGAACGTTCTACAATCCTTATGAAACTTTTCGGTCAGGAATATCAAGATGATATTGCATTATTAGCTGGAAGTTTTAATAAGTATGAGGATGCAATAAAGTTATTGGCTAATACAGAAAAGTACAAGAGCTCTCTACAAGAAGAATTCAAAAATCGTGCAGACACTACAGCTAATAAATTACGACTTCTTCGAAATGCAATAGCTGAAGTTGGTATGAACCTGGGCTCAGTGATGTTGCCTACTTTAAAATCTATAGCTGAATTTTTACAAGAAAAAACTAGATATATAGCAGAGTTTGCAGAAAAATATCCAACTTTAACCACGGCAATCATGGGTACTGTAGCATCCTTGATAAGTTTAAAAATTGTAGCAGTAGGACTAGGATACGGATTTACATTGCTAGGAAGTACGATTTTTAGTCTGAAAGCAAACCTACTTGGAGTATTTTCATTTTTATCAGCTATAGTTTTTCCTGCAGTAGTAACAGGACTAAGAGCAATAACACTCGCTAACCCTATAGGACTTTTAGTTGCTGGACTTGTTACTGGTGCAGCTCTTGTTATAGCTAACTGGCAAAAGGTGAAAGACTTTTTCTCTAGCTTGTGGAAATCACTCATTGAACCTATAGGAAAAGCTTTTTCATGGATAGGGGAAAGTGTATTTGGAAAAGTATTGGAAAATAGCCCACTGAAAGAATTTGAAAAAAGAAAAACTGAAATAAAAGCAGTCCATACTCCCATAAAGAGTAATATTCTCAACAGTGGAAATCCTGTGCTAGGTAACAGTATAATTAAAGAATTTTCAAAGAGAAATAAAAATAGCTTCAGAGTCAAAAGCCTTATTGAGGAGACAGAGAGCGATAAGATATTTGCAGATTTTGCAAGGAGTAAGTTTGAAAATAAAGAACAAAATAAAACTCAGAACATCACTAATAATTACACTATCAGCATTAAAGCAGAACCTAACCAAGATGTTCGTAGTCTTGCAGATGAAGTAATAAAAAGGATAAGAGAAAAGTCACGTGATGTTTTATTTGATACGGTAGAGACATTTTATTGATGCTATCTCTTGGTCCGTATAAGTTTGCTTCCACAAGTTTAAAGTATAGCAGAGAAAATCGTTGGAGCACGATTGAGTGTATTGAAAATATGCCACTATTACAAAATATCGGTCAAGGTGTAGAAAATATAGATTTAGAAGGAATGATTTATCTGCATAATCTCAACGTGCTAAATCAATTAAAGAGTGTGAAAGAAACTGAAAAACCACATATTTTAGTAGATAGTTTAGGTAATATTTTAGGACAATTCGTAATTACTAGGTTAGAAGAAAAGCAGATGTATTTTTTACCTAATGGACTACCGAGAAAAATTGAATTTAGTTTGAGTTTAAAAAGCTATAGATGACTATATACTATGTGAGTAAAGAAAATGAGATGTTAGATCTGATTTGCTGGAAACATTACGGATTTACTGATGGAGTAGTGGAATTAGTACTAGCAGAGAACTTGGGTTTGGCAGAATATGGAAGCTTTTTGCCCGCAGGATTAAAGATAAAGCTTCCTACTATTAAGAAAATAGTACAAAAGTCAAAATTAAAGGTCTGGGAATAAATGCAGCCAGATTTTATAATAGATAAATGTGAATCAATTAAAGATAGAGTCATATCATTGCACCTTACAGATGAATCAGGAATAATAGATGATGTAGTTGAAGTGTGTGTTGATTACAGGGATGAAGGCATAGATATTCCGAATGAATTGAACATAGCACTAGGTTATAAGGAAATTGGAATCTTTCCAATGGGTATATATACAGTCAACGAAGTGACTATACAGGGTCCACCTAAGACTCTACTAATCAAAGCTCATGCAACAAATTTAAGAATATCTTTGAAGGCAAAAGTATCAAAAGAATGGCGCCAAATTACCATAGAAAACTTAGTAAAAGAAATAGCCCAAAAACATGGATATGGATACAAAGTCGCTGAGGAATTTAAGAATGTATTGATACCCCATATTAATCAGGCAGATGAAAGTGATATAAGTCTGTTAACAAAGATCGCAACAGAGCGTGAAGCAATGGCAAAATTAGCTGGTGGGTATATATTGTTTATTTCAAAGAATATGGCAAAATCAGCCACAGGAAAAGCTTTAGGAACAACGACTATTAGACCTCAAGATACAATTAACTGGAAAGTGCATTTTACCGTACGTGATAAGTATAATTCAGTAGTGGCAAAATGGCATAGCTATGAAAAGGGTGAAACTATTAAAGAAACAGTTGGTAGCGGCGAGCCAAGTTATATTATGTTAGAAATGTACTCAAATGCAGAATCAGCACTAAGTGCAGCAAATGCTAAGTTAAAACAACTAAAGCGAAATAATGCAGTATTGGATATCACTATACCTGGTAATCCAGAGTTATTTGCAGAAGCTAAACTTAATCTTATAGCTTTTAATCAAGCGGTAGATGGTGAATGGATAGTTAACAGAGCGGAGCATACTTTAAATAGCTCAGGTTACCTTACTATGTTGTCAGCATCTTTGAGTAAGTAATGTTAATAAAAAATGAGTAAATGATCTATTTAATATTAAAAAGATGTTGAATATGGATAAATTGGGTCAAGATACAAAAAACAAGCTGCATTTTTGGTGGCTTATAACAGTAATAGTATGTATTATTGCTACCTATTCCTACATGAAGGCAAGAGCTGCAGATAATTATAAAACGATGTTACGCATTGCTTCTCAAAATTGTAACTTAGAGACTGTAAAATTCTTAGTAGAAAATCTATTAGATATTAATGTGCAGATCCCTAAATTAACAGCACTACATTATGCTGCAGAAGAGGGATGTGCAGAGGTTGTAAAATTCCTAGTAGAAAAAGGAGTTGATATAAATGCTACGAAATATGAAAGATGGACACCTTTACATGCAGCTACATATGAAGGCAAATTGGAGATAATTAGATTTTTATTAGACAAAGGTTCAGATCCTACCATTAGAGATACAGATGGAAAAACACCAAGGAAAATTGCTGTATTAAGATCACGGCATAATAAGGACAAGCCTTATGATGAAATCATAAAGCTACTTGCTAAAGCAGAGGATCAATACGAATCAACAAAAAGTAATCACTAAAGCTGTAAGTTTTCTATAATCTGCATATAAATTTCCAAAACTATCCATAACAAGTTAATATTTTCACATGAAAAAGCAAAAAATCCCAATAGCGGTAATAATAACAATAGTTCTACAGACTGTAGGATTCATATGGTGGTTGGCAAAACTTGACTTACGTGTACACATCCATGATAAATTTATAGAAAAAAACCAAGGACTAATCGAAATAGTCTATCGACTTGAAGAGAGAGTGAAAAACCTCACTGAAGAAGTCAACGAACTTGAAGCTATTCACAAACACAAATAAATTTTACAGTGACAAAGTACATTTTATCTGTAGATGGAGGTGGCATTAGAGGGATAATACCTGCCATTATTCTAGCAGAAATTGAATCTAGGACAAAAAAGCCAATTTCCCAGATTTTTGATTTAATGGCAGGAACCTCAACCGGTGGGATTATTGTTGCTGGACTTTGTAAAAGCAATAAACTTCAATACTCTGCCAATGATTTGGTTGAACTTTACCAAGAGTATGGAGCATATATCTTTCAATCATCATTTTGGAGAAAATCAATTGCTTCTTGGCTGAGTGGTTCTCAGTACTCATATAGAAATATGGAATTTATTCTCAACAAATACTTTGGTGAAAGTACTATGGCCGATGTTGCGAGTAATCTACTACTCACCAGTTATGACATTCACAATAGTTGTGAATTTTTCTTCAAAAGTTGGAAAGAAAAAAACATTAAGTTGAAAGATGCACTCAGAGCTACAACAGCTGCTCCAACGTACTTCACACCAAAACGTCTGAAAATTAGCCAAACAGAGAGAGTATTGATAGATGGTGGAGTGTTTGCAAATAATCCAGCGGCTTGTGCATATGCAAGTGGTAAGAGGTTATTTCCAAATGATGAGATTATACTGCTATCAATAGGCACTGGTGGAACAGATAGAAGTATAAAGTATGCTAACTCAAGGAAATTTGGCAAAATAGGGTGGATCAAGCCACTACTGAATGTGATGTTTGCTTCTGGATTGGATTGCGTTGATTATCAACTAGAACAAGTAATAGACGATAAATATATAAGAATACAATCGCAATTGAAAGTAGCATCGACTGAGATGGACAATATTACACTCAAAAATATCAAATCTCTTCAGCAAGAGGCAAATGCAATGATAGAGGACAACCAGAAATTAATAGATAAACTTTGCGATTTCATATCTTAATTTATACCAAGCAAAATTCAACTGAGCCAAAAAAGTTGGTTAGCAAATTCTGCTGGTTAAATCATTAACTAATTTTACTTATATCTTAAACACATTTAATTTTCACACTCACCCAACTCATCAGCAGTTAGGCCACTTGCTCGCACAATAATATCAATAGCAACACCTTCCTTAACTAGATCTTTTGCAATTTTGATTTTCTCTGCTTTTTTAACCTTTTCTTTACCAGTTTGCATTCCTTCAGATAAAGATCTAGCTACCGTATCCAGTAATTCTTGATCCTCAATTTTTTCGCATTTACCTACAAATCTCAAAACTGGCTCATTTTCATATTCTGTTAGTCCAAGAGCTTTAATGTTAACTGATAATGTCTTTGCTATCTTATATAATATTTCAATTGGAATGTCTGTATATCCTCGTTCATAGTCGTGTATTTCTTTAGGTGTTGAACCGATTTTATTTGCCAAGTCCTCCTGAGTGTATTCCCGTATTAATCTCTGCTCTTTTATCCTTTTCCCCACTTTGTAGAGTATAGAATCAGTACAAATTTCTTTCTCTATATCATCATATTCATAAGTAGATAAGCGAGTCACTTGGGAAATAATATCAACTGAAACTCCTTCTTTCACTAGATTCTTTGCTACTTCTATTTTCGCTTCTTCTTGGCTAATTTTCTCGCTAATATATACAAACCTTACTAATGGATACAGCTTCTTGCGTAATTCCTGATCCTTAATTTCTCTATGTATTTTTGTTAGATAGACTATTTCTTTATCCTCATCTTCATACCAACTGTTTTCTCTTAGTACTGTTGGTCCTGGAAGTAGATCTATAACATTGACTGACAATGCTCCTGCTATTATATACGATTCTTTGATTGTAATAGCCTTGCACCCTAGTTCAAAGTTATGTATTTCCTTATGTGTTAAACCAATTTTGCTTGCTAATTTTGCCTGAGTATACCCTTGTACTATCCTACAACCTTCTATTTTTTTCCCTAGCTCGTAGCTCAATATGCTCTGAATTATCATAGATAAATCCTCTAAAAGCTGTTTTTCCTACAGAAGCAAACATATATTCTATCACAAAAAAATCCACTATTGGCTAAGTTTTTATGAAATCACAAAAATTTCTCAATCATATAATTTGATAAGCCTGTCGTTTGCAAGATAATATCAACAGAAATTCCTTCTTTCACTAAATTCCTTGCAACTTCAATCTTCTTTTCCTCTCTGACCTTTTCTCTACAAACATGTATACCTTTAAATAAAGACTTGATTAGCATATCGCGTAATTCTCGACTCTCAATCTTTTTGTATTCTTCTATCAAGTTTGATAGCTTTTCTTCCGCTTCACTATCCTCATCTGATTCGGGAAGTAGATCTATGATACTGATTGATAATACCTTTGCTATTTCATCTAACATTTCAAGTGAGACAGCAGCTCTCCCTTGTTCATACTCGTATATTCCTTGATTTGTTATGCCAACTTTATTCGCCAAATCTTTTTGTGTATATCCTCGTATCAATCTCCACTCTTTTATCCTTTGCCCTACTTTGTATGGAACAGGAATTTTGTTCTCCTCATACTCACCAATAGATAGGTTAGTTGTTCGAGAGATAACATGAGCAGAAGCTCCTACTTTCATCAAACCCCTTGCTACTTCTATTTTTACCGCTTTTCTGCTTCTTTCCTCATTCAAACGAATAAATTTGGTTAATAAATAAAATACCTCGCTTAATTCTTCATCCTTATACCCCTTTACTAAATTTAATATTTCTTCATCTTCAAAATATCTTTTTTCATTTGGTAGTGTCTCTCCACAAACTAGACCTTTAACATTCACTGATAATGCTTCTGCTATGGCATATAACTTCTTAATTGGAATTTTACGGTTCCCTTTCTCATATTGCAGTATTACCCAGTACTTTACACCAATTTTCTTAGCTAAATCCTTCTGAGTATAACCTCGCTCTAACCTCCAATTTTTTACTTTTTGCCCTACCTCACAGTCTAGACTTTTTTCCATACAAAGAACCATACATATAATATTTTCTACTATAGCTCAAAGGCTCCAGATATAATGGTAGACTCTGGAACCTTAAAATAAATGAATTAAAGCCCCCTAAAAGTTTCTTTACTATTTTCACGTACTTTATCTACCCATGAAGACAATTTTTCACTTGGGCTATCAACCTCCTTCATAAGCTGCTTGCTATTCCATATGCCACATCTCATAAAACTTCCCTTTTCTACTGCTTCTTTAAGTTTTACTCCAGCAAAAAGACAATTTTTTCCAATTTCTTCCCCTCTTTGTTGTAGCTCAGCCCACATTTCCTTGTTTTCTACTCTGACTTGTACTTGATCATATTTTTTTACATCATGGTACAATATAATATTTAGTTTACCAGCGCTTGTAGGAATTTCTAACACAACAGAGCTACCATCTGACACATCAACGTAATTTCTTACACCTCCTTCCTCCCTTCTGATCTCAACTGCATTATTACCCATTTTTAAAATATTACTCCCTAACTCTCTCAGTATTTTTGCTACCTCTACCTTGCTATCTTCAGAGAATTCCATAAAAAGCATTTTATTATCTATCTCGATATCTATTAATTCTCCTTCCTGAACAGCACTTTCGCCAGCTTTCTCTAGTTCTTCTAGTTGCTTATCTATCTGTGGCTGAACTTCTGGTTGTAGCTCATTATAGATTTCACCTATCAATTTATTCTCCAATAAAGTATCATGAAACTCTGCACCGCTTAGCATTAATTTACGCATTATCTTTTTACGATCAGCCTTATCAAATTTATGAAAATGTGTACCCAATATTACATACTCAGCAAAGCTCCATTCCCCATCATTACATGCATTTAGCCTTCCTCCAGATGCTAATACTTGGTCTATGGCTTTATGCAATTCATTTACGCTTTTTGCCTCTACTACAGAACTCTTAAACCAGCTTAACTTTTCACTTTCGCTTGCACTTGGCTTTATTTTTTTCAAAGCTGAAGTAAATGGATTTAAATATTCTGCTTGATCGTTTAAAGGTTTTGTACCATATATATAATCAAGCCCTTTTCCATAGTTGATTTGAACGTCTCTATTAGAGGAGGGCACTTCTCCAGGTTTTTTAGCCTTATTAATTTTGCTTACAAAGGTGTTAGTACGACCAATTCCTATAATCGCATTTGATATTTCACCCTTTGATAATCTATCAAGATCAACATTTAATTCGTAAACACCTCCTTCTTGATCATCAAAAGGTACAATTATTTTATTAACCATATTAGCCTCCGCTATTAAATATACTTTACTAAGTCTACAACCGACTTTATTACTTTATTATTAATTTAATGTATACTTTCTCATTAATTATAAGAGATGATTAATGCACTTGCAAATACTTTTTCATTCAAGTAGTTAAACAACTCATGAAAATCTTCAAACATCTGCTTTATAACAGTCCTTGCTCTTTAAAGCTAAAATACCCAACACTTGTGATGATAATGTGATCCAGCAACCTAATCCCTATAGTCTGACAAGCTTTAGCCAAGTCTTTAGTTACAGCTTCATCCTCATCAGATGGCTTTAACCTTCCTTCTGGGTGGTTATGCGATATTATTATTGACGTCGCTTTTCTTATTAATGCCTTTCTTGTTACTTCTCTTATGTAAAAAGGTACCTTATCCACTGTACCAGTGAACACTTCTTCCCCCTTTAAACGGCACTTTTGATCAAAATATATTATTTTCATCTTTTCCTCCTCTGAATAACCAATACTCACCCTTAAATATTTTACGATGGTTTCCAAGTTATCCATTACAGGTCCTTTCTTTAACTCTTCTCTTGGTACCCTCTTTGAAGCTTCCTTTAGGCATAAAATTACTGCTACTGTAGAGTCGGTTATCCCTTCTATAGTTTTCAAGTCATCTATTTCCTGGCCTAAAATTCCTCCTATTCCAAAACTATCTATTAGCTTTCTAGCAATAACTCGAGCTTCTTCCCTGTCATGCACTGCACTTAGAAACGTTTCTATTACTTCACGATCAAGTAGAGCTTTACCGTTGCTTTCTAATGCTCTGAATTCTATTTCTTCTCTACGATCTTTCTTATTGTTCATAAAAATTACCCTTCACTAATAACAAAATATTTTTAATTATTTACTGCTGTTTTTTATCAGCATTGGCATAAAGCCATAGCTTTTGAGTGAAGTCAAATCAATTTTTAAATCTTTTTTACTTATTTTTTCATCAAAAAGTAAAAATGTTAATAGATACTGATTTTTTTATTTTAAATTTGTTGAATTTCGTCTAAAGAGATACCTACTGTTTTTAAAATAATATTGATAGAAATTCCTTCCTTAACTAAATTCTTTGCAATTTTCATCTTTTCTACTCTCTTCACTTTCTCTTTGCAAACTTGTATGCTTTCAAACAGAGATTTTATTAGTACATGACGTAATTCTTGGCTTTTAATCTTTTTGTATTCTTCTATTAACCTTGATAGTTCCACTTCACTATTCTCATTTTCTGTTGTTTCTGGAAGTAGGTCTGTAATACTAATTGATAGTACCTTTGCTATTTCATCTAACATTTCAAGTGAAACACCAGCTCGTCCTTGTTCATATTCATATATTCTTTGATTTATTATGCCCACTTTACTTGCTAAATCTTCTTGAGTGTATCCTCTTCTCAACCTCCATTCTTTTATTCTTTGACCTACTTTATACGGAATAGAAATTTTTTTCTCATCATTATCATATTCATCAATAGATAAACTGGTCGTTTGAGAGATAACATGAGCAGAAACTCCTTCCTTAACTAAACCCTTTGCCACCTCTACTTTTACTGCCTTTCCACTCTCTTCCTCACTAATACGGATGAATTTAGTTAATAAATAAAACGTTTCGCGTAATTCTTGATCCTTAATCTCTTTATGTCTTCTTACTAGATTTAATATCTCTTCTTCCTCATACCTTTCCTCATTTGATACTTCTTGTCCGCAAGCTAGATCTCTAGCAGTTGTTGATAATGCTTCTGCTAATTCATATAACTTCTTAATTGAAATTCTGCGTGTTCCTTTTTCATATTGCAGTATTACCTGATATGTTGTTCCGATTTTTTTTGCTAAATCTTTTTGAGTATATCCCTTTGCTAATCTACGATTTCTTACTTCCTGTCCTATTACTTTGTAATCTAAAAAATTAGAGCATTTATTCTCTTTTTTCACATTTTATACTCCATAACCAGAAGAGCTGTTACGTATACTTAATTGGCAACCTTTTTGACAAACTGAACTCATCTCCTTTCAAACAATTTTTCTATATCACTTAGTTTCATTTCTATATAAGTTGGTCTTCCGTGATCAGAATATGGAGTTTTCTCAATTTGTCTTAGTATCTCATTCATCTCTTCCAATTTCATTTTTCTTCCTGCCCCGTGGCAAGCGATTATGGATGATATTTTGTTCACCTTATCCTCTATTGGTAGCGTATCTTCTATTTCCATTAACTTATCTACTATATCAACTAGCATCTCTTTTATATCTATTGTTCCCAAGATTGCAGGTATTTCTTTTACCCTTACTTTATCTTCTGATTCTATTTCAATACCAAAACCCATTTCAAAAAGCTTATCTTTATAAGTTTTAACCATCTCCATTCCAGCTTGGTTTTTAATTTCAACTATTTCAGGAATGAGAAGTTTTTGTCTTTTTATACTTGTTAAGCACTCGTATATCAATCTCTCATAGGCTGCATGTTGATCTACTATAATCAGCCTATCTCCAGCCTCAGCAATAATGTAAGTATTGTAGACCTGACAGCGTGCATATCCCAGAGGATAATCCTCTATTAAATCAATTTGCTCCCTTTCTAGAACCATAGTTCCCTTTTTTAGTGGAGATTCTCCATATTTAAACGTTTCTGGTAAACTTTGCCTTCTTTCATTTGGTGCATTGAATTCTTTCATTAGACGATTTTCTAAAAGACTTGGTCTCTTTTCATAAAACTCTTTTTGATTTTTTTCCTCTTTACTATTAACCTGCTCTTGGCTATCAAACTCTTCAATACTTTGAGACTCAACATCACTTACTGCGAACCTAGTCGATAATGCTTTTATTATCCCTCTTCTCACTATTTCATATATTAACCTTTTATTCTGAAATCTTACTTCTGATTTATTTGGATGCACATTTACATCTACTTGGTCGTACGGTATTTCTAACTGCAGCACTGCAAAAGGATACTTTCCAGTTGGAATAAAATCTTGATATGCATATCGAATTGCACCAACAAGTAAATTGTCTTTTATTGGCCTTCCATTAACAAACGTATAGATTTGAGTTGAATTGCCACGACTAATAGTTGGTTTACAGATGTGTCCCGTAAGTTTGATTCCTTCTTCTTCCTCTTTAACTTCCAGCGAATTGCTCTGAAATTCTTCTTCTGTTTCACATAGTCTGTTAAAGAATGAAGTTTGTTTAGCGTATTTTAAGAGCTTTTTATTACCTGAATTGAAAGTAAACCCTATTCTATAGTTTATCATTGCTAAGTTGTTTACTATATCAACTATAGCTTGCATTTCCGCTCTTTCGGTTTTCAGAAATTTTAGCCTATTTGGAGTAGCAAAAAACAAATCTCGTACTTCAATATGTGTCCCTTGTGATAAAGAGTAGGGAATAAGCTCCCCTATTTTTTCTCCGCCTTCATACCTTATAGACCATGCTTCCTTTGCTCCACTTGCCTTAGATGATAATTTCATTCTACTTACTGCTGCAATTGAAGGTAGAGCCTCTCCTCTAAACCCAAGGTGCTTGATCTCTATTAACTCACTATCGCTTAATTTTGAAGTGGCATGCCTCATAAATGCTAGTTCTAGATCGTTCTTCTCTATTCCATTTCCATTATCTGTCACAGTGATAAGGTTACGCCCACCACTTTCTATTTTGATCTCTATTTCTGAACTTCCAGCATCTATTGCATTTTCTACTAATTCCTTTACTACACTTGCTGGCCTTTCGATTACTTCACCTGCTGCTATACGATTTATTGTTTTTGTATCTAAAAGAATTATTGCCATATTTCCAACTCTCAGTCTGATGAAGATATAGCTTTAATGTTAATAAAAATCAATCTCTATTAGGCATCTTCACTAATTTCAAAACAGAAATAATTGTAAAAAACCCAGGCCAAAATTTTATGGCAAGCTCTCCTATAGTTTAATTTTAGTTGAATATTTCTTCACAATTGTGTATAATTATTAATGCTTTTTATCTTACTTTCTCATGGCTCTTTCGAAGTTTCTAGATCCAAAACTGGACTTAACCTTTAAGAAAATTTTTGGTACTGAAAAAAATAAGAATATTCTTATCCACTTTTTGAATGATATTTTGGGGTTTACTGAAATAAATACTATACAAGAAGTCGAATTCCTTAGCACCATTATGGACCCTGAAATTGCCTCTGATAAGCAGAGTATTGTCGATGTTCTGTGCAGAGATTCCACTGGGGCCAGATACGTGATTGAGATGCAACTCGCTCGTGATAAAGGCTTCGAAAAACGGGCTCAATTATATGCTGCTAAGGCTTACTCAAGGCAGGCTGATAAAGGTGGTAAGTACATTGATTTAAAGAAGGTTTTCTTTATTGCTATTTCCAATTGTAATTTATTTCCTGATAAGCTTGATTATATATCTAGCCATACCATAAGAGATGAAAAAACTAATGAGCATGATTTAAAAGATTTTCAATTTATCTTCATTGAGCTGCCAAAGTTTCCTAAGAACAGAGAAGAGCAGCTAGAAAATGTGATAGACCGTTGGCTGTTTTTCTTTAAATATGCAGAAGAAACAACTGATGAAGATTTAAGGAAAATAGCAGAAAAATCACCAATAATAAAATTAGCATATGATGAGTTAGATAAATTTCATTGGAATGAGAAGGACTTATTAGCATATGAAGAAAGAGTAATGGATTTACAGAAAGAAGCTGCTATCTTGGAACAAAAACTCGATGATGCTACTGAAAAAGGTAGACAAGAAGGCATCCAAATCGGACATGAAAAAGGCAGAAAAGCAGAGAAAATTGAGGTCGCAAAGAATCTACTTAAAGCAGGAGTTTCTATTGACATTATAACTCAAACTACTGGTCTTTCTGTTGATTATATTGAGAAAATTCAAGAAAAGAAGTTTTAGCCATAACGTTTTTTTATTAAACCCTCTATTCTAGATATTGCAATCCATTCTAATATCTGTACAATGCCTTTTTTACATAAATACTTAATAGGAGGGGTTAATGCCAACACAGAAAGAGCTTCGGGCTACGATGTCCAAAAAATTACAGGAAGCTATTAAACATCCAGATCCAACAGTTACTGCCGGGAGGAAGTCAGCTATCAAGAGATGGGTGGGAGTCCTTTATGACAACTTTATGGAACATATAAAATACTTCAAGGATGATAAGCTGGAGTTTTTGCGTAATGTATTCCAAGATGAAAGTTGCTGGTCAGGTATAAGATTAAATAATGCTGTTTTAGGTCAAAGACTTACTGAAGAAAAAATAGATGGAATAGATAATCCACTTCGCAAATATGAGATGGCTTGTAGTTACTGTGTAGTAGATAAAATTCATCCTCTCTTTCAAAAAAGATTTGAGTTTCTCAAGAACGGTTTTCGTCCTGGTGCGCGTGATGGTAGTGGTAATCCTATAACTGATAAATACGTACGAAACTCCCTACTAGATACTATAAAAAGAAATGGTAGCGTGTTTGATTTCTGGATCGATAGAGAATCTGGGGAATTAAAGAAGTATGATGCAGTAGAAGGTTTTGATAGTGCTGTAAAACTTAAGTGGAGTGAAGGGGTAGAGTATTTTTATAATCATTTAAAAGAAGAAGATAAGGAAAAGAAGCTCACAGAAGCTATTCTTGCTCTTTCTCGTCCTCAATCTGTTGAGAAAGACGCCCCTATTTTAGATTTTTGTGTAAATAAGATAGTCGATAAAGATACTCTTTTACAGAAATTATCACAGAAAGATAAAGGAGTATATTCCCTTTTTGCTGAATTAATAGAGTCATGTTTTTTTGATACGGTTCATGATTTGGTACAGTGCTGGTGTTATAAAGGCGTTTCAGCAGGAGGAGACTGTTTGGACAAAATATTCTCACAGGATGAGTATGACCTTCTTCTTTACTCACTTTCAAATATGATGTTGAAAAATCCTGAGTCAAGCGTTCAAGCTAGGTCTATTATTATGGAAATTTGGAAGTGTGGCCGCTTTGTTGAATACAGAAAGGCTTCTGTTAATACTTCTAATTATACAGTTCCTATAAAAAGTGTACTTGGAGGATTAATAATCAATTGGAAGCGAGAAGATATTCATGAGTCTGATAGGGAAAAAGAAATAGAGAAAAAAGAAATATTGGATATGATGGTATTTGTCAAAGATTGCTTTCCTGAGAAGTTTGAGTCCTTTAAAAAAGTAATAACAAAAGATCTTAGATTACGTGGCAGGGAAGGTAAAAAAGTAAATGTAGATTACGGTCTGTTTGCAGAAGAGTTATTCTCTGAGTTAGAGAAAACAACTTTGCCTCCTGGTCCTGGGGGTGATGGTCCTAGGTATGATTTACGGACTCGATCTCAAGCTCGTAGTAGTAAGAAAACGTCTTTGCCACTTGATGGTTCTGGTGATGGTCCGCAGTCCAAGTTTGAAGCTCCTAGTGTGAGTGGTGTTTCTAGCCGTAGAAAATAGAGGGGTATCTTATATGAATAATGGTGATGGACTTATTAGGAGTTTAGTGGATGGAGGTCTTGAAGGTTTCAGACAAGAGTTTGAATCTTTTTTAGATCAATGTCCATCTTTCTTGTATCATGTGAGTGCAGGTCGTTTCCTTCCTGTATTCTTTTTTAGCATGTTTGCTACTGCACATGCTTCTGGTGTCTTGAATGCAAATGAGAGAATCTATTTTCGTTTTGACAACCATGGTATTGATACATATGGTAGAAATAGAGATACAGGAAACCTAAAAATTGCTGTTTATCGTGACGGACAGCAAGTTGTCAGATGTTACAGTATTTCTGATCGTCCTAATAGTGATGGGTTAAGATTTAGTGAAAGGGAGAGAGATTCTCTAGTACAAGAGATTAGACGGCAAAATCCGAATTTAAGGGCAGAAGACCTAAGTTTTGAGCAATATAAAGTATGCATGTATGGAAAGGGCAAGAGTCAGGGAGAAGCAATTGCGACAGTATTCGAGGTGATTCGTGAAAAGGATTTTAGAGGTAGAGATAAATTTGCCAAGTATTCAGCATCTGAGATTAGCCTTCTTAGGCATATAGAACGTAATAGGCTTATGGAGATTAATGCACCTGCACCACATAGCGTACTTACGGTTAGAGAAATAGGAAGGATGCAACTCAATCAAAATCAACTCGTACAACTTAATAGGCTTGTCAATTTTGTACAAGTAGAACCAGGTCAACAAAGAATTGACGATTTTATGGAAATGCTAGCAAGTAATCAAAGACAAAATATAGAACGTGGAATAGATGAAGAAATTTTACCATACACAACTGACATCTATCATAATTACAGGCAAGTGCTGGAAAATAATATTGAAAATCGCAATCAAAAATTTGAGAGTCACGGGTTTTTATTGGGTTTTTTAGCAAATTTTAGTCACCGCTACACGATAGATATTGACCTTGATTTGTCTTCTGGAAGTTCATATGCTGCTTTTCTTGTACGTCGTCAAGCGGAAAGAGAAAATGTTCCTATTGTTGTTAATCTTGCTACAAATGCACCGTCCAATATCGCATTAAACCGCGCCAGAAGTCACGCTAAAAGATTGCATGTTTCTTCATTTATACTCATCCATACTGAATCAAGACATGCTGTTTGTGTTGACCTAAATTTTCATTTAAATCTAGATCCCTTTAGTGTTGATACGGTAGGGCTTCAACGGGATAGATTTCCTTTATTACAAAGATTATTTGAGTATTTGGAGAATGAAGGAATTAGAGAAAATATTAGGGATTTCTTGCTTCAGCATCTTCCTAATGGAATACCAAGAAATGCAGAGAATTATAACAGAATATTTGATTGTATAACTGGTTTTGCTTTTGGAAGTAGTGCTTTTGATAGGCATCATTTACAACTCGCAGGGGGAGGGGAATTACCTGTAGCAAAGTATGTATTTAGATATAACGATGAGAATTTAAGACGTTTAACTATGGTCTTTCATGGTCAAGGTTCTGATATAGTTATACTTCATATTGGAGCTCACGATTCACAACAACAAGAAGTCATCAATTTACAAACTCTTGATATTGGTAGAAATAATCCTCGTGTATGGGAAGTTTCATGCACACTTAATGACCAACTTGGGCTAGATATTGATCTACCAAATGACCTTGATTTATATCACGATTACCAAAATAATAATGCAAATAATTTTCTTAATGGTGATCTTGTACAAGTGCCTAATGCTGAAAATATACATAATGCTTTAAATCAAGTTATGAATGATGGCTGGAAAAATATAGCTCAGCATAGAGGATTATTTCAAGAGATCTCTGGAGCATTGATGCCGCTTGTGGATACAATAAATGTTAATAGTGAGGATAAGTTCCGTTCTATACTACATGGTACATTTTATGCTAGTGATAATCCTTATAAAGTGCTTGCTATGTATAAAGTTGGTCAAACATATAGTTTAAAAAGGGGTCAGGAAGGAGAAAGGGTAATACTCACAAGAATTACAGAACAGAGATTAGGTCTTTTATTATTAAGACAACCTAGAGAGAATGACCTAGATACTCACCCAATTGGATATGTGTTAAGGCTTGCTAATAATGCAGAAGAAGTAGGACAACAGCAAAATGATGCGAGACAAGAAATCGGAAGACTTAAGAAACAACACAGAGGATTTATACCTATTACTTCTGGAAATGAGGTGGTTTTGTTTCCTATTGTGTTTAATAGAGATGCACACGAAGCAGGTAATCTTATACTTTTCCCAGAAGGGGTAGGAAGAGAAGAGTATGTACACAGGCTTGATCGTCATGTTCGCAGCTCAAGACCAGGAGGATTAGTGGGACCTGAAAGTGTTATTGATGAAAATCCACCAGAAGGTCTATTATCAGATCAGACTCGTGAAAACTTTAGGCGTTTTTACGAAGAAAAAGCACCAGGACAAAATTCGATTTTTTTGCTTGATATAGACGACAATCTACATGTTCCGTTTAGTTACTTGCAAGGTACTAGAGCACAGGCAATAGAAACACTAAAGTCAAGAATAAGGGGAGGTGGTACTCCTGCAGCACAAGGAATATTAGAACGAATAAACAATGTTCTTGGAGATCGTAATAGCATACAAGATGTTAATGATCTAATTACACTAGATTTTGCAACAGACAATGGCTATTATCATTATTGGCTTCAACAACATGATATAACTTATGTTGCAATGACACAAAGATATAATTTCCCAGTTGTGGATGAAATGGGGTTTAATGTTATTGGTATTAGCGGTAATCAGGTCGACGTTTTGAAAACTCATATTAGACATTTTAAAAATTACGGAGATGTAGGACCTCGAAGGTCAATTTTAATTGTTAATTTAGGCGGTAATCATTGGGGCACATTAGTGATTGATTACCGAAATGGGAATTATATTGGTTACTATGCTGACTCACTTGGTCATAATGTTCTAAATAGTGTTAGACGAGTTTTAGAAGATAATAATGTTACTCTCCATAATATTCTTATTGATCAGCAAGGTAATCGGTTAGTACAGCAAAGAGATGGATATAATTGTGGCTTCTGGGCATTAGAAAATGCTAGAGATATTAATGAAGTTTTACAGCAAAATAACAATCTTGGAAACCAAGGTAGAGATGTGTTAGATGAAATGCGTAATTCTCTTACATTAAATGTTCCAGGTCTGAATAATATAGTTGATAAAAACAATCTTAGAAATGAAGAATACTTTAAAGTTCTAAGAAGAGATATCTCAAGAGAACTTCAAGACGTTAATACTAATGCTGGTAGAGCTCGTTCTGATGATGCTGGTAATCCTGATAGTGTCATGTCTTTTATTATAAACAATCAGAATAACCCTGAAATCCGTCGCTTACTATTAGAATACTTAGCGTCTTTTCGTCCACAGTTATCACATTTCAATAAAGAGCAACAGGCAGCACTTTTGCAGTTTGTATCCAGCAGCTTTCCAAATGCATCTATTGAATTAGTGAAACAAGGCCTTTATTTGCCTTCTTTTGAAGAGCGAGGAGTTAATGTTAATGGTAAATGCGTAGCAACTACCCGTGGTTTATCTCAAGCTTTATCTTTACACGAAAACAAATCATTTTTGAATACTCTAAAAACTTCAACTGAAATTTATGAGCGTATAGCTCAAGGTAAGCAGATATCTAGAAAGGAAGAAAAAGAGGCTTTTACTTTTAGTAAGCTGCTTAGTAGTTTTGAAGAGCAGGTAGATTGTGTTACAAGCACTTTGCCTTCAAGTTTAACTCATAGTAGGAGTTATAAAATGTTTAGTAATTTATCAAATTATATAGCTGAAATTAATGATGATTTTGCTCTTCATTTAGTAACAAGTAACCATGTTGTAGCCATTTACAGAATAGGTGATAATTACGCGTATTTTGATAGCAATGCGGCATTTATTTCTGAACTAAAAAGCGTTGATCAGCTTATGCAAGTTGTGGAAAAAGGAATAGAATTTGCTGGCTATGAAATAGGAGAAAAAGGCTTTCTCATTGAACACTTTAATGTTAATCAAGCTAATGACCTACTAGCTGATAAAGATAAGCAAACCTTAACAAAAGAAATACAAACAGAACGACAACTTCTTGCAAAACAAGATAAAGAGCTTGGCCTTATTAAAATTAATGGTCAAGAAGTATCCAGAGTACGATTATATGACTTTGGGACTAAAATCAATGTAAAAGGTAGCGTACCGTTGCTTATTAATGCTGATATGAAGTTAAATAGTGAAAAATTTCTAGATTATTTAGATAAAAAAGAAGTGAGCATGACAGCTAGAGAATATCTTGATAACTTACAAAATAGCAAAAATGTAAAAGAGGTAGTACAAGCAACCAAAGCAATTCCTTTTGAAGGTTCGAATCGAGAAGTTAAGGAAGCAGAACATAAGCGTAGCCCAGAGCTTAAGTTTTCTATGAAGCAATTAATAGAATATCTTTTGACTGCTATAATTAGTAGTAAGCAGAAAAGCCAACTGTCAGAGAATAATAGCAAATCAGATTGTAATCCTAATCATTATCTGGATAGTGTAACAATAAATAATCAATCGAAGGAGTCACAAAGGTATCAATCTGTTTCTTTCTGAAGTTGTAAAATTTCATCTACAGAAAGATGCCGTCTTGTAGTTCAACAAGAAAATTATAAAAATTGAATCTTAAGTTATGTTGTGAAATAAAAAATACTTTCTATTTGCACCATGTGTAGAGGTGTATAAATTATAGTCAGTGTATATCTTGTGTGGTAGAGAAGTTAAGAATATTTTTCACAAAAAGGACGATACCAATAAAAAGGATTTTATTCTATTGGGGATAAAAACTGTTATAAATTTTCCCGTTATTTCCGAGTTCAATAATATTAATTTAGCAATATTTTTATTAATATCTTAAGTAATATAATCATGTTTAGCAACCCAAAACAGGTAAGTGTGAGAATCGTTCGTTTTGGGATGCGTTGGTCTAGAGTTAAGATCTTGGATATTTTTGAGCACCTTTAGTAAGTAAGCGTTTCCTCCATTTTCAAGTTTGAGGTTTAGTCACTATTTGTATTGCTCTGCCTCTGGTGCTCTCTCCTTTGATAGTAATTTTTATATCATTACACTCCAAATATAGTATGTTGTACAATGTTATGCAAAAGAGTATAATAAACAAATACTTTACAAGAAAAAGTGGTAGTGGAGGCAAAAGTGAACATTAAAAGGAAAGCGCATACTAGAGTTTGAAAAAGCAGCAAGAATATTATTGAAAGGTTAAATAGCACATGATATAATACATATAGTGTAAAAATGCAAGTAATTTTATTAACATCTTTACGTTAACACTTCTTAAATGTTTAGTACTGTAGAACTAAATTATTAGGTTTTATGAAGGGAGTAAAAATGGTGGAAAGCTTTTCAGATAATAACGGAAACGGTAGCTCGATCTTCCAAGGAAAAATCAGGGAGCAAGATTTCTCTGCAGAGCAGAAGTTAAATGAACTAAAAGCAGCCGTAGAGGAGCTCACCAGACAAGATTTCCTCAGGAGGCTCGAGTGTGAGCGTCAGGCTTCTAGTTATGTCGATGAAATGTCATCTCAAGCAGAGCTACATATCGGAGAAGGTGATGATGAGGGTTACTTCAATTGTGAAAAACCACTGGAAGATTTCTGGAATTTCTTTGAATCTCTCTTTAACCTCTTTGAAGTAGATGTAGATCCGAAAATCTACCAAATGCTCAAGGAGAAGAAAGAAAAAAATTGGCTTCTTTCGATAATTAAATTTATGCGTGACAAGCTTAAGGAGTTAATCAAGAAGATTTTTGCACGCGATTTAAGTTTCAATCAGAGGTTGGACAAAGAGATAAAAGAATTACAAGAGAAATTAGGCAGTGGTGAGTTATCAGAAGAAGAGTTTGCAAGGGCGTTAGAAAGATTAACTGCATTGCAAGATCTGAAACTCAAGTTACAGCTGGCCGTTGTCGGATGGATTGTTACAATGTTCGCAGAAATGTTTGGAGTTGAGTTGGTGGCTGCGGTAGAGGCATCTACAGAAAAAGAAGATAAAAAAGCAGAAAAAACATCATTAGAAGCAATTAAAGAAGTTCATGAAGAAGTAGAAATCAAGGTAGATGAAAGAGAAAAGCCTAAAGTGCCAGTTTCCCTTTTTGAGGTTTCACCAGGATTTGTAAGGCCAGTTGTTCTGAGCAAACCAGATCTTGAAATTGCGTCAGATCCTTTGAAACATCTATTGCGTCTTGCTGAGCTTGAAAGAAAATCTCATGAAAATTCACAAAAACCAAAAGTGGAAGAAGAGAAAAAAGCGAAGCCAGAGGAACCGAAGAAAGAGGTGTGTCCACCTGCTCCAAAGACTGCAGCGAATACAACGGGGGTGAGAAAGGGAAGAAATTATTTTCAAGGATGCGATGGTAATTGGATAAAAAAGACAGAGCAAAATAACAATAATACCTATCAAGCTTCAAGCCAATCTGCTCAAAGCTTTGTTTCTGACAAAAAAGCTTCGAATCAATCTACTAAGAGTCCTGTCCCTAATGGAAAAGCTTTGAACACTCAAGACTCTATTATTCCTAGCAAAGACGCTCCCGAACAATCTGCTAAAAGCTCTGTTGCTGATTGTGGATTTGATTTTACTAACATGGGTACTTGGAATGGTGCTGAGAATGAACCTAAGCAATGCTCTGTGGGTGGTGCTCAAGAATATCCTAGATCAAAAGTTACTGATGTATTGAATGAACGTGCAGCAAGAGGAAATGGTAATGCACCATCGAGATAGCTAGTGTTAGCTACTTAGATGACAAAGAAGACTGGATCCCAGTACTGGATGACGCCCTTCCTAGTTGGGATGACAAGAAAAAGAGGTACTGGTATGCATTAAAAGAGTAGGAGTTGATGGCAAAAAGAAACACAGGCGTCATTCAGCGTCTTTTTTTGTCACTCCAGTGTCCCTTTCTTGTCATTCCAGTGCGTGACACTGGAATCCAGGATGTGCATTGGGTTTGATAAGTGTAGGGTTTTATGTTAAGAGGGAGTGTTTTTGATGAAATTGCAAAAAAGACTAGATCCCAGTGTCTGGGCACTGGGAGGACAGGAAGAGGAGGCACTGGAATCCAGGGGCATATAGATAGATGTCGACAGTTCGTCATTCCGCTACGTGTTAGCGGAATCTAGGAAACTTAAGTTTTATGAATAAAGAATGAATAAAATTTTATGCTAAAAAATATAAAAAAAGTGCTTGCACTACAATTTATTTTTAGTATATTAGTTACATAATATTTTTACTTGGGAGTCAATATGCATAGCGGTAATGATAAAAAAGGTTTTGATGCTGAAAAGTGGAAACGTGAAAATCCAGGTCCAGGTGGTGGGAGATTGCTGCGAATCGAAGGAGCAAGGTTTGATGATCATAGTGACGCAGCCAGAAGAGTAGAAGAAAGGAGGCGTCAGTCTGAGCAGAAAAACAATCCTGGTGGTCCTAGACGTTAAGTAAAGGGTAGTTGTTGTAATTTAAAAATGAGGAGGTTGGTATGCCTAATACAAAAACAGTAAGGGCGTTGATTAACGCTTTTAATGTACATAATTATAATCGTAACACAGTTGAAACTAATTTTACGCTGCAAAGCAGGGGCAAGAAGGACTATATCGTAGTCTCATTTGAGAAGAGTATGGATACGTATCAGTGTAGAAGATATCTGGACAGTATAAAAAGGAAGATAATACGTGAATTCTACGGCATTGAAGAAAGTAATGATGCAGAAATATTGGATACAGCTAAGCTGATTTTTGATGTTAATTCTTTCCCGTTTGATATCAGTGATAGAGACTGGTCTTGGGATGAACAGCATGGGTTTAAGTTTGTAACACCTGTAGATAAAGGTGTAATTTTTAATTTAAAGTCTCACTTGGCTGCTTCACTTGCAAAGGATGTTATAGAAGGCATGCCAACTTGTAACATTAGGGCATCTGACAGGAAAGGTTATTTATGGTACGGTGAATTTGATAATAAAAGATTACGTCAGCAATTTGAGCGTGAGTTTTTATCAAGGATGAGGGAAAGATATGAGAATGCTCCTAAGAACCCTCTGAAGGTTGAAGGCAATAGTGTATATATCAGGGACGTTTTTGATGACGCTCGTTTTATTGATAGTGTAGTAAGGTATAAGACATGGCTTGAAGGTATGTATCTTGGAGTTGACAGTAGCACTAATCATAGAGTGAAGTTATTTAAAGATATGATAATAGAATCTATTAGTCAATCGACAGGAGTGACAATATATGGCTTTGTATGTGCTTCCCCTTTAGATAGAAAAGAGGCATCAGTTCTTGTGCCTGTTATACTAGATGATAAAGGAGCTAGATTATTAACACACGAAGAAGCTCTTAAACTAAATTATGCATTTAATAATGTTGTGCTTGGTGATCTTAATAGTAAAACTCAAGCAAAATTATCAGTGAATGGAAGCAATGTAGTGTATGGCATAGACTTTTCTAATCCAGAAATTTCTCACTGTGTGATAACCAAAATAATAGAAAGCTCTGTAATCAACAAAGACCATGAACTGGCCATTGACCCTGAGCGAGCATTGTCGCCTGTACAGTCGCCATTCAATTCTCCTATGCATGCAGGACCGAGTGGACTAAGAACACCGCCCAACCGAAGGAAAACAGATACAGACAGTGGTTATGATAGTAATTCACCTCCGAAACCTAAGGATTCTGGTGCACGGTCTTCAAGTGGTGGTCCAGGGCCATCGACTCAACTGTCAGAGATGGAATGGGAGTCTCCCACACGAAGTCAGGATGGAGTATTAAAGGAGTCTCCCGGGCAAGGGTTGGTTTCTGTGCCGCAGTTGGATCCGTTAGATGTTGCTGGAACGAGTGGTGGGCCATTGACACGTCTGAGTTCTACTGCAGTTAGTGGTGGTGTTCGAGAGACATCTTCATCAGTGCAATCTGTAGGTACTGTTCAAAATGTGCAAGCAGGAACTAGTGCTTGGTCTCAGCCAATAAACCCTTGGTCATCATCGGCTTCAAGTGCAGGATTATGGTCATTGCCACAGATTAGACCTTCATCATCGAAAGGTGCTAATGAAGGTGTGCAAACAGGGAAGAGTATCTGGTATGCGTCATCATCACATTCTCCAGATGTTGAAGATGTAAAGAGCATTTTTAGTGTGGAACCTGAAAAACAGCAAGTTAGTGGTGAGTGTTCTGAAGCAAAGTCAAAAGAGAGTGAATCTCCGAAGAAACATAAGGGTGGTTTCCTCTGTAAAGAAAGATGGTTGCCACTAACAAATTTCTCATCTTTTAAGCGACATAGTGTAGAGCGTGATACGATGTATTCAAGTAAAAGTGATCTTGTGTATCATGTAACTAAAAAACCACCTGTGTCTAAGCCATTTTTTTCATTCCCAACTAGAATAAAAGCAAAAAGTAATCCACCCTCAGAAGTGACTTCTCCTACGCATGAAGGTGGACCAGAGTGGCAACAACGTCTTAATCCTGATCAGAGAGAGAAACTACGCCCACTTCTTTCTCCTGAGCTGCAAAAGAAGCTAGACTCCAACTCTCTTTCCCCTGAGGATGAGCAGCTTAAACACTTGCTGTATACTCCTAGTGGGCAAGAGAAGATGAAAAAAAATTTCGAGAGTCAGGAAGAGAACTTAAGGCGATCTGTAAACGCACAATTACCTGCTAACCCTAGTTCTAAAAAAGTTGATAGAGGTAGTGGTTTTTGTTCTATGGGTTCTCCTGCTGTGCCACATAAGGGAAGTGTCTCTTCAAAGGTTAAAGAGTGTGATCTGCAACAGGCAAAGTATATGTCAAAAGCTTTGGAGAAAAATTGAGGTTTTTAGATATACCTCAGCCACCCAAGTGTTTTATTAGGGTTGAGGCCAAAGTCTCTGACCCTAAAGGCGCTGGTGTTAATTTTTCTTATCCACTGTAAATATTGTACCGTACTGTCCACCTGATCATCATAACGGACTTCTGGGAACATTAAAATCTCATACTCAAAATCATTGAGCCATACCGCTATAACTAATTTCTTAAAATCTTACCTGAATAACTTAACCCCTAAAGCTACTTCTCTATTCTGCTGCAAACGAACTTGCGTAAGATTAGTAGATAGATCATCCTTAATAGTCTCGGTTGGCTCTGTAGGTACATTACCATTTTTCTTAAAACCTTTAGCTTCTATAGCTTCCAGAACACTTTTTCCTCCCAAAAGACAGTTTTCTCCTAAACTTTTCTTCTCAGCTTTTAACTTGTTAAGCCTTGCTTCGCTCTTCTCATCAATTTCTATTTCTATTTTATTACCACCTTTCTTACTAGGATTCAGATAAATACTAATCTCTCCTACCTCAGTGGTAAAAGACATTTCAATGCTACCTTCTAAGATATCTTTATAATTTCTTTTTCCGCCTACGCTTTCAACTCTTACTATACTCTCCCCAATTTGAAGTATGCCGACTTTTAAATTTAAATCTTTATCTTTTAAAGCTTCAGCTTTGTTAAAGATTTTCACAGGTTCAACAATACTATCTTGTGGATATTCTATACAAAAGTGCCCGTTATCTATTTCTGCTTTAAAGTCATACTCATGAGTTTGCTTATTATTTTTGTTTACAATACTTTCATACGCTAAATTATTAAGTCTTGAAATATTTTTATCCCTTTTGCTTAAAATATCTTCATCCTTGCAAATTATATTTACAAAATCATCATGCTCGTTTTGAGTGAATTCATTTAAAGTTGCACCTCCTAATATTATATGTGACATCTTTGTCCGTTCTATGAATTCAGGAATCCGAGTAGTATCATATGACAAAAATAGTTTTTGCAATGTACTAATCATAAGGTCCACAAAGGATTCGTAGTTTTTATATGGAAAAGTGAACATTACTCCTTGATCCAGCGCTTGGCGTATAACTTCATCAAATTCTTCTTCACATTTTTTATAATAATCTTCATCTTTATCGCAAGTTTTATCTAGATCACCATGAATTTCGTATATTTTTTGCCAAACACTGTCATACTTTTCTCTTTCTACTTTATTCAGTTTTATTTTAGCTAAAGAAAAAGAATCTTTTTTTCGTATTACGTTTATGTTTCCATCATATCTTAAATGACTGTAGCGTGTACCACAACTTGTATCATAATGATCATAGTCCGAACTGTCTTCTGAGTCCTCACTCTCTGACGAACTACTAACTTCTAGCAACTCTGAGCTTTTCTGTTGATCTTTAAAAATCCGGTTGTCGTTGTTAGGGCTCTTTGCCGGATTCTCTTCATTTCCACGAGAATCATCTGAACCATGGCCCTGATCCTTTTTTGCATTACAATCACTCAATTCAGCAGGCTTTGCCTGACTATCATCACCAGAGCTATTTGAACAATCGTTTCTTTCACCTACCGAACTATCAGGTGTTGCCGGATTCCCTTTATTTTCATGAGAATCATCTAAACTATGGCTCGAATCCTCAATAGCTTGACGGCACTCATCTTCAGTAGCATATTCAGATGGTGGAGTCTTTCCACTTTGACCTTGCACATTTGGATTAGCACCCGCTCCTAAAAGAAGTTCTCTAGCTTGAAGGCAGTTATTTTTAGCAGCATAATGTAACGGAGTCTTTCCACTTTGATCTCGCACATTTGGATTAGCTTTTATTACTTCTAAAAGAAACCTTATACCGCTAGTATCGTTACATTCAGCAACGTAATGTAACAGAGTTTTTCCATCTTCTCGGTTTTGTACATTTGGATTAGCTCCTGCTTCTAGAAGAAGACTTATACGTTGAACATAATTACCTAATAGATTTCTATCGATTGCTACCTCATTTAAAATGTTAAATAATTTTTCATCTTGGTTCTGTATATTTGGGTCAGCTTCTGCTCCTGAAGGAGACGTTATATCTTGAATATTGCTGTCGCTTTTTTGCTGACCTAAAATGTTAAGTGGATTTTTATTTGATCTTGCTACCTCAACCATATTTTATAACCATTACTCACTAATTCTTTAGTGGTTACCATAGTACACAGGTAAGTATAGCATTTCTCATAATAGTCCGAACAGGTCATAGGAAGGCAGAATCAACAGCACGACGAAAGGATTCGAATAGAGGAATGTTTTTTCTGGCTCTGTTTTTTATAGCAAACCAATGATGCTCAATTTTGTTGAAATCTGGAGAATAAGGCGGCAGATACAAAATTTCTGCACCAACTCCTTTAGCAAGCTCGATAATCTTATCAGACTTATGAAAAGTAGCATTGTCAAGAATGACAGTCTGTCCAGGTTCCAAGATCGGTGTCAAAAATTGCTCAAACCATCCATTAAAAACATCCATATTACAGTGGCCTTCAAAGGTTAACGGAACAACTATCTTTCTTCCACTTAAGGCTGCAACCATACTGATTCGTTGAGTTTTCTTTCCAGATTTTAAGGCATAAAACCGCTGTCCTTTCTGGCAATATCCGTAAGGGTAGTCTTCGGTGTTATCAATGCCAGACTCATCTATATACACTAAGTTTTTAGGTTCTTTTGTCGCTATAATTTTCAAAAATTCAGCACGTTTTTCTTCGTTTCTTTCCTTGTATCCATATGTCTTTTTTTGCGCGTAAATCCAATTTTTTTAAGGGCTCGATAGATCGTTTGGATACTAACGTTGTTCCAAAGTTTAGCCATTTCCGATAGAGTCTTTCCTCCGTGTTCTCTGGCAAATTTGGCAAAGGTATCCCAGTCGGTAATTTTGTGATTGTAACCCCCATTTCCAAGTTTTTTTGATTGAAAGTCTCCTGTTTCTTTTCTTCTTTGCTGCCACTCCCATAAAGTAGTTCGTCCAATCTTAAATCTTGCTGCCACTGTTTCTCTGCTTTCTCCTTCGTCTAGCGCTTCCATTGCTTTTTTTCTTAAATCATAACTATATGCTGCTGGCATTCAACCTCCTTATCATCATCTACCCTTATCCTATCACATCCGGACTTTTATGGAAAGAGCTATAAATAAAAAAATACACCTTTCCTTCTTGTATCTTGAAAAAAGCATCTAATGTTTTAAGCTTAAGCGTTAGGTGGAGAAGGGAAGAACTCTGTTCTCCTCCTTAGATATAAAATCTGTACTGAAGATAAGAGTTCCCTTCTCAAAAGTAAAGGCTGGACGGTATCTTAGAAAAACCTAAATGGTTCTAATTCTGTATTCACAAGGTTAGCCTTACTTTTCATTTAAAATGGTAACATATGGGGTTATATATGATCAACAACTTTTTAGGTATAGATGTTTCAAAAGAACGCTTTGATGTTTCTCTCTCATTCATAAGCAAAAAAGGAAAACGTGAAAGTAGGAAAAGGAATTTTAAAAACGATGATACTGGGTTTCAAGGTCTGATGAACTTTCTACAAAAACATAACCTAGAAGAAGTAAAAGCCTGCATGGAAGCTACTGGTTGTTATAGTGAAGCTTTAGCTGAATTCCTCCACAACGCTGGACATTTTGTTAGTGTTGTAAATCCAGCTTGCATAAGGTTTTATGCAAAAAGTAAGCTTGCACGACAGAAGAATGACCAGACTGATGCAGAGATTATTGCAGATTATTGTCAAAGACAGGAACCTTCTCGTTGGACACCACCTTCTCATGAAAAGAAACAATTAAAACAGCTTTATCGCTGCTCAGTTGCATTAAAAGATGAATTGACATTAGTAAATAATCATTTAGAAAAGAAAGAGAGACTGCCTGAAGAAGTTGTAAATGTTTGGGAAAACTTAGCAATTAATATAGAACAATCAATAGAAACAATAAAAAATTCCATACGTGAACTATTAAAACAACACAAATATTTGTTGGAGGATTTTCAACTTCTATTAACTATTCCAGGAATAGGAGAGAATAGCTATTTTAGCTGAAATTCCTGATATAAAAGCTTTTATAAATGCCAGACAATTGGCAGCATATGCAGGAACTATACCACAAAATATAACGTCAGGTACATCTGTACATGCCAAGCCCAGATTAAGTAAATCTGGTTCACGAACATTATGTAAGGCAATGTACTTTCCTGCTATAGTAGCTAAGAATCATAATCCTATTATTATGACTTTTTGCGAAAGGTTAAAAGAGAAAGGCAAGCATAACATGGCCATTGTGGGAGCTGCAATGCGTAAGTTACTCCATATTGTTTTTGGTGTTTTAAGGTCAAAAAAGGCTTTTGATCCAGATCATATCAAAAACTACAGAGCTAGGAGTTTGGCTGAAAGTTTAGTGCTTTAAAATCAAAAAATGCTCCAATCACATCTTATGTGAAATAGTATCTTACACAAATTTTGTAGTTGGTTAGTGAATATGTTGATAAGTAAATTAATTTTATACGTACAAAAAAGCGGAAATTTACTTATCAACATATTCACTAACTATAATCTGTGTAACGTTACACAAAATGTGAATAGGAAGTATTTTTTGATTTTATGATACAGCTTGAACAATTTTTGTAATTTTTTTGTTGACTTGCAAGACGGTATCTTCAGTTCTAAAACATTGTAAAAAGTCTCAAAAAGATGAGTTAAAAAGGGTTCTGCTTCCAACTTTTTTGCTGTAAATTTTTGCAAAATTTTAAAACTCACATCTACTCTATTATAGTATTCTTGGCAACTAATTTTATGTCAACATTAAAAATCTTACTATTACCCACAAATAAAGACATGGTATTGTATTTACTCAAATAATTTTATTAACTTGAAAGATTATTAGATTAAAATTATTAAATTAAGAGTTATAATTTTAGCAACTAAAAGCTGTAAGTTGCACCATATAAACAGTTATTTCAAGCAAAAGTTATACCATTAAGAGCTATGCAACAAACGTTCATATTTGTGGGTAATGTAAGTTCGTACGGGGAAGTTATAGAAATGACACTCAATCGCAAGGGCTATGACTTCTACCAACCAGACTTTTCGTATAGCTTCTAGGTTCAAGCTTTCAATTTGCCTTTGAGCGCAGAAACTCCCTAGAAATCACGCTTTTGAACTCTATATTATTTTTTGTAACATTGTCGTAGGCGTTAGATCTTGCAATGCAGTTAATCTTTCTAACGCCCTTGCAAACTCTTCTCCTGATAACTCACCACTGCCTAATTTCTCTTGTAATTCTTTTATCTCTTTGTCCAACCTCTGATCGAAACTTAAATCGCGTGCAAAAATCTTCTTGATTAACTCCTTAAGCTTATCACGCAAAAACTTAATTATCGAAAGAGGCCAATTTTTTTCTTTCTTCTTCTTGAGCATTTGGTAGATTTTCGGATCATCTACATCTACTTCAAAAAGGTTGAAGAGAGATTCAAAGAAATTCCAGAAATCTCCGAGTACTCTTCCTTTTTCACCAGTGAAGTAATCCTCATCACCACCTTTTCCGATATGTAGCTCTGCTTGAGATGATATTTCATCGATACAACTAGAAGCCTGACGCTCACACTCGAGCCTCCTGAGCAAATCTTGTCTGGTGAGCTCCTCTATGGCTGCTTTTAGTTCATTTAACTTCTGCTCTGCAGAGAAATCTTGCTCCCTGATTTTTCCTTGGAAGATCGAGCTACCGTTTCCGTTATTATCTGAAAAATTTTCTATTATTTTTGCCCCCTCGATAAAATTACTATCTTTATTATTATTTGAAAAGCTTTCCACCATTTTTACTTCCTTCATAAAACTTAATAATTTAATTCTACAGTACTAAATATTTAAGAACTATTAATGTAAAGATGTCAATAAGATTATTTACATTTTTACACTATATATATATTATATCATGTGCTATTTAACCTTTCAATAATATTTTTTATTTTTACTGCTTCTTCAAACTCTAGCATGCGCTTTTCTTAAATTATCCTTATTAATATTTGCTTTTGCCTCTATCCCACTTTTTCTTGTAAAGTATTTGATATAGATTTTATTATACTCTTTGGCATAACATTTGCAACATACTTTATCTATAAATGGAAATTATTATACTTGCAGCTAGACACAATTTGAAATAATTTACACTATAAAGTTAAGGAACGAGATCCCAGATACAAGATACAAGTGTCTGGGCACTGGGATGACAGGAGGGGGGGTTGGAATGACACCAGTATGGTTATTAATTGAATAAATAACCTCCTTATTTTCAGAAATCATTGGCAAACAAATGTGATGCCATATGTTTTTTGGCTTAGATAAGAGGTGCCCAGTTAAGTCTTCCAGGTGGAGCCTATGCATCACAAGCACAATTACTCCTTTTTTTCTATCGTTGAGTCTCGTTACTAAAGTCTGATCGAACCAGTTTGTGGCACGTTTTCTAAATGTTTCACTCAAAGTTTGAGCAGGGTTAAGCGGATCATCCACAATAATAAAGTCACCACCTTCACCGGTTAATGTTCCTCCAACTGATGTTGCGATTCTAAATCCTCTCTGCACTGTTTGGAATTTATATTTAGTGTTCTGGTCTTTGGATAGTTCTACCTCTGGAAATAGTTCTTTATACCAATCAGATTGCATTATGCACCTGGTATCGAGCGAATGTTTTTCACTAAGCAACTTAGAATAACTTGCAACTATTATTCTTGCAGTTGGCTGATTTCCCAGTATCCATGCGGGCCACGCAACACTCATACATATGGACTTCATTGAACGCGGAGGCATATTGAATATTATGCGCCTTACTTCGCCAGCATTGGCTGCTTCCAGCCTGTCTGCTATGACTTTTATGTACTGATAATCATTATACTCACATCCCGGCACCACTGTTTGAAAGCACAGTTCAATGAATTTTAGAAAGTTCATGTTAGACCTCCTATAGTATCACCCAAGTAACCCCTATGGTGTTATCCAAGTGGCCGACACTGGTTCCTTTATGACAGCGTCATGCAAGTAGCTGACACTGGAATGACATCCTTTGATTTTTTATATGGTTATGCAAGAAATCTAGTGTAGATTTTTATTTATTTTATAAGATTGAAGTGTTACAGTAGCGAGCTTACAACACTACTGTTTTGTAAATTTAGTGAATAAAATTACTTCTTTAACTTTATTGAAGCGAAAAATTGATTTCCATTGCGGTAAATGAGCAACATTATTGAATCTTTACCGTTTTTCTTTACTGCTAAATCAACTTGTTTTTGAAAATCGTTAGTATTTTCTATATCAGTTCCATCCAATTGGATAATGATGTCCCCTTTTTTAATACCACGCAGCGTGGCATTACTGTTACTATCTACATTGGTAACTATCACACCTTTTGTAGGTACATTATTTTTACTTTCTTTTGATTCTTTTGGCAGATTTGAAACAGTTAAACCGGTTACATAATCAGATGTTGATTTATTTTCTTCTTGATTGTTATCTTGGCCATCATTTGTAGATTCTCCGATCACAACTTTAATATTAACCTCTTTGCTCTTTCTAAGTAACTTAACTTGCACTTTTTTCTCAGGTCCAGCTCTTGAAACCATTTGAGGTAATTGTGTCATTCTATCGATTTTTTTACCGTCAAATTCTAATAATATATCACCTACTTTAATCCCACCTTTTTCTGCAGGACTATCCTTTACTATACTTGCAACCAATGCGCCTTTTATATCTTTTAAACCCAAGGACTCAGCAAATTCTTTCGTTATAGGCTGAACTTGCACACCAAGCCAACCATGTTTTATTTTTTTGCCACTTTTTAATGTGTCAATAATTGACATAGCTAAATTAGATGGTATGGCAAAACCTATACCCACGTTGCCGCCAGACTCAGATGGAGAATAGATAGCAGTATTAATACCTATAACTTTTCCATTTAAATCAAATAACGGTCCTCCAGAGTTACCCCTATTAATTGCAGCATCAGTTTGAATAAATTCATTCATAGTGCCAATACTAATGTCCCTGGACCTTGCAGATATAATTCCTGTGCTTACAGAGCCACCCAAACCAAATGGGTTACCTATTGCCATAACCGTATCACCAACCCTTGCTTTATCAGAATCACCAAATGCAACAGAAGAAAGATCTTTATCAGAATTAATCTTAAGCACAGCAAGATCAGTTCTTGCATCATAGCCTAAAACTTCTGCTTTGAAATAAGTATTATCGTTCATAGTAACTGTGATATCTTTGGCGTTTTTAATAACGTGATAATTGGTTACTATAGTTCCACCTTTATCTATAATAAACCCAGAACCAAGCAACACCACCTCTTTGTTAACACTAGGGCCCCTATCCATAAAAAACTGATCAAAATGCTCAAAAAACTCTCTAAAATCATCAAAAAAATTATTTCCTGGCATAGATGGAACTCTAGTTCTGCTGTTATTTTCTTGTTTGATGATTTGTTCGCTTGAAATATTTACAACCGCAGGAATGAGTTCTTCCACTAAATCGGCAAGTCCTTGATTACAGTTGCATGCAGTAGTGCTAGCATCAACGACCTTTTTTGCATTCCAATCAAACATATTAGCATACGAAGAAAACGCAATTAGAAAATATGCAAATATAGATAAAATAAATGCCTTACTTTTCATAAATTATTTCCATCCTTTATTTAAAATATCTAAAAAGTTATTGTTTGGTGAAAGTACAAATTTAGTATTATTTTCGGCAAATGATTTACTGTAAGCGCTCATAGAGCGATAAAAGTTAAAGAACTCTTCATCAACCTTAAATGCCTCATTATAAATTCTAGTTGCTTCAGCATAACCACGGCCCCTTATTTCGTACGATTCTTTTACTGCACTGGAGATAATTTCCCTTTTTAATTTATCAGCTTTTGATCTAACTTCCTGCCCAGCTTGCTCTCCTTCTGCTCTGATTTCTTTTGCTTCTTTTTCCCTTTCAGTTTGCATACGGCGAAATATTGCAGAACTATTTTCTTCTGGTAAATCTGCTCTCTTAATTCTTACGTCTATTATTTCTATGCCAAATTTTTCAGCTTCAGAATAAACTCCACGCTGAATCAATTGCATAACCTCTGATCTTTTTTCATTCAACAAGCTAATCAACGAAAATCTGCCTATATTTTCTCTTATGTGAGCTTCTATAACCGGATATAATCTTCTAACCAGACCTGATTCATTCCTCACAGCCTGGTAAAAAGTAACAGGATTTGTTATTTTATATTTTGCATACGCATCTACTATAATACGTTTTTGATCCGCTGTTATCACTTCCCTTGGGATCTTATCAGGACTTAAATCTAAAACTCTTTTATCAAGAAACTCTACACTATTTATGAATGGTAACTTAAAATATAAGCCACTTTCCCTAACATCCCTTACAACTTTACCCAGTTGTATAACTATTGCTTGCTTTGTTTCTTGCACAACAAATATTGAATTAGATAAAACAATCAATAAAACAACAAATACAGAAACAAAAACAATTTTAATATTACTACTCATGGTTATTTTCCTAAATTTGCAAGAGGTAAATAAGAAAACATACCTTTCAGATCATCAGTTACAACAACTTTGTCTACCTTACTGAAAATATTTTCCATAGTTTCAAGATAAATACGATTCTTAACGAGAGAAGGATTCTGTCTATATTCCTCATAAAGAGATAAAAAGCGATTTGCATTACCTTTTGCTTCATTTATTACTTCATTTTCATATGCTTGTGCATCTAATTTTATCTTTATCGCTTCACCCTTTGCTCGAGGTATAATATCATTATTATAAGCATATGCTTCGTTTATAGTACGCTCTTTGTCTGCACGAGCACTTTGTACATCTCTAAACGAACTGATTACTTTTTCTGGTGGATCAATTTTTTTCATTTGAACAGATAAAATCTCTATGCCCATTTGGTATCCATCAAGAATCTGCTGCAATAGAATTCTAGTATCTCTAGAAATTTCTGGTCTGCCTTGACCAAGTGCAAAAGAGATCGTGTTTTTACCTATTATTTCTCTCATGGCACTTTCAGCAGCATTTTTAACACTGAAACCGGGTTTGTAATCCCGCACTTTGAATAAATAGTCCTTAGCATCTCTAACGCGCCATTGAACCTCGAAGTTAACGTTGACTATATTTTCATCTCCAGTTAGCATCACGCCTTCACCGCGATCTGTATCTCGCCCATAAGAACTACTTACCCCAATTTCTTCACGATTTACTTCCTTAACGTTCACTTTAAAAACCTTGCCAATAGGGTAGGGGAAGTGATAACGCAAACCAGGTGTTTCTGTATTAGAATATTTACCAAAGGTAAGTTCTATACTTTCTTCACTAGGATGGACAATATAAAAGCCAGTGCAAGCATAGAACAGCAAAATAATGAAAATGATGAAATAAGGTTTTTTGCCCCTGTTTCTGGTTAATCCATTAAGAAAGAACCTTATATCAGATACAGCTTTACTTAAAATATCTTCATTATTAGGAGTTTTGTTCCCTACCGGTTTCTTTCCCAGATTCCAAGGATTATTATCATCAAACATAATGATTGATTCTATAATTAATACGCTAATATTACTTCTTTAATAAGAAAATGCAAACATAAATTGCTATTTTATTTACAAATTAATCATCAGGATGGAAAACATGATCGTACACTTCCTTTTCTCTATGTAATATGGTCGACTCTATGGAATTTTCTGGCTTTTTTTTGAATTCTTTGTTGTCACTCTTTAAGTGCACTACGTCTTTGTGAAAATGGGAATTATACCTAAATAGTAAAGCTATTATTATTAAAGTTATAACAGCCAAAAAGATGAGTGTTCTTTTTCTATACTTCATAAATGCTGCAGCTTCTTGACCTAATTTTCCACACTATCAAAAAACACGTCAAGCGAAATTATTTGAAGACAAATAAATACTGGCAATCAATTTAACACTAACTTAAGAATCAAGGAATACAATTATAATATATTTAATTAATAGTGAGGTTAAAAATGTTACCTAATAAAAAAAGTTTAAATTCTGTTGAAACTGAAATAGGCCTACAACAAGAAGGTAGTCTTGATTTGAATAAAACTATGCAAAATCTATCAAATTCAGATATTGCTAATGATCACAAGAAGCTAAAAGAAAGAATGACTGACCTGTTAAAAGGAGATACAGAATTCTCTAAGATGAAACAAGGAGATAAGATTCTTGTAGTAAGTACAGCAAGTGGGTTATTTACGGCAGTACTACCACTTTTGGCAGTTGGTGCAACACTTGCTATACCGGGTGCTATAGTTGGTCTTGCTTTATATTTCGCTGTAAAAGTCGCTGTAAAAGCAGTTCAATCTGGATATAAAGGGCTCAAGTGGTCAGCAGAAAAAACAGTTGATGGGGCGAAATATACTGCTGGGAAAGTTAAGGACGCATCAACATACGCTGCCAGAAAAGTTAGAGATGGTGCTATGCATGTTAAAGATAAGGTGAAAGAAGGTTATGAACATTCAGTAGATTCACTGAAAAAAGGCGCTAGTTTTGTAGGCGAAGGAGTGGCAAATAAGTTCCATAAGGCATCTGGTGAGACGGACTATTTAGATAAGGTAAAAAGGTTTACTCCAGATGCAATTAAGAAATCTGACGAAATAAGAAATGATATGAAAGCAATTTTTGCTGATAAAGGAAATAATTCTGGGTTAGTGAAAAATATACTTTCTGGAATATCGTCAGAAATTGATTTAAAAATGGCAGAGAAGGCAAAATCAGGGGAGATTGAACATACTTCTGGATGGCAAGTACGGAAAGAATTCATTAATAATTTAAATGAAAAAAGCTTGCATAACTTGTTAACACAAAGGTCATTACCTAAAGGTAGTTATTTCATCGACAGTGTTTTCTCTGAACATCACGATGAAATTAAGAAGGTTATTAAAGAATGTAGAGAAAATCATTTGTACTCAAGCGTAAGCAATATGTTTGACAGAGCAGAGAAAAAAGCTAACAGGCCTTCTGTCAAAAGTTTAACTAGGTCTGTGTCATCATCATTCTCTTCACTGGGAAGAAAAGGCTCTGAACAATCTAACAGCTTGTCAAAAAGCAATTCACTAAATTCTATAGGAACTGAAAGTACTGCTACTGTCTCTGATTCAGATTCTCAGAACTTTGCAACAGTCCGTAGAAGCAATTCATCTAGTAGCTTAACTCCTAAGCTTACTCCAGTTGCTCCACCAGAACTACCTAGAAGCGCCTCATTGACTAACTTAAATGGACAAAGTTCTTTCAGTGAAGATGTTCTCAGTGATCCTATTGTGGAGCAAAACCTGGATAGTTTGAGTAACGGAACTCTCACTCACAGTAATTCTACTGATAGTGGAATGGGTTCTGGTTCTTCTACGCTAACAAGAAAACAAGTTCTTCCTTTAAAAGAAGAATTTGACAGAGAACTCGAAGAAAAGTTGGCAAAACGACGCGCATCTCTAGATCAACCTAGTGCAGAACCTGTCAACTCAAGAGCTACAGCAACTCCAGGAACAGTGTAATAAGTAAAACTTCTACCTTCTCCAAAAGGATGTTACTCAATGAGTAACGTCCTTTTTTTGTTTTTAAACTATAGAAAAATCCTAGATCCCAGCGGTATGCGTACAACCGTATGAACATTGTGATTTCTCTGCTAGGAAAGGTGTCATCCGAGTAGCTGACACTGGGATGGCTTTGTTGCATCGCTACTTATGAAAGGCTAACTATAGTTAGGATTATAAGCAACCTATTGAAAATCTTGTTTTTTTGCAATCAATCTGATCAAATTTAAGAATAGTAATTTGTTATTTATATTAATAAATTTAATTCTATTGAAAATAGCTAAAGCATTGAAATTCTTGAATTTTAGCCGGATTGGTAAATGGTAGTGAAATTTCTTTTACTCAAATTTAGGTATTCATTGACCGTTCTTGTTATAAATACCAGAATAATAAGCTACTGATATTCGCTATCTTTTTTATCTTTAATCCATCATAGCTAGCGATGCAACAAAGCCCACTGGGATCCAGGAAAGTTTGCTTGTTTACAAGCAAACTAGCATAGAAAGTGGTTACAACGTTTTCGATGAGATTATATGGAAAACTGGATTCCAGTGTCAAGCACTGGAATGACATCACAGGGGCACTGGGATGACACCTTTACGTTTGAGGCAAACTAGCTATAACACTTAACATACTACCTTTGCAAACAAATGTTCATACAGTACGCGCTGGCGTTATTTTCTCTTGATGAATAAATCTCGGTAGAGTATAGTAGCAATGCATTTATGTAGCTACTAATGAATAATTTAGTTTTGGTTTATACAACTTTTTCAAATTTTGAGGAGGCTAAAACTGTTTCTGAAGAATTGTTAAACGAGAAATTAATTGTATGTGTAAATATATTTCCCGAAGTGAATTCTCTGTATTTATGGGAAGGTAAAATTAGTAATAGTTGTGAAGTAGTGGCAATTATGAAGAGCAGGAATGATCAAGTTGATAAAATTGTAGAAAAAATCGAAGCAATGCATTCTTATGATCAGCCAGCTATTGCTGTGATGCCCATAGAAAAAGCAAATAAATCTTTTACTAATTGGGCTAATAGTGTTATTGATGTAAGTAGTATTGGGGTGTAGCCAAGTGGTAAGGCAGCGGTTTTTGATACCGCCACGCGAAGGTTCGAATCCTTCCACCCCAGCCATATTGAAGTGGGTGTGAAATGATATCACTTTTCTATAAATTAAGATTATTGAATTATATATTAGGTAGTCTCAAAGATATAATTGTGAAACTGTTTCTCTTCACAATGTATCTTTACACATTCAGCATTGTGCTCATGTTTCTCAGCAATGGTTTTTGGTATGCTGTAGAATTTTGCTCTTTCAAAAATGCGTTTTACCGTTTGTTTCAATATTGCAAGTGGTATTATGAAAATAGGGAAGATCTCGGTTACGGAATTTCTATTCGAATATTAGTGGCGTTTCTTACTCCGCATTTTCTCTATAAATTATTACTTGGCACAGGCTGGAAGTCCTTTTTAAAGGAAAAGATAATACAGATACTCAACACAAGAAGAAAAAAGGGTAGTGAGTTCAGTAACAGTAGCAAACCAAGTGGCAGTAGTTATAGTGATAAGAATAATTACAGCAATAACAGTGGTAACAATGAGCGTCAAGCTCAAGATGCAAAGCGAAAAGTAAACATGATAAAGCAGCTATTAATCAAAGATATAGAGGCAACTATAGATAGGAGATTGAATTATATTTTTTTCGGTAAAAGGAGTAAACCTCATTAAGTATATAAAAAGGCTTTATCTAGTAAGGCTTTTTAAGGTTGGCTGTATTTTATTTTTTACGTATACCGGATCACAATCAGCCAATATACATGTGTGCACAAAATCTTGACTAAAGTCTGATAACCAAGAAATTGCCTTACGTTTTTCTACCAAGCTTTCTGTTTTTTTGCAGTGACTTGCTGCATCAATCATTGCCTGCGCTATTACTGATTTCCACAGCAAATAATACCTTTGTATATCATCTGACGTACTATTTGTTTCATAGTGGTTAAAAAATTCTTTAAAATTGAAGTTGTTTGACATAATGATACCTCTTTGGATTGAAATTTGAAATGATTTGAGTTTATGTCGCCACAGCAGATTCCGCTAACAAGCAGCGGGATGACGGTTGTCAGGCCAGCGCCCCTATGATGTCATTCAAGTAGCTGACACTGGTTCCTTTATGACGGCAGTGCCCCTATGGTGTCATCCCAGTGCTTGACACTGGGATGGCTTTGTTGCATAGCAACTGAAAAATCTGGTGGCTACTGACAAAATTCATTATAAATAGCGATTTAACTGTTGAAGAAAAAATATGCCACAAAAAATGAGGGTCAGTAACCATAGCGAATATAACAAATTTCTAGAAAAAAGAGGAAATATTTTTCATTATATCAACGAAGCCATAGAAAAGTGGTACGAGAATGGTCCAAAAATACCAGGTGGCAACAATATTTATAGCGATAAAGTTGTAATTTTGGTGCACATAATAACTTGTTTATTTAGAATAGGCCTGAGGCAAACAGTTGGGTTTATAGCAGGATACCTTGAGCAAATTGGGAAAAATTTGCAAGTTATCAGCTATTCACAATCATCAAGAAGGTTTAAGAAACTCAATATTAAGATCAATGATTGCAGAAAATAATATGGAAGATATCGAAATTGCTATAGACAGTACAGGAATTAGTATATACAACAACACTCCTGGTCATAGCAAAGAAAATAGCGAAGATAGAAAGTATCGCAGCTATGAACAGACAAGAAAATTGCATGTAATGTTGAATACAAACAGCAAAAAAGCCATAGCTGTAAAATACAGTAACGGTGTCTACTCTGATCACTATGGAGCTTGTGATTTGCTAAAAGAAGTCGATTTTCAGTATGTCATAAAAGTACTATATGCAGATAGGGCATATGACAGAGAAAAGCTCTATAAGCTGTGTAATCAATATGGTATAAAAACGAAAATTCCTCCGAAAAACAACGCAGCAGAGCATCCAAAGTTAGACTATATGGCTGAGAGAAATTCTGCAGTCAAGCTCATAAAGTCATATGATGAAGATGGTATAAAGAAGTGGAAAAAAGAGATGAGTTATGGAAAAAGATCTTATATAGAAGGTTTTTTCTCGCGATTAAAAAAGACATTTGGATTTAGTTTTAGGAACAAATCTGAAATGAATCGTGAGAGGGAACTGCTACTCAAATGTTATTTGCTTAACAAATTTACTGAAATAGGCATGGCTAAGTTTGAGATAGCTTCATGAATTTATTGTACGTTACCTACTATCCGAAGAGCGATGCAACAAAGCCCACTGGGATCCAGGAATTTTGATTGGACACTGGGTTGGTAAGCATAAAAGTGTTATGTAAAATACAACGTTCTTGATGGGATTGCATGAAATGCTGGATCCCAGTGTCTGGGCACTGGGATGACACCATAGGAGGCTGCTTGGATGACAAAAAAAGGAGCACTGGAATGACAGCAATCTACGTCATACCGCGATTCATTCGCGGTATCTCAGCCGCTAACAAGAGATCCCGCTAACAAGCAGCGGGATGACGGTTGTCGTTTAGCCATAAACATTAAGAAATTTACCAAATGAAAAAAAAGGCAAAAGAAGCCCCGTGGTTATTATCCGCTTTAAAATATTGGCGTTTTTTATGTTTTAAACGCTTGACAAGCGAGATTCAGCCGCTTTTAATTGCAACTAACTTACGCTGCAAATGTTTAAGAAATTTACTAAGCAGAAAAAAAGACAAAGAATCCCCGAGTTGGCTAGTCTTTTACTATCTCTGTCGAGTATTGGCATTTTTTGATGTCTTGTAACGCTTTATAAGCGCGTTCAGCTTATTTAGATAAAAATCTAGATGTAGATGAAGTTTTGTAAAGACATACAGTATCTATATACTGCAGAAAATTGAACATAAGACGCCGATACATTAAGTAATCCTTACCTTTTAATCTGCAGATTGGCGAAAGCAAATACAATAGCTTCAGTTTCATTATAAGGGGGTTGGCGAAGGGTGTCAAGTAAGTTTTTTTGTTTCTGCGGGCTACCTGGTTTTTCTACTGAAATTTTGAAAAATGTAATCTACTCCTATATTCAAATATATCAAGCAGTAATTCAAAATCAGCCATTGCGCCTTTTGCGTTATTATACACGAGATTGAGCAGCTCTTTGTCCTGATATAAATCAGCAAATTTAAATTCCATACATCCTGATTGTTTTGTGCCTAAAATATCTCCACTGCCTCTTAGCATCATATCCCTTTCAGCAATGTAAAATCCATCTTGTGACTCACACATGATCTTTAACTTTGAAGATGAGCTTTTACTTAAATTATCGTATAATAATACACAAAAAGATGGCTTGTTTCCTCGCCCTACTCTGCCTCTTAACTGATGCAATTGTGATAACCCAAATTGCTCTGCATTTTCTATAATCATGATGGTTGCATCTGGCACATCTATACCAACTTCTATCACAGTGGTTGCAACAAGCAGAGAAAATTCATTCCTTTTGAAGGAAAACATAACTTGATCTTTCTGCTCCTGAGTCAATTTTCCGTGTATTATCCCGACTTTATCAAGAAATGTTTTTTGTAATTCCTGAAAACGCATCTCTGCTGCAGCAATATTGGTCTCTTCGTTTTCTTCTATATATGGACAAATCCAATATGCTTTTTCGCCCCTGTTTATAGCACCTTTTAGCTTTTCAATAACATCTGGCACCCTACTAATGTTCATAGTTACAGTTTTTATTGGCAATCTGGATTTTGGTTTTTCTTTCAAAATTGAACATTCAACATCACCATACATAGCTTGCTGCAAGGTTCTTGGAATGGGAGTTGCAGTAACGAAAAGTATATCGGCATTTTCTCCTTTTCCTACCAAGCGATTTCTCTGCATCACTCCAAATCGCTGTTGCTCGTCTATGACTGCAAGCCCTAAATTTTTAAATGTAACGTTAGCTTGAAATAGTGCATGAGTGCCAATCACTATATTTAAAACACCACTTGCAAGTTCGTTCATGATAATCTTTCTTTCCTTGCGCGAAGTTTTACCAGTAAGCAGCGCAACTTTTATATCGGTACAGGATAAAACTTCCTCAATCCAATTATAATGTTGCTCCGCCAAGATAGTAGTCGGTGCCATTAGAGCTGCCTGCATGTTGTTTTCTACCACATTTATCATTGCAAAAAGTGCAACTACGGTTTTGCCACTACCAACATCACCTTGCAGCAAGCTTATCATGCGATACTTGGATTTTTGTCTCTCTGAGATCTCATCTATTGCACGAGTTTGATCATTTGTTAATTGAAACGACAATTCATTTAAAACTTGCTCTTTGTATTTACTCAATATTATAAATTCTCTTCCCCTTTCTTTCACATGATTTTTTCTTGCAAGTTTCAGCGCTAGCTGATACGCAAACAATTCATCATAAGCAAGCCTTTTTCTACAAACCTCAGCTTCCGCCAATGAGCTTGGTCTGTGCAACTTTATGATGCTTTCCCTCCAACTTAACCATTTTTTTTGCTTGATTAATGTATCATCTATCCACTCTGGTAAATCAGGCAATTCCTTTAGATTAGAGCTTATTATGTTCCCAATGCGCTTATTGGTAATGCCACGGCATAATTGGTAAACTGGCTCTATGCAAGCTATTTCTTTAAATTGGTTGATGTCAAGCGACACGTAATCTGGATGAGTAATTTGCCAATGTTCAGCAAATTTTTCGAGTTTGCCACTGATGATCACATTCGCTCCAATTGGAAATAGTTTATATAAATACTTAACTGAGTAATTAAAAAAGACTATGAATATATACTGACTCTCACTTTCAACGACTATTTTATATGGTCTACCTCTAAAAGTGGGCGACTGATGTTCATAAACTTTTGCAATGAAAGTTGTAAATTCTCCAACTCGAGCATCAGATAGTAACTTGCTTCTATCCACATAACTAAGTGGCTTATAAAACAGCAGATCCACCACCTTGTCCCCACCACAAAGTTTAGGTAATATTGCGGAATGAAATTTAGGTATATTCTCCAGCCTGCTATTTAGAAAAATCTGATTGCTCATTGAGATTCATACATGTGTAAAACTGTTATAGAGCCTTTTTAAAATCTTGTCACCTTATGGTCAGGTATGCACTATAGCTAGCACAGCTCTCTAACGTTATACCGCGATTCATTCGCGGTATCTCAGCCGCTAACACGTAACGGAATGACGAATTTGTTGTTTTTAAAATCGTCGGTAAGCCTAAGTTACCCCTAACTATATTTGCTATCATAGGGCTTATAGTAGGTATTTTATTAACTTATTAATCATTTTTATGTGTTATTATACCATTAGCAGTCTATATCAAGGTATTAATGATGAACAGCTCTACACCAAAAGAAAAGGAAAACCCAGTAGTTACATTAAGAGCTCAAGCAGAAAAGTTTGGTTTTATACCAATTCCCATTACAGGGCAAACAGATGGACAATGATGGAAGAAAAGCCATACTGAAGTAAGTAAAATAGCGAGGTTTAAATGGCATTAAGATCAAAATTATTGGATGAAAAAGTAGTAGAATCAGCAAAAGAAATGCTGAAGAAAGTAAGGAATAATGCATATGTTTCAAAAAAACTAAATGCTGTAATTGCAGCAAAAAAGTACAGTATAACGGCTGTAGCAAAAATATATTGCATTTCAAGAAGCGCACTAACTTCGTGGGTAAAACTCTTGAAAATTGGCAGAGAAGAAAAACTGTTTGCTCCTTCACAACGTCGTAGAAAAACTAAATTAAATCAGGCTCAACTACAGCAAATTGAAGAGTGGATAGAAGAAAATCCTAATATCACCATTAAAGAAATGAGAATAAGAATCCAGGAAAAGTTCGGATTAAATATCAGCAAATCTACAGTACACCGCCATATGCAAAAGATGAAATTCTCATATATTACACCAAGACCAGTTCATAATGGACAAGATAAAAGCAAACAAGAGGAATTCAAAAAAAAATCTCAATTGAGCTATTAGCAAGTATCCAGAAAAAGAGCTATTTTTCTTTGATGAATCACGGTTTGGCACACATTCAAAAGTTGGACATGGGTGGTTTAAAAAGGGGATTAGAACACAGGTTAAAACAAAATTAGGTAGGCAAAATTTCTATCTCTATAGTGCAGTTAATCCTAGAAATGGAGAGAGTTCTAGCTTATTTGCACCAAATGTCAACACTGATTGCATGAACATATTTCTTGAGCAAATTTCGCAATATCTAGAAACACGAGAGGCTTTTCTCGTTATGGACTGTGCTAGTTGGCATAGGTCAAAAAATTTAAAGGTACCTAAAAATATCGACATTATATACCTACCTCCATACTCACCTGAGCTAAATCCTGTTGAGAGGCTTTGGTTATATATAAAACAGAACATTTTGCGCAATAAAATATACGATACAATTGCTCTACTTGAGGGTGCTTTGTGCAAATTTATTACTTCTCTTGCCAGCTCCACAACTAAACAACTCTGCAATGTTTCCTATTTGACTGGACAACAATGAGAATTGGTATAAATACCGCCATTGACACCCTGTACGCAATACATAGAAAATTGCTTCTAATATTTCTCTTTTGCTATACTTTGGCGGCCTTCCTCCTTTCTTGTATGATACTCTGAAGTGTTTTTCTATTCTTGCCTATTCCCTTTCGCTTAGATCTGTTGGATACTTTTTTCTCATCTTTACCCCGTACTAAAATTTCAGATATTATAGCCTTTTACTTGTTTCCGGACAACCTCTAACTATTAATGTTCTATAATATACATATTTCCAAACTATGTCAATTATTTCATAAATATCTTTGGTAAAAATTATTTCTGTTATGACTAGCATGACAAGTGTATGAAGCGACTAAAATTGTCATTACAGCGCTTAGTGTACGACAGTGCTCCAACATTTAGGGTTGCAGTTTTCATGGCAGATCTGAGTAGCTGACCCATCTAAGAGGTGTCATTCAAGTAGCTGACACTGGAATGGCTTTGTTGCATCGCACCTTATACGGTAGTAATTTACAATAAATTCATGTAGCCATTTCGAATTTAGTCATTTCAGTGTTGGCTACTTGGATGACACCACCTGCTATGCTGCAAATTGCAACGTTCGTACACTAAAGTATAGTGTGTTACTAACGAAGGCAAACAAATATCTGCTTTATGAAAACGTTAATATTTTTCATTGAAATAATACATAAATACTAGAAAAACCTTGGCAGGTTATTCGCGTTTGATTATCATAGAGAATTATATAAATTAATAAATGATCTATGGCAAGTAACCCAGAAGAAAGAAATAGTGATAAACAAAAAGCGCTAGATAACGCAATAAGCCAGATTGAAAAAGCATTCGGTAAAGGTGCAATAATGAAGTTGAAGCAAAACCCTGTAGAAAAAATAGACACAATATCCACAGGATCAATTGCGCTTGATTCGGCTCTAGGTGTTGGAGGTCTGCCAAAAGGGCGTATAATTGAAATATTTGGCCCCGAGAGTTCTGGTAAAACCACTCTTGCCTTGCACGTGATTGCTGAAGCACAAAAAAAAGGAGGATCATGCGCATTTATCGATGCAGAACATGCATTGGATGTCTTATATGCTCGTAAACTTGGGGTAAGCACTGATGATTTAGTGATTTCACAACCAGACACTGGAGAGCAGGCGTTGCATATTGTTGAGTATTTAGTGTGTTCTGGTGCGGTTGATGTGATAGTTATTGACTCTGTCGCAGCATTAACTCCAAGAGCTGAAATTGAAGGTGATATGGGTGATCAACATATGGGGCTGCAAGCAAGGCTTCTAAGTCATGGGCTACGGAAACTAACCTCTGCCGTTTCAAAAGCGAACTGTATATTGATATTTATTAATCAAATTCGTATGAAAATAGGAGTAGTGTATGGAAATCCTGAAACTACCACGGGTGGAAATGCATTAAAATTCTATACTTCTGTAAGGCTTGATATAAGAAAAGTTGGTGTAATAAAAGACAAAGAAAATATTACAGGTAATGAAACAAGAGTTAAAGTTGTAAAAAATAAAGTTGCTCCTCCATTTAGAGAAGCGAAATTTGATATAATGTACAATGAAGGTATATCAAAACTCGGAGAAATAATAGATATGGGAGCAAAGCTTGGTGTGCTTGAAAAAGCAGGCGCTTACTATTCATATAACAACACACGTCTTGGGCAAGGAAGAGAGAATGTAAAAACTTACCTAAAAACAAACAAAGAAGTCGCAAATGAAATAGAAACAAAAATCAGAGATTTACTCAGAAATCATGATAATTCTATCATAATAGACGAGGATAGTGAGCAACTTTTAGAAGAATCAGTTTTCTGATCTAAACTTAGGCATTAGATTTTGTGTTGGACGGGTTGTTACAGTATGACGGTAATTCTATGTGCTAATATAACAATCTGTAATGTTACCTTGTATCAAAAAGACTTTGCTGAAGCAGTTAAAAAAAGCTTTTCATGAGAAATTATAAATGATAAATTGTTAACAATAGGTTATTGTTAATAAGATTATGTGTTTTGGTTTACCTAATATAAACAGGGAAGGTTATTCATTTATAGTAGTTTCCTTTATAGTAACGTGTATAGCATTCTCTATATCTTGGGGGTTTGGCGTTACGTGCTTGTTTCCGACATTATTGTGTACTTATTTCTTTCGTGATCCAGCAAGAGCTGTGCCAAACAATAAGAATCTTATATTAAGTCCTGCTGATGGTGTGATTTCAAAAATTGAAGAAGTTAATTATCCTTTATCAGCAGAAAACGGAGAGGAGAAGAAGTTTACGCTTGTTAGCATATTTTTAAGTGTTTTGAACGTCCATGTGAACCGTATACCAATATCTGGTACGATAAAGGAAATGAGTTATAAAAAAGGCAAGTTTGTATCCGCAATGAGCAATAGGTCTAGTAATGAAAATGAAAAGCAGGTTATTGTAATTGAATACGAAAAGGGGAAAGAAATTATTGTGGAGCAAATAGCTGGATTAATTGCACGTCGTATCGTTTGTAATTTAGGAATATCCCAGAACGTAAAAGCAGGTGAAAGGTTTGGAATTATAAGGTTTGGCAGTAGAGTGAATATCTATGTTCCTGCTGATACAGAAGTCAGAGTTTCAGAAGGGCAAACTGTTATTGGTGGTGAAACAATTATAGCAAACTTAAATAAGGAAAACGTTCAAGAGAAGCTTACTTTTGACGTTATATGAATAACGATGGAAGTAACAGTAGATTCTTACCTATTACTAAATTATTCCCAAACTTTATAACTTTATTGGGTTTATGTTCTGGTCTCACTTCACTTAAATTTACATTTAATGAACAATGGGAATTCTCAGTAATTTTTATCATCATTGCAGCAATAATAGATGGAATGGATGGCAGAATAGCTAGAATTCTAAAATCAACTAGCGATTTTGGAGCCCAGCTTGATTCTTTTGCAGATTTTCTAAATTTTGGTGCAGCGCCTGCATTTCTTTTGTATTTTTGGAAGCTAAACGAAATCAAAGTCATAGGTTGGATTTTAGTAATGATATACGTAATCTGCATATCAATAAGACTTGCAAGATTTAATGTTTCGCTACACTCAGAACAACCATACTGGGAAAAATTTTTCTTTTCTGGTGTTCCAGCTCCAGTGTGTGCTTTACTTTCTTTGTTACCAATAATTATTACCTTTCAATCTCATGAGAGTGAATACTTACTTCTCATAGAGCGATTTTTTAACACAAGAAACGTAGCTTGTTACTTTCTGGCCATTTCATTTTTTTCGATAAGTCACATTCCAACTTTCTCTGCAAAATATATTTATATTCCCAAAAGCCTATCCTATATATTTGTGTCATTTTTTGGAGTACTTATTGTATTTTTCATCAGTAAGCCCTGGATGACTCTACCAATTTTAGGTATAGTGTATACACTTACTATTCCAATAAGCATCGGGTTTTACATATATTTTACATATAAAACTCGTTAGCTAACAAAAAATAGAAAACTGCATGATTTTGAAGATAAGTGAACTATTAAATTCATTTCTGTATATAAAGATATTCAACATTCCATTTATAATTATTTGGGTAATTGCAACTGGAATCTTTTGTACTGCCCAGTTCAAATTCATTAACTTTAGGTTACTTAAATATGGAATACAGACGCTATTCAATCTAAAGTGTAATAACAGCAACAATGGCATAATCACTCATATTCAAGCGTTTGCAACAGTAATTTCAGGAACAGTTGGTCTTGGAACAATATCAGGAGTTGCAATAGCTATCACAATAGGGGGCCCAAGTGCAGTTTTTTGGATGGTAATTACCGGAATACTTGGTATGTCGATAAAGTTTGCCGAGGTGGTGCTTGCATTTACTTATCGCTCTGAAAATACAACTGGCGGGGCTTTTTATTACATGAAGTACGGGCTTGCAAAAATTGGATTTGCAAAAACTGGTAGATTTCTTGCCTTCACTTATGCGATTATGCTACTTATTGCAATGATTTTGGGCGGTATACCATTTCAAGCAAATCAAATAGCAGCACTATCAAATAACCTCCTAGAATACAACGCATCCATTATTATATCCCTGCTTGTCTTTATTGTAATATTGGGAGGAATAAAGCGCATTGCTTTCGTTTCAACGAGCTTAGCACCAATTATGATAGTGCTATATGTGGGTATGTGTATATATTTAATTTATGTAAACGGAAGTAATTTGCTGAATGCTCTATCCATAATATTCCAAGATATCTTCAATAAATCAGCTATAGGAAGCGGAGTATTGAGCGGATTAATAGCCGGAGTGAGAAGATCAGTGTTTGCTAACGAAGCAGGTACCGGAACAGCAGCTATAGCACATTCAGCTGTAAAAGAAGAAGATCCAATTAAAGTTGGGTGCGTTGCAATGATTGCACCACTTATAGACACAATATTAATCTCATTTTTGACTGGTATTGTGATAATTATCACTGGTATGCATAGCACTGATAACGTGGGTGATATTACACTAATTAGTTCGATATTTTCAACAGCTTTGCCCTTGTTCAGCAAGTTAGTTTTTCCGCTAATGATGTTTTCCTTTGCATTTTCCACAATAATAGCTTATTGTTACTACTGTGAAGTTGCTTTGCTGTATTTATTTGGTAGTAAAAAAATACTGATACCGTTCCAAATTCTTATGGTGGTTTCAGTGTATATCAGCTGTATGTCAAAGAATATAGAATTTATATCTTATCTAGGTGACAGTTTGTTTATGTGCCTTATGATTCCAAATGCTGTTGCAATATATCTACTAAGAAGGGAAGTTTTGAATACAATAGATTCTTATTACAATTCTAAAGGGTATTAACATGATTTATAGATTGCTTTGTATGGTGTTATTTTGCCTATTGTTTAATGATGTGTACGCTGCTTCAGGTTTTTACGAAAGTTATGACGCTGTGTTGAACGGAATAAATAATTTCATGAATGAAGTACTGTTTTTCAAGATCCTTTACGTGCCATTTATAATCCTTCTACTAGTTTTTGGTTATGTGTTTCTAACATTACGGTTTGGATTTCTCAACATAAGAATGTTTAAGCATGCATTTGCTGTTTTATGTGGAAAATATGACACGAATCACCATGATGGTCATATTACGCATTTTCAGGCATTTATGACTGCACTTTCAAGCACAGTAGGTCTTGGAACTGTTGCTGGAGTCGCAATTGCAGTTTCAATGGGAGGGCCAGGAGCGGTGCCTTGGATGATGATTACAGGTTTTTTTGGTATGTCAGCAAAATTTGCTGAGGTAACGTTGGCGTTTAGACATAGAACAGAAGATCAGGACCAATTGTTTAGTGGTCCCTTTCAGTATATAAGGAATGGTCTGGAGGAATTTGGATTTAAAAAACTTGGTATTGTGCTGGCTGCCATGTATGCAGTATTCTTTGTATTATCAGGTCTTGGTGGAAGTGTAGCGTTTCAAACCAATCAAATGGTTTCAATATTATCTGGCTATTCAAGTTGGGTAGATGGTCACTCTTGGTTTCTTTCTTCCATAATCTCTGCGCTGCTTGCTCTAGTGATTATTGGCGGAATTAAAAGGATAGCTAGAGTATCTTCTGCACTAGTGCCTATTATGTCACTTATATATATCTTTAGTTGTATTATTATTATTGCATTTAATATTCATAACCTTGGTTATACGTTAAAAATATTATTTTCCACTATGATAGATTTCAATGCTGTTGGTGGAGGGATGGTAGGAGCATTTGTTGCTGGAATTCAAAGGGCAATCTTTGCCAGCGAAGCGGGTGTTGGTTCTGCTTCAATTACTCATGCAACAACTAAAGATGAAGAACCAGTAAGAACTGGGCTTGTTGCTATGATAGAACCATGCTTTGACACAATGTTAATTTGCTGTTTAACAGGAATAACAATAGTAATAACAGGTGCATACCAGACTAGTGTTGGTGAAGGGATATTAATTACTCAAAAGGCATTTGAGACAGTTTCTCCATGGTTTCCTATACTTTTAACCATAGCTGCACCTTTGTTTGCATTTTCTTCGGTAATTTCATTTGTATATTGTTGTGAAATGGGGTGGTTATATTTGTTTGGTGCAAAAAGTATAGTGATATATCGCATAGCGGTAATAATTGTGGCGTTTTTCTCTGGCCTTTCTAAAGACATAATGGCTATTGCTAATATTGGCGGAACTTTATTCTCTTGTTTAGCTCTTATCAACATGACAGCGCTTATACTGTTTAGTAATCAGATTAACGAGGAAGTTCAGTGCTACCTAAAAAGGCTGAGGAATAATAAAATCAATTAAATTTTGGCATATGCGGAGAGGTATAGCTATAATAAGTAAGATTTCCCTACGTCATACCGCGATTTATTCGCGGTATCTCAGCATAGATCCCGCTAACAAGCAGCGGGATGACGAAATTTTGCGATTATTAATCAGTAAATTTTACCTGTGTTAGTTATAGTCCTTACACTATCCTACATACTCGGTTCAATACCGTTTAGCTTAATTATTACAAGAATAAAAGGGATAAACTTAAGAGAAGTAGGTTCAGGAAACATTGGTGCTACAAACGTTGCAAGGAGGGGAAATAAATTTCTTGCTGCTTTGGCATTATTTCTGGATTCCTTTAAGGGATTTATTGCCGTTTATATAGCACAACAATTTTGTGATAATAACGATTTTTATATATATGTATCTGCAATTTTAGCAGTTTTAGGACACATGTTTCCTATTTGGCTAAAATTCAGTGGAGGAAAGGGCGTTGCAACCACTCTAGGGATACTGATAGCATTTAACATTGATATTACTTCAGTATTCGTAATAATTTGGATAATAGTCTTTCTTGCCTTTAAATACTCTTCCCTTGCTTCACTCAGTGCTACTTCAACGGCTGTAGCATGGTCCTTTTTTTTTCAGAGGAATTTGTTCTTAACATTACTAATTATAGGAGCACTGGTCTTCCTAAAACACCACAGAAATATTGTGAATCTTCTGCAAGGTAAGGAAAATAAATTTTTATAAGTGTGCTGACTCTGTTGCTATATTACTAACAGATACTTCATGCGAGAAACGACTTGAGACTACTTCTTCTACTTCTTTTATCATTTCTTCCATGTTTTTTCCACTTTTCTTACATGCATCATCAAGTGCTAATTTTAGTTTACGTATATCATTCTCTTCTAGCATCTTATTCATTTCTTTTTTCGTTATCTCTAATTTTTTTAGTAAGATGTTCTCCATTATCTCTCTCTCATCACCTTCATACTGGCCACTTAGTCTGCTATATGCAATGCAACACTTCTTTTCTCGCGGCAAGGTTGACAGACCCCGCAATGTAACATCCACTTGAACTTCTATAGAGTTAACTTCCCTAGCCTTTTCAGCAGCTTCTGACCTAAATTTCTCAACTTCTCCTATTATTATTTTGTTAGCTATTCTTTTAGCTCCATCCAAAGATGAATCCTTGAGAGAAAAATCTGTCTCGAGTAGATCTCGATTTAATAGCTCTAAGAATACTTTTTTTCCGATGTTTTCGAGTAAACTTTCTTGGTCACCTAAACCATGCTCCTGCAGTTTATTTCTCATGTGCTGAACCAGCTCACAACATTGTAATTTATTTAACTTTATAGAGCTAATATTTTTCATTAACGTCAGCACAATTTGTTCACTATATTGAGAAGTAATACTCAATAATTTTCTCATTAAAGGAATACTTACTTCTGAAATAAAATCATCAACTATTTTTTGACTTTCATCGTCTTCATAACCATTTTGAACGTCATACCAAGCCTTAAAAATTTCTTTATTGTTTTTCTTGTTTTTTAACCTGTCTAACATGAACTTACGTGCTTCATTTTGTGCTTCTGAAAGTAATATTTGCCTTGGAGGAGTAAATCTAATTTCTGGATCAGGATGAATACCCTCTAGCGTGCTTAACATTCTATAGATAATACCGGTGAAGCAAGTGTTAGGAATTCGCTCTTTTCTAGAGAAAGTTTGGCTATCAAGCAAATTTGTAATTAACGCGTCTTTTTTATTTTTTACAGCTTCTCTGTCTCCATCATTTCAGGCTTTCAGAACTAAAAGTAAAATCCGTCCACCTGTAAAGCCGGAGCTATGCTTTTGATCATCTTTGCAAAAGTCATTTAAAAATGCAATTACTCTTCCTTTATCTTCATCACTAAATTGACGATAATTAAGTTCATATAAATCATTTATATATTCAATAAATTGCTTGAATTCCCTATCATTAATAACGTCTTTGGATACTTCTTCACCATACTTATCTTTTAATTTATCAATATTTTTAATGATATCATCATTTAATTGATGGGGCAGTAAATGTTCAAGCTTGACATCAAAACTATTAACCATACCACGTAAATTCTCTTTTATACCTTCCAAAAAGAAATTTATAGAAGCTTTAAGCAGCGTAAATGGGTTAAAATCTTTTGGCCTTAGTTCACTCTGCAATAAAATTAATAGCATTGTAAGTGGTATAGTTCCCAGTAACGAAATAAGCAAGAAAGTGGTAGTGAAAGTTAGATATGTTATGAAAGCAGAAAACAAGAGGAAGGCTGCTACCTTGATTGTATTGTTCTTAAAAAATATTTCCCAATATTCCCTTTTGCTCATTTTTTGCTGTTTTGCCGTTTTTATTTCTTTGTAGATATAAAGAGTTTTAATTTCAGACCTGAAGAATATAGTACCAAGAGAAAAAAGAACATTAACGGGATTAGTGATAATGCTTAAAGAAACAAAAGTTGCAAAATAACTAACAAACTTTAGCTTGCTAGATTCCTTTGAAGGAAATTGTATTTGAGAAATGCCTATCATAGCCTACCTTTGACATCATTGCACTCTAGTAATAGCATAATAATTTAAAACGTCAATGTTTAAGTATTTTATTATCCGCACACTCATCGTATTCGATCTCGACTGTAGAGTGTGCTATCTCGAACCTATTTAGTAGTATTTTTTTTATCTCATACAAAATATCAGTGTGTTGTGCATCTTGCTTTACTTTGGCATGCATGGTAATTATAAAATAATTATCAGACAGTGACCATGCATGTATGTGGTGCACATCTATCACTTCAGGTAATTCTGATGTGATCTTACTTTTTATTTCCTCAGTAGATATCCCTTCAGGTGTACCTTCAAGAAGTATGTGGCAAGAATTCTTTAGAATTTTGTAGCCACTATTCAAAATGATTACACTGACAAATACCGATAAAATCGGATCCACCATTTGCCATCCAGTAAACATGATAATTATGGATGCAAGTATAGCAGCTACAGAACCTAAAATATCTCCTATAACGTGTAGTACAGCACTTTTTATGTTTATATTGCTCTCGCATTTACTATGCAATATAAAAAAGACTATGATATTAGAGATCAGGCCAAGTGTAGCAATTACTAACATTACTTTCCACTCAACATTGACTGGAAAAATAAACCTCTTTATTGACTCAATTATAATGATTACTGCAATGAGGAATAGAGTTAAACCATTAACAAATGCTGCAATTATCTGCAACCGATGATATCCGTATGATCTCTGCAAATCGGATTTCTTAGCTGAAAACCTATGTGCTAACCAGCTTAAAACCAAGGCAAAGAGGTCAGTGAGCATATGCCCTGCATCTGATAATAGAGCAAGCGAATGTGAAATTATTCCACCTACTATTTCCATAAACATTGTTATCGCAACTATTATTATGGAATAGATTAAGCGCTTGGACTGCGCTGCTGAGTGTTTACCGTTATGCACTGCTGTCATATAAAATCTTTTCATAAACAAAAACGTGGGTAACACTGGGTTCGAACCAGCGACCGCTTGCACGTCAAGCAAGTGCTCTACCAACTGAGCTAATTACCCATCGTGGTTTTAGTATAGTGCTTTGGTGGAATGAAAGTCAATAAACCACTTTGCTTTTGTCCTTGTCCAATGTGATTCCGGAATATAGCTGTATAGAATTTCAGCCATATTCTAAATTTTACATATTAAGTTAACTATCTATACTTTATTTATTAAGATATAAATTATATTAATACAGGGATTTACGTTTTTTTTAGGGAAATTACTTTATGCTTGATATTGAAAAATCAGCAAATTAGAGGTTAAAATTATGACAATTAGTCAACAAGTAAATAAAAATATAACTAAAGCAGAATATTTCAACAATAACGGCAAAGGGTTTAATTCGCCACATGTTATAGAAGTTGAAGATTTAAATATTAAAGTAGAGGTTTATTCTCACAATTTAAGAGCAAGTAAAGTTGCTAACATTGAAAGTGAGATAAGAGAAACAGCTACTAATTTTAAAAACGCATTCGAGTTAGAACGCGGCAGTTCAGAACAAACATTTAAAATTTACATGTTTGATGACAAGGATGATTACACTCACCTTGGCGGAAGCGAGCGTTTCGGTTCTTACCTTGGAGACGAAGGTGGTAAATGTTACTACAAAGGGAAAGCTGACGTTTTTGCTGAAATGTACGTCTACCAGCAAGGTGGCGTTCATAACCTTCAGCATGAATTTGCACATGGTTTAACTTACTTGGCTACAGGAGGCAAATCTTTACCTACAGTATTAATGGAAGGAATTGCAGACTACTTTGAGCATCATTCAGATCATAAATTCAATTCTCAAGGATCAAGTATCGACAAAACTGAAGCTGCAAATTTGGATTTAGATAAAATTTTAAGTTTAGAATACTCAAAGGACAGCGAAGCAAATAGCTTGGTTTATAAAACAGGTCATGCGTTGATAATGTACTTACAGGAAAAAGATCCTAGTTTATTAAGAGACTACCTAGATGCTTTACGTCAAGGTAACTCAGATGAGTCAAAAAGTTTCTTGAAAGACATAAAAGGACACGATACTGACTTCAAAAGTTGGCTTGCTGAGAATGATACAGAAACTGCAATGGAACATCTCAACGCTTTGCAAGTTACAAAAGGAGATTTCATAGCAATTGGTCAAGAAATAGTGGGTGGAGAAATTAAAAACGTATCCTACTATAAAGCAAATATAGAAAAAATGGATGGAGAAAACGTTGGAAGTTTTTCTCCTGTAGAACACGTTGCATTTTATGATGTTGCTCGTGCTATAAATAGGGCAACAAATGATACACTTGATATATCAAAGGAATATCATTTCCTCAAGGTAGTAAAAACTTCCGATGGACAGGATAAACTAACTTACTCTGACCAACAAGGTAATGAATATCGAAACAGTCAAGAGTATAAAAATCAGGCTTTAAGGATATTATCAAAATATGATACAGAAATTAAGAATCAGGTAGATGAATTTGATAATTTGAATAAAGAACGTGGTGAAATGTATCAAAAATATCATAAAGGAGAGATTACTATTGAAGAGTTACGTAATGAGGAAAATACAAAATACAGACCAGCATTTTTAAAGTTTGATCAACTAAAAAACAAAGCTGTTGATAAGATTGAAAATAATTCCCAAGCAGCAAAAATATTAGATGGGCTGGTCAATATCGATCCAAACTTAATCAGAGGTACTCATATTGATCTACAAGAAGGTAAGATTTTTTCTATGCAAGCTCATGGTCAAGGAGATATGGGTGCACTGTCTATATATGACGGAAATACAAAGCTTGGAGAATTATTGAGCGAATCAGGATTTTTTAAGCAAGTTGAAGGCCAAACTAAAGAAACTTTCGTTTTTGAGGATATATTACACAACTTAAATGTTTCATACGAAGGCGGTGCTTACATGGCAGTTACAAAAGAAAATGGTCATTATAAAGCTTCCCTAATAGATGGCAGAACAGTTGAACGCGATGAATACTTTGATGAGGCGCATTTACATGAAAATGAATTGTTGCATCCTAGCACTGGACACATCCAAAAAGATTTAGATTCTCTGCTCCTTAGGGGTACCAAAATTTTGAATCATCAGGATTCAGAACATGCTCAATATTCTAATGAGCAAAAGGCAAATGGAGTAATCGTGGAAAAAGGAAAATTATTGGATAATAAGGGAACAGATAGAACAGACGATGATGTACACGAAGCGGTTGTAAAGCAAGGAGACGAGCGCTTACATGAGTTCAAAAATATGGGCTTTTATATTACTGAGAAAGGTGATCTATTTATTCATGACCATGGAGCAAATGTAAGGTTTCAACTACCACAAAGTATTACTCACCTAAAATTAGTGGAAAAAGATGGAGCATATAAGCTTGTTCCGGTGACGAAAGATGGGAATGAACATCCAGTAGGTATGCCAAATATATCAGACGAATATAGATACATAGATCCAATATTTGCACATGAATATGAAAAGAGAGATTATTCCCATAAACATGTAAATGTGGGCCTTATAAACTTAGAGAAATATGGCTCTGGCAAACTTTTTGCTATAAAGCACGACCCAAATGATTACCACATACAAAAAAACTCTAGCGGTGAAATAGTTAGAATAAAAGATCAAACATATTTCACTAAAGTAAAATTGTTTGATGGCGACGAAGAAATTGGTATGTTATCTAATAACTTCCATAACTTCAAAGGGAAAATATTCTTTTCTGCTGACTACAACTACAGTTATAACGATTTCCTAGCATCTGTTTCTCCTCAAGTTGAAATTGAAGATATGGGAAATGGAAGTAAAAAAATAACTTTTGATCAAGGCAGTGGCGATATCGGTGATACTAATAGAGGCTACACGGACTATCAGAGAATATTTACAAAAGAGAAACAAACCGAAAGTCCAAAAGGGCAAGTAAGTGAAACTAAGACAGAAGTTCATAGTACTACTAATGTTGTTGCACAAGCTGCTGAAGAGAAAACTGCATCAAACGACAATAGTGAAATGCAGTCTGATCAGCCACAAATTCCAACAAGGGCAAAAAGGTCAGCTTCAGTGGAGGAGAAAGAGCAAGAACAGGTAGTATTAAAAGACACAATTCTCAAAATAGAAAAGAGCTACGAGCAGGACTCAGAAGGGAAGCATAAGGCAAATGTAACGATAAATTATAATGATGTGAAAGCCTTGTATGATAGAGCGGAAGGAGCAGAAAAGCAATCTGTGTTAGATTTTTGGAACAAACTGCACACATCAGATTATAAGGTTGGTGCTTTGCCGGAAGACAAATACTATTTTGAAAAAGGCAAATTCGTAATCCACGATAGTGGCACAAAGAAGCTTATAGTGTTACCTGAAGATAAGGTGTCCATCAAGATAATGAAGGATGGTGATAGTTATAGTTTAGCTATATCAAGTGGTAATGGCAAAGTAATAAACAGCATTAGTAAAATAGATAATCCAAATTACGAATTGCTGTCAGATTCAAGTCATTTCAATTCAGGGGAGCAAGATAATATTGTATTATCAGATCAACATCACGAATATAATCTTTATCTAGAGAATGGTTTTGTGAAAATGTTCGATTGCGCAAGCGATCACATTTATCACGACCACAACTCGGCCTATATCTAATACATACAAGGAGGGCAGTGCCCTCTTCTTGTCATTCCAGTGTCAAGCACTGCCGTCTTGGATGGAAACCAGCGTCACGCCCTGGAATGACAGGGTTTGTCATCCGAGTAGCCCCTTCGGTGTCATCCCAGTGCCCAGACACTGGGATGGCTTTGTTGCATCGCTAGCTATGATGGATTAAAGATAAAAAAGATAGCGAATATCAGTAGCTTATTATTCTGGTATTTATAACAAGAACGGTCAGTGAATACCTAAATTTGAGTAAAAGAAATTTCACTACCACTCACTAATCTGGCTAAAATTCAAGAATTTCAATGCTTTAGCTATTTTCAATAGAATTAAATTTATTAATATAAATAACAAATTACTATTCTTAAATTTGATCAGATTGATTGCAAAAAAACAAGATTTTCAATAGGTTGCTTATAATCCTAACTATAGTTAGCCTTTCATAAGTAGCGATGCAACAAAGCCCACTGGGATCCAGAAAACTTAACTTTAAATAAGTGGCTGCATAATAAAGGCTGGATTCCAGACTGGAATGACATCATCTGCTACACACTTGAATGACAAGAGAAGAATTCTGAAACAACAAGTTTCAAGGAAATCTTATGTAAAATCTAGCATTAACGAAAATTATACTATTTTCATGCATGCTATGGTTTTTGTAATTAGTGGAGTGTGATATGCCAGCTAGTTTAAAATTTGAAAGTGCTGCAGGAACAGCAGCAGCAACTCTGTCAGAAGTCAAACTTGTAACTTTGGCAGATAATACGGGTAATGAATATACTTTGGATATAACCACAAATGATCTTAAAGTGAGATATACACCAAATGGTGGTCAAATAACAGAGCACAAAATAACTGGTCTATCAACAGCTCTGGGAAGTTTACTTAGTACAAAAGATAATAATGAATCAGTTCTAGTAGATACATTAGGAAACTTTCTTGATAGCCCAGATAAAGCAAAGTATGATGGTCAAAATAACCAAACAGTAAAGGAGTTCTTAGTAGGTAAAGGGCTAAAAGGAGCAAATGGAGCTCAAGGCCCACAAGGAGAGAAAGGAGACACCGGGCTAAAAGGAGATAAAGGGGATACTGGTCCTAAAGGAGCAGATGGTAAAGATGGAGCTCAAGGCCCACAAGGAGAGAAAGGGGATACTGGTCCTAAAGGAGCAGATGGTAAAGATGGAGCTCAAGGCCCACAAGGAGAGAAAGGAGACACCGGGCTAAAAGGAGATAAAGGGGATACTGGTCCTAAAGGAGCAGATGGTAAAGATGGAGCTCAAGGCCCACAAGGAGAGAAAGGGGATCCAGGAGCAGATGGTAAAAGTCCAACAGCTGCTGAAATAGCTGCTGAGAAAGCCTTACAAGAGCATGTAACAAAGATAAGCATAGAAAGTCCGGAATTTAAAAGAGCTGTGCAAGAGGAAATTTCACAACCGTATTTTGAGCCTCCAACAAGTGATGATGCTGCACTTAATTGGACTTGGTAATACAGCTTAGATCCAAGTAGTCACGCTACTTGGATGACGTCATACGGTCCTCGGATGACGGAAAAAGGACTCGGATAACACCCTACAATGTCATTCCAGCGCGTGACGCTGGAATCCAGCCTTTTCATAATCATTAAAATGTTGTATTTTAACATAAAACGGCTACTTTTATGCTTACCAACTTAATAAAATTCCTGGATCCCAGTGTCTGGGCACTGGGATGACAAAGGAGAGCAGTGTCAAGCACTGGGATGACAAAGGAGAGCAGTGTCAAGCACTGGGATGACACCCTACCAGCAGAAGTTACTCTCAAATGTTTGTTCATGCTAGCTACAAACATTAAGAAATTTACCAAACGAAAAAAAAGGCAAAAGAAGCCCTGGGGTTATTATCCGCTTTAAAATATTGGCGTTTTTTATGTTTTAAACGCTTGACAAGCGAAATTCAGCTGCTTTTAATTGCAACTAACTTACGCTGCAAATGTTTAAGAAATTTACTAAGCAGAAAAAAAGACAAAGAATCCCCGAGTTAGCTAGTCTTTTACTATCTCTGTCGAGTATTGGCATTTTTTGATGTCTTGTAACGCTTTATAAGCGCGTTCAGCTTATTTAGATAAAAACCTAGATGTAGATGAAGTTTTGTAAAGACATACAGTATCTATATACTGCAAAAAATTGAACATAAGACGCCGATACATTAAGTAATCCTTACCTTTTAATCTGCAGATTGGCGAAAGCAAATACAATAGCTTCAGTTTCATGATAAGGGGGCTGGCGAAGGGTGTCAAGTAAGTTTTTTGTTTCTGCGGGCTACTTGAATAACGCCACATAAATTAATAAATAGGAAAATTACTACAAATCTTTTCAACTTTAGTTTTTACCGTTCTTTCAATATCAGGGCTATTTCCGCTGATTAATCCCTGAACCACTTCATTTATTAGGCCGGCTATTCCTTTAAAATTTTCTGCCTCAAGTCCGCGTGTTGTCTCAGCAGCAGTGCCAAAACGGAGCCCTGAAGTGATGGTCGGCTTTGCTGTATCAAATGGTACAGAGTTTTTATTACAGGTAATACCGGCTCTCTCAAGGCTATCTACAACGTCTTTTCCAGTTAATTTCTGCGATCTTAAGTCAACTAGCACTATATGAGAGTCAGTGCCACCGGTTATAATGTCAAGTCCATGCTTTTGCAATTCTTGAGCCAGCACTTTCGCATTTTCCACGACTTTCTTGCTATAAGTCTTAAACTCTGGTGCTAATGCTTCTTTAAATGCAACAGCTTTTGCAGCTATCACATGCATAAGTGGCCCGCCCTGCAATCCTGGAAAAACTGCAGATTGAATTTTTTTGTGTAATGCTTCATCATTGGTCATCACTATTCCACCACGAGGACCACGCAAAGTTTTGTGAGTTGTGGAAGTCATAACATGTGCATATTCAGCAGGGGATGGATATTCGCCCGCTGCAATAAGCCCTGCATAGTGAGCAATGTCTGCAAGCAAATAAGCACCAACTTTATCTACAATTTCGCGAAAGCGTTTGAAGTCCATTTTTCTCGGATAAGCAGAAGCACCAGCTATGATCAATTTCGGTTTATGCTCCAGCGCCAGCTTTTCTATCTCATCCATATCCAGCAAGTAAGTGTCTTTATTCACTGTATATTGAATTGACTTAAACCATTTACCAGAAAGGCTTGGTGCCGCACCATGAGTTAGATGCCCACCGCAATTCAGTGACAATCCAAGTATCGTATCACCTGGAGCAAGTAGTGAAGCAAACACTGCTTGATTCGCCTGAGAACCAGAGTGAGGTTGAACGTTTGCAAATTCTACACCAAACAACTTACAAAGTCTCTCTATAGCCAGACTTTCAATTTTGTCCACATGCTCACAACCACAGTAATACCTTTTACCTGGATAACCTTCTGCGTATTTATTAGTCAGAAAAGAGCCTTGTGCCTCCATTACCGCTTTGCTTGCAAAATTTTCTGATGCAATTAATTGCAATTGTGATTTTTGGCGTTGTAATTCTTTTTCTATAGACTGATAAACCTCGTTATCAAAAGACTTTAAACTATTTTTAGAGCCACAGATTTTTTTTAAAACACTCATCATAGATCAAACCTCGCTTTAATTTTAAGATGCACAAGCAATTTTAAGACTGCTTATCCTGCTTTTTTAACCATAAGAGCCCAAAAACAGCTATCAGCAAACATACAGGAATAATAGATGTTGCTTTTATCAGCAATTCAGCACTATACACAGGATTTCCTTGTATCACTGTCCTATCCCAACACAAATCTATTATTTTTGCGATCCCAGTGTGAAAAAAATAGCCAAAAACCATAACTATCATGTTTGACACAGCTGTAGCCAGGCCTACTAAGTTATTATTTACATAACTTATCGCTTTGTAAATGGTAACCACCTGATATCCAGATGTGAAGCCAATAATAAAAAGCGTAGGTAATACAACATACAAGCCACCAATCTGAGTAAAAAGCAAAAGAAAACTAGCGATCATTGCAAATGAGCATGCAATTATTACTTCATAATGCTTATTTTTATATTTTTCCAATAAATAAGCCAAAGAGAATGATCCTGTTAACATTCCTATCAATATTACGGAAGAGAGAGAAGATGCCAAGTCTTCATTCATTTTATATACTTCAAAAAAGAATGCTTTCACCCAACCATCGGCAAAACCTTGCATTGGACCGACCATGAGTCCACCAAAAAAGCTAATTAGAATAATATGCTTGTTGAAAAGTATGTTTTTTAAGTCTCTAATGCTAACTTTTTCCTGTTGAGCATTGCTTTCAGGCGTTACTAAGAACAGCAACAGAGCAAGTAAACACCCAAATGCTGAGAATGTATAGATAACATAATTCCAGCCAAATTTATCGAGTAAGAAGTCTAAAGGTAACCCGCCACATATCCCTCCCAAAATTCCTATAATTATAGATAAGCTGGCCATTCTTGCTGATTTTTCTTGCGCAAAATACATGCTTGCAACTTTAAAGATTCCAATTGCCGAAGCGGATGACCCAATTCCCACAATTATTCTTCCAATTATTGAATAACTCCACTCATCAAAGCATATAAGCGGTAGTGTTCCGGTAAATGTCAAAACGGTACAAGCAGGTAAAACAAACTTTGGTCCAAATCTATCAAGGAAAAGACCAATAGGTATATGAGCTAGCGTATAGCCTACATAGTATAACCCACCAAACTGGCCAACATCTGCAATACTTATGTTAAATTTTGTTATTAATTCAGGCGCAATTATGTTTGGAATTACGCGTAATATATATTGGTATGCATAAAACAGTGACGTCAACAACCAGATTAAAAAATTCCTCTGCAACATGAATCTCAGCTAAAATTTAGGATTATAGATACTTTAGTTATAAAAAACAATACTATATTAATCATCTAAATCTGCTTAGCTCTTTTTACAGCTTATAACTTTAAGTAACCAAAAGCCTATCATTCCTATTAGTAGGCATATAGGTATTATTAACATAGACTTAACCATTACATCAGTTCCATAAAATGGCTTTCCATCGATAATTTCACCGTTCCAATAAAAATTCATTATATTTGCAATAATGACGTGAAAAAAATAACCAAAACTCATAACTATGGAATTACCTACAGATCCTGCACTTGCTACTGCTTCGTTTTTTACACAACTTACAACTTTAGCAGTAAAAACAATTTGGTATGCAGAAGCAAGACCAATAATGAATAGTAATATACATGCCAGGAGTTCACTAATATTGCATATAAAAAGTAATAAGAACACAATTATCATGGCCATAGCACAAGAAATTATTATTTCATAGTGCTTGGTTGGATTTTTTGCTAATATGTAAGGAAGTAATAAATGCCCAAAGCCAAAGCCTATTAGTATCCATTTTGAAATGCTATATGCAATGTGTCTATCTATAGCGTACATCTCATGCAAGAATGTTGCAGACCACGCATCTGCAAAGCCTTCTAATGGTCCAACCATAAAACCGCCAAACAAACCTATCAATAAAATATCTTTATTAAATATAACTTTGCTTAAAATTTTAATATTTAATTCTTCGTCTGAGGTGCCAACTTTAGGTATAGATATAAAGGTAGTTAAAGCAAGCAATAATCCAAGCATTATACACACAGTAAATAAATAATCCCACCCAAACTTATCAAGTAAGACATGTAATGGTTTGGTGGCAAATACACCACCTGAAATGCCAATAATAACCGATATGCTGAACATCATGGCAAATTTTTCTCTATGGTAATAGATTCTTATTATTTTAAAGAGTCCAAGTACTGAAGCAGAGGATCCAATACCAGTAATTATTCTTCCAATAATAGAATAACTCCAATCATTAGAACTGACTAAAGGTAAAGCACCTAAAGATGTTAATGCAATACAAATCGGTATAACAACTTTAGAACCAAATCTATCTAAAAGAATACCTACAGGAATATGTGCTAACACATAACCTACATAATACAGTCCACAAAATTGTCCTATTTCTGTTGTTCCTATATTAAACCTTACTACCAATTCAGGAATTATAATATTTGGAATTACGCGTAATATATATTGGTATGCATAAAACAGTGACGCCAACAACCAGATTAAAAATTCCTCTGCAATACTTTACCCCAAAGCTAGCGTTATAGATACTCTGTTTATAGAAAACAATATTTTTATGAATACTTATTTTAATTTACCGGAATTTTATACAGTTGAACTCATAGCCAACATAAGTAGTTTATGCATTAACTAAATTTTCCAGGTTCAAGTTTGGATGATGGAAAAAGTTCACTTTTTCTATTTTTAAAAGAGACCTTTTATTTTACTTATAATTTTTTCTACCATATCTACAACTGGCTCATGAATAAGGTATATGAAAAAAATTACACCACAAATGATAAGTATATTTATGATTTTACCCTTATTCATCTTTATCTTGAGCTTCACTTTTGTTACAAGATCCATTTTATTTATGTTTTTATTTCATGCTGACAATTATATCTTAAATACCATAATTTTCAGTAAAATTTGACTTCAGAAGTATTCTATTAATTCAATATTAACCTTTTTATGTGTAAAATAGTTAATATAATATTAAAGCAGGCTGATGAATATAAGCACGATAGATAATACGCTGCAAAATTACATAACAAAATACATTGAACAAACATTCGCTACACACGTGCTAGGCAATAGATACGACAAATTGTATAGGAAACTTCTAAGTGGTATAGAAGAGATAATAAAGCTTGCTGTAAATGAAGCAAAACACTACGATGAAAATTTAGAAGATCTATATAACGATTCAAGATTTAATAAGAAATTTATTCAAGCTGTTGCTAAACATCAGGTGTCGGAATTTTTAAATACTTATCCGAAAAGAAAAGAAATTGTTGCAGAATTTTACAATGAACATCACATTAACGAAAGTGATTTAAAGACTCTGGAAAAGGGGAAAGATTTAGTAAATAAAATAAATAACATTAACTTACTGCAACAAAATGAAAAAAATGAGGAATTCAATATTAGAAAGACACTTGCTCAATCAATAAAAATGCCTTCCATAGAAAAACACAAGTTAGAACATTCAAAATAACCTTGGCGAAGTATGGCAAAATATACAACTTATGGATAGTCTATTTCATTTTAACTCCTGGCACGCTTTAGTAATACTATCACATCCAATTTCTAATTGTTCCTGAGAGGTTGCATAAGAAATTCTGATAAAATTTTCTAGACCAAATGCAATTCCTGGAACCACAGCAACCAAATGATCTCCCAGTAAGTATTCAGTAAAATCTAAATCATTATTTATTATCTTACCACTTTTTGTGCTTTTACTGAGCAATCCTTCACATGAGACAAATAAATAAAACGCACCTTGTGGAACAGACGCTGATAATCCCGGGACAGAATTTAGCTCTTTCACCATAAAATCTCTACGACTCTTAAAAATCGTTGTTCTTTCTTTCAAAAAACTATGATCACCGTTTAATGCTGCTGCTGCTGCTGCTTGTGCTATCGAATTTGGATTAGAAGTGCTTTGAGACTGCAGCGTAGAGATAGCTTTTACCACATCACTTCTACCTGCAATATACCCTATTCTCCAGCCTGTCATTGCATAGGCTTTTGATACTCCATTGACTACAAAAACTCTATCATAAAGCTTCGGCTCAACCTGAGCGATAGTAAAAAACTTTTCGTCGTATATTATATGCTCATAAATATCATCTGTAACGACATTCATATGTGGATATTCAAGCAATATTTGTGCTATGTCTTTCAATTCATCACATGTGTACACAGCTCCTGCAGGGTTGTTCGGTGAGTTAAGAATTAACCATTTAGTTTTTTTAGTTATCCTGCTTTTCAATAATTCCGCTGTCAGTTTAAAATTTTGTTTGCATTCTACTACAACTGGCAAGCCGCCAAAAAGACTTACCATATCAACATATGAAACCCAATAAGGAGCTGGAATAATAACTTCATCTCCAGAGTTAATTGTTGCCATGAACAAATTGAATAACACCTGCTTAGCACCTGTACCAACACAGATTTGGTTAAGCGTGTACTCGAGTTTATTATCCTTTCTTAACTTATTAATTATTGCTTCTTTCAGCTCACGCGTTCCATCAACAGCAGTATATTTAGTCTTACCTTCACTTATTGCTTGAATAGCTGCTTTTTTTATATGATCTGGAGTATCAAAATCCGGTTCTCCTGCAGCTAAAACACAGATCTTTTTTCCTTCATTTTTCAACTTATTTGCCTTATCAGTTACAGCAATCGTAGGTGATGGTTTTATTAGGAACATTCTTTTTGCAAGGTCTGACATATTTTACTGAAGCTAAATTTAAATGATAAACCCCGTACAACAAAAAAGCTAGGAATTTTGTGTATTGTATTAGTAGCTTTTTACCAGGTTTACCAACGCAGCAATATTTTCAACTGGAGTATCAGGGAGTACTCCATGTCCAAGATTAAATATGAAGGGTAAATCTCTAAAGCAATCTATTATACGTTTTGCTTCTTTGATTGCTTCCGTTTTATTATAGGCTAAAAGATTAGGATCAAGGTTTCCTTGTAGAGGGATGTTTAGATTCGCTTTCGCCCATTTTATTGGAACATTATAATCTATACTTACTGCAGATACACCTGTTTGTTCGCAGTAATCTTTATAAAGATTTCCAGCAGACCTTGGAAAACCTATTATTGGAAAATCAGAAAATCTATCCTTTATTGCCAAGATAATTCTCTTTGTTGGTTCGATAACATATTCTTTAAACAATGGTTCCGATAACGCACCAGCATTACTGTCAAATAGCTGAATAACATCTGCTCCAAATTCTATCTGTTTAATTAGATAAATAATCGTCACTTCCGTTATTCGTTCAATTATTTCCTTCAAACACGAAGGATAAAAATTTAATACTTTGGAAAAAGTTTTGCTGCTCCCACCTTCTATGATGTATGAGGCTACTGTCCATGGTCCACCAGCAAATCCTATGAGAGATTTTTCTTTTGGTAATTGGCTTCTGACTTTTTTTATAGCGTTTAGAATTGGTAAGGTTTTAGTTTCAATTTCTTGTGGACCCTTCAATTCCTTAGGACTTTCCACGGGTTTTATTATTGGACCTACACCGCGTACGAAATTCACGTTACAACCCAAAACATCAGCTATTATTAAAATGTCTGAAAAAATTATCGCCGCATCCATGTCAAATCTTGTCACCGGCTGTAACGTCAATTCTGTCACTAAATCTGTGTTGTAGCATATCTCCATAAAATTATTCATATTTTCTACTGCTTTGCGGTACTCAGGAAGAGACCTGCCAGCCTGACGCATTAGCCAGATAGGCACTCTTCCACCTGGCTCATTTCTCTTAATAATTCTCGCTATTGTTGTTTTGCTGCTTTCCA